>CAMTXJ010000014.1:0-25739 GCA_947085695.1 uncultured Candidatus Peregrinibacteria bacterium | reverse complement strand
TACTATCGTTCATGGCGTAAAGCCTCCTGACGGCGCGCAGGCGCGCGCCTCAGGAAATATACTGATTTTTCAGGACAAAAATAGATGCTCGCTCTCATCCCACAGCTAAAGCAGTGGGATTTCCCGCTCGCAAACGCTTAAATATCTGGAATCGCTTATTAGTTCCTGGCAAAGAGGCATGGATTTGGCAAAGAAAAAAAAAGGGCGGGGAAAAGCGAAAACCCCGAAGAAAGCGGGAAAGGAAAGCGAAGCGCACATTTGCGAGTTCTGTTGAGGAATCCAAGATGACCAGGGCAGTGCTCGCGGCAATTTTCCTGCTCCTCGCAGCCGGCCTTGTTTTCGCGCACTCTGAAGAAGGCGCGCAGAGCGGCGGCAACGAAGTTTTCTGGCTCGGCGTTTCCACGGCAATAATACTCGCAGTGGTAGGTTTTTCCGTACTTTCAGCGGAGAAGATGGGCGCGCAGGCAAAAAAAATATGCTATTCCATAATAGTGGCAACGATTGCAATCTCGACCCTTTATGTGGTTGGGACAACCGTGAAGGAAAACCTCGATTCGGCAACAGGCGGGCCGGTGCACTGGCATGCGGACTACGAAGTGTGGGCCTGCGGGGAAAGGCTTGCGCTCGGGGAATCGGAAGGCATTGAAGGGAGGGAAGGCGAAAGCCTGCTGCACAACCACAACGATTACAGGATACACGTCGAAGGGACGGTAAAGGAGCTTGAAGACGTTTCGCTGGGGGAATACTTCCACTCCATCAAAGGGGAATTCTCCAGTGAACAATTGAAGGTAGTGCTCAAAGACGGAAGTGTTTTGGAAAAAAGCAACGGCGATCTGTGCAGCGGCAGGCCAGGAAAAGTCATGCTCTACGTGAACGGAAAGCCGAATTACGAATTCGACGATTATGTTATCGCCCCTTACTCGCAGGTGCCGCCCGGCGATTACATCCGCATAGTTTTTGATTCAAAGGGAGGTGTGCCGAATGGCGGTTGAAGCGGTGCTCCCGGCGCTTGGCACGGTGGTTGTCACGGCAGCGATTGATTCAATCAACCCCTGCGCGATAGGCGTGCTTATGCTGCTCGTTTCAACCGTGCTCACGGGGGCGAAAACGAAGCAGGCACTGCTAAAGTTCGGGCTTGCCTACATTGCGGCTGTGTATGCCACTTACCTTCTCGCAGGGCTTGGGCTGATTTACTTCTTTGTCCAGATGCCGATTGTGATAGCGGAGTACATCTCGATAGGGGTCGCAGTCCTTGTGATTGCAGCAGGCCTTGTTGAAATAAAGGATTTCTATTGGTATGGGCAGGGGTTTTCGCTCGCAATCTCGCCAGAATACGCGAAAAAAATCCATAACCTCTCAAAAAACCTCACGCTTCCGGGAGTAATTTTTTTGGGGGCATTTGTGGCGGCGGTAGAGCTCCCCTGCACAGGCGCTCCGTACCTTGCAATAATAACTGTGCTTTCGCAGAACTTTGATTTCACCGCGTTCCTGCTGATGCTGCTCTACAACTTCATATTCGTGCTCCCCCTGCTCGCTATACTATTCATCGTTTATTTCGGAATTGCGAAGGTGCAGGACATAAAGAGGTGGAAGCAGGACAACAGGGGCTTCATGAGGCTTGCGATGGGGTTGCTGCTGGTCTTCCTCGGCTGGGTGCTCATACTCATAGCGAACGGGGTGATAAACATTGGCTGAAAGGAAAAAAGGCAAAAAAATCATTTACACAGTAAAGAGGGGAGGGCACAGGGAAAAGTTCGACGACAAAAAGCTCTATGGCTCCGCGTACGCCGCCTGCCTCAACGCGCACCTTGATGAAAAAAAGAGTGAGAAGATTGCGGAAATGGTGCTAAAGGAAGTCAAGGCCAAACTTGCCAAAGGCGGGCAGGAGGTTTCGAGCTCGCACCTCTCGATACTTGTCTACGAGGCGCTCAAAAAGCACGAGAAGGATGCTGCATTCCTCTACAGCACCCACCTCGACCTTTCGTGACATCCTCCCGGCACTAAAGTGCCGGGTTTCCCTGTAGGGCGACGTAGTCGCCCAGTCTGGATTGGTGACGCCTCCCACGCCTAAAGGCGTGGGCTTCCCAATGGCGCCATGAAGTCCGTCAACGGAACGCAAGCCGGCATTGACCCACGTCTAAAGGCGGAGGCTTGCGTTGGGTTGGTGAAATTTTATTTTCGAGAGCGGCAATCAACCGGCGTGTTGATGCTTTTTCAACCCAAGCAATATTAATTGCGCAAGCCCAGTTTAGTGGGATTTGGCAATTGAATGGCGAAATAAACGAGCTGCTTGGGTTCTTCAGGCACATCTTTCCTGACTTTTCCGCAAACCACGTTCTTGTCTACAGGCTTTTGTGGAAAGTCGAGCCTAAGAGCGGCGAGGAAATAATAATGGAAGCTGGGCTCGCGCACGCCACGGTGTACAAAATGCTCTCCGAACTTATTGGCGCCGGCCTTGTGAAAAAAACCAGCTGCAAGCCCCTAAGATACTATGCGGAAAACCCAATCAGGTGCTGCTCCCAGTGCGTGAAGAGGACGCATGCAAAACTTGGAAAGGGAATGGAGCGGGTTAGGGAAATCCTCTCAGGCTCGCAGAGCGCGGACGGAGAGATATATGTTATCAGGGGCGAAAACGGCTTCCCGAAACTAATAGACAAGAAAACCAGAATAGAGATACGCGACGAGCAGGAGCTGCACGAGCTGCGCAGGGCGGTTGAAACAAGCCTGCACGAAATCGGCCAGCAGAAAATGAAGGCGTGGGCGCTTTATAGGTGATAGGGCAAATGGCAAGCGAAGTTAAATATAACTATAGCTATAGTAATATGGGTGATTACTTGGATACCACAACCATACAAGTCGAAAAGTCCACAGTTGCAATCCTCGAGAAGATAAAAAGGAAATATGGGGTCAAGTCATACGACAAGGCAATAAGGAAAATGGCGAGCAAGGAAGTAAGGATACCGAAAAGCATGTTCGGCGCGCACCCGGAAATGAAGCCCTTCAAGAGGGATGAGGATGATTTTCACGAGCTCTAAATACGTGCTTGACAGCCACGCATGGATAGAGTATTTCCAGGGCACGAAAACCGGCGAAAAAGTCAGGCAGATAATTGAGATGAAAAACTGTTTCACCCCTACAATAGTCATAGCCGAACTTGCGGACAAATATAGCAGGGAAAATCACGGCTATTTTGAGAGAGACCTGGATTTTATCGAAACCAACTCCGCCATAGTTGAGCTTGACATGAAGGTTGCACAAAACGCCGGAAAAATGAAGCACGCTGTCAGGAAAAAATACGACAACAACTTTGGCCTCTCCAACGCAATTGTCTTGGCGACGGCAAAAAAACTAGGCGCCATCGTGGTAACTGGCGATACCCACTTCAAAAACCTGAAAAATGTGGAATTTCTCTGAAAAAAAGCCCGGCGTTCATGGTTTTATAAAGTGTCCGCTTCAATTTCTTTTAACAGTGGTTTGATTGAATCTTGGTGGGATAACCCTTGACCCTGAGCTGGTCAAGGCTATAAAGGAAATGGGCTATTCGGAATTTACGAGCATACAGCTCAAGACGATTCCCGAAATACAGAAAGGCCACGACATCATAGGGCAGTCGAAGACAGGCTCGGGAAAGACGGCCGCTTTCGGCCTTCCTATCCTTGAAAAAGTTGTAAGGGGAAAAGGGGTGCAGGCGCTAATACTTACTCCTACAAGGGAGCTGTGCGTGCAGGTCGCTCAGTCAATGAGGGATTTGGGCAAGTACAAGCATGTGGGGATTGCTGAAGTTTATGGCGGGGTCGGGTATGGCCAGCAAGTGCAGGGCCTGAAGACTTCCGAAATTGCTGTTGGGACCCCGGGGAGGGTTTTGGACCACATAGGCCAGCGCACGCTCCACCTCTCTTCGGTGAAGTTTTTCGTTCTCGATGAAACCGACAGGATGGCGGACATGGGGTTCATCAACGATGTCGAAAGGATAATGAGCCATCTGCCGGGCCATAGGCAGACACTCCTTTTCAGCGCGACCATCACAAGGGATGTTGACAGGATTGCGGAAAAGCACATGCGCAAGCCTTCACTCATCCAGAGCGAGGCGTTTGTCGAGACCAATTTGCTCGAACAGGTTTATTATGATGTTTCAGGCGGGGAAAAGTTCTCAGTGCTCGTGCACCTCTTGAAGCAGAACGCGGCCGGGCTCTCGCTTGTCTTTTGCAGGACGAGGAGCGAAGTGGATGTCGTGGCAAAGAACCTTAGCAAAAACGGGGTCAATGCGCTCGCGATACACGGAGGCCTCACGCAGGGGAGAAGGCTGCGCGCGCTCGAATCATTGCACAAGAGCAGCATCGACATCCTCGTTGCAACGGATGTCGCGGCAAGGGGGCTTGACATAAAGGGGGTCAATTTCATTTACAACTACGATGTCCCGCAGTCCCAGGAAGACTACATCCACAGGATCGGCAGGACCGCGCGCGCGGGCGCGAACGGCAAGGCGATAACCCTTCTCGCGCCTTCAGACCACTACCTTTTCAGGGACATTCTCAGGAACACTTCCATAGCGATAAAGGGCGAGCAGACCCCTGAAGCCGAACACGTTGTTTTGCACAGGCAGTTCAAGCCCCGCAGAATGCAGGGCGGCCGTCCTTTCGGCGGGCACGGAAGGGGGCAGAGAGGCACAGGCTATGGCGCGGGGCGCTCACATTCAGGCTTTGGCGCAGGGCACGGGCACTCCGGTTTTGGCGGCGGACGCGGGCACGCGGGGCCCGGAAGAAGCCACAGGCCGGCAGGGCATGGCGGAAGCGGCGGCCACATGGGCCATTCAAGGGCAGGGCCGCACAGGAAGCCGGGGCACGGGTTCCACCCGCGGGGCAGAAGCGAGTAGTGAAAGGCAGAACAAACATGTCTTTTAAAGGCAAACATAAGCATGGGCTATTTGTCTTACTTTTATTGATCGATACCACTATAGTAAAGCATTTAATCTTTTAGGCGGTTGTTATTCTCATGGAAACCGTGACGCTTTCAAGCAAGTTCCAGATAGTCATACCAAAAAAAGCCCGTGAAGCCCTAAAGTTCAGGCCTGGGGACAAAATCGTCATTCTCGAAAAAGGTGACTCAATAGAATTGGTAAAGGTAGGCGGCATAGAGAACGCCATGGGCATGCTCAAAGGCATTTCACCAGAGGGTTTGCGTGACCACAGTGAACGTTTTGATTGATTCAAGCGGCTGGATAGAATATTTTGGTAACGGCAAGAAAGCCCAGCCATTCGCAAAACTCATCAAAAAGCACGCCGGGCAATCCATAATATCCTCGCCAATAATCATTTACGAAGTCTTCAGGCGCGTAAAAATAACTTTCGGCGAGGCCAAGGCAAGCAAAGCAGTGGCTTACATAATCAGCAGCTCCGCAATAAAGGACACCGACAGCCGAACCGCGCTGGATGCAGCAAAAACAAGCACCACAAGCAACCTGCCAATGGCAGATTCATTAATCTACTCAACTGCAAAGCTCAACAACGCAACATTGATAACAAGCGACACACACTTCAAAGGCATGAAAGGTACACAAATAATCTGACCCGGAGTATAAACTTGGGCCACAATAAGCAGCCCTGCAAGGTTACTTATTTATTCAAAGTACCAATACAATGGCAACTTATTTTCAGGCTTGACGAGTTGGAAGTCGCAACTCTCAGAATTCATAACGCTATTGCCTAATGGACAAGTTTTATCGCAAAAAATAAGACTACTTTAGAAACGATATTAAAAAGAAAAAAACCCTGATTACGTCAATAGGCGTTCTTCTATCTTTTGTTTTCTGAGTGTTTAAAACTGTTTGTTTCCGAGTCTTCCTTGGAAGGCTGTTTTTTTTGGATTACAGAGCGGAAGCTGTAAAAGATTGGGACTTATATTTCATTACTGACTCAAGGCTTTCCCGCAACGGGATTTTCAGCGACGTAGGTGAGGCACTTGATGCAGGGGCAAAGATTGTCCAGTACAGAGAAAAAGGCAGGCCTACCAACGAGATGTATGCGGAGGCTTTCAAGCTAAGGAAAATGTGCGCCGGAAGAGCAGAGTTCATTGTTGATGACAGGCTTGACATCGCATTAGCTGTGAGCGCTGACGGGATACATGTAGGCCAGGATGACCTGTCAGTGGAAATCATACGTCGGGTTATGCCTAGCGCGATAATCGGCTACACTGTGCATACAGTGCAGCAGGCTATCGAAGCGGAAAAACTTGGGGCTGATTATTTGAGCCTTGGGCATATTTTCCATACAACAACAAAGCACCATGACACCCAGCCCATTGGATTGGAAGTGGTTAGGCAGGTACGCAAAGTTGTTTCAAGGCACTTGGTGGCAATAGGCGGCATAAAACGCTTTAATGTGGCCTCTGTAATTGAGGCTGGCGCTGATTCTGCTGCAATGATTTCCGGAATTGTTTCAACAAATGATGTTTACGGTGAAGTGAAGAAAGTCCGCGAAATAATCCGTTCGTGCAAGGAAAAGGAGTTGGTTGCCCATGGTCACACAGATGCATCTCGCTAAGCAAGGCATAATCACCGGGGAAATGGAAACTGTTGCCCGAAAAGAGAACATTGAAGCGGAGAAGCTCCGCCAGGAAATTGCCGAGGGAAGGGTAATTATCCCAGCAAATACAAATCACTTGAAGAAAAAGCTGAGCCCCATAGGGATTGGGAAAGGGCTTACGACAAAAATCAACGCCAACATTGGTGCCTCGAGGGTCAGGGCGTCCATTGGGGAAGAGGTTGAAAAGGTCAGGGTTTGCATGAAGTATGGTGCCGATACCGCAATGGATCTGAGCACGGGGGGCAACCTGGATGAAATAAGGCAGGCAATAATCGATGAAGCGACAATTCCCATCGGAACAGTTCCAACCTACCAGGTGGTTGAGGAAAAAGGGACTATTGATGACCTCAAGCCTGAAGATTTTTTGGATGTTATTGAGAGGCAGGCACGCCAGGGGGTTGACTACATGACTATACACTCTGGAATTCTGTTAGAACACCTCCCGCTCACGAAAGGTAGGATAACGGGGGTTGTTTCGCGCGGAGGCAGCATCATGCAGCGCTGGATGTCGGTGCACATGCAAGAGAACCCCTTGTACCAGGTGTTTGACCAGATACTCGGGATTTTTGCGGAGCATGATATAACAATGAGCCTCGGTGATTCCTTGAGGCCGGGGTGCCTCCATGACGCGACCGACAAAGCGCAGATTGCCGAACTCAAGACACTCGGGGAACTGACGCTGCGCTGCTGGGAAGAAGGAGTCCAAGTAATGGTTGAGGGGCCAGGGCATATCCCCATGCACGAAATAAAACTGAACGTGGAACTACAAAAAAAACATTGCCATGGCGCGCCATTCTATGTCCTGGGCCCGCTAGTGACAGACATTTCCCCTGGTTATGACCATATTTCCTCGGCAATCGGCGCTGCAATGGCCGGATTTTATGGCGCTGACTATTTGTGCTATGTCACGCCAAAGGAGCACCTTGGGTTGCCTAACGCGGTTGACGTGCGCGAGGGCATAATTGCGTACAAGATTGCTGCGCATGCAGCCGACATCGCGAAAGGCGTGCAAGGCGCAAGGGATAGGGATGATGAGCTTTCAAGGGCACGCTATGAAATGAACTGGGAAAAGCAGTTTGCGCTTTCCCTTGACCCTGACAGGGCGCGTGAGTACAGGCAGCAGGACCTTTCCACCGGTGCTGACTTTTGTTCCATGTGCGGCCCTGATTTTTGTTCAATGCGCCTTGACCAGAAGACAAGGGGAATGGAAACGTTCAATGAAAAACGCACAGGCGTAAAGACTAGGCACAAGTATGCGAAGCAGGAAAATGACGGGTCGTTCGTCAAGGTAGAGGAGCTTTTTTCAAAAAAATAGTTTTGCAAGGGTTTTTTGGATGGGCATCAAATTTTTATTTGGTTTATTGCTTGTTTTTGGTGTGGTGGTTTGTTGAGGCACAAGGGAAAAGTGAATCTAAGGACTCTTTCAATGGAAGTACAGGCAGAGCTGAGGGACAAAGGTATGGCACAAAGGGGGCTCCTGCGCTATTTCCTGCGTGGGAACACTGTCTGGGTAAAGAGGGTTTGATGCGTAATTTCCTTACTTGGTTTTGAGAGGTGGTTTTGTATGGTAAAGGGAATCGAGATGAGTATTGATGAAAAAGACATTTCACAGGCAATCATTTCGGAGTACATGAAGGAGTTGTATGACTGCACGGATGTTGACGTGATAGTTGTCGGTGCCGGGCCTTCGGGCACGATAGCTGCATGGAAGCTTGCCGAGAAGGGCTACAAGACGGTCATAATCGAAAAGAACATCAAGCCAGGAGGCGGCATGTATCTTGGTGGGATGCTGATGAACAAGCTAGTTATAGAAAAGGATGCAATGTATCTGCTCGAGGAGGCAGGTGTCAAGTCAATGAAGCCCTATAAGGCGGGCCTGTATGTTGGGGATGCGCACGAGGTTGCTACAAAGCTCCTTGCAAAGGCATTCGATGCAGGGGCAAAGATGTTGAATGCAATTGAAGTGGTTGACGTAATCTATAGGGGCAAAGAGGGAATCAAGGGAGTAGTCGCGAATTGGCACGTTGTTTCAGAGTACCCCGAATGGGTCACATGCGTTGACCCCTTGGCGTTCAGGGCAAAAATGGTTGTAGATGCCTCGGGCCATGCTACTGAAATAGCATCTGTTGCCGGGGACAAAATAGGCTTCCCGGTAAGGGGCAGGGAAGGAAGCATGTGGGCAGAAGAAGCCGAGAGGGTAACTGTCGAAAGGACGGAGGAACTATACCCTGGGCTTGTGGTCTGCGGAATGGCGGTCAACAGTACCTTTGGCCTGCCGCGCATGGGCCCAATCTTTGGCGCGATGTTCCTGAGCGGCGAAAAGGCGGCACAAATAGTGCATGAAAAACTTTCCGGCGCAAAGAAAAAGGAGCAGAAGACAGTTGCCCAAAGAAACTGAGCCTCAACTTGGTTTTCATCTGTGGTGGCTTCTGTGCTCCTGAGTGAAATCGGCGGCGAATTTGCGTTCATCAAACGCATTTCCCGTCGGCCAAAGCACAGGGAAGTTGTAGTAGGCATCGGTGATGATGCTGCGGTAATAGAGTTTGGAGGAAAGCTCCTGGCTGTAACCACTGACATGCTTGTCGAACGCGACCATTTTTCCCTGGATTACTTTCTCCCACGGCAGATTGGAATAAAAGCCATGGAATCAAACGTTAGTGACATTGCAGCAATGGGCGGAAAGCCATTATATGCGTTCATCTCCATCTGCCTGCCAAAAGCAACGACTGTTGAATTCATTGACGGGTTTTATGGCGGGATTTACGAATCCGCCGAGGAAAACGGGATTGATGTGCTCGGAGGGGACACAACTCACGGTGAACTCATTGTTGTAAACATCACCCTTATCGGCGAACTCAAGAAAAGGAAAAGGCTCCCGCTCCGCTCATGCTCAAAGGAGGGGGACTTGATTTTTGTTACTGGAAATCTGGGAGCCTCAACAGCAGGCCTCAAGCTCTTCCAGCGGAAAATGGATGGCTTTGATTCGGTGAAGAAAAGGCACCTCGAGCCGAAAGCGCGGATGGATGTTTCGCGCAAAATTGCCGCAATTGCAAATGCAATGGAGGATGTAAGCGATGGCCTTGCCTCTGAAGTAAGGAACATCTGCCTCGCGAGCGGGAAGGGGGCAATACTTTTTGCTGAAAAAATACCAATCAATGAAGAAACTAGGAAAGCGGCCGCCGCACTAGGAGAGGATCCAGTAGATTGCGCCCTTTTCGGGGGGGAAGACTTCGAACTTGTTTTCACGGTGCCAAAAAAATACGAGGGCAGGGCGAAGAAGCTTGGCACCGCCGTTGGAAGAATAACCTCTGGCAGCAAGGTTTTTCTTGAAAAGAATAGCGCAAAACAAGAACTGACAAAATTCGGGTATGACCACTTCGCGTAAAAACGCGGAGGAGAGCAACTTATATATTCTCTAATTCTATTATTAATTGGGTTTTATGGTAAAGGAAAATCCTGAAATCGACGCCAAAGGCGAGCGGCCCCGAGATTTCGGCGAGGATGAGGGGGTTGAGAAAACCAAGGTAAACCCCGCTGAAACAGACATTTTCGAGGAAGTGCTGAAGGGCAAGAAGGCCGAAATAGGGAAGGTGCGTGAGGCCATTGACAAAAACGATGAAGAAGTCGCTGGCGGGGATGCGGAAGAGGAATGGGAAGAAGAGGACGATGAAACCGAAGAGGAGAAGGATGCGGCGGACAAGGCAGCCGAGGAAATGAAGGAAGAACAGGAAGAAGAAGGCCCAGTGGGGGAAGAAACTGGCGCCGGGGATGATGAAGCAAAAGAAAGCGGGGCAGGGGAAAAAGCGCAAGGTGAAGGGATAGGAGAAACCCCCGCAGAAGAGCAGCCAAAGCCAGCGCCAAGAAAACGCGGGAGGCCGAAGAAAGGGCAGGAAGGCGAGGAAGTGAAAGAGGAAATTGGAGGGGGAGCGCCAGCGCCCCGCGAAAAGAAAGAAGATGATGAAGCAGAAACTTCCGAAAGCTCGGAGGAAGAGGAAAAAGAAGTTTCCGAAGACGGGCAAGCGCCGAAAAAGGGCGCTGAAGAATGGGAAGACGGGGAATTCGATTTCGACATTGACCACGATGCGAAAGAGCCAGAGGAGCTAAGCAAGCCAATCGCCCCGCCCAAAGAGGAAATAAGGGAAACGATTCTCGCAAAGGCGCAGATGGCTGCCGGGGGCGCAGCCGAAACAATTGACGAGGCGGCGGAGAAGCTTGCATTCCTCACTGCGCCCGAGCAGAAAGGGGTTTTCATAGGAAGGAAAGGGAGCATTTACAAAAAGTACGGCTTCGAGGCCGCGCTGCAGATAGGCAAGGTCCAGGAGAAGGAGTTCGACGGGTGGAACGTCCACCTCGACTCGCTAAATCCGCATGTGGTGTTCGTGTGCGGAGCGCGCGGATCGGGAAAATCCTATGTTCTCGGGGTGATTGCGGAAGAGCTCTCTGAAAAGAACAAGAACGTCGGAATAATCGTTGTTGACCCCATCGGCGTTTTCTGGTCAATGAAGTTCCCGAACAATGAAGAGAGGGAAGTCGAGAAACTCCGCGAGCAGGGGCTTGAGCCAAAAGGGCTTGCGGGGCTCAAGGTATTCATCCCGGAAGGAATGAAAGGCCAGGTCCCGAAATCGACTTACGATGCCGGCTTCTCAATACAGCCATCGCTTCTCACAGGGGAGGACTGGGCCCTAACTTTCGGGGTTGACAGGTTCTCGGTTTCTGGATTGCTGCTTGACAAGGTGATAAAGAAAGTCGAGCAGGGGTACAAGAAAGCGGAGACGAACGAGAAAGTGAAACCGGATTGGAAAATGAAACCGAAGGGAAAGAATTATTCCCTGCAGGACTTGATTGAATGCCTTGAAACCGATTCCGAGCTGAACAGCAGGGAAAAAGGCTACAAGCAGGATTCCATCAGGGCAATAATCAGCAGGTTCGAGGCAGCGAAGAGCTGGGGGATATTCCACGAGAAAGGCACGCCGCTCGGCGAGCTTTCAAGGGAAGGCCAGCTCACAATCCTTGACACTTCCTTTCTCGAGGACAATGTGACCGCGCTTGTGATAGGGATACTTGCAAGGAGGCTTCTTGCCGCAAGGAAAATTTCCACAAGAAAGGAGGCGGCGAACAGGTTCAAGTCCCTCAACATGAACGAGCTGCTAGAGCTCGAAATACCCCCTACCTGGCTTTTCATTGATGAGGCGCACACGCTAATCCCGAGCGGCAATGAAGTCACGGCGGCGACAGCGGGGCTCATTGAATATGTAAAGCAGGGAAGAAGGCCCGGGCTTTCACTGGTGTTTGCGACGCAGCAGCCCTCCGCGATAAACACGAAAGTGCTGAGCCAGCTTGACGTGATAATGACGCACAAGCTTATTTTCGATGACGACATTAAGGCGGTCATAAAGAGGACCCCTACAATAATTCCGCGCAAGTACCGCAACCCGAACTTCATCAAGACCCTTCCGGTAGGGGTTGCGGTGACGGGCGACCGGAGGGAGGAGACCAGCAGGGCGTTCGTGATGGCGATAAGGCCAAGAAAGAGCCAGCACGAGGGAAGGGATGCGGAGACAACTGGCCTCTCCGAACAGGTTGACTCTGCACAGGTGGCAAGGATTGCCGCCGAAATGCTGCTAAAAAACCTCAAGGAGGAAAAGGAAATCAGCATGGAGAGGGCAAAGCTCGCGCTAGACACACTCAACGCTAAATACAAAACTAATGTTGACTTCAAGAAAATACTCAAGGAAATCGAGGCAAAGGGGGCAATCGTCTCGGAAGAGAGCATAAAAGCCGGGGGCTATGTGGGCGGGGAAGAGGAAGAAGGAATGGAGGAAGTGATGGGCTCCGAAGAGGCGGAGGAGAGGAGCGCTCTTGGGCTTGTTGGCAAGGAAAGCATTGCGCAAGGCGGGGCGGAATCTGAAGAGGATGCTGATGCAGGGGAAGGCGAAGAGAGTGGAATTCGCGGCCAGCCAATGGAACTGCTCGCTTTGCCGCAGAGGATTAGCGAGGAGTATGCGCGCAAGGCTGTTGACGGGCTTAGGAAGAAAAGGATGCTCGGGCTGCTTGGGGCTGCGGAGAGGATAGATTCCATAAGGCTCAAGTACTTCCCGATATGGAGGGTGAAGTTTGATTCCGCTTCGAGGAAAGGGGAATTCATAGCAAAGGAGTGCTTCGTGAACTCGCTCTCAGGGGAGTTCGTGCACTTCAAGGACGGCCACTTCATGGAATCAAAGGGGCTTTCCATGCTACATGAACTCGGGGATGAGGATGCAAAAGTCCTCAAAGCGCTTCAGGGCAGGGAAATGCTTATAGAGGAAATAATGGGCCAGGCAGGGATGGAGGAAGGAAGAAGCCGCAGGGTTTTGCAAAAGCTCATGGAGAAGGGTCTCGCGGGAAAGGCATCTGACAAGAAGAGCGGGAAGGAAATCTACTGGGCAAAAGAAAAACTAGACCTTCCGCCAAACGAGAGGCACGAACTGCTCGGTTCTCTTGCAAACCTGCCTTTCGTGAAAACTGAAGCGCTTAGCATGGAGAGGGAGAATTTCACCAAAGAGCAGGCTGCGGACGCGCTAAGAAAGCTCTGGGGGAACATCATAATAAAGAAAATAGACCCGCTCTACAAGCCTGTCTGGCACATAGTGCTCTCGGAAGATGCGAAGGAGAGGGTTGTGCTGATTGATGCGGTGACAGGAAAGATACTTTCAGCCCGATAAGAGAAGCTCTGAAAATTCAAAGTGTATATCAACTTTTGGGTTTACTCTGACGCAACCACCTCCATATAAGCGGCCGGAACTAATTTACATATCGAATTAAAAGCAGTTTTAAGGGACATAACTACTGCTAGCGGCCATACTGATATAGACGTCTTGTTGAGGACTGGAAAAATAGTTGAAACCAAAAATTCGTATAGACTTGCAACAATGGCAAAAAACTCTATTGATTACAGTGACTTTGCAAATAAAATAAGGAAACTTTTGGCATATCAACAAGAAAAAGGAATTACCCAAGCAGTAGAAGTCGTTTCAACTCAAGGATTTAGTGATGACGTTATAAATTATTTGCGGAGGCTAAAAGATTTGGGCTTTAATGTTACTTGGAGAGTGATATAAATGGGAACAGGCTTCGGGTTAGAATTCTATGTGCAGGCGGATTTAACGAAAAATCTTGTGGAGCAATCGGTTAAAGCTATATTAGCTAAAGGGGGAGGATTTTGGCATTACAATCCAAATACAAAAGAGGCCAAAATAGTTTTTGACAGGTGCCCGTGCTTTACTGGAAGAGATGGGCAGCCATTTCCATACAAACAATTCAATAAAAAAGATGACTTATTTCCGGATTTTATTTTGGATAAAGAAGGAAAAAATCCGAAGTTTGGGGATTGCATCAAATTGGTGTCAAAGTATGGTGGCGCTATAGGAATGGCTTACAACAAAATTAGTTTTGACCTTTGTTTTAATAATACTGATCCGTCCAGTCAAGGATATACCCTCGTTATTTTTCATACTGACTCTACATCACAAATTACCCATAGTGAAAATGCAAAACAAAATTTGTCCGATTTTGTTTTTTTAGCTGATGGCGTATGGCAAACGATGAAACCATTTTTTTGCACGGGTGGCATTGAGATTGATTGTGATATTAAAAAGATTGAGGTTGGTGACGAGTTGAAGAAAAATATTGGATTCATTTCTTATTTCCATAAAGATATGATAGAAAAAATAGGCCGAGAAAAGATTGTTTCTCTGGCAAATAAAAAAATCCAAAACTCAGTAAAAGAATTTTCAGACGGCAGCCTGAGGGTAATGTCACATGATTATGGCACTACAACAAAGGAGGCGAAGTAAATGGTATTTATCCCAGGCAAGTTAATCGGGGTGAGAGGCAACATGAATCCAAAATTCGTTGCAGTATTCTCCGCAGCCGCTCTCATTTCCGCATTAGCATTCATGCTGCCGATTATCCCTCAAAACAGCCAACCCGCAGGTTTTACTGTCCTTTCTGATATTGCAGCCCCGATAGTTGAAACTGTAAAAGAACTGGGCGCGGGAAATAAGACAAATGAACAGGCCGGGAAATTTCAGTGCTTTATGCCAGCCAGAAGGCAAAAATTATAGGCTGAATCTATTTGTAAAATTCGTTAGGGAGAATTTTCGCGCCTTTAGGAACCATTGCCCCGCAATTAATTGATGCGTTTACTCCTGCTTTTACATCATCAAACAAAAGTGCACCCAGCTTTTTTCTCCCTGAATCTATTTTCGTTCCACCCAAAGTGACTTTCACGTTCGAGTGGTCGTGGCGCAAATTCGCAATCTTTGTCCCTGCGCCGAGGTTGCAGTTGCGCCCTATCACTGAATCGCCCACATATGAAAAGTGGGGGATTTTCGAGCCTGAAAGCATTATTGAGTTCTTTATTTCGCAAGTGCCGACATGGCAATTGTTTGCAATTATCGCCCCTTGCCGCAGGAAAGCATTGGGCCCTATTATGCAGTTCTCGCCAACATAAACATTGCCCTCAACCCTTGTGCCTGACTTTACGATAGAGCCCTTGCCCAAAAAAAGTTTCCCTTTGATGGCTACATTATCTTCCACTTCGCCAAGAATGCTATGCTCAAGGGCGGTGGTTGCGACTTCGCCCCTTTCGAGCAGCTTCCAGAATTCGAAAGGCTCGCCGCGCGAAACAAGGCCTTCGGCTTCTTGCAATATTTCCTGTATTTTGTTCATGACCCCGCCTCCGATTTCACTGCCCTTGCAATCTTGTGCGCGAGGGTTTTTACCCTCCTGCGGTTGCGGCCTTCCACCATGACCCTTGCTATGTTTTCCGTGCCGCTGTAGCGAACCAATACCCGCCCCTTTCCCTTGAGGGATTTTTCCGCGGCCGAAATCGCGTGCTGCGCCTTTTCGAGGGATTCGAGCGGCCTCTTTTCCCTCACTTCAAGGTTCAGCAAAACCTGAGGATACGGTTTGAACACGGAGCAGAGTTTTGAAACGCTTTTCCCTTTCTCCTTCATGAGCCTCATTAGTTGCAAGGCGGAAATGATGCCATCGCCGGTGGTTGAATGATCGCCGAAAATTATGTGGCCGGACTGCTCGGCGCCGAAATTGAAACCGCCCTTCCTCATCTCTTCTATCACATACCTATCGCCCACTTTTGCCCTCAAAACCTTTATACCATTCTGGGCCATGTGCTCCTCGAAGGAGTGGTTGCTCATCACAGTCGAAACTATTGCGCCTTTTGAAAGCCTGCCTTTCTCTTTCATGCCCATCACAAGCGCGGCAACGAGGCAGTCACCGTCCACCTGCTTTCCGTTCGAATCAACAACCACGAGCCGGTCTGCATCGCCATCGAGGGCAATTCCCAAATCGGCTTTTTCAGAAACCACTTTTTTTGAAAGGCCTGCAATGTGAAGGGCGCCGCAGTTGCGGTTTATGTTATGGCCGTCCGGGGAATTGTTGATTGCAACTACCTCTGCCCCAAGCTCTGAGAAGATGTCAGGGCAAACCTTGTATGCCGCCCCGTTGGCACAGTCCACAACGACCTTTATGCCTTCGAGCGATGAATCCCCTATTGTTGCCTTCGCGTATTCGACATAGCGGCCCCTTGCATCATCTACCCTGAATGCCTTGCCTATTTTCTTCCCATTCATCCCCTCGGCCATCTCCTTTGAAAAAATTATTGACTCTATGCTCTGCTCCTCTTCGTCGGCTAGCTTGTAGCCCTTCGAATCGAAAATTTTTATCCCGTTGTCCTCTGCGGGGTTGTGCGAGGCTGAAATCATTATCCCCGCATCGGCGTTGAATGAGCGGGTGAGGTGCGAAATCGCGGGGGTCGGGATTGGGCCTACGAGAAGAACTGTCGCGCCCCTCGAAACAAGCCCTGAAGTGAGCGCGGTTTCGAGCATGTATCCCGAGACCCGCGTGTCCTTGCCAATCACGATTTTCGGGGAAGAGCCGTTGCTGAAGTGCTCCGCAATGGCCTTGCCGAGCGAGAGCATGAGCTCGGGTGTCATCGGGGGAGAGTTCGCCTTTCCCCTAATCCCATCTGTTCCAAAGAGTTTTCTCATAAAATTCACTTCACTTGCGCATTTGAAATAAATTCACCCATCATTTCAACCAGCGCTTTCTTTAAATTTGAACCTTTAGCAGTTAGCAAATAGTTTTTGTTAAGAAACCCAAATTTTTTCAACTCTGTTTTGACCCACGAACTAGCATATGACTGGCCGCCAATAAGATATTTTACAGCACCTGTAGAAAAAAATCTGGCAACAAACGATTTCCTTCTTTTAGGATAATACTGGAAAATTTTTTCTCTGATATCAAAAAAATGGCGGAGAAGTTCCAAAGAGCCAATCCTAAAATAGTATTTATTTTTTGGTTTTTCGTAAATAAACGAATAGTTTATTTTGGCCTTTTTTAGCATTGTCGCGATTTTTTTGTAGTCATCTTCATTCGTAATTATTTGTATGTGGCCCCTTTTCTTGGCATTTACAGTGCCGTCTCCTTCTAAGACTCCGAGAATAAAATCCAATGCCATGCTGGGATTGCTTTCCTCCAATATTTTAGTCAATAGTTTGGCGTATACCTTTAACATTACTCCACGATTTTCTTTCAAGACTAACGTCCCTAATTCATTAAGTTTTTTTGGCAAAACAGAACTAGAAGAGATAATTCGGCATTTACAATTACTCAAATCAAATTTAACATTCGACCTCCACTTTTTTAAAAGCAATTCTGAAAGTCGTTTTGGTTCTCTTTTTTCAATGTCAGTAAATGAAATATTATAACAAGGCATAGATTCTGGAAATATTAACCGGTGCATTGAATAGTAATAATTGGCCTGTTGAGGGGTTGAAGCACAGATTGCCCAACTATTCCCCTTTTTTGTGCCATCTGCAAAATATGCACCCAAGTAGCGTGACATATCCCGCAAAATTATTTTTGAATTAAAAATTATGGGCTTGCTGTGACCATCAAAAACCAATGCATTTTCACGATTTAAAAATACATGATTAAAGCCATTTAAAATTGAATTTTTAGACATGCCTAGAGCTGGTGTTTTTGAAATAGTCATTAATACAGATTCGTTTGGGCGTATACTTGTGAAACAATAATACTCTACTTTAGAATTTTTTTTCCTGACCCTAACTCTCGTATAAGTGTTTTTGGATTCTCCAGATTGCATTGTGTTCAGCACAATTATTTCATCGGTTTTAAGTTTGAGCTTTTTTGCATAATCTAAAGGAATATAGATTCTTCCGCCAGTTCCCACTTTTGGAAAAAAGCCCTCAACTTTCTCTAGTTGAAGCTCCACATTTTTTTGAATGCAAACGTTGTCCGAAACAATTTTTCGTGGGACATAAATTGATTGTTTTCCGTCAACTATATTGACATTTGAATAAAAATCACAATTAAATTTTGGCTCTACAAACTTGACCATAATCGAGTCACCAGCTTTAAAAATTGGCTTTTTAAGTTTGAACAAGCCACTGCCGCTTCCCCCTCCGGAAGTCAATTTTCCTTTTACAATCATATAACAGAAAACTGGCAAACATACTAAAAACCTATTTAACGGTACAGCTTTTTGCTAAGTTTCTTGGCTTGTCTGGGTCAAGTTTTTTGATGACAGCCAAATAATAAGCTAACATCTGGATTGGGACAATTAAGCTAATTGGGTTGGCACACCCCAAATCGGGAATTGATATGTGCCTATCATAAATAGCACTATCTTCAGAATCAAATCCTATTATATAAGCGCCCCTGCTTTTCATTTCCATTGCGTTACTTAAAATTTCCTTTCTTGTTTCAGGAGTAGAAAGAACAATGACTGGCGTACCTTCTTCTAGCAGTGCCATTGCGCCATGTTTTAGCTCCCCCCCGGCAAATCCTTCGGCATGAATGTAGCTTACTTCTTTTATTTTCAGGGCGCCTTCAAGAGCCAAAGGATATGCTGTGCCTCTTCCAATCACAAATATATCCTTATGATTTTTCAATTTTTTTGCAAGGTTCTTGACATCTTCAGCTTTTGAATTTAATACTCCATTTATGGCTTCCCCAATTTTACTAAACTCCGCCACCATTGAGTTCATTGCTTTTTCATATCGCTCACCCTGCCTTATATAACCCCCATAAACTTTTGATATAAGGGAAAGCATCGCTACCTGCGCAGTAAATGTTTTTGTTGACAATACGCATATTTCAGGACCAGCATTAAGGAGCAAACTGCAATTAGACATCCTCATTATCGTTGAATCCATGACATTTACAATGCTCAAAACAGGGACATGGTTGTTCTTGGCCTGTTTTATCACTTCGATGACATCGGCAGTTTCCCCGCTCTGGCTCACAGCCAATATGAGCACTTCTTCTTCATTAATATTCAAATTAAATTCCGAAGCCAAGAACGCATAGGCTTCCAACCCTACCGAATTGAAATTCTTGGCGCCTAAAAGGCACGCATGATAGGATGAACCACAGCCTACCAAAACAATTTTTTTTCTTGTTTTTAAAAAATTCAAAAAGTTGCCAAAAGAATAAGGATCCTGCTTTACCGCAGACTCTATTACAAGTGGCTGCTCATGGATTTCCTTTAACATGAAATGCGCAAATCTCCCCTTCTTTGCCTGCTCGACGTTCCACGTAAGCTGCTTTGGCGAGAATCTGATTTCCTTTCCGTTTTCTACATTGAAAACCTTTACCCCGCCTTCGGCGAGCACGGCAAGTGAGGAATCTTCTAGGAAAACCGCGCTGCGCGTGTGCTCAAGGAATGCAGTGGCGTCCGAAGCCACGAAAAATTCTCCCTTGTCTATTCCAAGCACAAGCGGCGAGCCGTTCCGCACGCAGACAATCTTGTTCTCGCCCGCCGCCATTGCGGCGATTGCATAGCCCCCCTCTGTTTCGAGCATTGAAAGCCTCACCGCGTCCTCGAAATTGTTTTTTTCCATTTTCTCCTGCACGAGGTTTGCTATCACTTCAGAATCAGTGTCCGAGCGGAAAACATAGCCCTTCCCCATTAGCCCGGCCTTGAGCTCGGAGAAGTTCTCGACAATGCCGTTGTGGACTATCGCAACCGAACCGTCCATCGAGAGGTGCGGGTGCGCGTTCTTCTCAACCACTTTGCCATGCGTTGCCCAGCGGGTGTGGCCTATTGCAGCCTTCGCGCCGGAAAAGTTTTTCGAAAGCTGTGCATCGCCGATTTTACCCACGCGCTTTTCTACATAAAAAGTTTTTCCTTCAGGCACTGCAATGCCCCAGGAATCATAACCCCTGTATTCGAGCGCCTTGAGCCCGGAGAAGACTTTCCCAAGGGCATCAGGGCCTATAACTCCTACAATCCCGCACATGCTTATGGTCTCTATGGGGGAAAAAGCTTAAAAAGAAGAAACATACTATTAGTATAAAAACTCTAATACTACTATGAAATAGTTAAGGGTGGTTTGTTGGACAGGGTTATAATAGAAGGAAAAGAGGGCGAAATAGAGCTCCAGACAAAGGTAATTAGCGATGCCTCGAGGCTGCGGCCCCTCCTAAACAAGGACTGCTGGGTCATTTTCGCAAGGCTCGCCGAAAAGGAAGGCTACCCGGCATCTTTGGCAAAGGAGCTTTCGATGGACGCCCAGAAAGTCTACTATTGCATAAAACAGCTAAGCAACGCCGGCCTTATAGCGGTCGAGAGGACAGAGGAGCGCAACGGCGCGAGCGCCAAGTATTACAGCGCGGCGTTCCAATCCTTTTCGGTTGTGCCAGACATCAAGGCAGGGGCCGGCACAAGGGTTCTCAAGAGAAGCGGGCCTTCTAAAACAGCAGCATCGGGGTTCCTTTCGGAATTCCTCAAGAACGGGATTTTTTGCGCGAAAATCGTCGTGGGCTCGCCCGACCCGCACGGGCCTTTCAAGGCAAGGGCGCGCGACGGCCACCTCGCTGCCGAGCTCTGCGCTTTCATCGGGGCGAACTGCGCTGGGTTTGAATTCCCGCTCGTTTTCCTCGACACAATGGTAAAGGATTTGAAGCACGAGAACTCGAACCTCGTAATACTCGGGGGGCCAGTGACAAACAAGCTCGCGGAGCAGGCAAACGGGTTCCTGCCGATAAAGTTCGTGCCTTCGGGCGGCAACTGGACAATAAGCTCCTCGCTTTCAGGGAAGGAATATACCGAGGATTCAATCGGCATAATTGAAAAAATGCCCCACCCCTACTTCAAGGGGAAGTGGATACTCGTGCTTGCTGGAAAGAGGAACACCGGGACTATTTCTGCAATAATCGCGCTCACAAAGCACGCCGCGAAAACAGGCAAGCCGAACCCGAACGATGGCAGGACATTCGGCCGCGTGGTCGAGGGCCTTGATGTGAACGGCGATGGGATTATAGATGAAGTCGAGTTTCGGGAGTGAGATGGCAATGCTCCGGCTAAAGGATTATGCAGGCAAGCCCTGCAGCTCTAGCGCTGACTTCGAGTTCGTGCCCAGAGAAGAGACCAGCATGGACCTCGAGGCCGCCGCGAAAAAGCTGCGCAAAAACGAGGTCTTTGTCGAAATCGAAACCCCGTTCCTCTTGATGCTAAAAATCGCGGGAAGGAACCTCTCGCTCTACAAGAGCGGGAAAATACTCGTCAAATCCACGCACGAAAAGGAAGAGGCGAGGAAAGCCGCCGAAAAGCTCGTCGCAGCGCTGAATAGGTAACAAAACTTTAATTCAAAAGAAGAACCTCAAAATGGCTAAGCCAATAAATAAAGGAAAAAGAAAAAGTTTGGAAAGAAGCATGAAATGGGATGCCTCTTCCCGGTATCGGGAGCTTGTAAAAGCTTCAGTTTACCTGTTCTGACGCCATCGACTTGATTGTGGTCAATGCCACAAGCAAAACTGCCGGCGCAACGAACACAGCCACATTCTGGACTACGCTGACCAAATACACCCCAATTGCGGGTATCTGGTTCAGTCCTCCCGCCGATCCGGCGAGGCCCAGTAATGCGATGGAAGCTATGATGAACCTGTCGACTTCCTTGTCTTTTATGTTAAGGAATCCGACAACAAGCCCCAGGATTACCAATACTAATGGTACCCAGGCACCAGCCGATCCTAACACGCTGGCTTGTCCAGCTGCCGAGAGCAATCCCGCTATAATCGCGATTGCAGCTCCTGCAAGGAACGCATAACCTCCTACCTGTTGGTTTGATGCCATTGCAAAGCACCTCCTTGAACCCAAAACTCAACTGGCCTATAAAAAACTTGTGGTGGCTGACGGCACTAATTAAGACAATTGCAGAAGTTTTGGGCTGATTTTCGTCCTTGGCAAAAGTCCCTAATGGCAAATGACGATATGTTTAAAATAAAGAAAAGCCTCTAATACTAAAACCACAAATTTGGAGGTGGGCAAAAATGGTTGATTATGTTTCGGCAATAAAGAGGCCATTTCAGGACATTCCGACCTTGATAATAGGGATAATCGTCGGTTTTATCCCAATAGTCGGGCTCCTCAATCTAGGTTATGCTGTAGGCGCAGCAAGAACGGCCCAGAAGGGGGAGAAGAGCCTCCCCAAGTGGGACCCTAACCAGATAGTCACTTACATCAAGGATTTGGTGTTTGTAATAGTCATTAATATAATATATGAACTGCCAGCAGCGATACTCTTTGCTGTTGCGGTGGCAGGTTTTCTTGTCGGCGCAGGAGGCGCGATAGGGGGCCTTATCAGCGGCGATACAGCGGCACTGACATCGGCAATAATTGCAGGCCTCGGGACAGGCGGCGTATTCTTCCTGCTCGCAGTCATACTGGGAGTGGTAGGCGCACTGTTCGCATCAATGGGAGTCCAGTTCTACATAAAAGAGGGGTCTTTTGGTTCGGCATTCAAATTCAGCCAAATCCTCAAGAAAGTCCTCACAGCGACCTACTGGGTAACGTTAATAGTGTACGTAATCTATGTAGTCGTGCTGGGAATCCTGGCGACAATAATAGCCCTAGTGCCAATAATAGGGATATTCGTGGCGGCGGGGGTTTTGAGCTTCCTCAACCAAGTAACAATGTACACCCTCATGGCAAACGTATTCAGCGAAACGCCTTAAAAGCGGCGTTTCGGTTTTTTTCTTTTTGGAAGGGTTTACGCCTTTCCTTTACAGTTGTGAGCCATTTAAGCCAAAGGCTGCTTTTCTGTCTTCGTCAGAGTTATAAACATTAACGGGCCTCTTTTCTTTTTGGCCAAGCTTTTTCTTTTCTCGCAGAGAAAAGAAAAAGGTTGCGGAGGTGGCAGAGCGGTCCAATGCGCACGCCTCGAGAGCGTGTTCCCGAAAGGGAGCGTGGGTTCAAATCCCATCCTCCGCGTCCCGTTTTATCCAGAATTTCAGCAAGGGTTTTAAAGGCGGGCAGCGTTTAATTTTTGCATGCCGAAGAGATCCCCATGGGCAGCCCAGCCCAAAGATGTTGTGAGGAAGCTTAGGTTCGAACACAGCGCCCCGCCGCTTTCTGCGGACTACCTGCAGGCAGCGAGGATTAAGGAGGCGGGAGTTGAAAATGCCCAGCTAAATGAAAAGCGTGAGTTCATCAGGCGGCACGCAAGGCTCGTGGCCGGGTTTGTGGGGAAGAGCGGGAAAACGCCCAAGGCCCATGCAGACAATATACTGGGGGCCTTGCGTGAGCCTGGCTTATTGAGTGAACCAGACGTAAATAAGTTAGTTAGAATAGCCGCCCACAGGCTTATCGAAAGGGAAGCCAAAAACTTCCTTCTTGCCTTTCCCGGAAAAATCGAGGCATATTTGAAGGGGCGTAAAATGCCGATTGACAGGAAGCTGGTTGCCGCGACGGGGACCAGGTACCTGCACCTGCACGGCCTGAAAGGCGTCATTGGCGGGATTAATCTGGCGGAAATAGAAAAGCGTTACCTCGAACTTCGCAAGAGCTGCAGGTGGGAAACGCAGGAAATGCGCGAGGATGTGAATATGTTCCTGCAAAAAGCTTCCCGCGGAATAAGGCTGAATCCGGAGCAGAGACGCAGGATGAAAAAGTGGATAAGCAAAAATTATGCCGTGCACATCCAAAACCTCAAGAGAATTTCAAGGGAAAGCCACGGCGACTATTCCGCTGCGTTGGCGAAGTTTAGGCAAATGAACGCGGAATTTGAGCAAAGCATCAGTAATGAAATAAAGGCGAGGTTCGGAAAGCAGCCGAGGCAAAAGGCAGAACCCATGGCCCCGATAGCCCCCGCAAGAAAACTTGGGGCCAGGGAAGAGAGGATTGCAAGCCATGTGCCAAGGGAGAAATCGGAAACGGAAAGAGCTAAGCAAATGGATGAAGTTGCTGAAGTAAGCAAGCAGCTTGGCCAGCCATTCAACCAAGCCGAATATTGCCTCGGGGAAATAGGAAAGGAGAGCCCGGAAACAAGCGCCTACTTTAGAGGGCTTTTGGCTGATAAAAATTTGAGCGGGAATTCGCTCACCAGGCTTTTTACAAGCGGTTCCCTTACCCAAAGGATATTTGTCAGGGCACTGAAAAATACACCGTTCATTCAAAGGTTCGGCGTGAATGAGATAAATGCCTTGGCAAGGGGTTTGTCCTTTATCGGCCCTAAAGGAAAACAGATAACAATGGCGGTGAGGGCTTTCCAGTCTCCTACGGCAAGGGATATTTATGGGTTTCTGGAAGGTGTGGGGCTGATTGAAACGCAGCATGGCGGCGGAACGGTTGTCTATCTAAAAAGAACCCCGGCATAGCCACGGCATTGGTTATTTCAGGATGCCCAATTCTTCCAATTTTTTTTCCAGGCTCTCGTTGTCCTGGTATACGAGGGCCTTGAACCCAAGGGCCATTGCGGAAAGCACGTTAGGGGTCGAGTCGTCTATGAAGACGCACTCCTTTGCCTTGAGCCCTGTTTTTGAGAGGAAGTTCGTGAACGCGCCGGGAAAGGGCTTTAGGAACCCGGTTTCGTGCGAGAGGAAGAAAGCCTTGAACGGTGCGTAGAGCTTTTGCTTGCGGCAGGACTTTCCCTGCAAAAAGTTAGAGTTCGAGAGGCAGTAGAGGGCGTACTTTTTCGAAAGCCGCCCGCACAGCGAATAAAGCCCCTCGTTGCGCGGAACCCATTTCTCGTACTCCTTTTCAACAAACTCCGAATAGTCCTTGTCTGTGAGTTGCGGGAAAACCTTTTTCCAGAATTCCTTTGGCGAGAGCTTCCCGCGCTCGAAATCAATTATCAGCAACGCGTAATTTGAGAGGGCGAGCCACTTGCCAAAGCCGCTTGCGGAGCAGTATTTTTTGATTATGCCCTGCTCAATTGGCTTTACGAAAAGGCCGTTGAGGTCGAAAACAATCGCCTTCAGGTTTTTCATCCGCCCCTCCTCCACTTCTCTATCTCGCTATGCGGCCCCGAGAGCAAAACCTTCTCGCCCTTCGCCTCGGCCTTGAGCACGGAGGAGAAGATTTTCACGCCTTCCTGCGAGAAGGGCTGCGGGTTCTTTTCAAGGAAAACTAAAAGCTTCGGGAGCTGCTCCCTTTGCACGAGCAACAAATCGCCCTTCACTTTCCCGGAAAGCTCGGAGCCGAGCCGCTCCAGAAGGGCAGGGTTTGCGCACTCGACCCGGAACTCGCTGTCCGGCTGCGAGGAGAATATTTTCTCAAGGCCGGCAAAGGCCTCCCGCCGATAAGGCTTCGAGAACGAATCATTGAAGTCGAGCTCCTTTAGGGATTTTATCTGCTCTCCGAAGACCTTGGAAATGTATTCTATGTGCTTGAGTTTTTTTTCAAGGCCTGAAGAGACTGTTTCGAGCTCGGATATGGAGAAGTCGAGCGAACTCTTGGAAGTCTTCAGGAGGTCCTTGTCAAGGCGCCCCCTCTCTATCAGGATTTGGAGCTTTTCGACAACCGAGTCGATGTTCTCTTCTGGGCGCCTCGCGTTCATCGCGGAGTTGAGGGCAAGCACGAGCCTGTTCTTTATCTCGGAGTAAATTTCAGCCTCGCCCTTTCCCACGAGAAAGAACTTGTTTTCCTTGCGCTCCACAAGCCCGAAAACCGTGAGGTCCTTTAGCGAGCGCGAAAGGGCGGCGCGCGCGGAATTAGCGTTTGAATAGGAGGGTGCGAACTTGTTGAGAAGCGAGTTGTAGTCAATCCCGGGGTTCTGCTTTACAATGAGCAGTATGGCGTTCTTTGTGGTCATGCAATGATTAACAAAAAAAGGAATTTAAATGAATGTTAAG
>CAMTXJ010000013.1:0-20050 GCA_947085695.1 uncultured Candidatus Peregrinibacteria bacterium | reverse complement strand
CGCCACCATTTCTGCCACAAGGAGTGTCGCCAGAATCCCATCTTTCTCGGGAACATGCCCCCGAATCGAAAGCCCTGCCGATTCTTCCGCTCCCAAAAGGCATTCTCCTTTTGAAAGGACTTCCCCGATATATTTGAACCCGACCGGCGTCTCCACCACTTCCATGCCATGCCGCTGGGCGATGGCGTCCACGCAGTGGGTGGTGGCGAGGCTCCGTGCCACAGTGCGCGTCCTAGGACGCGTTTCGATTAGATATTCCAAAAGAAGGCTGATGACGTCATTCGGTGCGATAAACACCCCTCCCCGGTCCACAATCCCAAATCGATCCGCATCCCCGTCGGTGGCGAGTCCCAAATCTGCCCTCCGGCGACGGACCTCCTGCACGAGCGCCGAAAGATTTTCCCTGGCAGGATCGGGTCGATTCCCTCCGAAGGTCGGATCGAGGGTCATCCGCAAAAGATGAAGTTCTCGGGTATACGGCTTCAGAAAATGGTCTAAGTAACCGCGGCTTGTCCCATTCAGACCGTCCACAACCACACGGAGTTTCGCCTTCCGCAGGGAGTGTCGATGGACCAACGAGGCCAGATGGTGAAGGTAGGGAGGCGCGGGATCGAAAAGATGGATGGCCGAAGGAACATTCCCTTTTTTCCGTAATTTTTCCCGATGCGATTGGAGACGACGGATCTCCTCTTCAATTTTTTTTGTGACCTCCGGACCCGCCGGACCTCCATAGGCGGGGGAAAATTTAATCCCCCCATATTCTGGGGGATTGTGACTGGCACTGATATTGATCCCTCCCAAAGTCCTGCGGTTGAGAATGGCAAAGGCGAGGGAGGGGGTAGGGACATCCCTTTCCGAAAGAAAGACGGGAATCTGATGGGAGGACAGGGTCTTCGCAGCCTCTTCGGCAAACGCTTTCGAAAGAAAGCGGGTGTCGTACCCCACCACCACGCCCCGCGATAGAGATCCTCCTTTGCGGAGCATCTCGGCGATGGCCTGCACCACCACTGAGAGATGCTCAAAGGTAAAAGCGTCCCCAATGACCGCCCTCCATCCGGAGGTTCCAAATCGGATGGCCACCCACTTCCTCCTAGATTAATATTTCACGTTATAGGTGAGGGTCGCGTCTTCTTCTGAAACATTGAAGTGAAGACGGTACTGCTCGGCGAGATGATGCCGGTAGGCATTAAACCGCTGGGTCGTCCAAAGGAGGCCTTCTGAAAATCGCGGCATATGGAGGGAGTCGGCGAGTTCTGCTCCCATTTCTACAGCCTTGAGCGCCCATTCCCTTTCCAGCTTTTGCCGTTCTTCGGGAGACAACGGTTTCCACTCGCCTTGCTGATCTACCTCGCCCAGAGGAATCCGCCGCACCTTCCGCTTTTTCGAAAGAGGCTCTTCGGAGATCCATACCAGTTCCAGAGGCGAAAGCCGTTCAAAAACTTTGACCTCTTCTCTCTCTGGAAACTTCTCAAGAAACGTATACGGAACCTCTTTGGACCGCTGCCTGAGATATTCCTCTGTTAAGGGGTGAAAGATCCCTACCGCCTTTAGAGACTGGGGGCCTAAAAAGGCCTTCTCGGAATGGGAAAGGGTGGCTGTGACGAGGGAATCCCGGAAGGTGACACCGGCTAAAAGAAGGAGGGCCACAGATTCGAAAAGGAAAAATCCGGGTCCTTTGGGATGGTCGGCTTTCATACACCTAACCCCTTGTTTTTAAAAGTGTTATACCCCGATTCTATCCTCTATTTTATCACAAATAGACTCTTTTGTCAATGCCGCGCTTGTTGAGACAGGGATCAAATTGACATTGAATCGAAGGTATGGTATACTCTTAAAGAAGATTTTGAATCATAACTCTCGATAAGGAAAAAAATTATGCCAAAACCGACTGTCATTAAAGGTCACCGGATGCGGATGTTTTTCCTCATGCACCGGCTCAAGATCATCATTATCACCTCTATTGTTGCCCTGATCCTTCTTTCCATTTGGGGGCTCAGTTCACTAGAGTCTTTCTACCGGAATATGACACTGGCGCAATTGCCGATCAGCGTCCTCCTTTCAGGAATCAGCGCTGCGGTCTTTGTGTTTATGTACCTCTTCGGCTTCGGCCGGGGGTTGGCGAACGTCGGCAGGAGCACCATCAAAGGGGCGATGGTGGATGTTAAATGGAGCGACGTCATCGGCATGGAGGAAGCCAAGCAGGAAGCGATGGAGGTTGTGCAGCTCGTCAGGGACCGGGCACGCCTCAAAAAGATCGGCGGGAAGATCGTCCGGGGTCTCCTTCTCATCGGTCCTCCTGGTTGCGGAAAAACGTATCTTGCCAAAGCGATCGCTACAGAAGCAGGGATTCCATTTATCTCCATGGCGGCGAGTGAGTTTAACGAAATCTTCGTCGGGGTGGGGGCCAGCCGGGTCCGGAAACTCTTCGGCAAGGCACGCACCCATGCGTACGGTTACGGGGCCTGCATCCTTTTCATCGATGAGCTTGATGCGATCGGACGAACGCGTACCTTCAGTTTCCTCGGCGGTTCCCAGGAAACCAATACCACGCAAAACCAGCTCCTTGTGGAAATGGACGGGCTCAACGAAAAGGATGCCAATGTCATCGTCATTGGAGCTTCTAACGCCGAAGAAAGTGTGTTGGATGTGGCGCTCCTGCGGCCCGGACGGTTTGATCGAAAAATTTACATTGATCGTCCCAACCTCGAAGAGCGGGAAAAGATTTTTCAATATTACCTTGGAAAAGTAAAGTATGAACCTTCCATCGACGTCGGACGATTGGCCCGGAAGGCGGTCTACAAAAGTCCTGCCGATATCGAAAATATCATCAAGGAAGCTGCTTTAATCGCCACCCGCAAGGAGCGAGAGACAATCGGATATAAAGATCTCAGCGAAGCGATGGAGCGGATCGACATGGGATTAAAGCACAAGCGCCATATGACAGAAACAGAACGGCGCATGATCGCCTACCATGAAAGTGGCCATCTGATTGTCCTCTATCTCCTCCATCCCACGGATGATGTGTTCAAGGCCTCTATTATTTCCCGCAGGGACACCTTGGGCGTCGTCTATCATCAACCCCGAGAAGAACTCCATACCTCTAACCGCGACCGGATCCTTGCGAACATCAAAGTGGCGCTGGCCGGTTATGTGGCGGAGAAATTCAAGTGCGGCACCACCTCCGACGGGGTGGCGTCGGATTTCCGAAATGCCACCGCACAAGCCAGCAGCATGGTCTGGCAATTGGGAATGGGGGAAGACGGCTTCCTCGGAGACTATACGCTTCTCACCAGTTTCAGAATGGGAAGGGAATTGACCACGGATCTTCTCTCCGATCAGTTGAAACATGAACTCAACATGGAGACAAACCGCATTCTGCAGGCCTGCCTGAAAGAAGTCGAAATCCTTCTTAAAAAAGAAGACGCCCTCCTGGACCGCTTTGCCAGTGAGCTTCTCAAGAAAGAAGAACTGGAATACGATGAAATTGAGACGATTTTTGCAGAATGCGGCAAGGCTCGGCCCCCTATCATTTCGACTCCTCCTCCTTCATGAACCCTGTTATAAACCAATGTTTTTTCCTGACAAGCCTTTTCGCCCTTTGCCTCTCAGGATGTGGGCCTACCTACCCCAAGGAGACCCTGACCAGTTCTTTGGTCGCTCTGTGTCAAAAGGAATACGGGGTGGAGGTCTCCGTCCAAATCGTCGGCAAAACCCTCGCCGTCTACGTCCCTCTTGAAAAACTCTTTGATTCCACCCTTAGACTCTCCCCCGAAGTCGGAGAAAAACTAGACGGGGTGATCCTTGCGACCTCCCGTGTGGTCTTAAGCACGGATAACCCTCCCGATTTTTATGTGGTGGTGGCCCGGGATAAACGGATTCCGGGGGTGGAACTCAAGTTGATCCGTTACATCCAGGACATCCGGAGACTCAATTATGGAGACCTTTCCCGCTCCGAATATACCAAGCGGATGCTTTTTGAGTTTGGCTTGGGGCTGGGGATTTTTCAAGGCGAAGAGCACTTTCATATAGAAGAGGTTCGGCTGGGACAGTTCCTGGCGGACCAGATCGCCCAACGGATCAAGACGCGGATTGAAGAGGACCCGGAGACGAAAAAAGAGGTCCGTGTCAAAGCGGCGAGGGGGAAGTTTATTCCCGGGGACTCCCTCGGTCCATCGGAAGAGGCCTCTTGGGGAAGATTCACGTTTGTCATCGATGCGGAAATGGAGGGGCTCGACCTCTGGGAAACGTTACAGCACGAAAAAGAACATGAAAAAAAGATTCTGGTCGCGAGTCTGGAAGTGATTCTGGAAGTGGTGCGCGGCTACCGCTTTGCCTCCTTCGACGGTGTGGAAATAAAGACTCCCTTTCTGAAACACTCCTTTGTCTTGAGTCGGGAGGTGCTGGAGCTCTACCGACACAAGAAAATTGATCTCTCGACGCTCCTCTTACCGAACGATTTCAACCTTTCTCCCCACGACGCGGAGTTGCTTCTGAAGAAGTAATGCGACCGCCTTCGGATAAAGACGGTGTTCTACCCGGTGAATCCGTTCATGGAGTGTTCGGACGGTGTCGCCGCGCCGAACAGGGACAGATTCCTGCAACACAATGGGGCCTGTGTCCACCCCTTCGTCCACCAGATGCACCGTCACCCCGGTCACCCGCACACCATACCTCAGGGCCTCTGCGACGGCATCCGTCCCCGGAAAAGAAGGCAAAAGTGCAGGGTGAATATTGAGAATCCGGTGGTGAAAGGCCTGGACGAAGTGGGGGCTTAAGATCCGCATAAACCCTGCAAGAACGACGGCTTCAATCCGATGGGCTTTGAGGAGGCGAAGGAGGGAAGTTTCATACGCTTTCCGGGAAGGATAATCGCGGGGCTGAAGGATGGCCGTTTCAATACCTCCTTTTTGGGCCCGCTTCAGGGCATACGCCTTTGGACGATCGGACACCACGAGGGCGAGTCGCGCTTTGAGCTTTTTTCCCCGGACGGCGTCTATCATCGCCTGCAGATTCGTTCCTTGCCCCGAACAGAAGACGGCGATCCGTTTCATCCCTTTCCGAGGAGCCCTTGGATCCGCTTTTCCATCTCATCTTTCGAAAGGAGGCCTACCACTTTGTCGACGGGTTTCCCTTGGCTAAAAAAGATGAGTGTTGGGATGCTCATGATCTGGAAGTTTCCTGCTTGAAGGGGATTGTCGTCCACATTCAGTTTGCAGAATTTAACAGCCATCTGTCCTTTTGCGACTTCCTCCACAATCGGAGAGAGCATCCGACACGGCCCACACCACACCGCCCAGAAATCAACCACAACCGGTTTGTCCGACTGCAGCACCTCTTTTTGAAAGGTAGCGTCACTCACTTCCAATACCGTCCCCATCGCTAGTTTCCTTTCTCTGCAACCTCTTTTTCCAAGTAGAAGTTATGCTGGTATAATTCGTTGACGCGTGAAATTTCTTCCTCGGAAAGATCGGGACATTCTGAAGCAGCGGCAAATTCTTCTAGCTGCGCTTCCTCGTAAATATTCGGCAGACAAGAGGCGACGGTGGGCTGTGCAAGGATATATTTCAATGCCGCCTGCCCCACCGTCATTTGCTCCGTCAAAAACTTCAGTTTCTCGAGTTTTTTGAGCCCTTCGATGAGCCATTCACGCTTCCGATGGCTGCGATGGTCCGTCTCCGGAAACGTGGTGTCGCTTGTATATTTCCCCTCCAGGAGTCCCGATGAATGCGGCACCCGCACCAAGAGTTCTGTCTGTGTCTTTCGGGCGACAGGGAAAAAGTCCCGTCCGGGGTCCTGTTCCAAAAGATTGTAAATGACCTGGAGGGTCTGTACCTGCCGCCTCTCCATGGCCGCGATTCCCTCCTCTTTCCATCCAATGGCAGGCCCCAGCGCAGCGCCGTAGGCACGGATCTTTCCCTCTTTCTTGAAACGCTCCAGAAGCTCGAAAAGGGCGTCGTTCTCGATCGCATCCATGCGGGAATTGTGGATTTGGTAAAGATCGATGGTCTCGCGCTTCAACCGCGAAAGACTCTGCTCTAGGGCAAAGCGGACGAACGACTCGGAGAAATTTTGCGGCAGTTCCTTTTGTCCCTCGCGTTTCTCTTGGTAGAAATCGTATCCAAATTTGGTGGCGATGACAATTTTCCGTGACTCTTTCTCAAACGCCTTGGCCAAGAGTGTTTCCCCCCGTCCGGCACCATACGTGTCGGCGGTGTCAAAGAACGTCACCCCTAAATCAAGGGCCCTCCTTAAAAGAGAAACCGCCTCAGCATCCGTCTTCTCCCCCCACCAACCGGTGCTGACCGTCCACACCCCAAAACCGATTTCGGAAAGTGAGATCCCTGTTTTGCCTAACGGGCGGTGTTTCATGGTCACTTCCTACTCAAAGGAGCCCGACGCCCCCGCAGACGGCGGACGATGTGGACCACCTCCTGAGGGGTGTCCACAACTTGAAAAAGACTCAGATCTTTCGATTCAATATAATCTCCCACGAGAAGAACCTCTCTGGCCCATTTCAAAAAGGTGTTCCAGTATTTGGCCCCCAAAAGAATCACGGGAATGGGAGCAATCTTCTGCGTCTGAATCAAGGCCATAATCTCAAAAAATTCATCCAGGGTTCCGTAGCCTCCGGGCAACATTACGAAGGCTTTCGCATATTTGACGAACATGACACGACGGCAAAAAAAGTAACGGAATTCAAGGATCTTCTTCGCATAAGAATTCGGCTTCTGGACAAAAGGGAGTTGAATGTTAAGACCGATCGACTCCCCTCCCGCCTCCGTGGCCCCCTTGTTGGCTGCTTCCATCACTCCGGGACCGGCGCCGGTAATGATGGCATATCCTTCCCTGACCAGAAACCGCGCCACCTTCTCTGCTTTTTTGTAATTTTCATCGTTCGGTTTGGCGCGGCTTGACCCGAAAATGGTGACCGCAGGCCCCAGTTGAGACAGTTCCTCAAATCCATCCACAAACTCCGACATGATCCGAAAAACACGCCACGTTTCCTCTTTTGCGATGTCGTACACCATGAGGATTACACCAGGGTTCGAGGGTTCAAGGGTTCAAGGGTTCAAGGGTTCGAGGAACTCATTTTTTGAACCCTTGACCCCTTTATCATAAGACTACGTAACGTGGTGAGATTCACCACATCCTCTGCCAAATCCTCTCCTTTGGGAGTCTCTAGGACCTTGGGTACTTCAGAAAAACGCTCATCGTTCAAAAGCGCCCGAAATCCTTCAAGACCGATGGCTCCTTTTCCGATATGCTCATGTCGGTCGACGCGGCAGTTGAGCCCTTTTTTGGAATCATTCAAATGAAAGGCCTTGATGCGATCGATACCGACGACACGGTCAAACGTCTTCATCGTCTGTTCATACGCTCTCGGTGTCCGGAGATCATAGCCGGCCGCAAAGACATGGCATGTGTCAAAACAGATCCCCACACGTTCTGTGGGACCGCTGGCATCCAAAAGGACACGTAAATGTTCAAAACGATACCCCACGTTGGAACCTTGGCCTGCCGTCACTTCAAAAAGAATCTTTGTCTCCCCTCGGGGAGAGTAACTCAACACCTCTTTGACCGCCCGCGCAATCTGTGTCAAACATCCTTCTTCCCCTCCTCCCCGATGTGCCCCCGGGTGCATCACCAGAAAATCGAGTCCCAGCGCTTCACACCGGTCATATTCTTCTTGGAAGGCGTTCAATGACTTTTGATAGAGCATTTCATCTGGGCTTCCAAGATTAATGAGGTAAGAATCGTGCGCAAAGACAGGGCCTTTTCCCCATGAGGCGCGACGCACTTGGAACGCCCTGATCTCTTTTTCCCGAAGGGGCAGGGTGCGCCACTGATTCGAATTCTTGGTAAAAATCTGAATGGCGGTACAGCCGATGGAGGAGCCCCGTTCAATCGCCTTATCCAACCCTCCTGCAATCGACATATGCGCTCCCAAAAACATCGCTTTTCGTCCTTTCAAAAGGGAATTTTATTATAGAGGAAAATGAAGGATTTGGCAACCCAAAAGGGACGGTTCAGAAACCGTCCCTAAAAAATGGAGCCGATGAGAGGAATCGAACCTCCGACCCACGGTTTACGAAACCGTTGCTCTACCGACTGAGCTACATCGGCGTAAGATTTATTATATCATGCCGGCTTTTTTAAAATCATCCGGGCGTCGCAGACCTGCGCCCCTTTGCCTTCGGCATAAGCCATTAGGGGATTGATGTCCAGTTCCTCAATGCCCTCCACTTCCACCGCAAGTTGCGAGAGCCGCAAGATACATTCTCCGATGGCCTTCAGGTCCCGCGGCTTTTCCCCACGCAGGCCCTTTAAAATCGGATAGGAACGGATCCCTTCGATCATCCGTTCCGCGCCAAATTCGCGAATGGGCGCCACACGGAAAGAGATGTCGCGAAGCGCCTCCACATAAATCCCGCCGAGGCCAAAAAGAAGGATCGGCCCAAAATGGGGATCGTGCTTCATCCCTAGAAAGACCTCTTTCCCCTCCTTTGCCATTTCCTGAACGTGGACGCCTAAGATCTTTGCCTTCGGAAATCGTTTGCGGATTCCTTTCATCATCCGGCCATAGGTCTTCAAGGTCTCCTCCCTGCTTTTCACATTCAGAATCACGCCCCCTGCATCGAACTTATGGATGATATCGGGAGAAACGATTTTAAGCGCGACGGGATAACCGATCCTTTCTCCCGCGCGGACTAGTTCCTTCTCGGTATGAACGATGGCTGAATCCAAGAGCGGGAATCCATAACAGGCCAAGATGTTGAAGGCCTCCACATCAGGAAGATGGAAGCGCTTCTCCCGAATCGCCTTCCGCAGGAGCGCATTCGCTTTTTCTCTGCGGACAGAAAAATGCTTAAACTGCGTCCGAGGCCGGGTCACCCACCAGTCGTAAGAATACATCTTCGCAAGCGTTCGGACGGCGGCCTCTGGGAATTTATAGTTCGGGATGCCGTGTTCTTCCAAGATGCGTGCCCCTTTTGACACATCCACAACCCCCATGAAACAGCCAAGGACCGGCTTGGAAGTATGCTGCCCTACCTTTGCGACAACGCGTGCAATCTCTTCGATGTCCGTCATCGCCTGAGGGGTAAGAATCACGACCGCCCCGTCGACGGAAGAATCTTTTAATACGGCACGGAGAGAGGTCTCATACCGATCATGCCGCGCATCCCCGATGACATCAACCGGGTTAGAAAGGTTCGCGGTCGGGGGGAGTGCGCGGCGAAGGGTGTTTGTTGTCGCCCGCGAAAGGGGTGCAAGATCAAGGCCATAACGGACGACGGCGTCGGTGGCCATGATGCCTGGCCCCCCCGCATTCGTCACAATGGCAATGCGGCGTCCTTGAGGGGTCGGCTGCCGTGAAAAGGCACGTGCGTAATCGAAAAGTTCTTCAATCGTATCCACCCGCAGTACCCCACACTGTGCAAAGACCGCATCGTACACTTCATCCGAACCCATGAGCGATCCGGTATGGGAAGAGGCGGCCTTGGCCCCCTGCGGCGTGCGGCCTGATTTAATGGCAAGGATCGGCTTGCGGACTTTCGCTTCTCCGGTAATGTCTCGAGCAATTTCAATAAAGCGCCGCCCGTCGGAAAGATCTTCCACATAGAGCAAAATGACTTTTGTCTGCGGATCTTCTTTTAAAAAAAGGAGGAGATCATTTTCGTTGATATCGGCTTTGTTTCCCATGCTGATAAACTTCGAAAAGCCGATATGCTCTCCTTTCGCGTAATCAAGAACCGCTGTACACAGGGCGCCACTTTGTGAGATAAAAGCGATATTACCGATTTTGGGCATGGTCCGGCCAAACGTTGCATTCATTGAAATGGAAGAATCTGTAGTGATGATACCGAGGCAATTGGGCCCGATCAGATTCATGTTGTATTTTTGAACGATCCGCCCCACCAAGGCCTCAAGCAGCACTCCTTCCCCACCGATTTCCTTGAATCCCGCTGAAACCACAATGACATTCCGTATCCCCTTCCGTGCGCAGGACGCAAGTGTCTTCGGGACAAGGGGGCTGGGAATAATAATCACAGCGACGCCTACCGTACCAGGGACACTTTGGATATCCGGATAGGTGCGAACCCCCAAGATGCTTTCCGCATTCGGATTCACCGGATAAAGGATGCCTTGATACCTGCTATAGAGAAGGTTTGAAAAGAGGGATCCGCCCACACTTTCTGGGCGGCGACTTGCCCCGATGACGGCGATTGATTTGGGATAAAAAAGTCCTTGAAGAGATGCTTGTGCCATTAAATAATCAGAGACCGCGAAGGTCCGTGGCGCGGGCCACCTTCTCGATGGCAATCATGTAAGCGGCAGTCCGCATGGTGGTCTTTTCCTTTTGGGCTAATGAATGTACCAGGGCAAAGCTTCTCGCCATCACTTTCTGAAGTTCACGGTTCACCTGTTGCCCCTCCCACGCATAGTGCTGAAAGTTCTGCACCCATTCAAAATAGGAGACCACCACGCCCCCGGCATTTGCGAGAATATCCGGAATCACAAAAATCTTTCGTTTCTCCAGGATCGGATCGACCTCTGGAAGGATCGGTCCATTGGCTCCTTCAGCGATGAGCCGGGCATGGATTTTTCTAGCGTTTTTCGAAGTGATCGCGCCTTCGAGAGCGGCGGGAACGAGGAGCTCACATTCCGTTTCAAGAAGCGCTTCCTGCGTCATAGCGGAGGCGCCGGGGAATCCGACGACCGTGCCGCTCTTTTTCTTGTGGGCGAGTAATTTTGAAACCGGAAGCCCGTTCCTCTGGTAAACCGCGCCCTGAGAATCACTCACCGCAATCACACGGCACCCCGCCTCTTCCAAAATCTGTGCGGCGTTTGCTCCCACCTTCCCGAACCCTTGAATCGCCACGCGCGCTCCCTCGAGTTTCATCCCGAGGAGTTTCGCCGCCTCAAACGCCGTAAACACACATCCTCTCCCCGTCGCCTGTTCGCGTTCAAGAGACCCCCCCAACTCAATCGGTTTCCCTGTGACAATGGCGGGCGTGTAGCCGTGATGTTTTCCATATTCATCCATCATCCAGGCCATCACTTGGGCATTGGTATTGACGTCTGGGGCGGGGATGTCGCGGGAAGGACCAATAATGAGATCGATCTTTGAAATAAACGCACGCGTGAGCCGCTGGAGTTCATCCGAGGACATCTTTTTCGGATCACAGCAGACTCCTCCTTTGGCGCCCCCAAAAGGGATGTCCACGACGGCCGATTTCCAGGTCATCAGCATCGCAAGGGCTCGGACCTCATCCAAATTGAGGGAAGGATAGTAACGGACCCCTCCTTTGTAAGGGCCACGGGCCCCATTATGCTGGACGCGATAGCCGATAAAGACTTTCAACCGTCCGTTATCCATCCGGACCGGGATTTCCACTTTAAGCTCCCGATAAGGAATCCGAAGAAGTGTGCGCATTTCGTCGCTTAAGCCAAGACGGTCGGAAGCCTCGCCAAATTGAGCCAGAATTGCAGGTAACAGTTTCTGTTTCATGATGTTTCATTATCCTTTAAAAAAGAAATTTTTGCAAGAAAGGAAAAGGGATAGATTATTTTTTCCGACGTAATTTCGGTAGGTAAAGGATACCGACGATCAAAAGGACCCCTATGAGAAATTTCCAGAAATTTTTGAGATCCGTAAGGCTACTCCCCAGATAAACAAACGCAAAAGTTCCGGGGATAATCCCGACGAGGGTCGCCCAAAAGTAATCTTTGAGCCTCACTCTCGTCAGTCCAAGGCTATAATTCTGAATGTCGTAGGCGACGCTCGGAATAAGCCGAACCCAAAGGACTGTCATAAAGCCGTGCCTTTCGGTCCTTTCATCTAACTTTGCGATTTTCCCTTTAAGAAATTTCCCAACCGCCTCACGTCCAAAGACCCGTGCAAAAAGAAATTCCCACAGTGCACACAAGGTTGCCCCGATCACGGTATAAAAGGTCCCCCAAAGAGACCCAAATGCAAGACCTCCCGCAAGGCTTAAGAGGGCTGCAGGAAATAGAACAAGCGGACGGAGGCTATAGAAGAGGATGTAAACGAGCGGCGCCCAGATGCCGAAATCCAAAAGAAACTGCCGGATACGTTGTGGGGTGAATTGATGAACATCGACGTGGAATAAGCGGAAAACACCATAGATGAAAAGGAAAAATGCGCAAAAGAGGGCGAATCGGATGCCGGCCGAAAGACGATTGGGAGTTTCCATCACGACCCTGTCTGAATGGCACCTCCGCAGCTTGAACCGCATCCGGCGGTGCATCCGAAACAATGATTTCCAGTGAGGATGTCTCGGCCCTCAAGCTCCTCAAGTGTCACATCAAAAATCGTCGGCTGTGGCGCTTTTAAGTGGCCGTTTAAACGCATCGAAAGCATCTGGTTAAAATCGCAGTCATAGAGCTCCCCGTCCCATCCGACGCTCAAGGTATTCCGGCACATGAGACCCCCGACGGTGTGCGGGTTGAAACTTTTCTCCAAAAGGGCCACATATTTTTCATACTGGCCAAAGGCTTTGAGGTATTTTTCGTATCGGGTAATCGGCATATTGGTAATGGTGTACAGATGATTAAAGACGATGCCAAAGTCCTCGAGGAGTCTTGTTTTGTAATCTTTCTCTAATGTATCCTGTGGTGGGGGAAGATGCGAACCAACGGGATTATACACAAGATTAAGAATAAGACCGCTTCCTTCTTTTCCGTATTCCAATTTATTGAGCCAAAGGAGCGCCTCGATCGAGGCATCAAAGGCCCCCTTCCCTCGCTGCGTATCTACATTTTCCCTCGAATAACAGGGTAAAGAAGCGATCACTTCCACCTTCTGTTCTGCAAGAAATTCCGGGAGATACTCTTTTCCCTTTTCAAAAAAGACGGTGAGATTGCAACGGTCCATGACATGGGTGTTTCGTTTTCTTGATTCAATGACCAAGTAGTCAAAATGGAGATTGAGTTCCGGAGCCCCACCCGTGATATCCACAATTTTTATGCCAGAACGTTCCAGAAATCGGATCACCGCCTCTGCGGTTTTCCGGTCCATATTCTCCTCAATTTTCGTCGGGCCTGCCTCGACATGACAGTGGGAGCAGGTCATGTTGCAATATTTTCCCATATTGACCTGGAGGATTTCGATCTTCCCTTTTTGAAGCGTCTGGGTCACGCTCGAAATTTTTTCGTCGAACCGATTCACGAACAGCATCCTCCCTCAGGACTGCAGACAGATGCTTCTTGGGTTGTTTTTCGGTAGACCTTTCCTTTTGTTTCGCGGGGATGACGTACGGGGGTGCGGCTACAGTCAAAAAGGCCCGCTTTTTCCAAGGGGATTTCTTTCCGGGGGGGGACAAGAATCACTTCATCCCGATATGGGGCTTTCGAGAAAATCTGATAGGTCTTATCGCAAACCGCGGTGCGAATGCCCCGCCTGAGAACATGCCTATCATCGTCTTCGACCTGTTTCCAGGGCCCTCTGTAAATCACCGCCTGATTCCGTTCGATACAAGGACCTTCCTTTCCTTTATAAGCGGTGACGGTGACTGAGCGGAATTCGATTCCCCTAACCGTGCGATACGGATCACGGGCGAGATGTTCTACTTGAATTCCGTAGAATCCCGCATTTTCAAATGCTTTGAGGAAAAGATCCTCGCGAAACGCCCCCGAAATGCATCCGGACCAAAGTTCGGGATCCTCCTGTAATTCTAAAGGAACATCTTCATCACTCACAATATCGGAGATCGCCACACGTCCTCCCCGTTTCAACACCCGGTACATTTCTTTAAACAAAAGTCCCTTCTCCTCGGTACGTACGAGGTTCAACACGCAGTTTGAGACAATAATATCGATCGATGCGTCAGTGATGATACGTCTTAAATCCTGAATTCTCCCCCGCCGGAATTCTACGTTATGATATCCAATGCGGTCGCCAATTTCTTTTTGATAGCTTCTTGCAAGTTCCAGCATCGGCGGATTGAAATCAACGCCGATCACTTTCCCCTTTGGCCCAACGACCTGGGAAGCAATATAGCAGAATTTTCCGGCGCCACTTCCCAAATCCAAGACAGTGTCTCCTTCTCGGAGATACCTTGAGGGATCGCCGCATCCGTAATCTTTTTCGATGATTTCCTTCGGAATCACCTCCAGAAATCTCGGATCGTAGGATGATGTGGGACAACAGAGCGCTTCTTCTTTTTGGCGAGCTCCCTTGGCATACCGATCTTTGACCGCAACTTCGATATCGATTTTCATTGTACTCTCCTTATTAATTCCACATCGTTTCTTCCCTCACGGTTGTTTCAAGAGATGCTCAATGAGTGATTCTATCTCTTTGGATTCTTCCTGTGAATAGGATCCGCCGGGATGGATGTAACGAATGACCCCTTGTTTATCAATCAGGAAACTGACCGAAGTCCATCGGTGATCACCTCCGTCAAGCCACCAGCGCTTGAGCGTCCGCCACTCTGGATCCACGGCAACAGGGAATTGAAAGCTGTACTCTTCGACGAGCCTCTGGAGGTGCTGAGGCGAAAGGGGTGAGAGCGATTTGTGGTGATACACGCCGATCACAACCAGTCCCTTTGTGTGGTATTTGTCGTACCAGGTATTCAGATGGGGTGCCGAGGCCGCACAATACGGGCAGTCGGGGCCTGTCCACCACCGGGCCAGCACCACCCGACCCCGAAGCTCTTTTAAGGACAAGGGTTCGCTATTGAACCAGTTGGAGGCTTCCCACTCCGGCGCTTCGGTTCCGATCAGCTCAGATCCTTCTTTGGAAACATCTGCGGAAACTACAACGACACCCAACAGCAAAAAACAGACCGCCTTCCGGATGCGATCTATCATCTCTTAAGATACGCCCCGGTTTCATGCTATCATAGCCAACTCACCCCGTCAACGACGGACTCTCAATGGATTAGATGCTATTTTGGCGATGTGGATTCAGGGAAGACAAGAAACTACGAAGGTAGGTTCGGAAGTGGCGGCCCCAGACAGCAGACTGAGGCCACCACTCCTGAGAGGATTCCAAGCCGATGCGGTTTCATGAGATTTTCTTTAAATTCCCTTTTTGGATCTCCTCAACCAACTGATTCCACGCTTCTTTTTTCAGTTTTGCCAGATTTCCTTCTTCTCCAATCCAGACTTCGTTATCGTAGAGGGCGACTTCGGGACAGGCCCCACACGCTGGACAGAGGTTGACCTTTTTTCTGACATTCATTTCTATTCACCTCCTTTTCTATTTCTTCAGGCAACAGGCGGGCGCACCCGGCTTGCCGCAACATTTGCCGTTCTTGGCAAAGACGATACCACCGCCGAAGCCGATGGCCAAAAGGAGCGCAGCAACGATGACTCTCAAAATTCCCTTTGACATCTCCTCATCCTCCTTTCACTTTCTTTTGCATTCTGAGCGTTACCGGAACCTTTTCAATCTGTGGGCAAATAGCGAACTGTGTTTTCTTCGCTTGTCTTGGTTTGACCCACGTCTTAAGCCTTTCCTTTAGCCGATTTCGCATGGTCGTTAGTTCTTGAATCTTATCCTCAAATTCCTTAATTTTTTGATTAAAAAGATCTCTCACCAAATCACAACAGGGCTCAAGGCCTTCTTTACTACAAGAGATGATGCTGCAAATTTCAGAAAGTTTCAGTCCAAAGCTTTGGGCCTTCTTAATGAATTTGAGTTTTTCAACATCTTCTTGGGTATAGAGACGATACCTGGAATCGGTCCGCTTTGGCTTCGACAAAAGTCTAAATTCCTCATAGTAGCGGATCGTTTTTGTGGGAACCCCTGTCTGCTTGCTTAACTCACCGATAAAAAGCCCGCTTCGTTCCATCAATGCACCTCGCTACAAGTATACACCTTCCAGTATACTGGAATGTCAAGGGGAAAATTTTAAAAAAATAAAACCCGCTGTAACATTAATATTTACAGTGGGTTAGAAGTTGACCTTGTTCTTAAAGAACACAAATTTTGCTATTCTTTCAAGAGAGACTCCAATTTTTTTAAATCATTTGTCGGGAGATTACAGACATAATTTTCACAGACATAGGCAGTGGTCTTGCCGTCCATCGCTCCTTGAGAGGCGACAAAAGGGACGAGGGATTCAATCGCTTTTCCCTCTTTTCCGGAAGGGTGGAGTACAACAATCTTATTCGGGATAAACCGCTTGTGAAGGAGTTTGAGCATCGCGTGTGTCTGTGGGTCTTCCTTTTCACCGGCGATAACAATTTCCCGAGAAGGACCGAGCGCAAAATCAACCGCAATGAGCATCTGGGGATAGTGCATCGGGGCCTGGACAACGAGGGCGGAGAAATGATCGAAAAGCGCTTTTGCCTTTTCTTCAAGGGTTCTATCCATCGTCATTCGCCCGACCCGGAGAAGATCAAGGGCAGCAATAGAATTTCCCGATGGAATGGCCCCGTCATAGATTTCTTTGGGTCGAAGCAAAAGTTTTTCCGCATCATCCCCTGTCAGGAAAAACCCCCCATCCTTTTCATCCCAAAAAAGGTCAAGCATCCGGGTCGTAAGTGTCTTTGCCTTTTCCAAATAACGTACCTCAAATGTTGCTTCATAAAGATCCAGAAGCCCGTGTATGAAAAAAGCATAATCCTCAAGGGTCCCTAAAATCGCTGCTTCTTTGTCACGATAACGGTGAAGAAGTCTTCCATCCTTCCGGACAAGTTTTTCCAATATAAAATCGGCTGCGGACTTGGCCGCTTCTTGATATCTCGGCTCATCCAGAACGCCCGACCCACACGCAAGACTCGCAATCATGAGTCCGTTCCAATCGACAAGGATTTTGTCGTCCAGATGAGGCCGAAGCCGTTTGTTCCTCTCTCCAAAAAGTTTTTCCTTAGCTTGCTTCACTTTTTGAGAAGCATCTTCGATCGAGATCCCAAAATGGCTTGCCGTCTCTTCAATCGTCTGTGCCTCATAAAGGACGTTTCTGTCTCCAAATTCGGCTTGAGGGTCACTGAGGGTGTTTCCATCTGGTTCAATTCCATAACGGAAACTAAAAATTTCACCAAGTTCCCTTCCCAAGATTTTAAAAATTTCCTCTTTTTTCCAAAGGTAAAAGGCCCCTTCGGATTTTTCCTCGGGATGCGCCGGGTCCTCAGCACTATCGGCATCTTCTGCGGAATAAAACCCTCCTTCGGGACTGGTCATGTCCCGAAGGATATACTCAAAAATTCCGCGCGCCACATCCGCATAACGCTTATCGTGGGTTGCTTGATAGGCCTCAAGATAACTTTTGGCAAGAATCGCCTGATCATAAAGCATTTTTTCGAAATGAGCGACGCGCCATTGGGAATCGACCGAGTAGCGGTGAAATCCTCCCCCTAACTGATCATCCATTCCCCCTTTGGCCATTCCCTCCAAGGTTTTTTCAACCATTTCAAGAGAGTATGGTTCTTTCGACCTCCTCCAATAGCGAAGCAAGAAAGAAAGGGCGTGGCTCCGTGGAAATTTTGGGGCGGCACCGAACCCCCCATACTGGGCATCGAACTGAGAGGCATATTGACCTGCGCCTCTTTTCAGAGTATCTTCGGTGAACGTGGCAACTTTTTCTCCCGACCGATCGGATTGTTCCCGAAGGGCCCGAGTGACCGATTCACTGGATTCAAGAATCTGGTCTTTCTGGTTTTTCCAGGCCTCCTTCAGAGAGATCAAAAGGGTTTTGAAACTGGGCCGTCCCCACATCTCTACTGGTGGAAAATAGGTCCCACCATAAAAGGGCTTCAGGTCTGGCGTCAGAAACACATTTAAAGGCCATCCGCCGGCACCGGTCGTGGTCATGACATAAGACATATAGATATTATCGACGTCGGGTCTTTCCTCCCGATCCACTTTAATCGGCACAAAATATTCATTTATGATTTTAGCCACATCCAAATCCTCATAGGATTCTTTCTCCATGACATGACACCAGTGGCAGGTGGAATAGCCGATGGAAAGAAAAATCGGCTTATCCTCAATTTTCGCTTTTTCAAACGCCTCCTTTCCCCAGGGATACCAGTCCACAGGGTTATCGGCATGCTGCAAAAGGTAAGGACTTTTTTCATGGATCAGCCGATTTTGTTTTTGGGTTTGGGGTTCTGTCACTTTTTGTTTACATCCTCCCATTCCTAAACATAAAAAGATGAGAAAAATCAAAAGACATCGTTTCATCTCAAAGCAATGTTGTGGTTGATCTGTAGTGCGCTGGTGCGACACACCTCCGCAAATTTTCTTCCACTCTCGCGAACCGTCCGTCGTTGTGTTTTATAATCCACCTCCACCAGACCGAAGCGGGGTTTATACCCCTCCGCCCATTCAAAATTGTCGAGAAGCGACCAATAGAGATACCCCAAAATCGGGATTCCCTCCCTGAGGGCCCGATAGGCCTGTGACAGGTGTGACTGGATGAAGCGCCACCGCTCATCATCCCGATGGGTACAAATGCCGTTTTCCGTAATCAAAATGGGTAACCGGAAGCGGCTGATTTCCTTGATCGCCTCATAAAGACCTTCGGGATAGACCTCCCATCCCAAAAAGTTCCTTGGTCCAGAACTGACATGATGTTCAAGACTGCAGATCGTCCCAAAGATCTCGGGGGGGGATAATCCTCCAAAATGGACAAAGTCGCGCGTGTAATAGTTAATGCCTACAAAATCGAGTGTTTTCACGAGTTCGGGATGATTTTCAAAAAAGATGCCGGGATAAAAGAGTCTTCCGGTGGTCAGCGTTCGAAGATACAAGCGGTTAAAAAAGGAATGCCGCACCCAGGTCGCAAAACGGTCCGCCAGAGAGCGATTGCTACAAGCGGCGAATGCGATCACATTTTTCGCAAATCCAACCGACGGCCGAGGCCAAGCGTTGTGTTTGGCAACGGTGTGGATGATTTGATACGCCCGGGCGTGGGCGAGAAGTTGGTGGCGGATGACCCGAACCGCTTTCTCAAAGGACTTGATCCCTGGCGGCCACACGCCTGCAAGGTATCCTTGATAGACATATACCAGCGGCTCATTCAGCGTCACCCAGTAACGCACATCCTTCCCGAAAAAATCGACGACGTAGCGGACATAACGGCTGAAATGTTCCACCACGCCGACATTCTCCCAACCTCCCTTGCGGGCAAGCCAAATCGGATTGGTAAAGTGATGGAGGGTAACAATCGGCTCAAGCCCATTTTCACGAAGGGACGCAAGTACGTTCTGATAATGAAGGAGGGCGCTTTCGCTCCACTGACCCTCCTTCGGCTCAATGCGGCTCCACTCAATGGAAAACCGGTGGGCGTTATGATAAAGGGATTTCGCAATTTTAAAGTCCTCTGGAAATCGTACATAATGTTGGCAGGCCTCACCCGATTTTTCCTTCACGTACCCCTTTGCTTCCCATTCCCACCAGTCATTCAGCGTATTTCCTCCTTCCACCTGATGCGCAGAGGTCGCGCTCCCCCATAAAAATTTCTCCGGAAATCGGATTACAGGCATTTGACTGCATCCTTCTTGATCCGAAGACTGCGAAACGACTCGGGGTGCAATAGTTTTGCCATCATCTCAAGACCTTCCACAAGCCGCGGCCCAGGGCGATTGTAATACGCGGAGCCGTTGAGGCAATAGACGCTTCTTCGGCGGACAGCGGGCAAATCGCTCCAGCCTGTCAGGCGAGTGAGGTGTTTGATTCTTTGGAAAGTCTGTTTCGCCGAAAACCCGCACGGCATCAGAAAGAGGACTTCGGGTTCGTACTGACAAACCGCTTCCCAAGGGATCCGCCGCGACGACTCTCCCTTCTTCGAAAGGCCCTCTCTTCCCCCGGCTATCTCCACCATTTCCGGAATCCAATGGCCCGCATTCATGATCGGATCGCACCATTCCATAGAAAAGGCGCGGGGTCTTGGAAGGTTTTTTGTCTTTTCCCGTATCCATGCGACACGCCGTCGCAGTCTATCGATATATCGCCTCGCTTCCTCGCGCTTCCCGGTCATCTCCCCAACTCTTAAAATATCCTCGAAAACTCCTTCCAGGGAATGGGGATGAAGGGAGAGAACTCTCGGCTTCGGAAAAAAGTTGCCAATTG
>CAMTXJ010000012.1:0-20688 GCA_947085695.1 uncultured Candidatus Peregrinibacteria bacterium | reverse complement strand
TCGTAGTTATATCTCTGCAATATTCGGAAGAAAGTACCTGAAATCGCCGAATAAATTCAGAATGATTTTGGGGGGTATTTTTCAGCAGATCATGCTTGATGAGCAAGTCGTGGAATTCTTCTTTTGTAAGGAAAAAATCATCTGTACCTATTTTTCCACTGAGTTTCGGGTGCAATGCATACAATTGAGTAACATCTTCCTGCCACGTTTCAGCTGCCTGTCTGCCTGTGCGATCTCGGTCTATAAATGCATCCTCCTCAATGGCGGCACCTTTGTCTCGTTTGTCACCTTCAGACCAAGAAATAGCATATTCTACATTATCTTTCTCAAGCTCAAAAACCATGCCCACCAACTTCATTGCTAAATGAGGTGGTGTATCTTCACTTAATACCTCTTTTTCAAATTCTCTAACCATATCTTTTCGGGATACTCCAAATACGCCCAAACGCAAATGCCTCAGATTAGTAGCACATGCTTTAACCTTCCCTTCTTTTGTCTCATCAAACTCTGAAAATATCCGAAATATATCTTTTTCCGTTATTGCAAATTCAGACAATGTTAATTTTTCATGGAGTCGCCAAAAAACAAGTGCATTTGTTCCATCAACTTTTATCAGTTCTTCTATTTGATCATCGTGTTTGTTAGGGTCATATCCCATTGTGACGAATGCAGGTAATAGCTTTGCCCTTAATTCGCTTCCTGCTTGCTTTTCTCCTGCCTTTATTCTTATAGCTACTCCTTTCAAATATTCGTCTAATTGTGAAACAGAATCGAATCCTGCTCGCTTTGCAATAAACAAATCGAAGCGAGGAAATTCCCGAGTATCAATGTTGAGATATGTCCCATATCTGTATGCCAAATGTTCATGATGAGCTTTCATAAAATCAAGCACAGTGTGAGAGACATCTCCGCTACGTTGGATCATTTCTTCCATTCTTGTAACAGATTGCTTATCTAGATCAATATCAACATCTGTGTACGGAACATGCTGCACATCCTTTCCACCTTCTTTGGACTTGGAAGGCTTTTTCTTACTAAATCGTGTAAACATTCCTCCCAAGTACTTCAGAAGATGAACTTTTCGAAACAATCCCACGCAATCTACTACTGATAATTCTGTCTTATATGGACTCAAACGGAGTCCTCTGCCGATCCCTTGCATAAATTTAATTATGGAGTCGGTATCAGACCAATTGAGAAGCACATTAATATCGGGAACGTCGACCCCCTCTCGGAAAATATCAACTGCGACAGCGGATGTCGGCACAGGCCTTCCTTGGAATGGGCTATCTTTCGGCCATTCGCCGGTTTTCCATGCATGATAACTGTGATCAAACCACTCTGGGTTTTCAACCCTCTGTCGCGATGTTAAACATGTGGAAACGATACTTGTGCTTTGATTGAGGTAATTATTAAACCGCATTGCAGATGCAATATTGGATGCAAGTACCAATCCCTTGGGTAGGGGGTACTTTTCTAATTCACTGCTATATATTTCTGACAGATACGGGAAACGCGAAGAGTCGTATCTCCTCTCTCGGTAGACCTCGTATAAATCATGCTCTGGTAAGATCGGTCCAACTCCTCGTGGATTAATATCGCGATCTCCTTCCCGAACGCGTAGTGGGGCGAGATATCCTTCATCCCAACCATCAGCAACCGAATATTCAAATGCTACGCGTCGATCAAAAAATGCGAGAACGCTCGCTTCATCTGGCCTGATTTCCGTTGCTGTTAAACCGATAAAGCCCGTATTCCATCCGCGCTCTTGGCTGGCAGTTTTCAACCTCTTCAAGAGTTGTGCATTTTCGGCAGCAGGTAAATGATGCACCTCATCGAGAATAACGGTATCGATTCTTCCGGCTTCAAAGAGACGATGCAATCTATCTATCGAGGTCAATGATGAGGGAGTTGCATAGGTCATATCCCCTATACGCTCCTCACCTTCATATATTTTTCCAATTGAGAGACTAGTATCCATTTGTGTCGCAAACTTCTCCGCGGCTTCTTTTAGAACAATTGTATTATCAACAAGAAAAAGTGTTCGTCCCGGCTCTTGTTTTGTCCGTTCTCTCCTACGTTGTGCGATTTTATGCGCAACAACAGTTTTGCCAGTTGCAGTAGCCATCACGCCAAGCGCTGATCCTTTTTCATCCAACGATTGAAGCAGTGCTTCTTCTGCGTCTTGTTGGTATTCCGCAAGCACGAGATTCTTATTGGAATGTCTCGGGTGTAAAACAGGATCGGCAATTAAAATACGCCTCCAACCGTTTTGAATATCTCTCAATTGTTCGAATGTCCATGGTGGATTGGGGATACTCATTTCATTTATGTCTTTCATTGATGGCCCTACAGTAGAAATCTCTCCGGACTTATTGAATGTTATCTTGTAGCGGAATCTATTTGCTACATTCCGATATTCAGCATCGTGTTCGATGGAAAGGGTTGGAGGATTATTTTGATACTGCATTTTTACATGAGCAGGTAATGCACCTGATATCGGCTTAATAATTGTTTCAAGTAAAACATGTTGAAGATCGACATCTTCAGAACTTGTGTTGACAGTTGATTCAACGGCAAGTAGTTGCAATACCCTCCGGAGATCAACTGTCGTAGCACCGACGATCTCTTCTATTGTCTCCTGTGAAGGCGACTCGCCAAGATCACGCAAGGCATGCAAACAAACCATTGCTTCTCTGAACCGCATCTGCTGGCAAAACTCTTTGAACAATGATTGATAATGATTGCTGGCTGTTGGATTTGTTTTAAGTTTTTCCTCTTTCAGCGCCAAACAAAGACGGATTTCATACCTCACATCATCCAAAGAAATTTGTTCTCCCCGGACGGTCTCTGAACCGCTTTCTAGCTCCCCTTTTGGATGGATATGCTCATTTACCATAATTGCTATATATATTTTAACATATATGTATCAGAAAAGCAACTTTCTCTTACGTTTATTTGCATTTGCCACTCTTCAATATTCTGGATACTGCGTTTCTTCGCGGCTTCAAAGCCGAACCTTTTTTATAAGAAATTGGTCAGATTTTGCCACAGAGACAGTCTTCTACGAGTACAAGCCACTAGTAACTAATAACTAATAACCAGTAACCTATCCATATGTCTCTTACACAGCACTCCTTCCCTGGCCTTGCAGAATGGCAAACAGCAGCCCTGGATTTCATAAGTGAGCGCATAACACGCGCGGTGGAAAATGAGGACCTGTGCATTGTTGGTTTGAGTGGAGGCTCTACCCCTGGTGCTATTTACACAGAATTGGGAAAACAAGATTTGCCGTGGGACCACGTGAAATTTTTTCTGTGTGATGACCGCTATGTTCCCGCAAGTGATGAGCAGAGCAACATGCATCTTCTGCGAACAACGCTGCTGGCCGGTGGGAAAATTTCTGAAGCAAACATTGCTGCTCCGCGAACGGACCTTCCACTCGATACATGTGTAGAGGACTACGACGTGCAACTGCGCACACTCTTGGATGACCGTCTGCCGCATCTTGTCATACTCGGCATGGGCGACGACGGCCACATTGCGTCGCTCTTCCCGCCACTTCCCAAAGAATGGCTGAGCGAATCTCCCCTTGCCGTGCACACAACGACCGACCGCTTCGCCGTGCATGACCGTATTTCCGCCGGAGTAACCTTACTCGGCAATGCCGATGAAGCTCTGCTTTTGTTAAAGGGTCAGAGCAAAATCGCTGTGTTTGAGGAGATGATGAAATCAGAAAAAGGGGCAGAGCGCTGGCCAATGAAACAGTTGATGGAAACGGGGAATGTTACTGTCATGTCGAGCGCAGGCGAGACAGACTCATAGCGCAGCTTACTAATCGACACTAAACCCTACCTGTCGCACATGCTGTACAACCTGTTCTGCTTCCACGCACACAAGATCCAGCCGGTAGCCAACATCTAAATTGCGTGCACCAAGCCACCTGCGGGCCGCCGTAAGGAGTGCCTTGCGTTGGTCCCACCGCAAGTTGTTTGCAGCGGGAAAATCCGGTGTGCCCCGCACGCGTGTTTTTACTTCCACAAAAACGTAGACGTCGTCCCCTGGGTCATGCGCAATCAAGTCCACCTGCAGGTGGCCCAGCTGCACGTCGTGTTCCACAATGCGGTACCCAAGGCCCAACAAAAATCCTTCGGCAATGCGCTCGCCAAGACTGCCGGTGGCAACACGGGAAAACGACAAAGGTGAACAACCGTATACCCAAGCAAGTTGCGAGTCAATGAGGAGACTTCTTGCCTTTTAGAAGGGGTATTTCCAAAATGTTCCGCCATGCCACTGCTTGCAGAAACACTGGCCCCACCTGAAGAACGCCACTTCGCGTTGGGGGAATTAGGTGTAGAGGTTCCCGGGTTGGAACCGGAAATACAGGTCTTTGCACGCAAAAGAGAATCACTGGAAGGCCAACCGGCATTCGACGCACGCCTAGCGGTGATGTGGCACCGTCAGGGAAATGCCCTCCGTCTGCTGGGGGCAGCATCCCCAAACCCGGCACAAAATGATTTTGCACAAGGCATCGTTGAAGATTGGCGCTTACCTGATCAAGGAAAATTTCAAAAAGAACGCATAGAGCGGCATGAGCGTTTGGGTGAGCCGTGGCACGCATTCGTAAACTCCCCAACACGGCACATGATCATGATGTTGCTGCAGCATTTTCCCATTCGGGAACGAACCATGCCGTTCAGTAATGCATGCACAAAAGAGCAGCTCCAACAAAAACTACTCGAGCCGCAGTACTGGGAAAACTTGAGTGCCATCTACCAGCTTCAGGAATTGCCGGGTGACGAAAACGGCCGTATTGCGCACTACCGCGGATTACTAAGGGATTGCGCAAATATGCCATCCACAAAAGCGAGACATGTAAAACAAACAAAAAGGAGGCTTCTTTCCCTGTTACAGACATGGCCAAAGGACGATGTCTTAAAGGTACTGGAACCTCTTGTGGAGTCATGCCGTATTAACCAAACCGAGCTGTACCTTATGCCAATGGCAGGTAGGGCCATACACGACGTGCAGGTATTTCTTTGGCAGAAGCTTGCAGCAATTTTCCCGAAAGATACCCGGAACAATTGCCATTGCGAGGAAGAAGTCACACTCAACGAGCAGTGCACCGAAGCACGACGACGCGTTCTGCCGAACTCTTTACATATTCACTACCCTGCGCCGCACATTGCTTGGACGTATGGGTCACAAGGCCGAATATTCGCACCCGAACACCAGGACAAAGAATCATGTTCCCTTGGCATGGACCACACGGAAGCGTTTGGTACTGTGTCTTACGAACTGCACCGTTGCCGTACGTTGGGGCTTACTGTTCTTGCCGCTAGTGAACCCAACCTTGTAGCGCAGTGGCCAAAACAACTGCAGTTGCCGAAACATGAGGAAGTTCAGTTCAATGCCATTGCTCAATCCCCTGTGTGGCTGCGGCTTAGGCCGCAACAATACACACTGAGCAGAGCACGAATCTTAGAGCGTATTGAAGCGCAGTTTGCATAGCTCTTGCATTGGAAGGTGTACTCTCGTACACTACCCACATGCTTACGAAGTTGAAGAGCTGCTGCACCATTGGCCTGCATGCAGAAGAAATAACGGTGGAGGTGGGCGTAACACCCGGCGAAGGCACCATGACAATCGTGGGGCTGGGGGACACCGCAGTACAAGAAAGCAAGCAGCGTGTGCGCATGGCAATTCGCAGTGGCGGCTTTAAACTGTCCACGGGCAAAAGTATTACGGTGAACCTTGCGCCGGCAGACGTGCGCAAGAGCGGGCCGCGGTTCGACTTACCCATTGCACTCGGGGTGATTCACGCCATGGGCAGCGTGGAACTTTCGGAAGATGCATTAGGCAGTACCGCATTCATTGGGGAGTTAGCGCTCGATGGTTCACTGCGGCATGTGAGCGGCGTGCTCCCGGCGGCAATCGCCTGCAGCAAGAAAGGAATTGAACGCATTGTGGTGCCGCTTGTAAACGCACCAGAGGCCGCCCTGGTGCCGGGGCTCACAGTGCTTGGCGCAGAGAGCCTGGGCCACGTTGTACGCATGCTGCAGGGCACAGAAGAGCCCCCACGCATTACCCCGCCGGCCAGCTCGCCCGTGCATGGGTTGCCCGACGACGTGGTGGACTTTGCCGACGTGCGCGGCCAGGCGCACGCCAAGCGTGCGCTGGAAATTGCAGCAGCCGGTGGCCACAACGTGCTGCTGAGTGGCGTGCCAGGTGCGGGTAAAACACTTCTTGCACGCGCACTGCGTGGAATTCTGCCGCCGCTCAGCAGCGAAGAGGCAATGGAAGTTACGCAAATTTACTCCGTTGCAAACTTGCTCCCCGCAGGCAGCCCACTTATTCACGAACGCCCCTTCCGCTTAGTACACCACACGGCAAGCGGCGTTTCCATTGTTGGTGGCGGCCAGGTACCGGGGCCGGGGGAAATCAGTTTGGCGCACAGGGGCGTGCTCTTTTTAGACGAGCTCGCAGAGTTCCCTTCGCAAGTATTAGACGTGCTGCGCCAGCCCATAGAAGACCGTCGCATCACCATCACTCGCGCACACGGGAGCGTGACCTTCCCCGCAGATTTTACCCTTGTTGCCGCCATGAACCCCGGGCGCTTTAGCGCGGGCGGCACGCAACGAATCCAGCGGAGAATCAGCGCTCCCTTATTAGACCGTATTGATCTGACCATTGCAGTTGAGGCAGTAGATGTTACGGACTTGCAGAAGAAACCAAGCGACAACGCAGAAACCTCTGCGGTCATTTTGGGCCGCGTGGTGTGCGCACGAAAAGCGCAGAAGGAGCGCTTTGCTAAACACCGCATTACTACGAACAAAGAAATGGGCGTAAAGCTTATAGACCTGCTCTGCCCGCTCAACGAACCCAGCCAGCAACTGTTGCGGCAAGCCGTGGAGCGCCTGGGCCTTTCGGCCAGGGCCTACCACCGCACTATTAAAGTCGCCCGCACCATTGCCGACCTGGCAGGCAGCGAGGGAATTGAACTGGGGCATGTGGCGGAAGCGTTGCAATATAGGCAACAAATAGACGAATAAGTATGTAGTATGTAGGTATGTAGGTATGTAAGTATGTTGGTATACCTACATACTTAACATACTCGCCTATGCACTTCGCCGACGCCCTCACTGCTGCCGCCCGCACCCGCTCCCCACTCTGTGTAGGACTGGATCCTGCGCTCAGCAAACTCCCCGAAGTGGTAAGCAAAGACAGTGCGGGTGTAAGTGAATTCTGCAAAGGAATCATCGACTCTGTAAAAGACCACTGCTGCTGCGTAAAGCCGCAGAGCGCGTACTTCGAAGCGCTGGGTTGGGAAGGCGTGAAAGTGTTTTGGGAAGTGTGTGCATATGCAAAAGAGCGTGACCTGCTCGTGATTGCCGACGTGAAGCGCGGCGACATTGGCACCACCGCAGAGGCCTATGCAGAAGCATATTTACATGAGGGCAGCGCAGTAGATGCCGTTACGGTGAACCCGTATTTAGGGTCCGACGGCATTAAGCCTTTTATGGAAGTTGCCGCACACAATGAGAAAGGCGTGTTCGTGCTGGTGAAGACCAGCAACGAAAGTTCTGGTGAACTGCAGGACTTACCCATTGGCGACGAAGTGGTTCATGAACACATGGCGCAACTGGTGGAAAGTTGGAGCACTGCATACTTGGGACCCGAGACATCACTTTCCCTTGTGGGCGCAGTGGTTGGTGCAACGTACCCGGAAGAGCTCAAATATTTACGAACGCTTATGCCCCATGTCCCCTTCTTGATCCCGGGGTTCGGTGCACAAGGCGGAACGGTGGATAATGTGCTGCATGGATTTATTCCAGACGGAACGGGCGCTGTGGTGAATGCTTCCCGCAGCATTATTTTTGCAAGCAAAGGGAAGGACTGGAAAGAGGCTGCAGGAAAAGAGGCTGCAAAGGTTGCAGGTGAACTCCAAATAGGCCTGAAACGTTTTGCTTAGTTGGGAAACTCGCGCAGCAAGTTCTGGAGTTCCGTGCGCACGTCGTGCACAGTCATATCGACTGCCTTTTGATACAAGAAGTACAGCACCCCCACTTCCGGTGCGCCCTGCAATTCTAGAAATCCAAGTGCCTCCATCTTTGCCCGCAGTGCATTTACATGCGCGTCGAAAACTTTCTGTTGGGCAGCAACAAGCTTCGTCTGAGGAATAATGCGCATATCGACACTCAGGACGCCGAGTGACGCATCGTCTTCATTTACAACAATGCCTACTTGCGTAAGCGGTGGGTGGTCGTACGCTTGCCTCCACACGACTGCGGTATGCATGCCCATGGCTTCACTGGAATCCTGCGGAGGCGGTCCCAAAAGCTCTGCAAATACTTCTTGGATTTCCGGGGGAACCTGTGCCTCCGGCACCGATTCGTCGTCCCAATGGTCGTCGAATGCATTGTTCATTGTTTGTACACTATAAATTATAATTAGTAATTGTCAAATATTGATTTAGCCCTTATTGAAGCGAATTTATACAGTTGCTTTCTTTTTATCGTCCTCAAATGCCTTTAGAAGGACAATAAGCTCTTCCTCTACATTTTCTGCAGGAACCGATTTGCCGTACGCGTTGTCGAAACCGTAGTCATTCACCATTGCCGCATAGTTCAGTTGCTCTGCAAAACCCAGAGCTGCCAATTTTGCGCGCATCTGTTTGGCCTCCTGTCCCACGACTTCCATATTCCCGGAAGTAGGAAGATCAAAATCGAATCGGACACAGAGAGAAAGCTCTGTAGGAAGAAGTCCCGACACATTTTGCTGAATTCCATATGCAATTCTATCAAGGTGTTGGTAACACATTGGTGCGTTACGGCAAATAGCACGATCGTGAGGTTCCTCTTCCGCCCCCGGAGGCCCTACATATTTTGTAAAAAGCTCCCGCACTTCCGGCGGAACGGCGTACGTATCGGCATCAACGAGGCATGAACCATGTTCCGGTGTGCTCATAGGAAAGAAATTCTAGAACCTCTTCTACGAAAAACAATGGATGTCTTGGATGCATGGAAACCTGGATACTTACTTCGTAATCTCCCCGTCCATCCAGCTAAAGTCCTGCGAACCGTCGTTCCAGGTAATGTCGCCGCGTTCAGTAAGGGTGCCTTCTTGGTCCAACTGCATTTCCACAACAGAGGCTGGCGTCTTCAGTTTGTAACTGCCGTACAGGCTTATGGTCACCTCGTCTTTGCCTTCGGGGAACACGCCGAGGTCGCTGACAATGGCGGAGCAGTTCACCGTAAGGGGATCTTCCGTAGGGCTGGTGCACGCATGCGTTACCACGGTGTCGCTGCGGCGCAGCTCGGGGTTCAAAATGCGCTCAATGCCGCCGCCTTCCGCGCGCAGACGCAAACTGACGATGCGCGGCGTTTGCAGCGCGGCACCGGGGGCGCGCTCTATGGTGAACGTCATGCGCTGCAGTTCCAATTTCTGACGGTCCGCAACGGCAAGAGCGCCTATGGGAACATGAACGGAAAGCAGGCTGGCAAGGGCGGTCTGGTGGGCCGGGAAGGGCCCAGTGGCCGTGCCAAGATCGATGTGCCGCGTTAGGTCCCCCACCGGGCTGGAGTCCGCGCTCATGCTGCGAACGTGAATGTACTGCTGGGAGAATCCCCCGTGCTGAGCGTCTTTAAAAACAATCGCCACGCCAAGACGCGTCGTTTGGTTCGCGGGCAACTGAAGCGTGCTGCCCGTGTCAAATTGCGCCAACCACGTTTGGTCGTACGGGTCGTACAAATCCAAACGCATGGTAGCCACCGTCTGTTCGTCTGGGCCGACCAAAGAAACGCTCTCCACCCCACGCAGTTCGCGGTCAAAACGCGCTTTGAAGGTACGCAGTACAACCGTTTCCGCCGGCGAGTATTCCACCGTGGCAATGGGCGGAATCGCAACCCCGACCAGCAAAATATGCGAGACCGCGGGCTGCAGCGTGTGTTCGCGAACAGAAGACGACTGGCTGGAAGAAGACACGGAACCGGAACCGGTGTCGGAAGATTCAGACGAGGCGCTGCTCCAAACTGACGACGAACTTACGGCTGGCAGCTGTTCGCCGCGTTCCAGCATGCGGAACCGCTGCAATTCCCCGGCGGACCACGCACGGTACGACGCGGCCAGGCGCGCCATCTGGGCGCGCGTCAACGAGTCGCCCCAGCCCGGCGCTTCGTCGCGCACGAACCCAAGACTCTGCTCTTGAGCGCGCGCCGCGTACGGCATATACCAGGGCGTCTGCGCCGCACCGGGCACTTCGGGCAATCCAAAAATCTCGGTGAGCATTTTGATGGACTCTGCGTAGTTCACCGCTTGTTCCGGGTGGAACATGCCGTCTGCGTAGCCTTCCACAATGCCGCGCTTCTTTGCCGTGCACACGTAGGGGCTGAACCAATCGTCTTTACGAACGTCGGGGAAACAGTCGGCGGCGTCGGATGCGCCAATACGCAGTTTGGGGGAAGAGAGCAAGACGATCTTTAAATATGCAGCGCGGTTCAGCGTTGCCGCAGGCGCAAACGTGCCGTCGGGGTTGCCTTCCACGGCGCCAATCTGCGTGAGCAAACCGATGCCGGCGGCGTCTTGCTCCGAAAACGGCGCCTCTATGTACCGGCCCGCCTGCGCGGCGGTGTCGCTTGTAATGAGCGGCGTCGCGTCGGCAAATGCCGTCACTGCAAGCAGCGTCGTGGCACCGACTATAACCGCAGCGAATTTTCGCACGGCTCATAGTGTACGGCGAATGACTTTCGTATGCCACCTTCGCTGCCGCGTGCGCCTTGCAACGTATTCCGCCAATTGCAGAAATGGCATATTTTTGCTAAAATAAGCCGATATATGCCTGCAAAGGAGATCCTCATAGCAGACGACAACCAAGCCTTAAACGAGGTGATCTCCATGGAACTTCGCCGCCACGGCTACGCCGTGCACGACGTCGTGAACGGCCAACAGACAATCCGCAACCTCGACAAAGCGCGGCCCGACTTGCTGCTGCTCGACTTGCAAATGCCCGTGTTAGATGGATTCGCCGTGCTGGAGCACATTAAGCAGAAACGCTACAAAGTGCCGGTCATCATCCTCACCAACTTTGCAAATTCCGCCAACGTGGAGCGCTGCAAACAATTGGGGTTCACCGATTACTACGTGAAATGCGAAATGGACGAAAAGAGTCTGTTGAAAGCGGTGGAAAAGCTTATCGGCCCTTCGGTTTAGGCTTCTGCGAGCGCTCGTAGCGCATCATGGAGCGGCGCAGAATAGTGGGGTTGTAGCGCACTTGGTCGGCCAGAACGCGGAAGTGTTTTTCGGCGTCGGCAATGCTCTGCTTTACGTTTGCCAAGTACTCTTGCTGCGCAAGCGTGAGCTCACCCGACTCTCCCGCCAGCACCATGTCTAAATACCACATGCCGTTTGTGAGCTGGTCGCTCAACTTGAACGCCGCAATTTCCACAACACTTTCGCGCGGGTCGCGCCGCCAGGTGATGAGCGGCGACGCATGACGGCAGACAATCATGGTGGCGAGCGTTAAAAACGCCAGGAGGGCCGCAAATGCAAGAATGGCTATGAGCATGGTTTTTCTGGATGTTTCATAGATATTATACCATAAATTATAATAGTAACAATATGCCTGTAATGGCTTACAGAAGGGTTAAATGCTATACTGTATGGATTGGATTGGAGTAAAAACTATTTTCGGCAGATTGGGAAACAGGCAATGGGCGCAGCCGTGGGCGCGGCTGTTGCATGCAGCATGTACGTTGCCTACAGCGCGGGGAGCACTGCACTGCAAGGCATGCTGCCGAATACCGACGCGCAGGACATTGCCGCCGCACAATTGCCAAGGGCGAACGCGCAGATTATGGAACAGATTGGCGTGCGTGCGCGCGCGCTTGCCGCGGCAGCACCGGCCCTGGCGGCAGAGGAAGAGGCGCTCAATACAGAAGAAGTGATCAGTGCGTTTCCAACGATTGAGGAACTGATCAAAAAAAGTATGTAGTATGTTGGTATGTAGTATGTGGGTATACCTACATACTCCTCTGCATGCAGTACTTTCTTGCATTTGTCTTCGGCACGGCCTTCGGCAGTTTTGGGAACGTGCTCATTGCACGGCTTCCCGGACGCGCCTCCATTTTGGGCCGCTCGCGGTGCCCCCGCTGCGGCACGGTGCTAAAGGCGTGGCAGGTGATTCCATTTGTGAGTCACCTTCTTTTGCGCGGCAGGTGCGCCGCCTGCAAAAAGAACATCGCCATGCGGTACTGGCTTATAGAATTCCTGAGCGGACTGCTTGGGGTGCTGGCGTACATTCTTGCACCATCTATTTCCGCAGCAGTTGCACTCGGCGTCGCATTCGTTCTGCTGCTCTGCTGCGCGGCAATCGATGTTGAACACCACAGCCTGCCCGACGTTCTTACGCTGCCGACAATTCTGGCATGTGCCATAGCGGGCGTGCTCTGCGGCACGCAGAACATGGCAGCCATAGCGGTATGCACCAGCTTCTTTGCGGCGCTTTGGCTTATGTCGCGCGGAAGCTGGCTGGGCAGTGCAGACGTGCTGCTGGCCTTCGGCATGAGCTTCTTCCTGCGGAACTTGGGAACGTTCGGACTCTATCTGTTGCTCACGTATGCAGCAGGCGGCCTTACCGCGGCGGCGCTCCTTATAACCGGCCGCGCGAAACGCGGCGACCAACTCCCCTTTGTTCCCTTCATGTTTGTGGGGCTGCTGCTTACTATGATCGTAAGCGCACGACTGTTTTTTGTGTCAGACGCATTTCTGATTCCCTAAGGTCTGCAAAAAAACCTTATCGTTGAGAAACAGGAATATGCCTTGCCAGTACTTGAGGAGTCGTTACTTCTGGAACGGTACTCTCACCAGAATCCGTCGCATCGATAATGGACCACCTGCGGGAGACTGCTTTTAACGCGCGCAGTATCTCGTCTTTTCTTGAGTCTATTGCGCCACCCACAGTTACATCCAGTGTATCCAATTGAGTTCGCCTCACCTCAAACGACAAACCTTGAATACGTAAACGTGAAATAGAAAGTTGAATGTCTTCTATGACTGTATCGAGCGCATTCCCCTGCAGGGTTTCATTGGGATACACGATGTAAAGTCTTGTTGATGATTCTGTAGAGGTGGTCATAGAGAAAGTGTACTCCGCCCCGTCAACGATCAAATCGGGTTTGTAGGATCTTTTTGCTCTTCCAGACGTTCTTCTATGGTGCTTGCAGGCGAAATATCGTCTTCTGCCCCTGCAATGAGCTCCCTGGTGAACAGCCCGACAAGTTGAGGATTATGCGGAGGTACGGCAAGGTCTGGGTTTCCCCACACAAGGGGCTGCAATTCGGGGTCCTCGAATTTATCGGGAATAGTGACCTTGTATGTACGGGGGTCTTTCGTTCGTACTTCAGGAAGTATTGTCCTCCCCCAAAACGGGAGTTGTTCGACTGGCGCTACGGATTCATGCATAGCAGCTGGATCTGTAAGAAGGGTCCCGCCGTCACGAAGAAGCGCCCCTTCACCCAACGAAGGATCGGTCTCATCGTATCCGCCAAGCACCACAATCTGATTCTCGGCATCGCCGGTTTCCTCGCCTTCATCGAGTGGCCTTAGAACGAAGTCATCTTCACCTCCCAGAACCGCTTGATTGTCTGCAAGCGGCGATTCTAGATACACTCCGGAGTCTGCAGGATCAATGAGCAGAATCCCGCTGTCGCCAGGGCGAGTGTGAACAGGCTCTTGGAGCACGGAAGAAGCATCATCAACCGGCGGCAGGACTTCGAACACGAAACATGCTGGACCCGCAACCTCGCGGAGCACCTGCAAAATGCGAAGTGTATCCAACCTCACCCTTACGACAATCCTTTCCTGCTCAACACTCGTCGTAGCAATGACATTGCTCAAAGCTTTTGTTGCGGCACGTATTTCCCCCTCTATGCGCTTCAACTCTGCTTCCCTTAGCGCAGGAGGGCATATGCTAAGTTGGATGTTATAGACATCGCGGTGTTCCATAGGGGCACAGGATACTCCCGTCGTATTTTTTGCAACCATCAAATCGGGCTTCCGCCACACATCACTCCGTCTGCGTCACATTGCGCACTCTCCAGTCTGGGGCATTCGTATCCAGTAATTTTTGAATTACAGCGGGCCGTATAAAGCCCTGTACCGATACAGCAATGCAATAGCGAGGTGAAAGACCGTCGATTCTTCCCTCCAAACACATCTGCCGCAATGCGGCAAGAATGCGCGCTTGCTGCACGGGCAATGCGAACGTATCGCTGGCAGGAACGACTTTTACCATGATTGTTTCCAGGCGCAGGCTCCGCAGTCGCTCCAATGTCGCCCGTTGCAAGCCCTGCACAACTGCCTCTGCACAATCTTGCGGCGGATACAAGAGAAACTCATAGTGAGGCAGTTCCATATTCACAAGAATGAGTATAGAACGTTTAGCTTGATCAAATCGGGCTTCCGCCCGCAATGGGGCTAAAGCCCGAGAGTGACATCCAGTCCGCGTTATTCGCAGGAGAACCTGGGACCACCCCCGTAAAACGGGGAGGTCGGTCACGTACTGAACTGCGCACATCATATCCTTATTTTGTCAAGAGTCAATGATATTCGACATGCATTTTAGCCCTACCTTCTGCGCTGTTGTCGAAATGCGTCTGGGCCCATACTGGGGCCAGTGGCCATGGTGGTTGCCCAGAACCGGCGCGCGCGTTTCGACTACGAGGTCTTGCAGACACTCGAAGCAGGCATGCAGTTAACGGGGCAGGAAGCCAAGTCCTGCCGCACGGGCGGCGCGCACCTTATAGGCAGTTACGTATCGCTTGTAAAAGGAGTTCCGACACTGAAGAACGCAAATATTTCACGCTACAAACACAGCTCACCAACCATTGCCTACGACCCACTGCGAGACCGACCGCTCCTCTTAAAAAAATCGGAGATTGCAAAATTAGAAACACTGTTGCAGGAAAAAGGCCTCACCGTGATTCCACTCGAAATGAACGCTGGCAAATATATAAAGCTCACGCTCGGCGTGTGCAAAGGCCGCAAGACGGTGGATAAGCGGCATGCAATTAAAAGGCGAGAAGTGGAGAGGCAGATACGAGAAGGCCGATCCGAGTAGTTATTTTCGCCCAATAAAATGTCGAACGAGTTGCAGCATCATCTCTTTTTGCTTCACGTCGCTTTCGGCTATAAGAAGGGTTAACGCCGTAAGCGCGGTGTCGCTGAATTTGCGTTCGCCGGCGCGATTTGTAAGGGCATTGTTCTTCGTAAGGTAGACGATGAAGAGGAATGCCGCAATGCGCTTGTTTCCATCTTCCAATGGATGCTCTTTGATTAGAGAGTAGAGCAAATGCGCGGCGCGCTGCTCCACCGCAGCCTCGCCTTCGAACACTGCGTCCAGTACTCGGCTAAGTTCTTCCGGCCGCTCGTCTCCAAACGTGGGTGACGCCTCGTTCCTGCGCTGCAGATTTTTCTTGAGGGAGGCAATTGCACCGCGCGCATCACCGAGGGTGAGTTTGTAGCGTTGCTGCGCGCCGGACTTTTCGGTTTCGAGTGTTCCCTCGCCAAAGTCTTTAAGTGTCAGCCACGTTGCTGCGTATTCAGTAATGACCTTGAGGAGTCCTTCCGTTTCGCCCGCGCTGAGCGCGCGCGTGGACATGGTTTGGCGAATGATGCTGAGCGCGTATTCCAGCTCGGGCGCGGGGCGCTGCTCCAGGCGCTTTGCGTTTACCGTAATTCCCTTCACCAAGTGGTCGCTGAGGACTTTCGTGGACCACTGGCGAAACGCAGTTCCCTGTTTGGAACTAACACGGTATCCCACGGAAAGAATGACATCTAAGTTATAACAGTCGACGTCGCGCGTGACGTCGCGCTTGCCTTCTTTTTGAACCATCCGGAATTTCCGGAGAGTTGATTTTGGCTCCAGTTCGCCCTCTTTAAACACGTTTTTAATGTGCTCGTTTACCGTGCGCACGTCTTTGCCGAACAATTCGCTCATCTGCTTTTGACTAAGCCATACGGTTTCATCTTCCAAGCGAACATCCACGGAAACGTCTCCTTTCGGGGATTTATAGAGGATGAGGTCTCCCGAGGGGGGAGTCGCCGTAGTGGAAGTTTTTTGCGGCATCGTGGAGGAGTATTGCGCATTGGCAAAAATCGACAAGTGGAGGTGGTAGGACGCTTGAGGATGCGGTATCACGGGCGTACCATCGTCCGCCAATGCTCAAAGCCAGTACTACCCCCGAAAAGGCGATCGTTCTAGGGCAGAACACGCGCGACAAACGTGTTCCAGAAACATACCAGAGCATGCGCCAAGCACTGCTCCATGTGTTCCCTGCCGGCAGTAGTGCATGGCAGAACAGCACCGCAGTCCCCGACCGCAACCCAGGGCCATGGCTGAAGGGCCTAGAGAAATCTCATGAGTTCGTACAATCGTATACACCCATGCTCGTTGCGCTCTGGCGCGATTTGGAAAAAGCACAGTGGAACGTGAATGGTAAAACGCTCTACGACCACCAGAAGGCGCTTCTTGCGTGGGCAACCATAAGCGGCATTGTAACGGGAACACGAAAGGAAATGCCCAACCTGCTGCTGCGTTCACCATATGGCTCAGGCAAAGGCCTTGTGGCAGGTATTGCGGTAGAAGCCTTCGTACGGCTGCTTGCCCAGGAGCAAGGAGCGGACACGGAAGACGACGCGTTGCCACGGGCGGCATTGGTATGCGCGAAACCCTACCTGCTGTTCCAGAACGCCGTGGGCGAAGAATACCGTCTGCGCCGGCCCCCGTATGTGTTTACCGACGCGCAACTGAGAAGCATGTACGACGCCATGGAGCGCTTGTACGGTACGGACTTCAGCAATGTGTTTCCAAAACCCCGCGGCAAGGCTTCGCCGTGGTATGACATCTTTAGAACAGAGGAAGAAGACGACCGTTCTGCTGCAACACGCGTGAACGACGTATTGCGAAAACTGGGGCAAACTGCAGTAAAGACATGGCGCACCTGCAGGTCCAGCGACGATATGTTCCGCATGCTCACGGGCATACTGGAAGGCTCTCTTACCATACGCCCAGACACGCAAAACATGCCGCTCGTGCAGCAAGTGCCCAAGCGCAGTGGGGACACCTCCCTTACGAATGTGTCGCTGCGCGGCGACATGGGGTATGCCATTACTCGCGACCTGCCCGTTGCTGCGACCCACCGAGACTTACTGCCCGACCCCCGCACCTATTCGCCAAAGCACGACCCCGATACAACGCGTTTGCTCTGCATTGCATCGGGCAATGCGCTGTTCCGGGAAAAGGACCGCATGCGCGCCGACATTCGAAAACAAATTGTCGAAAGACTCCGCTTGATGGTGGTCGATGAAGCAGGCAGGTCGGACCCTGCCGCTCTGGGCGACATGACAACGCAGCTGTCTGGAACGCCTCCGCTCATTTTGGGTTTAACCGCACAAGACGCCGGCATGAAAGGGTGGACCCGGTCGCCGCAATTGTCTTTGCCGCAATCCGTGGAACTCGGTTTTGCAAAACCCATCGGATTCCAATGCATTGGCGCCCAGGACGAGTGCTTCCCAGCAGGCTCGGAAGGTGCGTGGCAGCAGTACCGCAATCAGTTATTTACAGAAGTGGAGGCCGCTCACAAACTCAAACTGCGTCAGCCCTGGGAATGCGACCGCATGATCGTGGTGCCCACGCCCCTGGTGTGGGAATACGGATACAGGCTGGAGGAGGCATATAGGGAAGAGGGCGTGCCCGCGGAAGTACTCTGCTACGACCCGAAACTGGGTGCGGATCGTTTCGCATTGCTCGACGACTTCTTGCGTCACCCGCCTGCGGAACAGAAGAAAAAGCGGCCTGTGCGCATGGTGGTAACCGGACCCACCGCACTGAGCACGGGAACGAACCTGCGCATAGACGCCATCGATCTGCTGGCCCCCGTAAGCGCACACGACCTGGAGCAATTGCTCGGCCGCCTGTTCCACCAGCGTCGTACGAAAACCGATGCGGCGGAGCGTACGTACTTCCGTCAGCAGATTTTTACCGAGCCGAAAATTCTTCTGCTGCGGCAAATTGCGGAGCAAGGCGGCTTCCGTCTCCCCGACACGAAGGCAACGTGGATTCCGCTGCGTTGCGGCATTGATGCGACGGAATACAAGAGCGACGGCAAGCGCTCTCTGGGAAAACCGCAACCTGTGCCCGACGCGCAGCGCAGAAAGGGTGAAACCCAAGAAGAATTGCCCTACCAGCCCATGCGTTTGCGAAACCCGTATTTGATTGCGCTCGAAAAACGAAAACTGGAAGACAGGCCGACCTATGTCTCCAAGTTTGCCGTTGCCATGGAAGTGGATGAGGCGGGCATGCCCACAAGCGAGTGGCTTCTGGAACAACTGCGCAAAGCAAGCCTGACGAGCTACCTGAATTCCATTCGACTGAGGGCGCAAGACGCTCACAAAATGGGAAAACGAGACGCGGAACTGGAATTCGTCATCCGCCAAAAAATTACGCAGTTGCAACAGCGGTGTTCCTCCAAGTCTGAATAGCTCATGGCACACACGCTCGATGAACGGCTGGACCTTGCGACGCATATTCCTACGGAAGTGGATGACCTTATAGGGCCGCAGCGGCAAAGCGTCACCAAGCGCAACAATTATTTAGAGCAGGTGTTTTCCGCAGAAGGAAATGATCTGCAACGCCTGCTGGTGCAGGTGCGCATTCTGCTCAACATGAATATGCGGACCATGGCGGAACATGCCGGCCTCAGTCCGCATGGGTACAAGGACTTTGAACACCGCGGTCCCAACCGCGAACATGCACAGGGACACGTGGTTACGCAAACACTGGACGCATGGCGAAAACTGCATGTTTCGGAGGGCGTGCGCGAACAGTGTTTGGATTTGCTCATGCCGGAAACCGACATCTGGAATTTGTACCAGCGCATGGGGTACGACCTGGGGCATGCCCATGTTTCGCAGCGCATTCCTCGCATTTTCAACACGTTATGGCAACGCCGCAAAGCGCTGCGACCCAGCGTTCCCGACTACCAGGAGCTGCGTGAACACATACAGCTGCTGTACCCCGTGCCAGGCGGTAAAAAAACACAGAAGGTAGAAAATGCCGAAGAACGCCGGAAGCGCCGGCTGCTGGCAGCGCGTACGGTATGGGAATACGAGAAAGAAAATCAGTTAGATGAGCGCACGTTAGAACCGCCGCTACGCACGTTCTTGATAGCACTCGAACGCAAAAGCGCGGAAGTCTACGGCAGGAACCTGACACTGGAAACACTTATGGGTACCTGGCGAATGTCGCCTAAGTACGCCGCTGCAATCACACGCGGTGATGTTGTTCCGTGGGAAGCGGTGCAGCGCATTGCGACAAAGCTCTTCACGGGTGAACAACTGGCAGAACTGCAACAGGAGTGGGAAGCCATGGTCGGCATAGATGCACAGCGTTCCACATTTGCAAAGCATGTTCGTGCAGCATTAGAGGAAAAAGGCGAGACCTTGGCAGACGTTGGCCGGTTGCTGCACATTGTGCCGCCCGAACAACGCGGGAAGCCGCGGAAGGTACAACCGGTGCAGCGCCGAAACCGCTACCGCCCAGACGCACTCCTGCGTGGAGTACTGGACGAACAAGGCGTGAGTACGAAAGTTCCCGTGGAATCGCTGATTGCCGCCGTTGCAACAGATGGCCACCATGCCCGGCACTTGCGCAGCAGCTACGCAGAAACACGCAGACGCACGCTGGAACGTTCGGGCAGTTGGCTGCGCGAAGACGGCTTAGAAATGCGCTTGGTGCGGGAACGCGCCGGAATCGACACCATGACACTCGCCCGGCGTTTATGGCCCGAAGACGACAAGGCAGATTTGCGCAAAAAGAGTGTGCTGCTGCAACGCGTGGAGCGGCAAGAAGGCCAGAACCTCTTGAGCTCAGCAGAACTGCAACGTGCGTGGGACATGCTCGAAACAATATGTTCCGAGCGCAGGGACCAAGTACGCATATGGAAAGAAGAAGCCAGCAAACCAGACCCGGCATTGCTGGTGTGGACTTCGGTAAAGGATATGGCTGAAAAAATTACGCAGCTGTTCGACGGCAGCAGCAAGACCGTGAGCGAGGCGATGCGGAACGTGGATGAGCGCCGCTTCCGTTGGTTGCGCCCCGACTTGATTGTAGACACGCGCAAAGGAGCATTCGTTCCCCCGCTGCCGACACTCGAAAACTTGGCCCAAACGAGGGGCGTTTCTGTTTTGCCGCAAGAAATAGAAGACGATTGGCACGCGGCGTACCCGCTGTATCTGCGAAAACGCAAAGACCGACCAGTACGCCACCCATTGGGCCGTATCATAGGCACGGCAATTGCAAAAATTGAGCCGCATGCTGCGCATTTTTTCCAGCACAATTACGCAGGCGCCGCACCCACCCTCGCAAGTGCGCAGTTTTACAACTTACAACGCCACGGCGACGTGCCGCGAACAGCCGTTATAGAACGCATGCTTCTTTCCGCTGGCATAGAACGCGAAAGTCCCACCTGGGACATTGCAACAATGGTTGCCAGCCGCACGAGCGTACGGTCCGCAATTGCCCAGGTTATGGAAATGCACCAACTGCGGGGGCACGATGTTTCGCCCGTGCACTTGGTGGGCCTTTGCGAAGATGAGTGTAAAAAAGCGCTGGAGCAGCAAGCATAACGTGCG
>CAMTXJ010000011.1:0-80959 GCA_947085695.1 uncultured Candidatus Peregrinibacteria bacterium | reverse complement strand
ACTCGCTACGCCCGCCCATGGTCCTTCGCTTCGCTGCGGCCCCCCCTTTCTGTTTTGGGCAACGCACCCGGGCAGTAGTGGCGAATAACCCCTGCTTTGGACAAGCCGCAGAGTTGGTCCATAGAGAAATGGAATTCATTCATCCAATGGAGAATCGGCTGCAGGTCGATTTCGCGGGAATCGCAATCTGAAGACAGTTCCAGGTAGGGGGGAATGCTGATGGGATTTCCAAAAATATGCGTTATGGCATCCACACGCAGCCGCACTCCGTTCCAACAGTATTCATTTCTGTGGTAGTTAAGGCTGTAGAATTCCCGAATCCCATGCTCTTCTCCGTCTTGTACGACAGTTGCTGCGGCAAGCTTTGAACGAATATCCGCAAGTGTTTTCCCTGTGCGCGGCACACCTACGAAGTACTCGTCACGAAGTTTCATAAGTTTTTCATCGGTCGCATCGGGCGTAATTTTCCTTTTAAGAAGCGACACGCATTCATGATGTTTACTGGGTTTATACGAATCGATTTCCCGGACGATAAGCGTGCTTGCGGGCGGCAGAAAAGCGGGGTTGAGCCTGGAAGGATACCGAACATCTTTCACCCAGGCGGCATGGAGAGGCGCTCCTTCACGTTGCAAGCGGCGTTCGATGTATGCAATCGCCTTTGCATCTAACAGCATTTTTGCTTCCGCACTGCGTACGTGCGGCGTGTCTGGCGGAATAGAAAGTGGCTGGAGTTCCATTAGAATCCTTCATCAAGGGTAAGCGCCCGGTAATCGAGCTTTTGAAGTTCCGCTGTTAAATTTTTATACTTACTCCGCGCTCGCGATAGTTCCAGCCCCGCTTTATCTCTCTTTTTAACAATCTTCTTTCGTGATTCGTTGCGCGTATCATTTTTTGATTTGGAATGAAACGAATCGGGACCCAGGCCCCGAACACGCTGGAAAAGAAATCGGAGCAACTTGCGCAAATCTTCGGGGTTTTCTGCTTCAATTTCAAAAATTTCTAATAAGGTTTCTTGGAGCGGGTCCGTAATGCTTTCGCGGTGAGACTTTATAAGCCGATCGATGGCAATGTTTGCCTCATAACCTTTAAAACGATATGTCGTTCGTTCGCTCAACATTTTGTCATTAAAAACCAAGTCGTACTGATCTTGCAGCCTTCGTATAAGAGTCTGAAATGACCTGGGTTGCGGATTCAAAATAAAATCGGATTCTATCCTGTGTTTGATCCATGGCAATTCACCATGCAGTGCTGCGCCATTCTTCCCAAGTGATTGGAGCGGAGGCTGCCACTGCTTCACGCATGCTTCGTATGATTCCGTACCTACCTGCTTTCCCCACAGAACTTTCTTGCGTCGTACACGAACTTTATTGCCACTACCAAGGAAACTATTGTCTCTGCCGGTAGCCATGGGCCGAGCGCTGACGTCCGTAAGCTGAAGAATACTTTCTATATCCGCACGGTCACCTTCTACCTCTTCATCCAGCATATGGTGCAAGCGCAATTGGGTACGGTCATCATCTGTGCACACCTCGTATTCTTCTACGGGATCTACACAATTTTTGAGCAGCAAATTGACGGAGGGCTTGTGCGACATAATGGAAAGCCAGCTTACCTTTTTTTAAAGCTCAGACCAAGGGTTCTCACAGAGTCTTCTTATGAATTTTCGTATTCCTTATACCCTGTCTTTTCCAGTTCCAAAGCCAATTCCGCCGCGCCGCTCTGCACAATGTTCCCCCCAACCATAACATGTACGTAGTCGGGTTGTAGGTGGTGGAGCAACCGCGCGTAGTGCGTTACGACAATCGCGGAAAATTCCGGGCTACGCATACTCTGCACGCCCTGTGCAACCGTCTTCAGCGCGTCGATGTCGAGCCCCGAATCCGTTTCGTCGAGCAATGCCAGTCGCGGTTCCAACAACTTCATTTGCAGCACTTCCGCCTTCTTCTTTTCGCCGCCGCTGAACCCTTTGTTCAGTGAGCGATCTGCAAACGCTGGGTCCATGTGCAACTCTTTCATAAGTGCTGCGAGATGCGCCTTGAATTTGACGGGGGAGACCTTCTTTTTCGCAGGATCTCGCGCCGCCATTTGCGCGTTATATGCTGCAAACAGAAAATTGCGGAGGGTGACGCCGGCAATTTCGCGCGGGTACTGGAACGCCAAGAAGAGCCCTTTCTGCGCACGTTCATGCGGCTGCAACGTGAGTAAATTTTCGCCCAGGAATTCTGCAGAGCCGCCCGTTACCGTGTAACTGGGGTGGCCCATAAGGGTGCTTACCAGGGTAGATTTGCCAGAGCCGTTGGGGCCCATAACCGCATGCAGCTCACCCGGGTTTACCGTAAGGGAAAGGTTGTGGATAACCTCTTTGTCGCCAATGCCAATCGACAGGCCGGTAAGTTGAAGGATGGGCGACATGGGAGGGATTAGAATACTAGAATATTCCTGTTCTGAGTAGCTTCGCAGCATATTTTTCGACTACGCTCACAGCAGCAATGCCGAAGGTAACATTCATTATGGGCGACCAAGTCCGCACCGTCGAAGGCAAAGACGGCCAGAGCGTGCTGCAGATAGCACTGGATAACGGCATTGGCATAGAGCATGCCTGCGGCGGCAACGGCATTTGCACCACGTGTTTATGTCGCGTGAAAGAGGGCAAGGAGCACTTGGGCGAGCGCACCGACCGCGAAGACATGATGGGTGTAACCGAAGACCCAGAACGCTTAAGCTGCCAAACAATCGTCCACGGCGGAGACGTAACCGTGGAGGTGGAAAACTACTGATGCGTCAGCTGCGACAGCTTCTGCTTTACCATTTCGTTGTACGGCTCCATCTTGTTGATTCTGCGGTACGCCTCTTCGGCTTTGCCGGCATCGCCCAATTGCAGATAACACTCGGCAAGTAACGCGAGCAATTGTGTGTCGCGCGTAAGACGCGTGCAGGCTTTTTCCAGCAGCGGTGCCGCTTCTTCGAAACGATGCGCGGCAATGCACGCGCGGCCGAGCGCCGCGCTGCGGTCGGGGTTCTTTGGGTCGCGGTTCAGTGCTTCTTGGTAGGCGTGGCAGGCATCCACGAACTTGCCCTGGCGGTAGTAGGCAAGGCCGAGGTTTGCATAGAACGAAATGTCGTCGTATTTAAGGAGCAATTCGCGGTACATGGCCTCTGCCTTAGCCTCGCGCACGGTCTGCAGGTAGAACTTGGCAAGTTGGGCCTGCACGTCGTAGGCGTCGGGCAGAATGGTGAGCGCCTGAATGTACGCGCGCTCGGCTTCTTCGGTGTTGCCCTGCGCGCTTTCCTTCTCTGCTTTGCGAACAAGAGTCCGCACCTGCTGCAAATCGATTGCGGAAAGCCGCGGATTCTTCTTCGGCCGAGCGACGGGCGATTCTTCGGCAACATCGAACCCGCGCTGCGAGGCCTCGTCGGTGCGCCGACGGATGGAGCGAACGAACTTGCGTACGCCGCGGTTACGAAGCGCCACCCGCACGCAGAGGATTGCGCACATTCCCAGAAACGACCCGAGCAAGACGTAGACGTAAATCACGGTGAGGCAGGCTACCTTGCGGTGCGAATTGCCGCAAGACAGGCAGAAATACGCAAAAGGCTTCTATTCGACCTCATCTGTACATTCTTCAATGGTGCCGAGCGGGTCTTTGGTAACGGGGAAACAGGCGTCGGTCGTGGAAAGCGACACAATGCGCTCCAGCAGCTTGCTGCAGGGTCGGAACACGCACGAACGGCGCAGGTAACTGGCAAGGCCCGTGGCAAACGCACGCGGGCCGCTCTGCGCCCCGCCCACGACCTGCGTAAAAGACTGCACGGCGTCGTGAAACTGCGCAGCAAACGGATCCTTACTTTCCACAAATACGAAGAGTGCAGGCGCCTCTTGCAACAGCTGTTCCGTTTGGAACTCCTGCAATGCCGGACGGCGCAGCAGGCGGTCCAACGTTTCAAACACGTTGAGGGTGCCAAACCGCTCAAGGGCGCTCTTCCATGCCGGGCTTCTGCGGGGGAAGTCTGCGGCGTACTGCAGTTCTTTGGGCAAGGGAAGGCGCTCCGCAAGGCGCTGCTGAAGCAGTTCGAATTCCTGCAATAATCGCAATGTGTCTTTCTGCAAACTGAAGGACCCGCGCACTACGGTGCGTGCGGCGCCGTTTGGCACGGCGGCATCCGGCGCCGGCTCGGAATCTGTGGATGGCGCGGATGCCGCCGAATTCGACGCGGAAGCAGCGGATCTGCTGGCGGGAACATCGCGCTGCGAGCAGCCAATGCGCGTGTTGTGGTCGCCAAGCTGCAACGTGCGAAGGCCGTCTGGGTCCGCCCCGCTGCTGCCGAAGAGCTCCTGTTCCAACTCCAGAATTCCCCTTAAACGGCTTACGAGCGGGTTCACGTCTTGCAACGTGTCTTCCATGGCCGCCTGCGCCGTGGCTTCGTTCACGGCTGCCCTGCTGAACTCCTGCGTTGCTCCGGCGGAGGATTTCTGTTGACGCAGGTTGGGCGTCTGCGGGTTGGAGTCCAGCGATATGGGGCGGCGTTCGCTCTTGTACCCAATGCGCTCCAGGGCGGCCGCGTCGCAACCATACCCGGCTGGCGTTGGCGGCAAGTAGTCGGAATGGAATGGGCACATGGGGGAATTCGGCGGAGGCTGCGCCGCATCGGTGCAGGTTTGCGCGCACTCGTCCGCAGCGGGGAACTGTCTGCCGTCAGCTTTTGTGCACGCGGTTTTTTCCATCAACTCGCACGCGTTCTTGTTCGCTTTCGCGGAACAACACCACGTGTCGGCGTCGAAGGACATGCGCTGTGCAAACGTACGGTCCACAAGCCCCGGGTCGGTGCCGCCGGCAAGCAGCATGCGTTCGCGGTCTGCCGCGTACACCATCAAGTCGCTCAGCAGCAACATGGCGCCCATGCGCCGCTGCCTGTATGCCTGAAGGTATTCTTCGTGCACTTGGTCTTCCACCGCACGCAGCACCTGCAGGTCATGCGCCAAGCACGGCGTGGTGCCCGTCAAATCGTTTTGCTCACGAACAATGCGAATGTCGGTGTCGGAAAACTGCAACGCGCCCGCAACAAGGTCGGGGAACCACCACTGCAGCAGTGTGATGATGGTAATGTCGGCGCCCGACTTTTTCGCTTGGGCGCGGCCGTCGCGAATGCGCTGGAACACGGGGTCGAGATATTGACTGTTTATGACCGCATCGGTATTTCGTTGCGACTGCGCCGCTGCGGCGGAGGGCAGCAGCAGCAGAATGCCGAAGAGAAGAGAAATTGTGCGCATTAGCGGGGGCCGAGGGGATCTTGCACGGTGTTGCGCGGGCACATTTGCGAGGGGAACCGCACTTGGCCAAGCAGCTTCAGCTGGTCGGCGGCGCTCTGCACGAGCGCACTGAGCACCGGCAGTTGCTGGTTGAGCACGCCGCGCAGCAATTGCCGGCCTTCGCGCATGCCGACTGCCGCTATGGCGGCCTCTGCATGCTCCTGCGGCACCTGCAGTTCTTTGCGCTGGTCGCCAATGCCTTCGGCAACGGCGCGTATGGGCAACGCTGGCTGGTTCGTGCGACGCACGGTTTGGAACAGACAACGGCTGCTGGGCGTAAGCGGCGGCAAGCCGTTCACTTGGCACACTGCGGCGTCCAACGTGCGCAGCATGGTAAGAAGCGAGCGTTCGGGCAGCGGCGTGGAAAGCCAGCCGGCGCGAATGGCGTCGAGCACCGGCCCGCCCGTGCCGCGCATGCCTTCCCAAGGAAATGCGCTGTCTTCCGTTTGCGCTCCGCTGCGGCCGGGGTCAATGCGGTGCTCTTCCAACGACTGTTCGGTGCACTGCGCCAACGCGCACATGCCATTGCCAATGCTGGCCCCGTACGCAACGGCGCAACCGGGGTTGCATACGTCTTGCAGCGAAGATTCCATGCGCAGCAGGCGACCGTCGGGCGACTGCGACGCCGGGTTCAGCTCTGCAACGGCGGCCGCGCACGTTGTGGGGGGCGGATAGAGAAGATCCTTCGCGGTAACGCGGTCTCGAATTCCTTTTACGAGATCCGCTGCATTCACCGTCACCCCTTTCTGTAAGCAACTCTGCGGATTCTGCTTCACAACGAAGCTGCACTGCGCGGGGGACAAGGTTCCGTCCAAACAACTCGGCAACCACCCCGTGCATTCCAAGCTGGAAAGAATTGCGGCGCACGTGCGCACGTCGTCCTTCAGCACGCCGTCTTGCGCCATGGCGTTACACGCCGCCAGTTGGCCGTTATAGGACGCCGGACAACAGCTGTCGCCTTCGCCACTCGTACGCGGATCGGTGGCTATGTCGCTGCCGCACACGCGCTGCGCCGCAACCAATTGGCTTATGAGTATGTACCGGCTGAAGGCCCCAACGTCTTCGTCTATGCAGAGCGGCACGCGTTGGGTTCCCGACACGGGCACCGTTGGCTCCTCGCATTTGCTGGCGCAGTATGCGTCGGGAACGCATTGCATGCAGGAAGCTGGGTGCAATTCGGGCTGCAGCTCCGCGGAATCCGCAAGCACGTTGCCTTGCTTGTCGCGCCCAATAGGCTGCGGTTGCGCCGTTACCCAACCGCCCACTTCGCACATATCGGGGCCGGAGTTGCTAAACGACAAAAAGTTTTTAAGCGGCGGGGACATGCAGGGAACAATCGTCAGGCCCGTTTCGGGGTTGCCCTCTTGGAACTCCGCAGGGAAACAGGTGGTTTGCAACGCAGTGCTGCACAAGTACCCGGCTTTCAGCACAGGGTCATTGCACAGCGGCGTGGCCGACGCAGCCCACAACGGGTCTGGCGGATAGGTTCCGCCCAGCGTCACGTCGTCCTTGCAACGCTTGCCTGGGTTGTCCACCCCTTTGCAGTCGAGCGCTATGTGCATGGGTTCGCCTGCGGCGTCCGCGGTTAACCCAACATCGTCGCCCCGCACCCAGACAGACACTCCGAGTTCTTTGGCTTTGCCGGGAATGTCGTGCAAGGGGTATAAGAGTAAGTCGCCCGTATACCTGGGATCGTTGCGCACCGCTTTGCCGTAGGCACGCAGTGCGTCTTCCACGCCGCAGGGGCGTTCAAACAGATAGCGTAACTCCGGATCCAGGATTTTTGCAGCACATTTTTCCCCCTCGCGGCGCACCACGACGCCAAGGCCCCACCTGTAACGCTCCGCGGCGCCCGCTATGCGGTCCGTGGAGTCATCGTCCCCTACAAGGTCGTCGAGTGCTTCGCCCAAAGCTTCAATGCTTTTTTCAAGAGCCTGTTCATTCACCACGGCGGTGTACACCGCAGGCAACGCGCGCGGCGCCGTTTGCCGGTCGCTGTCGCTCAACCACAGCGTCAGAAGCTGCAGCAACGTGCGCAGCATGCTGCCGCCGTTGCTGCCGTCGGTGCGCAAAGCGTCTTCCATACCCACCGCCTCGGCGCGCAGCGCGCGCAGCGTGTCGCGTTGTTGCACCGTGTCTTCGACGAACCCCGCCACGTTGCGCAGCAACCGGTCGCAGTCTGCACTGGAAGGAGGTGCTTCCGACTGGCCGGAATCTGGCGTGCAGAGCGTAAGGAAATCGCCTGCCTGCGCGGCGCGAATGCGCTTTTGGTCCAGCGGCAATTCTTCGGTGCCGGCCAACTCGTCTGCCGCTTGCACAATCGCGGCGTCGACGTCGCTCACCTTCATGGTGCTTTCCACCGCGCTGCGAATGCGCATGTACATGCTCTCTTCGCTGCTGCTTTGCGACTGCGCGCTTGCTGTGAGCGGCAGCAGAAACATGCCGATGAGCAGTGAGTGGCGCATCATTCTTCCGTTGGCGTCGGTAAGTCGCGCAGCACGTCTTTGGCGTCCCACGTGCGCGGCAGGCACATGCTGGCTTCCTGCGCCAAGCCGAACGCGTTCTTCGCGTCGAACGAGGAACGCAGGAAACAGCCCGCATCGTCTTCCACCGTGCGTGCCATAAGGGTGGCGTGCAACGCCGTAAGCATGCGCTCCAGCGTGCGTCGGGCCAGCACCTGCTCCCGCGCCACAAGGGGAACCGCTTTGGTAAGGCCTTCGCCCAATTCTCCCAAGTTCGGCGTGGAGGATTTTTGGCCGCCCTCTTTCTGTTCTTCAATGTTGTTGTCCAGCACCTGGAGCGGCAAGTACCAGCTGCGTTCATTGAGCACGCATTCGTACAGACGCAAGTATTCCAGCAGAACGCCCGGCGCGTCCGATGCCGTCAGTTTGCCGGCTGCGGCACGCGTGCCCGGCAGTTTTTCGCCCAGTTCCCGCAACTCCTTGAGTTTGCGGCCACCCTGTTCCGTACCGCTGTCGATGCACGTTTCGGTGCCCGGGGTCAGCAGCTCTTCGACAATCTTGTCGACTTTTTCGTGGTAGTCGTCACGGATTTTTTCAAACGAGTCGTCTTCGGGAAACAGGGCCTTTATTTCACTCGTCGACTTCGAACAGGCAACGCGGCCCTGCGGCAAGGGCGCGTCGGCAACCTCGTCTTGGTCGCGCGTCAACTGCCCCGTAAGCAGCTGCACGCCAGGCAACGCCACGGCTGCCATAACAAACGCGCAGAGCGCCATGCGCATGGTCACGCCGGCGGCGGCTCTGGAACGCTTCATTGGGATTTCGAACGTGCGGAAGAGGCAGACGAGGGCCACGCAATGGTTTGTGGGCCTATTTTCTGGGTGCGTTCAACGCGCAGTGAACGCAGCAAGTCGTCGAGCGTCGCACCGTAGGGCTGCGACGCGCCGGACGATGCGGAGGACTGTATGACTGTCAGTTCCAGCGCCTGGCGGCGCAGTACGTCGTTGAGCGAACGCTCCGACCGCGCAGAAGCGGCGGAGCGCGCCGACGCTTCCGACATGGTGGAGGCGGGCAATACCGAACCGGTCGACACTTGAACCCCCGCACTGGGTTCTACAATAAGGCGCGCCGGGTCGGCGCACGTCCAATCTTTTGGGTTGCAGGTCGTAACGCCGTTCACCGTTGGCGCGCGGCGCAACCCCAGCGATTGCAGGTCTTCCGGGTACAGCACGTCGGGGCGTGCGCAAATGCGCTGCATGCGCTCCAGCAAATCTGTTTCGGCGTGCACGCAGAGCCCGTTGTCGCGCGTGACGCAGTCTTCCTGTTTGCCGGCGGCGTTTCGTAAATTGGATCTGCGGTCCTGCGTCGTTTGCCCTTGCGGCACAATGCTGCGCCAGAACATGCCGTATGCGCGCTGCATGCCCTGCACAATCTGTTCGGCTTCCGCGAGCGTTGCGGCGGCGACTTCGGTGTCCACATCGATTGTCGGCAGCTGAATGCTGTCTGGCAGCAACTTCGGCTGCACCGTAAGCGTCGGGGCAATGTCTAAGATGCGCTCACGAATGGGCTGCAAATTCGGCGGCGCCTTGAGCACAGGGTAGACCACGTTTTCGGTTTCCACCGCTGGCGGCATAAGACCTGCTATGTTTAATTGCACTTGGACCGGCTTGAGCACGGGAATGCGCACGTCGGGCCGGGGAGAAGGAAGCAAGCTTAGGTCGATGACGAAATCTTTGGGAAGTGATGTGCGGAATATGGGGAACCCCTCGTCATCATGTTGCACAATGGTCGTCGGCGTTACAGGGTCCGCCGGTCCGCCGCCGCCTGGGTCGTCGGGCGGCGCGTTCGAGCCGTCGTCGCTGCTGGCCGCTCCGCCGCCGGCGCGCTGTGTAAGAGGCATAATTCTGCGCAGCGGGTGCCATGGTTGGTCGCTAAGGCCGGCGTCGAGAAGCGAATAGACCGGCGTGGTAAAGCGGTCGCTGCGGCACCACGGCAAGTTCAGTTCGTCGTTCACCGCCTGCATTTCACGCTGCAGGTTGATCCATTGTCCGCGCAATGCCAGCACACCTTCCCGTTCTTCTGTGTACGTTTTCAGTTGTTGCAGCGTGTCGTTGTACCAGGTTTGTGCGGCGGCCATGGCCGTTGTCTGCACGCTCATAATCTTGCTCAGTTGCGCCGGCAGCACCGCACGCATGGAACGAAGGTCGTCGGCGTAGGCAAGGTACGAGTCGAGCGTCGCAAAAAATTCCTTCAGCTTCTGCGGAGGGTTGTCGCACGCTTTCAGCGGATCTTCCAGTTCGTCTTCCGCTTCGTTTTCCGCGCGTTTCGCAAGCCACGCGCACCACGCGAATTTCACGTCGCGCACTTCTTGCGGGTTGATGAGCGGAACAACGATGGGAATGGGCTCTTCTTGCAAATGCAAGAGCAGTGAGCGCTCCAACAACCCGGCAAGCGCGCCGGCAAGGTCTTCTTCTGCACCAAGTTGCACTTCCACCGACCGCAGTGAAGGCGCGGCCGCAGCTGCGGAATCCGGTTGCTTGCGCATGAGCGGAGCGGGGCCTTCCAGCCCGTAGGGCTGCAGCACCGGCAACACCAGCAGCACGCGCGGCTGTGCAAAAAGCCGGTTCATGTTTGTGCCGAATTCCTGCCACCAGCGCGACACGCCGCGGTCGCCGGGCGCTTCGGCGACCACGAAGTCGTCGGTAACGCGAATGAGCCCGCCGGAAGACAGCGGCTGATCCACTGAAAGTTGCGGGTAACTGATGGTGCGGAATTTGTCTGGCACTGTGAGCGACGCGAGCGGATCATCTTTCAACGCCTCTTGCAGGTCGTCGCTTTTCGCAAGCAGCGAAAAGCCGCCTGCCAGGCGCGTATCTAAAATCTGCTCTTCCTCGTTGCCTTTGTACGGACGACCAATCACGTAGTCCTTGCTGGGCGGGTCCACCCAATCCAGGTCTTTTGCCAGTTGGGTGTTTTGCCCGTAATGCGCTTTGGGACTACTGCTCTGCAACGCCTCGTCTGCCCCCGCGAACTCGGTCACCTGCGTTTGCGCCATGGCGGTAAAGTCCAGGCCGGGGTACCACGAACCAATCACGCAACTACGGTCCACCGCGCTGGTTTGGGTATAGCGCGGGTCGTACTCTTCGTAGAAGCCGTAGCATGTCGCCGGCATAAACGGCAGTTCGCTTTTGGGCGCCGGGCGCCGGTGGTCGTCGTCGGGGACTTCGGGCACAGCTTCCCGTTCGCAACTTGCGGCATACCGACGAACGTACGATTCGTAAATAGGGACATAACCCGTAAGAGGATCTTTGTCGCCCGCAAAGGTGTAGCGACAACTTTTCTCGTCGGTGCCGTCGCACACCATGCTGTTGCCCCACTGGGTATCCGTCCGCTGACGCGAGCAGCAGAAATACTCAACAGGTTCTTCCACGGGCCCGGCGCATTCGTCGGGTGGAGGAGGGGGCGGCTCCGTGTCTTTGTCCCAACAGTCGCCGTCTTGCACGTCGTCCGGCGGAGCGTTGCCCGTACATGCATACCGCTTGAACCTCCACCGCCTGTTTAAATCCGCATGGATTGCGTCGCACGTCCATGCCACACCTGCGCCGAGCGGATCTTGCGACGCCGCAGTCGCTTCGCCCAGTATGTCCGGCGCTTTGCTTGGCGGAGCAAACACCAGTTTGAGCGCGCCCTCGGGCGCGTCTGTCAAAAATGGCGTTATGCCTGGGAAGTACGGGCCGGGGCGCTCACAGGCTTGCTCTTCGTCTAAAAAATCCGGGTACCACTCCGGCTTCACGCTCTTCATGTACGGCGTGCATGCCGTACTCAGCCCAATAACATTTCCGGGGTACGTATACTCATCGCCAAATTGACCTTTTATGCGCTTCCCCATACCGCCTTTTATGTCTCCCAAAGGGTTGCTGTTGTGGCCGGGGAGTCCCGCAATGTCGGCAATGTGCGGCACAACGGACCCTTTGGGGGCGACGCCGCCGCACTGCGCATTGCCCAAATCGTCTGTAATTTCTTCCAGTTGATCATACAAATCATCTACATCGCCTGGCAGCGGATTCACCGAGAGCCCATAAGCGCGTGGCGTTATGAGCACGCAAAACGCCAGTGCGAAGCCGCCCGACAGACACAGAAGTCCCAAGGACCACCGATGGTGGATGATTGCTGATTGCACGTGGAAAGGTTGCGTGCATGGTAGCACTCGCGCGCGCGTGCAGCGCGATCAATATATGCATGAAGGAATTTCATATGGTTTTGCAATATCGTTTCCTGCTCGCAAGTGCATTCAATTGCACAGGACAATTGCAGGTGTACATTCGTTCACAGTTTCCATCGGCTCACTGCGGCCTCCTCGTATTTCACTTCCCCCCAAACGCATGTATTCGTACAACCGTGTTCACATTATCGGTTACCAAACGCAGCCCGTCGAAGTTCGCCAAACGCCGCAAGGCACCAGCGTCGTCGACTTGAATTTAGTTGTTCCGTATTCCTTCAAAAGCGAAGGGGGAGAACAACTGCAAGGTAAATCGTTTCACACCATAACCCTCTGGGGCCCTATGGCAGACATTGCCGGCCAATTTGTAAAACCCGGCACGCAACTCTTTGTTGCCGGCCGCTTGCAAACCGACCAGTGGGACGACCCCAAGAGCGGTGAAAAGCGCAATAAGACGAAAGTGATTGCCATGGACATGGTCATTTTGGACCCCAAAGACGGCCGCAAATCCCCACCGAACGGCACGCCGCTGGTTACCGAATGTGTAAACACCGCGTTCCTTGTAGGCAACGTAACGCGTGATCCAGAGCTGCGTTCAACCGCATCTGGCACGCCAGTTGTAACACTCGGTGTAGCAACAAACGACAAGTGGAAGGACCGCAAAACTGGTGAAATGCAGGAGCGCAGCGAATTCACGAACGTGGTTGCCTGGAGCGAGCTTGGCAAGCAAGCTGCGCAAAGCCTAAAGAAAGGCAGCAGAGTCTTCGTGCAAGGCCGCGTGCAAACGCGCACCTGGCAGGCCCAAGACGGTTCCAAGCGCGCAACAACAGAGCTCGTTGCAGACACACTCCTGCTTCTGGGAATCGATAACCCCACCGCATTGCAAGCAGTTGCGTACGAACCCAAGGGTGCCGCACGCGACATGGAAAACGATTCGCAAGTACAGGCGCAGGGGCAAGAAACTGCCATTCCGGCAATCAACTACAGCAGCGATATTAAAGTCGAAGATCTGCCGTTTTAGTGCTTGAAACCTCCCTTGTCGCCAGTAGCATTGCCGCATGTCTGGTAGCAAAGAATCTGCTGGCGACACAGGGAAACCGCATGAGGTGCGGGTGAAGTACAGGGGGGACACTCATGTATTCCGCTATGATCATGCATCCGCAGTAAGGTGCCTGGACGATATCTATGCAGCCTCAAAGGAAGGGAAGTTTCCTCTGAAGTATGCGCTCGCACCTGCAATCACAATTCATGCGCAGGTGCGGAAAGATTATGATCGGCTGAGAAGCACATACGCTCTTGGGGAAAACCAACAGGAAATTCGGCAAGCAGCCCGTCAGTTACTTGACGTTGCCGGAGCCCTTGATTGTCTGCGCAATTTCGCGGCAAATACATAGCAATACCTCTTGCAGAAGCGGAAAAGCGGCATAGAGTTTTCGCAACTTCTATGCCGCTTTCAGAAGTTGCGCCAAGCCGAGGCATGAGCGAAATCCACTTCCGTAAAAATGGAAACGAATTGCATTTACGATGGGACGACGAAACAGACCCGCTCCCCGAAGCCCAGCGCTTATACGACAATAACGACCCGCAGGTGAATGAAGGAGACCAAGAATTTCCCATGGGCAGTTACGAACTTGCAGTCGTGCGGCAGATTGCTCGCCACCCGGAAGAGTCGTTTCAATTTCCTACACCAAATGAGTACTGGAGCGTAGAAGTGCGGCTAAGCCCGTACAGGAGTGTGCAGAGCATTATATGCAAACGACTCCATGAATGTGTGCAAAATGGATTAACTGCTTGATAAATCGGCGTGAAAATTCATTCTATGATTATGCCAGAAAAGAAGAATAGCGATGTAATGGAGGAACCTGCAATTTCGATCTCGCACGTTAGTACAGCAACGTCCCGTCTTTCTGAATAAACCGCATTTCGACTTCGAGTTTTTCAGGAATTTTTTCGCGCACTGCTTCAATCAAATTCACTGCATCGTCGTACGTGCCGCTACCAGTGTTGAGTAAGAAGTTCGCATGTTTTTCTGCCACTTGAATACCCCCAACTTGGAAACCACGAAGTCCCACAGCATCTATCAATTGCCATGCAGGGGTGCCACCAACTGCCTTGAAACAGGAACCTGCCGTTGCGCGGTGCGGCTGCGTTTCTATACGTTTTTGCAATAACCGCTCCACTTCCGCTTTGATCGCTTCGGGCTCACCTTGTGGAATTTTCAATTGAGCACTCCAGATAATTATGGTCGAAGGTCGAAGGTCCGATGTCGAAGATTCTCCACTGTGACCTGTGACCTGTGACCTGTGACTTTTGAATGCACTCTCGCGGTAGCTGAATCCACATTCATCTTTCGTCAGCATCTTCCACTCACCGTCTATGTAAGCAGTCACACTTTCCACGAACGAATCGATCCACACACCTTTTGGCCCTTGCCCCGCATTGCCAAAAATCGCGCCGCCGAGCGTACCGGGAATTCCCGTGAGGGCAGAAAGATCCAACCCCTGCGCAGCGAGTTCGAAGATAAGTGATGCAAGAGGTTTTCCTGCTTCGATTATGACACGTTGATCATGGATGCTCACGGCATCTGCTTTTATGCGCACAACAAGTGCCTCCACTTCACCGTCAACGAAAATCGTATTGCTACCACCACCCAGTACGATGAGCGGCACAGAATGCTCACGGGCAAACTGTGCGGCTTCTTGCGCATCTTCTTTTGTTAGAAGATCTGCGTAGTACCGCGCGGTACCGCCAATGCGCATGGTGGTTTTCGGGGCCAGTGAAACGTGCTCTTGGATTATCACAAAAGAAGATTACAAGAGTACAGGATTACAAGACTACAAGATTCCACTTGGAAACCTGGATACTTGGAAACTCAATTACTTTCCAAGGAAAGCCGCCAACTTCTCCACCCCTTCCACAATCTTGTCGGACCGGTTTCGCTTTCGAACACGGCTTAAAATGTGCACCGTCATGCCCCCAAGCAGAATGACGCCGGCCGCCAAAGCAAACGCGTCGCGCGGCAGCACAACTTCGACTGTAAGCAACACTGCCTGCAACAAACACACGATGAACGTGCCGACAATGACGCCCGCACCGAGCGATACAAGCACCAACTGCGCGCGGTTGTCTGCGTTGTCTTGCGGAGCGCTGGCCAAACCCGTCAGCAGTTCGCTGCTGACAACAACAGGCTCGTCGCCCATGCGGCGGCTGATTTCACTCACTTTGCGTTGAATGATGAGGCTGACAAACGTTTTAAACGGCACGTTCGTTTTACCGGTAATCACGGCTTTGCCGTTTTCAAACTGCACGGGCAATTCGACTTCGGAGGCGTCGGGGAAACTCATCGGGTGCGAGTATACACTATTTGGACAGCTCCACTTTGGCTTTTTGCAAACGCTTCAACGTCTCTTCCTTGCCCAGTACAACCGCTACTTCGAACGCCCCGGGGCTGTAGGGAAGCCCGGTGAGTATGGCACGCAACGGCCACAGCACTTGCCCGTTTTTGAGCTCATTTGCAGAAGCGAGCGCGAACAGAAGTTCTTTTAGGTGCTCCGGATTCCAGTCTTGTTCATCCACTTCCAGAAGTGATGAAAGAAGGATTTCCGTGACGCGTTTTGCTGTTGCTAGATCCACTTTTTGCTTGTCGCTGCAGATGAGCTCCACGTCGACTTTTGGCGCTTCGTAGAAAAACGCGAGCATGCCGGGCGCTTCGGAAACAAACGTAACGCGGTCTTGAACGAGTGCTGCTTTCTGCGCAAAGTCGTGATCACTTCCTGCTGCGGGGAATGTTTCGGTCACGACCGGCTGAATCATGTTCGCAAAATCTTCTGGGCTGAATTTGCGCATCCACTGGCCCTGCAGCCAGTTCAGCTTTTCGCGGTCGAACACGGCGCCTGCCTTTTGCACTCGGTCTACATGGAACTGTGTGATGAGCTCTTCCATGGTGAAAATTTCTTGTTCCGTACCGGGGTTCCACCCAAGCATGGCAACGAAATTGAGGAGTGCCTGCGGCAGGTAGCCCGCGTTTTTGTAGTCCTCTGCGGCAACATCGCCTTGGCGTTTGCTCAGTTTGCTGCGGTCTGCATTTAGCAGCAGCGGCACATGCGCGTAGCGAGGTGCGCCCCACCCGAACATGCGAAAGAGCACTAAGTGTTTAGGGAGCGAGGGCAGCCACTCTTCGCCGCGAATGACAATGTCGATTTGCATAAGGTGATCGTCTACAACGTGCGCTAAGTGGTACGTGGGGAAACCATCGCTTTTCAGCAAGACCTGATCGTCCACCGTGTGACCCTGGAAACTGACGAGGCCGCGAATGTCGTCTTCGAATTTGATGCTTTCTTCGCGCGGAATTTTCATGCGAATCACATGCGGTTCGCCTGCCGCAACACGGCGATCCACTTCTTCTTTGGGAAGACTCAGGCAAAGCCTGTCGTACATAGGCGCCTGCTTCGCCGCGGTTTGGTCTGCGCGCATTTGGTCGAGCCGTTCAGACGTGCAAAAACAGGGGTAGGCGTGGCCGGCTGCCAACAGTTGATCAACGTGCGTGCGGTACAGCGAAAGCCGCTCAGACTGCATGTAGGGCCCGCAGGAACCCTCCTGCGCAATCTTCCCACCCTTCAGCATGACTCCTTCGTCGGGGTCTAGCCCGGCCCAGTGCAGCGTGTTGCAAATGTTTTCTATGGCGCCGGGTACAGACCGCTCTTGGTCGGTGTCTTCTATGCGCAGCAGAAACTTCCCATTGGTTTGGCGGGCAACCAAGTACGCATAGAGCGCAGTACGAAGCCCTCCAATATGGAGCATGCCAGTGGGTGATGGCGCAAAACGAGTACGCATTACTCAGCCACTTCAACGGTGAACGTCACCGGTGTTACTGGCGCATCGTTTAAGCCGCGCTGCACTTTGGCTATGGCGTCGACCACGTCCATGCCGACAGTCACATGCCCGAACGCCGTGTGTTTGCCGTTCAGCCACGACGTGCCGTCCTTCTTTTGAATGATGAAGAACTGGCTGCCGTTCGTGTTGGGACCGGCGTTCGCCATTGCGATAACGCCGCGGTCCATGGGAATGGAGCGTAAGTCGCTGCGGTAACTGTAGCCCAGCATTTCGTAGTACTCCTTCACGGTTTTGTCTTCCAAGTTGGGAGGCAGCGGCTGATCTGTTATGACAGTTTTCAGCATGGTCTTATTCAGCCCGTAGCTGTCGGCATTGATTTCGTCTTCGAACTTCGCGCCAAAAACGCTGGCGCCACCCGTGCCGTTTCCATTGGGGTCCCCCGCCTGCACCATAAAGTCGGGGATGACGCGGTGGAACGTAAGGCCGTCGTAGTAGCCTTGCTTGGCAAGCTCCACAAAGTTGGTAACAGTTTTCGGTGCGGCGTCGGCGTCTAATTCCAGTTCTATGTCACCCATCGTGGTCTTCATGGTGACCATGTGTTTGCCCGTAAGGAGCGGGCCAGTGTACAGCTGTGGAGAATCCATAGAAGTGGTGGAGGAAGACGCGGTGTTGTCTGGCGTCGTGCCTTGCGTACAAGCGACAAGGCTAAGAGCAAAAATGCTAAGGAGGGTGGTGGTGCGCATACTGCTGAAGTGTACCTTACTCGTGGTCTAAAACATACATTGCGTAGTCTGATTCTTCTTCTTGCACTGCATGAATGCGGCTGGCGCAACTCATTGCCAAAACGTCTGGGTGGAGCGAGGCTTCATAACCGTTTTCCAAAAACATATCCGCCTCGTGGCTGCGCACGCCATGCCGAGAGCGCAATTGGGAAAAGGCAGTCGTCGATGGGCGCTTCCCTTTTTGAACCGGGAGTTCTTCGAGCAGCAGCTCTTCTGAATCGCAAAGGGTGCTGTGCAGTACGACCATTCGCCGCAGACAGTATGCTTGCGCACTACCCCAATCAATGAATTTTCTGGATTTCTTGCGCGACCCTTTCTGCGCTCTGAGCAGAGGCAAATCCGCGTATTCCCTTCTGCAAACGCGCCCGCAGGTCGTCGTTACTTAGTATGGCGGCTACCACGGTGGGCAGCTCTGCCAAATGTTCCTGCGGAAGCAGAATGCATCCGCCTGCTTTTTCGACCAGTGCTGCGTTGCGCAGTTGGTGGTCGTGCGCGACACCGCGGAGCGGAACGAGAATTGTGGGAATGCTGTTCGCCGCAAGTTCGGCGATTGCTCCCGCGCCCGCTCGGCTAAGGGCGACATCTGCTGCGGCATAGAAGTGCGGCAGCTCCGCGCCGGCAAACGGTGTTTCGTGGTAACCGGATTTTTTAATGCCCGTGGATTTTTCTTTGCCGGTTATGTGGATGATATCCACAAGCGTGAGGAGTGCATCGACATTGGCAGCCACTGCATCGTTCAGAGCACGGGAGCCTTGGCTGCCGCCGATGACGAGCATGATCGGCTTGTTGCCCGAACATCCCGTGATGCGCAGTGCGTCGTCTTTTTTTCCTTGCGCGACTTCGGGTCGCACGGGGTTGCCGGTACATACCGCCTTGGGACTGTGGGAACTCCCCGGAAACCCGAGCAAAATCCGTTTCGCAAGAAAAGCGATCAGCCCATTTGCTAGCCCAGAAACGGCGTCGGACTCGTGCAAGACGATGGGAATCTTTTTCCACCACGCAACAAGGCAAATGGGAACACTTACGTAACCGCCTTTGCTGAAGATAATATCTGGTCGTTCACGATGGAGGATGACCGCAGCCTCTCGCAGTGCAACGATCATTTTGAAAGGAAGCATAAATGAACGCCGCGGTGCATGAATGGTTGCAATGGTGACGTCCGCATTCGCCAGGTATTGCCGATCACTTTCTAAACAAACGAAAATTGCTTTCTGCCCTCTGTCTTCTGCCCTCTGTCTTCTCAGTGCAGCCCACACGGCAAGACTCGGGGCAATGTGCCCCATGGTGCCGCCGCCAGCGAAGAGAATGTTCATCGTCCGTAAAGGCGAAGTTTGCGCAAAAACTGCCCGTGCTGGCGGCGCCGTTCGCGGCTGGCTTCCTGCACCGACGAGGTGGAAATGTTCAGCAGAATTCCCACTCCGCACATAAGCGCAACGAGCGACGACCCGCCGTAGCTAATGAACGGCAACGTGAGCCCCGTTAGTGGGAACAGTGCAAGGTTGACGCTAATGTTGAGTGCAGCTTGGAAGGCAATCCACGTGGTGATTCCCGCGGCAACCAGGAACCCGAAACGGTCGGGGGCTTCCAGTGCTATGCGGTAGCCGCGCCACACGAACACGCCATACATGCCCAGGATGATGAGCAACCGGAAGAACCCGAACTCTTCGGCCATTGCCGAAAAAATCATGTCGGCCTGCACTTCGGGCAGGTAGCCGAATTTCTGAATCGACTTTCCGTAGCCCACGCCAAAGGGCCCGCCGCTGCCAATGGCAATGAGTGCTTGTTTAATTTGGAACCCGATTGTTTCGGTAATGCTGGGGTCGTCTGGCGAAAGGAATGCGCGGAACCGGTTGCGAATGTAGTCCTCTTGCAAAATGAGCGGCAGACCCAGCGTGCCGGCAATGCCGGCGCCCAAGAACAAGTGGAGCAAGTTTCCACCGGCTAAGAAGAACATAGTCACGGCAATTGCAGAGAGAATGAGGAAGGACCCAAGGTCTGGCTGCACGGCGACAAGGAACGTGCTTACAAGCAGCAGTGTTGCGAAAGGGATGAACCCTTCTTTGAACGTGCCAATGAGCTGCTCGCGCTTTTGCAGCCACAGCGCCATGTAGAAGATGAACGAGAGCTTAAAGAATTCGGAAGGCTGCAACGAAATAGGCCCCAGGCGGATCCAGCTGTAGCTGGTGCCGAACCCCGAGTTAATGCCTGGTACGAAGACCAAGATGAGCATGAACAAGGAGAGTGCAAAAATGTGCAATGCGTAACGTTCCCATAGGCGGTACGGCACGAACGACATAAACAGCATGGCACCTGTGCCAAAACACACGTGTATAAAGCTGCGCCACAGGTAGAACGAGTTGCTGGTGGATTCGCGCAGACCTTTGGAAACCAACGTGGAGGTAATTTGGTAGCTTTCAAACACGCTCACGCTGGCAATCATGGCGAGTCCTATAATCACCAGGAAACCTGTAACGCCGAGGAGGAGTAAATCCATCCTCTGAAAGTGGCTGCGAATCACGGCACCTAGTTTAGCGTGACTTCAACCCTTTCAGCAGCGCTTTTCTATGCTTCCCAGCCATAGTGGGAAGTAGGGCGTGAATCCTCTGCGCCAGCAACTTGAGTCCCGCAGGTTTCATGCCAAATTCCGGGAATTTTTGCGAAAGTTCCATGAGTGATGCACCTAACGTTTCCATACGTTTCAATGACTCCGCCATCTCTAGGTGATGGTGGTGCAAGCACACGACCCACGGCGCATAGAACAACCGTACACCGGCGGCCACCAGTGCTTTCCCCCACAAAATATCCTCCCAACCGTAGGTGGTAATACTCTCTTCAAAGGGGTGCGCACGCGCCACACCAATTGGTACTGCTATGCAACTGGTGTAGGTAAAGCGGTGTTGGCAATCGGTGGGTAAAAGCGCACCCGCGTACTGTGAAATTTTGGGATAACCGAACTGCCAACCGCTCGTTTCCAGCCACTGCATAACAGGTGAAATTTGGATCGCAGGGTCCCACGTGACGTAGCCGAGAACACAGAAGGTGGACGAATGACTTTCGGCGTCACATGTCACATGTCGAATGTCGAATTTGTGACCTGTGACCTGTGACCTGTGACTTCTGAGTGTATTAAGGATACTTTCACAGGCGTCTGGCCTGAGAAAAATATCGTCACCAATGAAGAGGACATACTCCCCAGTCGCCAGCTTTACCCCTTCGTTTCTGGCTTTCCCTTGCTGCGACTTCGCAATTTCACCATGCAGGAGTTCGAACGGCACTTGTGAACTTTGCTCCTCTAAAAGTGCAGTTGTGTCTGCATCTTCTCCATCTTGCATAACGACCACCTGCAAGTCGCTCGCAATGGTTTGCGAGGCGAGGTGGGCAAGGCAGCGGCGAAGGATTTCGCAGCGCCTGTGCGTGGGAATGACAACCGAAAGTTGGGGCACTTCTTCATTGTAGCGCTTGCTTGGCAGGGAATATGATTCAAATATGGAAATTCCCACATCCGAGGACGAAAGCCGGTTGCCCAAAGGTATAAGTCCTTTTGCTCTCGAATTCGCTCGACAGCTTGCAGAAGGTCAGCGGCGGTTAGATGGGCCTTCCTATGCACAATATGACCCGCCAATAACAAGGGGTGAGGAAATACAACTCCTATTGCGGGCTGCAAGGAGTGGATTAGACGAATTTGGTTTAGGAGTGTCATCAGAAGAATAAATGCTCACACTGTTTGCGGACCTGGCGCACCATGAAGGCTGCTTTGCAGTGGTGCACGATGATCGTGTGCTCTCTTTCGTACCAGTGGACCACCGTATAGGCGACGACAAAGTCATGCCACTCTTTAAGAAAGCATTTGAGGACGCTCACCTGAACTATGGTGATGTTACGCATGTTGCTTGTGTTGTGGGCCCTGGGGGATTTACAAGCTTGAGGATGGCCACGGCCCTCGTAAACGCATTCACATGGGAGAAGAAAATCCCGAGTGCCGCAGTGCATGGCAGCGACGTGTGGAAAGCACGATCCATGGTGGAGGATGTTCTGTGGTTACACTCCACGAAAAAGGAAGAGGTCTTCATTCGCGGTTTTGGGAAGTATGCGGCTCTCTGGCGAGAGCCCACGCACATGAAATTAGGTGATGTAGTAGGCCTGATTCCGAAAGATGCGCAGTGGGTAGGCGAATTGATTTCCGAACATGAGGAGAAGATTCATCTGCCGAAGGCAACGTTGAGCCCACTGCAAGAGGTGCTGCCGGCCTTTTTACAGACTCTGAATTACGAGCAGAAAATCTTGGAACCGTGGTACGGAAGAGGGTGGTGATCTGGTACCCTCTTCTTCGTGTCTTTCATGGATTCCCTCAACCGGCTTCTAGGCGACCCAAACGAGCGCCAAGTAAAGAAGCTCTGGCCACTGGCCAGGCAGGTTCGTGCAAAGTCGGAAAGCCCCGAAATTCGTATGTTGGGGTTGGAGGATTTACCGAAGGAAACCGCAAAGCTGAAAGCCCGCGTACAGGCTGGGGAGAGTTTAGATGATGTGCTGGTAGAAACATTTGCGCTCGTCATTCGCGCGTGTGAGTTAATTAAAGGCAAGAGCGCAAACCTGGGCGCACAAACGTTTGAATGGAACATGGTGCCGTTCGACGTGCAGATTCTGGGTGGCATTGTGCTGCACCGCGGGGGGATTGCGGAAATGAAGACGGGAGAAGGAAAAACCTTGGTGTGCACCATGCCGGTAATCCTCAACGCATTGAGCGGCAAGGGCGTGCACGTGGTTACGGTGAACGACTACCTGGCCAAGCGTGACGCGCTTTGGATGAGCATGCTGTACGAAGCACTGGGCCTTACCGTTGGGGTGATTGTGCACGAAAAAGACCATGAAGAGCGCAAGGCCGCCTATAACTGCGACATTACCTACGGCACCAACAATGAATTCGGCTTCGACTACCTGCGCGACAACATGGCGGTGAGCACCGAACGCCAGGTGCAACGAGGGCTGAACTACGCAATTGTGGATGAAGTGGACAGTATTTTGATCGATGAAGCACGCACGCCGCTCATCATTAGTCAGCCTGCAGAAGAGTCCACAGTGAAGTATCAGCAGTACGCGCTGCTCGTAAAAAACCTGCAGCCGACGGAGCACTTTACCATCGACGAAAAACAGCGCGCCGCCGTACTTACCGAAGCCGGTGTTCAGAAGATGGAAGAATTGTTGGGGGTGGAAAACATTTACACGGAGAAGGGGTTCGAAGAAGTGCACCACATAGAGCAAGCGCTGCGCGGCCACGCCGTGTACAAGCGCGACGTGGACTACGTGGTAAAGGACAACGAAGTGATTATTGTGGACGAATTCACGGGACGCTTGATGCCCGGCCGCCGCTACAGCCACGGCCTGCACCAGGCGCTGGAAGCCAAAGAGAATGTGGAAGTGCAAAGGGAAAGCCGAACCCTTGCAACCATTACGTTCCAAAACTACTTCCGTTTGTTCCCCAAGCTTGCGGGTATGACAGGTACGGCAATGACGGAAGCCGAGGAGTTCGAAAGCATTTACAAGTTGCGCACCATTTCCATTCCCACGCACAGGCCGGTGCAACGGAATGATAAAAGCGACGCCGTGTACCGCACCATGCTTGCGAAGTTCACGGCGGTGGCGGTAATTGCCGCGGAGAAATTTGAGAAGGGCCAACCCGTGCTCATTGGTACGACGTCGATTGAAAAATCGGAGGCTATGTCGACCTTGCTCACGCAGCGCGGCGTCCCCCACCAGGTGCTCAATGCGAAGCAGCATGAAAAAGAAGCGGAGATTGTGGCAAATGCCGGCCAACGCGGAGCCATAACCATTGCCACCAACATGGCCGGCCGTGGAACCGACATTAAGTTAGGCGAGGGGATAGCCGAACTGGGCGGACTCTGTGTGCTGGGTACGGAGCGGCATGAAGCACGCAGAATAGATAACCAGCTGCGCGGCCGCAGCGGGCGCCAAGGCGACCCGGGCGAAAGCCGCTTCTTCGTGTCCATGGAAGACGAATTGATGCGCCTCTTTGGAGGAGACCGTTTGAAAGGAATGATGGAGCGCTTGAACGTGCCAGACGACGTGCCGCTGGAAAACAGTTTGGTGACGCGCAGTATTGAAAGTGCACAGAAGCGCGTGGAGGGCCGCAACTTCGACATTCGCCGCCATGTGGTGCAGTACGACGACGTGCTGAACAAGCACCGCGACATTATTTACAAGCGCCGCCAGAAAATTCTGCAGCGCATTGCGGGCGGCGGTGAGCAGGCAGAAGACTCAGCGCCGCCGTTGCACCAAGACGTGCTTGCGGCCCTGGAGCGCGAAGTCACCGCCATGGTGCGGGGAACCGCAGCGCATATCGACAGTGAAAAGTGGGACGCCACCGGACTGCTTACGCAACTGGGCGGGCTCCACCCCGATTTGGTTGCAGGGCTTAGCGAAAACGAAATTCGCAGTTTCGATGGTGCAGACAATGCAGTAGGCCACTTGGCGGAACGCGCACGGCAGTTCTACGAAGAGAAGTGCGCCAAGTACGACGCAAAAACCGTTGCACGCGCCGAATTGCTCGTCACCCTGCGCACCATGGACACGTTGTGGATGGACCACATAGACGCCATGTCGCACCTGCGCGAGCAAGTGGCGTTTTCCGGCTACGCACAACGCGACCCGCTGGTGGAGTACCAGGACCGCGGCTACCGCACGTTTGCAGCGCTTATAGCAGCTATAGATGCCGGCACGGTGCGTACGCTGCTGCAGATCGACTTCGGGCAATTCGTTGCGCGCATTGCGCAGGAAATCGCGCAAGAGGAAGCAGCGGAAGCGAATCTGCAAACGAATGAAGCAGAAATTGAAGGAGCCCTGGGACAAACCGGAGTGGACTTGCGGGACGCCGTTGCAGAGCCTGCGTTCCTTGCGAAGAGACCTTCAGCTCCACCGCAACGAACATCGCCACGGCCTGCAGCACCAATGGAAAAAGTTGGCAGGAACGACCCGTGCCCATGCGGCAGCGGAAAGAAGTACAAAAAGTGTCACGGGGCGAATTTATAAGGAAGGAGTACAATGCCCCATATGACCCGCCCCATTCTTCCTGTAACACTTTTTACCGCATCGCTTTGCATTGCGCTGCAAGCGTCTGCAATGTCATGCGCCATTTCAAAAGACGGCGTTGTTACCTGCCCCGACGCGGCTACCGTTGAAAAGTGGAATACCGAACAGCACGCGGCTTCTCCGGCGCTGCGCCTCGACTCCCCGAAAGCCACGGACGTGTGGTACGAAGGAGAAACATACGTGATCCGTTGGCAATCTTCCGGCATTGAGAGCTTGTGGATTTCGGCAGCGATGAATGGCAAGGACAAAGGTTACCTGACGTCGCAAAAACTGAATGCCACAACGGGTTCCTACACGTGGACAATCCCGAAGGGCTTTGCCACAGACTTTGGCCCCGATGCTGGGAAAAACAGCATGTTCATTCATCTACGAGACACTGGCGACAGCGGCATAGAAGTAGGCAACGAAAAGCCGTTCAGCATTCTAGCAAAAGCGGACCACGGGGCCTCCTCTTCCCGCACGGGAAACTACTGTTACTCAAGTAACGATTGCCCGGGTTCACAGGTGTGCAGCACCGAACACGGAGACTGCCAGTCAGGATGCAAAGAAGGCAGCAGACCGTGCATTCAAGTGTGTGCCGGTGTGTGCGAAGAGCGATGGGGCGGCTCATCTTCTTCGAATGCTTGTGGGTCACCTCCGCCGAGTTCTCATTGCGCAGACGGTTCCCGGGCAAGTTACACATGTGAATATTCTCAAAGTACCTACCGCTGGATTTCCAATTGTTCTAAGACAGATAGCTCTGCGCCCTCGTGTGAGCCGTACATGTGCAACGACGGTTCCACGTTTGAGAGCTGCACATCGGATGGATACGTCATCAATTACGTTGTAGCCCCATGCCAGGACCACGGCGGGGAAGTGAACCCCGGTCTGGATGACAGCGGCATGATGGTGGATTGGGATTTTTGGGACGTGCCGGATACGACGCCGCCGGAGAGGCACCCGTATACCGATGCGATCTTGTACTTGCATGATCTCGGCATTGTAAAAGGGTACGCCGACGGCAGCTTCCGGCCGGACCGAACTATAAACCGCGCAGAGTTCGCCAAGATTCTGGAAGGCTCCATACCAGATGCAGAGGCGGGAATAGAGCTCTGCCCCATGGTGGATGAAGACTTCAACAACTATTCCGACGTGCATGGCGGCGACTGGTTCTTCGACTACGTCTGCATGCAAACGGGAAGAGGTCTCGTAAAGGGATACAGTGATGGAACGTTCCGCCCTGATACGCCGATCAACTTTGTGGAAGCGGCAAAGATGCTGGACGGTTCGCAGCACTTAGACATCAGCGGCGTGTGGCCGCCGCACGAAACGAACGTCGACCCGTGGTTTGAACCCTACGTACGGAATTTGAGCGACAAAGGCGCAATTCCAAAAAGCATTACGCGCTTTGATCAGCTCATTACGCGTGGTGAAATGGCCGAAATGATCTGGCGCTTGAAGGAGAACATTACCGACAAACCCTCGCAAACATATGAAGAGATTCGCGATGCTGAGCAGAGATATGAAGACTATCTGCAAAATTGCAGGGACCGCGGCTTTAGCGGGAAATGCGATGTTGGGGGACCGATTGAGTAGATTAGTTCATCCACTGCGTTCCGTGTTTGCCAATCCACGCATCTGCCTCGGCAGGTCCGTTGGACCCGCTGGTATACAGGTGCAGTGGCGTGGAGGGCTGGGAAAGATGCACCTGCAGGGGGTCGATAATGCGCCATGCGGCGCGCACTTCGCCGTGGCTTAAAAACCACTGCTGCTTGCCATGAATCGCCTCGAGCAGCAGCAGCGCGTGTTCCGGCAGACAGTCGCCGTAGCAAACCAATGGATCTTCCAAGAGGAGTGAGCGGAACTGCGGCTCGGTACCGCCAACTTTCGTTTGCAGGTACAGCCTCATGCCGGCTTCGCCTTGTAAAATGATGTCGAGCCGGTTCGGCGTGGCGCCGGGGCCAACTTTGTGCGGCTCTTGGAAGAGCACGCTGATGCGCGTTTCTTTTTTGTTGAGCCGTTTCCCAGTGCGCAGGAAAAACGGTACGCCTTGCCAGCGCGACGTGCGCGAAAGCAGCTGGAGCGCGCAGTACGTGTTCACGCGAGAATTCTTGGCGACTCCCTCCTCTTTCGTATAGCCCTCGTATTGGCCCTGCAGAATGATGCCGCGCAAATCGGGTGCGGGTGGAAGGTAAATTTGCTCGAGTGCGTTCAGGCGCGCGAAGCGGAAGTCTTCGTCGCCTTCCAGGCGCATTGTGAGCAGCGCCATGATGAGCAGAAGATGGCTCTGCAGCATGTCGCGCAGGGCGCCCGCTTGTTCAAAGTACCCCGCACGATTTTCTATGCCCGCGCTTTCGTGCGCGGTAATTTCGACATGATGAATGAGCGTGTTCTTAAAGAGCCGTTCCAGAATTGGGTTTGCATAGCGCAAGTAGTAGATGTTGCGCACGGCCTCTTTGCCTAAGTAGTGGTCGAGCATGAAGACGTCTTCTTCTTTAAAACAACCCGTGAGTTCGCCGATGAGTGCCTCTGCGGAGGCAGCATCATGCCCTACGGGTTTTTCAATGATGCAGCGAAACGCACGTTTGGGATCATGAATTTTTGCAACGCAGACATTTTTGAGAATCGGCGAAAACACGCTCGGTGGTACCGAAAGGTACATCATGCGCACCCAGTCCGAACTCTTCCCTTCCAGTCTCTCGATCTGCTTTCGCAGTTCTTCAAATGAGGATTGCTGATCGTATTCTCCGCTGACGTAACGCACGTGATCTAAAAATTCCGTGAGTGCTTTTTGGGTGACTTCGCTAAATGCCGTGCGAATGGATTCCTCTACAAGAGCGCGAAATTCGGCATCGCTCATTTCCGTTCTCGCAAAACCAATGACGGCGTAGTCTTTCGGCAAACGATTCTTAAGCGCTAGTACATATAGCGACGGATACAGCTTCATTTTTGCCAAGTGGCCGCTGCCGCCAAAGACGACCAGGCTGAACGGTTCTGTTGCGGTAAGTCCCATTGAGGCCCAATTGTAGAGCAAGTTCGAAGGAGCTCAATGAGCTCTTGCAATGATCTACGGCAGGTCTAGCATGTGGACGTGCATTCTGAATTTGGTCCGCACGATTGCCCTGAACGCGCCACGGCTCTTGCAACGCGTACGGTGCATTTGTTGTCCCGACCAGATCTCCCACTGGGTCAATCAATACAAAAGGAACTTATAGGGGAATTGCAACACCAGTGCAGAATCCTTCGAGGAGCCGACACGCACTGCGAGGGCATTGATGCATATGCCGAAAGAGAAGTAAACGGACTCAAAATCAAAACCGGCGCGGCCTGTAGCGCATGCGTGCTTCAAACATTCCGCGCAAAAGGCCTTGTAACGAAAACGGAGACGATTGGCGAATAAAACGCTTGCATAGCGAAAAGAAGATGGGCTATGTTCAGCGCACATCATCGCCTATCCAGAGTGGCGCCAAGGGAACTGGCCCGTTACAAGCGCCCCCCAACCCTTCGACTCGCTTTGCTCGCTCAGGGTAAACCCGAGCAGCAAACCGACGAAGTCAGGTGGGAATTCCAGCCCAAGGCACGGCGTTCGTGAACGCAGTGTCCCTAGGGAGAGATAGCACTCACTTCTAGTAGCTACGACTCCCTTGCCGGGAATCTTCTTGGTATCTAATTTCTCACCTCTGTCTTCTGTCCTCTGATTTCTGTCTTCTCCCATCTCTTTATGTCTCACTTATTTACTTCCGAATCCGTCACCGAGGGCCACCCCGACAAGCTCTGTGACCAAATCAGCGATGCTGTGCTGGACTACGCGCTCAGCCGCGACCCAAAGTCGCACGTTGCGTGCGAATGTCTTGCAACGACAGGCCTTGTCGTGATCGCCGGGGAAATTACGACGAACACGTACATTCCCATGGCGCAGGTCGCGCGCCAGGTGATTCAGGAAATCGGGTACGACGACGCCGTATACGGGTTCGACCACAAAGCATGTGCCGTAGTTGTGACCGTAGGTGAGCAAAGCGGCGATATTGCACAAGGCGTGAACGAGGGTGAGGGGTTACACCCAGAGCAGGGGGCAGGAGACCAAGGCTTGATGTTTGGATTCGCGTGCGACGAAACACCGGAACTCATGCCGCTGCCGATTTCGTTGGCACACCGCTTAACGCGAAAACTTTCTGAGGTTCGCAAAAGCGGAGAGCTCAAATTTTTGCGGCCAGACGGCAAGAGCCAAGTCACGGTGCAGTACGGGGAAGACGGCCGCCCCGAACGCGTGGACTGTATTGTTATTTCCACGCAGCATGCAGACGGTATTCCCCACGAACAAATTTGTGCCGATGTTCGCAAACATATTATTGAACCGGTGTGTGGTGAGTGGATGGATGCGAAGACAACTCTGCACATTAACCCAACGGGGCGTTTCGTTATTGGCGGCCCCCCTGGCGACTGCGGACTTACGGGCCGCAAAATTATTGTAGATACCTACGGTGGCTACGGCCGCCACGGTGGTGGTGCTTTCAGTGGCAAGGATCCCAGCAAAGTGGATAGATCTGCTGCATACGCGGCACGCTGGGTCGCCAAGCACGTGGTAAAAGCAGGGCTGGCCCGCAAATGCGAAGTGCAAGTTGCGTACGCCATTGGCGTTGCGGCTCCGGTCTCTATTCGCGTGGACACCTTCGGCACCGGGAGTCTGGATGACCGCGTGATTGAGAAAGCGGTAACGAGCGTGTTCGACCTGCGCCCTGCAAGCATCATTCGCGACTTGGATTTGCTCAAGCCCCAGTACCGCCAGCTGGCGGCCTACGGCCACTTGGGTCGCGAAGACTTAGGGGTCGCATGGGAACGGTGCGACCGTGTAGAGGCCTTGCAGCAGGCCTGCAAGTAACTCTAGCGAAGCACTGCGATCTTCGTGCCGGGGTAGTAGTACTCCAAAATCTGCTCCGCGGTTTTCCCTTCGTTGGCCTGTGCTTCTGCACCGCAGCCGCTCATGCCCACGCCATGGCCGGCAAGCGGCATGCCCTTGCACCAGGGGTCGGGCTTGCTTCCAAAGATTTCTTTAAAGGGATAGTTGTTGCCCCAGCCCGCCTCTGCAGGGCTGCGTGTTCGGCCGTCATCGGAAGAAAAGTATGGCGGCTTGATGAGTTCCCCGTTGACGGTAAGCGTTTGCAGAGCAGTGGAGGTGAGTGCCGTAAGCCAGCGAGGATTTTTCGACTCATACCCAGCCCCTGCATATGCCTGGAACCGGGCGGGTGAATCGTCCCCGTCGTAGGGCATGCCAGGGAATTTACGGTGTGTGGGATCTAGGTAATACGCAGCGTACGTGCGAGCAGCAATGGCGAATGCGCGCTGTTTTTCGTAGGGTTCGGTATCGGGCTCTTCGCTTAGCCCCATAAGGTATTGCTCCAACGGAAGCTCGTTAATGAGTGCTATGTTTCCATCAATCACTCTGCATTCCAGCATTCCGCGGTATGTGTGGTAGGGCTTGGAGGAACTTACAACATCGAACGTGGAGCTTCCGGCGGAAATGCGCACAATGCCGCGCTCTTTTTGTATCCCTCCTTCGGTGAGTACACAGTCATTGCTTTGAGCGCTGAGTGTCACGGTACGGTTATTCGCAATGATCTTTGCAGTCGCCTGATCATACGAAAGGCGAATACGAATGTTCGGCCCCACATCCGTTGAACGTGGAGTGGATAACGCTCGGGAGGACCGTGAAGAAGATGTTCGCATCGATCGAGCGGATGAGGTTGCCGTTGCCCTGCTCGACATAGGTACGGGGGCTTGCGTTGGCGTACGTTGGCGACGCCCTTGCACGTCGAACGTATACACAACGCCGCCAACGGTTACCGAGTAGCGCCCTTCGTCCGGCGGCATTTGGACGCGGAGGAAGATGCTCGCAGCGCCGCCGGCGGAAAGCCTGTCGGGCGCGAGAATATCGTTGCGCACGCGAAGGTCTTCGTTGCCGAAGCGTTGCCATATGCCAATGTTTTTCTGCGAACGCTCTACGGCAGCAATGCGTTCGCGGCGGACAATCGCTTTTGCCGGACTAAAGCGCAGCACGAGCGACGCCGTGCCGCCAGGCCGCACTGTTAGCTCGGTGGCGCCGGCTGGTTGCAGCGACGTTATTCGCGATTTGCTGCTTACAGTTCCGCCCCCTCGCCGCGAAGACGCGGATGACGGTCGCGGCGCCGGCAACCGCACTGCAGCCGCAATATCGCCATTGGCCGCCTGCGTGCGAATTTGCGTGAGCGCGCCGTACACGTAGTAGCCGGGGCAGTCGGTGGAAAGCAGGTCGCGGTGGCCAACAACTGCCGGCAGCGACATGCCGTGGAACGACACGCTGGTTGCAAGGTCAACGTCGTATTCGTCGGCAAGCTCGTTCAGCAGCCACTTCAGCCCTTGCAATTGGGCTTGCGTGGGCTGCTCTTCGTCGAAGTTCCCAAGGAGCGCAATGCCGAGCGTTCCTACATTCGCGCAGTAGACATGGCCGCCAACCACGTTGTTTCCGCCGGAACGCCCTTCGTAAATTTGGCCGGTTTCATCTACAAGATAGTTATACCCAATGTCACCCCAACCGCGGTTCACCGCATGGTAGCTGTACAGCGCACGCACGCGCTCTGCTGCGGGCCGCATGTCGCCCGCAACGCTTATGGCGGTGTGATGCACGACGAGGAGTTGTACTTTGGGGCTATACGTACGCGGCCATTTGAGGTGTTTTCCATTTTCCTGAGTCACTGGCTTCCCTGTGCGAAAATCTTCGGGGTAGTTCAGCTGCCACTCGTTACATTTTTCAATTCGGCTGTTTGCCACACCGGCATTCGTGTCGGCATCGGCGGGTTGGTCATGGTCGTCGCTTTCCGTATTGGAAGCGCGCCCATCGTACAGCAAGCTGTCGTCTGCACCCCACTGAACGCGGCTTAAAATTTTCGGCATGCCGGGGGTGAATTTGGCGGCCACATCGTAGTGGGCAGGCGCATGGTCGACGACAATGGGGTGCACTTCGTAAGCTCTCGTCATTCCTCGGAAGCGCACAACGGCAACACTTTTTGGGAACATGACCAAGTTGCTCTCGCGAAGCGTTGGGTCTTGCTCATTTTCCATGTGGAGGCTAACCCACTGCCCCCAACGGTCGCCCAGCCATGGCTGCACAGCCAAATCTGTGTTCTCTGTTGGCAACGAGACACTCAGTGCGTCGATCGGCTCTGCAAAGTGGTGTACGGACGACGATTGCATCGTAAGGAAGCCTGCAAATGCAACCGCTCCCAGCGCGAGGCTGAATTTCACATAGTGATGCACGGCGACTAGTGTAGCCGACTCGCCTTCAGTAATTCTTCATATCGGTCAACCATCACGTCGTGTGTAAAGGCGAATGTGGCTTTGCGTTTCCCGGCGCGCGCCATGGCGCTGCGACGCTGCGGATTGTCCAGCAGGTCACGCAGGGCTTTGCGGAGGGCTGAAGCCGAATCCGGCTTTACCACAACGGCCTCCACGTCTGCCTCCAGTTCGCGCGCTATGCCGCACGCTTCCGTAACGATCGTTGGCGTGCCCACGATCATGGCCTCCGCCGCCACAAGACCAAAGGGGTCGTGGCGGCGCGAAGGCAGAACGAATACGTCTAATTCTGCGTAAAAGTCTCCAAGGTTGCCTAAGTGCGGCAGCAGATGCACGCGGTCTCCAATGTCCGCGTTGGCAATCTGCTGCAGCAGCGCTTGCTGCTGCGGGCCAATGCCCACAATGGTCAGTTCGGTGTCGGTCATTGTGCGCACCGCCTCTATTAGCACATCTACGCCCTTTTCCTGCGCCAAGCGTGCAACGGTGCCCACTTGCAGGCGCCCTGCGCTCTTGCGGTGTTCATGGGTTTTCTGGGAAAACCGCGCGGGATCTATGCCATTGGGAATCGCCACGACGCGTTCGCGGGGCCACCCCATGCTTATGTAGAGCTCCCGGCTCATTTGCGAAACACCGATTGTGGTAACAGATCTGCTTAGCCGCAACAGTTTTGTTAAAAATGGATTATGCGTCAGCCAGCGGCCAACTGCGTCGTGTTCGATCCAAAACACGGGAATGTCGCGAATGACCGCCGCGGGTGTCAGCAATAGTTTTTCGCTAAAGCTGAGCATGCAGAGTGCATCGATGGGTTCCTTTTTGTGCAATCGGTCCAGTGCCTCTATTAAGCGACGACGCATACGAAACTGCCGCCACAAAAACGTAATGCTGCGCCAAAACGAGACCGGCGGTTCACCGATTTCCAAGTGCTCGTGCGGTACGTGAATCTGTTGGCAGAGCGTAAGGAGCGTTGGGCAACTGCCTAAAAAGGTGATGCTGTGCCCGCGTGCAATAAGCCCTTGAATAAGAGACATGGTCTGCATTTCAGCGCCGCCGTGCGCACTTTCCAACGGAAATCGTGTAATGACAATATGCATGCGAACAGAGCTTACACGACGGGAACCGAGAACTCCTGGTCCAGTTCTGCTTTCCACTCGGCAAGAATTCCGTTTAAATCGCGCTCCACTTCGTCCATGTGGTGCGAGGTGCAAATGTAGCGCTGTGCGCCGGCTTCTTTCGACTTTCTTTGGTAGTCGGGCCGGTCACTGGCGCCTACAACGGCAACAAGTGCCTTTGGGTTGCGCTCCAACAGCGCTTTTACGATGGCGGGACCGTCTTGCGTGGGGATTTCATAGTCAATGAACCCCGCGCCGATTTCCACATGTTGGTTGATGAGTTCGATCGCCTCTTCGGTCGTGGTTGCTTCCAGCAATTCAACATCCATATTGCGGGTGATGAATCGGCGCAGAAACATGCGCTTTATGTCGCTGTCATCTGCCAGCAGGAACAAGGGTTTTGTATGAGGTTGTGTCATTCACTCCATTATACCACAGAAATGAGTTCTTTGCCCATGTACTTCTGCAGCACGATTGGCACGCGCACGGTGCCGTCCTTATTTTGGTATATTTCGAGAAGAGGGATGAGAATGCGGGGAGATGCGATGCAGGTGTTGTTCAGTGTGTGCACGAATCGCTTTTTCCCTTCAGCGTCTTCGTACTTTATGTTGAGCCTGCGCGCCTGGAAATCGTAGAAGGTGGAACAGCTGTGCGTTTCGCCGTACCCATTGCGGCTGGGCATCCAGGTTTCAATGTCATTTTTGTATACCTGCCCGCGGCCCATGTCGCCGGTGCAGACATCCACCACGCGGTAGGGGAGTTCCAATGCCTGCAGCACGTCTTCTGCGTTTTTGAGGATTTCTGCGTGCATTTTCGCGCTTTCCTCCTCGCTCGCTTCGCATAGCACGACTTGCTCCACTTTCTGGAACTGGTGGATGCGGTACAGGCCGCGCGTATCTTTGCCGTATGTGCCGGCTTCGCGGCGGAAGCAGTTGCTTATGCCACAATACCGAACAGGGAGCTGCTCTCGCGTGAGTGTTTCGCCGCCATGGTAGCTGGCAACGGAAACTTCGGACGTTCCCACAAGGTAGAGCCCGTCGCTTTCCACGGGGCCGCCTTTTTCCGTTTGCACACCAACCGCGTACGCCTGTTCTTCGCCACCGGGGAAGTAACTGGTACCCACCATTGCTTCGTAGTTGGCAAGCACGGGGGGAATAACGGGTGTGAATCCGCGTTTGGAAAGGTGATCCAACGTGAACTGGAGCACCGCCATTTCCAAACGAGCACCGTCGCCCTTGAGCATGTAGAACCGTGAGCCCGCAACCTTTACGCCGCGCGGAATGTCGATAATGTCGAGCTGCTCACCCAGGGTTACGTGGTCTTTCGGTTCAAACGAAAACTTTGGGAGTGTGCCCCACTTTCGAATTTCCACGTTCTCTGTGTCGTCCTTTCCGACTGGAACCCGATCCAATGGAACCGAGGGAATGAGCAACTGTTGCCGTGACCACTCCACTTCCACCTTGGTGAGTTCTTCTTCTTTCTCCTTCAAGCGTTCGCTGAGTGCCTTCATATCTTTTAATGCTTGCGCCTTCTCTTCGCCCTTCATACTGGGCACGCGCTTGCTCACGCTGTTTTTTTCACCGCGCATTTGTTCCACCAGGCCAACGAGTTCGCGGCGCAGTTCATCAAGTTTTATAAACGCCGGCACATCCACTTGTATGCGCTTCTTCTTTGCGGCATCTGCATAGGCTTCTGGCCGGGAACGGAGATCGGCAAGATCGATCATTGCCAGCAGAGTATGACGCGTGCTGGCACGGTTGGGAACGCTTGTTTGCAGCTTTCTCTAATGCCCCGTTTGCTGTGTATCTTTCATAAGCTCCGCCCATGCTTGATTAACCTCATCTTGAGTTACACGCACTTTGGGATCAATTTTCCTCAATGAAGCCGGCTCGGGAATTGTCCCTGGTAGCTTGTATTCCAATTCTTGAACTGTGCCTGGCATATGCAGGTGGGGGAATTGCTCACACGGTACGAGCCTTCTTTCTAGGCGAAAAGACAAAGGTATTGTGAAGTACATAAAAAGATGTTTTAGCTCTTAGGGAAGGGCTGAAGGCCCTATTGCCGAAGTGCCATCTTCCTTTTAAAACTCGTCTCGGTGGCCTCTGTATTCAACACGCACGTCGCCACAGAGATCTGCAAGCTGTTTGCTACATAAGTCTCGAATATAGTTAAGCTTTACTGCAGGAATGGCGATCTTTTTGTCACAACCATCTCCACAACGAAGTACTTGTAATTTTTTTGTATCACCATCTTCACATTTATTAAAAAAAATCTTTGCAGCTCGGTAGAGCAATGCATCGCTTTGATTCGGTGGTAAATCTCTAAACATCTCCCCTACGTCACACTGTGGCATATCGAAATGACGTACGCTCTTTTGCCCTGGAATTTTCTTTGGAAAAGGGAGGTCAAGTTCCACGCGTAGCTCTAACCTACCGAAATGAACATTTGTTGCGATGCGAGGTAAAACTCGTTCTCTGGCATCGAGAAACGCCTGTTGCAAGGCATCACTTTCATCATTCCAATAATTAACCATCCTGTCTAAGACCAGACCTGAAAAACTCTGTTTTGCTTCACCCAGCACTTCTGGGTCTGGCCGAATCTTGAGCGGGAACTCCATGCCTCTATTAAAAGGCAGAAATTCTGCTCAAAAAACGCGCGTTGGCAAGAGGATTTGTGAATTTTTAAAAGAGAAAAGGCTCTTCACCCATAATCTCTATATATGTTGTTCGGTACGCTTCGCGCAACGAATCAATAGATGCCATGTCGTTCCTATTGTTGGCCCTTTCTAAAAAGTGGTCATACCCCATCCGCAATATTCTTCCGAAAATTGCCTTCTCATCGTCATCGGGAATGGCACATATAACGCGGTGTGTTAGGGAATCCTGCAAGAAGCGACCTCTACTTACGTATTCCGAGGCAAAGATAGAAGAATTTTTGGGTGGTGTCGTTTTTTTCCAACTAATACATGCTTGGGTTCGTAAAAATTGATGATCAATACTCAATGCATTTCTAAAATTCAACACATCTGTAAGTTCCACAGGAGATTCACAAGTATCCAGTAAACCAAGAACAGCGAGAGCTGTATCAGTGGAATCACGCATGAGCTGATGTGCAAATGCTTTCTTAGCAATGGCCAACTCCGCCGTATCTATTCCGTGAAATTCCATAGCAAACCATTGGAGCAGATGTGTACTTAGCGTACAATCCCGAAACATGCTCCAAAAGGATTTTAAGCTCGTTTCAAAGTTCCAACCCACGGGCGACCAGCCCCGGGCTATTGAACAACTCGTAAAGGGAATACAGGGCGGGCAACACCACCAAACGCTGCTGGGTGCCACGGGAACAGGCAAAACGTTCACTATGGCAAACGTCATTACGCAGGTGCAAAAGCCGACGTTGGTACTGGCACATAACAAGACGTTGGCCGCACAGCTGTGCAGTGAATTCCAGTCGTTCTTTCCGGAAAACGCGGTTTCTTACTTCGTGTCGTACTACGACTACTACCAGCCAGAGGCCTACATTCCGCATACAGATACGTACATAGAAAAAGATGCGAGCATCAACGATGAAATCGCAAAATTCCGCCACGCGGCAACGCACAACCTGCTGACGCGAAGGGACACCTTGGTGATTGCGTCTGTAAGTTGTATTTACGGCCTTGGCGACGTGGAAGACTACGAGGCACTTGCAATGCAAATCAAACGCGGCATGCCGTTCCAGCGCGACAAATTTTTGCGCCGCCTTGTCGACATTCAATACAAGAGGAGCGGCATAGAATTCAAACAGGGAATGGTGCACGTCCTTGGGGATACCGTTGAGGTATTCCCTCCCGGGGGAGACACCGTGATTCGCATGGAAATGCCGTTCGATGAAATCGAAACGATTCAGGAAGTGGACAGTTTCACGGGTGAAATCATTGCCGAATACGACGAAGTGACGATCTTCCCCGCGGCCCACAACGTAACGACGAAAGAGAAGGTGGACCAAGCGTGTGAAAAGATTTTGTTGGATCTCGATATTCGCGAAAAAGAATTTGTAGCCGCGGGTGAGCTGGCCAAAGCAGAAAGGATCCGTCAGCGCACGGAGTACGACGTGGAAATGCTCAAAGAGACGGGCTACTGCACGGGCATAGAAAACTATGTGCGCTACTTAAACGGCGGTGCGGAAAACAGTGCGCCCAGCACGCTGCTGGACTACTTCCCCGATGACTATTTGCTGATAGTGGACGAGTCTCACATTTCCATTCCCCAAGTGGGGGGCATGTACGAAGGCAACAGAAGCCGCAAGCAGACGTTGATTGATTTCGGCTTCCGTCTGCCAAGTTCGCACGATAACCGCCCGCTCAAATTCCCGGAATTCGAAGCGCATGTAAAGCAGGCGATTTACGTGTCTGCCACCCCGGGGAAATACGAGTTCGAACACACGCCGAAGGAATTCCTGGCGGAACAGATCATTCGCCCCACGGGCCTGCTGGACCCGCCGGTCGTCGTAAAGCCGTCGCAGGGACAGATCGAAGACATCATGAAAGAGATTACGGAAACAATTGCACGCAAAGAGCGCGTGCTGGTAACGACGCTTACGAAGAAGATGAGTGAAAAGGTGACGGAGTTTTTAAAGAACGCTGGCATTAACGTGCGCTACTTGCACAGTGACATTGAAACACTGGAGCGCATTGAAATCCTGCGCCAGTTGCGCACGGGGGAGATCGACGTGCTTGTCGGTATCAACTTGCTCCGTGAGGGACTTGATCTGCCCGAGGTGAGCTTTATTGGAATCCTTGATGCAAATAAGCAGGGCTTCCTACGTTCACGCGACAGTTTGATTCAAACAATCGGCCGCGCCGCGCGCAACGTACACGGGCACGTAACGCTGTACGCAGACACCATAAGCCCCGCCATGAAGGCAGCGATGGATGAGACGGAGCGCAGACGCACCATTCAAGATGCCTACAACAAGAAACATGGCATTACGCCAAAGACGATCGAAAAGGCCGTGCACGACATAGCCGAAGAGGGCCGCAAGTTAGAGTTGCGCCGCCCAAAGCGCGACCACACACGCATTCCAAAAGATGAACGCAAGAGGATGGTGGAAAGCCTGGAGCAACAAATGGAAATGGCCGCCCAAAACCTGGAATTCGAAAAAGCGGCTGATTTACGAGATGAAATTGAACTTTTGCAAAGAGGGAAGTAAATATTGTCAAAGAAGGTATATATGGTATTTTATCGTACCCTATGTCTTCTGCTGAAAGAGAAAATGGCACTCACGTGCAGCTAATTGAAGCTGTAATATTAGAGGCCGAAGCTACGCCCGGCATTATGCGAGATATCGCTAAGCTGAAGGATAAGATACGCAAACTTACTAACAAACAATGCGTGGAACCCCTCGACGAGACGGTTCTTGCCAATGATGTACACACAGTGTGCAGAAGGCTTTTGGGGGAACCGGCGTCCGTAGAAGCTTCCCAGCCGAAAGTGCCGTCACAAGAAGTTGATGCCAATGGTAGAAAGTGGTTTAGGGAATGGTTAAAGGCAATAGATTGGAAGGCATGCGAACCTATCGCCACACCTCTTTTGCTCGCAAAGTTTTTTAGTGACTTACGACGGAAGCTCCACGAACACAACAGTTTTGCCAAGTGGTTTCCTACATTTCTTGCCACACAGGGTGAATGGAAATCAATGATTGATGAAGCTCGTAAAGCTGCACCGCATAATGCGAAGAAATATGATCTGCCAAAGATACTTGTCGATCATCTCGAAAAACATAAAGTGGAGAGATCGATATTCACGACGCAGGAAAAACATTTAGTAACGCATCTGTGGACCTCATTTGTAGAAGAACGTGATGCAAAGAAAGGGAACAAACCGTTTTACTACGTCCGTCCGTATGAAGTGGCTGTACTGCTTGGCAACCTCGAAGTAACAGAACGAAGCGGTGTAGAAAATCTCGATGCTAAAACTGATACGAAGACCAAAAGCCGCTGGTGCCACTCTGAAGGTGCAATTGGAAGGAGGCTCCGTTCGTGTGGTTTCGATGTCGTATACAGAACAGGCTTCCAAAACGGTAAAGGTTTCGTTGTGCAGCAATACCGCCTTTTGCTTGTTAAGCCAGGAGAAATGGCCTCTTTAGAAGAAATAGAGGATGCTGAGAATGCTTGACAATACTCAACAACATACGTAAAGTAGTCTCCTTTCTCCACATATTTCATGCGTCGTTTGACCCTCTCCGCCATTGGATTCGCGCTCTTGCTCAATGCAGGCCCCGCTCTTGCAGCCCAGCCATTGCTGCCAGATTCCAACGGTTACGGGGTGCACCCGTACGACGTGGTGGAACGCAAGCCAGGCTTCCGCAGTAACCGTGAGCGCGATTTTCGCGGCATGACGTATGCAGAAATCTATGCCTTCGAAAACAGCATCTTCCGCACGCGCACCCACGCGTTGCACCCCTACTTCCGCCACCGCTATCCCGACACGTCCACCCCGGCACCGCTGGAGGACATGCGCACGCTGGCACGGCTCGGCGTGTTGCCGACAACCGCCCCAAGCCAAGTCAGTGGCTGCAGCAACTACAGTTACCGCCGCAACTTCCAGTTCATGCCGGCGTACGACTACGTCTGCAACAAATAAGAGAAGCCAGAAAGCAGATATCAGAAGTCAGCACTGTCCTCTGACTTCTCTCTTCTGATTTCTAGACGAAATGTTTCACCGCCTCTCTGTATCCCTCTGGATACCCCGTATCGAGCCTTGTTCCTGCGCACTCATACCCGTAAATAGGCAGATCGCTTAAGCGATTGATAAGTGCATCAATCAAGCGCAGCTCCTTTTTATGGTCGCCGCGCATGGTTCGCAGTGTGGCAAAAATGGACGACGGAATTATATAGCGCCCCACAATGCCGAATGTAGAGGGTGCCTCTTCGGGCTTGGGTTTTTCCACGAGTCCGGTGATTTTCTTTAGGCGTGCATCTTGAGGATCCTCACTTTCCACCGTTGCTATGCCATACCGCGACACGTCTTCACGTGGCACATTCTGTAAGGCTATAAGGGCCAACTGACGATTCGGAATTCGGAATTCGGAATTCGGACTCTCTGGTTCTTCTGTTTCCGAATCTCGAATCTCGAATCTCGAATCCTCGATCAAGATAAAAGCATTGAGTAGCTGTCGCAGAGCAGTATCCGCTTCCACAAAAAGATCGTCCCCAAAGAGCACTGCAATATGCCCCGGCCTTACCCACTCCGCCGCTTGCAGCAAGGCATGGCCGTCGCCCAGCTGGTCGTGCTGGTAGACCGTCGTAAACCGCACGCTGTCGTAACGCTGCAGCTCTTCCAGCAGGTGGAGTTTGCCGCGACGCTGCAGCTCTTCTTCCAAACATGTGTCCTGTGCGAAGTACTGGGGTATGGCTTCTTTGCCTTTGGCAATGACAAAACAGATGTCGCTGACTCCGCAGTCCAAACACTCATTTACAAGCTCTGCGATGATTGGCCGACTCCCCAAAGGAAGGAGCTCCTTTGGCACAGCCTTCGTCCACGGCAGAAACCGCGTCCCTAAGCCAGCAACCGGTAAGACAGCCTGGGTAATTTCCATAGCGCAAACAGTGTGCCAGAACAGCCCAAAATTGACAGTAGAAGCCCGTTGAACTACAATGGCCTGATTTCCTTACCCACACCAACATGGCAAAGCGCGACCTGGATGCAATCCATAACCTCTACCACCTGCAAGTCGAACTGGGCAGCAAGCTCGGCCGCAAGCTGAGTGAAAAGGACCATGAGAAGGCCAAGAGCCAGCTCAAGGAATTTGCATCGCTGCTCAGCAATGCCGACTGGCGGTATATGGGTGGGGAAGATGTGTACAACTCGCTCGTCACATTGAAAGACGAAATTGGGGAGCAGCTGCGAAGCAAAGCCAGCAAGAAACTGCAGGGCATTGCGCGACGCGCTGGGGCTGCTGCGAAGAAGGCATTTAAACGGAAGAAATAATTCGAATATTCGGAATTCGTGATTCGGAAAACCCGAGTATTCGAATACCGAATCTCGAATCTCGATCAAGCGCCTTCGCTAATGCGAATAATTTTCACCTTCTCTTCTTTGGGGATGATGACTTTCAGAATGCTGTCTTTGCTGAACGTTGCACGTACGCGCTTGGGGTCCGCAACCGTGGGGAGCGTTACGCTGCGGCTGAATTCGCCCCAGAAACACTCCTGAGCAAAGTACTGCTGGTCGGGAATGGTTTCCGGTGCTTCGCGGCGGCCGCGAATGGTGACGACCTTGCCGTCGATTTCAATGTCGATATCGGAAAGCTTTACGCCCGCAATGGGTGCACGAATAACGTAGTAGTTGTCTTGCTCGTACACGTCCATGGCAATTTGGCCCACCTGGCGTGTGCTGGCTCCTTTCGTTGCAACGGTTTCCCCTTCTTCTTCTATGGAAAGCGACTGCGCACCGGCGCCCGCTGGGGCGTCGTGTTCTGCTTGGAATGCGCTGAAGATGCCGTGGAAAGGGGAAGGCACGGCCACCATCGTAGTCGCTGTGCGCCTGTTTGCGCAAATCGGCGTGTACCGCACATGCGGTGCACGCGTATATTCTGCGGTGCACCTACCCCGCACCCATGACGCTTTCCACAGCAATTCTTCTCGGTCTTCTGCAAGGGTTCACGGAATTCTTGCCTATCTCCAGTTCTGGTCACTTGTTTCTGGCGGAAGCAATTTTCCCTACAGCCATGGACCCAAAAAGCATGCTCAGCTTTAATGTGCTGCTGCATGCCGGAAGCTTGCTGGGGCTTCTGCTGTGTTACTGGAAACGTTGGTGGAATTTACTGAAAGGGCTGCTGAAGGGCGACAGGGAGTGCATGAACGTGCTGTGGCTTCTTGTTTTGGGCACCGTTCCCGCCGCAGTCGTCGGCTTCTTTTTTGAAGACGTAATCGCAGAAGCGCTCAGCACGCCGCGCGTCATAGGCAGTACATTCCTGCTCACGGCGCTCCTGCTCGCATTTAGCGAGCAAATACACGGGCACCGCACACAGGGGCAGGCAACGCTAAAGGATCTGCTTCTTATTGGACTCGCCCAAGCCTGCGCCTTGCTGCCCGGCCTTTCGCGCTCGGGCACCACCATGGCCGCCGCACGCGCATTGGAATTCCAACGCGAAGACAGCGTGGACATCTCATTCTTACTGGCAACGCCCATTATTGCCGGTGCAGCTGTCGTTGCAGGAATGCACATACTTACGGGGGAGGTGAGTGTACCTGCTATGAGCATTACGCTTACCGGTGTTGTTGTTTCCGCACTTGCCAGCATTGTTGCAATTCAACTGCTGCGAAAATTCGTACGACGCAGAAGTCTGCGTCCGTTTGCCGCATACTTGCTCGTTGTAGGAGCCCTAACACTCGGCCTTGGTTGGTGATTTTCGTAGAATACAGGGATTGAAGGGAATGAAAAGAAATGAGAAATCCCTTCAATCCCTTCACACTCTTCAATCTCTTGTTTACAAGTGCTACAGTGACTTCCTGACCTAGCGCCGAGTCACAATTCGCCTCGACACTTGCAACTGTGTAAGAGCAAAGTAGAATGCGCCAACCAGACAGTACATCACTCACTTTTCACCACTCACATGCCCGCTCCAATCCTCCGCAACAACATTCGCCGCCTGCGCTTCGAACGCAGCATGACCCAGGAAGAACTCGCACTGCGGGTGGGCGTTAGCCGCCAAACGGTTATGAGTATTGAACGTGGAGCAACAAACCCCAGCACCCTGCTTGCATTCAAAATCGCCTCGGCATTGGATGCAGCAATCACCGAAGTGTTCCAGATGGATGGAGTATTGGCACCGGTATAAATACGCATCCGATAAGAGGGCACACCTAAGGTTCGTCCGAAGGTTACTCTCTCTTTTTAGAGGTTTTTTCCTGTACAGATTAGTATTCTTTGGTACAATGATTACATCACGATGAGAGGCCGCCCGAAGGGTTCCGTCCCTAGGAAATGCCTCTCGTTTTTTGTACCCCGATTTTGTCTCGTAGACGGCTAAGATACGTGATCTGGGGTGCAAACTGGCGCAGAAGACGCGAGTACTTGAAAAGATTGGGCACTATAAGTCGGCGGAGTTTTTTCTGTTTTAATAGATATTTTACCAAGCAATAAAAATCACCATCACCTGAAACTATTACTGCTTGGTCATAATTGGGATACTCAATCATGGTATGTAAAACAAGCTCCGCATCCACATTACCTTTTGTTACAAGTTTTGTTCCATCATGAAATTCCAATGTTGGCTTAAAAATGAGAATGTAACCAGCTCGCTGAAGAGTTGCATAAAGATCTTCGTTATTCCTCATATAACCAATGAAGATAAATGCTTGAGTAACTCCATACTTTTCACATAAATAGGTACGGAATCGCTGCCAATCCAGATTCCAACCTTGGTCACGCACCCCCAGGTGCACGTTTTGGCTGTCGATAAAGGCATAATTTGCCATAGCCAAGTATTGTAGACATGCTTCTTTTTGTTGTAAACTACGATCTATGTCAAAAATCTCTCGGCCCAAGCCGAAATACATGATCATCTATGACTGTCCAAAGTGTGGAATGGACTCTGGTCGTACGGAATTAGATATCCCACCCATTTGTTTTTACTGTGATGCAAAAAAGGGATTAATTGAACGTGAGCGGAAACTATTATCTCCACAGGTTATGGCTGACCGCATGAAAGCTGTCGGAGATCGTATGATGGAAAATTTACGAAAAGCATGGGGGCTTACTGAAGACCAGTGGCCAAAGGATCCTGAAGAAGAAATGCAACTCTTAGAAGCCATGGCAAGTGGGCAAGATTTGCAAAAAGCTCTGGCATCTATTGGAAAGGGGATGATCAAGAACGCAGGAAAGAAGAAGTAGCGTTACACTACTCGCATGCCGGGGTGGCGAAATGGCAGACGCACCAGCCTTAGGAGCTGGCGGGAGCAATCCCATGGAGGTTCAAGTCCTCTCCCCGGCACCATTCGACTCGCCGTTCACCAAACTCACGACTCGCTCATGGTGAACCACAATTATTCTTCCTTCGCAGCTTCCTTTTTCTCCTTCTTTTTCTTCTTGTGCTCCAGTGCAGCGATTTGCTCCGTAAGCGCATCGATCCATGCTTCTTCGGAAACGGCCTTGCCGTTAAGCAGTTGCTCTTCTTTTAATTTGAGCTGACTGCCCGCAATTCTCCACAGAGGATTTTTCTGAAGGAGTTGCATGACCTCTTCTGCAGTCACATGCGGAGAAAGTGTCAGAATCACTTCGCGCCCAGAGTTCATGTGTTCCATCTTCACCCTAATGACATGAGAGCGTTTACACGCAAGCTTTAACCGAAGCACTGCGAAGAGTGTGCGCACGGGCTTGGGCAGTTCTCCGTATTCGTCGCGTAAGTCCCCTGCGAATTCCTGGAGAATTTCTTCTGTCTCGCTTCCTGCAAGTTTTTGGTACACGGAAATTTTCTCTTCTTGGTCGGGAATGTAGTAGGTGGGGAGCAGTGCTTCGAACGGTAACTGGAGTTCCACCGTTGCTTCTTCCAGCGGTTCGCCGCCCTCACCGGTCTTCAGTTCTTCCACGGCACTCTTCAGCATACGCAGGTAGTGCGAAACGCCGACAGTCTGCATCGTTCCACTTTGCTCAGACCCCAAGATTTCACCTGCTCCGCGAATTTCTAAGTCGCGCATGGCAACCTGGAAGCCGCTTCCCAGCTCGCAGGCTTCCACAATGGCCCGTAGGCGCTTCTTGGCGTCGTCTTGGAGCTTCTGGCTGTGGTACAGGAAATACGCGTACGCCTGCACCTTGCCGCGGCCCACGCGGCCGCGCAGCTGGTACAGCTGGGCAAGGCCGAAGCGCTCCGCCTCGTTTACCACGAGCGTGTTGGCGCGGGGCAGGTCGATTCCGTTTTCAATAATTGTGGAAGACACCAGCACGTCGTACTCGCCGCGCTTAAAGGCGCCAATGCGCGTCTCTAAATCCTCCGGCTTCAGCTGGCCGTGACCAACGACAACGCGGGCTTTCGGCACGAGCCCCTTCACTTTGCCCGCGAAAGCGTCGATCGTTTCCACGCGGTTATGCAGCACGTACACTTGGCCTTCGCGTTTCAGTTCCGCCTCAATCGCTTGCTTTAGAAGTGAGTCACTGAATTTTCGCACCTCAGTGATGATGGGCAAGCGCCCGGGGGGAGGGGTTGTAATGGTGGAGATGTCGCGCAGTTTATGGAGCCCCAGGTTCAGCGTGCGAGGAATTGGCGTTGCCGTCATGGTAAGCACATCCACATTCGCACGCATTTCTTTGAATTTCTCTTTTTGTTTCACGCCGAAACGCTGTTCTTCATCCACCACGACGAGCCCCAAGTTGTGGAACTTCACGTCGTCTTGCAATAGGCGATGCGTGCCGATGACAATGTCGATGTCGCCCTTGCGTAAACGTTCGATGATCTCTTTCTGCTCTTTTGCCGTGCGGAAGCGCGAAAGCGCCTCTATGCGCAAGTGGAAGCCCTTCATGCGCTCCACGAAGCTTTCGTAGTGCTGCTCTGCAAGAATCGTGATAGGCGCCACCACAGCGACTTGTTTGCCGGCCTTTGCCGCCTTGAACGCGGCGCGCATGGCGACCTCTGTTTTCCCAAAACCCACGTCTCCGCACACAAGGCGGTCCATGGGGTGGCTGTCTTCCATGTCTTTTTTAATGTCTTCAATCGCCTTCGCCTGGCCGGGCGTTTCTTGGTAGGGAAACGCATCCTCAAACTGTTTCATTTCGCCAGCATCCGGCGGGTAGGAGTGACCCTTCGCCGCTGCACGTTTCGCATAAAGTTGGAGCAGTTCCTTTGCGACGCGCTCCGTTTCTTCTTTCAGCTTGCTCGTCAGCTTCTTCCAGTCATTCGTGCCCAAGCGCATCAGCTGCGGCTCGTTGCCTTCTTCGTACACGTACTTGCTCAATTTATCCGCCTGATCGACCGGCACGAACAGCTTGTCGTTTTCCGCATAAGTAAGCTCCAAATACTCGCGCATAGTTCCGTCGAATTCGCGCTGCGTCATGCCTTCGAAATGGCCGATGCCGTGTTCCATGTGCACCACGTAATCGCCCGGCGTCAGCGACGTGATGAAATCGAGCGCCAGCTTCTGCACGCTGCGCTGCTTGCCCGCTTTGCGCAGCGAGAAAATTTCGCGGTCGGTAAGGAGCGCGATTTTTAAATCCGGGTTTTGCAGCGAGTGGGGGAGCAAATCGTCTTGGTCCGCGGGAACAAGCACCATGCTGGCGCCGCCCTTTTTCGCGTCGCGCGTGTGGGGAATGTGTTCTTCGTCGCAAATGCCTTCCAATTCTTCCGCGCGCTTCGTAACAACCATCAGACGCCAGTCCTGGTTAATTTTGTCGCGGATGTCGTTTAAGAAATCGGTGAGCGTGTAAAACTTGAGGATGGAAAGGTACCGCAAGTGCGCATGGTTCACCGCCCCTTCCGGGAACGGTGTAAAGGCCAGGTGCGACGCATGTTTTGGCTTTGGTACGTCGTCTTCGTCATCACTCATAAGCAACGTGCCCACGGGCATTTGGTCGCTTATGCTTGCGGTGCGGCTGTAGTGGAACGGGTAAATTGCCGCGTCGTGTTCTGCGGGACCCAGCGTGCCTGCCGCATCCACGATCGGTCGAATTTGTTCGACAACATCGAAGGGAATGCTGATGCGCAACGCTTGCGGCGCTTGAATGGGGAAGATGTCGAGCGTGTCTCCCACGCGCCGGTATTCGCCCGGTTCGAGAACTGTTTCTTCGGCATGCGTGTAGCCCTGGTCCAATAGCCGCTCAATAAGTTCTGCGAAATCGATTGCTTCGCCCGTGCGCAGCACCAGCCGCTGCCCGGCAAGCTCCGCAATTTGCGGGAACTGCGCATCCCAATGCTGGCGGGTGAGGATTGTAACCGAAGGCGTCTGCGTTCCGGCAAACAGCAAGAATGCGCGCAATACTTCCGCAGTAATTTCCCCTTCGGCACTTATGCGCGGCATTTGTTTTGCCTCCACCCCAAAGAAATGCAGCCAGTGCTGCAATGCTTCGGCGGTCGTCTCTTGCTCCGTAAGCAGCAACGTCGGCTGCGGGCTGCCGTGGAAGACGGTGCTCATAAGGAGCGCCTTTGCAGTTTCATTACTGGCACCGGAGATGGTGAGTTGCCCCGTCTTTGCAAGCAGCGAGACAAGGTCCTGGTGGGTTTTTCCGCCCAGGAGGAGGGAAGGATGCATGATGGTGTAAACGACGATTGGGGAGTTAATCCTGCAAACGCAGCGGCATGATGAGGTGCAGGAAATTCGGCTGCGACGGGACGCGCAAAATTGCGGGGTGCATTCCGTCGCTTACAGACATTATAACACCGGTGTCTTTTATGTGCCCTAAATAATCCAGAAGATACAGCGAGCTTAAGGCGATTTTATTCGATTCACCTTTCGTCTCTACTCCGAGAGTGGATTCATCGCGCCCAAGCTGCGTCTGCGGCGTTGCCAAATGCGCCTCATTGTCTGCAATGGTGATGGTGACAGTGTTATTCAGCTCCTTTGCAAAGTAGTGCATGCGTTTGATAGTGGTGGTGAGTTCTCCCGTTGTGAAGGTAACATCCGTCTTCGTATCCTTCGGAATTATTTGCTGATAGTCTGGGAATTTACCTTCTATAAGCCGCGAAAGGAGGGTGGTATTGCCAATGCGGAACTCAATTTGCTGGCTGCCGAGCGACACCTCCACCTTGCGCTTTTCACTTCCCTCTTCGGCTTCGTCGGCACCTTTCGACTTCTTCCCAGGTTTTCCTTCGTCTCCCCCCAAAGCGATCTGCAATTCTTCCAACACCTTGCGTGGAACAATGCAGGCCAAATCGCTGTCTACCCCTGTGCCAGGCACAGTATATTCCGAAAGGCGATAACTGTCTGTTGCAACTAATTTCAAGGTTCCATCTTTCACCTGGAACGATACACCACCAAGCACCGGGCGAAGGGACGACTTTGCCGTGGCAAATGTGACTTGTTGCAACGCCTGCAATAATGGCTCCGCTTCCAGTGAAATTGCCGTCTCTTTTGTAATTGGCGTAATGGTCGGGTACTCCTGCGCCGCTTCACCGGCCAGCACCACCTTCGATTTCTTCGATGTGCAACGCAATTGTGTTCCCTCCACAGTTTCCAACAACACCTCGTCGTCATTTGTATATTGTGCAAAGTTAAGAATTGCCTTGGCTGGAACTGTCGTCGAACCCTCATTTTCAATACTCGCTTCAAAACTCGTAATAATCGACAACTCCAAGTCACTGGCACTCAGCGTGCAACGCCTGCCTTCCGCCTTTACCAAAATATTTCCCAAGATTGGCAGAGCTTGCTGCGTTCCAATCGCACGGCTCACCAAAGTGAGTGCGTGTAACAGGTGTTGGGTTTTGCACAAAAGCTTCATACGTTTGGGAGCATATACAAAAAGGTAAGTGAGTATATACCGAATTCGTAATCATAGTGGGGCGTTCCCCACCACTCACCTTTTGTAGTCTATTCTGTGGATTTCCTCTGTAAAGTAAATATTCCATTTTTGTTATACTTCATGATTTTGAGTGTGTTGGCGTAAATAAACATTTTGGAGTTTTCCACATTGGTGGTGGAGATTATGTGGAAAACTTGTGGAAACCTTCTCGACAGGCGGCTCTAGGAGCCAACTTACTTCTTGCGGCTTCTGGAAGCCATGTTGCTGAACGTATGTGGGTAACTCCATGAAGATGTGGAAAATAATTGTTACCCGAGTTCCACAGAGGAGTGTTTTTTAGACACTCTCTCTGTGAAGAACTCGGACACCCCTGGAGACGGGAGACCATGGGCATTCTTACATGTATAGTTCGCGTATGGGATTTGACTCCAAATGGAAGTGGCACGATGAAAAACCAGACAATGCGTACCCAGAAACTGTACGTTCTGCATTTGACCCTCTTGTTCAAATGCACCATCGCGAGGCTGCGCAATTTACCTGTCGTATGTTGGAGGCCGTCATCCGTGAACGCGAACAAAGAGGCCCTCGGTTTCATGTTGATACGGACAATACCTAATTTCTTTTAGAGTGTTCGGTAAACACCCCGTTCTTCAGGTGAGGGCGACTGGATTTTGTTTGGGCGAATGCGCAATTCTCCAGCGTGCATGTCGACAAAGGAGCCGTCTGGTACATCACTCGCCACGTAAGTGCCACCTGCTATGAAGGAGCCAACGCCAATCTTCACTCCCGGGTTCATACCCACCTGAATTCCACAGCGCACACCGGCGCCAATGGCCGCACCAAACTTCGTGCAGTGCGTGTTGACCTTTTCCCCCTGCACAACGGAAAGCACCTCCGCTTCGTCTAAACGGAAATTGCCGGTCATGCTGCCCCCACCAAAGGAAACATTCTCTGCAACCACACTGTCGCCTATGTAGGTAATGTGCGTCCACACGTCGCGGCCCACAACACTATTTTTCACTTCACTGTTGTACCCAATAACACAATTATCATCGATGGATGCGCCGCGAATGAGCGCGTTGTTTCCAATCGTTACGTTGCTCCCCAAGTACGCCGGCCCGCGCACTGTTGCGTGCGGCAGAATTTTGCAACCGGGGCCAATCACCACAGGCCCCTCCACAACCGCACTGGCGTGGATGGAGGCCGTTGCATCAATCTTCTGTTCCGTTGGTAAGAACCGCTCCAGGAGCCGCAAAAGGTGCCATGGGTACTTTACCGGTTGCCAGAAACCTTCGTAGGGAACCGCAGCATAAGAGTGGTTTTTGAAGAGTCCTGCGAGTGCCACCTCGTAGCCATCATCCCGGTTCGAGTTTGCGGATTTGAGCAAGGTGAGCAGCGCCTGCGGGTCGTTATGGGCATGCACCACAATGTTCACCATGTCGCTTGGCTCTTTCCCTTCACCAGGTTTTTCTACGATCGACGTGATCCGGTTTCCACTGACAGTGAGGTACCCACCCGGGAAATATTCGGTGACGCGCTTCGCAAGAATCGCACCATCATTTCCTTTAAGTGCAGTCATCACTTGGCGAATTGCCGAGCTGTCGACCACATCGTTGCCTCCAACAATGAGCACGGGCTCCGTGATATTCGGCAGCGCCGTGAGCAACGCACCACGCATGCCATCGTCTAAATTCTGCTGCTGAATCTGCGGTACGTTGGGCAGCAGGACGTTGAGTTCCTGCATGTTGTGCTCACCAACAATCAAGGTGATGTCTTCGCACCCGGCCTCGCGCAGGCAGTGGAGCTGGTGCTCTATGAGTGTCTTGCCGCAAATGCGCTGCAGCGACTTTTCGCGCAACGGCCAAAAACGCTTGGAGCGGCCTGCGGCTAAAAGAAGGGTCTTCATGGGAGTGCGAGGGACAGTGTACCGCTCTCTGTCGTTATGCGGATGTCGCTTGTAAACATTCGCAGCCTATTGAGTGCCGCGGGGGTGGGGTGGCCAAATTGGTTGTTTCTGCCTGCAGAAATGAGCGCAATAGCCGGGTCCGTGGCTAACAGGAACCCCGTTGCAGAGGAAGTTCTGCTGCCATGGTGGGCAACTTTGAGTACCGTTGAGCGGAGGTCCGCACCCGTTTTGAGTATCGCATCTTCCGCCTTAAAGCCGATGTCGCCTGTTAGCAGCACGCTCCCGCTGCCCACTTTTGCCTTCAAGATAACCGAGGCGTCATTTGCTTCTTCCACTTCCACTCCGTGCAAATTGATGACGGGCCACAGTACGTCGAATGCGAGGCCGTCGCCCATGTCTAGGCTGGAAATCTGCCACGGCTCTATGGTCTGTATGTGCTTCTCTTCCAACAGTGTTGCGAACTCTTCGGCCCGCGCAGTTTTGCGGTCGATTGCGTCCCATAACACTGCACCCACGTCGTACCGCCGCAGTACTTCGGGCAACCCACTTACATGGTCGGAGTCGGGGTGGGTAAGTACAACAAGGTCCAGTGAGCGGTCGAAGAGCGACATTGCATCCGGCAGTCGTTGTAAAAGTGTTTGGTCCGGTCCTCCATCTATAAGTACCTGCTTCCCCGTTGGGGACACCAGCAAAATGCTGTCGCCTTGGCCAATGTCTAACACATGAATGTGGAGCTTGCCGTCGGGCAGTTTCTTCCACTCCTGCGCGGCTACCCCAGTGCAGACACAGAGGAACAATGCCGTAAGAATAAGCCGTTGCAGAGAGCCTGTAGAAGCCATATGTAAAGCTAAGTAGACTAGCAGTATCGCCATCTTCGAATCAACCCTTTTAAGGGTTTTGTATACTTATATGCACAGTGGAATACACCACACGCTTTCTACTGTCCTGGGCTGTCGTCTTCGGATGGCAGCTCGGTGTTTTTATGGAGTAAGCTTTATACATGCCAGCCGACACTCCTCCTGAAGTTGCAGTTGCTTCTACCCCTGTTCCAGAGGTGCAGCCAATGTTCAACATAGAACTTTGGCGTCAAATCATCGCATATAAAAACACGATGCGGGCAGCAGGTATTGATACTCGACCCGGGTTTCCTCCTCCACCGTCAGCCCCTGGCTACCCTCCTTCGAGTTACTGCCCAACCCGTCAGTAAGCCGGCAGCAATTATCACGCTAAGAGCAACTGTTGCAGGGCCGCTGTCGGAAAGGCCGTCGTTGCTCCATTGCTGGTTGGTGTTTGCTACGAACGGCGACTGGAACGCAGCAATTTGTTCCGGGGTTCCAAGCGGCATGCTCGTCTTTTCTTCGGGCAAGCGCTGACCGTTGTTCGTAACAACGCTCACGCTGATTCCAAAGACCGGCGTGCGCACATTGGGGATATCAATTCCCGTGGTGTCACCTGCAAGCAGCGACTCCGTACCGTATGTTTGGCCGTCGCCACTCTGGCGAACCATGTACGACGCAATGTCGTTTGCAGGCCACACCGGGGTCCAGCGCACATGCATGGTGACGCCGTTTCTGCCTTGCGGTTCCGCTTGAAGCTTTAGGTTTTCAATACCCGAAATGTTCTGCGCTACCGGGGGCATAACCGGGGGAACTTGTGCAGAGGTAGAGCCTTGAAAGGCAACTGTGCGTGATTCCTGGGCCAATTCGCTGCCGTCTGCTCCGCGTACGCTTGTACCAAGCGAAAGCGTGTAATTCACGCCCTGCATTTGCGGCATGGTGTCCAGTGTCAGCATGGTGCCGCTCACCTTCATACCGCTTATAGGCAATGCTGCGCCGTCTGCCGCCACTATGTTCATGGAGGCATCGGGGTTCGAATCCAGTTGTATCGGTGCGCTAAAAGTCAGCTCCAGCTGCGTAGGGCTTACCACGCGGTGCACCGAGAGCGTGAGTGCGCTGGGCATAGGCGGCAACGGATTCATGGAAGAAGAGCTGCTCTTGCTGCTGGAAACACTCGACTGCCCTGCACCTGTTGGGCCAACAAGCACGGCCTCCTCCGCAAAGAAGGGACTCTCTTCGCCGCCGGCGTCTACGGCCAGCACGCTTACGTAGAGCACGGCGCCCGTTTCCGGCGCCATAACGCCTATCAACTTCAGCTTCGTTTCCGGTCCCACGGTATTTTCCACATCATCGTATTCACCGTTGCTTTCCAAAATTGAGGAGTCCTTGTAGTACACGCGGTACTCCATAACGGGCTCCGCCACCGGTTGCCAGTGCACAATGACCACGCCCGTTGCCGTCTTTTCCACCGCTATGCCCGTAACAGGCGAAGGCGCCGCCTGCGCAAGCGCAGAGGCAGTAACGAAACAGAAGATTGCCAGGCAGAGTTTGCGGAACATTGGATGTTTGTGAAATCTCATTATTATAGCAAATTTGAGGGTTTTCAGCAATGTGCTGAGTATTCTGTTTATGGCTTCTATTAGGGCAAATCTCGCGCAGCGGCGGACCCATCCAATTTATTTACCGATTAGAGTGCCTTTTAAACCTGCGGCAGAGATCAATCCCACAAGGAAGACTCCTGCGACAGCTAAGCCCAGTAGCCCGCGGATTTCCGTCATTACATACGGTGCACTCAGCGAAAGCAGAGCGCCGAGTGCAACGAGAACCCCAACAATGCGCACCACTTTCTCGCCATCGATTTTCCATGGAGCTGCACGCAAGCCAAAGGGCACAAGGACGATGAGCAAGAAGACGTGTACAACGTTGCTGGTAGCGACTGGCCCCATGAACCCGTATTGCGGAACAAGAATTGCATTGAGCGTTAGCGAGGTGATGCCCGCAATGCAGAGTGCAGAGACAAGCGATTTCCAGCGGTGTTGTGCAAGGAGCACATAGAACGCGTACAGAATGAATCCATTCAGGAGCAGTGGTAGCGCCGTCCACATTAACGCCGTGTCGGAACCGGGGGTAAGGCCCGTGCTCACATACTGCGGCGTTGTCATAAGGAGCGTGAGTGGCTTTGCCCACAACCACGCGAAGAGCGCTGCAATGCCGCCGAGCAAAACAAGTGTTATCAAGGTGTTTCCTAAAATGCGCGAGGTCTCCTCTCCACTTTTTTGTTTATCACTGAGGGTTGGGAGCAGGGAGTTCAGCAGGAATGTGGGAATCAAAAATCCCATATCGGTCATGCGTACTACGAAACCGTAGTAGGCGTTCTGCACGTCGAAGTCGGGCCGCAGCAGCGCAATCATCGTAACGTCGAATTGGCGGTACAAAGCTAAAAAGAGGTATGCTAAACCAAAGGGCAAACTCCTGCGGAGCAGTTGTGTGATGACACTCCAATTCAATCGCATCTGGACCTTCTCATACTGCTTACTCAAATACAGTGACGTGCACAACAAGAAGAGTGAACCCACTCCGCCGAAGGCAAGGAACAGGTACACAAAGTGCACACTCTCGCTTCCGCGTATGCCACTTACAGCGAATGCTGCAATAAGCCCCGTGGTAATAATGCGTTGCAAAACTTCTGCAACGAACACCAAGTGCATTGCGTAGTGCACTTGGAACACGGCGCGGATTACGCCTGCAAGGAGCGTGAAGAAGGGCACGAGTGCCGCAATTGTTACCGCCAGCGGGAATGGTGTTCCACGCCACTGGGGTAGCAACCATACGAGTATGAGTGCAGCTCCCAATGAGAGGGTGAGGGTCCCCAAACGAATCCACAGCATGGCGCCCAGCACCGCACCTTTGTTCTGCGCCGAAGACAGCTCGCGTATGGCGACTGCGTACAGCCCGAAGTCTGCAAGAATCCCAAACAGTTGCAGGTAGCCATATGCACTGTTGTACGTACCTGCAAGCGGGAGGGACAAACTGAGTGCCACGCACTTCACCGTAATAATGCTCAGTGCCGCCATAACGCACTGACTAAGGAGTTGCCAAAGGGTTGCCTGAGCTATCTGCTTCGTTGGCACGGATGAAGAGTATCAGAATATCAGGGATCAGGGCCTTACTGTCATTTCGAGCGGAGGCGAGAAAGACGCAAGTGGAGCTACTTCACCCTTTTCCTCATTGCATCATTCCAAACCCCTGGTAGGCTTTCCCGTGAGCAAAATGGGCTTACCCTTCACCCACCTAACGTCCACTCGCCAGCTCACCCGGGCAGCGACGGACGCCATTTTGGCGAGGGCGAAAGACATGGAGAAGGTGTTAGAAAAAGGCGGGAGTGACCTACTCAAAAATACAATTCTTGCAAACCTGTTCTACGAACCCAGCACGCGTACGCGACTCAGCTTCGAAGCGGCCATGCTGCGCCTGGGTGGCAAAGTTGCCTCGGCAGTCGGCATGCAATTCAGCTCGCTCTACAAAGGCGAGAGCATAGAAGACACCATGATGATGGCCGGCCAATACGCCGACATTATTGTTATGCGCCACCCCGAACAGGGCAGTGCAGACATAGCTGCCAAGGCCAGCCCCGTCCCCTTTATAAACGCAGGAGACGGCCCAGGCCAGCACCCAACACAGGGGCTGCTGGACCTGTACACGATTCAAAAAGAACGGGGGAAGCTGGATGGCGTCCGGGTGACCATGGTGGGGGACCTGAAGTACGGGCGTACGGTACATTCCCTCGCCTTCCTCCTTTCGCTTTACGACAATGTGTCCTTCACATTCGTAGCACCGAAAGAACTGATGATGCCGGAGAAAGTGACAGACGTACTGAAAGAGAAAAAGATTCCCTACACCGAAACAGACGACCTGCAGCAGGGACTCGACACCGACATCATCTACATGACGCGCGTGCAGGAAGAGCGCTTTACCGACAAAGCGGAGTTCGAACGCCTCAAACTCAAGTACATCCTCACTGCAGATCACGTTCGTGGAACCGACATTACGGTGATGCACCCGCTGCCGCGCATTGGGGAAATCAGCACCGACGTAGACGCACTCCCGAATGCCGCGTATTTCCGCCAGGCACGCAACGGCGTGCCGGTGAGAATGGCGCTGCTGGCAATGCTACTCGGCAAGTGATTCTTGAAACCCATACGAAGAGTTTAAATATCCCCAATGGGGAGATCATTTTCCTCCTCTAACTCTATTTGCAGAATACGGTGCTCTGGAATCAATTTTAATTTGGAAAATAGTTTCGATACTTTTGGTCCACCCGACTGGAGGCACTCCATGTCCTCACAAAGTGAAAATCCGTCATCAAGAGAAGTTTGTAATCCAGGTATTTCAGGGATTCCTATTCTATATAGCTTCTGCCGGAATTTCTTTACGTCGGGAGTGAGAATACAAATAACATTGGTACTGCAAACCGCAACAACGGAATTCTCTTTTGTTCCTATTAGCGAGAATTCTGTAATCAGGCTGTCGTCAAAAACAACATCTGCCTCTGGAGAAGACAGAGTACTTGCAAGAGTGCGCTGATCTTTAAATGTCTCGCAGAATGCGCCAAAGCGTCTTTTGCGAAAAAACTTGCTGCAGTTAGGCATGGCATTTGCTACGTTCTTTGAGACCATTGCATATGTAGTCAGTGGTCTTCTTTGGTGAAAAGAGAGTTCCATGAAAACTTCTCGAATTTTCAACAATGTTGTTGCAACAAATACTGTTGAGCGCCCTGCTTCATCTGGCTTATCTACTCGGAATCCTTCTTCCAGAACAAGATTATTTCGCACTTCCACCCCTGCCGGCAGCATCGCACGGTGCGATTGTTCTGCCGCTGACTCTGTAGGGGTACCCATAAGGACGGAAGTCTACTCCTCGGGCCAAGACACCAATACACTACACCCTGTGAAAAGCCTCCCCCGCCTCATAGACTGCCACGTGCACCTGCGTGAGCCAGGACTCACGCAAAAGGCCACAATGGCCACAGAAGCCGCTGCGGCTAAGGCAGGGGGCATAGGCACGCTGTGCGACATGCCCAACACCGTGCCGCCCACTACAACGGTTATGGCGCTGGCAGATAAGGTTCGTCGCGCCAGCCAGGTAGAAGACTGTGACATCCGCTTCTTCTTTGGGGTAACGCAGGCAGAGCACCTGCGTACGCTCATCGATTTATGGACTGGAGACTCTGAGGAATTACAGCGACTCAAAAAGTCTTGCTGCGGCGTGAAGCTGTACTTGGACCACTCCACGGGCAACCAAAAAGTGGAAGAGGAATTGCTGGAAGAGATTTTCACCGCGTGTGCGCAGCATGGCATCCAAATCATTGCGCATTGCGAAGACCCGAAGATCAACGCCGCTGCAGCTGCAGCGGTATCTTCAAAAGATGTATCAGCACACTCGCAGCGCAGGCCGCCAGAGGCAGAAGTAGAGTCCGTGCGAAAAGCTCTTGCCCTTGCGGGAAAAACCGGTGCGCACTTCCACGTTGCACACCTTTCCACTGCTGGTGCGCTAGATCTCGTTCGCGCTGCGAAGAAGCAGAAGAACAATGTGACGTGCGAGGTTGCACCGCACCACTTATTCATGACAACGGACGACTATGCAACGCTCGGGACGCTTGCAAAAGTGAACCCGCCACTGCGCTCCACAATGGATCGAAATGCGCTGTGGGAAGGGTTGAGTGATGGAACCATAGACTGCGTGAGCACGGACCATGCACCGCATACATTGGAAGAAAAACAATCCGGTGCTCCGCTAGACGCCCCAAGTGGTATGCCCGGAACGCAATTCGTGCTGCCGCTCCTGCTCACTGTTGTAAATGGAGGGTGGCCGCATCCCACATCGCAAAAGCCATCATCCGCAAAACTCACATTGGAAGATATTGAACGACTGATGTTTGCGAGTCCCAATATGATTTTCGGTTTAGGTAAAAGTCCGAGCGATCAAATACAGATCGATATGGATGCTCATTGGGAAATCACAAAGAACGACATCCTCAGCAAATGCGGGTGGAGTCCGTATGAAGGCTGGAATGTCGTCGGAAGAGTCCGCTAACGAACGTCTTCTAACATGGGCAATGGCTTTTTGCCTCCCCCCGCTGCAGAGAAATCTTGCACGGTAACCATGTGGTGAAACCGTGGGAAGACGGTGAGTTTTCCCCCATTGCGAGCTTCATATTTTGTAGAGTCACCCAACAGTTCACCCTGCACCGGCCTATTCCAAACGGCATTGTCTCTATAGAGTTCCCAGTTGTCTCCTGCGAAGTACACTTGTCCGGCATAAGGTCCACTTTGGCCTTTTTTCTGAGCTAAACCGCGAGCAATGCGCAGCGTGGGGTGGGCCGCAAAAATACATGCAGCTTCGTCCAATGTTGCAAATCTGCGTCCAGGCTCTAAAAATCGTTCCTCCGCCTCTGGCATAAGCCCTAAGTCGTCGTGCACGCGAACCCTAAAAACAAAATATGGTTCCTGCCCCAAGGTGTTGCATATCTTTGCGCCAAAGTCCGAGTCATGTGTACGGAAATTTACGGGGACAATAAGGGCACACGGCAACTCTACATGCTTGCCCATTTCAAAACACCTGTGCGTTAGTGGGTTCTGTAAGAATTGCGGCCACTCCTGCTGTACTACTGTACGAAATTCGGCTGGCAACTTCTCCAAGAGTTCGTGCAAGCTAATTCGGGGGACATTGTTTGTTTCCAGGCCGGGGGTCGCCATGAAGACGTCCTTAAGTTTTCGAAAAACATTCACCAGTGCATCGCTCCTTCCCAAACACGTGATCTGCGCTTCTTGGCGCATTGCCTGTTGCAAGCCCAAAAGGTGATCATGAAGTCTTGTTATGGATTCCGTCCCACAGTTTTCATGTGGCCAGTTAGGGTGGTGGTACTGCTTACGTAACTGTGCGTAGGCACCTTGTAGATCTGCATCCACCCCCTCTATTGGTCTTTCTGCTACTGACTGCATACCCACACGCTACCCCCGTTTACCGGTCCTGCAACAAAAACGAGGTATGGGAATGTCGTGCTTCCATACCTCGGATAGTTACTTCGTATGCGTCTGTCTCGCCGGAGTTTATGGTGAGCGCAGTCGAACTACTCGACATGACACTAGACCTCCACAATGAACGGAACGATCATAGGTTCGCGGTTTAACTTGCGGTCGAAGTAGCGGAAGAGGGAACCGACGATCTGGCGCTTGAGCGCCTTTCTATCGGTCTCACCGCGGTCCACGGCTTCTTGGTACGCCTTCTTGGCGGTCGCAAGAATTTCGCCCGTAACCTCCGTTTGTTCCGAACCGTACACGAAGCCGCGCGTCATAACGTCGGGGTCGCCGACGAGGCGCTTGCTGTCTGCGTACACACGGAAGACGACCATAACGATGCCACCTTCGCTCATCACCTTACGGTCTGTCATAACACGCTGGCCTTCGCCTGCGGTGCTGCTGTGGCCGTCGATGATTACATCGCTCATGGTGAGCTTTTGCTTGCTCTTGCGAGCAGCGCCGGTGTGGTCGAATTCCAAGATTTCGCCGTTTATAAGCAAGTGGAGTTGGTTCTCTTGGTAGCCCAAGCTGCGGCCCAAATCTGCGTGCGCAGCACGCATGTAGGGTTCGCCGTGTTCGGGAATGATGTGCCTGGCTTTTACGAGCTGGTGCATCAAGAGGATATCTCCTTGGTTACCGTGGCCCGTTGTGTGCAGTGCGAATTCGTTGTTCGTCTTCACCACTGCACCTTTCATGTGCAGGTTGTTCACAACCTTTGCGACTGCGCGCTCGTTTCCAATAATCGGGTTGCTACTCAGAATCACCGTGTCGCCTTCCTTTACGGCGACGTGGCGGTGAACGCCGAGCCCCATGCGGCTTAAGCTTGCTTGCTCTTCGCCTTGGCTGCCCGTTGTTATAATCAACGTTTCCCTATCTGGCACTTTTTCCATGCCGGGTCCCACTTTGCGAATCATGCCGCGGGGGGCCTTTAAGTAACCCAAGTTTTGGGCGATCTCGATGTTTTCTTCCATACTGCGGCCAGAGACGAACACCTTGCGGTTGAACTCTTTGGCGTGCTCTACCACTTGTTGAATACGGTTGAGCAGCGAACTGAAGGTGGAAATAATCACGCGACCTTTCGAGTCGCGTATGAGTCCACGAATCGTCTCGCTAATCTCGCGCTCACTCTTGCTGTAGCCGGGCTTCGTAGCGTTCGTGGAGTCGGCAATGATTGCCAGCACTCCCTTTTTGCCAAGTTCCGCCAAACGCTGGAAGTCCGTTGGCGGCTCATTTAAGGGCGTTAAGTCGATTTTAAAGTCACCCGTGTGCACAATGGTTCCGTAGGGCGTGTGCAGTGCGACTGCGGCCGAATCCGGAATGCTGTGCGTAACGCGAATGAACTCAATTTCCACTTTGCCAATGCGGATTTTTTCGTTGTACCCAACGGTGTTGAGCTTCGTCTTACTGGTAAGACCCTCTTCGTCTAAACGCTTCTTCACCATGGCCAGCGTCAGCTTGGTTCCATAGCAAGGAGGGAAGTGGAGCTTTGGCAACAAGTGTTGCACGGCGCCAATGTGGTCTAAGTGGCCGTGGGTAAAGATGACCGCTTTAATACGCGACTCTTTTCCTGCAAGGCAGGAGACGTCGGGAATCAAGTAGTCGATTCCCAGCATGTCTTCGTCTGGGAATTGGAGCCCCAAATCGATTATGTAAATGTCGCCATCGACTTCCACTGCCATACAGTTGCGGCCCACTTGTTCAAAACCCCCCAGCGGGTACACGCGCAGTTTTGCTTTGCTGTCTGCGTCACCCAGTGTTACGGGGCGCACTTGCTCCCGGAACGGTTGGTGCAGCGCCTGTTGGGGTTGACCAGGATTGATTCCCTGAGGTCGTTGGCTCCCCGGTGTTCCTCCGTGGCTTCCGCCATGTCTGTTGCGCCCGCCCCGCCGGCGTTTGCGTTTAGGAAATGGGGAAGGTCCCGGTGCGCCATTTTGTGCAGGGCGCTGCTGCTGTCCGCCTTGTGAAGCAGGGCGGGGCTGCTGGTTGTCACGCACTTCGCGAAGTGCGTGACGCTGTTCTTGTGGCGTGTTGGAAGAGGACCCTGTGCTTCCGCTCAGGTTCTTCTTTAGCCACTCTCCGATGTTTTTCATCGCTTCAGTTGGGTAATTTTCTCTGCAGGAAATTCTGCTGAGCTCAGCGTACTCCTTCCTGGTGAATTTGTCCACCATTTATTTGTCGTAGTGCCTTGTTTTTGGCTTAGAATAAAGGAATTTTTAGTTTTGTATTTTGGAATACAAGGGATGCAACGGATACAAAGAATACAAGGATATCGCACTTTTTAGTCGTTGTATTCCTTGAATTCTTTGTATTCCTTTTTCGCAGCTCTCCATAACATAACCAGACACACCTTGTTGCAAAGCTCATGAAACGGTACCCTTCCGTACCGATGGACATAAGTTTGCAGACGGGGTTAACAAAGGCGGAAAGCGGCATGCGCTTGGCGGCGGAAACCTACACCTCTTCGCAGGGGGAGCAAGTTTGTATTTTGCTGCAAATTCACGCCAGCATTGCCGAGGCAAAGACGCTGGAACAAGAGTGCGAAAATGTCGTGCGCCACGCTCTGCTAGAAACAGAAGGGGACGCAGAGCAGCGGTTAGACGGAACACTCAAGGAAATGAACGGCCTGTTTAAGGGCTTGCTGCTTTCACGCCAAATTGAAGACGTGCACGCAATTATTGCGATTGTGGACAGCGACCAAGTGCTACACGTTTCCCACGCCGGACGCGCCGAGGCGTACGTGGTGCGCGGCGGCATGGCCAGCCAAATTACGGAGTACAGCCGCGGCAAGCCCACCCCGGCGTTCGTGCACATTGCCAGCGGCACACTGGAGCCGCGCGACACAATCTTGTTTAGCACCCAGCGCTTGCTGCGCACATTTACACCGGCGCAGCTTGCCCAGCTAACACAACGAGGGAGCGCCGTTTTGGAGGAAGTAACGCATGGTTTGGAATCCGAGCGCGAAGCGGCTGCATTAGCCGTACTCCATGTTGCAGGCGCGCCGACTTCGCGCCGCGCTGCAACACGAGAAGAGTCCTCGCTTCGCAAAGGCAGCGGCGGCCTGAGCCGTGCTAAAGCAATGAGCGGAAGCATGTTTGGTCGAGCGCGGTCATTGCTGGGCAGCTTGGATATTTCCGCTGTGGTCGCGAATGTCCAAGACGCAATAAACGAATTCCTGCGCGGCTTAAAAGACCCCAAGCGCAAGCGCAAAACGCACTTGCTCATGGTGGCGGGAATCCTGGCCGTTTTCCTGGTGCTGTGGGCCGGCGTGAACCTTTCGACCCTTAGCCAGCGCAGCAAGAGTCGCGCCGAACTGGAAGCGCTCATCACCGAAATCGAAGGAGACCTGCAAACGGCGGAAAACCGCGCGCTTACGCGCGACTTGGACTCTGCAAACGCCATTCTTACCCGTGCAGAGGAGCGCGCGAAGCAAGTGTTAGACAACGACGACCGCTTGTTCCGCACCGAAGCAAACGACCTCCTTGCCCGCATCCGTCAAAAACAGGAAGAGGTGAACAACGTCATTCGTCCGCCGCTGCGCGTGGTCGTCAACCTTACTGCGAAAAAGGAAGACGTCTCCGCCCTGGGTCTTATGGGAATCGCCGACGGCGAATTTGTCGCCTACGACCGCCAAGACGCGTACCGCATCGTGCTCAACTCCTTAGACGACCCGGACCGCATAGCCGACGAAGATCTTATTTTGCACGGCAACTACTTTGAGCGGTACAACTTGCCCGTGTTCCAAACGAACGGGAACAGCATTGTAGAACTGACCGACGGTCAGCCGGTTTCCATGAAAACGGAAGACCCGGCGGGCTGGATCACCGGGAAAGACATTGAATCCTACCTGCGCTACTTGTACGTACTCTCCCCCGAAAACAACCAGATCTACAAGTACGAGCGTTTTGCCAACAAGTACTCCGCGCCCACGCAGTACAATGTGAACGGCGACTTAAAGGCGGCAATCGACATTGTCATAGACGGTTACGTCTACGTGCTTTCCGACGGCGGAGCCGTAAGCAGACTCTTCCGCGGGGAAGTGAAGCCCTTCACCATTCGTGGCTTGCCCACAGGCGCACTGGCCAACGTAAAGAAGCTCTTTAAGGTGCCAGACGGCAACCTGTACCTGCTGGACCCCGTTGGCCGCAAAGTGATTGTCGTAACCGACGGCGGCGCCACGGGTGAGTCCACCTACCTGCGCCAGTTCGTGCTGGAAGGCGAAACCACAGAGCTAAAGGACCTATACGTAGACAGCGACCAGACTCACTTGTACGTGCTGGATGAAAAGCGCCTGTACGTGGTGGACCTGCAAACGACCTCTGCGCCAAAGCCTGCCCAATAAGCGGTATACTGGCCGCCCATGCCGCGAGTCCTTACCTTTGGCACCTTCGACTGCTTCCACCCCGGCCACAGCAGCTATTTAGCCCAAGCTGCGGCCCTGGGAGAGCTTTTCGTGGTCGTTGCCAGAGACAGCAACGTTCTAAAGATCAAAAAGATTACCCCTACAGACGCCGAAGGTGTTCGTTTAGCCCATGTGCAAGCGGCATTTCCGCAAGCGACAGTGCTTTTAGGAAACCCAGATGACTTCTTGGCTCCCGTCCGTGCCGTTAAGCCAGATTTTATTGCCTTGGGGTATGACCAAACACTGCCGCCAGGGGTAAAAGAAGCAGATCTGGGTGCACCAATTGTAAGGCTGGAAGCCACAAAACCCGACGAATGGAAAAGCAGCTTGTTGAGATCCAAAGGGGGGTCCGGGGTATTGTAAAATTCATATATTTGGTTTCTAATAATAATTTTAATCTGCATAAACTAGACAAAATTTTTAGATAATATCTTGTAGCACTTTTTACCTGTTTGAGGGCCTGTGCCAAAGCTCCGGGCACTATACTAGACAGTTAATAAAAGTGATCATTTATCATCTATAATTGCATACTATGCATAGTGTTGACGCTCCTGACAATGTTCTCTGAATTGGCTCTGGTGCTATGTTTATATGATTTACACCTCCCCCACCAATTACTGGCGTGTCGGCTGGGCCCTGTGCATAACCATGCTGGTTGCACAGACTATGACCCCGGGAATCGACATGGCTACCTTCATGGGCCTGTAGGCTAAGGAATGACTGGTCTGCGGAAATGACCCTGCGATGCGCAAGCATCCGCCAGGGCTTCCTTTGTTATTTTGACCGTGGCCCAACCTCAATCGTGGTTGAAAGCAGGGGGTTTGCTCTAAGGAGAGCATCTTGCGCTGCATGCTCTGCTTCCAATTCCTTCATTCGAGCTTGTACGAGCAATGGATCGACGGGAGGAGGCTGTGGTTGGACATCATTTGCCACTTGCCTTGATTGGAGCGTTTCGAGCAGTGAGGGAAGGGGGTGGGCTTCGTGTGGTCTTTGGTATGTTTCAATAGCGGCTTGTAACTGATTGTGAAGATCCATAACCATGCGTGCCCCCGCTGCAAGGCGCGGGCTTTTGGCAACAAGCTCGTCTGGAGTTCCCATTTGAACATCTGCCGATGTTAACCCGAGTTCCTTTAATCGTTTATAGCCGCTCGAGCGTACTGTTCCTATTCGATCAAATGCCACCATCATGCTTCTTTTGGGATTGTTATTCTGTGTTGCGCCACGTAATGAATTTAAGAAACCTAGGTCGCCTTGTACTGCCAGTGCCTGCAAACAAGGCAATAATTCCGAGGGGTGTTCTATTGCTCTGCGGTAGAGCTCTATATATACCTGGCCAGCTTTTGAATGCAGTTCCTGTGCCGTGGGCAAAGGCGTTGTGTCGGTTTTGTAGTCCTCAGGAAGATATCGAAGCCAGTTGCGTGCGTATTGGCGTGCCATAGTGGGCAATCTTCAGACTCTGTGCAGGTTTATGCAAGCTCTCCAGAAGAAATTAAATCCTCTTTTTCCTCCTTGCTCCATTTTTTGATCTCCGCCTCGCGCTTACGCGCATCACTCAATGTTTCACATTTCTCTGTGTAGATGATCTTCACAGGCCCGCGTGAACGTGTGTACTTGGCACCTGTGCCTTCGTTATGTTTTGCTTCCCTTGCCGCAACATCCACACAGGTTCCTGCATACAGGGAGCCATCTGCACAGCGGGCTAGGTAGAAGTAGTGGGACACTGTTTAGCGTTCAAGTGTATTTCTTACATCGTTCAATTTTTCCACCGCAATGTATTGCACCGTATTGAATCCGTTCGCGTCTCGGGTTTCATGGCGGACCATGCGCCAGTTTCCTTCTCTAAACTGATCATTGGCGATGCAGGTGATACTGCCATCTTCCCCCCGCACCTCCCGGAATCGGCCTTCTGGCAAGTCGTTGCTCATGCACAAATGGTACCACTGAAGTCGGTCTTTGGTATTGCAGCATTTGCAATAATAAGTTTCTTGAAAGTCTTTTAGTGGTAACCAGGGTTTTTCTACTTATTTTACTCTAGTTTTCCGCATTAGCTTGCTCCGCAAACGACATTTCGAGAGACATTGAGTATGGTGCCATCATCTGCTTGCCTGGAGTCGGAACAGCTCTAGCAGAAGCTGGTTTGATTTTATGAAAATACTCTAATGCGCCGAAGAACAACTCCCTGAAAGTTATTGTATGTCCTTGGATAGTTGTACTCGCCTGCATTACCAAAGCATCAGGAATTGTGAAATCTTCGAAGGCAACTTGCACAACATTTTGACCACCATTTACGGCTGCAGCGACTGTATTTGCAAAATCTTCAGGCGTATCTCCTTCGCTGAATTTGGGCAGATTGTCTTTATGAGACATAGCGTGAGACTATAAATAGCTAGCACCTATATGTCAAGTATGGCTTCCATGTCCATTGAACCCACTTTTCAGCTTCAGATTGAGGAAAGGCAGCAATTTTTTAAATGAAACCTGATCATGGTAATCAGGGTTTCTCGATTTATTTTACGCTGGTTTTCGTTGTACGGAGGCCAAAACTGCGAAGCTTTGGCCATCGAAAGAAGAAGGGTAGGATTGCAATTATGTCCGAATCACCTGAAGTTCCTGCTGAATTTAGCGACCTGATTCAGCGTCTGAAGAAATTGCCCGAGGAGAAAAGGCTTGTTGCTGCCTATGAATTCGTCCGAGACATCGCCTATGGCAATATCGGTTCCCGTAGAGCATTTGATGTACTTGAGGCGAAGAAAGGAACATGCAGCGGCAAACATGCACTTCTAAAACTGCTGCTTCAGGAGCTTGGAGAAGAAGTGCAGAGCTGGTTTGCTACGCATAGTTTTGGCAAATTCCCCATTCAATCGTGGCCATCGGAACTTGCAGAGTTTCAAGGCAAAGACATCCCCGACTATCATGATTTTCTGAAAGTCAAAGCCGGCAAAGAATGGGTCACTCTGGACGCTGTATTCGACAAGCCGCTGTCATCGTTTGGATTTCCTGCCCTTGAATGGGATGGCAAAACAAGTATGAATCTTCCTGTCGATGCCTCAGAAGTATTTTCTGCGGAAGGGGAGATGGAAGACCATAAGAAAAAACTCATCGGTGCTTTGTCCGAAGATTCACAACGACTTAGAAAAGAATTTCTTACAGCGATGACTGCTTGGTTGGATGCCAAAAGAAATTCTTAGTCTCAAAACTCCAAAAGTTCAAAGGTTGACGGGGCAGTTCGACTTCGCGCTGCGGCGCTCCGCTCACTGTCATTCGACTCGCTTGGAAATAGCTCCTGTGGTTTACCATGAGCGAGCACTGAGCGGAGCGAAGTGCGAGTCGAATGGTAGCCCCGGCCGGAATTGAACCAGCATTAATCGCTTAGGACGCGACTGTTCTATCCGTTGAACTACGGGGCCACAGAGCTAGCTTAGCTGAACAGCACCACCTCTCGCCCCTCTGCCGGCAGCTGTTTCAGCTTGTATTCGCTCACAGTCTCTTTGCCTACTGCACCTGCGGCTTTTAACACGGCGTCAAACGCCGCCTTGTCTTTGCCGGGCAGCGGAATGAGCACGCGCGGGTCGATTTCTTCCAAAAGCTTCTGTGCAAGCTTCGCGTCGTCGCAGGGGAGCACCAATACTGCGGCGTCTCCAATGAGTTCCAAGTCGCGGTCCGACAAGTCCTGCAGAGGGGAGGAGGGCATTGCAATACGCATGCCGTCCATAGTTGCGGCAAAGGAAACCTGGCTGCCTTCGCCGTGGCCAATGCCGCGCAGGCTTACGCCGCCAAAGTCGTATTCACCGGGCCACGAAACCGTACTGGGTGTTTGGGGGTTTTCTTCGGGGTTGGAAAGCAGCGTTACGTTCGCGCCGCCGCCTGCTTTTTCGGGGTACACGGCGACGGTGGTTTCGCCGGACTCTATGCGGAGTGTGCCGTCTTTTGGGAGGGTGAATTTTAACATGCGATTAGAGTATCAGAGTATTAGAATATTAGGGATTAGGACTACGCGGCGGTTGCGTCGGTGGCGGGCTCTTCTTTCTCGGAAACTTCCTCCATGCTTGCAGGAGCAACCTCTGGCTCAGCAGGGGCTTCTGCAGCTTCACCAGGCTGTGCAACTTCCACTGGGGCGCCGCGCAGCTCTTCCAGCTTGGCTTGGAATGCAGGCAGCTCTTCGAAGTTGTAGACGTCTAATTCAAAGCCCGAAAGCTCTGTAGCCAGGCGAATGTTCTGACCCTTTTTGCCAATGGCCATGGGGCGCTGCGCTTCGTCCACGAATACGGCGGCACGCTTCTTAATGCGACGTCCGGAGTCGTCAAAGCGTTCCTGGTCGTTCACAATCATCACCGCCGAAATGGAAGCAGGCTGGAGCGCAGTTGCAATCAACTTCACGGGGTCGTCGCTCCACTCGATCATGTCTACGCGTTCGCCGCCAAGCTCTTCCATAACTGCCTGAATACGCACGCCTTTTTGCCCAACGCATGCGCCAATCGGATCTATGCGGGCGTCTTTGCTCTGCACGGCAACCTTGCTGCGGAAGCCGGCGTCACGGGCTATGGCGCGCACGAGCACATCGCCATTGCGCACTTCGGGAATTTCCATCTCTAGTAATTTCTTTACCAAGTTGGAATGCGTGCGCGAAATGCGCAACTGCGGACCCTTACCCGTAAGTTCGACGCGGTCCAGGTACACGCGAATGCGCTTGCCGGTGTAGTAGTGCTCACCGGGAATTTGCTCACGCCAGGGAAGGCTCACGGTCATTCCCTCAATTTCCAACGTGACCCAGTTGGGCTCCACTTTTGTTACGGTTGCGGTGAGGAGCTCTTCTTCACGACCCTTGAACATGGTGTACAAGCTCTGCTTCTCCGCTTCTTGCAAACACTGCAGAATCACCTGCTTTGCAGCCTGAGCAGCAATGCGGCCGTAGCCTTCGGGGGTTACATCAATTTCGATTTCGTCGCCCACGTCTGCCTCTGGCTTAATGCGGCGAGCGTCTTTTACGCTGATTTCGAAGTTGTCGTTTTCCACGTCCTCCACCACTTCCTTTACCTGCAAAATCACGGGCTCGTCTTTGCCGTCTACAAAATCGACGCGGATTTCCTGCTCTTTGTTGCCGTAGTCCTTTTTATACGCCGTGGCGATGGCCTTTTTTACGGCGTCTATCACCTGTTCCGGCGTCACGTTCTTTTCGGAACAGATTTGGTTAATGGCGGCGATGAAGGAAGCTTTCATAAGGTGGAAGAAAGAGATACTGACGAAGCGACCAGTCCACCATACGGGGAATAGTCATAACGGTGGTGTCACCCTAACTATACACTTCTTTCTTGCCAAATGGCAAGGAATTCCCCGCGCAAGAGTTGCTCTACAATGCGCTCATGCGCAGATTCCTCCTTATCGCCCTTGCCGCGCTTGGGGCTTCCGTACTGGGCGCCATGCTCACTCGACGAATGCCCGACTCCCCCATATTTTTATGGGGCGATTGGCTGGCGTTGCGGCATGTAGAAAACCCCGGTATCGCCTTTAGCATCAACCTGCCCCACCAGGCGCTTGCCGTACTCATACCGTTGGCGTTGCTGCTCTGTTGCTACCTTGCGGCGACGTCCGACGACCCCATAGACCACAGCGCCTACGGGCTCATTGTGGGCGGGGGAGTGGGCAATATGGTCGACCGCATGGGGGATGGGACCGTTACCGATGTGTTCCAAGTGGGGTCCTTTCCCGTCTTCAATGTGGCCGACAGCTGCATTTCCGTCGGAATAGCCATTCTCGTAGTCCCAGAACTGCTCAAGTTGCTAGGTAGGAAGCCGCTTCTTCGCTAAATTATTCGCCTATGGCCACAGCTGGAAACGACATCGTCTACCGGGTGCAGGGGGGCATAGCCCTGCGGGGCGACGTGCATGTGAGCGGCGCGAAAAATGCGGTGCTGCCGCTGCTTGCCGGAACGATTCTTGCGAAGGGGGAAACCACGCTGCGCAATGTTCCCGATTTGCAAGACGTGCGCGTCATGCTCTCTATTTTGGAATACCTGGGAGCGCAGACGTCGTTCCACGAAGGCACGGTGCGCGTGCGCACGGAAAACGTGCAGAGCAAACCGATTCCTCATGACCTTGTTTCCAAGCTGCGCGGGTCCATCGTCTTGCTTGGTCCGCTGCTGGCCCGCTTTGGCGTTGCCGAAATGTTCTACCCGGGCGGTTGCGTGCTGGGGAAGCGCCCGGTAGAAAGCCACGTGCTGGCACTTACCCAACTGGGCGCGCGCGACATGAGCACAGATCAAATTTTGCACCTGCAAGGGCAGTTGAAGCCCGGGCGCATCGTCATGTCTGAATTTTCCGTCACCGCGACGGAAAACGCGTTGATGGCCGCGGCGCTGCTGCCGGGAGAAACGCGCATAGAAATTGCCGCGGCAGAGCCGCACGTGCAAGACGTGGCGCAGTTCTTGGTCGAAATGGGTGCCACCGTGGAAGGCGTTGGGTCGCACACGCTGACCGTTCATGGCAAAGAACACCTGCAGTGCACCGACCACCGGGTTACAACCGATTATTTGGAAGTCGGCATGTTTGCCGTTGCCGCACTCCTCACGCGCGGCCGCATTCGCATTCACGGCGCCATAGAGTGGCACCTCACGTCGTTCCTGGAACTCCTCAAACGCATGGGTGCTGTGTGGACGTACGACCCCAAGGAACAAGTGCTCTTCGTAGACGGGGAAATTTCCACGCTGCGGCACGTAAAAGTGGAAACCAATATTTTCCCCGGGGTTCCAACCGACCTGCAAGCAACACTCGGTGTGCTGCTAAGCCAGGCCACCGGTGTTAGCCGCATCTTCGAGCGGCTGTACGAAGGCCGCCTTGCGTACCTGTACGAACTGGAAAAGATGGGCGCCCATATAGAAATCCTGAATGCGCACGAGGCGCTCGTTATTGGGCCAACGCCGCTGCGCGGCCGCCAAGTTGCCAGCAACGACATTCGCGCCGGCGGCGCCATGGTGCTGGCGGGACTCTGCGCCGAAGGCGAAACAACCGTCACCGACATTCGCTACATAGAACGCGGCTACGAAAAAATTGTGGAGAAGTTTGAAAGTTTGGGAGCGCGGATTGTGCGTAGCGCGTAGTCGCACTACAGGAATACCATCTCATTAATGCAGTTACCGAAATTCCCCATCGTCGTTTTAGACACCGAGACTACGGGGTTCCTACCACGGGTGCACAAGGTGGTTGAGTACGCGTCATGCCGAATTGAAAGTGGAAAGGTTACGCAGGAACGGGAAGAACTCTTCAGCATCGACGGGGAAATTCCCGCGGGCATAGAAGCACTCACGGGGATACTGACAACAGACCTAAAAGGGAAACCGCGCTTCAGCGAACTGCTCACCTCCCTTCAAGAAAGCATTCCGGCAGACGCCGTGATTGTTGGCCAGAATATTGGCTACGACCTTGGCATGCTTGCGGGCGAGGGGCTCGATCTCTCCAGCCACCCATGGATCGATACCTCCACACTCGCATCCATCGTGTACCCGGAATTCGAAAGTTACTCGCTGCCGGCCATGACGCGCATTTTGGATCTTCCCCATGAACCCAAGCATCGTGCACTGGGGGATGTACATGCCACCACAGCATTACTCAGCAAATGCATAGAGCGGTTGCAGCTCTTGCCAAAGAAATTTCTGCAGGAGGCTGCAGAGCTTACCGCAAAATGCGGAGGCGGCTACGACATGCTCTTCCAGGAACTGCTCGCGTCTGCAGACGCTGCAACGCCCCCTGCGTGGCTGCGTATTTCGCACCGTAAACACCCGGCTTCCACATTCACCGGTACGGTGCCGCCGCTTTCCAATGAGCAAGGCGCAACACTTCTTCTTACAGAACCCCTGCACCCGGGGTTCCTGCAGTCGGTTATTACCCAGGCGTGCTTAGGGGAAAAACCAACATGGATTGCCGTGAAAAACTTGGATGCCACGCTGCGGTCCGTGACGCTCCCCAGCAATGCGTCTGCTGTACACCGCCCGTTCGGGTTGCTCAACGAAGACGCGGCAGAGACGCTGCGCAAACGCGCAGAGCTGACGCCTGCGGAAGCAACGCTGCTCATCAAGCTTGCGTGGTACGACACCATTTCCTACCGCGACCTTTCGGCACATGGCGAAGAAACGAACGTGTGGAGCGGGCAGCTTGCATGTACGGAAGAAAGCCCCGCGTACCTCGCTCAATTCAACGGCCTCCCGCCTGTTGTTCTGCTGGAACACCGCCACTTGCTCCATCTTCTTACGGCGAAAGAATGCCCAGTCCCCACAGACGCACGCATCGTAATAGACGACGCGTCCATGTTGGAAGACACTGTTACGAAAGCTCTTGGCCACGCCGTAAGCACGGCGGATTTGCGCGCTGCGGCAACTGGGCACGCGCCGCTCACCAAATTCATCGACGCATTGCAGATTTGGGTGGAGCGCACTCGCAACAATTTGGACGTGCGCTACATAGCCCACAGCGACGTGCAGAGCCCAGACGCCAAAGCGCTCCGCGAGCGCCTGGCGGCAGATATAGATTTGCAGACCCTGGCACCTGCCGTGCAGCCGCACGTAGAGGCCGTGGCTGCGTTCCTAGACCCCGAAACGCTGGACACCAGCATTCGCGCCATAGAACAGCGCCAAGACGGCACCCAGTTTCTGCAGTCGGTACCACGGTTCTTAGATAACATTCTGTGGGAGAAGCTGTTCGATCCGTTCGCGGTAACGCTCCTGCTGCCCCCCGGCGACAGAAATTCGTTCCGGGCAATTTTGCACCCCAAAGTTCCGGTGACCCACGTAGCGGTTCAGTCTCCTGCCATTGGCTGGTCTTTGCAGTTACCTTCCGAAGATTCCGTATCGCTGGAGCGACTGCTGCAAGACCCCCCTGCAGGACGCACCATTGTGCTCTGCCCCAGCAAGCGCAGCATCGACGACGCATTCACCCGCTGCGCCCGCCCCCTGCTTGCACAAGGAATCGAGCTGCACTGCATGGGATTTGGCGGCGGCCTTTCGCGCGTACGCGGCGCGTTTATTGCCGCCGGCGAGCCTTCGCTCTTGCTCCTTACCCCATGGGCGTACGAAATGCTGGAACTGCCGCCGGAATTTGTGGACCGCCTGGTGCTGTGCCAAATGCCGTTCGACCACCCCTCGCACGTGGTCATTGGTGAACGTGCGCAGCAATACAGCGACAGTTTCAACGATTACCTGCTGCCGCGCATGGAGCAGCGGCTTTTCCGCATCCTTCGTACCTTTAGCGAACACGCCAAAGCCAACGCCGAAGTGTTCGTGCTAGACCAACGCCTGATGAGCAAGGGGTACAGCAGGCGAGTGTGCACGTACCTGCGAAGCCTTGTTCCAGAAGATCAACTGCCGATTGCTGCGGAAGCTCCTGCGAAACCACTCAAGCCTAAAAAGAAAACTATTAAAGATAATGAACAAATGAAGTTATTATAATTTGTTCTCGTATCCACCTTTGTCAGGGCGACAAAGGTGGAGCCAAAGCGCTCCGCCGCTGAGCTCCCACTCCACCCGGCCCTGGGTCTCCTTGCCCCTCGCCTCCGCCTGCGGGACTCCGGCTCGGGTCTTCGTCGACGACTATGCGATCCAGGGCCTTCCCCTTCACCCCCGCGCAGCGGCGGACCCCTCCTACTTGTAATGGTCTACATATCACGCCTAATGTAGATATATGTCTCTTAATCTAAATAAGTGTTTTATTACCCTTTTTGTGGTGTTGATATTGAGTCAGGTGCTTCCACTATCAACCTCTGCGAGTAACACTCGCACCTTATCTAGATTAAAAAGTAGAACCACTCAAAATTCTTCTGCACGAGTAATTTCGACTCCAAAGAAGCCACCTTTGATGTCTCGTTCCGAGCAAGCAAAAGCAAAATCTAAAGAAAATCAATATCGAGCATGTACTGCATCTGTTTGGATATGTTCTGAGTGGAATTCATGTAGCGGTGATCCTAGTCAGAATCGGACTTGTGAGTTAAAAAAAGGAGTAATCAGTTGCGATAATCCCTTGGCAGCGAAACCCCTAACTACTAGAGCATGTTTTTATCCAAAGTTATCAGATGCTGCATATTGGTTGCGCTTGCATCAAAAAATAATTGATGCCGGCAAAGAACTAACTCGTCAGGGGCCAGATGCGAAACCTTGCTTAAGGGCATTATCATTAATAGAAGATGAGTATCTTGATGCTTATAATAATTGGCTAATAACAGGCGACGACGCTGGCCTTTATCAGGCGCAGGCTGACTTCAATGCGACTCCATCAGTCTGCTTTTAAACCGGTAAACACTCCACGCCATTATCCTCCCCCCAGTCATTGCAACCGGGTAACGGTTCGCACTGCGTTGCGCGGTTGTCGGTGTACAGAATGTACCGCGGCTTCTGCGTGTCGCACTGCACCTTGCACTCGTGCGGGCCCATCATGCCGCCGGCGTAGCTGTATTCCACCACAATAGGTTCACCCACGCAGGCCGTGCCGGGCTTGGGCTTGGGTGCCGGTGTAAGGGTTGGCAACAGCAAGGCCTGCGTCACCGTCATCACGACGATTGCGGTGAGCACGCTCGTGACTGCCAGGCCGACTTCGACTTTGGGAAACTTCATGAAGTGAGCAAGAAGCTATCAGCGATAAGCTATCAGTCTCCAGCGTTAGCTGCTAGCCGCTGATCGCTCATCCCTTATGCCCTTTCATCACCACCCACGGCGTGCGCCAGAAGATCCACAAGTCCAGCATGAGCGACCACTCTTCCACGTACTGCAGGTCCAGTTGCACCTCTTCTGCGAAGGGGAGCGTGGAGCGGCCCGAGATTTGCGCGAGGCCCGTCATGCCGGGCTTTACCGCAAAGACGCGGCGCTGGTAGGGCGAGTAACGGCTTACCTCACTCAGTAGGTGCGGGCGTGGGCCCACAAGGGACATATGGCCGAGTATCACATTTAGTAACTGCGGGAATTCGTCTATGTCCCACCGGCGCAGGAATTTACCAACGGGCGTAATGCGCGGGTCTGCGCGCAGTTTGAAGAGCGGCCCGTCGTTACGCTCATTTTGCTGCTCCAGCTCCTGCTTCAGTGAATCTGCATTGCGTACCATGGTGCGGAACTTGAGCATGGGAATTGCGCACTGGCCGTACACGCCAACGCGGCGTGACACGTAGAAGATTGGCCAACCGCTCGTAAGAAGAATGACCACACTCACAAGCAGCATGAGTGGTGACAGGAGTGTGAGCAGCGCCACGCTTCCCACAAGATCGCACCCGCGCTTTAGAACCCTGCCCCAGCCGTCCAGCGGCGTGGGCTGAAACCGCAGGAACGGCATAAGCCCCAGGTATTCCACCTGCAGCAAATGGGGCGTGTCGGTAAACACGAGTGGCAAAAAGCCATAACCCACGTGCTGGCTGCGGCAGAACTCTATGAGCGTTGCAGTCACGCTCGGCTGTGCGGCAGCGTCTGTTTGTAAGACCATGTCCAGACTGCGTTCGCCATGCACACGCAAGAGGGCAGGCATGTCTTGCAAGTGGCCTACGTATAAATACCGGTCATCATCTTGCAGTGTGCGCAATGCCGTGCCCGGCACGGGCGTGGTGCCAATCGTTACCACTGTGCGCACGCCAATGCCCCACTGCAGCAGCAGGCGTTCCAGCAGAATGAGCACAATGCGAATGGCGCATGTGCCCAAGGCTATAAAGAGCGTTGCGTGCACCAGCAGGATGCGGCTGTAGAAGAGCTGCTTCTGCACTAGGAAAAACCATGCCATAACAGCAACAAGCCAACAGAGCGCCGCAAGCATGGTGCGGCCAATTTCCACCCATGCACTGCGCTCCAGCCGAATGCTGTACATCTTCAGCGCCGCTGCGAGAACAAGAAACGCCGCAATACTTGGCACCACAAAGGTATCCACATATGTTTCGTACGGCGGCAGCGACACTGCCGGGTCCAGCAGTTGAATGCCCGGCAGCAAGTCCACTTGCGCTTCGCGGAGGCGGTAGCCGAGCAGAAGCGCGCCAAGTACTGCGAGCGCATCTAAAGGAATGCGCAGCAGGCCGAAAACGATTTCGGAGAACTTCATGAAAGCGGACCCAGAATGATCTGCTTCTTTAGATTTCGTCCAATTTATTGTCCGTCTCTTCGTAGTCCAACCCCTCTTCCGGGTCTATTTCGCTGTCGTCTTCCACGCGGTTTGCAGGGTCATCGTCATCGTCTTCTATGCCAAAGTCATCGTCATCGCCTTCACCGAAGATTTCTTCGTCGGCTACGGCAACGGGGGTTGCATCTTCCATATCGTCATCGTCATCGCCCCCCAAGCGGGCGTTGCGAGTCTGTGTATCGTCGATTAGATTCATATGCCGCGCATTTTCAGCACCTGAGCGCTAAACGCAATATTGACAATATATAAATTATACAGTTTTTAGCATGCGGTTACTTGATGAGAGTGTATTCCCCAATTACCGGCAGGGGCTTTGTCTTTCCTTGAGCAACGTTCACAATGCCGAGAATGATGAAAATGAGCCCGGCAAGCGAGACGAGCGGTATAAGGAAAATGCCAATAACAAACACCACCAGTATTTGTGCAATAACATTGCCAGCCACCCAGAAGAGCAGCAGCAGAAGCTGTTGGTTGGCGTGGTAGCGCGCAAAGGAATCACTTTTCAGTGAGTCAATGACAAGCGGCAAGAAAAACAGAATCGGCACGATGTAGCCAAGAATGCCAATGAGCATGCGAGTCTGTTGGTCGGGGTGCTGGTGGGTCATATGGGCAGCATTCTACGCCGTGGGGTTTCTAGGGCAACCAAGGGGTTTTCGGCTATACTGCCCGCTCATGGCCCAGCCCGCCATTTTCGGCAATCTGAACCGCGCAACATTCGACGACGCGAACCCCTCGCCGTACGCAGACAATGCGGAGCGCGGACTTTCGGAATCTCTTGTTCGCAGAATCAGCGCCGACAAGCAGGAGCCGCCGTGGATGCTCGAGCACCGTCTTGATTCACTCAAGCTTGCGCGGGAAAAATTCCTGCCAATGTGGGGGGCAGATCTCTCGAAACTCGACCTTACCGACATCATTTACTACGCGCGGCCCGGGGTGGAGCCCACGGAAGATTGGGCGGAACTTCCGGAAGACATTCGCCGCGTGTACGACCGACTGGGGATTCCCGAAGCGGAACGCAACATGCTGGCCGGGGTTGGCGCGCAGTACGAAAGCGACGTCGTGTACCACAAGCTGAAGGCAGAGTGGGACGCGCTCGGCGTCATTTTTTTAGACATGGACGTTGCGTTGAAGCAGCACGAAGAATTGGTGCGACAGTATTTCATGAAGTGCGTACCACCCAGCGATCATCTTTTCGCTGCCATTCACGGTGCTGTGTGGAGTGGGGGAACATTCCTCTACATTCCGAAGGGGGTCCAGGTGCGAGATCCGTTGCAGGCGTACTTCCGCATGAATGCGAAGAACATGGGCCAGTTCGAACACACGCTTATCGTCGTGGAAGAGGGGGCGAACGTGCACTACATAGAAGGCTGCAGCGCTCCCAAATACGGCTCACAGGCGCTGCACGCGGGCTGTGTGGAGATCTTCGTACAGCCCGGTGCAACGTGCCGCTACAGTTCTGTAGAAAACTGGAGCCGCGACACGTACAACCTGAACACCAAGCGCGCCATCGTCGAACGAGATGCCACCATGGAGTGGGTGGGGGGAAACATGGGCAGCGGAGTCACCATGCTCTACCCCTGCAGCATGCTGGTAGGCGAAGGCGCGCGGTGCGACCACCTGGGCATCGCCTTTGCGAATGCCGGGCAGTGGCAAGATACCGGCGCAAAGGTGTTCCACTTGGCACCCAACACCAGTTCCAGCGTCATCAGCAAATCTATTTCCAAAGCCGGCGGCGCCGCCATCTACCGTGGAACTCTGCATATTGCCGCCAACGCACACGGCTCGGTTTCCAGCGTGGAATGCGACGCACTCTTGCTCGACGAGCACAGCCGCACAGATACGGTGCCGGACATCAAAGTAAAAACGGACGACGTGACGATCGCCCATGAAGCGAGCGTGGGAAAACTCTCCGAAGACGATGTGTTCTACCTTTCCGCGCGCGGCATTCCCGAAGAACAAGCGAAAGCCATGATCGTTTCGGGCTTCATTGAGCCCATTGTGCGTCAGTTGCCGCTGGAATACGCAGTCGAAATGAACCGACTCATTGAACTGGAGATGGAGGGGAGTGTGGGGTGAGATTCGATTTACTTCTTTTTGCCAAGGAGTTTGCGTGCCAGTGTCCGCAATTTTTTTGCACATATATCCAGTGATTTTGGCAACTGAATGTCGTGGCTCGTCATGCTGGCAAGCACGGAAACTTGCTCGTCGGGCGGGAACGCGTCTCGGTATTTTTGAAAATACAACGCAGTATCTTGGTCTTCTAGTTTCACTAAACCTTGGCCGCTCATAAGATACTGAATCAAGTTACCGATTGCCTCGGCTTCTTTTTGCAGCAATCTCTCGGAGTGTGAAAGCTCTTTCAGCGGTACGGGCCGAGGTTCCCCCGTTTCCAATGGATTCGTATCTTGGGGAAACGTGAGCATCCGCTGGCCCCGGTGTTGAAGAGGGCCGCGTGTCAGGTCTCGTCGATCAAGTGGATGGCGAGACATTACATTCTGCGGGATGTACGCAATGCATTCTTTTGGTCTAATTTTTGCAAACATTCCTGCAGTGTTCCATGGAGTGCCTGGCGTGATTGATTCAATACATCCGTGCCGGTTTCGGCAGTGCCGGCAATCAGTGCAGGAATCGTCTCTTCGCGGTAACGGTGAAGTCCCCCCAAAAAGCGCTCAGCATGTAAGCATTCTGTTTCTTGTCCTCGGTCATGCACACTGTCCCATGCGACGTCGGGTTGGTCGGTAGGCACCCATGCTCCCGATTCGATCATGCGTTTGCGCAGCGACTCTAAGTCTCGGGTCATCACTTTCCATTGCGCATCATTCATAGCCGGCAGTCCTCTTCGGTAGTATGCGCGCTCAACACGGTCGACATCTGCAAGCAAACGCTGCAATTCCTCTCGTCTGTTTTCCACCGGGGTTGGTTCCGGCGCTACTGCAACAAAATCTCTCTTGGATTCCGCAGCAGTTACGTGTTCTGGCATATCATTACTTTACAAGATTTTTTCCACTACGCAATGTTTATATATTGGCTTTAGGAAGCCATTTATCCTATTCCAATCCGTCGAAGAACACCACGAATTCTTTGCTCAAACCGTGAACGCCAACCGGGAATGGGCTGGTCTGCGGCCGGCGCTTCGAACAAAACGCTTTCGTCTGGATCGGAAGAAACATGATGATTGCCTCGCAGAATTTGCAGAAGCAGCGGACGAAGTTCGCCAGAGGCTTCCATGGCGCGGAGCCGGTACACATCGCCTTCGCATATGCGGCAAAGACCCTGCGCGATTTTCCCCTGTGAGATTGCGTTTGCGTTGTGTGTTGGGCGCGTGAGCATGATTGCAAGATTTGGCATGTACGTTTCGCCTGCAGTGATTTGCTGTACGAGTGCAACGACTACGCGGAGGTCCAGCGGCTCCTGCGTGTTGCGCCCGGGGTCCGGGTCGTCGGTGAATTTGTTTATAACGTGCATAGGTAAAACAAGAGCCCGCAAATTTTTGCGTTTTCTGGCCAGAGGTCAAGAAAAATCCGTTTGCATTCTTGCTGGGTGTGCCCGCTTATCAAGTACTGTGTATTCGCCTTTCTCGACTTCGCTCGAAATGACAGTCATTCCTCACCATGAAACGAAGGAACTCTTCCTGCCTGTTACGGGCGAGCAGGAGCACGCGTTCGAACTGGAGGCCGGGGCACGCCTTACGCTGCTTGCTGCTGCAGAACCGGCTGCAAAGCTACTATTGCGGCTAAGTCTTGCTGAGGGTGCCGTTGCCCACACAACACTCGTCAGTGCGGCGGCCGCATCCTTCGACGTGAATGTGAAGCTTTGCGGAGCCCACGCTCGCAGCGACATTAACGGCGCGTTTCTCCTCCCCGAGGGGGCCAAGGCCCAGGCGCGAGTCCTCAACGATTTTCGGGCGGCACACGGCCGGGGAGAAATACTGCTGAAAACCGTGGCACATAAAAACACCCACGCGAAGGTGCATGGCACTGTTCGCATAGGGGAAGGGGGAGCCGGGACAGATACGTACCTAACCGAAGATGCTCTGCTGCTGGATAGTTCTGCGAAGGTTGACGCCGTGCCGGCACTGGAAATCCACTGCAACGACGTAAAGGCCAGCCACAGCGCGCGGTTGCACCGGCTTACGCCCGAAGAGCTCTTCTACTTTGCAGCGCGTGGCATGGACACGCAGCTTGCGCGTGAACTTTCGCTCCACGGTTTCTTAGGAGACGTTCTCGACCGCATTCCCAGCGACGCGTTGCGTCACAGCTTTACGCCGCCCTGGGGCTGAACCTCCACTTGGCGAATGCCGCCAGCGGTAAGCAGCAGCACGTTGCCAGTAAGCTTGTGAATGGCACTTTCCTCTTTTGCGTACTCCTCCTGTAATTGCGAAATAAACTTGTTCTGCAGTGGGGAATCTTTCGGCCAGGCCACCGCAAAGTCCTGTGTGGGCACGCCAATCACCACGTCGCTCCCCAGAACCGCCAGCAAGCGCGCCTGCACTTTGGGGTCCAAAATGCGCGCGGCGGCAAAGCCGTCGCCGGTTTCTATGAGGGCAAACTGGTCGCCGTTCGTCCCTTCTACGATAGCCACATCGCTGGTTTTTATGCGTTCACGCAGGTTTTGCATGGCGATTTCATGCAACTGCTCCTTCGTCTGTTTCCAGGTAGCCAGACTTTGCGTCGCTATAAGTTCGTACTTCGAACCTTCGTGAATTGCATAAGCAATGGCTACGTCTTTCGTAAATGCAGTCGTCGCCAGCAGTTTGCGTTGAGCGTCATTTGCATGAAGAAACTGCGGCAAAATCATGGAGCGCACGCTGCGGAAGTCCTGTGGGTCTATTTTTGCAGGTCCGCGTAGTTTTAGCCCTACAGGAATCAGCACAACGAGTAGGACTGCCGCCAGAATCCAAAGGTAACGTTTTTGCATATGCCTAGATGCTAACCTTCTACTGGACCTGAGCAACCGAATTCTCCTCTACTTCTTTAAATTTCTTCCTTTGTTGAGCATCTCGAACCGAGTCCAGAGCATAACCTGTTCCAGTTCTCTGCGTGCATACAACTGCCGCATACTTTCTGGATCATCGCCATATGATTCCGCTTCAGTTTCTGTTTGCTGTGCTTGGTCGGGTTGAGTCATAACAGCACAGTACTAGTCGAAAATATGGTGTCAATGAAGGTTTCCTTATCCACTCTTTTACGACCTCAACCGTAATTTCCCATTCTGTAGTTCTTGAAGGGTATAGAAGGCACTCATACTCGTAAGTGGCTGCTTCGCTGCAATAATGTCTTCCAATTTCTTTGTCGCTCTAGCTGAATCCAATTCAAAGGTGTGAGCAGCAGCGCCAAGTTGTACCGCTAAACTTTCATCTTCATATAAATCAAACAACTGGATATCTTCCCCACTATCAATCATGCCCCGAACAACTTCCATAATCATGTCGTAGTGAGCATTTGCTGCATTGGGGTTATTGCCTTTGCGAATCATGGCGTCCCATTCGCAGATGAGTTGCCGGTAGATTTCTTTATTGGTGGCCATCTACTGTGAATTGAGATTGTGAGCTTATCCCACCTTTGTCAGGGCGACAAAGGTGGGGCCAAAACGCTCCGTGGTTAAATGTACGACACATCAAAAAACGTCGCGATGTACGACAAATCACCCTTCGACAAGCTCAGGGTGACATTGTGAAGTTCACACCATTGCAGAGTAGAGAAGCATCACAATAAGCGCATAGCGCTCACGTGACTCATCCAGGTCCGGGTTCCTCTTAGAGGATCGGAGATAGCCCCTGGCAATCACACGTATGATGGCATATTGGCTAACGGCCAGCGCATACGGACCAAGAAAAAAAGTTCCCTGGTAAGGAAGCATTCCATCCGCAGGTTCTCCTACGGATACCTTGTTACGACTTACTCCCAATCAGCAGTATCACCGTGGTTCCGCCCCTTGCGGGTAACGGACCTTCGGGTGCTCCTGCCTTTCATGAGTTGACGGGCGGTGAGTACAAGACCCAGGAACATATTCACCGTGACGTAGCTGATTCACGGTTACTAGCGATTCCAACTTCATGAAGTCG
>CAMTXJ010000010.1:0-19036 GCA_947085695.1 uncultured Candidatus Peregrinibacteria bacterium | reverse complement strand
TTCGCATTAAAGCTATTTCTTCAATTCCTGCCACAATCCAAGGACATTGCCCTCGCTGTCCTCGAAGTATGCCGCAAGCCCCATGCCGCCGACGGACATTTTCTCCCTTACGATTTTTCCGCCAGATTTTTTTACTTTTTCAACCGCTCTGTCCATGTCCTCAACGTTTATCGTTATGACTGGGTTATTTATCGGCGAGCGCCTCTTCATCATTCCGCCGTTGATTGCGCCGGCTTCTTTTGGCAGCCTTGTCTTCTCGTCCCTTTGCACGGTTATGAGGCCGTGGTAGTCGAACTCCGGGTAGGACTCGACCGCCCAGCCAAAAGCCGTTTCGTAAAACCTCTTCGCCCTCGCGGTGTCATCCGCGGGAATCTCGAAATGAACGACTTTGTCCACAAAACCACCCGGATAGATTTTTGCCTAGTAAATGTTAAAAAACAAAGTGGCGATTAGGGTATTTTCAGTCGTCAGTTCTCATTACCTCAACAGCTTCCCTATAGAGCATTGCCAGGTTCCCGACTTCCGTCACGTACTCTTCTATTTTCTCTTCTCCGAGCAGGCCTAGTAGTCCCTGCATTGCTTTTTTCCCACGGGCAAGGCATTGTTCAAATTCCTGGTCAGCATTTGGCAGCCTGCGCAATGTCCCCAAAACTTCAATGAGTTCAGTAGTCCGCTCTCTAAGGCTCTGGAGCCTCTGCTCGCTCATTGTTTTGTTGAACCTGAAATGTTTTATTGCGGTGTCGACGATTATTTTTGCCGGCCTTTCTTTTGCCACTTTGAGGAGATTTTCCTCGAATCTGGCATTGCCAATAAAGGACCCGGCTTCTACTTTACGGCCTTGTTTTCGTAATCTCCTAACTTCAGAAGTAAATGGCCCGGCAAACACGTTTCTTAGTATGTAATTTGTCCATCTTCCCACTTTCCGCGCAGCCATGTTTTAATGGTGGTTTTTCCATTTATTTATAGGTTGCTGGTTTTACTCCCCTAAAAGCGCTTATTAAGCTTTCCAAAGATAAACTTCCTGATAAGGGGCTGTAGTATAGCTTGGTAGTATACTACCTTGGGGAAAGCAAAAGCTTACAATTTGGTAGCGACCTGAGTTCAAATCTCAGCAGCCCCACTTATTTATTGTTATGTGAAGGCGTGTTTCTTTTCAAAAGCTTTTTCCCAACATATGCCATTTCTGTTATTTTCGGCCCATGGTCCCTTTCAATGAAAACGACATCTGCTTTATCCACGTTCCAAAAGCTGTCGAGAAAATTCATGACTATGCCTAGATCGTATTCTTTGCAACTATAAACGTCAAAATGCAGTGTTTTTTCATTTTCAAAATAATGGAATGCAATGTGGGACGTGACTATGCCTGCGATACCAGTATATCCATATTTTCCGTATACCACTATCGGCTCGAAAAGTTTATTCATGCGTATTTCTTTCACAAGCTCAGAAAGCATGTTGTTGAGAGAATCACAATTTACGGAATCAGCCGCAGTGTTTACTTTTGCTATCACAATTAAGTGATGGTGCACGACCACTAGTATTCACCCAATATTTCCTTACAAATAATTAATGTCCCAATGGCCTTTCTGCATTATACCTTTTTCATCCGAGATTGATATGAATGTAAAGGGCTCTGTGACTTCGGCAAAACCATGCGGCTCGTTGGGCTTTTTGACTATAATATCGCCTTTTTGCACCATTCTCCCGTGCGTTCCGAGCGATTTTGCCTTCCCGGCCACCACCACCATCGTCGCGGCGCAGTCGTGCCTGTGCATGGGTATTTCCCCGCCCTTCTCCACCAGCACTTTCATTACCTGCAGGCCATCCTGAGTAAGTAGTTCTTGCACGTATGCCTTGCTTGTTCCCGGAACCTCCATTTCGCTTTTTATTGTGTATCCCTCCTTGGCGTTTAAGTGCTTATTTCCTGCCAAACAATTTCAATCGCGTTGAAGTATTTTTTCGTGAACTTCACCGCAGCATCAACCGAGAATGGCTTGCAGGTATAAGTGTCAACTGTAAAAAGCGGCGGATTTGTAGGGTAACTATAGAAAACTGCCCCAGATGTCTTCCAGTGTATCCATCCCCCATAGCCGCAGTCGTGCGCAGAATAAGCTTCTGGATTTGGGCAACTTCTCTTTATTACTTCCATTTTGGTTATTTTCGCAAGCTCAAGCAAATATGCCTTTATCTGTTCAGGCTCGATTATTTTCTCCGTTGTCCCTTCTATTATGAGCCTCTGCCTTACAAGCTTTGGCGCAAGGTTCTTCCACCCCAATTTCCCACCCCCTCCAACCAATGAATAATAAAATTGCGCTTCCGGCGGTAATATTGGCTGGGTTGAATGCCGGTTAAACCAAAAGGTTTAATAAAACTAGTTGAACCAATTGGTTTATGCCGCAGGATTTGGAGCTGCCTTCAGTTGGCAAAAAGGACACTGTAAAGAACCAGATAGTCCGCCTGCTTTCCAGCGAGCACCCCCTTTCCCTTGCCTCAATACACCGTGCCCTTTACAAGAAATTCCATTCCGATGTTTCCTTCCAGGCAGTGAGAAAAGCGGCCAATTCCCTCATAGAGGGTAGAATACTAGGAAAAAACGAAAAAAAGGAGTATGCAATTTCGCGCGAATGGATATTGGGTTCGAAAAAATTCTTTGACTCGCTTGCGGCTTTTTACCAAACAAGGGCAAAATCGAGGATTTTCGACGGCACAATCAACCAAGGCAACTATAATGAATACCATCTAAGCTCGCTTTTCGAACTGGACAATTTTTGGACAGACATTCTGGTGCACTGGGCAGACAACATTGAGCCATCAGAACCAAGGGATGCCGCCGTCTTCAACAACCTACATTGGTGGTTCCTCATAAATTACGGGAACGAAATGGCCCTTTGGAAGTACGTTTCATCAAAAGGCGTAAAGGGGCTCTTCATTTGCCCGGAGAAAATTTTTGTGAACGAGCTTGCGGTCAAGAATTATCGCACTATTCCGGGCTTCAAGGCAAGGACAATAAATGCAAGGCCGTTTCCGGAAAACGTCGATGTGAACGTTGTCGGCCACCATGTGCTGCAGGTCAACTTTCCTACAAGCATAATAAAAAAACTCGGGAAATTCTTCAGGAAGTACAAGAGCATGGACAAGTTCGATGTCAAGGGGCTCAATGGCATACTGGACACGAAATGCGACATCAAGCTGGTTTTCATGAGAAACCCCGAAATGGCCTCCGCGTACCGCGAGAGGATTATAGATTGCTTTAGGGCTAAATAGCCGCTTCCCGAGCTTTCTCGCAGCCAAACCCTTTTATTCCCTCCCGGTTTTAGTATGTTACCGGTTTTTATGGGAGAAGAGAGCCTGCTCGGCATCACGGTGAAAAAGGACGCCGACTTCGTGGAATGGTACAACCAGGCCGTGCTCAAGGCAGGGCTTGCTGATTATGCCCCGATAAGGGGCTTTATGGTGGTGCGGCCGCACGGCTATGCCATCTGGGAAGCGATACAGGCAAGCTTCAACTCCGCGCTTGAAAAACTCAAGGTGCACAACGCCTACTTCCCGCTCCTAATACCAAAAAGCTTTTTCGAAAAGGAGGCAGAGCACGCGCAGGGGTTCGAACCCGAGCTCGCCTGGATTGAAGGCAAGGAAGAGGGCGGCGAAAGGGTCGCGATAAGGCCCACCTCTGAAACCATAATGTATGATTCCTACGCGAAGTGGATCCGCTCATGGAGGGACTTGCCCCTGCGCATCAACCAGTGGTGCAATGTCCTTAGATGGGAAGTGAAACAGACAAAGCTCTTTTTGCGCACGCGCGAATTCCTCTGGCAGGAAGGCCACTGCGTTTACGCGACAAAAGAGGAGTGCGACAAGGAAGTGCGCATGATGCTAGATGAGTACAAAAAGCTCGTAGAGGGGCTGCTCGCAATCCCCGTAATAGGCGGAGTGAAGACCGAATCCGAAAAATTTGCGGGCGCGCTCTACACGACCACCATCGAAGCGCTGATGCCTGACGGAAAGGCTCTCCAGATGGGCACCTCGCACAACCTCGGCCAGGGATTTGCCAAGGCATTCGGCATAAAGTTCCTCGACGAGAACAAGTTGGAAGCGCTTCCATGGCAGTCGAGCTGGGGATTCAGCACCCGGCTGATAGGCGCGCTGGTAATGGTGCACGGCGACGACAAGGGATTGGTGCTTCCGCCTCGCGCAGCGAAAAACAAGGCGGTAATTGTCCCCATACTTTTCGAGAAGACAAAAAAAGAGGTGCTCGAGAAAGCGCGAAAAATAGAAAAGTTGCTTTCCGCTTTCAATGTTCTTCTGGATGGCCGCGACAATTACAGCTCCGGCTGGAAGTTCAATGACTGGGAACTAAAGGGCATCCCTCTGCGCATCGAGATTGGGCCAAAGGACATAGAGAAGAAGCACGTGGTCGTAGTGCGCAGGGACAATGGGAAGAAGGAGTTCGTGAAGGAAAAGGATTTGGCAAAAAGGGTTCCCGGAATCCTCGAGGAAATGCAGGCAGAGATGCTTGCGAAGGCGAAGAAGTCCCTCGATTCGAACATAGAAGAGGCTTCCTCGGAAAAGGATTTTGCCAAGCTCCTTGAGGAAAGGAAAATGGTGCTCGTACCTTTCTGCTGCTCTGGTGACTGCGAGAAAAGGGTGAAGGAGAAGCACGGGATAACTTCGCGGTGCATCCCTTTCACTGAAAAGGAAAAACCATCGAAGTGCATTTTCTGCGCAAAGCCCTCGATAAAAAGGGCGCTGTTCGCGAAAGCGTATTAGTCCGCCTTCGGGAAAACCGTGTGCATAGTTTCCAGAAAAGTTTTGCATGCAGCCTGCTAGGATTTTTTAGTTCAGGTAATTTTCCTGCTGCGGGAAAATCTTTTTCTTCCACACTTCGGCAACGCAGTTGTCGATTTTTTTAGAGTGTATGCCTGTCATCTCGAAGCCGAGCGAGGCATAGAGCTTTTTTGCCTCTGTGTTGTCCTGCTTTACGAGAAGCTTTGCCTTGGGTATCCCCTTTTCCTTGAGGAATTCGACCGCGTAGTTCAAGAGCTCCTTGCCGATGCCTTTCTTGCGGTATTTTTCTAGCACCGAAACCGCGTTTATCATCCCGAAGTGCTCATTTATCTCAATCTCGACAAACCCGGCAAAGCTGCCGTTGAGGGTTTTCTTGAAAATGGCTATGTATGGCTTGCCCATGCGCTCGGCGATTTTTTCGGCGGTGAGGCCCTTGTAGGCGAATTCGCGCGAAACGATTTTGCCTATTTCCGCGATGTCCTTTTCATCCGCTTTTACTATGCTCATCCCCCCACCTTCCTCAAATAATTCCCTATTTCGTTAAATGACACTGCGCACCCCGCGAATTTCACGGCATAGAGCGCGGCTTCGAGCGCCTGCCTTGTGCGGTGGATTTCCTCACCGAAAGTGCCGTCATCGTACGAGAGCGCAATAAGCTCTACGGAGCGCACAATTTTTATCCCCCCGTATTCAGCCCTAAACGAGTCCAACGCAGCCCTATTGATGCTCACCCTTCCTTCATGCCTTCTCTGCAGGAACGGGACAATGTTCTGCGGCTCTTCTATGAGCATTCTTGTGGTGCGCTCATCTATGGCAAGCACGTCAGCGTTGATTTCCTTTATGAGCGCAAGGGTTTCGGATTCCCCAAGATGCAAAAGCCTCACCTTCTCCCCGTCGCATTCGCACAAATCAAATGTTTCCCTCTCAAGCCTCTCCATCCTCTGCCGCATGGCGGGCGTGGTTTTCATTACCTTGATGTACCCTTCCTCTACCGCGTCGCGGATCCTTATCGCGTTGAGCTCGAACCTCTTTATCCTCGCCGGAGTCTGCACGCTTTCCATGTACACGGATTCTGGAATGATGAATGAAATGTTCTCCTTTTGCGCGAGGTGCTTCATGACTTTTATGAAGCAGTTATCCGAGATGCTTATGAGGCTGCTAGAATCAAGCACGATTTTTTTCCGGGGCTTCGCAGCGCTTTCGTTTTCGTTCATCCGCGGAGCACTTCCTTGAGGTTACGCAGCCTCTGCTCTATCCCAAGGCCAGCCGGCTGCTCGTCGTGAATCCTTGTCGAGCCTATGTATCTTTGCAGCTCCTTTCTGTCAGCTCCCGTAAGCGAGCCTGCCTGACTAAGGCTAAGCCCCATTGCATACGCTGTTGAGGCCTGCTTGATTTTCGCCTTGCCGTAGATGTCCTTTGCGAAGTTGCTGAGCTCGGAGTCAATGAACTGTATGCGTTCTATGGCACTGTCAAGGCTTTTTGCGAAACCCGCGTTGTCGTTTTTTTCGAGTGCCTGCACGCTTTTCAAGAGCGATTGGCTTATGCTTTGGGAAATTTTCGGCCACTGGCCTGATTGCACGAAGTGGTCCTTTGAGAGGATCTTGTAGAGTGCATAGGCTATGACTGAAACCTTTGCAAGGCTTTCGTCGTTCTTGAGCACGGCCTGCTCGATGATGCCGCCTCCGAGCCTCTTTAGGTCCTGCGCCTGCCTTGCCTCGAATGCCCCTATGAGGGCCTCAAGCCTCTTTACGAGCCTGTGGTCCATGAACTAATTGAGGGCATGGCGTATAATAAGTTTTTTATTGGCAAAGCCCCGTTCGGCCATTGGTCCGAGAAGCCAAATCCAGCAGGGCATGGCGTATAATAAGTTTTTTATTGGGAAAGAGCCATTATCTTGAACGCATGAAACTCGCCTTTTTGCCACTTTTTTTGCTCCTGCTGCCAGCCGCCTCTTTTGCGATTACGGGCAACGATGCGGTCAACCTCGTTGTGAACTCGAACAATTTCCTCTACGAGGCGGAAACCTACACCCCCCCTAACGTGGCGATTTCATACGAGGATAGTGGTTATTGGGTAATCCCGCTCACAGCGGGAAGCAACATCGTCACTTATTTTCCGGTGGACGCGCAGTCCGGCGAAATCTCTATTTCAAGGGGCGTGAACAGGGGCGTTTTTGGGGTTGCGGATTCGCTGCGCGAGCTCCAATTGCTCAAGGCATCGATTTCCGGGAGTTCGGGTGTCGAGTGGCTTTTCACGCAAAAATACCAATCGATTTTCAACGACCTTTCCCTGCAGATTGGCGATGAGGTCTTCCAGCTAAACACCGCCGAATCAACGCTCAAATCATCCGGCATTTCCGCGAACCTCGAGCCTTTAAAATCAAAGCTGCGTTCAATGTCCTCCGCCTCCTCATCCATTTCAGGCAAAATAGCTGATGCTTCGCAGGCGGAAAACTCCTTCGCAACTTCGCCCTCTCCAGAAGCTCTCGCAACGCTCAATGGTTCTTTCTCGGAAGTATTCGGTTCCATTGGCGGGCTTTACAATGCAAGCCTCGAATATAGGAGCGAGCTGGACAAGCTCAAGCAGGAGATTTCGCTCTCCGACATGGAAGCCGAGAAGAAGGCGCAGCTCTTTTCAATCCTCGAAATCCCTTCAGGCATGCAGGCTTTGCGCAACTACAACATAGACGCGACGCAGATAAAGGAGTCCCTCGATTCCTCGTTCAAGGCAAGCTCTTTGCGCCTGGATTCGCTGCTCGGAGAATTCGAGGACAGACTCCTGAAAAACGATGTGCACAAGCTGCTTTACGGCGAGAATGAAAAAATACGGAAGGAAACAGGCTTCATCTCCCTCACCGAGGCTAAGAACTCAATCCTTCTCAAGGAGAACAGGGCGAATTGGGAAGACCAGCAGAAAGTAAAGGAGCTAGAGCAGGATTACTCGAGGGCCAGTTCTTTTTACGGGGAGAGGGATTTCGAGCAGGCAAGAAAGTATGCGCTCGAATCCATTGGTGACGTGGTTTCTGTCTACAAGAAAGGCCAGAAGAAGGCGCTTCCGCAGGGCGGGGTTTCGCAGGATTTGCTCTTCAAGGCCGCTGGCGTTCTGATATTGCTGCTAGCGCTCCTATACGTTTTCAACAACAGGGGAAAGCTCAAGGGCATGGTTTTGAAAGAGCCGGAAGAAGTTGACCTTTATGCGTAAAGTTTTCATCCTGCTGCTCGCGCTGCTCCTTTTCTCGCAGTTATCTTTCGCACAGGTTTCGCTTTCTCTCGAACCGGTTGGAGGGGGCAACAGGTTCTACCAGTATGAGGTCAAATACTACAGGTTCACGGTGCAGAACGACTCCGCCTCAGAAGCGAGGGATGTGAAGGTTTTGCTCAAGGCGCCGCCACAGGCCGCGCTAGTGGTTGAGAGCGAGGAGCGTTCAGAGCGGCTTTTCTCATTCCTCTCAATCCCTCAAGGGGCTGCGCGCGAAAAAACCTTTGAAGTGAAGGCTGTTTCCGTTTCCCGCGAACCGGTGGAGCTTGTAGCGGAGTATGGTGTAGGGAATACAGGGGGCAAAGTTTCCACGCAGCTCGATGTTTCTGATGCAAACATTTTGCTGGAGGCATCTTTCGGGAGGCAGTCCCTCAAAAAAGGCGAAAGGAGCGAGGTAACATTTTCGCTGCAGAACAACTCCCAAGAGCCGCTCACAAATGTGTCCGCGGAGCTCTTTTCCACCGGCCCTCTCGCTCCTGAAAGCGGAAGCTTCGAACTCGCGGCCCTTGAGCCCGGAAAAGGCACGGGCGGGCAGGAGCTCTCTTTCTCTTTTGCACAGGACTCATTGAGCCCGCAGCTGGTGCTTAGGGTTTTTTTCAATGATTCGGGCGGCGCGCACGTGCTCGAAAAATCCTTCGAGGTTGAGGTAAGCGACAAAGGGGTTTACGTGATAGCCCTTGTAATAATAGTCCTCGTGCTCGTGCTGACGCACTTTTTGAAGAAAAAAATAGGGGAAGATGAGGGCGAGGCCGGCGAAAAGAAGGAAAACCCGGGCAAGAAACACTGAACTGTCAATCGAGCTTTCTCACGAGCTCCAGTTCGCCAAAAGAAATGTCCTGCCCATCCTCAAGGCTTATGCCGAGCTCCTTCTCGAGCGCCCTGTAGGCCGCCATCTCGGCGGCCTCTTGTTCGGCTTTTGCCTTTGCGGCAGCTTCCGCCTGGGCAGCTGCGGCGGTATCAACATTCACATCCGCACCTGAAGGGGCCTCGGCAGCCGCGTTGTTTACATCAATTTCTTGCTGGGCAGTTGCCTCCGCACCTAACAAATTCTGGTCTTGCGTGGAAGGCTCATTTGCAGGCTCCCCTGAAACTTCTTGGTTCGGGGTGCCTGTTTCCTTTTCCGGCGCCGAAGCGCAGCCAGCAAAGAGAATTGCAATAAATACCAGTGCCAAAATTCCCTTCATTTGGAATCCCCTTTTGCCTTTATTTCCTCAACCGTCTTTTTCCGGAATCCCTTCCACAAATCCTTAACGTGCTGCACTATAGCCTTCCTCTCATCAACGGTTTTCGCCTTGTTGAAGTTCAGCTTCTGCTGCTCGAGGTCGGTTACGAGATTGATTATAGATTCCTTCGAAGCGCCATGCTCCCCGAGTTTCTCCGCTCTCTCCTCGAGCGCATAGAACCTTAGCTTTACTACGGAGTATACCTTTGTGCGCAGGGCATAGAGGCACGCTGTGTCGGAGCACTTCTGTTTCTCCGCATTTATGTCAAACACCCACACCTTTTCCTTCAGGCAGGATTCCTGGTTGTGCCAGTCCTTTATCGCCCAGCAAGGCCTTGCCTTGTCATAGAGGAAGAGGCAGTCATCGCGCGCTTTCCCTCCGAGCTGCTTGCACTCCTCGGGGAGAAAATTGAGTTCCTTGTAGTTTTCTGGGAGGTTGTATCTGCACGCGACCCTCTCGCGAAGGGTCGACTCATTCGAGCATGAGAGCTTTCTCTCGTCGAATTGCTGGACATAAGGCGTTTGCCCTCCCCCGCCGGTGGATGCTGCGTTTACAATGGAAATAACCATTGCGGCAATAAGGAAAAACAGTATTGTGCGTTTCATGCAACCTCTTATATCTGCGCGCAAAAAGTTAAATTATAGCAGGCTACGCGGGCTTTTTTGGCATTTATGGCGGTCTGCTACGCCTCTTTTCGCGCGCGCTTCCGCGTGCAAAAAACCGCGAGCTCCTCGAAAAAGCCCCTTTTCCGTGCGGCTATTTCCGCCACAAACCCTTCGCCTTCCAGCTTTCCAATTGTCTGCCTGTAACCATTGAGGTCAGTTTGCAGGAAAAAGCATTTCCCGTTTTCCGTGAGGAACTTCGGGAATTCTCCGAGGAACCTGTCCAGCACTTCCCGCCCCTTTTTCCCGCCTTCGAGGTCTGCAAACTTTATTCCCTCGCTCTCAAGATATGGCGGGTTGAATATTATGGCATCCGCCTTCCACGCGCATTTCTCGAAGAGGTCTGATTGCACCGGGAAGAATTTTCCCGCAAACCCGGCATTTTCGCAGTTCTTTTGCGCTGTTTCGAGCGCCTTCGCGCCCACATCAAAGCCGAAAACCTTCGAGGCCCCCTGCAATAGCGCATTGATGCCCTGTATCCCGGAGCCGCACCCGACATCAAAAACCACGGAGCCCTTTTGCACGGAAACATTTTCCGCCAGGAAGTAGGAATCCTCCGAAGGGAAGTAGACGCCTTCTGGGCACTCGAGCACTAGCCCTTTGAAAAAAAATTGTGCAGCGCGTTGCATAAAGAATTATTAATTGTTTTAATCGGGGGTTTGCGCCGCGGAGCAATTTTCAGTTTCCGGGTGCCTCTTGCAGAAGTTTTCCCTCAATGATTTCGCATCCGTTGTCTCCCTGCAGTCAAGCAGGAAAATCCCGGCTTTGTTCGTCAGGAGCTGTCCAAAGCCCCTCTTCGAATTCTTGTAAATCGCGTCCTTTTGCGCTATGCATGCGAGGAACGCGTTCTTGTCAAGCTTTGACCTGTCAAGTGCGATGTCTAGCTCTATTGGCGAGAGTGGCTTGCCGTAATGGTTGCTGATTGTCCAGCAGCCTGTTATTTCAGGGAGGGTGAGGATGGATTCGTCCCCCTTGAAGGGGTTGTTGCAGTAAATGCCTGTCATTGCCCTCTCGAACTCCGGGTACTTGTTCTGTTCTCCTGCGCATGTGAGGAAAATGTTCCCCAGCACTGCGTTCTCGTCTATCGAAGCGCTCTGCGCGAAGCTGTACCTGAAATCTAGGCCCTTGTTGAAGTCTTTGATGAAATCATAAAGCAGCACCCTGTTCACAGCATTCTGCTTCGTGTAATAGTCATCAAACGCTATAACTTTAGGTTTTCCTGCCGCGCAGTAAATGGGCGACGCATCAAGGAAGTATATGGGGTAGTATATGTTCTGGTTGAGGTTGAACTCCGGGGCAATGTACGCGGTCCCGATTTTTACGAGGGTTGAATCAAAGTCCTTCTTGGTGGTTGGATAATACTGTATTTTGTCAGCGTCAATGATTGCGGTCGGCACTGTCCCTATCCCGAACTTGTCTACTATTTTCCTGCCCTCATCCGAGTTCACGTCCACTTTCTTCATTGAGTAAGGTATTCCCCTCACCTTCAAGAGCTCTTCAAAGGTGTTTGTCTGCCTGCACGACTTGCACGCATTAGAGTAGAGCATCGTGATTGGCACTGTCCTGTATGCGACGTCATTTATAGGCGGCTGCTGGTTCCCGTTCCCGTTGCCCTGCGGGGCAGGCTGCTGCTTTGTGAGGGTTAGGGTGATTGCGGCGCCAGCCACTATGCCCAGTATGAGCAGTATTGCAATAAGGTAAATCGGAAAACCAGTTTTGGCCTGTTTGGATGCAGCCCTGTCATAATTGAAGAACTTCTCGGTGCTCCTCTGCTCTCCCTGCCTCTTTTCTTCGGTTTCCTTTGCTTTGGCTGCAGACGTGGGTTTCATGCTATTAGCACCGCATTTATTGTTTTCGCTATTAGTCGATTATGGTAAGGTTAATTTTTAAAGGTTGATTGTTTTGTTAGCAGATTCCCATTGCCACCTCGACTGGTTTGAGAACCCTGTCCAGATTGTCGAGAATTCGCGCAAGGCCGGGGTGCAGAGGATACTTTCAAATTCCACAAGCTTCGAATCCATAGGCAAGAACCTCTCGCTTTCAAAAGAGTTCTCGGAAGTGCTTGCATGCATCGGGATACACCCTGCGAATGTGTTTGGGATGGGCGAAGATGAGCTTGAACGCTCGTTTTCGCTTGTTGAAAAAAACATCGCCAAAGCCTGTGCGGTAGGGGAGGTCGGGCTTGATTTCAAGTACGCCTCCACGCCTGAAAAGAGGGTCCTGCAGGAGCGGGTTTTCAGGAAATTCATCTCAATAGCGCTCGCGCACGAAAAGCCGGTAGTTGTGCATGCGAGGTATGCTGAAACAAGGTGCCTTGACATCCTCGAGGAAATGGGCGCGGACAAGGTGCACATGCACTGGTTTACCAACAGCAAAAAAACCAGCGCAAGGGCTGTCTCCTTGGGCTATTTCATCTCCTGCGGCCCAATAATTTTTTCAGACAATGCCTCCGCCGGGGTCGTGAAGGCAATACCACTCGAAAACCTGCTGCTTGAAACCGATGCGCCTGTCAAGTTTTCAGGCGAGACCTCGGAGCCGTCCTGGATACCCGAAGTGTGCAAAAAAGCCTCGGCGCTCAAGGGCGTCAGGGCCGATGAGCTGGCCCTTGCCACTGGAAAGAATTTCTCCTCGCTTTTCGGGGAAAAGCTTTAAAATAAGTAATTGCTTTGACTATTTTATGACCTTTATTACAGTGTTCCTGCTCGTGCTGGTAGTTGCATTGGGCATAGGCAATGCCCTTTTGTCGTTTTTCGCATCCGGGAGAAAAACCCCTGATTTGGTTTCACAGGTCACGGCAGGCTCTGAACCCAATGCTTTCGAGCAGGCGGTGTTCATTCCCTCTTCTGGCATTGCGCCAATTGAAAAGAAACTTGAATTGGCTCATGCAAGGATACAGGGCATAGAGGCAAAGCTATCGCAGGCCAATAAAGGCCACCAGGGCTATGGCATCGATTTGTCCTTGAGAAAGAAAATCGAGAGGCTCGACAATTTCAGGTCGACCGCGGAATCGGAGATAATCGCAATCAAGGACATACTAACAGAGCTGCAGAACAACAATGTAACTATCAAGGCGCGCTCCTTCAAGAACACGCACAAGGGAAAGAATGTTTCGCGCGATGAGCTGCACAAGATAATCTACCGCTCCTCTTTGTGACAACCACAACAGTTTTAACTATTTTTGCCCCATAATGGTCTTGGAGGGATTTGATGCCAAGATATGTCCTCAAGACAGCGCAGGGCCCAATGGAAGTGAAAATAGGGAATGAGAGCAAGTGGATATGCATGTGCGGGTTGAGCACCACGCCTCCGTTCTGCAGCGGCGCGCACAAAAAGACCAGGGATGAGGAACCGGGGAAAATTTACAAGTACAACGATGACGGCACCAGGAAAGAAGTCAAAGAACTTTGACTTTTTTTAATTGTTTTCTGTAGCAGAATTTCTCTCTTTGGGCCAGGAGTTATGGTTCTTTCTTCTTCCAGGTTTTCCTCAACCGTTTCGGCGGTTGGGAGCGATGGACCTTGCTTCGCAAGGGCCTGGCTCCGCATTCAAGAATCTTTCTTTTTCCAAGTCTTCCTTTCGCCCTTATCGGAAGAATTGTTCCGCAGGTGCTTTGCGAGCACGCTCGCGGCACCGACTACCGGCTCTATGTCATCGCCTTTAGGCAGGAACTTTATGCCCTTGTAGGCGGTCTTCATCGGCGCGCCGTCCGCTATTATTTTCGCATCGCCGAAAAGAGAAAGGAACTCTGCAATCTTGTCCATCGCGTGCGCCTCTATTTTGTTGAGGTCAAGCCCCTTGTTGCGCGCAATATCGATTAGGGCTGAATTGAGCGTGATTGCGACAGAGCCGAGCATTTTCCCCGAAACCACTTTTTCCTTTGCCGAAATGTTGCCGGTTTTCTTGCTGTCGCGCATCTCCCTCATCGCATTCGTGTCCCCGAGGACCCCTGCAATTACCATAGGGCCGTCCCGCTCGCCCCTCCCTGTCTCATCAATGCCTATTGTAAGCTCTTCTTTCAGGCCCAGCATGGAGAGGATTTCATCCTTTACTTTTGCCGCATCAGAGCCCTGTATTGAAATTTTTCCTGACTCGTAGAGGGTTATAGTGCAGCCGCCCTTTTTCGCGCGCAGCTCCTCGAAATAGTTCGTGACCGGGGCCTGCTCGAAGGCAGAGAGGATTTCCTTTATTTTCGCCTTCTCCGCCTTGCCGAAGTTGAGGGTTTGCTGCATGGATTATTCTTGTTTCTTGGGCTTATTATAAATTTCCTAATCACTCCCTTCCTGGAAAAAACGGTTATTCTGGCCATGGCTTTTTGCCTGCGCTAGGGTTAAATATTTCCATGGCAATGTTTATTCATGGACTTGAAGCAAATAGGCCTCGCGGTTTCAGGCCTTGGCATTGCAGGGATCGCTTTCGAGTACCTGGGCTCTTTTTGCTCCAAGAGGCTCTTCGATTTGTGCTTCTACCCATTTTCCCCCTCCGGCCCGGGAGAATTCCTGCCCCTCTATTCCGTTGCAGTGCTCCTATTCGGCCTGCTCATATACTTCGGCTCCGAGGGCGGAAAAGGGTGATATGCCTGAAAAGCATTCAATATCGCACAGCCTAAATAAGAATTGAAGTGAAATCAAAGAGCGAGTATGCCTAAAGAAAAGCGCGCCCTTTCAAAAAGGCGGTGCTCACTCGAAAAGGCCAACAAAAGTGCGCACAAACCTCTGCTTTGCCACCTTGAGAGCCCTCTTTCCTTCTTCAGTAAGGCCATAGGAGATTGTCTTCCCTGATTTCTTTTCCTTTATGAAGCCATCCTCCTTTAGAGATTTGAGCGCGGGGTAGATGGTGCCAGGGCTCGGCCTGCAGCCCTTGCGCTTCTCTATCTCGTCCGCTATTTCCTGCCCATGCATGCGCTTTTTCGAAAGCATGAAAAGTATGAGAAAGCCCAGCATGCCCCGCATGTCGCAGCACCCTTCGTAATCCTTTCCTTCCATAAAACCACTCTAAATAGTATATTGCCCTGTTTTTAAGAATTCCCCGCCCCTACATATTGGGTGACCGATACATATAAAAGCAGTTGCGTTTGTATATCGCATACCCGATATCAATTCGGGTTTTTCACCCAAGGAAAGGAGGTTTTTGGAATGGGAATGTGCTACGACGGAGGCTGCGGCTGCACAAGCAGGAGCTTCCTCACAAAAGAAGAGAAAGTGGAAATGCTAAAGGAGTACCAGGAGGCGCTCGAAAAGGAAGCTAAGGGCGTGTCCGAGCGGATAAAGGAACTCCAGAAGAACAACTGATCCGGCCTTTTGCCAAAAAAGTCGGGTACTGTGTTGGCCATTTGTGGCCGCGTATCCATTTTTTTCCGGGGCTAGCAGCCCCGGATTGCTTTTTTTAAATCGAAGTGAAAAAGCGCGTTAGGGCATCAGATTACCATGGCTTTTTCGTGTCCGACCCTCACCGAAGGGATGAGGATTTATGGAAGGGTCACAGAACTTTTGCGCATTCATGAGAAGGTTTATGTGGCTGCTCCACGACTGCAGGCCAATCGAGCCATAGGCTGGAATAAGGAACGCGATTTTTTTATTTTCCATGCAAAACTGCCCCGGAATTGCAATAAATCCAGTTGCCCTCATTTCGAACCTAAGGCTTGTTGGTTTTCCCAAGTCCTGTCTTTTCACTCTTGCTACCCTTCTCATTCAGCTATTAATTTGATGGCCTTTTTCTCCGGTATCAATGAAAGCTCGTCGTTTTCTTTGAGGTTATACTGCCTCACCAATTCCTTAGGTATCCTAATTCCAATACTTTCTCCCCATTTGGACAGTTTTGCGGTGTACCTTTTCATTTTTCTGTATTTTTCCGCAACGGCGTGCAGTTGTTTCATGTCGACTGTTTCTTCCCCGCATTCAACGCACTTGTGGTACTGATATTCCACGCCTTCAGGGGTGGCGCCAGTCCTTTCAACCGTTTTTCCGGAACATTTTGGGCATCTCATCTTTTCACCTTTTTTGTTATTGTAACTATCTTGAGAATGTTTCTGATTATTTCGTCAACACATCTTACTGTGAATTTTTTGAACTTCTTTTCTATTTTCAGCCTGTTTTTCCCGAATTTTTTCATTGTGCCTGTCTGCAGGGTGCGTTCAAGCAAATAAGGGTCAATGCCCCTTTGTGATGCCCTGATGAACGCGTGCCTCATTACGATTATCTCGTATTTGTCTTTCTGCAAACGACCACATGAAGAAATAGTCCATTAATAATATTTAAAGATATCTTTTGATATTAAAGCGTTCCCAGTCCGAGCCTCAAAAGCCCATCTGCAGCCGTTCCGCCCCAAACAGATTAACGGGTTTTAAATGATTGGTATTTATATTTCTATATGGCGCTTTCTGTCAAAAATATCTCCATTTCAATCGGCAAGAGGGAAATACTCCGCGATGAGAGTGTGGGCATTGCCGACGGCTCGAAGGTCGGGCTCATTGGGCGCAACGGGGTAGGAAAAACCACGTTTCTCAAGGCAATTTTGGGCCAGGTTGATTACACGGGCGAGATTAAATATGGAGGAAAGGCCACGTATTTTTCACAGGAAATCGGTTTGGACATGGAAAAGAGCGTGAGGCAAACCCTGCTGGAAAGCGTGGCAGCCTACCACCATGTCCCTTTGCAGGATGAATTCCGCGATATCGAAAAACAGCTCGCAAACCCCGCCGTCCATAAAAACAGCGCGCGGGTGGCGAAACTGATAGAGCGCTTTGTCGAGCTGCAATCACTGATTGCAAAACAACAAGGCCCGCAGCCGGCAAACAAGATCAAATCCGTCCTCGCAACCCTTGAAATTGAGGATTCATGGCTCGAACAAAAAGTCGGGCAGCTCTCAACGGGCCAGCGCGCAATCACCGCCCTTGCGCAGATACTCTGCTCTGAATCAGATTTTTTGCTCCTTGACGAGCCGACAAACCACCTCGATTTCAAGCGGCTCGATATCCTGGAAAAATATTTGCGCAACTTCAAGGGAACCATCCTCATGGTCACGCACGACAGGTATTTCCTGGACATGGTCTGCGACACCATACTGAAAATCGAGAAAGGGAAATTGGTAAAGTACAACGGCAATTATTCGGCATATGTAAAGGCACGCAATGCAGCATTCGAGGCCCAAAAAACCGCATACGAAAATGAAAATGAATACCTCGTAATCGAGAGGGACAAGATTGCGCGCATCGGGAAAAGCCCGCAGAAAGTCACACAGGGAAAATACCGCGAAAGGCTGCTTGAAAAGCGTGCAATCGTTGAAAAGCCGGACATGGACAAATCAAGGTTCGAGACCCATTTTGAGGCCTCGCCCATACGCTCGAACATTGTTCTGGAAATCGAGCATCTCGATGTCGGCTATGGCAGGCCGCTCATTTCAGATATCCACCTAATGGTTGGGGCGCATCAGCGCATTATCCTTATAGGGGAGAACGGGATTGGCAAGAGCACCTTCCTCAAAACAATTGAAGGCAGGGTGAAGCCGCTTTCCGGCACAATGGCTTTCGACCACCAGGCAAAACTCGGCTATGCAGACCAGGAATTGAGCGATCTTGCAAGCGATCTGACGCTCTACGATGAAATCCATGCGCTGCTAAAGGACATGGCCAAGACCCGCAAGAACCTTTCAATGGTCGGGTTCATTTCGGATGATGAGGTATTCAAGCCTATTTCAAAATTGTCCATGGGGGAGAAATCGAGGCTGAATTTGCTCAAAATCCTGATCGGCAAGCCAAACCTGCTGCTGCTGGATGAGCCGACCAACCATCTTGACACGGATGCTAGCGAAATAATCGAAACCGCATTCCTAAATTACGACGGCGCGATTTTGGCAATCTCGCATGACCGCTATTTTATCAACAAAATCGCGCAGCGCATGCTCAAGGTGAGCGATGGCACCATAAAGGAAATCCCCATGAAGCGTTGAGGGTGAAATAAATTTGATTGCCCATGCTGAATTGATTAAAGCGCCGCTCATGCTGCAATTTCCACTATGTCGCCGTCTTTTAGCCTGTAATCCTTCCCGACCCTCTGCCCCTCGAATTTCGTCGAGCCCCACACCTTTGCGTATTTGATGCTGCTGGCAAGTTCCTTGTGCACGAGCACTGCGATGTCGCCGACGGTCGACCCTTCCTTGACGCTCAAGGGGTCATTCAAATCAGCTTCCATGCCGGGTTTTTTCGTGTAGACAATGATTTTTTCAAGAAGACCGAAAATTTTTGCCTTCAGCTCGTCAAAATTGCCCTCACTTCCGGTTTTCACGAAAAGCGCGTTTTTATAGTCCAGCGATTCGTCAAGCGCTTCGGCGAGCTTTTCCCTGCCGGTGTCTTCCTCGAGCAGGATGCTGGCTTTGTGGATGCCGGACCCTTTCAGGATGTCCTCTACTTCCTTTTCGCTTATTTTGAGGAACTGCTTCCCCGCAACCGTTATTCCGTTGTATTCGGAATTTTGGAGTATTGTGATGCGCGGCTTTTTGCGCGTGATTATTATCGAGGTTTTGGCAAGTTCGCGAGTGACCATCTGCTTTTCTGCCTCATCGCGGTATATCACAATTATCGCATCGGCGTTCCTCGCAAGGCCCAAAACCTGCGTTCCATTGGCTTTGCCCTCGCTGCTGCCTTCTATTAGCGCTGGCACTTCGACAAGCTGCACCCGCGCTCCCCGGTAGTTCATCATCCCGACTTCCGGCTTGGTTGTCGTGAATGGGTAATCCGCGATTTCCACATCTACTCCTGTGAGCATTTTGAGAAGGGAGCTCTTGCCGGAATTCGGCGCGCCCAAAATCACGATTTGCCCGGCCCCGTCCTTTTTAACATTGATGGAGTTTCCGCCGCCGCGCTTTGCGAGCTGGGCCTTTTCCCCCTCGGCCTCCTTTTTTAGCCTTGAGAGCTTGTAAGTGAGCTCTGCGAGGAGCTTTTCGCTCGCCTTGTGCCGCGGGCAGAACTTTATCATCTCGGTGAGGGCGATGATTTTTTGCTGCGTGGTCTTTGCCTCGTCATAGCGCTCCTGCGCGAGGAAATATTCAGGCCCGGGGTTGGTTGTCAAGTCCTTCACCTAAAATACAGTTGTCCTTAGTTTGAACCCGTGCCAT
>CAMTXJ010000009.1:0-31163 GCA_947085695.1 uncultured Candidatus Peregrinibacteria bacterium | reverse complement strand
TCCTGAGCTCTTCGGCTATGGTTTGCACCATGAAGTAATGCTCTATGCTTTCTTTTTCTCCGGGCTTTTTGACCAAATACCATTGCGAGGAGTTCTCAAGGCCGCATAGGCGGGCTTGTACAAAACCATTATTTTTGAGGAATTCTGTTTGGTCGGGGTTGAGTTCTTTGATTTTGTAGTAATTTTTTTCTATTTTGTATGGTTCGAGGTTTTCTTTTGTAGTGCCTAATTCCTTGAGTTTCTCTTCCCTTTTGCGCACTTCATCCGGGTTTGTTGTAATCAACTGGTATTCTTCCGGCGAAGGGACGACTTTTAGGGGGATGTGGTCGTTCATTGCAAACAAGAGGCCTTCGCCCGGCATTGCTGTCAGCAGGTAATTTTGCTCTTCGCTGTTCAAGTGGAATTTTTCCGCAAGCTCTGAGATGGCTGCTGGTTCTTGTCTTGAAAGGTATTTCCACGAGGTGTTTGCGAGGATTGTTTTTCCCGCGCCCGAGGAGAGCAGGTCTTCAACTTCCTGAGTTATAATGAGTATTCCTAATCCGAATTTTCTGGCAGTTTTGATGAGTTCGAAAATGCTTTTGGCGTTTTCTGCAAACCTTAGCAGCGACCATGCTTCGTCTATTACGAGTGTTTTGCGTTCGTGGTCTTTGTTCATTTTTTTGTGGACAAAATCCATTATGAGATACATCATTACTGGCTTGATTTGGGAAGGCATGTTTTGGATGTTAAAGCAAATGAGGTCGTTGTTGAGGTCGAGGTTGGTTTGCTTGTTGATGAATGAGAAAGAGCCGTGCACATAGATGCGTAGCCTGTTTTCGAGTGCTTCGTAGGTCATTCTTTCTTGGCGTGTCGCGGTTTTTTTCTCGTGCAGTATTTCGTTGTAGAGGTCTTCCATTATTGGTGGTTCTTTTATCCAGGTTTCAGGTGCATTTGCTATGATGCCTTTTTCTTGGTAGACTTTATGCACTGCCTTGTCTAGAATGTTTTTTTGGACTTCTGTGAGCTCGCCGCACATTATCTTGAACAAATCCATAAGCGAAATGGTTTTCTCCCCAAGGTCTGCGCTCATCAAATCGAAAGGGTTGATTATGGTTTCGCTTTCGCGGTGGATTTCAATGAGTTGGCCGCCGTGCTTTTGTGTAAGCTCTGCGTACTCGCCTTGTGGGTCTATTATGATTGTTTTTACTCCGCGCAAAAGATTTCTCAAAATGAATAATTTCGCGGTGACGCTTTTTCCCCCGCCGGAAGTGCCTAGAATCAGGCCGTTATAGTTTGCGAATTTGAAAGGGTCTAAAATTATTGGGATGTTGTTGTTTTTGTTGAGGCCGAATAGTATTCCGTCTGAATCAAGATTCAGGTAAGCGGTGGTGAACGGAAAACAGGCTGCGAGTGCATCGCTGGGTATGTTCCTGTTGGCATTGAGCTTGTCTTCCTGTATGGGGTAGACTGATTTTGCTCCTTCGACCATGCGCAAAAACGGTATTTTTGGTATAACCATTATTGAGTTTAGTTCCGAGAGGATTTTTTTGGTGAGCAGTTCAAGTTTTTCTTTGTCGTAGGCCTTCGCGCCTATATAAAGAGCGATGTTGAATAGTTTTTCTTCGCCTTTTTGTAGTTTTTCGAGCACTCGCATTGTGTCATCGTGCTGGATTTTTAGCGAAGGGTTTACTATTCCCTTCATCTGGGCTGCCATCATGTCGGCTTCCTGTTTTACAAGTTCTTGGTTGAGTTGTGACATTACTGTTTCGATGTGTGATGGCTTGACGTGGATGCTCATGTCAAAGTTCCCTTCGCTGGATATTATTGAATCTAGCCAGCCTTCGCGTATGGTGCGGGGGTAGCCTACGGCCATTATTACGCGCCCGAACTGCTCATTGACTTGAAAAAAGTCCACTTCATTTTTGACGAGCGATGGCTTGAGCAGGCTTGAGAGTTCGGTCATACGGTTTTCCCCAAATATTTCAGGTTCTTCTGCACCACCTTGCCGTTTATGCGTTCGTTTTTGACTAGGTAGGTGTATTGGTTTCCGTTGATGTTTTTTGTGCGTGTGAAGCTCATTTTTATCGCCTTTTTAGGCACTATACTGGCTATTTTCTTACCTTTTTGCCTGTTTTTCTTTAGGCACTACGCTTTTCCCAGGCAACTTTTGAGATTGTAGCGCTCTATCCCATGCTTTCTTGAGGTGGTGTTTGGCGAATTTGCTTTGGCTTTTGATTGTTTTGATTTTGGTGTCAATGAGGGCTTCGCCTATTGCTGCCATTACTTTGGTTTGCCGCCTGATTTCGTGTGGGACTTGTCTTATTGCTCTTTCTGTTTTTTCATTCATTCAATCACTCCGTTTTGTTTTTTGTCTAGTAATGTTAGCATTGATTGGTACTCGTTTTGGGTTTCTATGAAGCCTTCGAAATAGCTTGCAAGCATTGAAACAAGTTCGTTGGTTGTGAGCCTTTTTGTTGAAAGATTGCAATTTTTCAATTTGTCTTGGCAGAGTTTGATGCGGATGCCAAGTTGGTTGTGGGCTTTTTTTTGGTCTTTTTCGTCGGCTGGGATGACAATGTAGAATAGCCTGTTCTTGACGGCGTTTTGCTCTATATATCCTCGGACAAAGCCTTGGAAGTCATTGAATTGTGCCTGTAGCTTCTCATTCTTTGCTTTTTTCACTTTTGCTTCCAAGTGCTGCAAATACTCTTCGAGGCTTAGGTTTACTGTCCTCATTACTATTTGTATAGGGAAGTCAAGGGAGTTCAAAAAATCTTTGTAGGCTGAAATTATTGCTTGTTGCTGTCTTGCTGAAAGTATGTGGAAATTTATTGGTTGGACTTGCAATATTGCCTTCATTGCCCCATTGTTGAGTGTAATGATTTCGTTGTTAATGGTTTTGACTTCTATGAATTTTTGCATCTCCTTGTCCAAATGCCCGATTACTCTGGGCTTTGTTATGAATCCGAGTGAGTTTGCAGCGTGTTCTTTGAGGTCGAAGAAAGCAAAACCCACTCCGACAAGGGCAACTACTAGTGCAATTCCGGCCTTGATTTCAAACGCAAGCGGCGTTTTTGTGAAAATTATGGCTGCAATGGCTCCGAACAGTCCAAGTGAGCCAGCTTGCCAAAGTGAAAGGTTGAATAGTATTTTTTCTTCATATTTCAGGTTTTTTGGAATCTCGTAAGACATTTATACTACCTCCATTGTTTGTTTTTCTATGATAGGAAATAGTTCATTCAAATTAGTTGAGAATTTTTCTGCTTTAAGTGAAGGTGACAGATCTTTTATTCGCAAACAAGTAGCCACTTCATCGCCAACTAGTGTTGATTTAGTTTTGGAGCGGCACGGGTTCAAATTTTTAGGAATTTTATCTGAAGGAAATATTTCAGCCGCTTTGTTGTATAAGCCTGTAAATGATGGAAGGAATATTGATGTGGAATATTTATGGGGAAGAGCGAACAAACAATTTGTTCGTGAACATACAGTTTCTCCTGCACAATATCTATTGGGGGAATTAACGCATCGTGGTGCAAAAAGTTTCTTTTCTCGTGGAGCTTCGAGGCATCGAATTAATTCGATAAACAAACTTGTAGCTCTTGGCCATTTTACTAGGTCATTAGTCGACTCTCCCGTTATTATAGAACCGACTAAAAAATGGCAAGATTTAGTGACATCTAGAAAAAAACTATTATAGTGTATTGAAATCATTTTTTCACATCCTTATTGCACCGTGTTTCCTTCAAGCGGCGCGGGTTTTGGCGCGGGTTTGAGTGAATTTACCAGCATTCCTATCTGTCCGGAGAGTGCGCCGAATGCATAGCTCAATATTGGCGCGTTGTCTGCTATTGAAAACGCAGACTTGAGGACAGCGTAAACGGTCATTAGTATGTTGATTATTGCGACTAGGGCGAATGCGAGTGCTGGGATGAAGGCCTGTCCGGGTTCCCCTGTGAAGGCTGTAATTATTTGGTTTGAGGCGAGGAAGATTATGACGTCTATGAATTGCATGAACAATGCAATTCCGATTAAATTGAAAATTATTTTTCCCCAATTCTGGAGATTCGGAGTATAATACAGGAATATTCCGATTGGGAAGAGCAATACTGCAATCAATAGGAAGGCGTAGCGTAGGAAGAGTGTGATGAGTGCTAGGCCTATTGTTGCTGCTGAAAAGATGAGCATTACGAATCCTGCTCCGGTTAGTATTGAGTCGGTGAAGAAGTTTTCGAAGCCGGTTATCCAGATGTATTTTGTTATTGCTGTTGAGAGTTCGAGTATGAGTTTGTAGAGGTAGAAGGACACGTTTACCCCTATTATCATCATGAATGCGTTTTTGAGCCAGCCTTTGGCTTTTTCTCTGCCTTCGACGCTGTGGCCGGATGTCAGGAATTTCAATCCTACTATCATGAAAATTATTAGGTAGAATGATGAGATGATTAGGGTTATTGATTGCCAGAGCTTGTACATTGATTCCGGGTCTGGGTTGGCTGAGAGAAGGTTTGCGGTGAGGCCGAGTAGGGTGGTGTTGAAGCCTCTTACCGCTGCCTTCCCTGAATTCGTGAACAGGCCGAAAAAGTCGAGTGAAAGCCCGTTCATTGTGTTTTTCAGCAAATCCGTATTCGTGTTTTGGGTGCTGTTTGCGCTGCTTGCTGAGTTGTTTATTGCGTTGATTACTCCTGACAAGTCAATGTTAATGTTTATTGGTGCAGGTGGTGCAGTGGCTGCGTAAGCTGTGTGGCCTCCAAAAATGAGCCCAATTAGCAGCATTGGCAGGAGCAATTCAGCAAACTTCATTTTATTTGCCTCCCTACACTCCTACTGGCGCAGAGAGATAATTCACTATGAGTGGCGCGACCCACACGAGAACAAGGCCCACGACTGCGTATGAGACCATGCTCTTTGCGTTCTCTCTTGACTGTATGTTTGAGCCTGAGAACATGTACATTGCCCCGGCAACCGTTATTGCTATCATGCCGAGCACTGTGACAATTCCCTTGATTGCATCGTAGATTTTTGTTACTGGTGCTGTAATGTCAGCAACACCAGCCGCAAAACCCAAAGGGGCTAAGAGCAAGAGCAGCGACATTACTGCAAACACTTTTTTCTCCATAGATGAGACCTCCGTTTGTGAGAAAAAATTTTCTCTAAACGACACGCGGTTCCGGTTTTATAAAAAGGTTTTGTTCACGCATTCCAAAATCTGGCATAAAAATTCCAAGACTTTTGGACTTTGAAAACAAAAACAATAAAAGCAACCAGCGCACGAACATCTTCCAGAGGTAGATACATTTGCAGCACCAAACACAACTCAGAAGGTTCGGCAAAAGCAAGGAGTTTGACCAAGAACTGGAAGACTTTAAGAAAAAGCACTCAGATGCATTCAACTACTTCCTCGAAGAATACGGCAAATGGGTGCAACTCAAAAATAAAGTGAACGCGCAACTACGAGAATAATCCCTAATTTGGTCTTTTTTGCAGTCTTTTTTGTGCTGTTTGCCCCATTTTGCTTGTTTTTCCTTGGAAGAATTTTTCGGATTTTTTTGTCCCGATAACTGGGTATGGGCTTTGGATGTGTAATTTTTTGTAGAGTTCTAGTCCTTCTTGCGGGGAGATGTCAACTCCTGTTCTTTGGGCGGCGCTGCTGATTGCGTTGATGGCTGCGAGGTTTCTTCGCATTGAGTAGCTTGTGAGGGTCGGGTTTTCGAGTAATGCTGCGGTTACTTGTTCTTTTGTTAGGCCAACCGGTTTTCCTAGTCTGGTGGCTTGCTCAACAACCCTTTTGTGGTTTGTGCCTGCAATTTTTGGGTGTGTCAAAATTGTTCGGGCCGCGGTTTGTTTGCTGATGTTATATGCTTCTGATATTTCGTTGAGCAGCCTTTCGTGGTTGTAACTTGCCATTCTGGGGTTTCTGATTACTGAATATGCAGCCATTTTTCTATTTGTTGAATATTTAGCCATTATTTCCGCTATCACTCTTTGGTGGTCATAGCCCGCGAATGCCGGAAAACCCATAACTGCTTTTGCGGCTGCACTGTGCGGCACGCCATATATTTTGCCAATGTCTTTCAGTAACCTGCTATGGTCTATGCTGACTAGGGGAGGGAATTGTATTATTGCATGGGTCGCTTCTTGTTTTGTCGTGGCATATTTTTTCGCCACGTTTTTCAGGGCTTTTTGGTGGTCATAGCCTGCAAAAGCAGGGAACTTGAAAACCGCTTTGGCGGCAATTTCTCTTGTAATTCCATAAGTGGCTGTGATGCTTTTTAGAACTCTTTCGTGGTCAAGTGGCAAGAATTTTGGTTGCGTTGCAACTGCTTTTGCAACCACTTCTTTCGAAACCCCGTAAACCCTGCAAATTTCCCCCATTCTGCCATGTAACCTTGTAACGCTCCAGTTCCTGAGCACTCTGGCAAACCTCGCATCCTTTGATAATGCAGTCGCCTGTTCTTCTGAAAATCCAGCCTTTTGAAGGTCAACTCTTTGAAGCATTGCAATATGATTTTGTTTTCACCGAATTAATAACCCGCTGTTTTAGAGCACCCGGCGCCCATTCGAAAGAACTGTTGCTTTAAGAGGATTTTTCAAGCACCAACTGAATCGGAGAAGTGAGCTTTGCAGATTTTAGTTTGTACTGTTCGCCGAAAAATATGAGTGTTATATCATCGTCCCCATTTGCCGTGAAATCTGTTGTGCCAAGGTCTATCACATCTGAGCCGGGACGTCAAAGGCCAGCAAATCACCTGGCGCATAGAGAACGGAAAAGTGACGATTGAGTAAAGGGATATCACAGTCAAGGATAAAAATAGCGTAAGCATACCCAAACCAAAATAAGTCCTGCAATTACCCATACGGCTATTCCATAGCAGAACCAAATTGGTTTTTCAGATTTTAAGGCAGTTTTCCATTTGGTTAGTCCAGCGAGGCTGCTTCCTCCAGGTATAGGATAACTTACTTTGCCTTTTACCAAACTGAAAAATGCATAAAGTAGAATAACGGTGCCCAAAACTCCGGGTAAATATGGCAAATAATTCATGAATGCCATGATGCGCCCCCATTAATTTGGAATAGTGGGGGGCGCCGTAGAATCTTTTATTGAATCTGTTGTAAGCTGGCAATCTGTTGTTGTTTTTACAATGACTGTTGTGTATGCGTCATTATCTGTGAGTTTTCTTGACCAGATGTCTGTGGTAGAATCGTTTATTGTTGGTGTTGGATTGTACTTCCAAGATTGGGTTGTATTATTCCACATGTTGTATTTTACTGCATTACACCCATTCAAGGTTGCTTTTAATGTTGCTCCCTTTGCCGCCATTGCACGGTCGATGACAAAAAAGTTCCATCCTGCTTTTAGTGTATAGTAATCGCCCATTGTTGGGAAAGTCCAGTATGCGCCATCGTCGGCTGTCAGTGCGCAGCTTTTTGGCGTGTAAACCCAAACTGAGCCAGAATTGCCGTTATATGATTTGCTTTGTTTTTCTGAAAGAAGTACTGAATCGTCTCTTGTATCGGCACTTATCCAGTCATCTATTACCGCTATTTTGTGGTACTGATTTTGTGAAGGAAGATACATCCATGAACTCTGGAATATTGACTGGTCACAAGTAGTCTTGCCATTCCTAAAATAGTCCCAATAACGACCAGAAGCGGAACTGAAAAAATTTTTCAAGGGTACAATATTCCATCCACTTTCAAGATTCATAGTTAGTATTCCGCTTGGGCCGCTTTGGCCTTCTATTGTGGCCTGACCATTCATTATACTTACTGCGCCTACTTGGCCAATAAAGGCTAAAGACGCCAATATCACAATTGCACACAAAAACATTTTTTTCATTTTTTCACCTCATTCCGGAAGCGCCGGTGGTTGTGACGGCACTTCATTACTTCCACCATTGTTAGCTGGCTGATTATTTGAAGGTTGATTGTTTGCTGGGGGTGTTCCGCCTTGTGGATTTTGTCCCTGCGGATTGTTTTGATTGTTGTTCTGGGTTGTTGCACAACCAGAAACCAGAACAACTCCAATTACGAGAATCAAAAATGCAATTGGAACGGCTTTATTCATCTTTACCAACATAAACTATGCACCCCCCCTTTAAACATTTTTATTGTGTTTAACGGACGTTAATCTCCAAATTTTCCAAAAAAAGAAGCCTGAAATGAATTCTGTTTGGCAAAAGAAGGAAACCCGATTTAAAAGTAAATATGATTTCTACACCGCCCCTCCAAAAGAAACAATTAAATAAAACATAGCCCTTATACTTGCAACTAATTCTAAAAAAATATTTTTCAAATAAATAATTTTTTTGAACTACATGGATGCAAATTGAAAGGAGCTTCCCTTCCCCTGCCCCGCGAGCAGGGTGTCTATGAATGCGCAGAGCTCTTCGCCATTCCTCACTTCTCCCGCAACAACCCTATCCGGCCGCATGCGCAGCGTGTTCTCTATAAGTTCTCCCATCCCTATGCCGATTCCTTCCGCGGTGCCGAGCCTTATGAGGTGGCTGTGCGGAACATTGATTTCCGGGGTTTCCTCGATTATTATAATACGCTCCTCTTGCGGCACGAAATTGAAAAGGCTATTTAGCAGCGTCGTTTTTCCAGAGCCGGTGTTCCCGCACACAAGCAGCGAGCAGTCTGCCTGCATCGCCATCCACAAAAATGCCATCTGCTCATGCGAGCATGAGCCCATCGCCTGCAGGTCTGCAGGGGTGAGGGGCTTTGCCCTGAATTTTCTTATGGTGATGGCCGGCCCTGAAAGCGAGGCCGGCTCTATGCATGCATTTAGCCTCGAGCCGTCCTTTAGCACCGCGTTGAGCCTCGGGCTTTGCATGGTAATCCTCCTTCCGAGCGGGGATGCCATGGCGTTGATGATGTTGCGCAGCTCCTCGGCGCTCGAGAAGTAAATGTTCGCGGGGAGCCAGCCGAAAACCGAGTCGAAAACATGGATTGGTTTTGCCTTGCCAAGCCCTATCACCACTATTTCCTCAAGCGATTCATCTTCAAGAAACCCGGAAATTATCCCAGATTCGCAGGCCATTGCTTTAAGGATTTTTTTTAGGTATGAGAGCTGCTCTTTGTCCGCATCGAAAAAATTATCTTCGCAGTAAGAGAGCAGTTCCTGCTCCGCGTCAAAGTGCGTTTCATTCTGCGGCGAGTTCCTGTACTCCTCAATTACGCTGCGAAGGAGCATCGCCTCCTCGCTGCTTATTTCGGGGATGCTTTTGAGGATGTAAAATTTTTTCCCGCCCTTCAGCTCTATTATTTCGCGCACAGGGTTCGAGGAGAGGGTTTTCGCCTTTTCGCTTTCAGCAAACCCAAAGGCCCTCCAGCCGAGTGCCTTCTCTATTTCAACCGAGCTGAACTTATGCTGCTGCACAAGAGGCTCGCAGCCTTGCGGGTATTTAATGGATTAGTTCAGCCCGTATGAACGCGTTGAACATTATTCGAGTCGGCTCACCACTATCTTGCCTTTCCTGGCCCTCGCGAATATTTTGTTTCCGACAGCCAAAGTTTGCCCGGGCTCGAGGGCATTTATTTGCTTTATTAAACTCAGCACTTCCCTTCCAGAAGCCCTTGCCCGAGAACCCCTTATTTCCCCCATCAGGTTTGCTACAGGCCTTGTCTTGTGTTGCCTCATATTACCAATAAACTATTTTTTCACATCTTAATAAACATATTTCTTATGTAGCAGTTGCCTGCGGGGGTTAGGTTTAAATTACATTCAATTCGTTCTGCATTAATGGACATCAGCAGGTTCACGAAGAAATCCGGGAAAACTTATGCAATGCCGGACACAAAAAAGTGCACGTCGTGCAAGAAGGAAATAACCAGGGAATCAACCCCGCGCCACCTCTTCTATTCGGGCTTCTGCTCGGAGGCGTGCAAGGACAAGTACGTCGGGCAGGGCGGATTTTGAAATTTCAGCGCTTAAATCAATTTTTCGAATTCTTCTCTTGTCATTTTAAGCTCTTTTTTTATTATTTTGAGGAGCAGCCCCCGATCTATTTTCCTTCCAGAATGCACCGGAATGACCACTATCCTGCCTTCGCTGTTGGCATAGGTTGCGTGGCTGCCTTTTTGCCGCCAAAAGCCACAACGAGTATTTTTTTGACATCATGATAAACCAGGTAATAAAGACGCTTGTCACGGAATTTTTTTCTCCCTAAACCAGTCAAACCTCAATGGCTTTCCAGCTCTTGGGTTTTCAGCTATTTGCGCAACAATCTTCCTTACCCAATTCGTTTCGTCCTTGTCAAGAGTGCCAAACCTTTTCAAAAAAGTATCAGTTTCAAGGACTTCATAAACCATGAAAAGAAGTTTGAATGAAGATTTATTATGCATAGCGCAAATGGTAAAAAAATAGCCCCGCCCGGATTCGAACCGGGGTATACAGCTCCAGAGGCTGTCATCCTTTCGGCAGAAACCAATCTTTCAAACAAAACGATTTACTGAACTGGGATTCTTTGGCCGCTAGACGACGGGGCTACCTCGTATTTCGCAGCCTGCAATCTAGCGATTTTTGCAGGGTGCCTAAAACCAATACACTCGGCAAATCTTATTATATCTTTCCTTGAACGCATTTCAGCCGAATAGAGGGGCCGGTATTTTTCAGATTTAACCTCGGTGCCGGTGCGAAAAAACTCTTTCATCGCGTTTTTGGCCGCGAAAAACATTATTAAACATGGAAAGCGTATAATAGGCTAAACAGAGGGGATAGCATGGCAGAAGAGTCACAGGCAGTGCAGAAGAAGAGCGTGGAGCAGATCGTCTCCGAAATGCAGCGCAAGCTCGACGAGATAGAATCCCTGCGCTACGAGCTGCGCAATGAGAACTACAGCGGCATAACGCCTGAAAAGTCCAAGGCCCTGCTCGAGGAAATAATCGTGCCCAGCCTCGAGATGATAAAGGAAGAGAAGAAAAAGCGCTGATTCCGAATGCTCTTCAAAGCCCCGAAAGGCCAAAAGATAATCGAAAATGTACGTCTCGCATCAACCGCTTTTACGAGGATGAAGGGCCTGATGTTCGAGGAAAAGAGTAAATTCGATTACGCGCTCATTTTCGTTCTGCCGGATGAAACCCGCGTCGGGGCGAGCGTGCACATGATGTTCGTGCAATTCCCGATTGACATCGTCTATCTCGATGCGCAAAAAAAGGTTTTCGAGAAGGCGCGGCTGCACCCATGGATGCCAAATTACACCCCGAAGAAAGCCGCGAAATACTTCATCGAGTTGCCGGAGGGAAAAGCGAAAAAAATAGCACTGGGAGAGAGTCTGGAGTGGGAATAGAAATACAGGCGTTCTGCAAACCTTTTTATTAAGTTCAAGCAATATTTTTGCATGACAAAAAAGTTCAGTGTGGTAATTGAAAAAGGGCTTGACGGCTACCTTATCGGCGAAGTTCCTGAACTCCCAGGATGCTATTCACAGGGAAAAACCCTGAAGGAACTCATGGTCAATATGAAAGAGGCCATAGAATTGTATATTGAGTCAATGGAAGAGCTCAACAAAAAACCGCGGAACAAATTCGTCGGAATAAGAGAAGTTGTGGTAAATGCCTAAGCTCAAGCCGCTTTCGCCAAATGAATTGTCAAAAATAGTTCAACGGGCAGGCTTTCGGTTTCTGCGGCAAAAAGGAGCAACAGAAAATAATCGATTTGGTGCTGAAAAATGCCGATGCTTATAAGAGAATGGTTGAAACCCCCTAATGTGACCATTTCCTTATTTTTCCTTCCCGGATGTCCATGAAACTCCTTTCAAGCTGGAGCAGCACATCATCGGCGAACTTGGCTTTTTTCTTGAGCAAATTATACTTATCCTTGGCAATGGTTATTGTGTTCACGATTAATTAGTATACCAACTTTTATTTAACTTTTATCCTTGGGCGTCCACAAGCCTCGCGGTAGGCCTTTTACCCAAAAGCCGCTGCCAGCTTCGCCGCCTTTTTCCCGTGTATGTGCCGGTAGAGGCTTTTCGCGGCGCGCAGAGCGCGCACGAATGGCAGGGCGGCGAAGATTGCGAAGATTATGAATGTCGTTACCCCGCGGCTGTAGACTATGGGCACTCCGATGTGCGGCAGCCTCTCGTAGAGCAGCACCGCGACCCAGCCAATTGCCAGCACGACAAAAAGGTTGAGGGCGATTTTTTTCATGTGCTCCTTCGACTCGTCGGTGTGTTTTGCCAGCTGGGTTTTTTCCCTTGCCGCGAAAATGTTCGGGAGCAGCCCGAAAATCCGCTGGTGCAGCGAAATGTTCGAGTACATCGGCTGGAAGAGTATAACGCTCACCGCGATTATGAGGAAGGAAATCGTGGGAAGTATGAGGGCTTCCTCCGTCGAGAGGATTGCAACCGCAGAAGTCGCTATGATTACGACGAATTCGCCAAGGGGCCCGAGCAGGATTGCGCCAAGGCTCGTGTCATTTCCCCGCTTGAGCCCGAAAATCGGGCCGAAGAGCGTGAACACAACCCCGTGCGCAATAGTCCCAACGACTGTGAGAAGGATTGCGAGCCCTATGAGAAATACCAGCGTGCCTGTTGGCGGAATGACCACTCCCATCGCCGCGTGGCTGTAGAATATCGTTGTGCCAAAACTCACGAAAAAGAAAACCAGGAAGAAATCGCGCAGGAAGTTTATGTCGTTCTTTATCCTGTGCCCTGCGCGCGTTTCCGCGAGCGCGAACCCTGCAAAGTACGCGCCGAGCGCGGTTGAGAGCTGGAGGATGCTTGCAAGGGTTGCTACAATGAGCCCTATTCCCAGGGCGAAGAGCGTCACTTCAATGTGGCCGTAACCGTTTTTGGTGAGCCAGTCCTCGACCCACTGCCCGAGCTGGTAAACCACAAAGAACGCGGCTGTCGCGAACATCACGGCGCTAAGGGCAAGGTCTATTGCCTGCCCGCTTTTCGAAAAGCTCGTTAGGAAAACGAGCAGGATTATCCCGAGAAAATCCTGCAGTATTAATATTGAAATGGAGATTTTTGTCGCGGGGTAATCTATTATCTTGTTGTCGAATGCGAACTTTGCAACTATTGCCGTGCTCGTGCAGAAGAGCATGAGCCCTATTACCAGTGAAAAAACCATCGAAAAGCCGAAAGCGTAAGCGATGATGAACCCTAGTGCAATCGAGCCCGCGATGTCAAGCAGTGCGAGGAAAAAAGAGCTGGCCCCCGCGGCAAGGAAGTCCTTTAGCGAAAGCTCTAACCCGAGGTAGAATAGAAGTATGAAAAGCCCCATTTCGCTAAAGCCTATCACAAGCGGGTCTGTCGGGTGCAAAAAATTCAAAAGGAAGGGCCCTAGCGCGAACCCCGCGATGATGTAGCCGAGCACCGGGTTTTGCCCGAACTTCTTTACAAGTACGCTGACAAGTATCGCGATTACGATTATTATCCCGATTGTGGTGAGGGGGAGCACTTCCATTCGCAAAAGTAATGCTTTGGAGAATAAATACGTTGCTCCACGGGGCAACTTATCATGACTGCTCGAAAGCATAGCCCGTTTTGCGCCTTTTTCCGCTTCTGCCCAAGGGGCCTTGCGCATTTCTTTTTCCAGGCCATAAGTCATTTCTCCAGTTTCCCGCCTTTTCCCCTTTGCTCAGGCTTTTAATTGTTTTCGCACGTTCCTTTTGCTTATGAAGCACAGGTACTGCCCCTCATGCGGCTCGCTTGACATGAAAAGGCTCATAAACGGCGCCGAGGAATGCCTGCGCTGCAGGTTCAAGGGCGAGTTCCGCGAAGGGAGCATGGATGAAATCAATTCCTTCAGGAAAGGCCTCAAGTCTTCAGGCACGGCGGTTTCAGCTCCGTCCAAGGGCAGGGAAGCGGGCATTGGCCCTGCTACGGGGACGCAGCTCAAGCAGAAGCTCGATTCTCTCAAGGGCAAGAAGACTGACGATTTTGAAATACTCTGATTCTGGTGCCAAATATGGGAATTTCTATTAGGACAAGCGTGTTTCCGCTGCGCATAAGCCTTCGCAAGAAGGAGGCATGGGAGCTCATAATAGAGCTCGAAAACGAGGACAGTGCAGAAAAAATGGTTTCGGTTGAAGTAGAGCTTCCCATGGAGGCCACTTTCGGCACCGTGGGCATAAGCAGGAAGAAGGCCGAGAAGAGGTTCGAGAGGTTCGGGCCAGGCCAGAAGGAAACCCTCAAGCTTCCGGTGAACCCCTCGCGCACTGCGATGGACGGCAATTATTTCGGCAAGGTGAAAGTCTGCGAGCACTACAATGACTTCGAGCACGTGCAGAGAAGCTTCGCTAAGGAAATACCATTCAGGATAGTAGCCTAGTGAATGCTTTTTCTTTAGTTTTTTTTGAAGGGCGAGTTTGTAAATTCGAAACCGGATTGTGTTTTTAAAGTTTTCAGGTTACTTGCCGATGAACCTGTAAATAGTAACTTCCGGGTTCTCAAGCGCCTTTTCAAGAAAAGGGTAATTTCCAAGCACGTTTCCATCCCCGACAAGCCTCTCATATTTTCCGGCCCAGACAAAACTGATTTTTCCCAAAGGGCTCTGCGGGTTTGCGCTGTCATAGAGGGAAAGAAGGCGTTCCGCAGCCTCTTTCGAATAAAAGAAATTGTTCCCCTCATATCCTGCTTCAGTAATTTCTTTTCTTACCGCTTCCGGCCAGCCGGCAATCGAAGTTTCAAACTTCTTTTTTTGCCACAGAATCGTCGCGTGGTAGAGGAAGTGGAACGGGAAATTTGCGATGAGCGCCTTTTCATGCATCACGAGGTCTTCATCGCTCTTTATTGGCTCCTGTATTTTTTGGATGCCGAGGGTTTCCTTCTGCGGGCTCAGAAGGAAGGCGAATTCCCGGCGATTAACCCCGAAGAACCTGTACGCAAACGCAACCCGCCGCTCTATTTCGGAATTCCTGGCTGTAGTGAGAAAGCCGTTCGGATAATACACATACAGTCCTGTGTCAGCGCTTATCCTTGCATTGGTCTGAGCGCTAAGAGAGAGCACCACATCATTTGCCGAGGCATTGGCTTTGAGCCACTCATACCCCGCGCGCTCATAGGGGCTTATAGTGTAATTGTTGCAGCTGCCAGGATTTACAGTTGATTCGCCACTGCACCGGTATTTTACAGAATTGAGCTGGATTACAAACCCGAACAAGAGAAGAATTATCGTGGCAGGTATTGCAAGCGAAGATAAATTTGGAAATCTTTCCGGCAGGCTGATTTTCGGAAGCCTGAGCCTTCCGGCTTTCCAAAATGGCAGAAGAGAGGCCATGAAAAAGAGCGAAACCTGGTCCGCTACCTGGTTCTGCCAGTGCAGTATTGAGAGGTTAAACCCGGTCAATAGCTGCGCATTCATTGCAGCCACGGAGAAAGCGAGCATTCCTGCAAGCATTGCCCTCTCCGAATCCCACTTTTTTATAACCAGGATTGCTGCCCCGAGCAGGGCGAGGTATTTGAGTGTGGGGATTGTGTAATACGCCCTGCTCACCTCATCAAGCCCTAGCCTTGAGAGCATGTCCGCCGAAAACCCCAACGAGATGTTGTGGAAAACGTTTAGCACATATGGCAGTGCTATAATAGCTGCGGCGATGAAAATCCATATTATGTGCCTTGGCGGAGCGGAGAAAAAAGGAGCCCCTTTTTTTCGGCTCTCTTTCCATTCGAAAAGCAGGGCAATTAGCAGCCCTGCGAAAAACGAGATGTAATAAAAATAAGTGTAAATGAGAAGCCCCGCGCAAACGCCAGCCATTATCGCGTCCGTTCTTTTTTTTGTATCGAATGCCCTAAAGGTCAGGTAGAGCGAGAGCAGGAAAAACGGCAGCGTTGCCAGAGGCGAGTGGAATCTGTCAAGAAAAAGGGAGCTTGCAGATAAAAACTTGGCAATGTTGGCCACAAGCTCAGGCAGCCACGGGCTCGCCAAGTCGAAAATGTTGGGAAAAAGCGCGAAAAGTGTGGAGAGCAAAATCCTGGTTTCCTGCTTTTCTGTCCATCTTCCGAAAATAAGCCAGGCAAGCAGAAAAACCGAGATGGCCCCAATGAGTTTTATGATTATTATCCAGTAATCCCCAGAAAGCACCCTCAGGAATCCGCCTATGAGGAAAGGCAGCCATTCCCTTGAAGGCGTTTGCCCAGCGAATTCGAATATCTGCGGCTCGCCAACCCAGCCAGTCAGCGAGACGTGCTCTACGATTGCCGAGTACATCGTGAAATCAAGCGTTTTGATGCTCGGGGTGAAATAGTGGAATGGGTAGTAATCCTTTCCTGCCTGCGATGCCACCATTACGTCGGAGGATATGATTATGAGCGCTATCGCGGCAGCGCAGAGTATCGGAATAAGCCACTGCCTGTGTGTCCTTTTCACAATCGATTCCTTCCGGTTTGGTGAAGACATTTTACCTTTTTTGGAGCACTATGCGCCTCTGAAGCGCGAAAACGCCCGGTAAAAGTCCGACAAGAATTTCGTCCAGCGCATCAAATCCCCTTAAAACTATTTTTGGCAGGCTGATTGAAGGCCCTTTCGCGATTACCCCCCCCTGAAAGGGGGAATATGGAGAACTCTGAGTATTTTTGGTAGATGGACCCAAACTCCGGCACCTTGGAGTGGAATTTTTCTATGTCATCAAAAAGGAGGTTCGGTATTGCACAGTTTGCAGACCAGAGGTCGTTTTTGTCTGTGCATGGCTCGGAAAGGCTGTATGGGTCCTGCCTGAAAGACCAGCCTTCATGGCGTGCCGCGAGCAGCAGAATGCGCATCATGAACGAGCAGTTTATTTCCTGTACAATCAGCTTCCCCTTTGGTTTTAGTATGCGCGCCATTTCCTTGAAGAATTTTTTAGGGAAAGGGACGTGGTGTATCATGTTGCTGCAGTAAACGGCATCAAAGCTCTTGCTCTTCAGGTCGGTGTCTAGCGCATCCACTTTCTTCATCACCCACGGATGGGATGCGAAATCGGTTACAAGGACATTGCAGTCAGGCCTTATGAAATCCCTCGAAATACCGGTTCCGCACCCGACTTCGAGCACCTTGTCCCCTTTTTTTATGAAATCATTCATCCAGGAAAATCTCTTTTTGAGCAGGAATTCGAGGTTTGCGGGACGGTAGCGGTAATAGTTCTCCCTTGCGAAAACCACGTCACCCTCATGGGCTAACAGGTTCTCGGAATGTTTCGACTTGTGTTCCTCGAGCATATTTACCACATTTACTTCCCGCTTAACATATTTTGAATCTTCCCAAATCCCATTGTTTGGCCTGCCTGCACAAACCTTATTCCCGCTTTCTTTGCAGCTTTCCTGTCATCCGAATCGCCCACAAGGATTGCCCTGCTTTTTTTGCACCCCAGCCTTTTGAGCGCAACCCTGATAATTTTCACTGAAGGCTTTTCCGCCCCCGCTTCCTCTGAAGTGACAACCAGGTCCACGAGCTTTCCTATCCCAAGCCTCTTGCACTTCTTTAGCTGTATCTGCGCGGTCAGATTTGTCACGACGGCGATTTTAAGGCCGTTGTTTCTGCACATCTTCAGGAACCCTTTCACTCCCCTCTCCAGCCTCATTTTTGAAAAATATTCCGCCCAGAACTCCCTTTCAAGCAGCAGTGAATATGAGGCGTCCGTCTTCCCCCCAACTAACTCAATCATGCGCTTGAAGTAGAGCAGCCTCGAGTGCGAGGCAGCCTGTTTTGGTATGAGGGCTTTCACTTCCTTCCTTGCTTTCAAGAAAACCCTTTCCGCCTTCTTGAGGCCCAATCCATATTTTTTTGCAATCAGGGAAAAAGCTTTTGCATTGGCCGGCCCGTTGCATTTCCCATAATCATAGAGCGTGTCGTCAAGGTCAAGAAGCACTGCGGCAAGCTTTGCCATTCAATCCCACTCACTGATTAGTTCATGCGAAGCCATTACGGCATCAATAAGTATTTTCTCCTTTTTGAAAAACTTTTTGTATTTTTTTATGTCTCCGAGCCGTCCCCAGCGCTCTGGGCTCACGAGAAAAACCTTGAAACTGGCTTTGCTGATTTTTTGGTAAATTTTTTTGGTGAGCGGGAGCTTTGTGAAGGTGTCCACCCAGACCCATTTCACTTTCCCCTTAAGGCAAAGGGCGTTCTCTATAGGTTCATATTCGGAAAAGCGCACAGCGATGTTCTTCTCGCCTTTTGCGGAAAGCTCAAGAATTTTAGGGAAAGTGAGGTCGAGGAAAAAATAATCCTTGATTCCATGTCTCTTGACGGTTTTCAACACTTCCTCTTCAATGCCCTCGGTTTTCACGTTCAGGACGAGCAGCTTGTGGTTGTAAGCGGAGCAGAAATCCTCGAACGATTCCCCGCCTTCAAAGGGCTCGTGGTTAAGTATCAGCCTGCTGCCTTCATTTCGTATGTCTATTTCAACCCCGCATCCGGGCGGAACTCTAGCAAGCCCCGAGATAGTGTTCACGCGGTGGATGACCTTAATCATTTTTTTGCCCCAGGCTCTCCCTAAGCTTTAATGTAAACCCGATAGTCCTTTTAATGAATTTCATTTTTGCCGCAAGCCCGCTGTTCCAGCTCGACTCCCCATGCTCCCTTTTGCCAAAACCCACTGGGTAGCGTATTATCTCCATCTCTCCCTTTTTTGCAATGTAAAGGGCATAAAGGTCGAATGAAAAATCCGAAGGGGGGCTGCCAAGTTTTCGCATGAATGATTTGTGGAAGAAGTTCGGCTGCGCGTTTATTTCAAAGAGCCATTTTCCCAAGATTGCGCTGCAAAAAACCCCCATCCCGGCAGTGAAGAATAAATCAAAAAGAGGCCTTGCCCTCCTCTCCCCCTTCACGAAAACATTTTTCCCGTCCCTAGCGCCGAGAATTATTTCAGCCCCCCTCATGATGTCCTGCGGAGGCGTTTGCATGTCCGCATGGCACCAGCCCAAGAACTCGCCTTTCGCGGCCCGCAGGCCCTGCCATATGCCGTTCCCATATCCTGTGTTTTCCTTAACCTTTACAACCCTTACAAACCCGTGCTTTTTCGCTATTTTTCCCATTATTGCATCTGACCCATCCTTTGAGCCGTTATCGACCAGCACGACTTCAATTCCCTTCCTCTTTCCTATTGCCCTCCCAAACCCATCCGAGAGCGGCCAGAGGTTTTCCCCTTCGTTATAGCATGGGATGGCGATTGAGAGCAGGGTTTTTCCGGCTGTCATGGCTTGCTCCCTATTTTCATTTCGAAACCCAGTCTTCATGTTCCTCTCCCCTTTTTCATCTCAAAATAATTTTTCCAGTAACCGTAAGTTTTGAGGTCCTGCGGTGTACCGAGCACTATGTATTCTCCGGCCTCTAATACCTTCACATTCTTCCCCTTTTCCAAGAGCTCATTTGGCACGGTGTCCGCGTAATACTCCCCGTTTACCGTCCTTCCCTTCCTTATCATTTCTCTCGCGGAGTCGAAGAAGTCCTGTGCCTTGCTGAAATAAAAAATCCCAGTGACCGCATGGTCCTGCATGGGCTTTTTCGAGATTGGCTTCTTGCACGAAACAAAAACAGCATTTTCCCCATCTGTTTTCACATAGCCGTAAGCCTCCGGCTTTCTTTGCACCGCGGGATTGTTCCTGAAAGTAAATATGATTGCGTCCGTGCCTTTTTCCCCTGCCATTTTGGCGAACTTTTCTGCATCGAAGGTTATTTTATTGTCGCATGCCGCTATGAGCAGCGCGGAATTGGGGTCAATGGTTTTTTCCGCGAGCATGCACGAGGATGCCTGGCCTTTTGTTGCATCTTCTGCGAGTGTGATTTTTGCCTCTGGGAAAAAACGCTTTATCCTTGCCTCAATCCAGCCTTCCTGCTCGTGCTTTTTGAGGCAGACAAATGCCTTTTCACCTGTTTGCGGAAGCGAATCGAGCGCATGCATGAACATCGGCTTTCCGTCAACCATTATGAGCGGCTTCGGTCCTGCATAGCCTGCATCGCTAAACCTTTTCCCGAGGCCCGCCATGGGCATTAGCAGAGTGGTTTTTTTCGGCAGCTTTGCTTGTGCGTTTTCGTTTTTTCCTTGTTGGGAAAAATATTTTGACCAGTAGAGGTATTCCTCTAGATCCTTCGGTGTTCCCCACTGGAGGAAGTAATCCACATTTTGCACGAAAACCTTTTTTTTGTCGCGCAGCATGAGGGCGTAAACGCTGCTCACATAGTATTCACCGTTCACTGCCAGTTCCCTCTCCACGAGCTCTTGCATGTATTTTTTCATTTCAGCGCCTTTTGCGAAATAATAAGTGCCCGCTGAATGGTAGGAATCCATAGGGTTTTGTGTGAAAGAATGTTTCTCTTTTATTTCCAGAAGGTTCATTGCCCCATCAACCCTCATTCCTGCATAGAGGTTTTGCCACAAAAGGTGCGGATGGAACCCTGTGTACCCGCTCAGAGCCCCATCAAACCCGCCTTGCCGTGCTTTTTTTTCGAGCGCCCCGAAATCCCATTCCGCATAAAAATCGCAGTAATTGACAATTACAGGCTCGTTGTCATTTATTCTTCCCGCTGCCTGCAGTACCGCATGCACTGGGCCAAGCTTGTGCTTTTTTATTGGGATAATAGTGCAATCAGGCGCGTTTTTTTGGAGAATGTTTTTGAGCTTGGTTGTCTTGAGGTGGTCTTCCCTTGCAACAAAAACGAATTCCGATTTTTTTGGGAACATTCCAATTACATGCTCTGCCATGGTCTTTCCATCAACCATTATGAGCGGCTTTATATCCTTGTACCCGGCATCGGAGAACCTCTTGCCCTCCCCTGACATTGGTATGACTACTTTCATGCCGCTGCCTCTTTCCTTTCCTTCTCGGATTCCATTTCCCGCAGCTCCTCTACTTCCTTTCCCTTGAGAAACCTTGGCTGTGCGAATTGCGCTATGTTCATTGCCACCGAGAGGTGCGCCCCTAGGGCTTCCTTTATGCGTTTCCTTTTCAGTGCGTTGTTTTCAAGTATCTGTATAGAGCCGTCCGGAAAAAAGTTCACGCTCCCGCTTCCTTTTTCCCCAAATCCGGTGCTATAGTACACTGCTGAATCGGGAAAGGGGTATCCTGCAAGGATTTTTTTCCCCTTTGAAGCCAAAAGGCCCCGGAGCCCCTGGCAAAAAAGCATCCCTCCCCTCTCCTGCAGCTCGCAGGGCTGCGCGAAGACAATCACTTTTTGCCTTCTCATGAAATCCTCGGCCCTGTTGTTCAGCTCGAAGGCCTTTTGCACGCACCAGCCCATGGACTCCGCGCTTACTATAAGGCCGTGGCTTTCCAGAATTATTATTTGCCGCCCTCCGGGTTTTTCTGCTTGCTTACGCAGGGCTTTTTCTATCTCAATCGAGAGCTTTACTCCCGGGGTCGAATACGGAATCCATGTGAATTTTTCCCCGAGGCAATTTTCAAGCATTTTTTTCCCGTTTTTTGCGCACGCGAGCGAATTGAGCCCTATTGGATGCGTGTGCACCACGGCTTTTGAGAGCAGGGAATGGAAGCCGGTTTCCATCGAGGGCTTTGCGCCGCTAATAGTGCCCTGTGCAAGGGCCGTCATGTAATTTTTTTCGTGAGGGATTTTCCCGCTTGCCACCCGCTGCACAAATCCGCTTATTTTCCTATAATCCACAATCGAAACCCCTTTTTCTTGGGATACGTTTGCAAGTTCAATCCCGGATGATTTCACAGCCATTTTATTTCCATCAAGCTTTAGGGAAATATTGCCTCCCCCCGCCTGCGAGAGGGCTTTTTCCGCGCCTATTTTCCTGCAGGCGCTGAAGAACTCATCAGGGACCATTCACTCCCCGCCTTTCCTTGCCTTGAGGTTTTCGGAAAAAAGCATGAGCAAAATGAGCTGTATCGCCCCGTCTAGGCCTTCCCTCCACTTCGGGGTGCGGTTTTCGAGCACTTCCTCGAGGTTCGGCACGAGCTTGTAAGCTGCAAAAGCCGTCCTCTCGGAACCCATTTTTCCCGAAAAAACCATTCTTAACGTGCTCAAATCAGCCCCGTACTCGACATCTGCATCAACCCCGCTCCCTTCGAGTGCTGCAATCAGCGAATCCGCATCAAACGTGTTGGGCAGCGAAACGACCAGCCTCTTCCCCCCTTCGCCCTTCCTCTCTTTTTCCTGCATCTCGTAGCTAATCAGAACGTCTGCAAACTTTTTCTGCGGCGAGAGGAATTTCTGCGAATCCTCCTTTCTTTCCCGCATCGCAGAAATTACCTTCTGCCTCGAATAGCCCCTTTCGGCAACATCCCTCTGCATTTTCCATTCCTTTTTGAGCGAGGCTTGCGGGTCGAGGAAAATCTTGATGTCCAGCATGCTGCGCATTTTCGCGAGGTAGAAAGAATGCAGCCCGGAGACAAGGGTGAATTTTTTGTGCAGGACGGTTTTTTCATCCGTGAATTTTCCGGTAGAGTGGTCATAGCCGCGCCTTGAGAGTTTCTTCGACTCATCCATGCCCTCGAGAAAGCCTATTTCGCGGTGCAGCAGGTTCGCCTTGGGGTTTAGGTGGGTGAGCTTTTCCCATTTCGCGCTCTGCCTCTCATACTTGTGCAAATCATCGCCCTCGAGCACGGTGACATTCCTCTCCCCGGCCATGTCGAGTATGATTGCGTTGGTGTATGTCTTCCCGCTCCCCGAATCCCCGGCAATTCCGACCCGCAGGCCGGATTTCCTGTAGCGCAGGTTTGCGATTATCCCGAACTTGTAGACGAAGTAAAAGTTCGCGAACATCAGCGCTATGAAAATCGTGAACACCATGCTTGAGACAAATCCGGCATCGATGTTGCCAGCCGAAAGAAGCGAGAAGACATTAGGGTGTGATGCGATTGCGCTGCTGATTGGCTGGAACGACGCGAACAAATCAGATTCCCTGTTGAAGACCAAAAAGTAGAGCAGGAAGAGCGCGTTTATCGCCCAGTAGTTCTTTTTCGAGATGTTCTCATCCTTTACGAAAAAGTACGCGAGGAATGGCACAGCCCAGAAGAACCATCCCGGCCTCGGGGGCACAAGCGTTACGAGTATCGTGAACGCCCCCGCAAAGGCCATCATGAGCGCATCCTGGTTTATTTTCCTGAAATACGAAAGCCTCAGGAAAAAAAGCGTGAGCGCGAGCGGCACGATGTAGAGCACTATGCCGGTATTTCCGAGATGTATGTTTAGCAAAAATACCCACCACTGCTCTTCGGCTCCCAGCACCAGCTTCTGGTAGCCCTCTGTGAAAATGAAAGGCAGCACGAGCACCGCGTAAGTTGCAAGCGAAGCCGCGAAGTATTTCACTATTTTTCCGACAGATTCCTGGTTTCTCCAGAGGTATAGGAAGATGAACGGCACGGCAATGAATATGTTTGCCTTCGCGCTCAGCGCAACACCGAGGGCGAGCGCTGAGCCGAGTTTTTTTTCATTGAGCAGCAGGTAGAGCGAAAGCATGAGCAGGAATGTCGGTATGGCATCGAGCTGCCCATGGAAATAGGTAATGTAGAAAATTATGGGCGAGCACCAGTAGTAGAGCAGGACTTCATTCTCCCGCGTCTTCAGGAGTTTTAGCAGGATATAGAATATCCCGATGTCCGCTGCAAGGAGCGGGAGCCTTGCGAGGAAGAGCTGGAGCATTTCATTGCCGAACACCCCCGGAAGGAATGAGAGGACGAATGCCGGTATTGAAACCGTGATGAGCATTGTGGTTGAGTATGGGAATGCCTTGAGCATTCCGAGCTCGAGGAAGTGCTGGTATGGGTTCTGGAAGCCTGAAGAGACGAAATACTCGACAAAAGGTATTGTGCCTTTTAGCAGGAAATCCGATGCGAATAGGAATGCGAAAACAACCTTGAGCAGAAGCACGGAGAGGAAAAGTTTGCCGCGAAAAATTTGAGGCAGGCTGGTTTTCCTGAACGCGAAAAACTTGCTTCCGATGAAGTTCGTCGCCGTGGTGACTCCTATCACAAGGACATTCGCCGCCGCGGGATGGACACCAGCGCTTTGCACGAGAAGCTTTAGCAAACTAAGGCCAAGGAAGAGCGAGAAAGTGTATACCGCAAAATACTTCTGGAGCTCTGCCTTTGTGCTGCCATCGGATTTGAAAGTGAATCTCTTGTTGAGGCCAAAGCCCACGGCTACCCCTGCGATATACCCCGTCGCCCCTGCCGTGATAAAGTCCAGCCCGAGGGCATAGAGCGAAATCAGGAACACCCCGTAGTTTATGGCTGTTGAGACAACGCCTACCGAGGCAAACCTTAGGAATTCGGGGAAAACAGGGTTTTTCATGCGGCCACGTCTTATTGGTGCTTTTTTTTGGGGGTTCTCGATTGCCCTATTTTAGATATTTTAATGGTTAAGTGTTATTAAAGATTGAAGCTTCAGGTATTTTATGTATAAACCAAAAGGTGTGTTTTTGGCTTCTCCCAGATTGGGTAATTGCCACAGAATCACCTGAATTCGAAGATGCTCTTCTGCTTTCTCGGCTCTTCGAAGTTGCTTATCCGCAGGCCGAACCTTCTCGCCACAAAAGCGCTGTTTTCGGAAAAGAATGTGGCGAAGAGCTCTGAAGAGGTTTTGAGTATTTCCTCTTTTGCCTGCGACGGCAGCGCGAGGGTCTTGCTCCGTGTCACTGTCTCAAGCTTGTTCGAAATGAGTATTATAGACACTGTCCTGAATGAAACCTTCCTATCCTTCGCCTTCTGGCAAAGGCCCTCTGCGAGCTTTATTGATTCCGGGGAAAGTTTTTCAGGGCTTGAGGTATCCTCCTTTAGCGTCACAATCCTCGAGAACTGCTGCTTCTCCCTCTCCTCCACTTCGCCCTCATCTACCCCGCTCGCCTTTTCGTGGATTACCCTTCCCCGGTTCTCGCCAAACATTTCCTGTAGTTCGCTCACCTGAGCCTGCGCAAGCTGGGGGATTGTTTTGATGCCTTTTTGCGCAAGCGCCTCCGCTGTCTTTTCCCCTATGCCGTGCAAATCAGAAATCCTCTTCGCGCGCAGGAAACCATTCACCTCCGCTGGCGCAATCGCGGTGAGGCCGTCCGGCTTTTTCACGCCGGATGCCATTTTTGCTATGAGCTTGTTTGGCCCGATGCCGATTGAGCACGTGAGCTTTTCCTCCCTGAAAATCCTTTTCTTGAGCTCCATGGCGATTTTCTTCGCTTCAGGGTAGCTCCCATGCGCCTTCGCGCTGATGTCAAGATAGCACTCGTCTATGCCCGCCTGCTCGAACTTGTCCGCGGATTCCCTTGCAATGTCCATGACGCGCTCGGAAATGGTTTCATAGTGCTCCCTGTCCGCGGGAAGGAAAACAGCATTCGGTGCGGCCTTCTTTGCAAATGCAATCGGCATTCCCGCCCGAACCCCAAGTTCGCGCGCGGCGTAATTCGAGGTTGCGACCGCGCCTGAAGTTTCCGTTCTTCCGGAGAACATGCACACCGCGATTGGCTTTCCTTTCAGCTCCGGCTTGCGGAGCTCCTCTAGCTGCACGTAGAAGTAGTCGAGGTCGAGATGAATGATAATTCTGTTCATAAGCTAAAACAGTTTTTACGTCCCGAGGAACTTGAGCGCTTCGGGGAAAAGCCTCCACATCGAGGGCTTTGTGAGTATTTTTCCCACGAACCTCGTGGGCCTGTCCATGTCCCCATAGAGGCTGAGGAACTCGCCGAGTTTTGCCTTGTTCATGCTCCGGAAAAGCCCGTCAATCTGCTCTTCGCTCTTGCTGTTCATGTACTGCCTTATCTTCCAGTGCAGCCGCAAATCCTTATTGATTTCAGCGCAGTTCTTCTCGTAATCCTTGAGCGGGGCGTTTGACTTGAAGTGCGCATCCACGGCTTTTCCCGCGATTTCCCCCGCGGCCATGCCGAGGACAATCCCCCCGCCCGTGGTCGCCTTTGTCTGGAAAGCGGAATCGCCCACAAGCAGCATGTTGTCCTTGACAATGCCCTTCAATGGCTCGCCGATTGGTATTAGCGAGCTGCACATGTCGCAGAATTCGCCGGAAATGTTTTTCTCCTTGACAAACACGTTGAAGTCCTTGCGTATGTTTCCCGAAGTGCTCGCAAGCCCGACCCTTGCAACCTCCTCATTTTCTGGCACAATCCATGCGAAAAAGTTTTTCGCGTAATCGCCCAAAAAGACCTGCACGTGCTTCGGGTCGAATTTTCCCTTCGCATCGACCTGGTATGCGTGCACGAAGTCATTCACTTTCGTGCCTATGCCCATTATCCCGCGCGTCTTCGAGTTCACCCCGTCAGCGCCGATTATCACTTTTGATTTGAGCAGCTCGCCGCGCCCCTTGTGCTCGACGAAAACGGTTTCCTTGCGTATGTCAATCATCCTTGTATTCAGCTTGAGCTCGACCCCTGCTTCGGCCGCATTCCGCGCGAGCACCCTGTCAAAGCCGCCCCTGTCAACGACGTAAGCGACGGTTTCGGATTTCTCGACCTTTATCATTTCGTGGTTGTGGGAAAAAATCTGCGCGCCCCGGATTTTGTTCATGAGCACTTCCTCTACTTCCTTGCGTATCCCGAGCTCCTGCACTCCGGTAGAGCTTATGAGGCCAGTGCAGGCAACAGGGTCGCCCACATTGGGGTGCTCCTCGAGCACAGTTGTCTTCCAGCCTTTTTCCTGAATCCTTCTTGCGGCAACAAGCCCAGCCGGGCCAGCGCCTATCACAGCAGCCATGTACATGAAAAAACCCTTATATTAGGGAAACCTGAAATCATTAAAATAGTGAGCCTTGGCCAAGGGGTTAGTGTTAAATTAAAGGGTTTTAAAATAAGAAACCCTGCCCCAAAAAAACCATTCCTATTTTCACTTATTTCTTGATTGAGGGCTTTGCGCCTCTGATTTCTTCTCGGCCTTTGTGGGCTCTTGCGGGGGCGAAAAGCCCCCTTTTTCCTCCCGGCGCTTGTGGAGGATATATGTTCCTGCCCCTATCCCGACGAATACCGCGAACAATATCATTATCACTCCCGCGGCGGCGAGCACCATCCATGTGTTGTCGCCTGGTTTTGCGGCCGCGGCCTTGAAAGGGTTGGCATTTGCCTCGGTTTCGAGCGCCAAAGGCGGAACAGCGAACTTTGCGAACCCCTCAGCCACCATGTTGGCTTCCTCCTCGGTAAGCTTGCCTGCAATGGAATATGAAACCTGCGCCTCCTCGCCTTCGCCGACTTCACCCAGCTCAAAGCTCACCACAGGGTCCTGCTCGAGCACCACAAAGGGCGTTGGGCTTTCAATCCAGGCCGCGTTCTGGGCCACTTCCTTTGGAATCACTTCAACCAAATACATCCTCTTTTTCGCGCCCGGGTTTCTGAGTGAAAGGGTGATGGTGGCTTTCATGCCTTCAGGCGTCCTCATGATTGAAAGCTTCCTTTTTACGGGATTTTTCTCCACAATCCTTTCCGCCTCGCTTATGAGCTCTTCCCTGAGCCCGGCATTTTCCAGCAGCGAGCGCACGTCTTGCGCGTTGTATGACTCCTCATTTTCTGCAAAAACTTCCCCGCCGGGCCCCCCGACCACTATTCCAATTTCCGTTCCCTCCCCATTGCCAGCCTTGTCTTCCGCTTTTATTGTGAGAGTATACCTGCCTTCCGTTTTTGAGCCCGAATCCCAGTCCAGCGAATATGTCCCAGCGCTTTCCGAGAGGCCGCCGATTTTTTCCCCGTTGATGAGCGCTTCGGCATTTGCAATGCCTGACCCCTCATCGCTTATTTTTGCCGTGATTTTGTACTGGCCGCTGATTTTCTCGCCCAATGCGGGCGCAATTATTTCAGCTTTCGGGCCGATTGAATCAGCAACAAAATCGAATTCCTTTTTGCACCTGTTGCCATGCGAATCCCTGCCTTCAACCTGCACCGACGCTTTTCCCCAAATCCCCAGCGGCACATCTATTGCCGCTTCTATCTCTGTCCCGCCCTTGTTCTCAAGCACCTTTTCATAATCCTTCCCAGGCATCCTTGCCCTCAAAGTGGCGCCGGAGATGCCGGGTGCGGCTGAGAGCTTGAATGCAAGGCTCCCTGCCTTCGCGTACTCCGGAAGGTTTGAGGAAATCTCTAGCTGGCAGCTGTTGGTGGAATTCACTGCCTTCTGCACAGAGCTGATGCTGCTGTTGTTCCCCGCGCCGTCGACTGCCTGTATCCTGTAATAATAAGCCTGGCCCACTGCAAGCCCGCCCTGGTCTGTATAGCTTGCCGTGGTTATCCCGGAAACTTTTTTCACGTCAGGGTCAGTGGACAGGAAATCCCTTTCCCCGAACTTCTGCTGCACGCTCCTGTATACAATGAACTCCTTTATGCCTGAAATGTCCGAAGGGGGGTCCCATGAAAGGTAAATGCTTGCGTCGGATTGGCTGATGGAGATTATGTTCGCAACCGGCCCCGGGCTGGTCTTGTCAACCCTTATCCTGTAATGGTCGGTTTCGCCGCAGTTGCCATTGGCATCGCACGCCCTTACATGGAACCATTTTTCGCCTTCCGCAATTCCGGAATATGACTTTGCCCTCTCGGCGGTCTCAAGGCTTGCATCCGGCACCGTGTCAGGCGAATCAGTCAGCGCATACCTGTACTTCACAGCATTTGTGGCAGGGGTCCAGGTGAATGAGGGGCTCTCGTTGTTCACCCAGCTGCCGTCCTCGCTGTGCGTAGACGAGCTTATTTCAGGCTTGCCTGAAACCACGGCGGCCTGCGGGGTGGAGGAAACATTCGCGTCAGCGCCCAGGTTGCCTGCCCTATCCACTGCCTTTACCATGAAAGTGTATGAAGTGCCGTTCGTGAGAGCGGTTTTCGTGAAAGATGTTGTTGTCAGGGTGCCTGAAAGGCTGGAGTTGGTGTAAACATAGTATGCGTTGAAATCAGGTGCGGATGAAGCTGTCCATGAAAGCGAAACCTGGGCATCGCCTGCTGTTGCCGAAAGCCCTGCCACCTGCGAGGGCGCATTGTTGTCCACTGCAAAGGGGGCGCTGCTCGCGGTCGTGCTGTCGGAATTGTTCAGGTCGGATGCCTGCACATCGATGAAATAGTTCCCGTCAGCAAGAGAGAGCGCCCACGAATAAGTGCACGTGCTCGCTGAAGTGAATGTTGTCGAGGAGCATTTGTTGGTTTGAAGCGGGTCTGTTACGAGAAGGTTCATGTCCGCTATTTTGTTCGCCTTCGCCCCCGCCGATGTGCTGTAGTAGAGCGCGGCGTTGAAATCTGCCGGGTTGTCCACGTCCGTTACAGTAAAAGTTATGTTCGCTGTCCCGTTCTTGAGGTATGTGCCCGCGGTTTGCGATGTCACGCTGACGGTCGGGGCAGTGCCTGCCAGCGCAAAGCCGGTGAGCATGAACAGGCAGGCTGCCAGGAAAAAGTTTTTCAAAAGAGCCATGCGAAAGGCCGGTTAGTATTGTGGCGCAAATGAATAAATAGGTTGCTCCGCGGGGCAACGTATTATGGCAATAGGTTTTATTCGGCTTATTCTGATTTGGGCTTCCACGGTCTTCATTTTGCGTATATGTTGTCATGGTGGTCGAAGCCCTTGAAGATGATTTTGTCCTCCTTTTTCCGGTATTCGAAAATTAGCACGAAATGCCCTATGTGGACGCGCTTGGAGTCTTTCATGCCGTATCGGAGGTTTTTGTAGTGTTCGGCATCCTGCGTGCCAATGACTTCATCGATTTTTTTCATTACCTGCTCGTAGAGTGCCTTGTTCTTTTTGGATAATTTTTCAAGTGCCTTTAGCAGTGAAGGGAGGATTTCGTAAGACCGCATCCTTTTACCATTCTACAAGTTTTCTCAGTTCTCCGATGTTCTTGAACGGTATCCCTTTTTCTTTTTCGAGCTTGGAGAGCTTTTGAAGGTATTCGGGTTTTAACGCTGGTTCAAGCAGGTTGTAGCCGTATTCCATGACGACAAGTGAAATGGCTTCGCTTTTCGTCTTCAATTTGTGCTTTGCCTTGACAATATTGAGTATCTGGTTTGCTTTTTCCGGAATTTCCACCATCGCCTGCACCATAAAACTACCTCCGTTTTGATGTATATATTACATATATGCCGAATATATAAATGCCTTCCTATCTGCGCTCAAAAGCCATGGCTTTAAAGCGCATTTATACTTTTTGAAGGGCACAGTATAATTTTCGTAAAATGCCTCAATCCAGTCAACGCTCTTGAAGGGTCAATAAGGGTTTTTGGCCATATGCTATAGGGGGGAAGGAGATTGCTCTCAGAGCATGCCTATCTCTTCTATCATCTCCGCCGTATTCATGGTGCGCACCCTGTTTTGTTTTTTGAAGCCCTTGTCATTGCTCCATATTGGCGTGCCTTCCTTGAGCGCGCAGGCAAGGTACAGCACGTCTTTTTTGTCGCGCAGCAGCGAGTTTGCACCCGGGAGAAAGGGAACCAACTCATTGTCAGGGATAAATTCAACAATTTCCAGTAGTTTTTCGGCAATGCTGGCAAACCCCTCCCGTTTGCCTCCGCACTTTCCAAGGAGTGCGGGTGAATACTTTTTGAATTCGTGCAAAACGAATGCCGGGGCGTACAGGTTGATTGAAGGGGAAAACCACACCCGCCTTGGCATCCCTTCTTTTATGAGGCAGGAGAAGAGGATGTTTGCGTCAACCGTGACTTTCATCCATTAGCCCCTTTACATGCTTTCTGATGTCGGCATTCACCATTTCGGCCATTTCGTCGGCATCTTTTTGCGTGAATTTGCTTTTCCGGGCCAACCTTTCAGCTTCCTCAAAGTCGTCAAGCCTCTTTTCTATTATCGCCCGCACCGCCCCTGACCACTTCATGTGCCTGTGCTTTTCCATCCTGCGCTTGGTTTCGTCAGGTATCGCGAGAGTCATGTTAGGCATAAAATAACATATTTTATATGTGCATTGCCTTATTTAATATTAACTTTTGGCTGAGCTGTAAAGTTAGCGTCAGGTAAAAGGAATATTTATATAGAATTAACAGCTTACTCATAATGTTTTCAAAGAGGGGAAAAAATGAAAGAAAAAATAATCTATGCTTATATCTTGCTCGTTGTATTAATACTCTTCGTTTTAGGACTTTCTGGCTGTGTATCAAAGCCAGAAAGTGTTCCTAAACTTACTGAAAAAGAAGAAGTGATTGAACCGTTGAATGAGGCTGAAATACCAGAAACGCAGTCTCTTAATCCTGGAATTTATTATGTCCTCCCTTCCAAAAGCCAATCTTCCGGGCCAATAGTCTATTCTGACGGTAGCACCATAGTGGAAGAAATAACCCTCAGCAGCTTTGATATTTTAAAAGAGACAATCGTTTACACAAATAATGAAGACAC
>CAMTXJ010000008.1:0-19507 GCA_947085695.1 uncultured Candidatus Peregrinibacteria bacterium | reverse complement strand
GTCGAAATTTTGAATGAACAAAACCCTACTTGAGACTTTCGGTCAAAAAACCTAGAAACTTTCATGGACTGCTATAGTAAACCCGCATCCTTGTTGTGATTTTTCGACATTTTCTCTCCCCCAGCGCTACTCGTTTTTTCCTACGCCTGAGCTTTTCTCGGCTTAAACCTTCGCACCCTTAAACTGCGGAATTCTGGTGCAAAGGATTTAATGCCTCCAAAAGCTCCAAGCCGTCTTCGGAAAAAACTCGTTTCCGTGCTGGAGGTGATTAGAAATGAGTTACCATTATCAAACAAAAGTTTCGCAAAGGGGAAACCCTTTCGCAGAAAGCCTTACTTTTGCAGAACTTGAACTGCGAAGAAGGGCAAGAGGGGTGAGGGAATGAATCCCCCACATTTCCTCATTTCTTCACTTTTCGGCATTTACCTGCTGAGTATCTTCGAAGGCTTCGTTTTCCAGAAGCAGGTAGACGGCATCTGGAAGTGCGTCATAGGCTTCTTCTTGGGCGTGGCGTTCGGCTGGTGGTCAATATGAATTGCACCGGCAGTGAACTCTCCAAGAGTTTTAAAGAAGCTCAATACAATGAGAAATTTATGGGCTTTGATTTATTGAAATTGGCCATTCACGAAAGTAACAACTCTGTAGTTTATTTCAAAGGGGATTGTGTCAGAGAAATATTTTCTGAACTTATCGAAGAATGCTACAGAGTCAATGATTGGAGACAGGCAGACATATGCAAATACTTCTGTAAATTGTATTCATGTGATCGCACTACTGTTGCCAAATTCATCAAATGGAAGGACTTTTTTCCAGTTCATTTTGTTAAGGATTTATTATCTATTTTGCCGCCAGAAAGATATGAATATTTTGCTCAAAAATTCATTGAATCGGTTCAGTTCTTCAAGTTTGGAACTTCTAGTGACTGGACAGTTTTTCCAAAAGAGCTGAGTTCTGAATTATCTTGGCTTTGCGGGGCAATTGCTGCTGACGGTTGGATAACAAAAGAGAAAAAGTGGAAAGAGCGGCTTGGGATTGTTGACCAAAACGAAAAAATGATACTCAGGGCGGCTAATTATTTCAAAATAATTTTTGACTATACGCCGCGTGTTTATCGCCACTCATCAAAGGATTGCCTGCTCCTAATTGTCGATTCCAAAGCCATAATAAAATTCTTTTTAACTTACTTGGGCTTTGGATACGGATATAAAACCGAGACGATTGATGAGCCTGCAATCATAAAAAATTCTAAATACAGATTGGATTACGCAAAAGGCGTGTTATGTTTTGACGGTTCGGTAGAATTAGATGGAACTATATCCCTTGGAGTAAAAAGCAAATCTTTGTCAAAGTCTATTTATGAAATACTCGCAGAAAATGGTTTTCCCATGAAATTTTCAAAACCCAACGATAACTTATATTTTATACGTTCATCATCATTACTTTTTGAAAAAGATGCTCCACGATGGGTTAATATATTTGGTAAAGAAACTGAAAAAGGCTATAGGCTATATTCGCTTATTTTTGGTTTTGAACATTCTCCAGATAATACTGCAACCGCGATTAAGTCTCTTGTTAAATTTGCAAATAACCGCAAAATAGAGCATTGTAAGTTTGAATCAATTATTGCAATTCTACAAAATAGAAAAGAAATCAGCAAAACCGAATTACTGGATTTGGCAGGTGTAGCCCATGCAACACTTTTCAAATATATTTGGATTTTAAGAAAAGCAAATATAGTAACATATGATAATTCAAAATTCGGAAGGGGAATTTATAATGTCTACAAATTCAATAGCAACTCATCTGAATGGAAAATACCTAACTCCTGAATACGATTTCCACGACATCCCTGTGTTTTAGTTCGTGCTCTTTACCTATTAATTGATGGGTCTTTACGTCAATCGCTTTAATGAAACCCTCTCCAATATCTGTGTGCAACTTAAATGCAAAATCTATTGCCTTGCTATTTGGTGGAAGAAGCCAACAGTCTGGCAAAACCCGGCCTTGCGAATCCACGAGCCCCTTGGTCCCACCAGGAAAAACCGCTATATACCCAAGAACCCCGAATACCGCTTTTTCAAGGACGTCCTGCACCCCGGTTGTCCCGAATGTTTCAAGCACGTGTTTTTTTATGTACTCGAGCCCCTGCTTTTGCTTCTCGCTGAGCTCTTTTTTTGCATCAAAGGCAGTTCCGCCCTGGACGTACTCAATCGCCCCGTCCTTTGCGGCGCGCTTTAGCGTGAGCTCCGCAATCCCGCTGCAGGGAATTATTATTTTGCCCGGAAACTTTTTTTGGAGCCTTTCAAGGTTTTCCCGCGCGTTCGGCATGTCGGCCTTGTTTGCCGCTATGACTATGGGTTTGGATTTTTCCCTGAACTTTTTTGCAAATGCCTTCTTCTCATCTTCGCTCCAGAGCGAGAGCTTCTTGTCAGTGAGGTTTAGCTCTAGGAGAACGGAATCTATCTGGCCTTCGGTCGCCCCGATGCCGCTAAGGTTCTGCGTCATCGCGGTGACTAATTTCGCTTTCGATTCGAATGCAGTGCGTGCGAATTTCCCCCAGTTCTTCTCCAGTATCCCATAAAACCAGAGGTCTATTTCCTCTTCGAGAAATTCCACGTCCCTTGCCGCGTCGTGGCTGCCGAGGGGGACATTATCGCCTTTTTCGTTAGTTGAGCCGCTCACATCGATTACATGTATGAGCACGTCCGCGCGCGATAGGTCGGATAGGAACTGGTTGCCCATTCCCTTGCCTTCATGCGCTCCCGGCACAAGTCCCGCCACATCGATGAGCTCTACTGGCACGAACCTTACGTGGTTGTGGCAAAAGCCTGTGCGCGGGTTGCACTGGGCATTGAAGTCCTTGTCCGCGCACTCGACGCGCACAAAGCCTATGGCCTTGTTCGCCTCTATGGTCGTGAAAGGGTATGCCGCCATGGGCACGTCCTGCATCGTGGCCGCGTTGAAAAAAGTGCTCTTTCCCGAGGAAGGCTTGCCTACGACCCCTATTATCATCCAAGAATTGGGTCCCCAACGCTTTAAATAACTTAAATAAGCACTTAGGCGCTTTCCAATACCATGGGCATTTTTGGGAATGTTTTCGGCCAAAAGCCGGAGGGGAAAAAAGAGCAGGGGCCACAAGAAGGGGAGGCTTCAGCCGAAAAGGCGCCGCAGGGAAAGTATTCCGAACCCTGCTCTTTGTGCGGAAACCCCGGCACTGACAAGAAGTGGGCGGGGAAGTACTGGCATGTCAAGTGCATGAGGAAAGCCAAGAAAGTCGCGAAGGGGATGTTCTAGGCTTCAGCTTTTTGCCACCTTCCATAGAAGGTTGAAGTAGTTCAGGTGCGATTTTGCAATCCCGGGATTTTCGATTTTTACCGCCAAAGGCTCGCCGAGCCATTGCACGAAAATGCACGTATCCTCATAGATTATTGTCGTTGTGGGGTTTGCATATTCTTTCGGGATGAATTTCCTCTCCCAGAGCTGCATTGTTTTCACTTTTTCCCTCACGGTTTCAGGGAATATTGTCCTCTGGTAAATGCCGAGTTTCGCCCTCCTTTTGTGCCACTGCTCAAAATACGGGCCGAAGAAATAGCGGAACTGCAGGTCCGCGGCAAGGAACTGCAGCGGCTTTCCAGTTTCAAGCATTTCCTCGAAAAGCGATTTTATCCCTTTTTTGCCGGCAAATGTGCTCGCATCAAGATGGCTTTTTGGGTGGGGAAGGGATTTTTTGAGTTTCCGGATTTCCGCAATTGATGTTTTTGTCTCTTTTTCATTTTCTTTCTGTTTTTCTAAAATTAGCATTTCCAGGGCGTCAGTGGATTTTGCTTCAAAAACCTTCACCTTGTTGCGTGTTATATACGAAACCACTCCTTTTGAAACAAGCCTGCTGAGTGCCTCATAAACATTGCTCCGGTTTACGGAAGTGTCAGCACTGATTTCACTTGGGTAGCTGCTGTTTTTGCGCAGAAGGCAGAGGTATATTTTTATTTCAGATGGGCTAAAGCCGAGAGATTTCAGAATTTTTTCCATCATACAATTGATAGGTGGCTATTTATTTAATTGTTGTTGTTCCGCACCACAACATTATGTTATAATTGCCAAACAACGATTATTTGTATGAAAGATTATAGCGATGCAGTCAATTTCAGGGCAGCTATCATTAGAAAATTGGCGAAAGCACGGCCTGATTTATGTGGCGGTTCAGGTTCGGGCTTTTGGCCGGTGCCGGTCATGGGCCCAGTTATTCTAGCCAAGTGCATTTTTCTTTTACATTTTGAATGGCTGCATCAAATAAAAAGGGCGGATTATCGTGTAGCGGAAAAACTAGCTGAAGTTCGAACCAGATTGACCCAAATTGTTGCCGAAGGTGATTTGGGGGAAGACCATGCTGGCCTTTACATAAAAGAACACACTGCGGTGAAAGATATACGGATGGAGGCTTTGCCCTTCTTTAAGGTGTGCCAAACCATTCTCAAAGAAGAAGATCCTTTCATTTTACTTGGATTTATCTACAATGTCGAAACCGGCTCACTTGAAGCAATCAAAGCGCTTGTGGAAACAAACATGATTTGTAACGGGCATTTTGCCCAACTTCATCTCGTTGAGGAAATCAAGCACGAAAAATTGGCCAATGAAATTAAAACCATCATCTTGCAATCCCCATACAGGGAAAGATTTATTCAGGGATGCGATTTACACGATCGATTGTATGAAGAGATGGTAGTGTAATTGTTGTTGTCCTACACCACAACTCGCACTTAATTCTTCCGGGCGGCCCAGCCAATATATGGCGATTTACTATTACCTGCCGGCCATTGCCTCAATTTTGATTGGGACAACGATTAACCTTTTTCTGACATGGGTGCTTGGGAACAAGTACGCGAGTGTCCAGAGGGCGTTCATTTTCACGCTCTCAAAATTCTCCCTTCTTTCATTTTTATGGACTTATTTTTCATTTTACGAGTACTGGGTGGTATTGCTCCTCATCGGGTACTATCTTCTATTTGCAAGGATATACCACGTAAAATCTTTTTCAAGGGGGTTAAGGTTCCTATTCCTTAGCACGGTATTCAGCATGTCCTCGCGGCTCGTCCTTATTGGCCCGGTTGCGGATTACATGTCGGTATTTATCTATTAGGCCCTTGCGTACTTTTCCCCGCGAGGCCAGATTGCGCAAGTCATTCCGGCAATGTTTTAGGGTTTTACCCTTCCGTACTTGTCCTCATACCTTTTGATGTCAAGCTCATTGAAGTGCCCGAACGAGACCTCGAGGAAGCGCGCTTTTTTGGACGCGAGCATCCGATGCTTCGCCCTGCGCGGAACAATAACCACTTTTCCTTTTGCAAGCTTTTTTTTCTTCCCGTTGATTATGGCCGTAAGGCCGGAATCGAGCGCAACCCAGAGCTCTTCCCTTCTCCTGTGTGACTGCAGGGAAAGCACGCCGCCTTTGTTCACGGTGATTATCTTGACTGTGGCTTTCTCATTCGTCGCGAATTCCTCGAATTTGCCCCACGGCTTGCGGACTGTTTTTGGCTTTTTCATAGCTTAAGGTTGGCTGTAAATCTTTATATATTGTTTCAGTCAAGGTTGGTACAATGTTGAATCCAAAGGAACTGCTGGACATTTTTACGGGCAGAACCCCTATTGAAAGCTTCGCGCGCAGGGACATAAAGATTACTGATTCGCTCATAACTTTCGCCGTGGTTTTCTGCGGAGTCGCGGTCCTGCTCGCTGGAGAATATTTCCTTTTCAGGGGTGCTTCGCTTCTCCTCTCCAAAGCTGACCTGCAGGCATCCATTATAGAGTTGCTTATAATAGCCTTTGGCTCGCTCGTGCTCATCCCTGTAGGCTTCGTTTTCCACGTGGTTTTTGCCTATGCCTGGGGTGCCTTCCACTGGTTCATCGCAACAAAACTCGCAAAGTCCCATGAAAAGCTGAATGATTTCAATGCATCGGTAATTGCGCTGTTTGCATCAGCAAGGCTCATGCAGGGGCTTGTATTCCTTGTGCCAGTGGTAGGGTGGATTGCTGCCGCGCTCTTCCAGGTTTACAGTGTGGTGCTGATGTTCAAGTTCGTGAAGGCGAGGTTCTCACTTTCGAACGCCCAGTCGGCGATAGTGATTTTCATACCGCTAAACATCATAATGCTTTTCCTGCTCCTCGTCTCGATAATAGGCTCTGTGGCAATCCTCGGCCCACGGTTCCTTGTGAGTGCATGAACGATTATGGTTATTTCACTTGGTAGCCTCTTTTGTGCAGCAACTCATTGATTTGGTGCCCTTTGTCAGGGTCTAACAGCGTAATTTCGTCTGCCACCATCTTCATGCGCCTTAACCTTGCTTCACTGACTTTCTCATCTGCAGGCGGAAGCTCTCCAATTTTTTTTATAACCTCTTGCAGAACTCTCTTTGCCAGCCCGTTCCTATATGCCTGTGACTTCACGAATCTCGTGTGCCCCGTATTTCCTTTTAGTTCTACAAGACGATCATCAAGGTAATTAGCAAAGCCTCTTTTAGACAGTATTTTTCCTTTCTGGTCCGCATTCGGATCGAGGAGTTCAAGCAACCTCTCTGTTATGATTCCTGCCTCGTTTTCCAAATGCAGGCTCTCCAATCTGGCAATTTCCAGCATTCTTTTTTTCCCAGAAAGCCCCATTCTTCTCGGAATTTCAGGCGGCGGTTTATGCTGATGCATAAAAAAAGATTGTTTGCTGGGCATTTAAACCTAACTTTTTCAGCGCAGGAGCCTTTTCGTCCAGTGCGGCACTTCTTTTACCATGTCAGAGGCAGTAAACCCGTAGCCCATTTTTTTGCGCAGCGAATCCCCTATTTTTCCGCTCACAAAGGCTGCAGCGCAGGCAGCCTCAAGCGGCTTCGCCCCCAGCGCAATGTACGCGGCGCAAAGGCCTGCGAGCACGTCCCCTGTGCCCCCTTTTGTCATCCCCGGGTTGCCGGTTTTGTTGAGGAAGGTTTTTTTGCCATCACTGATAATGTCCGTGCTGCCCTTCAGAAGTATGACGCAATTGTGCCTCGCCGCGCACATCCGCACCGCATTGATTTTTTCGGCAAGGGCTTTTCCGTGGAGGGAAACGCCGGAAAATGTTTCGAACTCCTTTTCGTGCGGGGTGATTATTTCCTTGCCAGAAAGCACCATCCCCGTGCAGGCCCTCAAGGCATCGGCATCCAGCACCACTTTTCCAAGAGCTCCTTGCACAAATTTTCGTGCGAGCAGAAGAGTGGTTTTTTCCCTTCCCATCCCAGGCCCTATCAAAGCGGCATCCGAATTTTGCTCGAGCGCAAGCAGGTGGCGGAGTTGTTTTCTCGAAAAGAATTTTCCGTGGAACTTTTTCACGATTATGTCAGGCGAGTATGTGTTAATTGCCCAGCCCACCTTTTCAGGCGCGGCAACAGTGCAAAGGTCAGCTCCCGCCCTTAGTGCAGAGTTTGCAGATGAGGCAGCAAGCATCGCGGCGCCGGCAAGACCTTCCGAGCCTGCTATCACAAGCACTTTGCCGTTTTCGCCCTTGTGCGAACCCTTTTTCCTCGCGGGGAAGTATTTTTTTATTCCGGCCCATGTTACGGCAGAGTGCATGCTCTACACTTTCTTTGCAAGCCCTTTTCGCAGCGCATCGCTTATTTCCTTTCCGGACGCCCTGCCGCGCAGCTCTTTCATCGCATCGCCCATGAGCGCGGAGAAAGCCCTCTCGCCTTCGGCCTTTATGAGCGCGGAGTTCCTCTCGATTACCTGCGCTACAACCTGCGAAACGGCGCTCTTCCCCGCGCTCTGCGTGCCTTTACGCGCAAGCAGCTGGTCAATCCCAAGCCCGGGGTTTTTGCATTTTTCAATTATGAGCTCTTTTTGTATTTCCTTCGCAACCTTTCCGCTGTTTATTGCGGATATGAATTCCTCGAGCGCTTTCGCGTCCAGGTTCCGTGCCGTGGCCCCTTCCTGCTTTGCCGCGGCAGGGGCTTCGAGCTCGCGCCTCGCCTCTACAAGCCCCTCGAGCAAAAACACGGCGGTCTTTTTCGCATCAGCGCCGCCCATCACGGCTTTTTCGAAAAGCTTCGCGTAATTGCTAAGCTTCATTTCATCAATATGCTTTTCATTAAGCCCCCATTTTGCGTAAAGCTTTTCCCTCTCCTCAAGGCTTCTTGGCAGGCTTTGCCTGATTTTCTGCAAAAGGTTCGTGTCCGCGACAATCGTTTCGAGGTCGGTTTCAGGGTACATCCTCGCAGCCCCGGGAAGCGGCCTTAAATATTCAGTGTTGCCGTCCTCGAGCGCGCCCCTTGTCTCTTCCGGAACGCCGTCAAGGCACTGGACTGCCCTTTCGCATACCGCTCTGAGTGCGGAGAGTGCCTTTTCCTTCTGCCCAGCGACAATTACGAAAGCGTCATCCTTCGAGCAGCCGAGCTCGGTTTCCATTTCGATTATTTCCTTCTCATTTATCCCGTAATTAGGCATCTCGTCGCTGTGGAATATCCCTCGCAGGCCTGCCCTTTTCTTCACCTGGTCCGCGAATTCGGTCCCTACCCTTCTGCCGGGCTGTATCTCGAAACCGGCGAGCCCAGAGAATTTTTCAAGCCTTATCCCGAAAATGCTTTCCCCTTTTGCGAGCGAATTTTTGAGTATTTTCGACTCCGTGCTCTTGAAGACATGGGTTATGTTTTTTGGCTCGGAGTAAAGGGCTGTCTTGGTAACCCCCCTCCCTGCAAGTTCCTGCTTTAGTTCGAGCAGGCGCAGCTGCCTTCCTACTTCCCTTCGCACATATTCATCTATTAGTTCAAGTTCCTGCACGCCCTTTATCTCGACCCTCGCACCTCCCCTTATGGAGACGTTTAGGTCCTGCCTTATGGAACCGAGCCCTCTGCGCGCCTTTCCCGTCAGCCTGAAGACATTCCCTATCGCGCGCGCGACTTCCTTTGCTTCCTCTGGGCTCGCGATTGTCGGCTCTGTTGCGAGCTCTATTAGCGCAATGCCGAGCCTGTCGAGCCGATAAGTGATGTTTTCATTTGTCCTCTCCATGGGCCTTGCGGAATCTTCCTCGAGCACGAGCGTTTGTATCCCAATGCCTTTCTGCTTTGCATTGACCATTCCGCCTGTTGCAACCAGCATCGTGCGCTGGAACCCGGAAGTATTGCTGCCGTCAATCACGTTTTTCCTCATCACGAACATTTCATCTAGTATGTTGCAGCCGCACATCAGCGCAACCTCGAGTACCGCCCCCAGGGCTTCTCTGTCTACGTCCTGCGGAGGCTCCTCGTCAAGCTCGACTAGCGAAACCGTGTCGCGGTAGCCTTCATAAATGTAGTGCAGCCCCTTCTCGAAAGCCTCAAGCGCGGCCCTGTCGTGCTCCCCTAACTCGGAAACAACCGGCCTTAGCCTTCTCTTCACCTTGAAGTGCGGCTTGTCTTCGCGCAGGGCCGAAGGCGTCCTTGAGAACAGTTTGCCGGTGTCAAGCTGCTGGTGGCACTCGAGCCCGCACTTCAACCCAAGCGCCTTGTAGTCGTATTCCATTTAACCAACCAGCCTCGTGAATTCGCTTATCTCCCCGCGCAGGTTCTTTCCCACCAATTCCCTCGCTTTTTCTTTCGGGTAGTTGCCGAGCAGCCATGAAAGTTTTATGAATGCTGTTTCAGCAGTCATGTCCTCGCCGCAAACCACGCCCATCCTGAGAAGGTAGGTCGCGGGCGTGTAAACGTGCATCTGTGCCCTGCCGAAAATCGTCTGGCTTGCCATGACGGCAATGCAGCCGCTTTTGCATATTTTTTTTATTGTTTCAAAAATTTTCCTGTTGGGTTTGCTGTTCTTATCGCTCACTTCTATCCCTATCTGCCCGAGGCCTGTCCCCTCAATGACAAGCCCTTTGTACTTTTTTTTCAGGATGAAATCGAACTGCTCCGGGTGCATGTTCGGGTAGGCTTTTACCATCGCCACCCTGTTCTCCATTTTCGGGAAGACTACAAGTTTTTTGGAAGGGTCTTTCCTTGTGTAATCCTTTTTCACGAACTCTATTTCCCTTGTCTCGAAGTTTACTCTTGCGATGGGTGTATCATTTACCGGCTTGAAAGCATCGCGCCTGCTTGAATGCAGTTTCCTTGTCTTGCACGCTGGCAGTATGGCGCAGTAATCGTCATTGGTGGATTCGTGCATGCAGATGCCTACCCCCACAAAATCGGTTTTTGCGATGAACTCTGATGCGCACACTAGGTTCATTGCGGCATCATTGCTCCCCCTATCAGTGCTCCTCTGCGAGCCCACAAGTATTACCGGAACCTGCACGTTTTCGAGCATGAATGCGAGTGCTGCGGAAGTGTAGTGCATTGTGTCTGTCCCATGCGGCAGGAGTATCCCTTTCACGGATTTGTCCCTGCACACTTGCGCAATTTCCTTTGCGATGAGGCTGTAGTGCTCTATCCTCATGTTTTCGGAGGCAATCTGGGTTATCTTCTTTGTCTTGAAGTTTGCAACCTCCCGCACTTCAGGGAACATTTCAAGCAGGTCTTCGGGGCCAAAGCCTGCAGTGACAGAGCCTGTCCTGTAATCTATCTTGCTTGCAATTGTCCCACCTATGTGAAGTATCTGTATTGTGGGGAGGCTTGGGTTGAAAGGGAAAATTTTATTTTTTTTTGCAGTGGCAGGCGGCTGTGGCAGCCTCTCTACTTTTTTTATTTTTTCAAAGGCAATGCCAATGTTGTACCCGCTTTTGAGCTTGAGTGCTAGGCAATCCTTCCTTTCAAGCAAAGCCTGTGGCAGGATGCTGCCCTCAAAAATGCCGGAGGATGCCTGCAGGCTTACATATCCGCCTTCCTTCAATTTGTGCTTCTTGAGGAATTTTGCATAATCCAAGGGCATCACTTTCCTTTCCCGAATTCGGTTATTTCGCCGACATAATTCCTCTGCATCATCCTCTTAATCTCGCCCATCTCATGCGTCTGGCCAAGCACCCACATGAGCTTCACGTAAGCCGTTTCCGTTATCATGTCATAGGCAGGGATTGCCTTGAGCCCCTTTATCCTGGTGCCTGTTTCTGCTTCATAAAGGCTTTGCCAGCTGCTCCCCAAAGAACAATCGCTCGTAATAATCACAGGAACGTTCTTTTTCCTCGCATATCCTATTGCCTCCTTAATTGAATTGTTCAAAGTGGGCAGCAGGCCGAGGCCGTAACCTTCAAGGACAATCCCTTTGATGCCCTTGTCGACAAGCCCGTTTATGATTGCAGTGTCAAACCCCGGGTAGGCCTTGAGAATTGCGACCCTTGTTTCAAGCTTGTTGTATAGCACAGGCTTTTCCTTGGACCTTTTCCTGTATGGGACATTGAACTTTGGCGAATATTCTATGGTGCCAAGCTGGTCTGCGCCCGTGCTTTCAAACCCGCTGAAATCAGTCGCATTCACCCTCCTTGCCCTAGTGCCCCTTATTATTTTCCGGTTGAACACGATTACTGTTTCCCCAAGGTCTGAATTGGCGGCAACCACTATTGCCGTCCTTGTGTTGATCCTTGCATCGGTTGTCGGCTCGCCCGGGTCTACCTGCGAGCCCGTGAAAACAATCGGCATGTTGATGTTCTGTATGAGGAAAGAGATCGCGGAGGCGGCGTAGGGCATCGTGTCTGTGCCCATTGTTATCACCACGCCGTCATAATCCTTCATTTTGTAGTAAATAGTGTTTGCAAGCGTGAGCCAGTGCTGTGGCATCATGTCCGCACTATCCATCCTGAAAATGTTTGCAGTGTCAATTTCGAAGCTGTCCTGTATTCCAGAAACCCTTTTCAGGACTTCCCCCTGCTCAAGCTCGCCGTATTTTAAGCGCCCATTCTCCATTTTTGCCCCGATTGCGCCTCCCATGCCTATGACAAGTATTTTGGGTTTCCTGCGGGCCATGCAGATAACTGGGCAAGGCTCTTTTTTTATTAGTTTCTAATGCTCAATACTAGTGGTGGCGGGTTGCTTCTAAGGGAACATCTAAGGCAGGAGAAGGTCGAACGCGACCTCGCGAAGATTATGCTCATAATAGCCGAAAAGAGCAGGCTCGTGCAGAAGGCCTTCCTCACGCACGGCGGCCTTGCGGAAACGAGCAATATCCATGGCGAGCGGCAGATGGAGCTCGACAAGTACGCAGACAAAATCTTTCTCGATGCAATGGAAAAATCCCGGCTCGTGAGAACAGTCGCTTCCGAAGAGCAGGATGACATAGTGGAGATTGTGAAGGCGCGCGGAAGCTACGGCGTGACCCTAGACCCGCTTGACGGCAGCTCGCTAATCAAGACAAACCTTGCTGTAGGCACCATTGCTGGCTTTTTCAATGAAGGAGACGTGCTCGAAAAAGGCTCGAAGATGGATGGCGCCATGTACATCGTCTACGGCCCCCTAACTTCGCTCGTCTACACCGCGAAAAACGGGGTGCACGAATTCATCCTCAACGCAAAAGGGAATTTCGAGCTGAAGAGAAGTGACATACAGATTCCCGAAGGCAAGGTCTACTGCCCCGGAGGGCTGCGCGGCGAGTGGCTTGCAAAGCACGCAAAGTACATCTCCAGCCTCGAAAAGGGCGGCTACAAGCTCCGATTTTCAGGCGGCTTTGTGCCGGATTTCAACCAGGTACTCTCCTATGGGGGGGTTTTTTCATACCCTGCGACCAAGTCCGCGCCGCAGGGAAAACTCAGGCTAATACTCGAGGCAAACCCGATGGCGCTCATTGCAAAGCAGGCCGGGGGCGATGGCTCGGACGGCTCTAGGGCGCTGCATGAGATAAAGCCACAAAGCCTTGGCCAGAGGACGCCGCTCTACCTGGGCGGGAAGAGGGAAATCAGCCTCGCGGAAAAGTATCTGGGCAAGTGATTTTTACCAACCCAACGGAAGCCTGTGCCTTTAAACTTTGAATAAATCGTAGGCGTTTTTTCTGTGGCTTATTTTGGAAATTATTATTTCATCTTCCAGGAGTTGGTAGATTATCCTATATTTGCCTGCCCTCGCGCTCCTGTAATTCTTCCATTTGTTCTTGAGCGGCTTTCCAAGATAGGGGTTTGCTGAAATTTTCTCTATTTTTGCAATTATTTCTGAGCACACAGATTTGTCAAGTGTGTGTAGGCTCAACTGGGCATCTGATGAATAGTATGTTTTGTATTCCACAAAACTGTTGGGGTTTTGGGTGGTTATTATCGCTTTTGTTCAGTTCGTATGAACGAGGTGAACTAAAGCCCAAGGCGCTTTTTCATTTCCTGGTGGGTTATTGTCTTTGCCTGCCTGTGCTCTCTTTGCGCCTTCTTTATTGAGCGGATGTCGTCTAGGAATTCAAGCTCATCAAGCTTCTCGGCGAATGCCTTGCGCGCAACCTCGCTCCACTTTACCTCCCTGTGCGAGCGCATCCTCTCGTGCAGCCTGTCTTCAACAGCAAGAGTCATGTTGGCCAAAACAACCACTTATGTGTAATATGTGTATGCACATATTTAAAGGCTTTCTTTTGGCTTAATTCCTTTTCCCTTTCCGCCCTCAAGCCTGTAAGGGAACCAGTTTACGATATGCTCCTGCATTGTGAAAATGTCCATGTTTATTATGTCCTGCGAGAACTTTTCCTTTATATGCCCGAGGATTTTGCGCAGCTCTTTTACGTTCTCGACGGCAAACTCCGCCGCGAGGTCATACTTGCCAAGGGTTATTGTTGCAAAAGTGGATTTCGGGTTCTGTGCTATGAACTCTATGAGTTTTTCTGTCACGGAATGGTCCTTTAGTGAAAAGTCCACCTGTACCTGCTGAAAGCCGAACTTCTCGAAATCGACGTCAAGCACTTTCGCGCCGAGTATGCCAACTTTCACGAGCTTTTTTATCCTGTACTTTACGACATTCGTTTCCGTGCCGGTGATTTTGGCAAGCTCTACAAGCGGGGTTCTCGAATTTTTAGCGAGGTTCAATACGATTCTATAATCCGTCTCATCGATGTCTGGTTCGGTGAGTGTTTCGGAATATTTTGTGTGTATGAGTTCCGATTCACCCTCAAAAAAGAACCTGAAGTTGAACCTATGTGTCGAAGTTAGTGTGAGTATTTCCTGTTCGAGTATGTATGCGCCGAATTTTTCCCTGAACGGAACCAAAAAATGGTAGAGGTCATGGAAGTCCCTGGCCAGCACAAGGAACGTTACGTCATATCTTCCCTCAAGGCCCGCGAAATAGGCTATGGATTTGTAGCCACTGATGAATTTCACTATCTCTGCATCGATGGTAGGGGTTGTCTTGTGGAACTTGTAGAATAGCTTGTAGTAGAACCGGTTGAGGTTTGAGACGTGGATTGTGGTAAGGAAGTTTTTCACATAGCCTTCCTTTACAAGCCTCTTTACCCTGAATGCCGCGGTTTCCTTTGAAATGCGCAGTTTTTTGCCAAGTTCCTTGAACGAAACCCTGCTATCCCTGTCAAGTTCGTAGAGAATCTTCCTGTCCTGCAAATCTAGCTGCCCCACTACCATAATACTACTTAATGCAAATTACCTTATAAATTTTTGCATTTTAAGCAATTTTAGCTAAAAAACTCTTATTATTCTAAAAAACACTAATTAACTAAGAAACATTAACTGGTGATTAAATGGTGGCCTTACCTACTGCTCCAAAAACGAGTCTCCGTGGGTTGAAGAATTACCTGCTGAACGTACGCCCTTATTCATGGGTAGACCTTGTCTTGCTAGGGTATCTCGCAAAATTTTTTGTTACGCAAAACCTGATTTTTGCTTTTTCTGATGCGTATTTCATTTTGGGGCTGCTCTCGCTCTGGTTTTTTTTCAACATTATCCTTGAGAAGAAGCACAATTACAAGTATAGAGGGGCCGTTTTCCCTGTGCCGGCGGTTGCTTTTCTGGTTCTGGCTTTGGGCATCGGATTTGCAAACAATCCGGTTTCACTTCTTTTCGTTGCCTTTTCAACAGTTTTTTCTTTTCTATATTTGCAGAAGAAGGCTGTGCCATTGCTCGGCAAGCTGAGCTTTGCTATCCGTGGGGCGATACAGGCGGGATATTTTCTTTATGCGCTTTCATTTTTCACGAATGATGTTTTTTCAGTTGGCGCTTCTGTAATTTCCGCAATGGTTTTTTGCATATATGGCGCGAGGTCGATTGTAGGGGATTTGAGGGATGTGAAACACGATTGTGAATGGAAGAAGATAACCCTGCCTGTAGCCTTTGGCCGCAGGAATGCCGCGTTTATCACGATTGCCCTGCTTGTCGCGGCTGCGGCCCTGCAGGTTTTTTATTTCCATTCCTATCTGGTTTCAGTGCCCGTGCTTTTGTTCATGGTTCTGCTTTTCTTTTATGAAAACGGTTATGTGCTCCATCAGCTTTCCATTTACAAGACGTCATTTGTCCACATAGCTCTGATTTCGCTTTTTACTTCACATGACATTTTCTTCGGGGTATTGATTTATCTAGGGATTTTCCTCAATTCGGTTTTTTACCCGCTGCTTGAAAGGGAATCTAACCCAAAATTCGCACAAGACTGAATGGCCAGTTTTCAAAAAACGCTTTACTTCCTTTCCCTGTTCCACAAATCCACAAGCATCTTGTAATTCTTCGCAACCTGCATCGCCGCTTCCTCGCGCGAAATTTTCTTCTCGTTCAGGAGCTTCATCGGCTCCCAGAAAACCGTCCTTCCTACCGCAAAGCCGATAATGCCCTTAACTTTCGCGCCGACCTTGAGCCATTCCTTCACCTTCTCCGCGTCCTCCCCGCGCCCGAGCGTGATTATCCCGCTCTTCCTCCCGCCTGCCTGCGCCTGCGCTACAAGCGCTTTCGAATCCTCTATCCTCTCAACCCCTTCAAGCTTCCATATGTCAGGCTCGACCCCATAATCCTGTATTTCCTTAAGCGCTGTGACCATGAGCTTTGGCCGCACTTCCAGATCGTACTTCGCCTTCTCGCCGCCAACCTGCGCAAGCTGCCCCCCGGTTGCGGGCACGAGGAGTTCGAACATGAATTTCTTGCCTATTTCGCGGCAATAATCGCTCACTTTCTTGAGCCTTTCGAGCTGCCTTGCATTCAGCGCCTTCTCGCCTTCTGGGTTGTAGCGCACCAGCACTTTTACAATCGTCGGGTCGACGCGCCTTATGTGCTCGCGAAAATCCCGGTCCTCGAAGTCGAATTCGTCCTGCCCGCTTTTCTCCATTGGGGTGCAGGTCATTATGCCTTTCGATTTCGCGTCTTTTAGTATTTTCGAGCCGAACTGCTCATCCACAAGCACCGAAGCGGTTTCTTTGTCCACGCCCATTTTCAGGCTTTCAAGAAAGCCCTCATAGACCATTTCCTTTAGCGAAGAGTATTCCTCTGCCTCCTGTGGGGTCGGCAGCCTGCCCTCTATGCCGAAAAGTTTTTTGAGAAGCGAGCCCCTGTGGTCGAAGGGCAGAACCAGCAAATCCTTCTCGTAACCGGGCATGCAAAAACCTCTGTCTATCAAAACTCTTATTGAAAGAAGTAGAAGAATTATTATTAAATGATTTTTTCCCCAGCTTTAGCCAATCGCCCATGTTCCCTGTTTTTAACCATTTGACCACCAACAACTCTTTATGCTAGCAGTCCTCTTTTCCGGCGGAAAGGACTCCGTTTTCACGGCTTATTACTATATTGAGCAGGGCTGGGAAGTGAAGTGCCTAGTCTCTCTCAAATCCAAAAACAAGCAGAGCTGGATGTTCCACACGCCCGCGATTGAAATGGTTTCCCTGCAGGCAAAGGCCCTCGGCATTCCTGTAATAATCCAGCAAACAAAAGGCGAGAAGGAGCAAGAGCTCCTCGACCTCCAAAAGGCTCTCGAAAAAGCCAAGAAAAAATACAAGATAACCGGGGTTGCGGTGGGCGCCCTGCTCTCCGACTACCAGCACGAGCGCGTTAACCGGGTGTGCCACTCTCTCGGCCTCAAGTGCTTTTCCCCGCTCTGGCACAAAAACCAAGAGCAGCTGCTCCGTGAAATCATCTCGCTCGGTTTTGATGTGCGCATAGTAGGGGTCGCTTCCGGCGGCCTTTCAGGGGAATGGCTCGGCCGCAGGATTGATAGCGAATGCCTTTCGCACTTCGTTGCCCTCAACAGGAAACTGGGTTTCCATGTAGGCGGCGAAGGCGGAGAGTATGAGAGCCTCGTGCTCGATTGCCCGATTTTCCGCAAAAGGATAGAGCTTGGGGAAATCTCGAAAATAATGTCTTCGGAGAACAGCGGGCATTTGGAGATTGCCAGCGCGGATTTGGTGGGCAAAGTTGCCAGTGCAAGTTTGGCCGTGAAATGAAACTTTTTTTCCAACCGGCTTTAGGCTTGCGCTTCATTATTTATTGAATTTTAGCGAATTTTCTCTCCCGCATCAGGGTTTTTCCGTCCACTATTACATCGCAAGTGTTCATGCCGCTCGCGGAGAACACTATTGCGGAAACAGCATCATTCACCGGCATCAAATTATCCTCTAGCCCAAGGGTTATGATGTCGGCTTTCTTCCCAATCTCGATCGAGCCAACATCCGAAAGCCCTAGGCATTTCGCTCCGTTTATTGTCGCCATGTCGAGTATCTGCTGCGAGGAAACTGCGTTCGGGTCCCACTTGTGGTGCCTGTGCAAAAGGGCAGCAAACTTCATTTCCTCGAACATGTCGAGGTTGTTGTTGCTCGCGACGCTGTCGCTCCCAAGGCCCACGGTGACTTTTTCTTCGAGCATTTCGACTAGGGGCATTACCCCTCCGGAGGCAAGCTTCATGTTCGATATGGGGTTGTGGGATACTTTTGCCCCAGCTTTTGCTATCATTCCGATTTCGCCCTTGGTTATCCATATGCAGTGCACGAGAAGCGCGTTTTGCGCGAGAAAACCTATATTCCCTAGGTATTCCACCGCGAGCTTTCCTGTTTTTTTGAGTATGTCAAACCTCTCTTTTCTTGTTTCCCCAACATGTATCCTGCGCAGGAGCTTGCTCTTGTCGCTGTACTCAATCACTTTCATTATTGTTTCCTCATCGCAATTATAGATAGAGTTCGCTGCGATCGCCCCTTTCACAAGCCCGCCTCCAATGCCTGAAATGAACTTCTTCGCCTCCGAAAAACCCTTCCCGTCTGTTACGGTAGAGGAGATGACTCCCCGCACTCCGCTTTGCACAAATGCCTCCAGTCTTTCCTGCGGGAATTTGTAGGAGTCGTAAATGGTGGTGGTGCCGAACCGCACGGCTTCGGCAAGCCCCGCAAGCGTATTCTCCTTCACTTCTTTGCTGGAAAGTTTTTTCTCCTCGGGCCCGAGCTTTGAGAGCCAACCAAAGAGCTCCTCATCATCGCATTTTCCCTTTAGCGAGTGCATGCCGAGGTGCGTGTGCGTGTTCACAAGCCCGGGCATCACAATTTTGCCCGAGCAGTCAATAAGCTCCGTGCTCCCCTCGGGCTTGAGGCCCTTGCCGATTGCGGCAATGCAGTCCCCCTCAATTAGTATGTCCTCTTTTTCAAGAACCCTTCTCTTGCGATCCTGCGTTACAATGAACCTGCAGTTTTTGAGGAGCATAACTGTTTTCCAGTCGGAAAGTTTTAAATGTCAACTAGGATAATGTTCAATTTTCCTTTCCGGTCGATAGAATCCGCGAGGAATTGGTCTGCCCCGAAATCAAGTGATATTTCAAGCGCAGAGCAATTTTTCGTGAACTCTTCAAGAACTTCCATTGCCATTGCATGTGCTTTTTCCATTGTCACATGGTTTTCAGCAAGGAAAATTTTCATCCTCCTGTTCTTCCTCAATTCCACGAAATCCTCAAGCGAAGGCCTGTCATAATATCTTTCAACTCTCTTCCCCCTAACGCTTGGATACCTCTTTGAAAGGAAAAAATTATATGTGCTGGGACGAATTTCCAGGTGCAATTCTTCCAAAGCATTTCTTCTTTTCCTCTCAGTTTCCAAATCTCCCCTTCCCTTTATTGCAAGCCTCCTTCCGCCCACCCTTGGCGTTTTGAATATCACTCTGTGAAAAGGCAATCCGAGAATTTTTACCGCATCCCTTAGGAGCGGCCTTGTGCCTAGGACAAGCGCGGTCCTTTTCACAGCCCTCGTGAATTTGTTCGGCTTCACTTGCATTCACCGTTCACTGGCTCTTTTTCCGTGTAAACCCCGCCGGGGGATGATTCCTTTATTTGCGCGGATGTTAGCCCTTTTTGCTGCCATCTGGTACTGCACTCGAACCCGAACTCGCACCCCGAGCAGAGGTGCTGCGTCCTGCATTTCCCGCCTTCGAGCGAAGTGCTACCCTTTTGTGTTGCAGAACAGCTTTGCGCAACCGCGTCACTCACTTCGAATTCCTTTTCCGAGAATGCTATGCCGGAATCCTCCCCCTCCGCAATTATTTTCACCAAATATTTTCCGGAAAGGTCAGGGAAGAGTTGCTGGCTTATTTTCATGGAAACATCCGGGCCGAGCCTGCCTATTTTCCCGGAAAAGTCCTGCGCGAGGAGCAGGGTTTCCTTGTTGTTTTCGCTTCTTTTCCTGTAAATTTTTACAGCATAACCTGCATCCACCGCATCAAGGCTCCCGT
>CAMTXJ010000007.1:0-31223 GCA_947085695.1 uncultured Candidatus Peregrinibacteria bacterium | reverse complement strand
TGCCGAGCCAGTTGATCGATTGCTTCAACTTTCGGACAGACTACGGATGGAACCCTTTTGAATGGAAGGTTGTGTATCGCCAAATGAAAGGGACTTGGTGGGAATTGCAAGACCGTCTTTCTTCCGGATCGCTCCGTTATCCCTGTGGTCAGATCTCGAAACAGAGTTCAAAGAGTCCTCACCATTCACGTCAAAAACGCCGCATCTTATACGTGGATGCGGGGTCCGGAAGCGGCGGTTCGGCTGTTTCTCTTTTACGGCTTCTCGAAAAATTAAATAAAAATCGCTGGGAACCGGTCGTTATGGTTCATCAGGGAGGCAAAGCGACCGAAAAAATTTTGGAAATGGGAATACCGGTCTATCCTTTACCGCTTCGTCCCGAAGCGGTGGATAGAGGTTTGCTGAAGAATCTCTTTGAATTTTACATCCCGCTTTTCTTTCGGCTCCTCCGGGAACTGCGGGAAATCAAGCCGGATCTCGTCCATCTCAATAACAGTCCACGCACCCCGTTTGTGGCCATTCTGGCAGCTTCTCTTTTAAGAATCCCAGTTGTTTCCCATCTTCGTGTCGTTAGACCTTTGACGGGTTTTGAGCGTCTTTTGGCTCGATTGCTCAAAAAACTCATTGTCATCAGTCGCTCTTCTGAAACGATCTGCCAAAGGCAAGGCGTATCTCAAGAGCGGCTCCGTTATATTCCTGACGGCTTTGAGATGGGGACGATAGATTCTTTGTCACGGCGAGAAGAGGCGCGCAGGAAACTTGGAATTTTGGATGGAGAACCTTTGATTGGTGTTGTGGGACGGCTTATGCCTTTTAAGGGACAGGAGAAATTTATTGAAGTGATAGGACAGGTTCTTCAGCACTATCCACACGCAAAAGCGGTGATTGTCGGCGATGAATGTGAAAAGCCGTCCCAGTATCTTTCCCATCTGAAAGGTCTTGTCGCTTCGCGGCATCTTTCGGGGCGCATTCAATTTACAGGTTGGGTTGAGAATCCCGGAATATTGTACCCGGCATTTGATATTTTAGCCCAGACATCCCTTCTTCCGGAGGGATTTTCGTTGGTCTGCCTTGAAGCGATGACCCATGGGATCCCGGTCGTTTCCACACGGGTGGGGGCGATTCCGGAACTGGTGGAAGAAGGGGTCACAGGATTCTTGGTGAGTCCCGGGGACCCGAACGCCTTTGCGAGTGCACTTCTTCGCCTTCTGAAAGAGGCCCCCCTTCGCCAAAAGATGGGTGAGGCGGGCAAAGCGCGTGCAAGAAGTTGTTTTGATATTCAAAGAACCGTTGCAGACACCGAAGCGCTTTATGAAGAGGTTGTGAAGTCATGAAAAAGGTTCGGCGCACCGTTAAAATAGTGATTTCTTACTTCCTCTTTTATAGCGGGTTCCTTACCTTCGTACGGTACTTTCGTCGAAATAATGAAAAGGAATTTCGCATTTTGATGTATCACCATATTACGGAAAAAGGAGAAGGATTACCTCCCGCTATTTTTAAAAGACAGATGGTCTGGGTGAGCCGCCATTATTCCGTTGTGAGTCTCAGTGAACTTCTCCTACGGCAGAAGGAGGGAACACCGTTTCCTCAAAGAGGATTGGCGATCACTTTTGATGATGGATACCGCGACTTCCTCACAGAGGCATACCCTATTTTGAAAAAAAAAGGAATCCCTGTAACCCTCTTTCCCGTTGTGGATTGCCTCGACCAAAAACCGCTCTGGACAGAATTGCTGAAGCACCATAAGGAGCTCAAGGAGAAATTAAAACGAGTTGCTGATGAAGATCGCCGACTCCTTTTGAAACAGGTTCAGAAAGAGTTGGTAGGTAAAGGAGAAGAGGATGGCACACCCGGACTGTTGACGTGGGAGGAGATTCTGGAACTTTCGAAAAACGGTGTTGAAATAGGCGCTCACACACTCAGTCATCCCATCTTGACACAGGTTTCTTCCTCCGAGGCCAAGCGTCAGGTGGTCGAATCCAAACAGCGCCTCGAAGAACGTCTCCTCAAAGAAGTAGACCTTTTCTGCTATCCCAATGGACAGCCAGGAGATTTTAATGCGGAGATCGTGAAAATAATCCGAGACTCAGGTTTTTTAGGAGCTTGTACAACGATCGAAGGGAAAAACGACCTTACGACAAATGATCCCTACGCATTAAGACGGATGCCGACGTGGGAGAAATCCTTGCCTATCTTCGCCTGTGAGTTAGAAGGATGCTTCAATTTCTTTTCACATCTTTTGCGGATAGCTCAGAAGAAAGGGTGGCTATCCTTTTTGAAAGAAATCCTGGAACGTTTCTGGTGTACACGGCGCCTCCTGATCCTGGAGCGCCCGATTCCTTCACCCCGATCATTCCCTAAGCCCATCGGAAACTTTACATTTGGCTGGCTTCGGGAGGAAGAAAAGAGGGGGCTCACCGTGTTAAAAGAGGACCTTACCCTTGAGAAAATCGAGGAACGCCTCTTCCGAGGGGACCGCTGTTTTGTGGCGAGGAAAGACGGGGAGATCGTAGCATTCACTTGGGTGACGAGAAAACCGCGGTATGGCTGGGCGGTTCAGAGCGAAATCCCCATTGAGGAAAATCAAATCTACAGATACAACTCGCGGGTGGCCCCCTATTATCGTAGGCAAGGAATTTTTCTCAACATGGTCCATCATTTGGAAAAAGTCCTGATGGAAGAGGGGATGAGAAGCTTCCGGATCGCGATCTTTCCAGACAATGATGCGGCGATTCGGGCCAATAAAAAAGATGGATTTGTTGAGACCGGATATATCCTGTATCAAAGACGTCTTTTCTGGACAAAAAGGAAACAGCTCTTTTTCAATCGGACGATTCCTTCGCGTGCGAATCGCTTCACCCGCCTTTTTCATTTCATCCGACGAGAGGGAATTCTCGCCTTCTTTAGGGAATTCCGGAAACGGATTTGGTCTACTCGGATACTCCTTCTTTTTGAGCGCCCTGTCGGAAAGTCACAGTCACTTTGGCGTGCTATTGGGAGTTTTGATTTTGGATGGCTCAGGGAGGATGAAAAAGAGAAGCTTTATCTTTTGCAGAAGGATCTTACAGTTAAAAAGGTCGAGGAAAGACTTTCCCGGGGGGACCGCTGTTTTGTGGCGAGGAAAGAAGGAAAGGTCATGTCATTTGCGTGGCTCACTACGAAGGCATGGGGGTTATGGGATGTTCGAAGTCTCATTATTCCACGCAAGGGAAGCGTCTGTTTTTACAACGCAAGGACAGACGTCCGATATCGGGGGCTCGGGCTCCTTTCCATGCTGGCTCATCATCTCGACAAGGTGTTGGCAGAGGAGGGCGTTGAACGTTTTCTAGTTGTGGTTGAACCAAAGAATCGGGTGGCGATTCGGTGCTTCAAACGGGATGGATTTGTCTGTACAGGGCATGTCTTTTATCGAAGACGGCTCTTCTTGGAAAAAAGAGAGAAGACCTCCTTTGCCCCCACTACCCCCATTTCCTCTTTTTATGTCGGGGGCTTGAGGAAGATATCCTTTATGACCCCGGCCATTGTCATTGGCCAGGGACGGACCGGCTTAGGTGTGGACCGGCTCCTCGGGAGAAGAGGTATTTCCATTATCAAAGTCGCTGGAGATCCCTCTTCCTTGGGGACTTTCTCGCGATACGGTGATTTTGTAAAGATGCGGATCGGCGATACAGAGGGATTTGTCTCGCTCCTTAAGACGATCAAAAAGTGCCACCGCACCGAACCTGTCCTCATCCCGACAAGCGATGAGGCGGTCCTTTGGCTTTCAGAGATGCGGGAATTTTTCCAACAGCACACTCGGTATTCTCTTCCTGAAAAGAAGGTCATCAGGACTTTTCTCGATAAGGCACTTTTTGCAGAAGAAGCGATGCGTCTCGGTTTTTCGGTTCCAAAAACAAGAAGGGTTGAGGATGGAAAAGATATAGAAAGCATCGCCCAAGAGAAGCTTTTTCCATGTGTCTTAAAGCCGTGCAATGGACGTTTCCCTTCTCATGAAGGAGCGAAGGCATTGTGGGTCTCCGGAAAGGAGGAACTCTACCGTGTATCTCGTCAATTTTTAAGAGAGAACATCCCCTTTCTGATTCAGGAGGCGATACCCGGAGAGGATTCCCAACACTGGTCCTGTGCGGTGTATCTGGATTCGCGAGGGAAGCCCTTGGGTCTTTTCACGGCTCAAAAGATTCGACAGTACCCTCCCTCTGTCGGTATCGCTTCTGTCTGTGAAAGTCGATGGAATGAACGCGTTGCGAAGGAAGCCGTTTCACTTTTGCAACAAATGAAATACACAGGGATTGCTGAAGTGGAATTCAAAGAGGACCGACGAGACGGGGTCCTGAAGATCATCGAAGTCAATCCGCGACTCTGGATTCAGCATCCTCTCGCGGCCCGATGCGGGATCGACTTCGCCTTCTTGGTCTATCAAGGCTCCCTTGGCATCTTTCCTGAGAAATTGGGGCCTCAACAAGAGGGGGTCCGTTGGGTGGCATTGGATTTGGATCTGCTAACGGCCCACAAACTCTACCGCGAAGGAAAGATTGAACTGGTCGAGTGGTTTGAAACGTACCGGCAACCGGTGGAGCCGGCCCTTTTTCAATGGAGCGACCCCCGTCCGGGTTTTTACCGAACGGGAGAGATGGTGCATTCCTTTTTGAAAGGGAGATCATCATGACAATAGATGTCAACGCGATCACCTTTGTGGATGAACCGGTCCCACTTCGTAAAGAGGATTACACCGATTTTATCGCGCGCTACCTCAAACGGGTGAAGACAGTGCCGCAGGTGAAAGCGGTGTATCAATACGGGAACACCGACTATGACCTAGGTATTTCAGATTTGGATCTTTTGATGGTCTTGGAGGGTTCCTTCTCAAACGGCATCCAAGAAAAAATTTCTATGAGGACCCTTCCAAGCCGATCACGCGTCCTGATGCGAAACGAAACGAGTTTCTATTCCAGAAAGCTTTTTGAGGAAAATATCCTGACGGCACACTGGGACCGTTTCGATCTTCTCTATGGAAAACCCTTTTCACGAAGGCTACTCCCATCAACCGAGCGGGTGGCCTATGAGGTTGCTTATCATCTTGACCGGCTCGGATCGAACCTGATCAGCCTTGCGGTTCGGAGACTCTCTAAGCGGTGGCGGATTCTTCCTACATTGGGGATCTTGTCTCACGTGGCGCACGATCTACGCTCCTTCCAACGCCTTTCAGGCGAGGCGATCGAAGGAAGCAATCGGTATATTCAGGATATCCATTTTCTTCGTCGGAACTGGTTTGCCTTGGATTCCAAAAAATACGAGAAGCTCGTGAGTTTGGTTGATCAAGCAGCTCTCCTGGAGACAGACCTTTCTTTCTGCCTCCAATCGCGGATGAAAGAGTGGGGTTTTTTCCAGGATGCGCCGGAATTCTTGAGGATCCTTTCAACAGATGAAGGTCCGATTTTAGCCTTTGTGGATAGTCCCAAAAGGAAGGAAGGGAATCTTGGGGAATTGAGTGAGCGCGTGGTCTATCTCCCAAATATTTTTTATGCGCATGCGGCCTTTTATCTTGAGGAAAGTCGTGGTCTTTGCCACCTTCTTTCCAAGCAGCTCGGTGTGACGGAGGATCCAGAAGGGGCTCAGAGGATCATTGGTCCCTACCGGACTTATCTTAAAAAAAGGGGCGAGGCACTTGCTGAACGGTTCCAATTTATCCGGGAGAATCGCCTTTCCGCTACGGAAAGGGGAATTGAAGGGGCCTGGTGGGGAAGGGTGAAGGAAGTTCAATCTTCTATTGGGGCGTTTTTCCTTCAGCAAATAAAAAGACGGATGAGGAATGTTTTCTCATGAATCGCGATGACAACAGCTGGATGAGGAGGAAGTCGTAATGGCGATGCGACCTTTTGCCTTGACCTACCCGCAACTGATGAACCAGGCGCTCGCCCAAGGTCTCGACGAGGAGTCTCTTCGTCGGATGCGAACGGCCTATGAATTGGCCGAATGGGAATTCGACGGTTTCTACAGAGGTCAGGGGATGTCTTTCCTCTGTCACCTCGTGCGGACAGCCAGTATCGTTCTTGCGGAGCGGCAGCCGATCCACGTTGTGATGGCAGCTCTCCTTCATGCCCTCTACAGGAAAGAAGAATTTTACGGTGCCCGGAACGGGCAAGTCACGTGGCGAAAGAGGAACCGGGTGCAGGGGGTTGTGGGGAAGGATGTCGAGGCGCTGATTTGGGAATACCGCCACTTTCCTTGGTCAACGGAGGAAGCGATGCACAGGCATCTTGAACATCTTGAGACCTATGGAGAAAGGATGCGGCAAATCCTCGTTGTGCGGCTTGCGAACCAACTGGAGGACTATCTGGATCTGGGGATGATCTATCGGGGAGCATCGCCTTCCCGGATGGAGAGGGAATTTTCGTATTGGGAGGAAAGCCTCCTCCTTGCCCGTCGGCTGGGACTTGTGCAGTTGGCAGAGGAGATGGACGAGGCCTACAAGGCACACCGTACCACCCCCTCCTTGCCAGGGAATGTTCTGCGCCACAAGGGAGGGGTTTACAAACTGCCGGATCACCACTGGCTGTATGAAGGATGGGTAGGAGAATTGCGGAATCGCTTGAGGAAGTGGTTGAAACCGACTCAGGAGAAAAGGCAGACTTTTTCAGAGGATGGAAATGGCAACAGTTGGTTTGATTCGGAAAAGATTTTCTACGAATTGACCCCATGGAAGGAAGATAAAGAACTCATTTCCCTCGCCAAGGAGTGCCTTGAAGCCTATCGCGTGTTCCAAAAGGAGGTGGTGAAAGAAGCCTTTCACCCGAATCCCGCAGCCCTCGAGGATGTCTCGGAGGAGGCCTTGAAGGCCATCTTGGATTTAGGAAAGATCATCCATGGAATTAAAACTAATCAAGAGATTTCTAACGTTGTCATCTTCAGTCTCCAGGAAATGGAGAAGACTCCCCAGGGGCGTGAGGCGATTGCGCTCGGAAAAAAAGTGGATGAGGCCGTGGGCCGGCGGCTTCGAGCGCTTTTTGACACGGATCGTGAACTTTTAATTCATAATAGCGGCCGTTTCTGGTATCCGCCCGGGGGCTATATGGGGTGGCATACCAATATTCAAGCCCCAGGATGGCGGCTCTATGTCAATCATGCGGAGGAGGCGGGAAAATCCTTTTTCAGGTACCGGGATCCGGATACGGGTGGAATCGTTACATCCTTGGACTCGGAGTGGAATTTCAGACTCTTTCGGATTACTCCAAAGAAGGTATTCTGGCATGCCATCTATTCCGGAACAAACCGGTTCAGTCTGGGCTATAAAATCGAACTGAAAATCCGCCGACCGCTCCCGGTTCGCCTTTTGAAAAGAGCGAAGTCGCTTTTTACAGAGGCAGGAGTTCCATCATGAATCCATCGGTTCAGGTAAGTGTGATTGTTCCGTCCTATAACCGCAGTGAAAGTCTGAAGGATACGCTTCAGGGGTTGGGACGGCAGAAAACTTCTCTTCACTATGAAATCATCGTGGTGGACAATAACTCCACGGACGGAACGAAAGAGGTGGTGCGGGAATTCCAGGGAAACTTTAAAGCTCCTCTTTATTATCTCTTTGAGTCCAGACAGGGTATCAGTTATGCCAGGAACGCCGGGATGCGGAAAGCGCGGGGCGAGCTCATCGCCTTTTTGGACGACGATACCTTACCATCCCCTGAGTGGCTTACCTCTTTCTGGCGCTGTTTTCAGGAAGAAGAGGCGGATCTTGTTGCCGGGAAAGTGGAGCTCCTCTGGTTCTCGGAAAGACCAGAGTGGCTTTCGGAAATTTTGATGAAACCCCTTGTCACCCTGGATTACGGGGAGAAGCGTTTCCAGATTCACGCAAAAGAAAAGCGGATCTTGGGAGCCAATTTTGCCTTTCGACGTTCCTTGGCAGATCGAGTGGGGTTTTTCCGTGAAGATCTGGGGCGGCGGGGAAATTCCCTGATTGGGGGGGAAGATTCGGAATGGTTCGGTCGTCTGATTCAAGAAAAAGCCAAGGTCTTTTATGAGCCCCAGGCGCAGGTTTTCCATAAGGTCCTCGGCGAAAAAATTACGGAGGAGTACATTCTCCGCTGGTTTTTAGATATTGGAAGAACTCACGGACATCTGATGGACTGGAAATGGCATCATGGAGTCACGTTGCTACCACTCTGGTGCTGGAAGGGGACCCTTTATTCGAGAATGCGTGAGACCGTGTCAGACTTTTCGCGCCAGGATAAAACCCAGAGACTCGAAGCGAAGACCCAGGGTCTCTTCTATCAGGGAATCCTACAGGAACGGAGTGCCCATTGGCAGAATAGGGTCTTCCGGAAATCGCTTTCGTGTCATTTTATTTAAGGGGGAATTCAATGGAAAAGGATCAGAAGCCGATAGTCACTGTTGTGGTGGTCCCACGCGAGAGTTTCAATATGTTTCCGGAGGTCATTGAGCGGATCTATGAAGTCACCTCTCCTATTTTCAAGATGCTGGTCATGGAGGGGCATGCACCGAAGAAAATTCGAGAAGCACTTCATCGGATAGAAGAGAGATATTCTACATGCAAAGTAGTCTTGTCCGATCGGTGGCTTTATCCTCATGAAGCGGTGAATCAGGCGATTCCGATGATCGAGACCGAGTATGTGGTTTTCATCGATAACGATGTAGAGGTTGAGCGGGGGTGGCTTGAGGCTCTTGTCGCCTGTGCGGAGGAGGAAAAAGTGGGGTGCGTCCACCCGATTTATCTCACTACAAAACTTTCCAATCCTCTCAAAAAAATCCATGTGGCGGAGGGAAAGTTAATCCGCAAGAAGCGAAACGGCCGCTGGTTTATCGACAGCACGATGCCGTATTCCGGTGTGAGTCTCTGGAATTATCCGGACAAGACCCGCAAAGTGAGCGACTTTTTTGAGTGGCATTGCGTCTTTTTTCGAAAGAGTCTCTTGGATAAAGTGGGCCCTCTGGACGACTTGAACATTTCAGAGCATCTGGATTATGTCTTTCGGATGGAGAAGGCTGGCGAGAGGATCCTTTTGGAACCGAAGTCGGTGGTCGCTTACGACTACGAGCGGATTTGGAAGTTGCGGGGAGAAGACCGGGGATATCTCCTTTACCGGTGGGGCGTTGAAAGAGCAGAGCGTTCCTTGGAGCGTTTTCGTGAGAAATGGAATCTTGATCCGGGATCGACCGCCCGACGACTTTATTGGGTGAAACAGCATACTGCGAAGGTACACAGCACCTATTTTCTCCCACGTGTCATCAATCGGCTCCGGCGGACGGTCGGACTGCCACCGATGGCGCTTCTCAAAGAAGCGAGATCTCAAAAGATAACGGATTAAAAGATGAAAGAACCAATGGTCAGCGTGATTATTCCAACGTATAACCGCGCCTCTTTAGTTGTGGAGGCACTAGAGTCCGTCTTTGCCCAGACCTATAAAGAGCATGAGGTCATTGTTGTAGACGATGGCTCTACGGACAATACCCGCGAGATCCTTGAGCCCTATCTCCATCGGATCCAGTATACCTGGCAGGAAAATCAAGGAATCTCGGCTGCACGGAATCGGGGGATTCTCCTTTCGCACGGTCGATATATCGCGTTTCTTGATTCCGACGATCGGTGGTTGCCTTCAAAACTGGAAAAGCAGGTTGACTATATGAATACACACCCGAAGGTCGGACTCGTCTGTTGCCATGTCTGGCGTTATGAGATTGGGAAAGAGACAAGACGGGAACGTCGCCCCCACGGTTTTCCGCGGGATTTCAATGAGCTTTTGACCGGGCCCAATCACATCCCGACCTCAACCGTGTTGGTCCGCCGGGAATGTCTTGAAACGGTCGGCATGTTTGATGAAACACTTCCCCCCCTTGAAGATTGGGACCTTTGGCTTCGGATTGCCCGACGGTCTGCAATACATATCCTGGAGGAAGTCCTTTCGGAAAATCGGAAGCACTCCCAGAATACGACCAATGACCTCCTCAAAGTTTATGAGGGGTACTGGCGTTTTTACGCAAAGGTTCTTAAACTCCATCGGAGCGCCATCCCGGATTTGAATTTCTTCAAAGATCGGGAGGCCTCATTCCGGTATCTTTTAGGAACGACCTACCTGAGGCGGAAAAAGATGCGGAAGGCCCTTTATCATATTGCCGGCTCCCTCAAAACGCGTTGGGATGTCGGAATGTATTTTGACAAGAAAAACCTTTTTTCCACGAAGATCGGGTATTTTCTAAAACCCTATGGCGCTTTTGCCGTGAGTCTTTTGGGCGCTTTGGTTTCGTGGGCCATTCCGGCGTGGAGGTCGCGATGAAGATTGCAATCGTCGCACCTGAGGTCTTCCCGGTTCCACCGATTCGGGGTGGGGCGGTGGAAAATGGGATTGAGGAACTTTCCTCGCATCTTTCAGATCATGAGGTCCATATCTTCGGGATTGCGGATCCACTTCTTCCGGCTTACGAGGAAAAAGGCCACCGCATTTACTACCGGTATGCAAAAGGTCTCTTCGACAAAGCCCTTCTTTCCAGCTGGAAACTCCCTTTTAAGAAGAGTCACTCAAAGTGGTACTACTGGCCTTATTGTCAATGGGTTTCTGAAAAAATTAAAAAACTTGCACCGGATGTCCTATGGGTTCACAGTCGGATGCATTTCGTCCCATGGCTACGACAGGTCGCACCCAAGGCTAAGCTGATTTTGTCCATTCATAATGAGAATAACCTTGAGGGGAGAAAGGTCTGGACGGAAGAGGCGATCGACGCCTGTGACGCATTGACGGGGGTGAGCCGTTGGCTTGTAGAAGAAATGGTCTCGCGTTATCCTTCCTGCAGGGATAAAGCGGTGGTTCTGTACAACGGTGTGAATCCCGAGATCTTTCGACCGGTATGGGAGATACGGGAACGGGAGCTCTGGCGGCGGGAAAGAGGATGGGAGGATGCACTGGTCATCCTTTTCGTCGGCCGCCTTGTGGAAGTGAAAGGGGTTCACCTTTTGATTGAGGCGTTCACGTCACTCTCCAAACAGATCCCTCAAGCAAGACTTGTGATCATCGGAAGCCATACCTTTTCGGATGCACGGACGACCCCCCACATAGCACGACTCCGAAAACTGGCGGAAGGTCTTGAGGATAAAATCAATTTTGAAGGGTATGTTTCGAGAAACAAAATCGCCCGTTACTACGCCATGAGCGACATCGTTGCTTTTCCTTCCATTTGGAAGGAACCTTTTGCGCAAGTTGTCCTTGAGGCGATGGCGAGTAGTCTTCCTGTAGTTGCTTTTAAGAAGGGAGGCCAGTCCGAGATTATTCAAAATGGGAAAAACGGACTTCTTGTGCCGGAGGCGGAAGGTGCATCAGGCCTTACGGAGGCGTTGCGGTACATCATCCAGGAGCCAGCACTCCGAGGAAGGATTGGTGACGAAGCCAGGAGGAGTGTCGAGAGCCATTGGACGTGGAAGAGGATGGCGGGCTCGTTTGTTACCCTCTGTGAGACTCTTTTTTCCTCTACAAAATATGGAAGGGAAGTTGTACACGTATGAGTGCGAAACACCGAACTGTTTTAATCGCGGAGTCAGGAAGCGGTTTTGGGGGAAGCGCCAAATACCTCTCTGATCTTTTGGGAACGTTCCCGAAAGGGATGTTTGCGATTGAGGTCTTGGCCTATGGGAGAGGACCTCTATTTGAGCGGATTGAACCATTAGGGATTCCCATAAAATACACACCGCTCCTCCGGTTCCCTTGGTTTGAGAAACGGCTCGATCCTTTCGAATCGGAAAAGGCAAACTCCTGGCGATATGGCCTAAGTCTCCTTGCGGCGGTTGTGCAACTAGGACTGCTTGTGCCGATTGCGACACTCTGGCTCTTCTCCAAGGGAGTCCGCGTGGTTCATCTCAATAATGAGATCCGGTCCCACCTGCCGCTTCTTTTGGCAGCGCGGCTTTCGGGATGTAAGGTCCTGTGTCATCTGCATGGTTGGCGGCATCTGACCCGTTTGGAACAAGCGGCGGCAGGTCTTGTCCATCTTTATGTCGGAATCACGCATCCCGGAACCCGTTTCTATCAGAAGGAATTTCCGAAGGGTCGTTATGTCACTATCGTGAACGGCCTTTTGCTACCGCCACCCAAGGAGGACATTTCCGAACGCTTAGCGATTCGGAGACAATTGGGTCTAGAGGAAACTGCAATTTGCGTTGGGATGATCGGTCGCCTTGTGCATTGGAAAGGACAGGAAATTTTCCTCGAGGCCTTTCAGAGGGTCCTCAAGCAGGATTCCCGTGCGTATGCCCTTGTGGTGGGAGGAAGTTTCGATCAAAACGGCGCCTATTTGAAGACCTTGCAGGGACATGCGGAGCGATTGGGCATCCTCGGCAAGATCCATTTTACCGGATGGCAAAAAGATATCAACCCCTACTTGGCCGCCATGGACATTGTGGTGCATGCGTCTGTAAACCCTGAGCCCTTTGGATTGGTGATCGCTGAGGCGATGGCGCAGGGAAAGCCGGTGATTGCCAGCGACGGGGGCGGGGTTTCGGAGTTGATTCGGGATCATCAGACAGGACTTCTGGTGCCGCCGAAGGATCCTGTGCGACTCTCTGAGGCGATATTAGAGTTGATCCGTTCCTCTGAACTCGCCGCACGATGGGGAAAGGCGGGGAGGGCACACATTTTGAAGGAGTTTGACATTCGCCAAAATAGCCGGAAGGTCGCACGGATCTACCGTGCTCTTTTGGGTGACGCGAAACTTTTAAGACCCCGTATTTTGACGACTTATCCAATTCCCCAAAGCCCAATCTGGCAGAAGGCAACGGTCCTTGTGGAGCCGAGGCCGAATGGGACGTCGCACTCCTTTAAGCGCGTGGGACTCCGGGATCGAACCCTTCCGTGGCGGCTTTTAAAGGCGCGGAAAAATTTTGATGTTCTCGTGACCGGGAGCGAAAGGGAGGATTGTCTTTTTGCCCTCCTTCAACAGATTCTACCGGGAAGAAAAATTCCTCATATCATGACCTGTTGCCTCTGGAAATCTGAGAGGAATCCTCTCCGGCGTTGGATGAAAAAGGAGCTTCTCCGAGCGATGGCGCGTTCAGTGACCCTTTTCCTCGTCTGGTCCCGTCGGGAATGCGAGTCGTACAGCCGCCATTTCGGAATTCCGGGTGAAAAATTTGTTTTTCTGCCGCACCACACTTCCCTCCAGGGGTATGACGTTGAATCAAGGGCCGGAGATTACATTTTTGCGGGGGGGGATTCGTCGCGGGATTATGAAACGCTCTTAAAGGCGGTTGCGATGCTCCCGGTTCAAACCGTGATCGTCGCGCGGCAGATCGCCTCTTGGGACGGAAAAGGGCTCCCTTCCAATGTGACCGTAAAGGCCACCGATCCGATTGAGTTCAGACAGCTCATGGCCGGCTCGCGAATGGTGGTGTTGCCTTTTTCCGGAGGCCTCCTCCAGAGTACGGGACAACAGACCTATCTGAATGCCATGCTCCTTAAAAAACCGGTGATCGTCAGTGAGGTCCCCGGGATTTTTGATCATATGACGCCTGAAGTCACAGGAATTGTGGTTCCTCCGGAAGATCCCGAAGCCCTTCGGGAGGCGATTTCGCGCGTCCTCGCAGGGGGGCCGAGGATTGAGAAGATGGTGGAAGCGGCGTATCGCCGTGTTCAGAAGGAGTTCACGCTCGATCATTTTGTCAAACGGATGATTGCCCAGGCGGCAAAGGTTTCTGAAAATGGAAAAGAATCGTTCTGATCGCGTCTCTTGGAAACCGCTGGTAGGGTTCGGGATCCTGATCCTCCTCCTTGCGTATCTGATTGAAAAAGAGGTCTCTCTTCCGCAGCCGGCCATCTTGGCTATTGCCGTGTTCGGGGGGGTGGCACTCCTTTTCAGTAGCCTTGTTCATCCTGAAATCGCCATGTACCTTCTTGCCGCCTACATTCCATTTAACCGGATTCTCCCGGGCGACTTTGGAAGGTCCATGACGGCGTTGAATCTGACGAACATTTTATGCGCGGTCGCTATTTTAGGGTGGCTTTCCCGTGCCCTTCAGAAAGGAGGGCTTTCCAACAAATCGAGCCTGAATTTCCCAATCCTCCTTTTTGCGTTTTTGGGGGGATTGAGCCTTATCCGTGGGAGTTGGGAATACGGAGCATGGTATATCCTGCGATTTATTATTCCGCTGAAGCGATGGCTCACGCCGCTCCTCCTTTATTTCTTAACTCTCTTTATTGTGCAGGAGAAACGTATCTTAAAAACGATGGTCCTCATCATGATGTTCGCCGTGACCGTTGTCGGCCTCATGGCGATCAAGGACTACATCGACATCGGGCCGGTGAGCGACATCGACAAGACACGCGTCGGGGGGATTGCGGAGCAGCCGAACATGCTTGCCGCCTTCTTCTGTTACTACATGTTCATCCTGGCTTCATTTTTTCTCTGTAACGCCAAAAAGGCGAGGTATTGGCTCCTTTTGATCCCATTCCTTATCTGTTTCCGCGGGATCCAGGTGACTTTTTCACGGGGAGGGTATATCGCATTCTTTGCAGGCGCGTTTGCCCTGTCTTTCTTTAAGAGTAGAAAGTTTTTCCTTCTCACGGTATTGCTCTTGGTGATTGCATTCATGAACCCGGTCCTTCTCCCTAAAGGGATTGTCTACCGTCTCCTTTCCACTTTCCAGAATGCGGAGGAGATCGACCTGGATGGGGATGATCTTCAAAAGATCTCCGCAGATATTTACAAGGGGGAGAAGGTGATTCTGGAAGGAAGCGCCCAAAGGCGGCTGGAAATTTGGAGGGGGGCACTCAAGATCATTGCGGACTACCCTCTCTGGGGAACAGGGTACGGGACTTTTGCATCCGTTATTCCTTATTATACCCCGGAGCTTGAGGGAAAACAGATTGACGCCCATAACAGTTACATTATTATCGCGGCGGAAATGGGGATCCCAGCCCTCATCGTATTCCTCTGGATTCTCGGTCTTGTGGTATGGAAGACATACCGCCTTTACAAAGTCGCGGAGGACCCATTCATCAAGGCGACGGCACTCGGATTTCTTGCAGGGCTTTTCGGACTTCTCGTGGCGAATATGTTCGGTTCCCGGATGCACTCCGAGGAGATATCCGGCTATTTCTGGATTCTGGCGGCTTTGGTGGTCCGGGCTTTTACCTTTGAAAAAGCAACAAAGGCACTTCCGGTCAAAGCTCCTGCGGGCACAAAAAGAAGGGTGGGTGAGCCGGCTTTGGCGACGCCGGATGGGGTCGTCGTGCCGCGCTCTCTTTCCACACGCCTCTGGCAATTGGATGAATTCAAGCAGGGAGACAAGACATGAAACTCGCCGTGATTGTGAGTCAATTTCCTGAACTTCATGAGACCTTTATCCTGAAGGAGCTTCTGGCGCTTCGGGAGGCGGGGATCGCACTTCGAATCTTTTCGCTCAAAACGTGCCGAGACCGTATTGTGCATCCTGAGGCGTGGTCGCTCCTTCCCGAAACGGAGTATGTGCCTTTAAGTTCCGGAAAGGTGTGGGGAGAAGTCATCCTAGAGTTTCTCAATCACCCCATCAGGACTTTTGGTTCTTTGAAAGAACCACTCTCGGAAGCAAAAGACCTCACCTCCTTTCTTAAGGCGATGGGGGTCTATGTGAAATCCCTTGCTTTGGCGCAGCGAGCCCGGAGAGAGAAGGTGACACATCTCCATGCACACTGGGCCACTTTCCCGACAACCGCTGTGAGAATTTTAAGCCGGCTCCTGGGCATTCCTTATAGTTTCACAGGGCATGCCTGGGACCTTTATGTCAAGAATCCGACACTTGAAAAGAAAATTAAAGATGCAGATTTTGTTGTGACCTGTACAGAGTACAATCGCCGGTTCCTGACATCCCTTTCGCCGAAAGGAGAAGGAGGAGTCTTTCTGAATTATCACGGCGTGGACTTAGAGAAATTTCCTAAGAGGGATTCAGCGCCACAAGGAGAGGAGCCGCTCCTCCTTTCCGTTGGCCGTTTGGTTGAGACAAAGGGATTTTTGACACTTCTACAGAGTTTTTCACTCCTTAAGGAAAGGAAAATCCCTTTTCAGTCGGTCATTGTCGGCGAAGGACCTCTCCATTCCCTTCTTGAGGGAGAGATCCGGAAAAGGGATCTTCAAGAGGTTCACTTGGCGGGTTCTCTTTCCAGAAACGAACTGTATGGGTATTACAAAAAAGCATCCCTTCTTGTTGTTCCGAGTGAAGTCGCTCCAAACGGAGATCGGGATGGAATCCCGAATGTATTGACAGAGGCGATGGCGGTGGGAGTACCGGTCATTGCGACAGAAGTCTCCGGGATCCCGGAGGTGGTTTCCTCCGGAAGCAATGGACTCCTCGTTCCTGAAAAAGATCCCCTCTCCCTTGCCGAAGCGATCGCGTCGGTCTTAAAGGATCCAAGAGTCCTTGATCGTTTGGGGGAAGCGGCGCATCAGACGATTTTGGAAAGGTTCGAGGCCGGAGTCCATCTTGGAAAATTGGCGGAGCATTTCCGGGAAAAAGTGAAAATCAAGGTTCTCTATATCATCTGGTCCCTTGAAAAAGGGGGTGCGGAGAGGGTCGTTGTCTCTTTGGCGGAAGGTCTTGATCGGAAGCGTTTTCAACCGATGGTCTGTTGTTTGAATCATCCGGGGGTCCTGGCGGAACGGCTCACGTCTCAGGAGATCTCGGTCTTTCCCTTCAATAAGCGGAAAGGAATAGACGTTTCAGTGATTCCGAAACTGGTCCGGCTTTTGCGGCGGGAAAAGGTGCACATCGTTCATACGCACCTCTGGGGAGCCAATGTCTGGGGACGACTCGCTGCGTTTTTCGCGGGAGTTCCGGTCACCATCGCCGCCGAGCACGGGATCCAGGAGTGGCGCGGCACATTTCATCGCCTGATCGATAGAATCCTTTCTTATTTCTGTCATTGTATTGTTTTTGTGGCGGATGAGGTTCAAAAAGAATTTTGCAGAACCACTGGGGTTCGAAAGGAAAAATGTCTTGTGATCCCGAACGGCATCGACACAAAGCGATTTGCCCCTTCGCCGGATAAGCGTCGCTGGCGAAAGAAAATGGGGTTCCCTTTGGAGGAAAAAATCGTTCTTTCCGTTGGGAGACTTGTCCCGGAGAAGCGATGCGATCTCCTTTTAAAGGCATTTAATGAAGCTCTCCTTCGGGAGGGGCGTTCTCTCCTTTGGGTGGTCGGAGGGGGAGAGCATCAGGAATTACTTCAGAATTTGAAAGCGTCTCTAAAGCTCGACGGCCGTGTTCAATTTCTTGGGGAAAAAGAAGAGATTGAGGCGATCTACCAGAGTGCCGATCTCTTTGTCCAATCATCAGGCCGCGAGGCGTTGTCCTTAGCGATGCTAGAAGCGATGGCTACGGAACTTCCGGTGATTGTTTCGGCAGTGGGAGATCATCCCCGGATTATCCGGGACGGCGAAAACGGATTTCTGGTGCCTGTTGGAGATCTTAAAGCCCTCACGGGGAAGATCGCTTTTGTCCTTTCGCATCCGGAGGAGGCGAGGCGCCTCGGCGAGGAGGCGCGGAGAACCGTGCTCGCCCATTATTCAAAGGAAAGAATGATTCGCCAGACACAAAACCTTTATGAGGAACTTCTCCATGCTTAGAAAAATTAAAAATTGGGCTATCTTCGCTCTGGTGTTTTCTGTTATTCTCGGCGCGGTCCGTCTTTATCGAGAAAAACCCTGGCTCCCGGCTTTGATGTTTAAACAGATATTTCAAAAAGACCCGGCGGAGGGGAGGGAGGGGCCTGTCGACATTATTTTTGTCTTCGCAGATCATTATGAACCCCATCATATCGCTGCGATTGAGCGGTGGGAAAGGGGATACCGGAGAATTGCAGACCGGCACAGGGACGCCGATGGAAAAAAACCGCAGCATACCTTTTTCTGGTACTGGGATGATTCACGGGGAGATGTGACAGTGCGTACCCTCCTCCGGATTGCGAGACTCACCTACGAGGGCTATGGAGAAGTGGAACTCCATCTCCATCATGATAACGACACCCCCCTCTGGGTGACGCGGGAGATCGAGAGACGGATCCGTTTTTCTCAACTGACAGGGGCATTCCTCACCGCGGAGAAGGAACCGAGGACCACCTATGGTTTCATCCACGGGATGTGGGCATTGGACAATTCGCGGAAGGGCCTTTTTTGCGGCGTCAACAGTGAACTGGAAATTTTGCGCGATACCGGCTGTTACGCGGACTTCACCCATTCTTCATGGGGACCGATGAATCCAAGAATGGTCAATGCACTTTATTATGCGAAGGATGATCCGGCCCTTCCAAAGTCCTATGATCGCGGCAGGCCCGTACAGGTCGGCAAAACCCCTTGGGGAGACCTTTTGATCTTTCAAGGTCCGAGCGTCCTTGCGTTTGAACGGGGGAGGCCCCGTTACGACCATGGAGATGTCACCCTGCGGGACCTTCCGACGCCGGGGCGTATTGAGCGATGGATTCGGACGGCGATCCACGTGAAGGGAAGGCCCGAATGGATCTTCGTGAAGGTCTTCACGCACGGTGCAATCGCGAGAGACCACGAGGCCCTTTTGGGAAAATGGGCGGAGGAGATGTACGAGACCCTTGAAAAAAACTATAACGACGGGAAGCGATACCGTCTTCATTATGCAACAGCGCGCGAGGCCTATAATATCCTCAAGGCGGCGGAGGCGGGACACTCCGGCAATCCAAACGACTATCGCGACTTCTTGATTCCGCCGTATGCGAATCAAAAGATAAGCGCCTCCGTTCCGTATCGGCTGATTTCCTATCGTCCTGAGCGGATCGAACTCGCATCGTCCAGAACTCTTGAAGGAACGTTCCACTTTAAAGAAGGGTCTGTGGAAGAGGTGCATGGCTTTTTGTCGTACCTTTTGGTTGAATCGCCAAAGGGTACTGAGCCGAACTTCCAATTTGAAGGAAAAGGTGTGGTGCGGGTCAAACTCCGGGGAAAGCCAGAGCCGGTTTTTGTGGACCTCCAACGGAAGATGCAAAAGGCGATGGTGAAGCAGTGACCAAAATTGCGTTTATTATTGACGATCTTGGATTAGGGGGAGCGCAGCGGCAACTTCTAGAACTGGTCAAAGGCCTTGACCGCTCTCGTTTTCAACCGGTTCTCTTTTCCCTCTCCGAACAAAAGACCGCCCTCAAGGAGGAGATTGAAAAAACGGAGAGTCCCCTCGTCCTTCTCGACCAACAGGGGAAATTCTCTTTTCCGGTTCTATACAAACTTTGGAAGGGGCTCCAGAATTTTTCTCCAACGATTGTGCATACGTATCTTTTTACAGCCGATTTTTATGGGCGGATCGCAGCAAAACTGGCGGGTGTACCCATCCTCATCAGCTCCATCCGGAGTACCGAGCCGAATAAGAAAAGACACTATATCTGGGCGGACCGGTACCTTGCCACATGGTGCGATGCCATTATTGTCAATGCCTTTTGTATCGGGGGACTGATCGTGGTGCGGGAGAAAATCGAAAAATCGAAAATCTTCACAATCCATAACGGTGTAGACCTTCTCCGGTTTGACCTTCCGGGAGAGAATGGACTTTTCCGGAGGTCACTCGGGATCCCGGAAGGGGCGGTCGTTTTGGGGACCGTCGGACGCCTCGGCCCTGAAAAGGATCATCCGACGCTTCTTGAGGCCTTTTCCCAGATTCGGAGGAGGGGCCATGACGCTTTTCTTCTCGTTGTCGGCGATGGAACCCTTCGTTCCGTGCTGGTCAAGCAGGCGGAGCGGCTCGGCATCGGGCCCTATGTTCGTTGGCTCGGGCCCAGGAACGACATCCCTGAGATTTTGAGGAGTCTTGACCTTTTTCTTCTCCCCTCCCGCTACGAAGGCTGCCCCAACGTCGTCCTTGAGGCGATGGCAGCCCAAATTTGTGTCGTCGCCACCGCCGTCGGAGGGACACCCGAAGTGATCCGGCATGGAGAGACGGGGGTTTTGGTGAAGCCGGGCGAAGCCAAAGAAATGGTGGAAGCGGTCTGTGCACTCCTGGAGAATCCGCAGCAAATCCTTGAGATGGGAAGAGAAGCGCGCCGCGCCGTCTCAGAATCTTTTTCCGTTGGACGGATGGTTGAAAAAACAGAGTCTCTTTATAAGGATCTTCTCAAGAGGAAAGGAATGAATTCATGAAAAGATGGGTAGGGATTATCCTGATCTTGATGGTCGGCATCTTTCTCGGCCAGCGTCTTCACTTTTCCCCGAAGCAAAATTTCGAAAAAGGGACAAAAGAAGAAGCCGTTTTTGCCTCCGGGGAGCTGATCCTCGGCGATTTTGAGTCTGAAAAGGAATTGGATCGATGGGAGGCGGCCGGGGTCTCCGCTTTTGTCGCAAAGGAGCATGCCTTCCGCGGAAAGTATTCCGTAAAACTCGCCTACACCGCTGATAAAAATCCCACTTTTATTTTGGAGGATTTCTTTTCAAAACACAAAAAGTACAGGGATTGGCGGGGCTATCAGACATTGGTTTTTACCCTCTTTAATCCCGGCGCTTCCCAGCAGCGCCTCATTCTCCAAATTAAAGACGGCCAGTCGCGCCGCTATAAGGAAGACATATTCGTCCCTGCAAACAATTCCCTTTCTTACAGGGTTCCTCTTGAGGATATCGCTCCTTTCGTCGATCTTAAAGAAATCGTCCAGATCAATTTCTTCCGCTGGAACCCCAAGACCGCCGCGATCTTTTATCTGGACGATGTCCGCCTTATTCCGAAAGATAAAAAGATATCCCAAAAGGAATCGCAGGCCCTTTCTGAGACGTCGGAACTCCCGCAGGAAAAAGAAATCACGGTTCAGAAAGAGGTCTTTGACGGCACAATCAGTGCCAATTCCCCGAATGCGGTCAGCGGTCTCCTTTTCCCGCATCTTTCGAAGAAATGGGAAATGGCTCAGCCGTCAGGGGAGAAGGTCTTGCGCGTTCCGATTCAAGTGGCAAGCGCCCAGCCTTTCCAGACGCAAGAGACGCCGATTTCAGGAGGAATCCCTTTCCCTTACGGGCTCCTCAAGCATACGACGGCGTTTGAATTGGAGAGTGCGGATGGAGAAAAACTCCCTCTTCAGATCCGCCCTCTCGGCTTCTGGGAGGATGGCTCTGTCAAATGGCTCCTTCTGAATACCCAGCTTCCGCCGGGAAGCTCGGATAGGAAATTCTTCCTTGAAATCCATAAAAAATCGCCTCCTCCGGATCCGGAAACACCTCTTCGGGTCACTGAAGATGCGAGGGGAGTTACCGTGACAACAGGGCCGCTTCAATTCTTGGTGAACAAGTCAAGATTTACTCTTTTTGAGGAAGCGTATCTGGATCAAAATGGTGACCGGCAGTTTTCCCCGGATGAGAAAGTTTCAAGCGGAGGGGATCTTGTCATCCGCCATAGAGGAAAGGAGTATCGTTCCTCGCTCAGCAGGGACGATTATGCTTTGGTGGTGAAGGAACAGGGACCGCTTCGCACTACCCTCAAGGCGAGCGGGTGGTTCCGGAACGCTCAAGGAGAAAAATTCTGCCAATACCAAGTGGAGATTCAGGCATTCTCCGGAAAAAGCGATGTCCGGGTCACCCATACTTTTATTTATACAGGGTATCCAGAGAACATCTATCATCATGAGTACAAGGATGCAAAACTCCCAGAGAATGAGACGATCGAGGAGATCGCGGTGGAGCAGTCTCTTCCCATCCAACCGGAAGGATATCAGGTCGGGCTCCCCACACAGGTTTTGACCGGAAGGATGAAAAAGCCGCTTCTGATTTCCCAACCCAAACAGGACGCATTCCAACTCCTTCAGGAAAACGCCGTCCTTCACGAGGGGAAGGAGGCCTCCGGATGGGTTTTTGCCTCCTCGCCGACCGTGGGGGCCTCCGTCGCTGTCAGGGATTTTTGGCAGCAATATCCGAAGGAGATCTTGGTGGATCCTTCAGGGAAATGGAAAATTTCGCTGTGGCCCCGTTCGGCCGGCGAGCTCAATCTTGAAACGCAGGACATCGCCTACGGACCGGATGCGGTGGCGCGGGGATCCGCTTTCGGCCTTGCAAAAACGCATGAGCTCCTTTTTTCCTTTCAACGTTTGCCTATAGACTCCCAGGCCCTTTATGAGAAATTCACCCTTTTCCAAAATGCGCCTCTCCTTCATGCCGACCCACAATGGATTTATGCGACGTATGCGTTGGGTGCTCTTGGCCCTTATACCCCTTCACTCGAAGGGGAAGAGCTCTTGGCACTCCTCTTTGACTGGGCGGCGCGACAGCCGAAGGCCTTCGGATGGTATGGCATGCTCGATTACGGAGACACCCGGCTCTGGTACCGGAAAGAGGCGTACGACAAATCGTATCCGGACTGGGGTTGGCATCCTGAAGGGCGTTGGGGGTGGTTTAACTGCGAGCAGGTCGGCACCCATGCCGGTGCCCTCCTCCAATTTGCCAGGACCGGAAAATATTCCTATCTTGCATTCGGCGAGACCTCTGCGCGGCATATCATGGACGTCGACACCGTTCATTATGATACGATTGCCAACGACCCACGCCTCCGCGGAAAGATCATTGGAGACCACAGCCATGTCGGAGCGATGCACCGCCACAATGCGAATCACTGGGGGGGAAGAGCGGATGAGGCCTCTCACACCCATGTCCTCGGTCTACTCCTTTATTATTACCTGACCGGCTATGAGCGCGCCTTCGACGTCGCAAAGGAGGTCGGGAGCTTTTATCTGAGGGCACCGGTCACCTATATCCGCCATCCGGATATCGCCCCGCAACGCGCCATCGCCAATGTCCTTTGGGGAACGACACTCCTTTATGAAGCGATGCATGATCCCCGGTATAAGGAAGCGGCCGACCGCTGGGCAGCCCTTTTTGTGGAAGGGCAGAGGGAAGACGGAAGTTGGGGAATGAACTATAATCCCAGGGCTGGTGTCTGGCCAGACAAGTCCAATACCCGTTTTGCAGCGCTTCATACTTTGCCAGCCTTAATTGCCTATCATCGTCTCACAGGAAATGTGCGCGTGAAAGAGGCGATTGCGAAAGGAACCGATTATTTGATTCGGAATGAAAAATATCTCCCGTTCTTTGACGCCTTGGGCTATTCTTACGAAGTGACGGGGGATACGAAATATCTTGAAGAAGGACGTCGGCGCCTTGACGTTCAGATCCGTGCGCAGAATCGTAGCGGAGATCCCCTTCGCCACGGAATGGTTTTTGACAAACTGACGTATGACCGCGTTCCACCCCTTCTTTACAGTGTCCCCTATCTTCTGGGGGCGAGGAATCCTTCGTACCTGACACCGTTCTATGAGAAGGGAGAAGCGGTTGCTTCAAAGGTCGTCGGGGTCGATTATGAAATTCGTATCACCTCTCCTTTCCAAAGGGTGCTGAGGGACTCCCCAATTTCGGGCCTGGGCCATGCCAATCCGATCCGCTTGACTTTGGCCGCGAATGAATATGAGTCAGCCCAAATTGTTTTGGCCTCACCGGGAGATTTGAAAGGGGTCCGGATTCAGATGGAGGATTTGGTGCATGAGGCGGCCGGGGCAAAGATCGAGAAGGCAAACCTTGAAGCCTACCCTGTCGGCTATGTGAATCTGAGTAAATCCGAGTATCTCCCGCAACTGATCGGCTTTGTGCCGGACCCACTTCCTTCCAAAGCGTCCTTTGAGGTGAAAGCCGGAAAACTCCAGCCGATCTGGCTGACCGTCTATGCGCCGCCGGGAAGCACCCCTGGCCTTTATAAAGGGTCTGTTTCGATCCAGCCCAAAAACGGCCCTGAGAAAAGAATTGCGCTTGAAGTGAACGTCTGGAATTTTGAGCTTCCCAGAAGGTCGCGCCTCAAAACCGCTTTTGATCTTTATCCGGGGCGCCTCGTGGAAGGGTATCAGAACTTTTTCCCGGAGTGGTGGCCCAAATGGAAGGATCGTATTTTTGAACTCGAGGACCGATACTACGAGCGGATGATTCAGTACCGAATTTCCCCAATCCTCAACATCGATCCGAGAAGGACGGAAGAGATCGAACGGGTAAAACGGCTCCTATCGATCGGGATGACCTCTTTCGGTGTGGGGCGATATAGCGGAAGCTTCGGCAATAACTGGCCTGAGGACCTTTCTCCCGTTGCCCCCCTTTACCGCGAGTACGCCCAGATCCTCAGCGACCATGATCTTTTGGACGACGCCTACCTTTATACCTATGATGAGCCGAGTCCGGAAAATATGAAGGTTGCAAGAGTGACGGAGAAAATTCACGAGGCGAGTCCTCTTCTGAAAAATCTTGTGGTCCTCCACAGCACACCGAATCTGGCGGCGCATTCCGATTGGTTTAAGGATATCGATATTGTCTGTCTCAGAAATGTCGCCTTTGATCCGGCACAGGCGGACGCAATCCGGAAAAGCGGAAAAGAGCTTTGGCTCTACTGCTCAGGCCCCTCCTATCCCTATCCGACCTTTGTCCTCGATTATCCGACGATGGCGTACCGGATCCTTCCCTGGATGTGCTGGAAATACGGCGCCAAGGGACTCTTATATTGGTGCGTCAATTTCTGGACGACCAATCCCTATACAAATCCGATGAACACCCAGTGGGAGCAGAACTTAAATGGCTCCCTTTTCTATCCGGGACCTGATGGTCCTGTCGGCTCTATCCGTCTTGAACTCCTAAGGGACGGCATCGAAGATTATGACATGATCACGATTTTGGAAGAGGAGTTGGCAAGGGTGAAAGCGGATGGGACAAAGCCCGAAGCGCTCCTCAAAGAAGGAGAGGCGATTTTACAAGAAGCGAGGGAATTGACTCCTTCCATGAGGGAATATCCGAAGGAACCGGCCCGTTTGGTGGAACTTCGCGGGCGGATCGCAGAGATGATCGAATCTTTAAGGGAAAACAGATGGAAGAAACCTTAACTCACCGTTTAGGAACAGAACAAGAGGTCCGAGAAAGACTGGAGGGTTATATTTTTAAACCCTTGAAGGGGGGACACCAGATTAAGACCGTCTATGTCAGCGACGGGGACCTTGTGGTCTGCGTGCCGAAACGGCGAGACCCCATTTTCTGGGATGAAAAAAGGGTGGATAAAATTCAACATCATCCTGTCTTGGGATCCTTGTACCGTTGGGTCCACAAAAGGAATTCCCGGATCATGGTCCATGTTAAACAAGGGATCAAGTACTTTATGGCCTGGGTCTCAGGAGACCCTGCCGCAAAGCCGCTTTCGATGCTCACCACGCTGAACGGCCACCGCCTGGCCCAGAGACTCGACGGGATGATGGAGCCTTTTATGATTTTAGACCGCGTTGAAATTCAGACCTCCCCCTATGTAAGACGCATTTTATCTCCGGTCATCGTCAAGGAACGGAGCGACAAAACTCTTTTGGATGATCTTCGGGAGATGATCCAGTCAGGGAAGATGGAGGAGGCCGAATCAAGGATTGAGGAGGCACTAAAGCTCGATCAGACCATTTGGAAACAGAACCTTTGCAACACCGATTTTTCACTTAAAAATTACCGCACCCGACACGGAAAGGTGGTCTTACGGGATGCGGGGCATGTCAAGGACAATTATCAAGAAATTATTCATTTCCTAGAGACGCTTCACGGTCACCACGGAGAGGTCGAGGATAAATGCCACCCGATCCGAAAAAACATCCTTCGGCTGGCTCAGTGGGATCCGCTTCTTTCCGAAAAGTACCGAAAGCGTGCGATGGAAACCTACACGGTCGATAACCTGAAAATCCATTGGTTCAGGGAGAGATAAATTGTTGCATGGGAGGCTAAAATGAAAACTGCTACCGTGTCATTGAAGAATGAATCCTATTCAGCCCAAGGGAGCTACGGCAATCTGATCGTCTGGTCCATGGGATTGACGCTCCTCTTTGTCTTCGGCCTTTTGGGTCTAGGCCGTTTGGAGGAGTATTATGTCACGCGTCTTCGCAATTTCCTGGGCTATGGACACTTTACCCTGGCGTATATCTTCACCTGGAGATTGATCTGCCGACGATATGGAAGCCCCGAAGGGGCATTTCGGTACCTCGCCGTCTTCCTGGGCGTGATCACCCTCTATGCATTGCTACAGCGCTTTTGGTTGCCAACATCGCTCGATTACCTGTTCATCTTAGCGCTCTTTATGAACCATCACTTTTCCAATGAAATTCTCTTTCGGCAACAGGTGAGAAATGGATATCAACCGCTCGCCTGGTCTGTTCGGTGCACCCATTGGGTCGCTCTGGGGATAGGATTGGCTGTGATCGACCAAATGGCCAGTCCCACGCACCTGTGGCACGAGGCTCTTCCGGGAATGGCGCTCCTTTGGGTGGCGATCTGGATGGTGTACGGTTGGCGATATCTCAGGTCGCGCGTGGGGTCCTTACCTTTCTTCGGTTGGGCCACCACGGGCCTGTTAGGGATTTTGTGTACCACACAGCCTTTTAGGGAGCCCCTTTTTACGCCCCATGTCCGATTTGGGTGGATCGTTATTTACCACTACATCGTCTGGTATGTCTTCTACACGCGGAAACTTCTGAATCGGACAGGCCAGTGGAGAAAAGTTGGAGAAACCCTTAGGACATTTGCGGATCTCTGGCGCTACGCGATTACCGTTCCTGCTGGATTTCTCGGCCTCGTACTCGTCGGAAATGCCGTGATCTTTGTGATCTTTCAAACGACGAATCCATTAGCCCATTGGATTACCCGCACCACCGATCTCCATTTCTTTCATCTCAACACCGCGGCCCATATTTTGTTTGGACTGGGTCTTCCACGTGCGGTGGGCGCGAAAGCCGTGCCAAGACCAAAGCCTTTTTCCACAGAGCAGCATCAATTCGTCAAAATGGCTGAACCGGTGAGGTCGTGACAGAAGAATGAGAAAAGACACCTCCTTTGTCCCCATCGTTACCTATCACGGCCTTTCCCGGGATGAATCTGCGGATGGACTCTATACACTGACCGAGGAGCAATTTGAATCGCAGATGGCGTATCTCTCCGAAAAGACCTTCAAGGTCATTTCTCTGGACGCGGTCGGAAAGTGGCTTCAAGGAGGAGCCCTTCCGGAGAGATCGATAGTCCTGACGTTTGACGACGGACTAGAAAGCCATTATTCCTTAGCTTTTTCGATCCTGAAACGCTACCACTTTCAAGGAGCCTTTTTTGTAAATCCGGCGACACTGAATCAAAAGGGAACCCTGACCCATCAGAATCTCCGGGAGATGCATCGTGCAGGAATGGAAATCGGCTCCCACGGTCTTGACCATATTTTTTTAACAGGTCTTGATGAAGCAGAACTTCAAAGACAACTGACGGAATCCAAAAAAGCGCTTGAAGTGCTTCTTAGTCAAGAAATTTCCTTTTTTTCGATTCCCCGGGGGCGTTATGACCGCCGAATACTCGATGCCATAAAGAGCGCGGGTTATCAGGCCGCCTGCACTTCGGATATCGGCGTCAATCGAAAGGGAATGGATTCCCTGCGGCTGCGGAGATGGGCGATGAAGCGGCCTTACAGCCTCAACGATTTTGTCTCGGTGGTGGTGGGAAAGCCTAAAAAGCATTTGGTCTTTGAATATATCCTGAAGCAGTCTGCCTATTGGGTATTGGGGCACACGCTTTACGAAGGTCTCCGAAGCAGAGTGTTGGGACCCCACACTTCCGTGTGGGGAATGTCAAAAGATACCACACACGGCAGTGTGTGGAGGGAAAGGTGAAGATGGCGATACCCCTTTTCTGGTTTTCAATTTTTATTCTTTTCTATATCTATTTCGGCTATCCGCTTCTTTTGTGGTTCTGGGCGAAACTTTTCCCAAGGCCGGTCCGGGTGTCGCAGCGTTTTCCGACCGTTTCCATTGTTCTTTCCGCCTTTAATGAGGAAAAGACGATCAAAGAAAAGCTGGAAAATCTCCTTTCCCTCAATTATCCAAGTGAGAAATTGGAGATCGTGGTCGGCTCAGACGGCTCTACGGACAGAACAGCTTCTCTGTTGAAGCAGTATGAAGGGAAAAAAGTGAAGGTCCTTATCGCCCACGAGCGCGGAGGGAAGCCCCGCATGCTCAATCGGCTGGTCCGAGAAGCGAGGGGGGAAATCCTCGTCTTTACCGACGCCCGGCAAAAGATCGCCTCCTCTGGCATTCGTCACCTTGTTAAAAATTTCAATGACCCAGTGGTAGGGTGTGTGAGTGGGGAACTTCTTTTCGGAGAAATCAACGGCACCGTCGGAGAAGGAGTCAATGTCTACTGGCGGTATGAAACATTTATCCGAAGCCGAGAAAGTCTTATCGGCTCAGTCATCGGCGCCACCGGCGCCCTCTATGCCATCCGAAAATCTCTTTATGAGCCGATTCCCGAAGAGACCCTATTGGATGATGTTTTCCTCCCCATGAAAATAATCTCCAAAGGATACCGGACCCTTTTTGATCCGGAGGCGAAAGTGTATGATGACGCCTCTTTCACCCCGCGACAGGAATACGATCGGAAGGTGCGGACATTGGCGGGGAATTATCAGTGCTTCGTGCAACTTTCCTCGATGCTCAATCCCTTAAGGAGCCGTGTCGCATTTCAATTCATTTCCCATAAACTCCTACGGGTTCTCGCCCCCTTCTTTCTGTTGACCCTCTTTTTGTCGAATCTTTTCATGCTCAACATCCCTCTCACTCGCATCCTCTTCCTCTTACAAAGCACTTTTTATGGTTTCGCCCTATTCGGTGCCATTGCACCGACTCGGATGCGGCGGATTTTTTCTGCACCCTATGTATTCTGTCTTTTGAATGTCTCAGCAGTGATGGGGCTCTATCGGTACCTTACAGGGAGCCAACAGGTTACCTGGAAAACGCAATGATAAAAAACGAATGTGGGAGTTTCTCAATGAGAAAATGGCTTCCGCTCGCTTTAATGGCGCTCCTTCTCACCTTTGCCTATTTTCCGACGGTGATCTGGATGGTCGATCGCTGGAATGCCAAAGACTCCTATTATGGCCACGGGTTTCTCATTCCCTTCGTGAGTCTGGTTCTCGTCTGGCGAAAGCGCAAAGCTCTTTTTACGATGAAGGCATCCCCTTCTTTAGGGGGGCTCCTCCTCCTCTGCCTCGGACTCCTGATTCATCTTGTGAGCGCCTCGGTGAAGGTCTACTTCACCTCCGGGTTTTCAATGCTTCTTTCAATCTCTGGACTGACCCTTTATCTTTGGGGAAAGAAAGTCTTGAGAGCGGTCCTTTTTCCGATCCTCTTTTTGGCTTTCATGATTCCTTTTCCCCTTGTCGTCGTCGGAACAGCGACGGTCCGCCTGAAACTTTTTGCTGCGATGTGTGCCACGCATCTTCTCCATGCGGGTGGGCTTCCGGCGATCCAGAAGGGGAGCACCATTTACATGAAAAATGCCGTGGTCCTCGTCGAAGATCCCTGTAGCGGCCTCCGGTCGCTCCTTTCGCTTCTGACACTCGGCGTCCTTTTCGCCTATCTCAAGGCGGCCCCGTTTTCCCGTCGGCTGACATTTTTCCTCTCATCTATCCCGATTGCTCTCATCGCCAACATCATCCGCATTGTTCTCCTCGCAGGGATCGCGGATATTTATGGGACGGCAGTGGCGCTGCGCTTCTTCCATGATTTTTCCGGATTTGTGGTCTTTGGCCTCGCCCTTGGGGGGCTTTCGGTCGTCGGGAGAATCCTCCGATGAAGAAACATTGGATCGTGAGCGCCTGCCTTCTTTTTTGCGTCGGCGCGGTGTCGTTTCGCCTTTATCAAATGCAGCGTATCGAAAAGGATCTCCGGGACATCCGCCAACTCCCCAGGGAAATCGGGGAATGGAAGGCCGCGGACCTGGCCGTTTCTGAACGGGACTACGAAATCCTCGAGACAAGAAATCTCATCCTTCGGGAATATCACAACAAAAAAAATGAGCCGATTCATCTCTTTGTCATCTATTCCGAAACGAATCGCCGCGTCTGCCATCCCCCGGTGGTCTGCCTCATTGGAAGCGGTGTCACTGTCACAAAGACGACCAAAGAGAAAATTTCCGTTGGGGGACGGGAGTTTACGGTGAATCGCCTCTTGGCCGGCGGTGGGGGAAGCCCAGAGCAACTGGTTCTTTACTGGTACATGCTGGGAGGAGAATTTACCGATGATTACCTCACCCAACAGCTTCGATGGGTGATGCGGCAAGCGACTGGAAAAGGACTCAGTCATTCTGGAGGGGCGATGATCCGAATGACGACACCGATTTCTGGAAGCGAAGAGGAGGCGCTTAAAAGAGCAAAACATTTCCTGGACGATCTTCTCCCTGCCTTGACCCACAAAGGCGAGGAACAGGAGAAGAGTGATGAGAATGTTGTGTCTTGATTCAATATGTTGAATGAATACAACATTTCGAGAATGGATTGTCATAGATGGTCCTAGTTGATCCAGGATAGTACAGGAACAGGCCGAGAAATTTTTTTTAATCACTTATTAATAAATAAGTTATGAACGTTAAAAAGAATTAAATTTTCTTTTAGTTCCGAAAGGTTGGCACGATGATTGCTTATTTTTTATTGGTAAGGCGAGATATATTCTGCCCAGTTTGGTCCAAGATTGAACAAAGACTCCTTAAATACATGAGATTGCGTAAAAATTTAAGAGGAAAAATTCGGGTTGCCGTGATTGTGGGAATCGCTTCTCTCACCTTCATCGGACTGGCAACATTTCTCGCCGTCAATTCCTTCTCCGCGACAGGAATTCTTGGCTCACAAAATGTTGTGAGTCTTCCTGAGCCAAGCAGTGCCCTCTTGATTGGGGGAGGAGGGATTTTGGGTATGATTGTCCGTTTTGCCCGCCGTCGTTTTCAAGAGTTTAAAAGGATTTTTGACTGCATCCTCTCTTTCTTAGGACTTCTCTTCGCGTTTCCAATTCTCGTTGCAACCGCTCTTTTCATTAAGATCGTTTCGCCGGGTTCCATCTTCTTTACACAAAAACGGGTCGGGAAGGACGGCGTATTTTTCAATATTTACAAGTTGCGGACGATGGATGTCGATGCCGAGCAAACCACCGGCCCTGTTTGGGCCAAGGAAAATGATCCCCGCCTCATCTTCCTCGGGGCATGGATCCGCAAGATGCACCTTGATGAGATTCCGCAGCTTTGGAACGTCCTTCGTGGAGAGATGAGTCTGATCGGCCCCAGGCCTGAACGACCCGAATTTGTGGCTGAACTCCGGAAAGTGATTCCGGAGTATGAAAAACGGCTTAAAGTCAGACCGGGGATCACGGGGCTTGCGCAGGTTTGGCATAAATATGACGAGACGATCCAGGATGTCC
>CAMTXJ010000006.1:0-77287 GCA_947085695.1 uncultured Candidatus Peregrinibacteria bacterium | reverse complement strand
TTGGGGGTTTGTTCCGTTTGCACCGGAAAGCAGAACGCGGTCCCCCGGCTGTATGCGCACCGTTGTCGTCATGGTGCCGGGGCCGGTGGCCCCACCGGTGCTGGAATTCAGGGGAGGCGCGTAATTTGCGAGACGGGAGAATTCCACTGCAGAATACGATGAACACGAACTGATCAGTTGAGCGCTTAACGGAGCCTTCCACCGCGCGTACCGCACAAACAGCCCGCCGCCAAGAGCGACCAAGAACGCCAAGAGCGGAACAAGCCACCGCGAAACACGCATACCTTGGTGCAAAGCGTAGCACAGAAAAGGCAACCTATGTCACGGCGTTCGCGAACGCCGTGACTACGCGACTTTTCCCTGCTGCAAGCGCTTGGCAAGCGTTCGCAAATACGACGCCGCAACCTTCATGCGCTTGTAGGTTCCGGTGGTTGGGTCGTACACGCGCTTCGTTTGAATGTTCGCCTTGTAGTTGCGTCGCGTCGCACGCATAGAGTGGCTTCGGTTGTTCCCGAAACTCGTCTTCTTGCCGGTCTTGACGCAAATGCGTGGCATCCCGGGCAGCCTATGGAACTGCTCGAGGCTCGTCAACTGAACAGTCGAGTATTCGAGACTCGAGATTCGGGATTCGGACCAAAGGAATGATGATCTCGTCCGAATCTCGAATATTCGAATCCCGATCTATGCAGCAAGAAAAGTAGGCAGTAAGCTCAACCTGTGGGTCTACCTACACCAACCTTCCTCATCGCCATTCTCATAAGCCTTTCGGTACACGAGTGGGCGCATGCCGTCGTGGCAGACCGGCTGGGCGACAAGACCCCGCGTGCCGCCGGGCGGCTCACGCTCAATCCGCTTGCACACTTAAGCTTGGAAGGCACGCTGGCATTCATCCTTTTGGGCTTCGGTTGGGCAAAACCCGTACCCATCAATCCGCTCAGCTTTCGGCGTTGGCGGTTCGACAACATGCTCGTGGCGCTTGCGGGGCCTGGCAGCAACTTAGTGCTGGCACTCCTTACCGCAGTCATAATGGCGCTGATCCTCGGACCGAATTTCGATCAGCAGCTTACGGAGGGCACTCCCCTGCTGCTCGCTCTTCAACAACTCGGCCACAACATGATTGGGGTGAATCTTGTGTTGATGGCGTTCAACCTGCTCCCAATACCACCACTCGACGGCAGCCGCATGCTGCCCGTGCTCATCCCACAATCTGCGGAAACCATGGACCGTATGGAACACAGCGGGCTGCTGCCCATCATCGTCCTTGTTCTCGTAGATATGGCAGCACAGAGTTTGCTCGGGTTTTCTCTTATTGGGTGGTGGATCGACGTAGTGACGACGCCTATTGAGAGATTGTTTGATATGATCATGGGGATTGTATGAGCAAACTTTCACTCGTCACCGAAATCTGGGCCTTCTTAAAGGAGCGCAAAGCGTGGTGGCTTACGCCCATTGTCGCGGTGATCGTTCTGCTTGGATTGCTGCTGGTGTTCGCGCAAGCCGCCGGCCCGCTCGCCCCGTTCATCTACACCATTTTCTAACGCATGAAATTCCCCTGGTGGCTCCGGCGGCTGTACGACGCATGGATGCTCTTTGCGCATGCAATCGGCACTGTTGTGAGCACGATTATCCTTACGCTTTTTTGGATTCTGATCGTGGGACCGTACGCCCTCGTGTGGAAACTCACGACAAAGCGCAGTGAAAGCACAGACTCGTACTGGATTGATGTATCAGCCGAGAAGCACAACTACCAACGCCAATTTTAAATGAGCAAACCGATCTACGTTCTCGGCGTTTCGTGCTTCTACCACGACAGTGCAGCGGTGCTGCTAAAAGACGGTGTACCGGTCTTTGCTGCGCATGAGGAACGTTTTACCCGCAAGAAACACGACGACAACGTGCCAGTGCGTGCCGTAGGGCGCGCCCTGAAGATGGAAGGAATTGCGATGAGCGACATTGCCGCGGTGGCCTTCTACGAAAAGCCGCTCCTGAAATTCTTCGACCGCATTCTGCAAACTTTTTTCAAGGTGTGGCCGCGCGGCTACCGGCCGTTCCTGCTGGCCATGCGCGAGTGGATGGAGAAGAAATTATGGATACCGCAGCTGTTGGAGAAAAAATTGCAGTACAAAGGGCCCATCTACTTTACGACGCACCATGAATCGCATGCGGCCTCTGCGTACTACGCTTCGGGGTTTAGCGATGCCGTCGTCGTTACAGTCGACGGCGTCGGCGAGTGGGCAACGACAACAATCGGCGTGGGCCATGGAACAGAGTTGCACATGCTCCGCGAAATTCGGTTCCCGCATTCGCTGGGGCTGCTGTACTCCGCACTCACCTACTACTTGGGTTTTCGCGTGAACAGTGCGGAATACAAAGTGATGGGATTGGCGCCGTACGGAGAGCCAAAGTACATGGACCAGATGCGTACGCTCATCGACGTGAAAGATGATGGCAGCTTCGCGCTCAACATGGACTACTTCACCTATGAGCACGGCCTGCGCATGACGGGGAAGAAGATGGAGCAGCTCTTCGGCCAACCGACCCGCACGCCAGAAAGCCCCCTTACCCAGTTCCACAAAGACGTGGCGCGTTCGCTGCAGGAAATGACCGAAGAGGTCATGCTGAAGATCGTCGCGCACGCGAAACACGTCGCCCCCAGCAAAAACCTATGCCTGGCAGGGGGCGTGGCACTCAACTGTGTCGCGAATGGAAAAATACTCAAGACAGGCCTCTTTGAACACATCTTCATTCAACCTGCCGCGGGGGACGCAGGCGGAGCGTTAGGCGCCGCGTATGCCGTATGGCACAACGTGCTACGGGGTGAGCGCAGCCCGAAAATGGAGCACCCGTACCTGGGCACGGAATACACAACAGACGAGGTAAAAGCAGAGCTCACCGAACAGGGGTTGCCCTATGAAGAGCTTAGTGATGACGAGGTGATAGAAACCGTGAGCGGACTCATAGACGGTGAAAATGTCATTGGTTGGTTCCAGGGGAGAATGGAGTACGGCCCACGCTCTCTCGGCAGCAGGTCGATCATTGCAGACGCCCGCAGGAAGGAGAATTGGCAAAAAGTGAATGTGAAGATCAAGTTTCGCGAAAGTTTTCGCCCCTTTGCTCCCACCGTGTTAGAGGAACGCGTAAGCGAGTGGTTCGAACTGGACCGCGAAAGCCCGTACATGCTCCTGGTTGCAAACACGCGCCCCGAAAAACGTGGCGAAATTCCCGCAGTGACCCACGTAGATGGATCCGCGCGCATACAAACAATTCGCAGGAACCAGCACCCGCGCTACTACGACCTTCTCAAAGCTTTTGAAAAACGCACGGGCTGCCCCGTCATCATCAACACGTCGTTCAACGTGCGCGGCGAACCGATTGTGGAATCCCCTAAAGACGCCATCAACACCTTTCTGCACACCGCAATGGACTATCTTGTCATGGGAAACATTCTGCTGCGCAAAGAGAAAATGCCGCCGACCGTGCAGGCGGAAATTGAGCAGTACTTGAAGCAGTTCCAGCTGGATTAAGAATTGGATTTCGCCTGCAGAAGATCGTGAATCAGATTGCCATATCCCCGTATGGCGTCATCGAGTTGCGCAAGCGCATTTTTGTCCGCAGCGTTCAAATGAAGTTCCGGTCTCCCTCGTACCAAATCCGTTCGCTTCGTAAGCAATTCATGCTGTATTTTTTTCAACTCATGGAGCGGCGGCAGCACCTGAGCATCTGTATTGTGCGGGTCTGATGTCGGCTCGCCGCTCAATGGCGCTGCAAGAAAATTATCCTCAGTCATGGTAGTATCCGATTGAGAATTGGCAGCATCCATATTTAATATTATATAATACTATACTAATTAATGCAAATACGCACATTTGCCCTTAATATCGGTGTTTCCTTGCTTAGTCTCCTCCTTTTTGTGGGAGTCATAGAGATCGGCCTGCGTGCTACAGGATTACAAACCGTGGCGCCGAATCCACCAAAGATTTTTGAGCAGAGTGCAATACCAGCCGTCAGTTACGAACTCATACCCTCCGCCAGTCGCACGGCATACCGCAACATTGTCACAACCAACTCACTCGGGTTTCGCGGACCTGAATTGACCAACAAGCCATTGCTCGCAGTGTTTGGTGACAGCATCACCTTTGGTTATGGAGTAGCAGATGATGAGACACTCCCTGCTCAACTGCAGAAACAATTGAGTGAATACAACGTGCTCAACACGGCAGCCCCCGCATACCAATTGCTGCAGCAGACTGCGATTTTGGAAAAGAAGATCCTCCCCTTGCAGCCTAAAGGAGTGATTCTTGTTTTTTACTGGAACGACTTTACAACCCTTACGCCTCGGCTGGACCCAGACGGCGTCTTGCGGGAGCAAGATGTGCCTGTTGGAGGTTTCCCATGTTCACCGAATAGTGAGCCTGCACTCAAATGGATTCCGGGCCAATGTTGGCTGCAGAACCACTCTGCGTTCTACAAAGCATTCGTAAAGTTGGTGCGGTGGAAAACCGGCCTTGCTCAATTACAACAGGATCGTGAGAAGTCCAAGTCACAACCAGCAACGGATGATGTAACCGCAGAAGATCTGCAAATTTATTCTGCTCAGCTAGATACATTTGTGCGGTTCATTCCCCAGGGAGTGCCGAAGCTTTTTGTAATTTGGCCAGACCGCTTCTTACATGAACAAAGCAGACCGAAGCTACGGCACGTTGCTGCTACCCGCGGGTTCACCGTCGTGGACTTGTACGACACGTTTGGGAATGAAGTTCCCGTGCTGGGGTGGGACACGGTGCACCCAACTGCGCAGGCGCTTTCGCAGGCTGCGGATGTGGTGGGGAAAGCATGGAAAGAGCTTGCAGTGCAGGAGTAGAGTGCCCTCCCTTATGCCTCCACACCGCATACATGTGCCACCAGGACGCAGCCTTGCCGTGTTTGGCGACGTGCATGCCGGGGCCATGCATGAAGACGAGTTCCATGCTTCGTTGCGCCGGGACCACGCGGACGAATGCTGCAATTTGGCAGGTGAGCAACTGCGCAAAATGCAAGGACAGTTGGCCGGAGTCGTGCTGTTAGGCAACACATTCCATAACGTTGGCCATTTGCGCGACACTCTGAACGAGCAACGGGCAACGGCGCAGTTGGAGCCCCTACTCGCCGTGTGCACAGAGTTCCACATTCCCCTTACCGTGCTTCCCGGAGACGCCGACCCTTTCGACACCGAGCGTTCGTCTGCAACGCTGCGGCAAAAACAAGGCTCGGTGCGGGAGCGCGTCCATGCGCTGCTCAAGTCCCCCGGCCTGCAGTATTCCCTTAGCACCGGGGCGGCACTCATCCACATGCAAAAAAACACCATGCTGGCCACGCACGGGCACCCGTTGGCGCTCACCAACGTGTACATTCCCGACGAATACCGCAACTGCCGCGACCCGCACGATATTGTGAACAGTCTTATGCAGTCATACGTGGAGTGCGGGACTTTGCAGGAGCCGGCATTGGTGCAGAACGCCGTCATGCGGGAACGCAATGAAGCGCGCCAGGGACTGCTGGAATTGTTCGGCCAGCTTGCCCTGCGTTCCGCGTACGGAAGACCCATACAATATGCAATCGATAAACGCCGCAAAAAATGGAACATTGAACGGCAGAAAACAACCATACACGGCGTCAGCGCGTTTCTGAACGCAACGGAACTCGCCGCACCAAACATGTTCTTGCTTGGGCACGCGCGCGAAGGCGTGGTGCATTCGTGGAAAGGGCAAGATGCCAGAAAAACTTGGCTTTTGAACCCAGGCAGCCTTACCGGGCATGGGTACCTGGCGTGCGATGCGCCGGGATCTTTTCTGCTACTTCACAACGAACAGAAACACCCACGAGCGGAGTTATTCCGCCAGTACACGGGCGGAGACTTCTTCCCAAAATCCACGACTCTCGATTAGATTTCAGCCCCAAACCACCGCTTTACACGCACTCCCTGCAAACGAACGATCGTCCATATGTACTTTATGCCGCGTCGGAAGAGCGCTTTCAGATTCGGCGCCGTCTTTGTTTCGCCGCTTCTGCGCGGAGCAGAGATGAATGGAAGTTCGATGATTTTTTTGCCGAGCAGGTAACTGCGGAAGATAAGGTCAATGAAGTATTCACCGTAGTCCCCACGAAGCCGCAGGCGGCTGAGCACTTCGCGCCGAATGGCGATGTAGCCCGATGTGTAGTCTTTAAACCCGGGTACAAGGAGCGGCCCGAGAACAAGATTGAGCAAGGTGCTGAGGACAACGGTAAGTGCGCTGTCGCCAGAGGAACTGTCTGCCACTTTCTGCTGGCCTCCTTGTACGAAACGGGACGCAACGGCAATGTCGAACCCTTCTTCAATCTTTTTCAGCAAACCCGGCAGCTCTTCCGGCGGATGGCTAAAGTCGCAATCCAGCCAGCAGACAACATCACCGGTGGAAATGTCGATACCGCGCTGAATACTCTTCGTAAGTCCTCGGTCACTCATGCGGCGTTCTATGCGCAACCACGAGTTACCCTTGGCAACTTCTTTGCCGACCAAGTCCCATGTGCCGTCTGGCGAGTTGTCATCCACGACAATCACTTCGTGCCCGTAGGCACTAAGGGCGCGATCAAGAGCATGGACAATATCCACAATATTTCCCGCTTCGTTGTAGGTGGGAAGGACAACAGAGACCCGATTGACCTTATGCAAGGAGCTCATGGAGAGTAGAACAGACGGTGTCGATTTGCTCTTGTGTAAGCGCTAAACCAGAAGGCAGGTAGAAGCCGCGCCGTGCAAGATCTTCCGTCACCGGAAAACGCTCATTCGCAGTGTGGTGTGCGGCGGCAAACGGTTGTGCATGCAGTGGGTAGAAGAAGTCACGCGTATCAACCCCATGTTCATGGAGCTTCGTGCGGAGTTGATCACGGGTGAACGGTGAAGAGTCGCGCACGAGCACTGCATACATCCAGTACACGTTGGTAACGCCGGGTTTTGTAACCGGGAGTTGCAGGTGTGTGATGTCGCTCAATTGTTTTTCATACTCGCCGGCCATCCACTGTTTCGTTTTCAGGAATTCGGGGAGCGATTCCAACATGCCAAGACCAAGCGCCGCCTGCATGTTTGTCATACGGTAGTTCCAGGCCATTTCCGTGTGCCAGAAGCGCTTCTCGGGGCTGTGGGCCAGATCTTTGAGTGAGCGGATTCTCTGCGCGAGTGCGTCGTCGTTTGTTACCACCATGCCGCCTTCACCCGTAGTGAGTATTTTATTCCCGTAAAAGGAGAAGCAGCCAAGGGTACCAAGCGACCCTGTAAGGTTTCCGTTGTACGTTCCACCGTGCGACTCTGCAGCATCTTCCACCACAGCAAGGCTGTGCTCTTTGGCCATGGCCAAAATGGGACCCATGTCTGCACTGTGTCCATAAATATGCACGGGCATGATTGCCTTCGTATTTTTTGAAATCTTCGCATGTGCTTGCAGTGGATCCATGGTGAACGTGGATGCATCCACGTCGCAAAACACGGGCGTTGCCCCGGTGTACAGCACGGCGTCTAAGCAGGCGCCCATTGTAAAGTCGGGCAGCAGTACCTCGTCCCCTTTTCCAACGTTGAGTGACGCAAGCGCCAGGTGCAATGCAGCCGTACCGTTGCTGCAGGTGATTGCATGGTGTACGCCCAGCCACCATGCGTAGGCTTCCTCAAATTTCTGGATGAACGGACCCGCAGAAGAAATCCAACCTGTTTCAAGAGCCTCCTGAACGTAGCGTTTGGAGGCGGCGGGAATGACCGGTGCGTTTACAGGAATAAGGTCCACGCAAGGAGCCTACAACGAGTTCCCTTCCTGCGGAACCGCGGGGCCGGGTATCTTTTTGGCTTCCGGGTCGTAGGGGCCCTGTTTTACCTCTATAACACGGCTGGCTTCCAGGAATTCCACTTTGTGCCCGCCGCGCAGCAGCAGCATGAATTCGCCTGCAGCCAGCTCGGCGGAGCCGATTGCCTCCCAGTGGCTGTCGAACACGGTAACGCGAATCTTGCCCGAAACAACGTTCAGGAATTCGCTCATGCTCGTTACGGGGAGTTTTGGCTGCGGGTGCGCATGGGGCTCTACCGTGTAGCCGGCGGGGCGCTCCATAATGCCCACTTGCAAGTCGTCGTTTTGGCTGCCAAAGAATTCAATGTCTTTTACAGGGTGATCCTTGCGCCACATGTAGGCGTACGGGACCCCGTGGTTGGAAATGATGATGGGAGCTGCCATGGCAAACGGAGTGTACACCTACCGTGCAACGAATGCTGTTGCACCTAACCACGCAAGGTCAAACACTGCCTTCATAGTACGGGCAAATGTTGGTGATTCGATAATGACACCGAGTTGCTCTTCGCTTTTGAGGGAAACGATGCCCACGGAGTTCCCGAAGATGAGGATTTCGTTTTCGAACGGGAATTGATCGCGATTCACAAGGAGGATTTCGAGGAGGTTGCGATCAAACTTCTTCGGGAGGAACGGATCCATCACGTGGACGCTTTCCACTGTCGTTGGTGAGAGGAACCGCGTCTTGATGCCTTTACGCAGCTTTTGCTGCGTATAGTTGCCGAAGAATTCGGGGGAGAAATCGATGAAGCTGCGCAAGTCTGTATACCCGAGAATTTCCCCCTTCGCACTCAGCGATTCTTCGAATACGCGAAGCACGCCATCGTGCCCTTCGTAGGAACGGAGCTTTGGCCGAAACCCCGTGCGGCTGGAAAGGGACCGCAGTTGCGGGAGCAATTGCTCAGCAAGTTTCATCTTCTGCTCTTGGAGCATGTGCAACTTTTCCGGCGGTTCCGGTGCAAAACACTTAATGCCATTCCTGCTGTACTGCGAAAGCAGCCCCTTCGCATGAAGGTTTTCCAAGGTGTGGTACGCACTCACCCGGTGCACGCCGGCTTTGCGCGCCAGCACCGACACAGAAGCACCGTTCACCTCTAAGGCGGCGACGTACATTCGCGCCTCTTCGTCGGTTAAGCCCAGCTGCTCCAATTCCACGATCATAGAGCCATTATAGCAGTGTTGTAGAATTATTTCTACACTTTCATATCATTGAATTTTGGCTTATAGAAAAGAAAAAATCATCATATTGCTCTACGATGTTAGACGATATCGACTGGACAGTGCAGACTGCTGATACTGGGCCGACAAAGCTAGTCTCAGCGTTTTTTCCAAGTCCCGCATGTCCTCTACCTGCACCCAATGTTCGGCTCCGTTTGATGTCACAAAGGAGGATATCGACTTCCTCGAGAAGTTGAGTCCGACTTTTAACGGAAAGAAGGAGTTAATCCCCCCGCCGACCCAGTGCCCCGAGTGTCGTGAGCGGAGGAGGTTGGCGCACGTGAATCAACTTAACTTGTATGAACGCAAGTGCGACCTAACGGGCGCAAGTGTCATTTCCAACGTGCGACCCGACTCACCGTACACGGTGTATAGGCAGGAAGATTGGTACAGCGACAAATGGGACGCGCTCACCTACGGCATGCAATTCGATTTCAGCCGGCCATTCTTCGAACAATGGAAAGACCTCTTCGTGCAGGTGCCTCGCCCCAACTTGTTCACGGGTTATGAATTCGATGAAAACAGCCAGTACACGAACCATGCTGGGAAGAATAAAAACTGCTACCTGATTTTCGATTCAGACCAGAACCGGGACTGCTACTACAGCTACAGCGTGAATTCCTGCGTGAACTGCATGGACTGCTTCCGTACGCGGAAGTCGGAACTGTGTTATGAGTGCATCGACTGCATTCGGTGCTATGGAAGCAGCTATCTGCAGGATTGCGACAACTGCAGCGAAAGCATGTTTTTAAAGAACTGCACCGGCTGCAAGAAGTGCTTGATGTGCAGCAACCTGAAGAACAAAGAGTACTACGTGGAAAACAACCAAGTGAGCAAAGAGGAGTTTGAAACGATTCGCACAATGCTCATAAAACGCAGCGCCATGCAGTCTGCGAACCAGCACTTTAAGAAACTGAAAATAGAGTTCCCGCAGAAGTACATGCACGGCGTGCAGAATGAAAATGTCGTAGGTGACTACTTAATACAATGCAAAGACGCCTACCAGTGCTTCGACAGCGAAGACCTGTGGGACTGCCGCTACGTATTCCAGGGTTTTATGCCGCTCAAAAACTGCATGGATATTCAAGAATGCGGCGAAGGTGAACTGCTCTACGAATGTGCCGTTATGGGCTACAACGTGCACAACTGCAGCTTCTGCCACCACACGTTAGCGCAGATGAATGACCTGCTCTACTGCACACTCTGCCCACACTGCAAAGACTGTTTTGGCTGTGTGGGGCTACAGCGCAAGCAGTACTGCATTTTGAATATGCAGTACACTCAGCAGGAATACGAAGAGCTTGTACCCAAGCTCATTGCCCACATGCGCACAACCAAGGAGTGGGGCGAATTTTTCCCCGTAGAACTGTCGAGCTACGCCTACAACGAAACAATGGCTCAGGAGTTCATGCCGCTTACGAAAGAGGAAGCGCTCAAGCGAGGGTGGTCATGGCTCGATGCCGTGGAAAAGACAGATCAATACATGGGGCCAAAAATCGAACTTCCAGAAACGATTGAGGAAGTAGGTGATGATATCTGCGGGAAGATCCTCACCTGCGAAGCGTCCGGCAAGCAGTACAAAATCATTCCGCAGGAATTGGCCCTGTACCGACAACTGCGCTTGCCATTGTCAAAACGAGCTTTCTTCCAACGGAACAAAGATCGCATGGCACTGCGCAATGCACGCGTTCTGTTTGACCGAACCTGTGCCAACTGCCAAAAGCCCATTCAAACGACCTACTCCCCCGAAAGACTAGAGAAAGTTTTCTGTGAGGAATGTTATTTAAAAGCAGTCTATTGATGCCATGACGGGTATACTAAATCCGTGCCACTTACCTGCATCGACTGCGCGCTGAGCTACGACATCTCGGAATTTGAGCAAGTATTTCACAAAAATATTGATGTTCCTGCACCAAAGCAATGTCCACATTGCCGCTTTGTGCGAAGGCTTAATGAACGTAACGCGCGCAACTTATACAAACGGAAATGCGACCTGACCGGCAAAGAATTCATTTCTCCGTACAGTGATGTTCCTTTCCCTGTATACCACCCAGATGCCTGGTTCAGTGATGATTGGAGTGAGCTGGATTATGGACGAGAGATTGATTGGAAACGGCCATTCTTCGACCAAGTGGAGGAGCTCTTCAAAACGGTGCCGCGCCAAGGGCAGTTCATTTGCCCTGGTACGTTGGAAAATAGCGATTATGTGAACTGCGCAGGATACTTAAAGGATTGTTACTTGGTTGCCGAAACGGACTACAACGAAAAATGCATGTACGGGAACCGCGTGTTCCACAATGTGAGTGTGGTGGACTGCAGCAACATTTACGGTTCAGAGCTCTGCTACCAGTGCATAGACTGCGACACGTGTTACGGCTGCAGAGAGTGTATTGATTGCAAGAACTGCTCGGGGAGCACCTTTTGCAGAGACTGTATAGGGTGTAAAGACTGCATTGGCTGTATGAATATGCGCCAAAAGCAGTACTGCATTTTTAATGAGCAACTGACGCAGGCAGAGTACGAAAAACGCAAAGCGGAGATGAAACTCAATGCACATGATGGCGTGGAGTCACTGCGCAAGCAGGCATACGCGTTCTTCCTCACACAGCCACACCGCTGCGTGCAGATGGAACAGGTGCAGAACTCCAGTGGAGACCACCTCTTCGACTCGAAGAATGCACATGAGTGTGTGGACTGTAAAGACCTGGAAGACTGCATGTACTGCGCACGTACCTTTGCCGTAAAAAACGGCTTAGACTACACCTCGTGGGGAGATGGCTCCGAATTGATGTACTTCTGCGGCTCATGCGGTGACCACGCATACAACCTCAAGTTTTGCACGACGTGCACCACAAACGTATCGGACTTGGAATACTGCGGCCACTGCACTGGGAGTAAGCACTGTTTTGGTTGTGTGGGAGCTCGACGGAAGCAGTACTGCATCCTCAACAAACAGTATTCGGAAAAGGAATATGACGAACTCCGCGCAAAGCTCATTGAGCATATGCGCAAAACAGGCGAATGGGGTGAGTACTTCCCGAGGCGCTTCTGCTGCTTTGGATACAACGAAACTATTGCACAGGAGTACTTCCCTCTTACAAAAGAGGATGCTTTACAAAAAGGATACCCTTGGAAAGACCCGAGTGATGAAAAACTCAATGTCGCAAAAGTGATTCCTGCAGAGAAGCTACCTCAAACAATCGAGGAAATTCCGGATGACATTGTGAACTGGGCTGTGACCTGCGAAGCAACCAAGCGGCCCTTCCGCATTATCAAGCAAGAGTTAGCATTCTACCGGCAACTCGGTATTCCCGTGCCACATTTCCACCCAGATGAACGCCACAAGCGAAGGATGCTCTTACGACCTTCACGCGTCTTTTTTGATCGAACATGTGCAAACTGCAAGAAGGCGATTCAAACGACCTATGCACCCGAAAGACCGGAGAAGGTTTTCTGTGAAGAATGCTACCTGTCATCCGTCTACTGATAGACTACACACCCGATGGCAACACCATGCACGCAGTGCGGCAACCAGTTTGAAACGTCTACGGAAGAATTGGCGTTCCTTAAGCGCATGGCATTTCGCTTTGGAAAAATAACGATTGAGCTACAGCCGCCAACACGCTGCCCTGCCTGCCGCCTGCAGATTCGCACAGCGCACCGCAATGAACGCTTTCTTTACAAACGGAGGTGCGACCTAACCCAGCGCGACATTGTTTCCATTTACCACCCCGAAGCTGCTTCGGGGGAGCCCTACAAAGTGTATGCGCAAGATGTGTGGCACACGGACCAGTGGGACCCGCTCGAGTACGGACGAAAAGTAGATTTGAGCAAACCGATTTTTCCGCAATGGGCCGCTCTGCATAAAGCCGTACCGCGCATGAGCCTGGTTGTGGAGGGGAACGAAAATTCCGACTTCACTACGGGAACCGCATACTCACGCAATTGTTACTTGATCAATTCATCGGAGAATTGCGAAGACTGCTACTACGGCAAACTACTACAGAAGTGCCGCAGCTGCGTGGACTGCTCGTACGCGTACGATTCGGAACTCTGCTACCAATGTGTAAACATTTACAACTGCTACGGCTGCACCTATACGCTCTTCAGTAAAAACTGTCGAACATGCCATTTTTCTTCCAGTCTTACGGCATGTACCAATTGTTTCCTATGTATGAACCTGGAACACAAAGAGTACTGCTACCGCAACGAGCAACTCACCAGGGAACAGTACGAAGCAAAAATGGCTGAGCTGAAAGAAGGATCTTGGAAACGTACGCAGCAATGGGTGAAAGAGTGGCAGGAAATGGAAAGGGGCCGCATCCACCGCGCTGCAAACCTGGTGAACTGTGAAAATTGCACCGGTGACTACCTGGAAAATTCCAAGAATTGCCAACACTGTTTCGACATGACCGACAGCGAAGATTGTTTGCATACGTACGTGGGAGTTTCGGTAAAGGACAACCAGCATTGTTCGAACATGTACCTGCAAAATGAGCTCTGTTACGAGCTGCTCGGGGTAATAGATGTGGTGCACGCAGCGTACTGTCTGTTCTGCTTCCACTCGCAAGACATACTATTTTGCGAATACTGCTTTAACTGCAAAGACTGCTTCGGCTGCAATGGACTCAAGCACAAGCAGTACTGCATTTTCAACGTGCAGTACACGAAAGAGGAGTACGAGGAACTGGTACCAAAAATTATCGAGCGTATGAAAGAGACCGGTGAATGGGGACTCTTCTTCCCTGTGCAGTATTCGCCATTTTCTTATAGTGAAACGGTGGCGAATGAGTTCTTTCCGCTTTCGCAAAAAGACGCCACCGCTGCGGGCTTTGGGTGGAAGACACGGGAAGACGCTGTAGCAACCAGTACAAAGACAATTCCTGCAACGCAACTGCCAGACCGCCTAAGTGATATTCCCGACGACGTGCTCAATTGGCAGATTCTGTGTGAGCGCACCAATCGGCCATGTAAAATCACCAAACAAGAACTGGCGTACTACCGCCTCTGCTGCCTCCCCTTGCCCAGGCTTCACCCCGATGTGCGCTATGACGATCGTTCGGCATTCCGCAATAAGCCAACGTTGTGGCAGCGAACATGTGCCAACTGCAAAAAGCCGATCCAAACTACATTTGCACCCGAAAGACCGGAAACGGTGTATTGCGAGGAATGTTACCTTAAAACCGTCTATTAGTGGCCTATAGGGCAGTAAATCCCAAAAATAGAGGAGTTCCCAAAACACCAGAACCATTGTAGAATTAACGATAGGTTTATGAGCCAGCGCTTCCTCCACATTGTCGTGCCTCCGGCGCCCGAAGGAGTCAATAAGCTGGAATCCAAGTTCCAGGAATTGCTGCTGAGTTTGCGAAACACCGTAACCGGGAAGCACTTTAGTTTTGAGTACTTCGGCCGCGACCAGTTCACGTACTTCGTGGTGGCGATGGAGGAAAAATTCAAGGAGACCATAGAAGGACTCATTTACGCCACATACCCCGACGCTGAAATTCGCGAAATTGAAGACTATGCAAGTGCCATTCCTGCGGGCATGAGCCTGGCGGGTACGGAGCTGCAACTCATTCGGTCGCATATTTTCCCCATACGCACATACGACCAGTTCGAAGAAGACAGTCAGTCCCGGCTGCTTTCGGTGATTTCGAAAATCGCCCAGGGGGAGCAAGTCTGGGTGCAAGTGCTTACGGAACCGGAAGACGACAGCGCGTTCTATCATCTGCATCACAAAATTTCGCATTGGTTGCAGAACGTAACGAGCCTGTTTTCCATACGGGATCACATGCGCCAGGGCGGCTGGCGTGCGATTCAAAAAGCCCGGCATGAAGCCGCGCACATTAAAGAAGAAACAAAGCCGTTTAAAGTAAGTATTCGCTGCGGGTACGTTTCGAAGGACCCCGAAGAAGCCAAGCGGAAACTCAACGCGGTCATCAACAGCTTTTTCCACTTCAACGACACGAACATCAATGGGTTCCTGGCAGGCAGCATACAAACCGGTGAACGCTTCAGGAAGGCCTATTCTCAACGGCATTTGGGGCACACCATGGTGATGAGCAGCAAGGAAGTGGCAACCCTCTACCACTTGCCAAACCCCGACATCGTGCCGCACGTGGTGCACGTGCTGGCGCGCAAGGCGGACCCGCCGCAGGACCTGCCGAAGGCCGGGGACCAGGGTGTAAGCGCCTTCGGGATTACGAACTACCACAACAACTTCGTGCCGTTCGGCATAAAACGCGAAGACCGCCGCCGCCACCTGTACGTGGTGGGCAAATCTGGCAGCGGCAAAAGCAAGTTGCTGGAGCTGCTCATTTGGAACGACCTGAACACGGGCAAGGGTGTTGCCGTGTTGGACCCGCACGGAGATCTTGTGGATGCCGTGTTGCGCTACGTGCCCGCGCACCGCGCAAAAGACGTGGTGATTTTCGACCCGGCGGACACCGAATTCCCCATAGCGTTTAACCCTCTGGAACAGGTGGAAGATGCCTACAAAATGCAGCTGACCATCGGCTTTTTGGACATTTTCAAGAAACTCTTCGGGGACAACTGGACCTACAGGTTGGAACACGTACTGCGCTACACAACACTTGCATTGTTGGATAGCCCCAACACGACTGTGCTCAGTATTTTAAAAATGCTGACAGATAAAAATTACCGCCAGCGCATTGTGTCCCGTATTAAAGACAACGTGGTAAAAAGTTTCTGGGTATCGGAATTCGCCGCCTGGAGCGAAAAGTTCGACGCCGAAGCCATTACACCGCTCCTCAATAAAGTGGGCCAGCTCGTGGCGACGAACATGATTCGCAACGTGATCGGTCAACCGAAAACTCGCTTCAACATTCGCGAAATCATGGACGGCAAAAAAATTCTGCTCATGAAGGTAAGTAAGGGATTACTCGGCGAAGAGAACTCATCGCTCGTGGGTTCCATGATCATTACGAAGATGTACCAAGCAGCTATGAGCCGCGCAAACGTGCCAGAAGAACAGCGCGAGGACTTCTACTTCTATGTAGATGAATTCCAGAACTTCGCAACGGACACGTTCTACGAAATTTTGTCGGAAGCGCGCAAATACCGCCTCAACCTGACAATCGCCCACCAGTACATGGGTCAGCTTTCCGGCAAAATCCGCCAGACGGTGTTCGGTAACGTGGGTTCTATGGTCAGTTTCCGCGTGGGTGCGGAAGACGCGGCGGTGCTTGCGGGGGAGTATGCGCCGGTCTTTAAGGAACGCGACATCATCAACTTGGGCGTGCGGGAGTTCTACACCAAAATGTCGGTGAACGGCGAGATTCGCGAAGCGTTTTCCGGCCGCACGTTAGACGCACCGAAGATTACGGAACACAGTTCCAAAGAAATCATTGCCAACTCCCGAAAACTCTACTGCACGCCCAAGGCGGAAGTCGAAAAAATGCTCCGCCAATGGGACGAAGCAGGTGGCGACGACAGTATCTTCAATAAATTTGATGAGCCCTTTGAGGAACCCCTGATATAACGTGAGAGACAACCCTCCGGGTTTTCTCTCACGAGCTCTCTTTCCGGCAATGTGGTCGCTTGGGCCTGGCAAAGCCACGCCACGCGACAATTGTTATATTGCAACGAAGGAAAAGATATCTACTTCAATACCCTCTTCATTCGTTCCTGCCAATCATGCTCGTTTGCTATGCGCAAACGCTCAGCAGATTTCGCTGCAAGGTCTTCGTTCAAGGCAGCACTGATGGCATCTGCAAGCGATGCGGCGTCACCCGGTTTGCAGAGCGTTACACTGCGTTCATTTACAACGTCGCGCAGCGGGGGAAGGTCGGCGCAGGCAATAGAGCGGTCTGCGGCGCAGTACTCAAAGAGTTTGAGCGGAGACGTGTAGCGAATGTAGTACGGGTGCTGCGACGCCGGTGCAGGGTACGCAAGCACTCGGCAGGCGCGTAGGAACCCGGGAACCAGGGATGGGTGTAACCGCTCGTAGAAGGCACATTCCTGCGGCGTAAGCCCCAAAGTTGTTGCCATATTCATATAGAGCGTCTGTGCACTACGGGGCCCACCCACAATGCAGCAATGGGGCTTCAGCCCTCGCTCTTTGAGTACTGCGATGGCGTGGATAAGTTCGGGAATTCCTTTCTCTAACGTGTTTTGTGTAAGAAGTGAGCCCACGTACCCGATAACAGGGCGGTCTGCGGGGAACTTCCACGTGGTGAATGGTGCTGGGTTTTGGTACGCAGATGTATCCACGCCATCATGTTCCACGGTAAGCAGATTCTGCGGCACACCAAGTTGGAGTAACTCTTGCTGCATTGCAGCAGTAAGGCACACGATTTTTTTGCACTGAGCAAAACGCCGAAGAAGCCGTGCGGTTGGTAGCCGCGGAACGGTGTGGAGTTCCAAAATAGTTTTCGAAAGCAGGTCACGGTCTTTGGGCAACAACTGCCAGTTACGAAGATAGACAATGTCTGGCTGTAGTGCCCGCAGCCTGCGGTACATGGTGCTGCGGAAAAGCAGCCCCGTAATAGGCATGCGCCAGAACCCCGGAAACCAATCCCAGGACGTTAAGTCGACGTGCTCCAGATGCTCCACCGTAAAGCACCGCTCAACGCCGTAGTAGGTAAACGCATCGTCGTGAATGGTGTTGCGCACCGTGGGTGCCAGGAGTGTTACGTCGTGCCCCAACCTCCCCATGGCCTGGCAGACCTGCGCAATTTGCAGCCCATAGGCCTTTTCTGTGGGAAACCGGGCGTGGCAGACGTAGGCAATCTTCACGAAAACCAGCCTACAGGGCGACCGGAAGCCCTGAAAGCGTTAGAGTGCACTTATGCCACGGATTTTATGGGCTGCAGGCTACTACGACCGCGGGTCTCCCCGCTGGCGCAATGTGCGCCGGGCATTTGAAGAGGATGGCTGGACTGTTGTTGAGTGTCATACAGATCGCAAAGGAGGACTAAGCAAGATCCTCTTCATTTTCAAAGAGTATTTACGCTGGGGCAGGAAGTGCGACGCAGTACTACTTCCCTTCCCAGCACACCACTTGGTTCCACTCTTCTGGTTACGTACACGTCTACCCAAGAAGAAACTCTTCGTGGACATGTTCATTTCGCTTGCGGAATCCGTTGTGGAAGACCGCAAGGTGATTACGTGGGCAAACCCGCGGGCATGGTGGCTGTGGCTGCTCGACTGGTGCTGCGTACACATGGCAGACGAAGTGCTTATTGATACGAAGACGCATAGAGACCACCTCGCGCAGCGCTTCCATTCCACGCCGGATCACTTTCGAGTTGTGTATGTTGGCACGCGAGAAGACCTCTTCTTTTCAAAAGAAAGCCTGAAAAATAAGAACGTCACAAACGTGCTCTTCGTCGGTACGTACATCCCCCTTCAAGGAGTCGATGTGATTATTGATGCAGCAAAAATAGTGGAGCAACAAACAAAGAACACCCACTTCACACTCATAGGGAATGGGCAATTACGAAAAGCGATGGAGAAGCGTGCGGAGGGCAGTTCGAACATTGCCTTTGTAGATCGCGTTCCGCTGGAGCAGCTTCCGGACCACTTCCGCGACGCAGATATTGCGTTAGGCATCTTCGGTTCAACCCCGAAAACCCAGTGGGTCATTCCCCACAAAGTATTTGATGCGTTGGCATGTGGTGTTCATACGATCACTGCAGATACTCCCGCAATTCATGAGCTGGGTGAGCAGCCACTTCTGCACCTTGTACCTGCGGGGGATGCCAAGGCGTTGGCAGAGGAGATTTTGGAGTTGCAAGGCATCGTTCAAAGAGCCCCGGATACTATACGACCCTGATATTCTGATATTCTGATATTCTAATACTCTGATCCCTACGATTCGTCGTCTCTGGCCCGAACTCCTGTTATTCATATTTGCTATAGCTCTGTTCACAAGAGACCTTGGTGACTTCCCTGCTGCCTGGGCAGACGACAGTTTGTTTATGATTGTCGCTCGGCAGTTTGCAGAAACAGGACAGTACGCACTGCCTATGTTGGGGAGCAATTGGTACGCACCGTACACATTGGCCGTAGGGCCAACGCTGGTACTGCCTGTGGCAAGTACCATTCAGCTGTTTGGCTTTTCCGTTGCTGCAGTGCGCATTGCCATGGTGCTGTACATGCTTGCGGCAACACTCGGCGTGTATGCATTTGCTGCCCGAGTTGGCAGCCGCACCGTTGCACGGTGGAGCGTGCTGCTGCTCATGTCGCTTTCTGCCTTTGTAAACACGGGCAAGCCGATGCTGGGGGAGGTGCCGGGCATTGCCTTTATGGTGCTGGGTTTAGTACTCAGCCTAAAGCCCCACACAACGCGCTCCGCTCTTCTCGTGGGCTTCCTCTTTGGGTTGAGCTTCCTTACTAAACTAACGGATGGGCTCATTCTTCCTGCGCTGGGCCTGGCCTTGTTACCAGCTCTTTGGCTGCGCGAGCGGAAGGAGGTTCGGTGGATTCTCACAACGCTGATCGTTACCTGCGCGGTCTACGCACCATGGCGACTTGTTGAAATGCACTACGCAACGGGGCTTGGCCGTGAATTCGCCTTCATGTTTAGCGGAGACACGTCCATGGCAGACCTTGTGCACCAGAAGCTGGCTGCATTCGTGCGCCCACAGTTTGGGTACTACGCACTCTTCTTCCTTGCTGCTGCAGTGGAACTCCAGCGACAGCTGAAAACACAGTGGAAAAATACAGCTCGCCGAACAACACTGCTAACAACCGCAGGTCTCATTCTTCTTTTTACCATCTACTGCTTGAGCAGCTTCGGCTGGTACCGGCATTTGCTGCCGGCGCATGTCCTCCTTCTGCCCTTTGCTGTGGCAACCCTGCTGCGGTACAAGCGTATTGGAGTACTGATAATGGGTGCTGCAATCCTCTTCCAACTGTGGTGGCAGCTAACTGACCGCGGCGCAACACGTAGCGATGCAGCGACGATTGCGGCTGCGTATGTGGAGGAGAACTTCCAAGGAAAGCCGATTATTGTGCAGCAAGCCGAAGTCTTCGTGCGGCTGCCCCAAAGCCCCCAGTGGTTGTTCCTTACAAACCCCAAGCTCTCGTCGCGGCTGGACCCGGCACTCGTAACCCCCAATGCAGAGCAGCGGTGCTTCCCCGTGCTACGAACACTGAATACCGAGGAACAGGCAAATAGCAGCAATACGATGATTACCGGGAAATACGGCATTATTGCACCTCCCGCAGACTGTAAGAACGTGGCAGGCTGAGTGGGTGAGGCAACTCCTTACAAACCACGGCCCACAATTTGCACGGTATGTTGGCGTAGGCCTTACGGCATTCACCTGTGAGTACGGCACCTACTTGCTGCTGTATTGGCATGGAGTACCGCTGCTTACGGCTCATACAACTGCATATGTTATAGGGTTCACCATTACGTTCTTGGGCCAACGGCACATAACCTTTCGGGCAAAAGGAAATGCTCATAAGCACTTCATGCGGTTTTGCATAAACGAGGCATTTGGCTATGCACTGCAAACAGGCGTCCTGCTTGTACTTGTGGATATGGTGCAAGTAAGCGCAGAAATCAGCAAAGTACTAGCCATGGGCGCCGTCGTGGGTCTCAACTTCCTCATGTATAAATTCTTCGTGTACAGATGAGCAACCTGCTGCCGATTTCCGTGCATGTTCTTACCCGAAATTCCGGAGCGACGCTGGAACGGTGCCTCCAAAGCGTCGCATGCTGCAGGGAAATTTTGGTGATTGACGGCGGCAGCACCGATGCAACGCTCGATATTGCGCGCACGTTCAACGCCGCCGTGTTGGAACAAGGTGAACGCGGCCCTTGCACCGACTTTGCAGCAGTGCGCAACATTGGCCTTAGCCATACAAAACAACCATGGGTCTTGGCATTGGACAGCGACGAATGGGCATCGGAAGAGTTAATAAGCGATCTGCAGATACTCATTGAAGGCGTCGATCGGAATTCGGAATTCGAGACTCGGGATTCCGAATCTCGAATCTCGAATCGCGATGCGTACTACGTGCCCCGCAAATATGTGCTGCCCGATCAACGCCTTGTAACGCACGCCAGTAGCTACCCTAATGAGCGTATCTATTTCTTTAAAAAGGATGCTGCGCTGCGGTGGGTAAAGCCAGTACACGAACGTGTTGAGCTCAAACCCAGCACGCACATCGGTCATGTGCGCGGCTGGACTTGCGCACCCATTGGAACCCCCGAGGAATTTTGGAAGAAGAATGAGCGCTATTTGCAAATCGAAACGGGGCGGGACGTCGGCAAAGGCTGGTCACACTGGATTGCCAAACGATTATTCCCCACTCTGCGCTCCCGACTAGTGATAGCGCTCCGACTCGCATGGATCTGGCTGCTGCCGCACCGCAAAGCTATTCGGTTGCCCCTTCGCTACGAACGGCTGCGCTGGCAGTATGGCTGGGCTCTGCTACGGGCAACGGCACCGGTACGTCGGTAACTGCATTTTCAAAAATGCGCCGTGCCGTATCGTTGCGTAGCTCTGTCATTTCATAGCGCAACCCTTCTTTATCACCTCGTACGAAAGGTTTTGATGGAGTCTCGGGCTGTAAGAAATTTTTCATGGGGGCCCAAGAATATTCATATTCAAAAAGAGGTCAACCAAGTAGCCCCCTAATATTTTAATACTCTGATATTCTAAATTCGTGCCTTCCCTCCTCCGCTTTTTCCCGGCATCGGTGCAATCTGCAGCGCGCTCCCTGCTGCGCATGCTGGATCCCGACTCCGTACGCTCGGAAGGCAGCGTCATTCCCGCGCGGCGGCTGCGAACTGGCGGGGAAAATTTCGCAAACGACGCCGTATTTCTGCGTTCCGGCGAATGCGAGGCGAAGCGGCTTATAGGCACCTGCGGCATGACGAAACAAACCCGCTTGCTGGAAGTCGGCTGCGGCTTCGGGCGGTTCCCCATAGGCGTGCTTCGCACCGTTGGCGACGTAGAGTCGTACATGGGGGTGGACGTGAACCCACTTGCCATAGACTGGTGCGTTCGCCACATTGCGAAAACGCACCCCACGTTTCACTTCCTGCATACCGACGTAACAAACGCGCGCTACAACCCCCATGGGTCCACCCATGTTGCGCTGCTGCCGTTTCAGCCGCAGTCGTACGACATCATTTACCTGTACTCCGTGTTTTCACACATGATTCCGCAAGACGTAGCACTCTACCTGCACGAATTTGCACGGCTTCTGGCACCAGGCGGCACGGTGTTCCTTACGGCATTTATAGAAGAAGGCGTAAAGGACTACACAGAAAACCCCGAAGGCTATCAACGCGAATGGAAAGGCCCCCTGCACTGCACGCGGTACGACCGGGGGTACTTCCGCTCACTGGTGGAACAAGCAGGCTTAAAGGTGAAGCACGTGGACCATGGAACAGAAACCAATGGGCAGTCTGCTGTGTGGATTACGAAGTAAGTGTCATGTCGAGCGAAGACGAGACACGACACTTACTGAGTGGCTTCGCTGCAGTCTTCCTCGTCTACGCTCGGAATGACAATGCCATCTCTTTCACCAACTTTTCTACCAGTCCCGGTAAACTATGTTTCTCCACAACGATCTTGCGTAGCTGCTTTCCAATCTCCGCTCGCTCTGCAGCCGACCGCATAAGCATGCTGCGTACCGTTGCCATAAACCCTTCGGGGGTAGACCAGCATGCGGGCGGCAGCACGTCTTTGGTTGCGGCAGAACACGAAACAACCGGCACGCCGCAGGCCATGGCTTCCAGCACTGCTTTATCTAAACTCGTTTGTGCTGCATGCAAGAAGAGCCCGCACATGGACAAGCGCGACGGCAAGTCATGTGGGGGAATGGACGTGAGCGTGACGCGCCCGCCAAATTGCGGCTGCGCTATACGCTGTTCCAGCTGCCGCTGCAGTTCTCTGTCTGCTTCGGTTATGGCAATACCTGCAATGGTAAAACGGTATGTAGCAGGCAAGGCCATGAAGGCCTCTAGTAGAACATCTAGCCGCTTTGCGGCGGTTATGCGCCCCACCGTCATTAGCTGGTGGGGGTTAGGCTCACCGGCTTGGTGGAACTGTGCTGTGTCGATTCCATGCCCCACAACAACACTCTTGCGGGTTGCAACGGGCATGCCATAGGGCGAGGCACTAAAGACTTTGGAAACGAACGGGAGCGCCAGCCGCAAATTCCACCCGGCACCGCGTGCTTCGTACCACAGGTACACGGGCTTACGCAGAGCAACCCACATTGGCGCGCCCAGCAGAACCCAAATGGGCGTCATATGCACAAGCACGGCATCGTATTCATTACGGTGTACAAGCAGAAGACGCCAAAACCGTAAGACCTGCGCCATGCGTGGCAGGCCCCGTTCTTTGCCCAGGGAGCGCACGGTAATGCGTTCTTGGAGTGACCCCAACACGCCGCCTTCACCCACCTGTTGGCCAACCACCGTAACGTGTTCGCACTTCGTGGCGAATTCCTGCAGCCAGCGAACGAAGAATCCTAAAATGGGGTGCTTCGTGTCCACAGCCTGCGTTACAACAAGCAGCTTCATCGTGAGGACTTTAGGAACTCAGCATAGCGCTGAATGAGCACGGCACCCTCGAAACGCTTCACACTCTCTGCCGCAGCGGTACCCATTTGCTGGAGTGATGCACTACGGAGCAGCGTCTGTATCTGCTTCGCAAGATCCTCCGGCTCACCAGAGGTGAACACGCCCGTGACTCCTTCTAGAAGAACTTCGGGCATGACCCCCACTTTGGTAGCAAGCACCGGCACGCCGCAGGCCATAGCTTCGAGCGCGCTACGTGGTCCGCCTTCGCTCAACGAATTCATAACGAAGAGTTTGGCACTTCGCAGCGCCAAGTAGACTTCGTCACTGCTCGGCAGCCACCCTACAAATTTCACTCGATCAGTAATGCCCAGTGAGCGACTTTGTTGTTCCAGAGTAGTGCGCTCTGGGCCATCGCCAATGATGAGGAGTGTTACCTGCGGCACCTTTGCCACTGCGTGGAGCACAGCATCCATTCCTTTGTTCGGCACAAGCCGTGCAGCAGTCACAAGATCGTAAAGCACCGTACGGGGAAGTGATCGTACGTGCTCAAACTTTGCTTGATCTAAATAGAATGATGGCACGAGGTGGAGCTTAAGTGGATTGATACCCAACCGCACAAGTGTGCTGAGCACCTCGGTATTTACGGTGCGTATGGCAGTAACCCACCGCGCTGCAAAGGGAATCCAGCAGCGCTGGAGTACGGAGCCGACACGCTCTTTCCAATCCGCCGCACGCGGGCGGCCAACTAAGTGATGCACTTCCAGTACTGTGGGTACATGAATCTTCTTCCAAAGAAGCCACGCACCAAGCCCCGTATAATGCGGCGGAAAATCGTGCACGGTAACGACATCGTAGTCATGCTCTGCATGGAGCTCTTTCCCCTTCTTGGCAATCCAGAATGGATGGCTAAGGAATGATGCAGGCGATGTATGCAACCACACATTCGGCAGGACTTGCTCTGTGTGAGCCTCCCCTGTGCGCGGGCAGAGCACATCAATTCGCTCGAAATGCGGCGCCAGCCCTTCCAGCGTACGTGCAAACGCGCCTGGCTTTTTGGAAGCCACGGAGCGGTCGCCGCTGACCATAAGAAGGCGCATGGCAATAGCATGGGGGTTTCACTTGACCGGCTCAAGTAGGTGACGATAATTATGTGTGCAATGTCGCTTCTTGTAAGTGAACCTGGCACCTTTCATACATGCGATGCTGCGGTAGGCGCCGCGCCTGTTTCAGCCCCATTGTGGCAAGACACGCGCACTCGACCGGAATACCTGGCCCAGGACATCGGCCTGCGAGCGGTCGCACTGCTTCGCAAAATTTATACGTATTCGGCAAACATTCGTGCCCTACCACTTACTGGCAATGAAACCTCAGCGTCTGCTGAAAAAGGGTATCGTCTTGAAGAACAAGACAAACAAAGTTCCATGCACCGCTCCCATCAGCTGCGTCAAGGCCGAGATGGCGAAAGAACTGCCTGAAACAAACTCTCATGTTCCTCCACAACCTGTTGCCAACCTCTGGCGGGGAGTTCCTGCGCAGCGGATTGCGCAAGCTGCGCATATTGCGAAGCTGCATCGGCAATGGCGCGCAGAACAAGCTTGGGGCTGGAGAGATCTGTACGCACCATGCCTGCAGAGAGTGCCGAACTGAGACCCGTTTCCAGTGTAAGAAGAACGGGGAGCCCGGCCGCACGCGCTTCCAGCGCGGCATGGGGGCTGATTTCCGTAAGCGATGGCAGCACCAGAAGATCATGCTCGGCAAACGCCTTTGCTTTTTCTTCGCCGTGCAAATCCCCTACGAACCACACGCGGTGCTCTAACAGAAGATCTTTTACGAGCTTTCGCAAATTCGCCTCTTCCGGTCCGCTGCCTGCAAGCGTGAGCGTGACGGCAGGGTATTTGGTAATTGCTTGGAGGAGTGATGGCAAATTTTTGAATTTCACGAAGCGACCAAGGAACAGCAAGCGCAGCGGGTCATGCTTCGCATGGAGTACGGTGTGGCTTTCGGGTACTGCGTTTTCTATAACACTGGAGTTTGGCACTGCACGTTTGGACGCCCGCCATAAGTCGCGCTGAAAAGTGGTGGAAAAGACAATGTGGTGAACGGTACGCAGCAATTTCGCCATAACGCTCACGCGCAGAGGGTGCCAGCGCATCCACTGCGCAAGCGTCTTTGTACTGCCGCGGTCGGTGGAGCGCTCCCAGAAGAAGTCCCCACCCAGGCGCAACACCTTCTTTGGTTTCTTGAGCCGAGCCAACCACAGGGGAACACCCGCACTCACCGAACTGAATGCCTCTACCGCGTCTGCATCTCGCGCTACGGAACCCAGAACACTGGCATACCGCAGCCACCGCATAAGTGGCCCACCTGAGCGCGACACCGTAAGAACCCGCCAAGGATCCGTACGCAACGTTGCAGGGTCCCCATAGGTAACGACCGTAATGTCGTGCCCCCGGGCAAGCAGGCCCTCGGCTAACCGTTGCACATACGTGGCGGGGCCCCCAATTTCGGGGGGGTATATGCCGGTGGCCAACACGATTTTCATTGGGAAATAGCGTACCAGATATTGCACAGAACACTCTACATGGCAGAGTATTTCCCTGCCTCTATGACCCCCGAATATTTGCCAGAGGTTCTTCCAGGGAAAAAAGTGAATCTTGTGAGAACAGCATTCACTGCAAAAAGTGATTTTGTTTTGGAGCGCACTATGCTCGAATTTCAGGCACAAACAGCATCTCTTGAGCCACCGCAAGAGCGAAATATCATTCTGGCAACAGATTATTCCGCGTTAGACAAGCAACAGCAGATAATCCTCAGGCGTCTCGAGGAAATGCAAGATAACACGGCAACAACGTTGCGCTGGCACTTTTTGGAAGAACAGGTATTTACACTTCTGCACAATACCGCAGTCGCTACAGGGGAAATTGAATTACATGTAGGAAGATTGACGGACATGTTAGGTAACAATGATTTGCAACGCAGCGTTTTGGGCCCTCTTAGTTCAGAAGAAGACCTCCGGGATATTCTACGACTTACTGCCAGGGCAACGGCTTGCACGTTGTTGGTACCGCCCGACCTTGTGCCGGATTTTCCCAAACCTCCACCCCGCTCGGTGTCCTATGCGTACTGGAAGCACCCCCAACGCCGCCTGTACATTCAGTGTCTTGAAGAGTCTTTGGGGCTTTTGGAAGAAGAATAGTGTGCATTTTTATAATCTCTCTTTATACCACTCCACCGTTTTTTGAATGCCGTCTTCAAAACGCACTTTGGGCTTCCAACCCAAGTTGCGAATGGGCGCACTGTCTATGGCGTAGCGCCAGTCGTGGCCGGGGCGGTCTTCGACGAAAGAGATAAGGCTTTCTGGTTTGCCCAGTGCCTGGAGCACGGTTTTTGCAACGGCAATGTTTTCCTGCTCGCTGTCGGCGCCAATGTTGAAGGTGCCGCATGCTTGGAACGCGCCGGAGGTTTTCAGTACGACTTCCAGTGCGTCGCAGTGGTCGCTTACGTAGAGCCAGTCGCGCTTGTTCTTGCCTTGCCCGTATATGGGGATTGGCTGGTTGGCCATGGCCCGACGAATGATAGTGGGGATGAGCTTTTCACCGGCTTGGTGCGGGCCGTAGTTGTTCGTGCAACGTGTTATGGCAATGGGCAGTTTATAGGTGCGGCACGCAGCCATAAGCAGCATTTCTCCTGCCGCCTTGGACGCCGCATAGGGTGAGCTGGGGTGGAGTGCGTCCCCTACGTGCTTCGGCGGTTCGTCATCTTCCAAATCGCCGTACACTTCGTCGGTGGAAATGTGGAGCATGCGAAGCCCCTTTGGGGCTGCTCGCATGACTTCTATGAGTGCCTGCACGCCCACCACGTTGCTCTGCAGGAATGGAATGGCATTTTGAATGCTGCGGTCCACGTGGGTTTCCGCGGCAAAGTTCACAATGGTATCGAGCTTGTGTTCGAGTAGGAGCTTCGCAACGACTTCCACGTCGCCAATGTCGCCCTGCACAAAGGTAATGCGGTCGGCCACGGGGTCCAGCAGCGACCTATCTGCCGCGTACGTAAGCTTGTCGAGCACGACAATGCGGTCGCTGGGGAACTGCGCCACGTGCCGCAACACGAAGTGCGACCCAATGAAGCCGGCGCCGCCTGTCACCAAGAGATTCATACTGAAAGTGTAACAAGGGCCCTGATATTCTGATACTCTAATATTCTGATATTCTCGAAATATGAAAGGAGTCCTCATTTGCGGCGGAACGGGTTCGCGGTTACGGCCGCTCACCGAAATTACGAATAAGAGTTTGTTGCCTGTATATGACCGGCCGCTCATTCTGCTGCCACTGCAGGTACTGCTCGATGCTGGCATTGCAGAAATAGCGGTGGTAACGGGTACCGAGCACATCGACCAAATTGCTAACTTTTTAGGTTCGGGTTCGAAGTTCGGGTGCACCTTTGGGTTCAAAGTGCAGGACAAACCGGGCGGCATAGCGCAAGCACTGAGCTTGGCAGAGGAATTTGTGGATGGTGATACCTTATGTGCTCTGCTGGGGGATAACATTTTCTTCGACGACGTGTCCGAGGCTATAAAAGGATTTACCGGTGGAGCACACGTGTTCCTAAAAGAAGTAGAGGACCCCGAGCGCTTCGGCGTTGCCACGGTGGAGGGGAACCGAGTAACAAGCCTGGAAGAAAAACCAGCGAACCCGAAAAGCAACCTGGCGGTAACCGGTTGCTACTTGTACGACCGCACATGTTTCGACTTGATCCGAAATCAAAAGCCTTCGGAGCGCGGTGAGCTGGAAATTACCGACGTGTCACGCAAGTACATGGAGCAAGGAAACCTCACGGCTACTATGCTCAAAGACGAGTGGATTGATGCGGGAACGTTTGAAAGCCTCTACCGCGCTTCGTCGCTGGTGCGGGAGCGCTCTAAGAGGGGCTCGTAGATTGCGGCGTACCGCTGCGCCAGCACCGACCAGTCGTACGCCTGCACGCGGTTCCAGGCTTCTGTTATAAGTCGCTCACGAAGCGGCAAGTCTAGCAGCAAGCGCAGCATTGCCTGCGCTGCAGCATTGGGGTCATCGGGTTCTACCAGGAGTCCCGTAACGTTGTCCTGCACAATATCGACAATGCCACCGGTGCGCGTTGCGACAACCCCACAGCCGGCAGCCTGCGCTTCCAGAAACACGTTCCCCAGCGCCTCACTGCGTGAAAGCGCGCAGAACACCTCGTGCTTCGCAAAGTTTTCGTACACTTCGGTATACGGCAAACGGCCTAGGAACCGTACACGGGCAGCAATACCTAGGTCTTGGGTCAGTTGCTCCAGCTCTTTGCGCAGTGAACCTTCTCCAATGACTGTTAAGTGCGCATCGGGGTGCTCTCGCGCAACGCGCGAAAAAGCCTTGAGTACGGTGTCGACTCCTTTCATGGGTTCAAGGCGACCAACGAAGAGCACACTCCCCGGCATTTTTGCTGCGCGCGGAATGTCGCTTAAGTTGAGCCCATTGGGAATAAGAATGGCGTCCGCACGACCAAGCTTGCGTGCACGTTGCAGAAGCACCGAACTGATGACAGTCACAACTGTTGCACTCCTGTGCATACGCCGCAGCAGCAGATTCGTGTTCGTGCTTTGGCACGTAAGCACACGCGGAACACTCGGGCGCAACCAACCAAAGAGCACCATGGCAATTCCCGCAAAGGATTCCAGCACGGCGTGTACAAGCGTGGGCTGGAGTTGCAGTGCTTTGAATGGCGCAAGGATTGGGTAGAGCCACTTGTCTATGGGGTGGCCTATGCCAATACGGTGGATAATGACACCACTGCGCCACGACTGATACGTGCTCAGTTTGCGGTCCATGCGTGCGCAAATAATGCTGAAGCGCACGGGCCCGCACAGCGTGTTGGCCACTTCTTCGGCACACGCTTCGGCTCCGCTGCGTAGCGGAGTGGCAAACGTACTGAAGATGACGATGTGGGGCTTCATCGCTGCAGGATGCTAGCAAAGAGTTCACGGTACTGCTCACTGATATTCTGCCAACTGAAGTGTGTTTCTATGCGCTTACGAGCTGCAGCACCCAGTGATGTTCTTTGTGCGGAGTCGCTGAGCAGTGTGCGAACATGTGATTGCAAAGTAGAGCGGTCGCCCGGGGTAAAGAGCAATCCTGCGCCTTCGGCGAGCAAGAATGTATTGCCGCCGACGTTGGTTGCGATGCATGCGCACCCACTGGCCATGGCTTCCATAAGCGCATTGCTCAAACCTTCACTGTAACTGGGTAGCACAAAGATATTCGAGTGTTTGAGGATTTGGGGCACATCATCTCGCAGCCCTAAGAACGCAACGTCGTTCCTATATTTTTCAACGAGTGGGTGCGGGTCTGTGTACCAACCCGCAACGTTGATGCGAAGAGTTGGGAACTCCCGCTTCAGCGGAGTAACTGCCTCCAAAAAATCATCCACTCCTTTCACCGATTCGAGCCGACCAACATATGTCACCGTCACTTCTGTCCTCTGTCCTCTGTCCTCTGTCCTCTCGTACGGTGCCATATCAATCCCCGTCGGTATCACCTGCGTCTTCCCCGTAATTCCTAACAACCTGAGCAAGCCTTTCGGCTGCGGGTGAAACGTGACAATGCGCTCCGCGCTAAGAAGTACCAGCCAACCCCACGTCCATGCACCCAACCCCATGATGATTTTTGGTAGGAGTCCCCGTGGCCACCACGTCATACCCACAAGCGCATCGGTAAGCAAAGTGATGCGAATGCCACTCAGTCGCAGCAGCGGCAATCCAAACGACGACCAAAACAGTACTTTGTTACAGATGACAATATCGGGCTTCAATTCCGCAATGAGCCTCCGTGCATGCCCGGCAAAGCCAAGGCTAATGCCAAAGTTCAACGGATCCTTTAAGAAGAAATCTTTGCGGCGGTGAATCGTGAGCGTGTCACTCACTTGCTCTGTTCCAGACTCGCTCCCCATGCAGAGCACATGGACCTGATAGCCCAGACGTTGCCATAACTCTGCCAGCTTCACGGAACTTACCATCCAACGATGCGGCTCACGCCAATAAGGCGAGAGTAAAAAGATGACCGGTTGCTGGCCTTTCTCATTCAACACCGACCCAGACTACAAGATTCCAAGACTCCAAGACCACTTCCTTAGCTCTTTTCTACTGTATTTTCTTTCTCCAATCCCGCTTCGCGGAGTCCCATTTTGCGTATCATCCTCGTTTGGCGCTGCGAAAGTTCTTCCAGGCGAATGACGATGTAGAACACCATGAAGAAGAGGATGCCCAGGAACGTAACGACCACGGCGTTTTCACGGTCCTGAATGCCGGAAGCTGCGGTAAGGTAGTCGATGGAATCCGGCTTGAGCGCCAAGTATGCAATCGATCCCCAAAAGAGCGTCCACAAGATTGCCTCCCACACGCTTTTCTTTTGGCGGAACACCAAGTTCCACGCGTAAAGAATCGCAATGAGTGAAACGAATGGCGCAATGATTTGGTAGGGGGTGAGGCTCACGGGAAAATGCTAGCGCAGGAAGGAGCGCAGGAGAATCTTTAAAGCAGTCTGTATCCCATGCGCAAAGGATTGCCCTTTTGCCATGGTGTATTCGCTGTACATGACCTTCGTGGGCACTTCTGCAAGGCGCCACTTGCGCTGCGCGGACTCGCGCACGATTTCGGTACAGAACTCGAAACCGTCCATCTTTAGGTCCACTTCGGCGAGGGCCTTGGGGCCAAACGCTTTAAACCCGCACTGGCTGTCGCGCACCCAACGACCCGTTGTGGCAAAGGTGACAATGTTGCCAATACCGTTAAAGAGTCGACGAATCGCTGGAATTTTATTGCGCGACTTGCCGCGCAGCGGTCCGAAGCGATTTGCGAATACGATGTCCGCGGAATTGGAAAGCAGCGGCGCCAGCACCGCGGGAATGTCGTGCGGGTCATGCTGGCCGTCTGCGTCGAGTGTAATGACGATGTCGGCTCCAAACGCGCGAGCGGCCTCTATGCCGGTCATGGTGGCGGCGCCGGCTCCGCAGTTTTCAAAGTGCTCTATAACAATTGCACCCGCCGCGCGGGAAACGTTGGCGGTGCCGTCTGTCGCCCCGTCGACAACCACAATGACCTGCTCAACGTGCTGCAATGCGTCGCGGATGACGCCGGCAATGCGCGTCGCTTCGTTGTACGCCGGAATGACGGCAACAATGCGCGGCATTACGGTATGAGCACGTACGCAAGACCCGCTTCCGGCGAATTGATGACAGGGGTGATGCCGCTGGCGGGATTGTTCAGGTAGTTCACAAAGGCGTTCACCTTCTTATGCAGCGACCCATTTGCGTCACGCTCTATGGTTGCCGTGTTCGTGTCGAAGATGATGCTGTTGAACCCAAGGGCCTTCAGGCGCTTGGTCGTCAACGCCGGGTCGCGTTCTTGGTACAAGCAGTTAAAGACGTCTAACTGGTGGTCCACCATGCCAATGACTTCCAAGTTCCGTGGAATGAAGTACGGAATGAACGTTCCCACGCGGTACAGGAACGGCCTGTCCGCCATGGTTCTGTTGCGCTCTTTCACCATTGCCGCCACGTCGTCGTAGTACGGCACGGTCTGCGCCATGAGCACGTCGTTGTTCGACTTCCCCATGGCGTACGACAGCAAGTTCTGCTGTTGGTCATATTGCCATAAGCGGTTGCTGAGCATGGTGCACACCGACAGTGTTAGCACCGTAGAAAGCGCAATGCGCCCCAACGGGTCCGGCGCGCGCTGCACCAACACCTCTAAACCAATGCACAAGCCCAGGAACATGCCGACGCCGTACCAGGGAATGCCGTTTGCGGTGAACATCCATTCCAGGACAATGAACAAGGTTCCCAAGAACAACCAACGCAGCCAGCGGCCTTGTGCAGACCAAAAGTAGGGCAGAAGAAGAATCAGCGGGAACAGCAGCAGCGCCGGCATGGTCGTAACGTAATACCCAGCGCTGTCTAGGTTATTCACCGACCTCCACGGCAATGTAAGGTAGTGCGAAATGCCATGGGAAAAGCCCCAGTAACGGTCCAGTTCTTCCTTATTTCCTGTTGGGGTGCATGCGGGGTTGTTTGCATCGGGTCGCAGGTCTGGCGGCAACGTATGCACGTTGGGCCCGGGGTTTGCGCTGCCGTAGAAGTCCAACCGCGGCGAAAGCGTGTCGGGCGCGCCGAATTCCAACCCGGGAACGGCATTGCCCACAAGATAATTGTTGCGCACGAGCCATGGCGACATTGCCAAAAGAAACGCTCCTATAAAGATGCTGCACCCCACGACTCCTTTCAGAAATTGCTTCTTTGCAACGCGCAATGTAATGCCGAACGCAAGGAGTGCTATAACGACAAACGCGGAAAGCACCATGGAGGTCGTAAGACCCGAAAACAAGCCGCCGATTCGCTGCGAAATGGTGTCGATGGAAATGGCGCCTTTGTTTGCAAAGACCCCCAGTGCAACAACGACGCCGCCGATGAACGCCGACCAGTGAACGAGCGCGCCCAAAATGAGCACCAAGTTCGCCATGGCAACCATGATTGCCGTTTGCTTCATGCCAAAAGCGAACCCGCCGAAAAAGCCCGCAAGGGCGACCCATTTCCAGTCATGCTTTCCTTGGGACCCTTCGTTCTTAAAGAGATAGTAGAAGGTGCAAAGCATGGACGCGGCACCCATGGCGAAAATCGCATTGTCGATTTTCATGTCGGCGAACGAGAAGTGCCCGACGAGCGGCAGGAAGTAGTACAGAATCGCAGAGAGCAGCCCCGCCCCTTTGCCCAGGAAAGACCGTGCGAAGACGCCAATGGAAAAGATTGCCAGCACGCCGGCAGACCAGTTCACCATCATGGAGGCAGTTGCGCCAAACACGCTTTCGTAGCCAAAGAGCAGGAACCCGATCGCCGAGTTGTACTCCCACTGCAGCGTGGCCATGGTGTGAATTGCCGAGCCGTAACTTACAAGCAGACGCGGGCGATTGAGGTAGCTGCCAAGGTCGTCCCACCCAATGGGGAAGGGGCGAATAACCGTAAGGAAGTTGAGCGCCACATAGCTGACAAGCGCCCACAGCAGCAGCGCGCGGGCGGAATTCCACGACACATGCACCTGCGTGCCGGCAAAGCGCATCTCGCGCAACCAATGCCATATGTCGCGCCAACTGAGCGCGGCAATAATGGCAAATGCCGCCCACCCCACCGGCTTAATGAGTATGCCGAAGACCGCCAACAACCACAGCACCACAATGGTGCCGCACGCGCCAAGAATGGCGCTTACGACTAACTCCACAAGCGCATCGTTAGGCTGCAGCCGCACTGCGGTGCGCAGCAAGAGCCGCCCAAATGAAGCGAACAGGAGCAGGAGAACGGAAATGAACGCGAATTGGGTAAGAACGCGCGTTGCAAACGACTGCAAAATGCAGCGCGTGGACATGTTCGCCAAATTGGCCTTGCTGCCGAAGCTGCCAATAACCGTAAGGCAGCCTCGTGCTTCCAGTTCGTTGTAATTCTTTTGCAGAGTGGCGAGTGAATCGCTGCTCATGCTGGTGTATACCGAACTTGTCGGCTCCACGATGGAGCGCGCAGGCACCATTTGCACGCCGCTGCTGGTGCCAAGGGGCGTGCTGCCATAGGTAAGCGTAAGGAACAGCAGCGTAAATGCGGCGGCAAAGCCCGCGTATACATGCCACGGGCGCAGTGTAAAGGAGAGCGAGAATTTCCCCGTGCGCACGCCCGCGACAACGAGTGCTCCGCCGTAGGCGAGAATGCTTAAGACGATGTACGTGGTAAACGGCGACAACCGCTTGAGCAGCATGGAGATAACCGAGAAGATTCCCGAAATGCCGCGACACACGTTCCCGGTGCAGACTTCGCTCACGGCATTCTTCCCTTCGGGGGTCATGAGCACCTCGCTGTGCACCGGCACGCCGATGTAGTAGAGCGTTGCATACACACCCCATACGAGTGCGGTGAGAAACAGCGCTATGGAAAGGGTTTGAATGGTGCGTGAAGAGAGGTTCATACGGTGGCAAATCCTAGCAGTGCAAGACTCGAAAAGATACGCGGAACCGCGGTATTGCGACCCTGTTCATGCTAGAGTCAATGCTCCATGCCGTTGGACGCACGCCGCATACGGGCCCAGTTTCCCCTCTTTTGCAAAGAGGAGGCGCCCGCGTACTTGGACAGCGGAGCGCTGACGCAAATGCCTGGGGGTGTCCTCGAAGCAATGAACAAATGGGACGAAACGCAGCGCGGCAACGTGCACCGCGGCGTTCATGGTTGGGGGGAGCGTGCAACCGCAGCGTACGAAGGTGCACGCAGTGCGATTGCCACGTGCATCAATGCAGAGCCAAAAGAGATCGTATTTACGACAAACTGCACTGAGTCACTCAACATGGTCGCTCGCTGCTGGGCTGCACATCATCTACAAAAAGGTGATGTGATTGCCCTCACTATTCTGGAACACCACAGCAACATGCTTCCGTGGTTGCAGCTGAAGGATGAATTGGGTGTGGAACTGGCGTGGATTGGAGTGGATGCAGAGGGACATATTGATGAGCAGATTCTGCAAGCTGCGTTGAGCAAAAAACCAAAACTCCTTGCTGTGAGCATGTTGAGTAACGTACTGGGCACTGCACCGGATGTGAAAAAGATCACGAACGCAGCACACGGGGTAGGAGCAAAAGTTGTTGTCGACGCAGCGCAAGCAATCGCTCATCTCCCTATAGACGTGCGCAATGTAGATTGCGACGCACTCGCCTTCTCCAGCCACAAAACATACGGGCCAACAGGTTGCGGAGTGCTCTATGTGAAGAACGAATTTCTTATTGAATGGAAGCCATTTTTAACGGGTGGCGGCACGGTGGAGAATGTAACAAAAGATGGATTCACTACTGCGGCACTCCCTCATGCGTTCGAGGCGGGAACACCACCAATCACGCAAGCGATCGGGCTGGCAGCGGCACTCACGTGGAGTTCGCAATTTCCGTGGAATGATCGTCTGACTCATGAACAAGAGTTGCTCGCGCGAGCAACAGATGTACTGAAGAACACTCCTGGTATTCGCATTCTGGGTCCGCAGGATCCGAGTGAGCGTTACGGTTGCATCAGCTTTGTTCATAAGCACATTCATGCGCATGACCTGTGCGACTTAATGGGACAAGAAGGAGTAATTCTTCGTGCAGGGAACCACTGCGCACAGCCGCTCCATAAAGAGCTCGGCATTCCTGCAAGCTGCAGATTCTCCGTGGCTCTGCATACAACAGGTGATGATTTGGATCGCTTTGAAAAAGCACTTCACAACGCCATTGCCACACTCAGTTGATGGATTTGTATGCACAGCACATCCTCGAGCACTTCCGAAATCCCGTGGGGAAAGGATCACTCAACAATCCAACAGTTGAACACGCGGAAGAAAACGTAAGTTGCGGCGACAAGGTGAGTGTCCAGCTCTTATTGAATGATGATCATATAAAAGAACTCGCGTGGAGTGGAACGGGTTGTGCAATTTCCCAGGCAGCAATGTCACTCATCGCGGAGCGATTGATGGAAGAACCGAACCTGAAGATCGATGAGCTCACGCAAAAGGACGTGGAGGAGATGCTCGGCGTTCCAATTAGCCCGCGAAGACTCAAATGTGCACTTCTCGGGTTACTCACCCTGAAAAATGCTCTTTATAAGGAGAACGAGATTCCTCCTATTAAGTGGAGTGATTTAGTTGAGGAATAGAACAGGAGCCACGTAGACTCACGCAGGTTTGCCGTCCTAGCTCAGTGGTAGAGCACCTCCATGGTAAGGAGGGGGTCACGAGTTCAATCCTCGTGGACGGCTCCATTACGTCTCTTAATCCTTTCTGGGATCGTTTTTTTGACGAGCTTCTTTGCTCTATTTCTTTCTTTGCCGCAAATCTTCCCATTCATTTTGCGTGAGAGGTGCACGATCTCTGTTACTTCCCATGCGATACGCCAGTACTTCTGCTGTTTCCCATGTGGCCGCATTTCTATGGGAATCAATAGTTGATTGCTGTTTCTCGTACTGCTCCCATCTGCCTGCGAATTGGTACAGAGCTTGCTTTGTAACCCCTGGCACACTGTTGTCTGCGAATTGGGCAACATCATTGCGGAAGGCAGATGGAGAAGTGTATTTGGTCCGTAATGTTTCTACCGCTCTTTCAAAGGCAATTTGGGCCTCCTCCGCAGTTCGTTGCTTTTTCAATCCTTCGGGTTTTTGAAAAGCGCGCTGAATATCGGGCCACGCTGAAGCAATAATCTGCTCTGGCTTAAGTACTTCTTTTGCAAGAGCATCAAAGGATTCGAATTGCTGAAACCTCATATGCAAAATCTACTACTCTGCAACAAAGATTGACAAGCAATTCTTACAAATCAGAACAATGCCTTCGCAATCAGGTAAATAATCGCCCAGCCTCCGCCGAAGACGAGTGCAATGATGAGTGCCTTAAAGAGGGTGCCGCCCATAAAACAAGGGGAAAAGGAGATACTGTTACTGCAGAGGACGCAGTGCATGCGGTTTTCTTACGGTAGACTCCCCCCGTGCCAAAGAACTATTCCCAGATTCTGCGCAGCTCCTTCGAACGCTTCAGCATACTTTCTGCGGTGCGCACGTTTCTGCCCACGGTACGCCACTACACGTTCCCGCAGGTATTAAAGAGGAGCGAGAAGGTAGCGCTTTTTACCATGAACATTTTCCCGCCCATGATGACCCTGTGGCACCACTGCGCGCGCAAGGCACTGGGAGACGCGGTGGATATTGTCATCTTCGATTGTTCCGGAACACTCAACCCAAAAAACTTCCCTGGTTGTACCGTGCAGAAGTTTTTGAACCCGCGCCACACCATGAAGTGCGACGCGTTCACGCAAAGCATAAGTCGCAACAGGAAGATCTGTTGGATTTGCGACGACGATGTTTTTCTTCTTTCGAATAAAACGCTGGAGATTATGCACCGCGAGTTTGCAGACCCGAACACCGCATGCGTCAGCTTTCAGCCCCGAACCTGGTGGGAGTACGAGATCAACGGCAGGCGCTACGAACCTGTAGGCACCTACTGCATGGCGCTCAATAGGCAGATTGTGTGGGACAAGGAGCGGCTCTCGTTTGCCCCGCAAGACGGCAACAAACACGTTTCCAAACTGGGAGAAAAGCTGAAACGCTACGACAGTTTCGACAAAGCGAACGAGGTGTTGCTGCAAAAAAATTACCGTTGCTACGTCGTGCCCGAGGCAGAGCGTGAGGAGCTCATTGCGTACTACAGCGGTCTCAGTTCGGCGGTGATGCTCCTGCACCGGTTCAAAGGAAAGGGGCAGATGGAGGAATTTTTGCTGACTCCGCAGGACGCAGCCTGGAAGGGTAGCACGCTCTACACGGTACTGTCCGGCTTGATCGCCTTAAGCGACATTATTGCCCTTTCGAAGAGGATTACGGGCAGGGACGAAAGCCCGCCCGCTATGCTCAGCCGGGAACGGCTCCTGGAGATTTGGCGCAAAAAACACCATCTTATGCGTTCGGATGCCGACTTGGGGTGGATTGAGGGGGCGAGTGAAAAGCTAAGGGAGTTTGTTGGATAAGGAATACACCCCAAATTCTTGACGGGTCCGTACCCGCATACGTACAGTTCCCCCGCTGATTTCCCTGTATCCATTCGTGGTATGGGGTTTACCCACAAAGCAGTTATGCCAACCATGACCCCAAGCACCGAAGACGCACGCATCTACGAAGTTGCAGTGCTGTACCCCTACCCCCTTAACCAGAAGGACGAGAGCAAGCTGTTAAAAGATGTAGAGGGCATTCTTGCAGATGCCGGCGGCATGCAAGTTGCAAAGGACCTGTGGGGCCGCCGCGGTTTGGCCTACAAGGTAAAGGGCTTCAGCGAAGGCAGCTTCGCCATTTACCACTACGAATTGGATCCGCTCAAGTTGAGTGAAGTCGACGAAGCTCTGCGCATTTTGCCCGGCATGCTGCGCCACATGATTGTAAAACCGCCAAAGAACTATGCCGTGGTGAAGTATTCGGAAACGTACGTTGAGTGGCAGAAAGAGCGCGAGTCGGTGGAAGACCTGCGCACCAAGGAGCGCGAAGAGAAGATCCAGAAGCAGGTTGCCGACAAGGCAAAGCGCCAGGCAAAGCGTGCAACCACCGACAAGAAGCCGGTAGAGGCAGCGCCCAGTGCGCCTGCCGCACCAGGCGCTATTGAAGCCGAATTGGACAAGATCATTGGCAGTGACTCCCTCGACCTGTAACCCCTTCTTTGCACCCAACCCCATGGCTCACTCCAACGCCCACCCCGCCGCTAAGACCGCCCGCCGCCAAGACCCACGTTCCAAAACGTGCGCCTTCTGCGACAAGCAGGTCGCGTACGTCGACTACAAGGACTACCCCACCCTTAAGCCGTTCATAGACTACTTCGGCAACATTCGCAGCAAGTACTACACGGGGAACTGCCTAAAGCACCAAAAAATGTTGCGCACCGCCGTAGAGCGCGCACGCTTCATGGCAATGCTTGCCTACCGCAAATAGCTCAGATGGGAGGCCCCATGAGCTTCACCGAAGTAGGCAGAAATCAATCCAATGTGTTTTACGACTTGGCATGGCCAGATAGTGTCGATAGCCGCGTAAGCCACATGGCGAAAGAGCGGGGCATTGGTATGAATTTGATGATTATACAATTGTTAGAAACTGGAATGGCGCTCCGTGAATCACTCCAAGAAGGAGATGTTCAGCCCAGTTGAGCAGCGAGAGCATCACTGATTTCCGCATTGTGGTGCACTTCGGAAACGTCGTCGTCGGACTCGATTGCTTCCACAAACGCTAGGAGCTTTTTTGCAGTTTCAGCATCGGTAATTGCCGTATGCGTTTTGGCAACATATTCAAGGCCTGCCTTGGAGACTTCAAATCCATTGGATTTGAGTACGTCGCGAATCTGGGGCCAACCTTGCATGGCGCAGGTTACGGTGATGCTGCCGTCTGATGCTGCTATGTCTTCGGCTCCAAAGTCGATGAGGGCTAATTCCAAGTCTTCCGGGAGCGTGGTGAGCCCGGCTTTTTCCGCATGCACGACACCTTTACGATCGAACAGGTAGCCCACAGAGCCGCCTTCTGCCCACCGGCCACCGTGCTTTTCTATAGCGGAACGAACGTTGCCAATGGTGCGGTTACGGTTGTCGGTAAGACATTCAATCATGCACGCCACAGAGCCCGGGGCATACGACTCGTAGAGCACTTCGGCCATCTGCTCCCCCTTTAGTTCGCCAAGTCCTTTCTTGATTGCGCGCTCAATATTGGCGTTTGGCACGCTGTCTGCTTTTGCATTGTCGATTGCCACCCGCAGCGCGCTGTTGGTGGAAGGGTCGCCGTCGTTATGTAGCCGCGCAGCGATTTGAATCAGCTTCGCATGCCGCGTGAACGCCTTTCCGCGCACGGCGTCCATCGCCATCTTTTTCACTTTAATGTTGTGCCATTTGCTATGACCCGACATATGCGGAGAGAGAAAATACGGATGTTGCCTGCCCGGCGTAGCTCGAACGAAGTGAGAGCGAAGTCGGGTGCCATTTGCTATGACCGGACATGACGGAAGACTACATCAACGATGATAATGAGGAATACAAGAATACGAGGAATACAGGCACGCCTGTAAACTTGTAAACCTGTATTCTTGTATTCCTGTAGTCCTTACTGCACCGTAATCTCCACTTCATCACTCCCCGTATTCTTCGCCATATCTTCCGCTTCGACGCGTACGGTGTGGGTGCCGGCATCTATTGTACTGCTGTAGGTAAACGTGTAGGGCGGCTGAGGTTTCGTGGTGAGCAGTACGTCGTCTAAGTAGAACTGTACGTATTTGAGTCCCCCGCTGTCTTCTGCCTGCGCGTCTATAACGAGTGACTCACCTTTCTTTAGCACCGTGCCATTCAAAGGCGTGCGAATAGTTACCTGCGGCGTGTCGGTGTCTTCTTCAAAATTAAATTGCGCCGTGTCGGTCGCTTCGTTGTAGTACTCATCGACGAGGGTAACGGTAAGCGTGTGCTCGCCGCCTTCCGAAACAGAGCGCGGCACGCGCAAGGGTTGCGTCCACGGTTCGGCAATCGCGGTTCCCACGTCATGGCCGTCGATTGTGTAACGCACTTCGCGCACGGTGGAGCCAACCGTAAAGGAGATCTGTGGTTGAAATGCGGGGTACGTTGCGTGACCGCCGTTCTGCGGAGCAAGCAATGTCACAGTCGGCTGCTCCAGGCGCCCCGGGGTGAGCGATGGATCGCATGACGTGGTAGGAGCAGCAGGCAACGGAAGAATCGCACCACTATGGTCGGGGGCTGCAGCCCACTTTGCATTCTGTTCTTTGCCCCAGGCATCTAAGTCCTGCTGCCATTCGGGGAAGCGCCCGGGGTATTCGCTCGTGAGCGCCAAGAAACTTTGTTCTTCGCGCGCAGAGGCCGGACACGACTCCGACGCAAGCAAACCGGTAACGCGGTCCACGGTGGTGTGCACGCATGCGGGGTCTTGGAGCGTCGGTGGCGCTTCCTGCAGGAACATGTCCGTCGTGCGCTGATCAAGCGGCGTGCAGTCGGTGGGCAACTGGCCCGAGAGCCGTGAAACTTGGACCTGTATGAGCCCCGGCGGTTGCGTGAATGTTGTGGGTGCGTTTGCCAGCCGCTTCTGCGCACGCATAAGGAATTCCTTCCAAATTGGTGCAGAGGTATTGAGTCCGTCGCCACGGTCGAGCATGGCGCTGCTGTCGGCATTGCCCGCCCAAACACCGGCAACGATGGCCGGCGTAAAGCCCATGGCCCAGGCGTTGTCGGGTTTTTGCAATTTACACACGCCGTTTTCACCGCGCTCTAAACACTTGTTGCTGGTGCCGGTTTTACCGGCGGTGGCATAGCCCGGAATACTCAACTGGTCGCGCCAGAAACCTTCGGGCCTGGCGGCGGGGTCGCTAAGAACAGACGTAACCATGTACGCAATGCGCGGGTCCAACACTTGGGCGCTTGGCTGCTGCGCCTCGAAGAGAATGTTGCCATTGCGGTCGACAATGCGTTTTAAAGCAATGAGCGGCTTATACGCGCCTCCGTCGGCGATGGTTCCGTACGCCTGCACCATTTCCCATAGCGGTGTTTCCCCGGCACCGAGAGCGAGCGGCCAACCGTACTCGAATGTTTCGCCGCGTTCCTGCGTTAACTGTGCGCGACGTTCCTTCGGGGTGGGCGCGCCCAGTTGCGATACAAGGGTGAGGATGGGCTCTTCGCCGCCGGCCAGGAAGAACGCCTTGGCGGCGGGAATATTGCGCGAGTGCGCCAACGCCGTGCGCGCGCTCATTAACCCCAGGTACATGCCGTCGTAATCTTTCGGCTTGTCGACGCCGAAACGCGTTGGCACGTCGTAGAGCACGGTCGCCGGGGTCATGCCTTTTAAGAAAGCGGCGGCGTAGACGAAAGGCTTAAAGCTGCTGCCCGGCTGGCGTGGGGCCTGCACCATGTCGATCTTGCCGCCGTGTTCGGTGTCGCCATACTCGGTGTTGCCCACGTACGCCAACACTTCGCGCGTGGTGCGGTCTGCCGCTAGCAAGGCAATGTTGTGCGCGCCGAAGCGCGCCAACGTGTCGCCGCTGTGGCTTGCCACGACCTTTTCCGCATCCTGCTGCATTTCCCAGTCAATGGTGGTTTCTATGCGCAGCCCGCCGCGCTGCAGAATGTCGGAATCAGGGGACAACCCCAGAATACTTGCCGCTTGGTCTTTCACCCACAACACGAAGTGTGCCGCGCGAATGTCTTCGCGCGCCTGCGCAAAATTCATGGTTGCGAACTCATTGAGCGCTTGGAGGCGGTCTGCTTCTTCTATCATGCCAAGGCGTTCCATGTTGGCCAGTACTTGGTCGGCGCGGCCGCCTATGGAAAGAGTCGTGCTTCCGCTGCCAATATTGCCACCAAGGAGCCCAATGGTAATGTCGTCGTCATCAATTTGACTGATGCGCGTAATGCGGCCAGTGGCAATGCGCTCTCGCACCTCTGGAGTGACTGTCGTACGCACGTGCGACCCGTACGGAGAAAAGTATGTGGGCCTCTGGGGAAGCGACGCAAGAACCGCTGATTCTGCCAGAGTGAGCCCGCTGGCGGATTTGCCGAAGTAGACCCTGCTGGCCTGCTCTACGCCAAAGGCGTTCTTGCCGAAGGGAATCCAGTTTAAGTAGAGCTCCAGCAGCTCTTCTCGTGAAAAGCGCGACTCTAATTGGCAACCGAGGATGAGCTCTTTTACCTTCCGGTTGAGCAAGTTTTCCTGTTTTAAGTCGAGCGCGTTCCTGGCCAACTGACGCGTAAGCGTGGAAGCGCCGCCCGCACTCCCTAGGCGTAGCACGACACGCGCCATGGCCTGGTAATCTATGCAACCCCGATCGTAGAAACGCTCATCTTCTATGGCGACGACCGCGTCCTTTAAGTGCTTCGGCATGCTGCTTGCCGGTATGTAGGTGCGGTCTTGCTCTGCAAAAAGACGGTAGAGTTCGGTGCCGTTGCGGTCCAAAATCACGGAGCTTTGCGAGGCAAACAGATTGCGCGGGTCATCGATGTTGGGAAGTGTCCACCACAGGTACGCAACCCACAGCAGCACGATGACTGGAGCGGCAATGAGTGTTTTTTTTGCAACGCGCCTCCAATTCCAACGTCCGGCAAGGGTGTGTTCTTCCTTTGAAAGGAAGTTCTTCACCCACGCGGTTACAGCCGCAAACCGCTTGCGCAAGGCATGCGCATGGCGTTTGTGGTGGTGCACGGCATGAGTGCCGGCATGGTCGAGACGCCGCTGAGAGAAGGGGGAATCCATACGGGTACCCCACGAAGACGTGAGCCTTGCTATAGTAGCGCAGTCATGCAGCTGCTCGCACTCATCTTCCTGGCATTTCCTCAGGTTGCTTCTGCGCTCAATCTTGTCGGTTTGGGTGCGGATACAACCATGCAAGACATTATCAACAACGTGTCGGCCAACCTGCTTGTTCCGGCAGTGCCCGTATGCTCCGCGATTTTCGTTGGGGGCGCATACGTGTATGCCATTTCCAACGGCGACGAACAGAAGAAGTCGCTGGGGAAAGACTTAATGACGGGAGCAGTCATCGGACTCCTCGTCATCGGTCTTGCGAAGGGCATTCTCAACTTCCTGGTGTTTTTCCTGTACGGCTGAACGGGAGCTGGTAGCATGCGAACTTGCATGGAGCCACGCGCACCGCACACCTCCGTCCTCGACCGTCTGGAGCGCGCAGAGCAGTTGAAGATCGACGGAAAACACGACGCTGCGTTGGAAATTCTCGTGGAGCTGCTTGTCGAAGACCCGGAGAACGTTTCGGCGCTGGAAGAAGTGGCCGACAATGAACTGAGTTTGGGGCGCGACGCCCGCGCGGAAGTTGCCGCAAGCCGCGCCGTAACGTTGGACTGCAAGAGCTACACGGGCCACTACATTTTGGGGTTCCTCCGCATGCAGGAAACCAAATGGGAAGCCGCAATCAGCCATTTGCAGCAAGCAAACCATGGGCGGCCCAACACGGCGGAAATTCTGCGGTGCCTGGGGTGGTGCCTGTTTTGGAACAACGACCGGTTGCGCGGCCTGGTGACGCTGGAACGCGCATTGAACATAGAAGACGACAATCCGCTCACGTTCGTGGACCTGGGCATGTGCTACGCCGAAAGCGGGAATTTCGGCAAAGCGAAACTCCTGTTCCTGCGCGCAAAGGAACTGGACCCCAGCGACGAGCGCGCCGATGCGTGCCTGCAGCGCATAGAAGAGTTGGAGAGGAAGACGATGATGGCGTAGCACGCTATACTGCTAGTCGTGATCACAGCCAACCGCTCTTTTATAGCGGCTGCCGCAGGCATAACCCGGGGCTTTCAAACGCTCGTGCGCGACCGCGAATGGTGGATGACGCTCATAGCGCTCACCGGCAGCTGTTTGCTGCTGCAACTGCTCATGGTCACGCTTCTTACGGTGCAGGGTATAGACGGGTTGCTGCGGGAACGCACCGACTTGCGCTTGGAAATCCGCCCCGGGGCCACGTCCGCACAAATGCAGGAATTTTTTGCAGAGTTGCGCAACCAGTCGTTTGCACAGGACGTCACGCTCGTGACCAAAGAACAGGCCTATGAACGCGCGCGCCAGCGCGACCCAGAACTCATGGGCTTTTTGGAAGAGCACAACGTCGAAAACCCCTTTCGCGACACCATAGGCGTGTTACTCAAGAAATTGGAGGACTACGACGTCTTGCGCGCATTCATAAGGCAAGAGCGTTGGCGCACCGTGGTGGACCCCGCCTTTTTAAGCGAGGTCACAAACCAGGAGCAACAGGTGCTGGACCTGCTGCAATTCACCCGCACGCTGACAACGCTCGCCTATGCGATTGTCATCGTCGTGGGAGGCGTTCTCCTGCTCACCATTGCAGAGCTTGTCCGCAGGCGGGCTCTTGCGCGCACCTCTGAAGTCCTCATAGAAAAACTTGTGGGAGCAGAGCCCATAACCATGGTCATGCCTTTCGCAACGGAGGCAACGCTGCTGTTGCTCTTCGCGCTCGGCTGCAGCATCGTGCTGACGCTCGGCATTCTGCAAACGGTAATGACCGCGGCGCCCGCGCTCAGGGACACGGGAGCACTGGCGCCGTTCGGCGGCGCTCTGCAAACACTGCTTTCCGCACAATACCCTGGCTTCGTGGCGCTGCAATTGCTATTGGCGCCGTTCATAGCATTCGGCAGCGCGTGGCTCGGTATGCGCCACGAGCTGCTGGATCGCACGCTCGAGTTCCGCTGGCGCTAGCATGGCGAGAAGCGTGCGGTGCCCGGCCATTGTTCTGCAGACCCACGACGTAGGGGAAGCGGACCGCTTCTGCATTCTGTTCACGCGCGACGCGGGTCGCGTTGCGGCGCGCGCTCGGGGGTGCCGGCGCATGGGAAGCAGCATGGGAGCGGCGCTCTTGCCGCTGCGCGAAAGCATGGTGGATCTGCGCCAGAGCGGGGACGCATGGCACGTTACCGAGGCACGCTCTTTGGGCAATGGAGAGTGGTCACTGGAGCAATACACCAATGCCATCCGTGGTATTGAGTTGCTGCTCGTGCTTCTGGAAGATGAGCAGCCGCTGCATGATATGTATGATGATCTGTCGCAGTTTTTAAAAGCATGTACTCACAACGAAGACCCCATACTCCCTTTTACCGTGCGAACACTGCAACACTTGGGGTTGCTGCCGCTGGAATCCACCCATGACTTGTACGCGCATTTGCCGGCGGCAGAGCGCGACGCAGTGGCTGCCATGCAGCAGGAAGACTGGCCGCACGCACAGGGCGGCACCGTACTGCAACAACTGGTGCGCCGCATTATTGGGGAACACGCGGCGCGCTCCTTACGCGTCGAGGGATCCCTGCTCCAGTGGTAGGGCATCGTCTGCAGGTTCCTGCGGCAGCTCTTCGGGCGGCACGCCGATTTGCAGGAAGTGGGGACGCGCTTCGTAAATGGAGTACACGCCCTGCGTGTCGCTGCTTCCCGTTACGGGGTCCGACACGGTGCGGAACCACGCGGCCTTCAGCCCCGGCACGCGCTCACCCACTTTACGCGTGGTGCCCGGCGGAATTTCCGCGGTCTTTTCGGTGCGGTCCGGCGGGGGTTCTTGGTGCCCCCACGTAAAGGGCCCGGCAAGCGTGGTGTGCCGACTGTCTTTCGTGCCGTAGTAAATGACGTACGCGTGGTTTCCCTCGGTAAAACTCTGCAGGGCAATGTCGCCTTGCGTATCGTTTTTGAATTTCATGTCGATGTTCGGCGGGTAGATGGTCGCATCGGTTCCCACAGGGGAATAGTAGTGCACGGCAAAACTGTGGTTGATGCGCTTCGTAATGGGCAGCCCGTACGTCCACGCGCCGCGGTATACGGTAGTGCTCACCTGGCAGAGGCCTCCCCCGAAGTCGGGCAGCGTTTTGTCTCCTTTAATGACAAGTTCTTGGCGGTAGCCGTGCCCTCCGTCCACCGGACCCAATTGTTTGTCGAACGAAAACTCCGAATCTTTTGCAATGAGCACGCCGTTCATGCGCGCAATGCCCACGCCAATGTTGTGGCGGCGGTTCACGGGGGAGCCGCTAAAGTCCGACTCGCCAACGGCAATCACTTCGCGAATGCCGCGCTGCCGCAAATTCGAAGCAATGGTGAGTGTCGGTTGCACGTCGACAATCGGCAACAGAACGTGGTTTGCTCCGGCGCTGAGCGCTGCGACAATGAGCATTGTCGCTGCGGGGATGTCGAGTTGCCTGCCTGGCAGACCGCGGCCCTCGAAAATAAGTTCGCCGCCCGTGCCGGTGGAAAGGGTCGCTTCACCCGACTCTTGGTGAATTGCCGGCGCAATGCGCCGGCTGAGCGCGTCGGCGATGGCGAATTCGTCCCATGTTAAACGCGTGCCCCAGGAAACTCCTTCGGGAAGGGCGGGCGGCGCGTCGCCGTCGACCCGGAACGCGCGCGGCACCGGCAGCTGCTTCCCCTGGAACACCCACGCCGGGGTTTCGGTGTGCAATGCCGAAGCATCGAATGAGTACACATTGTACCGGTCGTACAGCGCAAGACTGGGCGCCGCAGCCGCAGTAACCGGCGCAAGGGCAAACACGCCGAACGCAAACAACAACCGAATCTCAGCGACCATAGCGCCGGGGAGAGGCTGCATCTAAGGCTTTGTTTACCAAAGCATCTGCCTTGTAGTTGTCCCCGCGGGGAATGTGCTTGTACCGAACTTTGGCAAACTGCGCCTCCAACGCGCGAATCTCGTCGAACAGTTCCTGCAAGGACACCATCTTCACGCGGTATTCGCCCGCAAGTTGCTTCACCACGAGCTCGCTGTCGAGGTGGGCGACAAGGAGGTTGGGGCGGTACTTCATGCACGCACGGAGTCCTTCAATGAGCGCGCGGTACTCCGCGACGTTATTCGTTTCGGTGCCAATGCACTTTCCTTCCTCTTCGAGAATGACTCCGCGAGCAGGGTCTTCCACAATGTATGCAATGGCGGCGGCACCGGGGTTGCCGCGGGACCCGCCGTCGGTGAACAGGTGGAGCGTACCGCCTATGGAAACAGGAAGGTCGGGTTCAGGCAGGTTTTTCCCTTCCAGTGCGTCGGCAATAAGGCCGGCAACATAGTGCTCGCGGTCCTTTGCGCGCGGGAAGAGCGCAGTCAGTTTCTTTTCGAGAGCGGCAGGAATCTTCAGCACGCTTAGAGTGTAGTTTCGGTGGCGTGGCCTGAACAACTACATGGGCTTGCTGGGTTGCAACAAGCCTGCGATTCCTCGGGAATGTCCAATTTGAACATGCCGTCCCGCAAGTCGATGGTGGAGCCGCCAATGCGCCCCAGCGTGAGCGGATCCGCGCACACGGTAAGCTCTGGAACCTCTGCGCACGCGAACGTTGCATCGTCATCATTCGTGGATGCTGTAAATTCCAGGCAGAACCCGCCGCGTTCATCGACTATCACTCTTAGCATATGTTCTGTCCCCCCTTCCGATTTCGCGATGTCGAGGAACCCACGAGCGGCCGCAGGCGTAATGATGAGTGTTGTTGGGCGCGTCGGTTGGTGCATTCTCACCTGCTCAAGATCATCGATCAATTCTGTAAGCTGCTCTTCCGAAAAGCCGTGAAGCACCGCAGCCTCTGCAAGCGTTTCTTGGCCGCCGAGAGCGCATGAAAAACAATGAAGGCCGTACTCACTCATAACGTCGGCGGCGCCCGGCACAAGCGCTGTGATTTCTGCAACGCGCATGCCGACATGCAGCTTTTGCGATGCGGCATTTTTTGCTGTTCCCGCTGGCTCAGAACGTGCAGCTGACATAAGGTGGGGTGCAGAGCTCATCTATACCATGGTGAGCAGCCCCACCGCCATGATTCGCCGCAGTATTGCCATCGTGCTTCCGGTCATTGCCCTGCTGCTGGGGTGGCAGCTTGGCCAAGTGCAAGCGCACCGCGCGCTGCAGCAGCGCGAAGCGGAGCTGGCGGCGCTCTATGCAGGCAGCGGCAGCGAACTCGATTTTTCTCTGCTTACAGGCGTAAACCAGCTGCTCCACCGGCATTACATTTCCCCCGAAAAATTGGAGCAAGACGCCATGCTGCAAGGCGCGGCAGCGGGTTTTGTTGGGGGCATTGGCGACCCCTACACGGCATTCCTCAGCCCCGAAGAAAACAAGGAATTCCAAGATTCCCTGGGTGGCAACCTGCAGGGCATTGGCGCGGAACTCACCGTGCGCGAAGGCCAAATCATCGTCGTTTCCCCGCTGCGCGGTTCGCCAGCGGAGGAGGCCGGCTTGCAGCCAGAGGATGAAATTTTAACAGTGGACGGCACCTCGGTAGAGGGCATGACGCTCAGCGAAGCAGTGAACCGCATTCGGGGCCAGGCAGGAACGCAGGTCACGCTCGGCATTCAACGCAAAGGAGACAACGCTCCGCGCAATCTTTCCATCAGCCGCCGCGAAATCCACATTCCCAGCGTTACCTGGGAAGTTCGCAAGAGCGCCACCGGCAGCGTGGGCATTGTGACCGTAAACCAGTTCGGTGATGACACGCTCACGGAATTTACCGATGCGTTGGCTGACTTTCGTCAGCAGAACGTGGCGGGCATCGTCGTAGACGAGCGCTTCAACGGCGGCGGCTACCTGGAGCGCGCGGTGGAAATGGTCTCGCTGCTGCTGCAGCAAGGCAAAGTGGTGTCCGTTGCCACGCGCGAAGGCGAACCCATGGTGCACTACGTGTCTGGCAGGCCTATGGACACCACAACGCCGCTTGCCGTCGTTATAAACCAAGGCAGCGCCTCTGCGGCGGAAATCTTTGCCGGTGCCCTGCAAGACCATAAGCGCGCGGTCATCGTTGGCAAGCAGAGCTTTGGTAAAGGCACGGTGCAAGAAATCTTCGAACTTCCCGGCGGCGCAAGTCTGCGCGTAACCATTGCGAAGTGGCTTACCCCCAACGGTAAAGATTTAGGGCAGCACGGTGTAACGCCCGATATAGAGGTGGAAAGAACCAAGGAAGATATTGATGCGGGAAAGGACCCGCAGTTGGAAAGAGCGATTACAGAGGTGCTCAGGAAAAAATAAGTGGAGTGGCCCCACCTTTGTCGCCCTGACAAAGGTGGATGAGAAAGAATGATGATTTTATGAATCTTGTGAAACGGTTCCCTCATTTTTATGAGCAATCACCCGTTGCATGATTTCTGCAACCACTGCATTGCGCTGATGGAACATATTTCCTTCCCACAATCTTTCACTGTGTGAAAGGGCACAGGGTCGCTCTTTTCGAAGAGCATTTTCCAGAAGTTGCCACGTACGCCATTGTTCCGGACGAATCTGCTGATACGAATCTGCAGATGGCAAAAGACCGCGTGCATAAAGAACTCGACAGAGTATCTCTTGGATACCCGAAGTATGGTCATAGGGACGATCATGGATTTGCAATTCTCCTACGCTCATCTTAAGGAAATTATTATAAATTCTCTCATTAAGATGCCAACCCTTTATAAGATTAACGAGGTACGCCTCCTCATCAAAAGGCACATCAGCATTAAGACCTGTCATACCTGCAGTAACACCTGCGCACGCTGCACCGAATTCCCTTCGATTAAGAGGCTGCTCCATTCATAGGAATCCTACTCCTAGTACGTAAACAGCTCTTCGTCTGTGAAGAACCGCTTTACTTCCGCTTCTGCAGCCTCTGGGCCGTCGGATGCGTGGGCGACGTTCACCATTTGGTCTACACCAAACTCTGCGCGCAGCGTGCCCGGAGCAGCTTTGCGGCTGTCGGTGACGCCAAGCATGTCGCGGATTTTTGCAATGATGTCCTGCCCTTCCAGCACCAGTGCAATCACCGGAACGGAACTCATGAAGTGTTCCACGTCGGGGTAGAACGGCTTGTCGGCGATGTGCGCGTAGTGTTCACGCAGGATTGCAGGGTCCAGGCGAATCATTTTGCAGCCGCGGATTGCAAAGCCTGCAGTTTCGAAGCGGTCTATGACCTTGCCGCAGATTTTCTTTTCCACGGCGTCTGGCTTTAGGAGGATGAGTGTGCGTTGCATGAGAGGATGAAAGTGGAGGCAGTGTAAAGATTACTGGAGGAGTGCGGCAAGCTTCTCTTCGCTTGTTCCCTGCCCAATGACGACAAGGCGCAGTTGTTCGGTGGTAAGAAGTCGCTTCGCAAGGGCATTGATCTGCTCCTTGGAAACGGCCGTGTAGCGTGCCAGGTATTCCTCTATGGACCATGTTTCTGGGTACATAAGTTCCTGCTTGCCAAAGAAGTGTGCGCGCTCTTCGCTGTCTTCCAGGCTGAGCGTGAGTTTCCCTTTTACATATTCTTTGGCTTGGTGGAGCTCTTCGTCGGTTATACCGCATTCGGCAATGGCATCGTATTCATTGCGAATAAGGGTGATTGCTTCATGGAGGCGGCTTTGGTCGACACCAGCGCGCGTGCTGATGGCGCCGGCGTCTAGGTACGTGTCCGTTTCGGTGGAAATGTAGTAGCACAGGCCCTTCGCTTCGCGAATGTTGATGAACATGCGCGAACTCATGGTGCCGCCAAGAATGATTGCCAGCAGTTTCATGGCAACGTGGTCTGCATGGCGGGCATGCACACCGGGAACACCCAGCACTAAGTGGGCTTGCTCCGTTTTCTTTTCGCGGTACCAAATTTTACGGGTACCGGGGGAAACAAGCGGCGCGAACGTCTTCTCTTTTTTGCCCGCAAGCTTGCCGAAGAACAGTTCGCCGTATGCCTTGGCTTGTTCTTTCGTAATGTTGCCTGCAAATGTAATAACCGTGTTTTCCGGCGTGTAGAGTTCTTGCTTGTGGCGCTGGAAATCTGCCTGCTTTACGGTGCGAATCACCTCTTCGGTACCAATGGTGTCCCAACCGAGCGGCGTGTCGCCAAAGAGCAACTCTTCGAAGTCCCACCCGGCGCGGTACATGGGAGTGTCTTCGTACATGCGCGCTTCTTCTATAATCACGCCACGCTCTTTGTCGATTTCTTCTTGTGGGAAACTTGCGTGGAGCAACATGTCGCTCAGCACGTCGCATGCCAGTTCGGTATGGGCTGCAGATACTTTGACGTAGTAGCCCGCGTACTCCTTGCCGGTAAAGGCGTTAAAGTCGCCGCCCACGCCGTCGATTGCGGCGCTTACGTCTTTGGTGTTCTTGTAGCGCTGGCCCCCTTTAAAGAACATGTGTTCTAAGAAGTGGCTTATGCCGCGGTTGCTTTGCTCTTCGTAGCGCGAACCGGCGCCAACGAGCACAAGAACGGTAACCGACTGCGTTCCTTCTACGGGAGCAGTCAAAATACGGAGTCCGGAAGGGAGGCGGTGGAGGTCGAACATGGGCCGATGGTAGCGACCCCGCCCCAGCGGCGACAGCAGATATTGCCGGGATTCTGTGGAAGAGCGCTTGACCAGCCCCATGCCCCTTCCGTAGGCTCTCCCAGCAATGCTAGGCAAACTTCGCTGGAGAAAACGGCTCCGAACTCACGGATTTCTGAAGCGTTCGCTTACAGCGGACGGTCGTAAGGTCTTAAGCCGCCGTCGCGCTAAGGGCCGCCACAGACTCACTGTTCAGAAAAAGGGGGTCAAATAGCGAATTGATAATGAATAATTGAAAATTGATAATTATTTCCTAAGGAATGGTTCTCTTTGGAATTCCATTATCAATTATCAATTATCAATTTGGCATGGTTTGAGTAGAATTCGACCATGGCCCTTGCCACTCTCCGCACTATAGCCGGCACTCTATTTTTCATCGTAGGTGGCACCTACCTTGGCGCCTACCTTCTTTGGCAGACCGGCACCGCAGAGCCTTTTGGCGCCTGGTGGCTTGCCATTATGGACTTGCCCTTCATAGCCATGGGGCTGCTGTATGGTGCACTCAGCCTGCATTTAAGCGTGCGAAACCCCGAAAAACCTTCCCACATACAAGCGTGGATCATTGGCTTTTTTGCAGCGGCGCTCTTCTTGCTGGCTGCGACGTTGAATTACTGGGAGGTGTTGGGGTTGCCCCTCGCGTATTAAGTATTACGTATTAAGTATTAAGGGATGTATTTTTCCGTAATACGTAATACTTAATACGTAATACTCCATGTGGTTTCCTCTTTCCCTGCATCCCGATTCACTTCCCTCGCAGCCAGGAACAAATAATCACTCAAACGGTTTAGGTAAATGAGCGCATGCGGGGACACCGGTTCCAACCGAGCCAATGCCTGCACGCACCGCTCTGCTCTGCGACACACGGTGCGCGCTAGGTGGAGGTGTGCTGCCGCGGGTGTTCCCCCGGGGAGGATGAAGTTTTGCAGTGGCGGCAGACCTTGTTCCAGCGCCATGCCCGCAAGCTCTACCTGTTTCACATGGTCTTCTGTTATGCGCGGTACGGTGAGTCTGCTGCCGAGCGGAGTCGCAAGGTCACTCCCGAGGATGAAGAGCTCGGACTGAACTGCTGTCAGAAATGACCGGACCACTTTCGGTGTATCGAGAGCGAGAACACAACCAACAACTGCGTTGAGCTCATCGACCGTTCCATATGCGGCAAGCCGCGGATGGTCTTTGGGCAGCCGTGTTCCGTCGGCTAACCCTGTGGTGCCGTCGTCACCGGTTGCCGTGGAAATACCTGGGCGGTTCTTTGGCATGGGCAATGACTATACACCCAGGGCGCTTAGCACCGCTGCATGCTCCTTTTTAGCTTCGTCTTCCGTAAGGGTGCGGTCTTCGGCGCGGTACGTGCAGCGCACGGTCAGGTTGTAACTTCCGGGAGCTGTGCCTTTGCCGTCGTACAAGTCTGCAACGGCAATACCACTGAGCAATGCAGAGGCCTTTCGTGCTTTTTCCAGCAGCGCTGCCACGGCATTACTGTGTTGTACAGAGAAGGTGACGTCGTAGGTAACCGCTGGGAACTGGGAAAGCGGTGCAGCAAGCGTTGTGGCCGTGGGCAGTGCAAAGAGTGCGGTGACATTCAGCAGTACCACAGCAGCGCGGCCAGGCAATTTGAAGGCGTCTTTCAGTTCGGGGTGGAGTTCGAACACTCTTCCGCAGCAGGTGTTCTGTATGTGTATGACTCCGGCGCGCCCTGGGTGCGCGCACGGCAGCGGCTGCTCGTCTGGCACCACGGTGCAGCGATAGCCGGCGCTGAAAAGTGACTCGAGAAGCGCAGTCTTCAATTCCAGTACTGGGTCCTGCAGCAATGGCGTTTCGCGGCGCGAAGCAATAATGCCCCCCATGGCAAAGTGGCTGTCGTGCCCGTCGCGGAACACGGTGCCCATGTGGAACCCGCGTAGCTCGTCTTCCACATTCAGCAAATTCTGCTCGGCAAATTCCAAAAGACGCGGCAGCGGCGAAGGCTGTAACAAGCTGAGTTCTTCCCCTAGGGCGTTCTGGAGCGCAGTCGCAGACGCAGGATCCATGCCAGATTTCTTCAGGAGATCTGGGCCCAAAAGTGACAGTGGCAAGAATTCCGTGAAGCCATGCTCTGCAAGCGCGTGCCGCAGAACGCTTAAGCGGTGGTCCCGTGGCGGCAGCAGCACTTCCGCAATGGGCATAGTGTCGGGAATAACGTTGTAGCCGTGCAAACGCCCGACCTCTTCTGCAATGTCGTGTTCTGCCTTCAGGTCATTGCGGTACAGCGGCGGCGTTACCTTCATGCTCGTTTTCCCCGCAGTGACCTTGCACCCCAAGTGTTTCAGGTGTTCGCCCATCGCCCTTGGCGTGAGTGTTGTGCCAAGCAGCGAATTGATGCGCTGCGGGCTCACCGTAATGGTTACCGCTTTGCCGTCGGTTCCGAAACTCTCCAGAGAGGAAGTTAGGTGGCACCCTGGTACAAGTTCCAAGAAGAGCTCTATTGCCCGCGCAAGTCCCTGCTGACAGGTGACGCGCGGCACGCCTTTTTCGTAAACGGTCGATGCATCCGTTCTGTGCCCAGTCGCTATGACGGTCTTGCGAATGCGCACGGGGTCCACCACGGCTGCGTGGAGCATAAAGTGGCGTGTGCTCGACTTCGTGGAGCTGCGCAAACCTCCCATAATTCCTAAGAGGTCGAAGATGCCATCGTCATCACTCAAGAGGATGGACCCTGGCGGCAGTTCACGCTTTGCTTTGTCGAGTGTGGTGATGTTTTCCCCAGCCACGCTTTCGCGCAGAACAACTGCGCCGCGTAAATCATCGGCGTCGAAACAGTGGAGTGGAATGCCGACTTCCGACGCCACGTAGTTTGTTATGTCGACCGGCAAACTCACGCTCCTCCACCCTACAGATTCCAGGCGCTGCTTCATCCACTCGGGAGTTTCCCCCAGTGAATCGCACGTCATCATGCATGCGCCATATCGGCTGACGAGTGCCTTGTCTTCGACAACGAGTTTGAGTGGAAACTTCTCCTTGGGAAACTTTGGAAACGCGAAGTTTGGTTCTTTACCGGACTTCCATTTTGCCAGTCCCAGAGCCACGAATTCACGTGCAAAGCCGATGTGCGAGAACAGATCTGCACGGTGTGTAATGGCGTGGTTGTCGATATGCAGTACGGCGTCGTTCAAGCCCAAGTAACTGCGCAAATCTTTTCCAACACCCTCGGTGCCGTCTCCCAAATCGATGATGGGTCTGCTTCCTTCTTCCGGCTTTGGCGGGTAGGTCGACGTAAGGTCCAACTCCTCTGCAGCGCAGATCATGCCTTCACTTTCTTCTCCGCGAATAACCGCCTTCGTAAGGGTGAGTGTTTCTTCCCCGTGCTTCACGGTTGCCCCAACGTGTGCGAATGCAATGCGCATGCCTTCGCGCAAATTTGTTCCTCCGCAGACAACATGTTTCATGCCACGGTCCGTTTGGATCTCGCATACCGAGAGCTTGTCCGCATTGGGGTGCTTACTGAGTTTTACAATTTTACCAACGCAGCAATTGTCCAAGAACGCACCTTGCATAACGACATCATCCACCTCTGCAACACCTGCGGTAATGCGGTCGGCAATCACCTGCGGATTCTTTTCCAGCAGCGTTACGTAGTCCTGTAGCCAGGCAAGGGAGATCTTCATACGGGGAGAGGATATAGCAAAAAATGTCGTATGGCATGGCTGACAATCTAATAAACATCGCGTGACGTGGCTTTGCCGCGTCTAAGCGATACAACTTAGGGAAAGGATGGTCCGTGGAAGGAAAACCGCAGGTTTGCCTTCCACGACCCGGTGGCGGAGAGGGGGGGATTCGAACCCCCGAGACCCTTGCAGGTCTACGCGCTTTCCAAGCGCGCGCACTAGGCCACTATGCGACCTCTCCAAGGCCGCAGCAAAGAGTAGCGTGCGAGACGCTCAGTTTGAAAGCGAGTTTACGAAGAAACTGCTTAGCGAGGGCAGTTGCCAATGCAGCAGCAACCGCGCAGTGCTTTGGCGAAACACCAAAGGCTGACTGCGGAAGCCAGCAGCGTAAGCGACGAGGCAATGGTGCCGAAGGTCGGCTCCTTTACCACAACGTGCACGACGTACACGCCGTAGGTGGCGCCGGCGAAAATGCACAACTGCAGCACGGCAATAAGCCAGTGCACAATGCAGAGTGCGCTGCAGCGGTGCTTGGCGGCAGACGCGGAAGAAGAACTGGAAGAAGGGGAAGCCTTGCGCGGCATGGGAAACGGGGAGAAAGGGTTGGCAACAGCGTACGCTTGGAATCGCCTACACTCAATTGTTCCCTTCTTCCCTTTCCCACGGCTCGTAGTACGGCAGTTCCAGCGCGTCGTATATATCGCGCTCTTCGCGCGAAGCAATCACGTTTTCCTTTGCATCGAACAGCCCGTATTCATTTAATTTCCACCCGCGTTTTATAGCGAGTTTGCGCAGCGCAATGTTATGTTCCTTATTCCCGGTAAAGTAGAGCAGCGCAGAACCCCACTGGTCTTTGCGCACGAAACGCAGGTCGGTGCGAATGCCCGACTGCATGGTAAACGAAAGTTTGGTGTCGCCGCTGGCAACTACATTGCGCACGAATGGAAGGTTGATGATTGCGTCGTGCACGGCCTGCGGCTTCTTGGTAATAATGAGCACATCGATGTCGCCCACGGTAGCCTTCTTCCGCCGATACGAACCCGCGGCTTCTGCACGGTCTACACCCGGTACCTTGCGCAGAGCTTTGAGCAATGCCTCCACATCATCTGCTATTTCACTCAGCGCATAGCGCTTATTGCGCTGTTCCGATTCCAAAGCACTTGCAAGAATCTTCTTTTCCATGACTTCGGAAAACCCGGGGACACTCCGAATCCTCCCCTCCTTTGCCGCGGCAACCAGGTCTGCTTTGGAATGAATTCCCAGCGCCTTTTGTAATTTAAGGATGCGCTTGGCCCCCAAGTTTTCAATCATCAGCAGTTCATCGCTTATACCGCCATGCTTGGCGAGCAATTCCTGCAGCGCTGCTACCTTCCCTGTTTTTCGGAACTCCAAGATTTTCTCTGCGGTTGCTTGCCCTATGCCCGAAAGTTTCATGAGGTCTTTCTTTTCAGTGAGCTCGCCAAAATTACCGCTGTAGTCTTCTATAACTTGAGCGGCCCTGCGGTACGCAGCGGGCTTAAAGTCCACTCCCTCTTCGTCGAGCAACGCAGCAAGTTGCCGGAATAGCCGTGCGAGTATGGCGCGTTCGTCCATAATGTGGACTATACACTTTTCCTATACGACGAGGACGCTGGTCTTAAGGGGTGACACTGAGCCATGGGTTGTTAACCATGACTCAGTGTCGTCTTTATCCGGTGCACGAATCACCGGAACAACAGGAGTGCGCCTCTTCTGTTTATTTTTGCTTCCAATTTTCGAGAAGCCGCTTCGCTTCTGCCTCCTTCTCTAGTGAGAGAGGAGTTGCATGTTCTCCGACGTGCTTGGCGGTAATGCCGAAACGCGTTGACTTGCGTCGACGGCGTTCACGTGAAGAACGATGTGGCAACTCTAAATCAGAACCAAATCTGCGGGTCATAGCACTAACTCCTGAAAAGCACTGAACTCAATTCGGTTAACCGGGTGACATTCGTGCCACCCATTCCTTGTAAACCGTTAAAGCTCAGCGTCCTGAATCGCAAAGATGTGAAGGAGCGACATACACCACTCAAAGATCAATTTACCACCAATTTATTACTTGTCAAACCTAGCATCATTTCCATGATTGCACTGGTCTATAAGTGTGCGCAAGGGCGAAGTTGCTTCGCTTGCGTCTTTCTCGCCTCCGCTCGAAATGACACTACATCCTCTCCTCCTCTCGTTCCTCTCCTCTTTTCCTCATCAAGTTCCCTCCTTCCACCCAGCCAGGTACTCCTTTTGCTCGGCCGTAAGGGTATCTATGCCAATTCCCATGGCCTGCAGCTGCAACTTGGCAATGTCGTCGTCTACCGAGGCGGGCAGTTGGTGAACACCTGCAGCTAGCTTGCCCTTGTTCTGTACCAGGAATTCGCACGCCAGTGCCTGGCCGCAGAAGGAAAGCGACATGACTTCGCTGGGGTGGCCTTCGGCGGAAGCCAGGTTCACGAGCCGACCTTCGCCAGCCACATAGAGTACGCGGTTATCTTTTAGCAGATACTCGTCTAAGTAGTGGCGTACGCGTCGCTTGCGTGCCGCCATACCTTCCAGTGCGTTCAAATCGATCTCGTTATCGAAGTGGCCGCTGTTGCATAGTACCGCGCCGTCGTTCATGCACTCCATGTGTTCCTTGCGAATCACATGCAGATTGCCAGTTACGGTGATGAACAGATCGCCAAGGGCAGCGGCGTCTTTCATGGGCAGTACGCGGTGGCCATCCATTGCTGCTTGGAGTGCGACGAAGGAATCCACTTCGGTAACAATCACTTGGGCGCCCAGCCCCTTGGCGCGCAGCGCGACCCCTTTGCCGCAACTGCCGTAGCCCAGCACCACAACGGTTTTGCCGGCAATGAGCAGGTTGGTGGAACGCAGGATTCCGTCGAACGTGCTCTGGCCCGTGCCATAGTAGTTGTCCATAAGGTGCTTCGTCTTGTTGTCGTTCACCGCAATCATGGGGATTTTGAGTGCGTTGTCGCGCACCATGCTGTGCAAACGAATGATGCCCGTTGTGGTTTCCTCGCAACCGCCCATGCACGTGGCAAGCAGCTCCGGCCGCTCGGTGTGAATGAGTGTTACAAGGTCGCAGCCGTCGTCGATTGTTATGTTGGGCTGTTGGTCGGCAACGGCACCCAGGTAGCGGTAGTAGTCCTCTTTCGTTTCCCCTTTGTATGCCCACACCGACACACCCTTTTCTTCGGCCAGTGCAGCAGCTATGTCGTCTTGGGTAGAGAGCGGGTTGCAACCGGTAATGGCAACTTTGGCACCTCCATCGCGTAGCGTACGCACCAGCACGGCAGTTTCCTTTGTAACATGGAGCGCCATACCAATCGTCAGCCCTTTAAACGGCTGCTCTTTGGTAAACCGTGCCCGCACATTTTGCAGTGCACCCATGCGGCGTTCTGCAATCTCTATATTGAGTTTGCCTTGGGCGGCGAGAGCGGGGTCTTTGACGGAGGACATACGGGACGGAGGTTACTGGAAGCTATGAGTTCTGCATAGAAAGTATGTAGGTATGTTGGTATGTAAGTATGTAGGTATTTTTGAGCTTATACCTACATACCCGAGATACTCACATACCTACATACTTAAAGTCCGTACGCGTTCTCCATACGCTCCTCTAATTGCCCCAAGTCCAAAGTAGTGAGCTGGGGGCTTTCTTGTTCCACAACAAACGATGCGACAGCACACCCAAGTTGCGCAGCACTTTCGAAGCCGTCGCCGCGGGTGAGGGAAAGCAGGAACCCGGCACGGAAGGCATCGCCCGCACCCGTGGGGTTTACAACATCATCCACTTTGCACGCAGGCACGCTCCACACTTCTTCTTTGGAGTAGATCTGCACGCCGTTCTCACCCTTGGTAACAATTGCGTAGTCGACATCGCCAATGAGTTTTGCAGGTTTGCTGCCCAGTTTTTCGCTAAGCATGTCCCACTCGGCTTCGTTCCCAATAACGCCTGTGCAGTGCTGTATGCAACGGCGGAGTTCGTCGGAGCTAAACCCGAAGAGTTGCTGGCCCGGGTCAAAGAGTGAGGGAACCTTGTGCTCTTCGCACCAGGCGAGTGCTTCCATCATCAGGACGCGGTCCCGTGGGGAGACAACTGCGTACGCAATGTCGTGCTGCTTCGCAGAGAGGTCTGGCCAGGTGCCGTGCGCGTCTGCACCGGGGTGGAAGAAGACGACTTGGCGTTCGTCGGTGTCGGTGGTGATGATTGCCGTTGCGGTGTAGTGGTCGGGTAATTGCTCCAGGTGCGCCGGGTGGATTCCCCGGTCCGTGAGTGCGGCCACTGCTTCTTCCCCATCTTTACCCACAGTCGAAACAATCAGCGGATCTGCCCCGAGTGTCTTTAAGCCCTGGGCAATGTTTGCCGCGGTTCCGCCCAAAAGCTTACTAAAGTGGGGGGTTACACAGGCCAAGTTGAAGTGCTCTGGCTTTTGCCAGTTGATGCCTTCGGCAAAGCGCCCGTCGTAGGTAAGCAGCAAGTCGTAAGCCGTGGAACCGGTGACGAGGATACTCATGGGATTACGAGCATGTAAACGGGTATGTAAGTATGTAGTATCTCGGGTATGTAGTATCAAAATTAAGGAAATACTAACATACTACATACCCACATACTTACATACTCATTCGTGCTCTCTCTTATCCTCCCTACCTACAACGAAGCCCAAAACCTGCCGGAGCTGCTCCCGAAGGTGCATGCGGTGCTGGGCGGACTGCCGCATGAAATCATTGTGGTAGATGACGATTCGCCGGACGGCACATGGAAAGTGGCACAAGAGTTGGGGAAAACCATGGAAGACCTCCACGTGATTCGCCGCGTTGGCCGCCGGGGGCTTTCTTCTGCGGTCATCGAGGGATTCTTGGCGGCAAAAGGCGATGTGTTTGCAGTGATGGATGCCGACGGCCAGCACGACATGGCGCTGCTCACGCAACTTACAAATGCGATTACGAGCGGAGCAGACATTGCCATTGGTTCGCGCTACGTAGAGGGCGGAAGCGTTGGACAGTGGGACGAGCGCCGATTCTTTTTAAGCAGGCTCGCTACGCGCATGGCGCTGGGTGTATGCCGCGTGAAAGTGAAGGACCCCATGAGCGGCTTTTTCGCCATTCGCAGGGAAACATTCGAAGCAGCACTTCCCCACTTAAACCCCAAGGGTTTCAAAATTCTGCTGGATCTTTTGGTACATGTGCCTGCAGATGCAAAAGCGATGGAGCTGCCATTCACCTTTGCCACCCGCATGCACGGTGAAAGTAAACTGTCGCGCCGCGTGCAGCTGGAATTCTTAGAGTATTTGTACGACGTAACGGTGGGGAAATACATTCCCCTCACCTTCGTAAAGTACTGCATGGTGGGTGCGCTGGGTGTTATCGTAAACCTGATTTCCTACACCGCATTGGACCGCATTATTAGCGGGGTCGAAGCACCGACCCTGTTTGGATTTTCCTTGGCAGTTCTTGGCGCCATAGAAATTTCAATCTTCTTTAACTTCTGCCTAAACAACTGGTGGACCTTTGCGCACACGAAGCTGCGCGGAGTTGCTGCCGTCCTGGGATTTTTAAAATACAACGTCGCATGCGGCTTTGGTGCCCTTGCGAACGTTGCTGTGAGCGGCTTTCTGTACAGCCGCGGGTTTGGGGAGCTGGAAAGTGTTATTTTAGGCGCTTGTGCCGGAATGGTGTGGAATTACACTATGAGTAGGATGTTTACGTGGAGGGATTGAAATTTAACAAATATAGTTTAATATAATAGTATGAGTGACAAAGCAGACGACAATCTTTCAGAGAATGAAATCGAGGATTTAGAATTCATGGAGCCGTATTTTCGAAATGTAGTACGAAATTATACATTGATGAAAATTACCCAGACAAACGTAGATATTGAAGCGCTCAAAATTGCAGGATTGGGAATGACACCATCCACGGAAGACCTGGATCGCGACAGGAAATTATTCGATGAGATGTTCCCGGATGCACCTCCAGAAGTTGTTGACGAAATGAGTTCGCTGCCAGCGATGATGGCTACGCGCATCAACCGTGCTCTTATGAATGTCATATTTCCCGCATTGGAATCAAAACTTGGAAAAGAGGCTCTGCTGATCGATGTATTTAAGCACCTGCACAATAACGAGGAAATTGGAAAGAACCTTCGCGTATTAGGTCTGGATCAATGTATGGAAGAAGAGGTATTCACCTGTGCAAAGCTCACTTGTATCACTGTTGCATGTTCCCACAGAATCGATGGATTGCGGGTTGCTTGCCTCGATAGAATGAAAAGAGACCTTGGGGAGGAATTATTCTTCCCGCGCGAGAAGGCAGAGGAATGGTTTTTTGATGAAGTGAAAAAGACGTACGAAGAAGAGGCGCAGAAACCAGCGCAGGAGTGATTACCGTCCGTAGTATTCCCTATACCACTCCACGAATTTGGGAACACCTTCAGCAATGCTTGTTTGCGGGTTGAAGCCGAGTAATTTCTTCGCCTTCGTAATATCTGCAGACGTTTGCACAACATCCCCCGGCTGCATAGGCAGAAATTCCTTCTTCCCCTCTTTGCCGCAGGCTTTTTCTATAGCAGCCACGTAGTCCATTAATTCTTCGGTCTTCCCGCGGCCTAGGTTGATGATTTCGCATTGATAGTTTGTATCCAGCGAAGCGAGGATGCCGCTCACAATGTCGTCGATGTACGTAAAGTCGCGGCGCATTTTTCCATGACCAAAAATATTGAGCGTGGCGCCCCGCAAGATTGCATCGGTAAACAGGAACAGCGCCATGTCGGGCCGGCCCCATGGGCCGTACACGGTAAAGAAGCGCAGCCCCGTTGTGTGCAGCCCGTACATTTTGCTGTAAACGTGCGCCTCTAGTTCATTGGCCTTCTTTGTCATGCCGTACAGCGACACTTGGCTGTCTGTTTTGTGCTCTTCTTTAAAGGGCGTCTCGGTGTTGTCGCCGTAAATGCTGCTGGTGGAGGCGTACGTAAGTCCGCCCACACCGCGCCTGCGGCAGAGTTCGATGATGTTGTGGAAACCCACAACGTTACTGCTTATGAATTCTTCCGGGTGCTCCATGGAGTGGCGAACCCCCGCTTGCGCAGCCAAGTGGCACACACGGGTGTCCTCACCAGAACCCAATTGATCGAATGCGGACTTGAGAGCATCCAGGTCTTCCAAATTGCCGCGGATGAGCGTGAAGTTCGGGTGCTCCTCGAGCAATTTTGTACGGCGCTCTTTGAGTGTTGCGTCGTAGTAGGTGTTGAAATTATCGAAACCAATCACTGTATCGCCCCTGGCGAGTAGCGCCTTGGCTGTGTTGTAGCCAATGAAGCCAGCAGAGCCGGTAAGCAGGACTTTCATACGGGTATGTAAGTATGTAGGTATGTAGTATGTTAGTATTTTCTCAATTTTGATACTACATACCCGAGATACTTACATACCTACATACTGTCCGCGTGCAGAAATATCTCCCCCTAGCCTTCGCTGCCCTTCTCCTTATCCTTGGAGTCCTTTTGAGTCTGCGCATCTGGTCCATCCATCTGCTGTATATAGATAGTAAATACCGGTCCACAGCGACTGCTGCCTTACAGAAGGTGGCAGATGAACAGGGCTGGCTACTTTCCGATGTAGAGATTCGTGCTGCGGAATCCAACCGTTTAGTCATCACCTACCGCCGCCACGGAAAAGGAAGTGATGAAACAGCCTGTCATGAAATTCTGATTGATCCTCCATCACTCACCCCATGCGCAGAGTGATCGCCTTCTTCAGCATAGAGCTGCTTGCAATCGTGTTTGCGATTTTGCAATGGGGCATTGGCGTGCGAACGGATGAAGCAAAGTACCTGCTGAGCATTCCCTACCCGCATCCGCCATTCCTGCGCGGCGTGATGGGCCTAACAGATGGCATGGCAAACCAGGAGCTGTTCTGGCGTTTGGTGAGCGCAACACTGCTCCTACAATCTGCATGGCTCATTTGGTGGGTTGCCAAAAAGATTCGCCCGGACCGCGCAGTGGCTTGCATGATCCTCTGGCCCCTGTGTGCCGCCGTGCTTAGCCAGGCAGGCACGGTCATGATTGCGGTGTTTAATGCAGTGGAAGGATTGGTATTTCTTGCGGCTGCTCTGCTTATTGTCCAAAAGAGCAACATTGATCACGTGCAGTGTTTTCTCCTGGGGCTTTTGTGGCTCTTCTCACTTGGCTCCGGTTACCAAGCGGCACTCTACTTGCCTGCGGTGATTGTTGCGCTGCACAAAAGCGGAGCACGGTGGAAAGAGATTGCACTCTACGCCTTTGGGCCTCTCGCACTCCTTGCGCTCTACTCGTTTGCAAACCCCTTCGCGCTTGCGCGTGTTGTTGGCACCGCTGGGAAAGACACGGCGCTCACTCTTGTGGACCGACTCACAGTGTTTGGCGGGCTCATCACCTTCAGTGGGAGCGGCATCGTAAGCATTCTAGGAGTAATAGGCTTGCTGCGTTTACGGAATTTTGCAGTACTGGGGAGTTTCATTTGTGCAGCAGGCTACATTCTCCTTAGCAACAGTCCGTACTACGCGGTGCTGCTCTGCCCCATGCTTGTACTGGGCGCGGCATGGTTGCCATTGCCGAAGTTCTGGCACTGGATACTGGTGCCCCTTACAGCGGTAGTGGCGTTCTTCCTGATCCACGTACCGCAGCGCTCTCCACTCGTTACGGCAATGACGAATCTCTCACGGACGGACCAACCCGTTCTTCTTGTTGGGCCATTTGGGCACGAGGCACAATACATGGGCACTGTCATTCGTTGGTCGAATACGCTCAAACCAGAAATTGCCGATTCGGCACAATCACTCGTATGCACCGTAGAGTGCAGTGGATATGCAACAAACTTCCATATGGAAGAAAAAACATCTGCTAAAGGAGTAGTGGTCTACGAGCGCTCGCGCTAGACTGCGGTCGATGACGATTGCTGTTGTTGGAACCGGTTACGTTGGCCTTGTTACCGCAGCATGCTTTGCCGAATTGGGGCACACGGTTATTGGGGTAGATATAGACGATGCAAAGGTAAAGAAACTGAAAAAGGGCCAATCGACCATTTATGAGCCTGGCCTCGAAGAGCTGCTCCAGCGCGGTTTAAAAAGCGGGCGCTTGTCGTTTACGACAGATTTAAACGAGGCGTTGCCGCACGTGCAGGTGGTGTTCTCCGCGGTGGCAACGCCACCCAACGAAGACTTCTCTGCAGATTTAGATGCTGTCTTTAAAGTTGCAGAGCAAGTCGCGCGCAACGCACCGCACGACGTGGTGTTTGTAAACAAATCCACGGTGCCGGTAGGCACGGGCAAAAAATGCGAGGAGCTGATTGCCAAGGTACTTTCCGAACGTGGGGTGTCGCACCGTATTCCCGTTATTTCCAACCCTGAATTCCTGCGCGAAGGCTCTGCAGTGCAAGACACCATGAACCCCGAACGCATTGTCGTGGGAATCAATGGCGACGCAGAAGCAAACGAAAAGATTGAAGAGCTGTACCAACCCATGACGCGCATTGGCAAGCCGTTGCTGCGCATGACGCGCGAAAGCGCAGAGATCGTGAAGTACGCCAGCAACGCATTCCTGGCCATGAAGATTTCCTTTGTGAATATGTTGAGTGAATTGTGCGAAAAAACAGGCGGTAATATTCGCGAAGTAGCCGAGGGCATGGGCCGCGACAGCCGCATCGGCCCGCGCTTCCTGCACGCGGGCGTTGGGTACGGCGGAAGTTGTTTCCCCAAAGATGTCAAAGCGCTGATTGCATTGAGCCGCGAGACCGGTGTGCCACTGCCTTTGGTCGATGCTACGCACGCCATTAACCAACACCAGCGGGAGCGGTTCTTTAGCAAGATCCTGGCCTCCATTCCCGAGAAGGCAACTGTTGCCCTGTGGGGACTTTCATTTAAACCGAAGACCGACGACATGCGCGAAGCCCCCAGCTTGGACCTTATCAATGTGCTCAAAGAGCACGGCTGCACCGTACGTGCCCATGACCCGGTTTCTATGCCCAATGCTAAGAAACTGGCGAAGGGGGTCACCTTCTGCGAAGACAGTATGGAAACAGCACAAGATGCCGACGCCCTCGTGGTGCTTACCGAATGGGACGTCTTCCGTGGAGCGGATTTTGCAAAGCTCAAAGAGCTGATGCGGGGCAAAATGATCTTCGATGGCAGAAACATCTTCGACCCAGCTGAGGCGAGGGAGAAGGGGTTTGTGTATGTGGGAATCGGCGTGTAATTGCAGTATGTAAGTATGTAGTATGTTGGTATACCTACATACCCGAGATACTACATACTTACATACCTTATGAAGATCCTCGTCACCGGTTCCTCCGGCACCATCGGTACACGCTTGTGCGAACTTCTTCTTGCGAAAGGTGAGGACGTTGTTGGCGTGGATTGGGTGGAAAACAAGTGGAATCCCGCGCTGAATGCTAAAACGATTCTGTGCGACATGCGCGATGAAGCAAAGGTGATGGATCTGCTCCCAAAGAGTGCAGACATCCTCGTGCACTTAGCAGCGAATGCACGGGTGTATGAACTGGTGGAGCACCCAGACCGCGCAAGGGACAACTTCCTTACGCTCTTCAATGCATTGGAGTACTGCCGCAAGAACGGCGTGAAGAAGTTTATATTCGCCTCTTCCCGCGAAAGCTACGGGAATATTGCGGCGGAGAAATACAGCGAGGACTTGGTGCGGGTAGAAAACTGCGAAAGCCCCTACACCGCCAGCAAAGTGGGTGGCGAGGCACTCGTGCAGTCCTATGCACGGTGTTACGACATGGACTGCATTATCTTCCGATTCAGCAATGTGTACGGCATGTACGACGATTCTGTTCGTGTAGTTCCCCTCTTCATTCGCAAAGCACGTGCCAATGAGCCACTCATGATTTTTGGGAAGGACAAGTGCTTGGACTTCACCTACATAGACGACTGCGTAAGCGGCATCATGGCGGCAATCGAGAAATTTGATGCGGCCAAGAACGACACCTATAACTTGGCATTCGGGGAAGGTACTACGATCGTGCATCTTGCGGAACGCATCATTGAACTCCTCGGAAGCAGCTCCACGTTAGAGATTGGCCAACCCCGTACCGGTGAGGTGATTCGCTACATAGCCGATATTTCCAAAGCGAAGAGGGTGCTTGGCTACAAGCCAAAAACGTCGTTTGAGGATGGTATAAAGCTCTCGGTCGATTGGTATACGAAAAATATAAAATAACGTGTGAAAGAACTTCAGGTCCTACTCTGCAGTTTTCTCTTCGTGGTACGCGCGGTCCGCGTTTACATCCCACACGTTTGCGTCGTTCGAGCGGCCTTCAAGAATGTTATCCACCGCGACCATGGCGGTAAGCATGCTGTGGTCTTGGTTGTTGTAGCGGTGCATGCCGTTGCGGCCAATAAGGTGCAGGTTACTAAATTGCAGGACGTAGTCGCGCACAGTATCTAACTGGTCGTAACTGCCGAAGTAGGCCGGGTACGCCTTGGGCATGCGCAGAACGCATGCATCCAAGATGTCCTCTTTGCGCAGGAACTGAATTGCTTCCATTTCATGGATTCCTAAGTCGATAAGCTTTTGGTCCTCCATAACCCACAGCCTGTCTCCTTCGTTTACGAAGTATTCCAGGCCAATCCACACGGTATTTTTGTCTGCCACCATGTACGGGCTCCAGTTGTTAAAGATTTGGATTCGGCCCACGTTCACGCCACCGTCCTGCACGTAAATCCAGTTGTCGGGCACGGTTGCCTGCGGCTGCCTCCCCTTTTCCTGCACATGGAGTTTGCTGACGAGGAGCCCCACCGTAAGGAAATCGCGATACTGAAGCCCGTCTGCTACCTCGCGCACGATGGTGGGCGCTGCAGGGCGCATCATGTTGACGAGGTGCCGAATAGGCATGGTGGAAAAGAAGTGGTCGCAGGCAATTTCCTGCGTTTCCCCAGTAGCCATGTCTTCCACCGTGGCACTTGCCACTTTCCCATTCTGCTGGCGCACGCCGACAACGCGTTTGCGCATGTGCACTTCGCCACCGCACTTCTGTACTTGGTTCGCAACTGTCTCCCACATTTGCCCGGGGCCGAATTTGGGGTAGTAGAAGCGCGTAATGAGGCTTGTTTCCCGTTCTTCCTGGGCTTTGGCAAAGTCACTGCTCAGCAGGTCTTTTATGGCATGCACCACAGCTCGTTTTAGCGAAAGCCCCTTCACACGCTGCGCGCCCCAGTCGGCGCGAATCTGGTTGCAGGGAACACCCCACACTTTTTCGGTGTAGTCTTTAAAGAACGTTTCGTAGAGCCGGCGGCCAAAGCGGTTTACGAAAAATGCGTCCAAATACGTTTCATCTTTCACCGGGAACAGTTGCGACTTTATATAGCTTAGGCCAATCAGAAACGTGTTCCACAGCCCCAACCTGCGTGCCACAAGAAAAGTGATGCCAATGGGGTACGCAAAGAAATTTCTGCGGTAGTAGATTCGCGAACTACGCGGCCGCTGGAGCATAACGCTGTCTTCTTTCTCGGGATCTGGTGCTTTTCTTGTACTCGTTACTGTCTTCTGTCCGAATCTCGAATCTCGAATCTCGCTTGCTTCAGTAGCTTCGCTTGTGTCTTTCTCGCCTGCGCTCGAAATAACAGCGACACACTCCGGGCAGAGATACCGAATAGTCGCCTCCGTCGCATAATCCACCGCATGATCTTTCTCTATGTCATCTGCCGCAGGCGCACCTTGCAACGGCAAAATATTAAACCACCAGTTCATAACGCGTTCGCTCTTGCTGAAGAACCGGTGCCCGCCGATGTCTATGCGGTTTCCTTTGTAGTTGTACGTTTGGGCAATACCGCCGATTGCATCGCTCGCTTCGAATATAATCGGGCGAATGTCTGTGCGTAGCAGCAATTCGTACGCAGCCGTTAAGCCTGCGGGTCCTGCCCCGGCAATAATGGCGATTTTCTCTTCCATTAGGCAAAAACGTACCACTTACGCATGCTGAAGTTCCATACAAGCACCAGTATCTGCGACAGCATTTTGGCAATGATTTCGTCCATATTGAAGAACGATATACAGATGCCGAGAATCAGCCATGTCCACAGTAACCCCCCAATGGCTATAAAGAACACCATGAGGATTTCTGCTTTGCGGGAGCGCTTACTTTCAAAGATCCAGTAGATGGAGAGGATGTAATTCCACGTAAGCCCGCACATGTAACCGAAGAACGCGGCAACCGGGTACCACAGGCTCAGCTGCTTTAGCAGCAGTGTGTAGATGAGCAGGTCGACCACTGCCGAGGTGCCCCCTACAAACAAGTAACGGGTGAATTGAATATGGAGCGCCTGCGTGCGGCCGGAAATCCAATGCAACATCGTCAGCTATCCTGCAGGAATAGATAGCTATTGTCGAAAGGTATGATGACGAAATAGCCGTCAAAGATCACACGTCCAGTGTCGAAGGGTCATGCGACTTTTGATATTCGACGTGCGACCAGTGACATCGTCACGCAAAGGAAAATGAAATCCGCCACGACTGGGACGGCAAAGAAGAGGTACGGGTGGAGCTGGAATATTTCGTGGTACTGCAAGTAGAAATACAGCCACTGGAAGTGGAGTGTTGCGAGCGCAATAGGAACCCACACGCGGTATTTAAGGAGGAGCGGAACGGCGGCCAGTACAAGGCAGAGGATACCCGCTTGCATATAGAAGTGGTCCATGTGGTCTAGGAGCGCATTGAGCGCCAGGCCCACTGCCGCACCCACTAACAGGGCGAGGATAATTCGTTGCTCTAGAAGCTGCTCTTTCTTTGGAAGAAGGAGATGGTAGAAGCCCAAAAAGACAAGCACGGGTGTGGTGTGCATCAAATTTCCTGCCCCTGTTTTACTGGGGTCCGGGAAGTAGTAGTTATGTACGGAGAACAGAATTTGAAATGCGTGCCCAATGTTCAAGAGTATGCGCTTCGGGCCTTGCAGTGTGTTGCCGGTTGTAAGCTCTGCATGGGAACCGATGGTGATGTGCCCAATTTGCAGGTACTGCAGAGCAAAGTAGAGGGTAGGCAGACCCACTGCTGGCAGCAAGAACAGGATTGTCTTGTAACGCCCCTTTTCGCGCAGTAACAAGACAAGGAGTAAAGGGAGAAGCGCCACCGCGAAGGGCTTCGTGAGAATTGCCAGTGCCAATGCAATGCCGGCGAGTACCGGCCAGCGGATGAGCGCAATACTCCCAAGCATAAGCAGCATGTATGCAGGGCCCGTCCACCCGCGCAGCGCCACGACGCTGTAGAAGGGGCTCATGGCAATAATGGCAGCGAGTACGGCGCCACCGCTTACGCTGCGAAACAGCTCTCGCCCGGCAGCGTAGGCAACGAGCGGCAGAATGATTGCACAGAACACATTGAATTGGATTTGGCTTATGGCAGAGGGGAACAGCAGGTGCCACACCGTGGCTAGGAAGTCGCTCCCGTGGAAGCCGGAAATACTGAGGTCCAGGTTTCCCTGGGCAAGGGTGTTGATGAACGCTTGGTATGAAAAGTGATCGTCCATGGGGAACGCTGTTGCTGTAAGCAAGCCCACGGCAGTCGCTGCACTCAAAATGAGAGGGAAAATGAGGCCTATGTATGAAGAAGTGGCTCTGCTCACCATAAAAGGAAGTCCCTAATATTCTAATACTCTCGTATTCTAATCCTCTATTATAAATACATGACAGTCGCAATTGTCGGTCTCGGCTACGTAGGCCTTCCCCTGGCCCATGCCATTGCGCGCAAAACACAACATACGGTTGTGGGCTACGACATAAGCAGCAAGCGCATTGCAGAGCTGAAAGAAGGCAAGGACCGCACGGGCGAGCTAACCGGTGACCAGCTAAAGCAGGTGCAGGTTTCCTACAGTGATGACTCCGAAGTCCTGAAAGAAGCAGATGTCATCATTTTGGCAATTCCCACTCCGGTGGATGAACAGAATGATCCGGATCTCACTCCACTTATCTCCGCCTCTGCAACAGTTGGCAAGCACCTAAAGAAAGGTGCCATCGTTGTGTACGAGTCCACGGTGTACCCCGGAACAACGGAAGAAATTTGCGGACCGATTCTTGCGGAAGAGTCCGGCCTTACATACGGAGTCGATTTCACGGTTGGCTATTCGCCAGAGCGCATTAACCCGGGGGATAAAGAGCACACGGTGGAACATATTATGAAGATCGTGTCTGGGCAGGACGAAAAGACAACCGATGTGCTGTCCGAGCTCTACGGAGCCGTAACGGATGCAGGCGTGCACCGGGCACCGAACATCAAAGTCGCAGAAATGGCGAAGGCGATTGAGAACGCACAACGCGATTTGAATATCGCTTTCATAAATGAGATCGCCAAGCTGTGCCATGCATGCGGCATTACGACAAAAGACGTGTTAGATGCCGCAGCAACGAAGTGGAACTTCCTGCGCTTTAGCCCAGGACTTGTTGGCGGCCACTGCATTGGGGTTGATCCCTATTATTTAGTCGAGAAAGCGAAACAGCTGAATATGGAAACGCAGATCATTTCAGCGGGGCGCGCCATTAATGATGGCATGGCCAACTACGTAGCAGACGAGGTGAACACCATGCTCAAAGGTACTGCAAAACGCGTGCTCGTCCTTGGACTCACGTTCAAAGAGAACGTACCGGACACACGCAACAGTAAGAGTGGCGATGTTGTTGCTCGCCTAAAAGAGCATGGCCATAAAGTGGAAGTCCACGACCCGTATATGGACAGTGAAGGAATCAAAAAAAATGGATGGACTGCCGGTTCACTGAAAGACGGCCCGTACGATGCGGTGGTCCTTTTGGTTCCGCATAAGGAGTATTTGAGCAATGCAAAAGAGATCACCGGCGCTACTGCAGAGGGTGGCGTGATTTATGACCTGAAGTCTGTGCTCAGCGAAAGTGATGTGGTGAATACAGGAAGGATGTACAGAGCACTGTAATTACCTCTCATCCGGAATTTCGAGTCCCAGAGCCGTAAAGTCTGCTTCGACCATCAATCGAGCCAATTCACTGAGGCTCGTCTGTGCTTCCCAGCCTAAGACCTTCTTTGCTTTGGAAGCGTCCCCGATGAGCAGGTCGACTTCTGAAGGGCGCAGGTATCGTTCGTCCAGTGCAACAATTGTTTTTCCGGTACGGGTGTCTACGTACTTCTCGTTCTTCCCCTTCCCCGTACGCTCAAACGAAATGTTTGCGTGGTGTAAACAGAGCTCTAGGAATTCGCGCACGGTTGCCGTTTTACCGGTAGCGAGGACGTAGTCATCCGGATTTTCTTGTTGGAGCATGCGCCACATGCCTTCCACGTATTCTTTGGCATACCCCCAGTCACGCTTTGCTTCCAAGTTCCCCAGGAAGAGCGTGTCTTGTTGACCGGCGAGAATTTTCGCCAAGCTGAGCGTGATTTTACGTGTGACGAAGTTTTCCCCACGGCGCGGGGATTCATGGTTGAAGAGAATGCCGTTCACCGCGTACATGTCGTAGCTTTCGCGGTAGTTGCGCGTTAGGTAGAACGCATACGCCTTGGCGCAGCCGTAGGGGCTGCGCGGGTAGAAGGGCGTCTGCTCGTTCTGGGGCGTGGCCTCCACTTTGCCGTACAGTTCGCTGCTGCTTGCCTGGTAAAAGCGCGCAGGCAGCTGGAGCGTGCGCAGTGCCTCCAGTAACCGAGTTGTACCAATGCCGGTCACATCGCCTGTGTATTCGGGAATGTCGAAACTTACGGCGACGTGGCTTTGTGCAGCAAGGTTGTAGACCTCGTCGGGCTTTACGTGCGACAGCACGCGGATGAGCGAGTTGCTGTCGCCAAGGTCGCCGTAGTGCAAGTCAATTGGTAAGGCAGGGTGCGTGGGGTCACTGAACAGGTGGTCGATGCGCCCGCGGTTAAAGGTGGAAGCACGGCGCACAAGGCCATGTACCTCGTAGCCCTTCTCGAGGAGTAGCTCTGCAAGGTACGAGCCGTCTTGGCCGGTAATGCCGGTGATAAGGGCGCGGCGGCGCATACGAGGTATGTAAGTATGTAGTATGTAAGTATCAGTATAGAGGCTATATACTACATACCAACATACCTACATACTTTTCGTTCAGAATTCCAGCTGGTGCTTCGCATCGAACACTTCCGCATCTTCCACGCCGTCGCTCTTGCGAATAGCCTCCAGAACGTGCACGGCGGTTTCGTTGCCGCGGGGGCGCACGCCGTAGCTGAATTCCATGCGGTCGCCGCGGGCGTGAGCGGAAAGCAACCGGTATGAACTGGTCAGTCTGCTCAACTGCGCTTCAATTGCCGCGGCATTGGCGGCGCCTTTGCCCTCTGCTTTCGCAAAAATGCGCAGCACGGCTTCATACTTGTTCGTCAGGCCAAAATTCATCCAGGTGAGCACCGAAATTGTTAGGCACACCACCACCGTTGTTAGAACGGCAATGGCGTAGAGCCCCGCACCCATAGCCAAACCTGTGGTGAGCACCAACAAAACGTACGCCATGTCTTTAGGATCTTTTACCGCAGTGCGAAACCGCACGATGGAAAACGCACCGAGCAGCCCGAGCGCCAGCACAATGTTCGACGCGGCAATTTGCATGATGGTGCTGCCAAGCATGCACAGCAGCACGAGCGCGAACTGGAACGACTGAGAGTACGAAAGGCCGCGGTGCGTTGCGCGGTACACCCAGGCGATAATGAGCCCAATGACCAGGCTTCCGAGCAAGCCCACGCCGGCTTGCACAACGTTGACGGAAGCGACGGAACCGAAGTCGGGAATAACGGGTTGCATACGGGGGAAAGGAAGAGAATTTGGCTAGAGAAGAGGTTCTGCCATGCGTTGTCGCATGCCAATGGTGGCCCAAGCATACTTGGAATACGCGGTGCGCGTCAGCTCCAAGTCCTCCACAATGTCATGAAACCAGGCGGGCACGGCGTGGTCGAATTTTACCTCTAGAATGCTCCACCCCGGGTGGATGGGCGTCAGCATGTCTTCGTGCAGCAGCTGCCGAGGCTTCCATGCGGCGCTCATGCGGTGGTCCAGCGTTATGCGAAACCGCCGGTCGTGCCTGCCCACAAACGGGTGGCGGTGGTAGCTGACGAGCGTTGTGGGCTGCAGATTGTAGGCCGACTGCAGCAAGCGCGCTTCGCTAAGCACGCCGTCGTCTGCTTCGGCACTGTGGAGCAGGGAGTCGAGCAAGCCCGTTACCGGCATGCCGGTTGTTATGCCTTCCAGGTTGGAACGAATGCGGTCTTTGGAAACGGTTGCGTCGTACCGGCGCTTGATTTCCAAAAACGTGCGAGAGCGAGGTGAAAATTCCGTGTCGTAGGTTCGCAGCCGCAGTTTGCGACGGGCAAGGAGTCCTGCTTCTTTTTCCTGCAAGAAATGTAAATCGACACTGTCGAAGTACAGTGACAGCACGGGGTACGACTCGTCTTTTACCCCGTGTTCTACGAGAAACGGGTCGCGCTGCGTGTACGGCGCAATACGATCGCGGAACATGGGAAGCAGCCGCTCGGGAAGCAGATATTTGAGTTCAATGCGGCGGAAGTGCAGCGGGGCTGCCGTGCCTCTGCCAAGAGTGGGCAGTTTTGGCGTCATGGCAATGGCGGTCGGGAATCGTCCACGAAGATTTCGGCAATGACTTGGGCTTTCTTCGTGGTCACTGCGTTGCGGATTTTGAGCGGCAGCGGGAAGACATTCGAAGGCAACACTGCAGCGCCGGCACGGTCCAGAAGGAAGAACAGGTGGTGCGTGTGCGGCGCCGTAAGTTCGTCGGTATGCGCGTCTGGCACCGGGTCCCCTGCCCATACCAAGGTGGCCTCTAAGTTTGCGGGAGCAAATGTGAGCGTTGCTCCGGAAGATTCACTGAGTGAAAGGGCTATACGTTCATCCCCTGCGCTCGGCACGCCATTCCCGTCTGTGTCGCGCAAAAGCGAAAACGTGCGACTTGCCCCGGCGGGAAGGCTGACTTCGGCAATGGCGGCAACCGCCGGGCCGCGTGCGGTAACATCGAATGTGGCAAGGTGCGTACCCAACGCAGTGGAAGCTGTCGCCGGCTTTCGCTGTGTTACCAACACTTCACTGCGCGAAAGTTCTTCTGGAAGAAAGCGAAGATTCGCCTCGATTGTCCCCGCTATGGACTCAAGTTGCGCGTGCACCTGCCGGTTGTTCTGAATTTTCAGCGAATCTCTGTACGCAGCACGCTCCATAAGGCCACGGAGTTCCGCGGCCTTTGCGCGGTCGGCGGCAAGCGCCCCTTTGCTTGTTACGTAGTCCCACACCATGCGCTGTGCTTGGAGCTTGAGTTCCGGAACGCGCATGGCTTCGTCGAGCAATGCGTTATCGGTCAAATAGATGAGCGAGTGCGGGGACGAGGGTGCAATGTCCCACGGCAATACTTCGAATTTCTTGGTATCGGGGTTAAACAGCAGCCGCGTATTAAAGTCGCTCATGTGGTGGCTGCCGGCGAGCGCGCCCAGTGCGTACCACGCCGCCAAAGAGTCCGTGTTGATAATGGCGCGCAGTTTGCCGAGGTACGCAGGGTCGCTATGGGAACCAGATTTCGTGAGTTTCAGCAATGCATCCAAGTCTGCGTAATTGGCGGGGTTCTGCGTGTCTGCCGTGGATTTTTCCCAGTATGCCCCTTCTTGGAATGCCGGGTCCCATTGCTGGAAGTACGACCTGCCGCCGCCGGCGCTGTAAATGTTTCCCGTGGAGGCGCGGCCATGTGCCGTAAGCATTTCCGGGCCCCACTGCTCTGCCTGCGTGTAAATGAGCGGCCCGCTGCCGTTAATGTCTACCTGCACGAATTGCAGCGTAGGGTACAGCAGTCCCAGCTGCGCTGCCCGCCATGCGGTAAGGTGTTCCGCATACCACTCGCGGTCGTCGGGCAAAATCAGGTTGAGCTCATGCATGCCGTGGAACGGCTTGCCGTCTTCGAAGCGCACGCGCCACGACTTCTTGCGGTACGCCCAGTGGTTGAACAAATCCCCGCGCACGCGCACTTGCACCGCGTAAGTGTCGTCCCCTTCGGTAAGGGTTCCCTTTGCCCAATGTTTGTTCTCGTCTGTTAGAAACAAGTTGCCGTAAAATTGCGACGGCAATTCTGTCGGGAGCAATGCTTGCAGTTCCTGCAAATCCGCGGGATCAATGGTGAGCGTGTATTGCGGCAACGCACGCGGCGGCTTCGGGCCCCAGTAAAGCACGTTGGAAACGCGGCCAAGTGCGCGAAGCGAACCCAAAACACCGGTCATGCGCCCAATAAATGTTTGGTTCGCCAAAACAGAGGCAGGGGTTGTTTGGTAGACAAGCAGCCCAAGCCCCGCAAGCGCCGCTCCTTCGAGGGCGGCAAGCACACAGAGGACAGTAAGGAGGGTTTTTAGTTGGCGCACGAAACGGAGTATAGAGCATAGTACGAGTGTGAACCGCACTATTGCCACAATTCAGGTACGCATGGGCTCGCAACGCTTGCCCGGCAAAACCATGCGTCTTGTAAACGGCAGACCGCTTCTTGGCCATTTGCTAGACCGCGTGCGGCAAGCAAAGGGTGTGGATGCTGTTGTTGTGGCGACGCCGGAAAGCTCGGTCAATGACGTGGTGGAAGAGTTCTGCAAGCAGGAGGGCGTTGCGTGCTTCCGCGGCAGCGAAGACGACGTTGCTCTGCGCATGCTGGGCGCATTGTCGATGATGGAAGCGACAACGTGTGTAGAGGTCTACGGAGACGGCCCACTCATTGACCCCGCACTCATAGAGGAATGTTTGCAGGAGTACCGGACTGGAAAGTTTGATCTTGTGGGAAACGACATGAAGGGCACGTACCCTTCGGGCATGTACAACGAAGTGTTTTCCTTTTCCGCATTCAAAGACAGTGTGGAACGTTGCAGCGACCCTGCTGTTCGTGAACACGGCACACTCTTCCTGCGCCAGCACCCAGAGCTGTATAAGACACTGAATATAGAGGCACAAGGCCCACTCTGCCGGCCCGATGTGCACTTAGATGTGGACCAAGAGGAAGACTTTGCACTCATTGCAGCAATCCTTGAACACTTCGCACCGCGCAATGACTTTACGTTAGGCGAAATCTTGGCATTTTTGGACGCAAACCCCGAACTAAAAGAGAGTAACAGCCAAGTTCATAGGCGCTGGAAACAGTACCAACGCACTGCATGAGTACTTCCCCACTCCGCTGCGGCATGCTTGGCACAGGCGTTTTTGCACATACGCATGCAGAGGCTATTGCCCATACCAAAGGCTGCACGCTGAGCAGCGTGGTGGATGTAAACGCAAACCGTGCAAAGGAGTTTGCTGCGAAGTGGAAGTGTGCTGCACATACGGATCTCTCTTCGTTACTAGTGGATGGATTGGATATCGTTGCGATCGTTACACCAAACACCACGCACGCAGAACTCATCCAGAAATTGCTAACGCATGAGCACGCGCCGCGACTCGTTATTACAGAAAAACCGCTCTGCACTTCGGCAAAGGAACTTGCCATGTTGGAAACTCTCCTAAAAGGAAAAGAGGATCGGCTCGTTGTAGATCACTCCCGCCGCTTCAATGCGGGCTTCGTTGGGCTGCGCCAACTCATTGATTCCGGTGAGTTGGGAAGCCTGCTTTCCGCGCAGTGGAAGTACTACGCGGGGTGGATGCACATTGGCGGCCACGTGGTCGATACACTCGCAATGCTTCTTGGGGATTTACAGTGTGTAAGCGCTACGAAAGGACCC
>CAMTXJ010000005.1:0-47768 GCA_947085695.1 uncultured Candidatus Peregrinibacteria bacterium | reverse complement strand
GGCAACTGCTTAGCCTGCGCAGCGACAGCTCTGGCACGCAGTGGCCCATGAACTTCGGTACGGGAACCACGCGCACCATGCAGTACGTGGACGTGAAAGACAGTAACAACACGAATGCCACTGCGGTAACGTGCACCGTTGGCGGCGAATACTGCGTGAACAATGGTAACAACACGGGTTGGACCTTTACGGTTAATACCACGACGTCGCTTGCAACCAGCAGCGGTGCAACCGCCTACGGCACGAATGTCGTGCTGACGGCAAGCGTAAGCCCCAGCAGCGCAACGGGAACCATAACGTTTAAAGACGGCAGCACCACCATTGGCACTGCGACACTGGGCCATGGTTCGGGCACTCTTGCGGTAAGCAACTTCACCGTGGCAACCCACAGCCTGACTGCGGTGTACGGCGGCAACGTGAACTATATAAGCTCTACTTCCAACACCGTAAACCAGGTTGTTAGCCTGGCGGCAAGCACAACGAGCTTGAGTAGCAGCACGGGCTCCACCGTGTATGGCGCCAGCGTCGTGCTGACGGCAAGCGTAAGCCCCAGCAGCGCAACAGGCACCGTTACGTTTAAAGACGGCGCAACAACCATTGGCACTGCGACCCTGGGCCACGGTTCGGGCAGCATGACCACAAGCACGCTGAATGCCGCAACGCACAGCTTGACTGCGGTGTACGGCGGCAACAGCCGGTACGACGCCTCGGTAAGCGATTCGCTAAGCCAAGTGATTGCCAAGGCAAGCAGCAGCACCGCGGTGGCCAGCAGCGTAAACCCCTCTACGTATGGTGTAAGCGTTACCTTTACCGCAACGGTTACGCCCAGCAGTGCAACCGGAACCATAATGTTTAAAGACGGCTCAACGACCATTGGCACTGCGACTCTTGGACATGGCAGCGGAACACTGACCACCGCCAGCCTGAGCAACGGCAGCCACAGCATTACCGCTGTGTATGCCGGCGACAGCAACTACCTGACTTCCACCAGCACGGCGGTAAACCAGAGCGTCGGCGAGGGTGGAACAGCCGTGGAACTTACGAGCAGTTTGAACCCCTCCACCTACGGCAGCGGAGTAACGCTTACGGCCTCCGTTAGCCCAAGCAGTGCAACAGGCACGCTGACGTTTAAAGACGGCAGCACCACGATTGGCACGGCAAGCGTCGGCCACGGTTCGGGTACCCTAACGAAGAGCGACTTCTCTGTGGCAACGCACAGTCTGACTGCGGTGTACGGCGGCAATCAAAACTACGGCACCTCTACCTCGAACACGGTAAGCCAAGTGGTTGGTCTCATTGGCACGGTGACGTCCCTCGCCTCGTCGCTGAACCCTTCTACCTACGGTTCGGGGGTGACGCTTACGGCAACGGTGGCGCAGAGCAGTGCTACAGGCACCATCACGTTTAAGGATGGCAGCACCACGATCGGCACTGCGACCCTTGGGCATGCATCGGGAAGCGTTACAGTGAGCACCCTGTACGGCGGAACGCACAGCTTGACTGCGGTGTACGGCGGCAATGTGAATTATGCAGGCAGTACTTCTGCAGCAGTCAGCCAGATGGTGAATACGAAGGGAACAGTGACAACGCTCACAAGCAGCTTGAACCCGTCGACATACGGTTCGGGAGTAACATTGACTGCAAACGTCTCGCAAACGTCTGCAACGGGTACCATCACTTTTAAGAATGGAGCAACGACCATTGGCACGGCAAGCGTCGGCCACGGTTCGGGCAAGCTCGTCGTGAGCAATCTCACCGTGGCGACGCACAGTCTGACTGCGGTCTATGGCGGCAATGTGAACTACGCCACGAGCACGAGCGCTGCAGTCAGCCAAGTCGTGAATCTGGTTGGTACAGTGACAACATTGGCAAGTGGCACGAATCCTTCCACATACGGAGCAAACGTTACGCTCACGGCAGCAGTGGCGCAGAGTAGTGCTACGGGAACGATTACATTTAAAAATGGAGCAACGACCATTGGCACGGCAAGCGTCGGCCACGGTTCGGGCAGCATCAGCGTGAGCAACCTGAATACGGGGACGCACAGTCTGACTGCGGTCTATGGCGGCAACAGTCAGTATGCAACGAGCACGAGCACGACTGTAAGCCAAGTCGTGAACAATGCCAGCAGCAGCGTAAGCTTGAGCAGCGCTCTGAACCCCTCGACATACGGTTCGGGTGTGACGCTGACTGCAACAGTCACGCCGAGCAGCGCGACGGGTACGCTTACGTTTAAAGATGGCGCAACAACGATTGGTACTGCAACCCTGGGACATGGTTCTGGTTCCCTGAGCAAGAGTGACTTCACTGTGGGAACACACAGTCTTACGGTTGTGTATGGCGGCAACAGCAATTACGCAACGAGCACGAGCGCGGGGGTAAGCCAGGTTGTCAACTTAAAGGGCACCGTTACGGCCCTCACCTCGTCACTGAACCCGTCGACGTACGGCTCGGGTGTTACGCTCACGGCAACGGTGGCACAGAGCAGTGCAACAGGAACCATCACGTTTAAAGATGGCAGCACCACGATTGGCACTGCGACTCTTGGGCATGGTTCTGGTGCACTGAGTATCAGTAACTTCCTCGTGGGAACACACAGCCTTACGGCAGTGTACGGCGGAAACGTGCAGTACACGGGCAGCACCAGTGACGCCGTAAGCCAAGTGGTCAGCCTTGCTGCAAGCACAACGAGCTTGAGCACCAGCAGCGGTTCTACGGCATACGGCAACACGGTCGCATTGACTGCAACCGTAACGCCAAGCGCTGCAACCGGCACCATTACATTTAAAGACGGAGCAGTGACCCTTGGTACTGCCACCCTGGGCCACGGTTCAGGCACGATGACGGTGAGCAACTTTACCGTTGCTACGCACAGTCTGACCGCGGTGTACGGCGGCAACACCCGCTATGCAACCTCCACCAGCAGTGCCGTAAACCAAGTCGTAAACAAGGCGGGCAGCAGCGTTGCAGTCGTGAGCAGCTTGAACCCCTCCACATTCGGTTCGGGTGTCACCTTTACGGCAACAGTGACGCCAAGCACGGCAACAGGCACACTGACATTCAAAGATGGCAACACGACTGTTGGAACGGCAAATATTGGCCACGGTTCGGGGAGCATGAGCACGAGCAGTTTGGGCAATGGAATTCACCCGATTACCGCTACGTACAACGGAAACAGCAACTACTACGACAGCGTGAGTGCAGGGGTGAACCAGAGTGTTGGCGCAAGCAGTTCGACAACGGTGCTGACAAGCAGTTTGAACCCCTCGACCTACGGCAGCGGGGTCACGCTCACGGCAAGCGTGACGCCGAGCAGCGCGACGGGAACCGTAACGTTTAAAGACGGTTCGGCGATCCTGGGGAGTGCAACAATCGGCCATGGCTCGGGCACCTACACCACGAGCGATTTGTCTGCAGGAACACACAGCCTTACCGCGGTATATGCCGGCAGCGACAACTACGCAACGAGCACAAGCGCGGCTGTAAGCCAAGTCGTGAACATCGCAAACAGCACAACGACGCTTACGTCTTCACTCAACCCCTCCACCTACGGCAGCGGAGTAACGCTTACGGCCTCCGTTAGCCCAAGCAGCGCAACAGGCACGCTGACGTTTACAGACGGCAGCACAACCATTGGCACAGCGACCCTGAGCCACGGTTCGGGCACGCTGAGCGTCGGCAACTTGAGCGTTGCCACGCACAGCTTGACTGCGGTATATGGCGGCAATGGCAACTACACAACAAGCACGTCGGCAGCAGTCAGCCAGGTCGTAAACCTGCGCGACACGGTCACGATTCTGAATGCGGGCGGGACTGTCAGCTATGGCTCGAACGTCATACTGACGGCAACCGTTTCGCAGAGCAGTGCCACCGGAACCATCACCTTTAAAGACGGCGTTACGACCATTGGCACGGCGACACTGGGCCATGGCTCGGGCACACTCGCCACAAACAGCCTGTACGCGGGAACGCACAGCCTCACCGCGGAGTACAGCGGCAACAGCAACTACGCAGCCAGCACGAGCGCGGCAGCAAGCAAAACCATAACCAAAGCGAGTACATCGACACTCCTCAGCAGCAGCGATACCACCACGGTGTATGGCGAAAACATAACGTTAACCGCCACGGTAACACCCAGCGCCGCTACGGGAACCATAACATTCAAAGACGGCGCAACAACCATTGGCACGGCGACGCTGGGCCATGGCTCGGGTAAGACAGTCATAGGAAACCTCGGCGTTGGCACGCACACTCTCACTGCACAGTACAGCGGCAACGCAAACTACAACTCATCCACGAGCAGTCCGGCTGTCAGCCAGTCCGTTGCACAGTCTGCCACGGTCACAACACTCGCCAGTTCGCGCACCAGCGCAACTGTCGGCGCGCCGATTACGCTTACGACAAGCATAAGCCCGAGCGCCGCAAACGGTGCAGTGGCGGTGAAGAACGGCGCATACACCATAGCGACAATTCCTCTCGGCCACGGGTCGGGCTCCGTGACGCTCGACAGCCTTCCAGCTGGAGTCTACGGCCTCACGGCGGTGTACAGCGGCAACACTAACTACGCTGCCAGCACGAGCGCAGTGGTGAATGTGGTCATAGCCAACAGCAATGCCTACACCATTTCGGGCACCGCATTCGGCATAAACGGCATGCCGGCGCCCGGTGCAAACGTTCAAGTTCTTCTCAACGGCAGCGGCATTGGAGGAACGACAACGAACACCTACGGTGGATTCTCGCTCTACAACGTTACGCTTACGGGCGGCAGCGTTCTGACGCTTGCCATGTCTGCATCCTCGTCTGTGCACGCAGCGACTGTCGTCGTGGGAACAGGAGCTCTGTCGGGCATACCGCTTATGGCCGGCAAGTTGAACCTGTTTGCACCTAGGGAAACTGTAACGTTAAGCACGCTTTCAGGCGTACTGCCAGGCAGTGTTGCTGCTCTCGCCAAGATGGAAAACGGCGTGCTGCGCACAGGAGCAAACACGACGCTGGTTGTTGCCAACCATACGACATTTGCGCCGGCGGGAAACGTGCGCCTTGGCGGCAACATTGATATACGCGGCACGTTGCAAGGTTCGGGCAGCACCCTGGCGCTTTCCGGCAGCTGGCTGCTGCGCAACAGCGGCACGTTCACTGCGCAAGGCGCACCCGTAAGGCTGAACGGCGCCAGCCAAACGCTTTCCGGCTCCACGGTCTTCAGCAGCCTGACGAAAGTCGCAACGACAAACAGCATGCTGATCTTTGCACAGGGCACCACGCAGACCGTTGCGGGCCCGCTCACGCTCAGCGGCAGCATGGGCGCCGTGCTTGCTCTGCGTTCCAGCATGAAGGGCGCCACGTGGAACATAGACATACAAGACGGCAGGACTCTTGCCCGCTTGGACGTTCAAGACAGCGTCAACACAAGCGGCTCCATGGCAAACTGCTCCGCAAACTGCGCGGACGGCGGCAACAACAGCGGGTGGGCCGGATTCCCGCTCGTGCTGCAGAATGCAGTCGCAACGGCAACCGGTTTCACTTTTGCATGGCAAACCGATATGAATGCCAACGCACGTCTTGCATTCGGACTCAAGAACAACTCCACGCGTGAAACAGACATCGTGAACCCCGGCGGCTCCACTGAACACACAGTCGCTATGATGGCCCTGCCGCCCTGCACCAGCTACACCGTCGCCATGATCTCCGCGTTCGACGGCACCGAGCTGCGCAGCGGAGAGCACACCATTACGACGAAGTGCACGGGCAATGCAACCGTGTACGACGTGGCGGCAGAAACGCTGCCCACAACCGGCGGCGCGCAGTCCATGTCGCTTGCGGCGCGCAGCGGCGCCACCTTCGCAATTACCGTTCCTGCAGCGGTAACGGCAAACGGTTACCAATTCCAAATTAAGGACTTGAACAAAGACGAACTGATTGCGGCTGCGCCGCCGGCGCCCACGCAGAACGTGCTGCGCACCATGGAACTTTCCGCTTACAGCGACGACTCGACGCAAATAACCGACTTCGACGACCCCGTGACCGTCGACATTACCTACGACGATGCCGACGTAGCAGAAGTCGACGAATCGCTGCTGCACATCATCCACTGGAACGGCACATCATGGGACGAACTGCCAGACTGCACTGTGGACGCAGACGCCAACACCGTCTCGTGCCTTACCACGTCGTTCTCGCCGTTCGCTCTTGCGGCAGTCGAAGGAAGTTCCAGCGACGACGACAGCGGCGGTGCGGGCGCGGCACTAAACGTGCAGGAACAAAACATTGCTGCAGCGGACCAAAATGCACAAGCGGAAACAAGCGAGGGCACAGAAGCGGGTTCAACGGACAACACTGCGGGCGCGGAGGCACAAGAAGACGCTGCCGCCAGCGAAGCGGCAGTCGCGGCGGAAGAACAGCAATCAGGTGAGCAGCCGTTCATCTCCATTGTGGGTGATGACGCCGAGACAGTTGCGCAAGATGAAGAGCAGCCGCGCGTGTTCGTAACGACCTACCCCACAATCGAAGAGTCCATTCGCCGCGAACGGGAACAGAATTCGTCTGCCATAAGCGACCCGGCAAGCGGCCAGGCACATTCGCAGGAAACAGTGGAAAGCCCCGAAATGCACGCGGCCGCAGCAAGCCGCCAAGCAGGTTCCGTGGCCGCCACGCTGGTCACGTTGCTGCTTGCATCGGTCGTTACAGTCCGAACGGTGCGCCGCCAAATGCGCTACTTGTAACCGTAACTGAAAACCCCGCCCCATGGGGTTTCCAAGGGTGCGGGGTTTCCGTAGAACACGAAGCTACTGACTAGCGGCGGCTCCTCTTCTTTGTCTTCTTCGTGGACTTCCTCTTTGCGGAAGCCTTCTTGGCCTTCTTCTTTTTCGGCATGGGAAGAACGGGGAAAGGAAATAAGGTTGAGCACATCGTAATACTATTATGTAATTCGCAAAATGAATCGTGCAGCGACGCATGCAGAATTATTTTCTGATCATTTTTTCACTTTTGCGAATTTTTCTCACGCCGCGCCCGTTGTGTGACCAAGTTTTTCGCGTTTCGCACGCAAATAATTTCGTTGCTCGTCGCTCGCCAGCGCAACATGGAGCGGCACTTGTTCCGCTATGTGCAAACCGAATCCGTCCAGCCCTGCAATCTTCTTCGGGTTGTTTGTCAGCAGCCGCACGTGGCCCACGTTCAAGTCGCGCAGAATCTGCGCGCCTATGCCGTAGTCGCGCAAATCCACGGGGAGACCCAGCGCAATGTTGGCTTCCACCGTGTCGAGCGATTGTTCCTGCTGCACTTTGTACGCGCGAATTTTATTCGCCAACCCGGCGCCGCGGCCTTCTTGGCGCAAGTAGAGCAGCACTCCCCCTTCGGCAGCTATGCGTTGCAACGCGGCATCTAACTGTAAACCGCAGTCGCACCGCAGCGAGTGGAACACGTCGCCTGTTAAACATTCGGAATGCACGCGCACGAGTGCGGGTTTGAGCGGGTCGATTTCGCCAAACACCAGCGCCATGTGCTCGCTGTTCGTTACGGCGTCGGTAAACACGACGCTGCGGCAGACGCCATACTCCGTCTGCAGCGCCGCTTCGGCCTCGCGTCGCACCAAGGTTTCCGTGCGGCGGCGGTGCGCAATAAGGTCGGCGATGGAAATGACACGCAGCTCATGCTGCCGTGAAAACCGTTCAATGTCCGGCACGCGCATCATCACGCCGTCGTCGCACATGAGTTCGCTGATGACGGCGCCTTCGCGTACCCCCGCAAGGCGGCACAAATCGACTGCCGCTTCGGTGTGGCCCGCTCGGCGGAGCACTCCGCCTTCCATGGCGCGCAGGGGGAACACATGCCCCGGCCGTCGCAAATCTTCGGGTCGCGCAACGGGGTTCATGGCGGCGCGCACGGTAGCGGCGCGGTCTGCAGCACTTATGCCGGTCGTGACTCCTTCCGCCGCTTCTATGCTCACCGTAAACGCCGTGCCGCGGCGCGCGGTGTTGCGTTCCACCATGGGCGGCAACTCCAATTGATCAGCAATCTGCTTACTGAGCGCCAGGCACACGACTCCGCCCGTGTGGCGAATGATGAACGCCATCGCCTCTTCCGTCAGGGCTTCGCCGGCCATGACCAAATCCCCTTCGTTCTCCCGGTCGGGGTCATCGACCACCACGATCATCTTCCCCTGACGCAGCGCTTCGCACGCTTGTGCAATAGTGGCAAATTTCATCAATCAAAGAATACTTCCATTTGTTCTCTTATCCACCTTTTTCACGGCGAAAAAAGGTGGAGCCAAAACGCTCCGGGTTTTCTCTCACGATCAGTGCAAATGGATCAGGTATGTCTTCTTGCCAGCCTGTGACCCCAGCTTCCGTTGCACTTCCACGACGTAGCTGCCGGTGGTAAAGAGGAACTCTTCGTTACAGGAAGGAATGTCGAAACCAAACAAGTCCACGTCGGCAAGCGGGTACACGGTGCACGACACCATGAGCGGGTCGGTAAGCTGAATGGTAAGGTTCTGCTTCGTAGCTACCGAGAATGTGTAGTAGTCGGCAATGTCGCCGCCATCCAAGGTGCCGGTGAGCGGCATATTCTTGGATAACTTCTTCGCTTGGGAAAATCCATCGTTGCCGTCTCCCGTTTCAGCAGTTGCGGCAACCGTGAATGATGCATCGTTTTGGCTGCCGCGCACTTGCAACTGGTACGTGCCGGGGGCCATGGCCGTGCGCAAGTAGCAGCCGCTGTCGTCTGCATACCCCAAGTAGTACTGCGTGGAATAGCCGGCAGAATCAAGAAGGTATAGCCGGCACGTAAACGAACTGTCGGTGCCGGCATTCTGCTTCACGGAAATTTTCCCCACCGCCGCCGCGTCCAGCGTAAAACGGAACGTGACTTCCTCGTTGCCTTGCTGCTGTATGGAACGCGTAAAGGGGAAATTCACGTCAATGAGTGAAGGTGAAGGTGCAGCGCTGCTCTCTTCTTCTGCATTCTGTGAACGTTGCGAGGCTTCACTGCTTGCCGCGGCAGTCGCAGATGATTGCGACGCTGCAGGAACTTCCACCGTGGCAGAACCTACAATGAGCGACGCGGCTTCCGCGCGCGTCAGCGGCGCGTCGGGCTGCAGCAAGCTGCCGTCTATGCCCGGAATCGGAAGCATTGCCATGCGCAACGCCGCCGCAACGTAGGGTGCGAACCACGAATTCGCCGGAACATCTATGTAGGCGGACACCACGGCGGCGGCGCCCAGCGGCACCGACTGTTTCGTCGCAAGCAGCGACATTTTCAATGCTTCGACCCTGTTCACCGTGCGTTCGGGACGGAACATGCCGTCTGCGTACCCGGCCACGTAGCCTTTCGCTGCGGCGTCGCACACCACGTTTTCATACCAGCTGCCGGCAACAACATCTGCAAAACAATTCTTGCTGGAAGCAGAAGGTGTTTGGCCCGTTGCCCGGTAGAGCATGGTAAGCAGCTCGGCACGGTTCACCGTGCGGTCCGGCTGGAACGTGCCGTCGGGGTTGCCCTTTATAACACCCTTCGCCGAAAGCTCGGCAATGGCGCCGGCATGCGGGTTGCTGCCGGGCACGTCGGGAAAATTAAGAGCAAATGCGGTGCCTGCAGATGCAAGAGCCAGGGCAGCAGCCGCGATGGACGATCGGTAGAACATACGGAAACGGTGAAAGGAGTGGCCGCAGCCTAGCGGAGCTCTTATGAACACACTACTTGTTCAACTTGCGCAGTTCCTCAAGGGCTTGCAGAACAGCACGCGCGCCCTCTGCACCTGCCTCGACTCGGTCGCTCGCCTGTTCCAACGAAAGCACATGAAGCACCTCTTGTGCGCACGGAATTCCATATTCCAACTGCAAGTTCATAAGGCCTGTCGCTACCGCTTGAGCAACGACGGCAGCATGACTCGTTTCTCCTTCTAAGAGAATTCCAATGGCAACAATCCCGTTCACACCTTTTTCTGTTATGAGCGCCCGTGCCATCAAGGGCAGTTCAAAGGAGCCGGGAGCCTCCACTATTAAGATGTGGTCTTGCTGAATGCCGGCTTTGCCGAGCAATTCCTTGGCACTTTGCACCATTGCATCGGCTTCTCGCTGATGGTAACGCGAAACGACAATGCCAATCTTCCACTGGGGATCCACTGTGAAATTACTGATATCAGTACGTTTTGTGCTCACTGGGTAATTTCATTAAGCGTATGAGAGTGTGGATGGGCAAAGCCTGCTCCTGTGGCATTCAGTAACGTTATTGCATCTGTACGCGTGCCAGGAGGAGTAAAACTCCGAATACCAGGATTCCCATCTATGAATCGTTGTATCGCATCTAAATTTGCTTCGTTTTCTGGAGTAGAACCGGGGCCCGTTGGGAGAGTGAAATGGGTAGACATGCGCATATCTTACTCCTTCTTGGCAATCGCATAGCGAGAAAGCACATCAGTTTCTATATTGAGGAAGTCTCCAGGTTCACAACTAGCAAACGTGGTTTCTTTTAGGGTATGAGGAACTAACGCAACACTACAGGTATTTCCTTCTAAAGAGACAACCGTGAGGGAAACACCATTCAAAGCGATGGATCCTTTTTGAATAACATTTTTGATCAGCTCTTGCGGGATTTGTACGGTAAGCCGCTTTCCTTCGCCTTCATCCACAAACGAGATTACCTTTGCAACACCCTCTACGTGGCCCTGAACTATGTGGCCATCTAGCCGGGCATCTGCACGCACCGCACGTTCCACGTTTACCGCTTCACCAAGGGTTAACTGCGAAAGATTCGTTCGCTCTACAGTCTCCGGAACCATATGAAACTGCATACAATTATTATTCAAAAGTGTAACAGTGAGGCACACACCGTTTACAGCAATGCTGGAGCCCACGTTTACATCGTCAAAAACCGCAGGTTGCGTGAGGGTCAATTCCCCTCCTTCGTTGCTCTGCACAGTAGCCGTTGCTTCGACAATTCCAGTGAACATTGTGCTCATTCTACGGAATGTAGAAGAATTGCCGAGTAAAAAGAGGTCTGCCTCTGAACCCTGGACAAAACACGTTTCTTTCTGTACGCTCTTGCGCTGTCTGCGCGCGCAGAGCGCAGGCGTTTTTGTCGTGGCAGAAAATGGCTTCGGTAAGCCATGGCTAGCCGTTACTCACTCACTTCAATGGATAAAATAATCGTACGAGGCGCGCGGATGCACAACTTAAAAAACATTAGTGTGGAAATTCCACGCAATCAAATGACTGTTATAACGGGGCTTTCGGGCTCCGGTAAATCGAGCTTAGCGTTCGACACGATTTTCGCAGAAGGCCAGCGCCGCTACGTGGAGTCACTTTCCGCGTACGCACGCCAGTTCATAGCGCAAATGGAAAAGCCGGAAGTGGACAGTATTGAAGGCCTTTCGCCGGCAATCAGCATCGACCAGAAGACCGCGCCGCGGAACCCGCGCTCCACCGTGGGAACCGTAACGGAAATTTACGACTACATGCGTTTGCTGTGGGCAAAGGCGGGTTCCGTGCACTGCACGGAATGCGGCAGAGTACTGCAGAAGCAACCGTCCAGCGCCATTGTGCAGACGATTGCCGACTTACCCGAAGGCAAGAAAATTTACTTGTTGGCACCCGTGGTAGAAGGCCGCAAAGGCGAGCACATGAAGATAATGGACAGCATTAAGCGCGAAGGTTTCGTGCGCATGCGGGTGGACAAGCAGATTGTAACGACGGACGAAGACCTGCGTTTGGACCCGAAGAAAGCCCATACGATTCAGATCGTGGTGGACCGTATGCTCGTGCGCGATTTGAAAACAAAGGAGGGGGAAACCAACCCAAACCGAACGCGCCTTGCAGACTCCGTGGAACTGGCACTGCGCAAAGGCGAAGGTTCCATGATTGTGTTAGACGCCGACACCGACGAAGAAACGCGCTTCTGCGAAGAGTTCGTATGCCCGCAGCACCCCAACATTCCCATCCCCGCTATAGAGCCGCGCAGTTTCAGCTTCAACTCGCCGCATGGCGCATGCGAAAACTGCCACGGACTCGGGGTGCTGTTGCAGGTGGATGAAGCGGCGATTATTCCCAATACGAAGCTCTCTGTAAGCGAAGGCGCCATTCACCCGTGGGCCACTTCTGCAAGCCGCATGGGCTACATGAGTAAATTACTAGAAGCACTCGCCGAAAAGCGCGGATTCGACCTGGACACACCATGGGAAGACCTGAGCGCCGAAGCAAAGCGCTTAATACTCTACGGTGCGCCCGATGAACTCAACGTGAGTTTCGACACCAGCAACTGGAGCGGCAATTACCAAACGAGCTACGAAGGAGTGGTGCCTAACCTGGAACGCCGCCACCGCGAAACCGACAGCAGCTACATGCGCAGCCAAATAGAAGGCTACATGCAAGAACTGCCCTGCAGCGTGTGCAAAGGCATGCGCTTAAAGCCGCAGATTCTGGGGGTAACGATTGGTGCAAAGAGCATTGTGGAAGCAACGGACATGTCGGTGAACACGGCGAAGCGTTTCTTCCAGGGACTTATTCCCACAGCGGAGCGCAAAGCAGAAGGAGTGACAGAGCCCGACGACTCGGTGGAGCAACTTTCCACCTACGGCTTTACGATTGTGCGCAAAGTGATTCACGAAATCGTTGCGCGGTTGTCGTTCTTGGAAAACGTGGGCCTTACCTACCTTACGCTTTCCCGCTCTGCGGCAACGCTTTCCGGCGGCGAAGCGCAACGCATTCGCTTGGCCACGCAAATCGGCTCTGCACTCCAAGGCGTGCTGTACGTGCTGGACGAGCCCAGCATTGGCCTGCACCAGCGCGACAACGCGCGGCTGATTAGCACTCTTACGCACCTGCGCGATTTGGGTAACACGGTGATTGTTGTGGAACACGACGAAGAGACAATCGCCTCTGCGGATTACCTGTTAGAAATCGGCCCGGGCGCCGGCAAGTACGGCGGCACGGTGATTGCGCAGGGAACGCCCAAGGAACTTATGAAGAACGCGGAATCTGTTACCGGCCAGTACTTAAGCGGCAAGAAGAGCATTGCCGTACCGAAGAAGCGCCGCGAAGGCACAGGGAATGCCGTTGTTATTCACGACGCGCACCACCACAACTTGCGCCATGTGGATGCGCGTTTGCCGCTGGGCACCTTCATTGGCATTACCGGCGTTTCCGGCAGCGGCAAAAGCAGTTTGATCCACGGCATTTTAGGGCCGGAACTCCAGCGTGTGCTAAACGGCGCCAAGAGCAAGCCGCAGAACGTGGGCAGCATTGAAGGCTTGCAACATTTAGACAAAGCAATCGTCATAGACCAGTCGCCCATCGGCCGCACGCCGCGCAGCAACCCCGCAACGTATACGGGTATTTTCACCGATATTCGCGACTTGTTTACCACCACGCCAGAAGCCAAAATGCGTGGCTACAAGCCGGGGCGCTTCAGCTTTAACGTAAAAGGCGGCCGGTGCGAAGAGTGCGAAGGTGACGGACTCAAGCGCATAGAAATGCACTTCCTGCCCGACGTGTATGTAACGTGCGAAACCTGCAAGGGCAAACGCTACAATCGCGAAACGCTTGAAGTCACCTACCGCGGCAAGAACATTGCCGAGGTATTGGAAATGACGGTGAAGGAAGGCTTGGATTTCTTCAACGCGGTTCCCGCGCTCAAAAAGAAATTGCAGACGCTGGAAGACGTAGGCCTGGGCTACATTCACTTGGGCCAAAGCGCCACGACGCTTTCCGGCGGCGAGGCGCAGCGCATTAAGCTGGCTGCAGAACTGCAACGCAGGTCCACCGGCCAAACGTTCTATATATTGGATGAGCCCACGACGGGCCTGCACTTCGACGACATCGACATGCTCTTAAACGTGCTGCAGCGCCTGGTCGACAAAGGCAACACGGTGCTGGTTATTGAACACAACTTGGACGTCATCAAGTCCGTGGACTACGTGGTGGACTTAGGTCCCGACGGCGGCAGTGGCGGTGGGCTGATTGTTGCTACCGGCACACCAGAAGACGTCGCTAAAGTGGAAGCCAGTTACACCGGGCAGTACTTGGCGAAGATGCTCAGGAAGAAATAAGTGCTAACGCTCTTCCATTTCAACCGGTCCGATCGTGTTGTATTCCACCACAGGAATTTGCAGCAGCCACGCTTTGAAATCATCAATCGCCTGCTGCCCCAGTTTTTCCACATCAGAAGCAGTAAGCTTGTGGGCATACCTCGATTGGAGCGGCGTGTCCGCTGTGGGTCGTGGGCCTCTGTATTCGGGGTTGTGGAGCATTAGGCGATGCTGACAAGTTTGTGCTCTACATCAATGATTCTTCGCTCATGGTCATCTACTTTGTCGCGAAGACCAACCGTAATGTCACTCATTGCACCTAAGAGGTCATGCTTAAAGTTTTCGAAGAGTACTAAGTTATCTGCCCATTGGCGCTCTAATCTCCTGTCCATTTCTTCTAATAAATCTGATTTGAGATTGCGAACATCTGTGGAGAGATTTTTTATAAATTCTATAAGGATTTTCATATCTCCTTTCATCTCAGTCATTTCACCCTTCATAGTAGTCATATCTCCCTTCATCTCAATCATTTCACCTTTTAAAATAACCACATCCCCTTTTAAGATTCCCATTTCTCCTTTTAAATCTCCCATATCTCCAAAGAAACGTACCTCGAGTGCTGCTAGATCACTCTTCGTTGCCGGTGCCTGTTGGTCATCGAACATAGACCCCGAACCTACAGCGCCCCAAAAGCGGATGCAAGGAAAAATATGGGAAGCTACTTTCTGCCCTGCCCCTTCCACTTAATGGAGCAACCGATGGCGTTCACTTCATGCGCTGGCGGTTCTTCATCTTTCACCATAGCCGCTATGGCGTCGCGCAAGTTATGCTCTGTTACCGCAGCGGGGTCCTTCCAGTTGTTGTCTACTCTGCCTTTATATTTCAGCTGCCGGTGGCGGTCGAATACGAAGCAGTGCGGCGTGCAGAGCGCTCCAAAGGACGTTGCAACAGACTGATCTTCGTCGAAGCAGTAGGGGAACGGAAATCCTTTTTCGGCGTGGCGCAATTTCATTTGTTCGAAGCTGTCTTCGGGGTAGTTCTCTGCATCGTTGCTGCTTATAAGCACAAACTGCACGCCTTCTTCGTCGAAGTGCTCCTGTAAATCAATAAGTCGCTGCTCATACGCTTGAGCATAGGGACAGTGATTGCACGTGAATATGACGACCAACACCGGGTCTTTGATCAAATTCGTATCCACCGTCATGCCGTCTGTTGCAGGCAACGAGAAGTGAGGCAACAGGTCGTTGATGGCCAGTGTTGAGGAGTTATCGTCGATAAGCACCATATATTGACTGAAAGGATTGGAGAGAAAAAAGGGAGTGAAGGGATGGTACAAGGCTATTTGACGAGTGTACGATACTCCTCTTACCTTCTCTTTTTCTATGGATCGACCGTACGAAAAACTTATAGTTTGGCAGGTCGCACATGCACAATGTCTCGACATATATGTATCGACATCCACGTTCCCTGATCATGAACGCTATGGGCTAATTAGTCAGATGCGGCGGTCAGCAGCAAGCGTCCCCACGAATATTGTTGAGGGTAACGCACGCAGAGCGGTAAAAGAGAAGGCCCATTTCTTCAACATCGCACAAGCATCTCTCGAAGAATTACATTATCACGCAAGACTTTCACGCGATCTTAACTATATAACTCCAGAAAAATTCGTAGCATATGATATGACTATTGGCCGTATAGGATTCCTTCTCCAACAGCTAAGGAAATCTACGCAGTAGTCCCTTCAATCTTTTTTATCCTTTCATTCCCTTCCATCTTCGTGCAGCGTCACTTTACTGCAACGGCCTTCATCGTGGATTCCAAAAACCGCACGCTGCTGCTATGGCATAAGCGCTTGGAACGCTGGATGCCTCCCGGCGGTCATATAGATGCAAATGAAACGCCGGAGGACGCGGCGCGGCGCGAGTGCAAAGAAGAAACAGGGCTCGACGTGGAAATTCTGGGAGATGCGCAACAGGATCTGTTTGCACACAACGCGAGTGAAGGACGCATGCTGAAAAAACCCATTGCCATGTTACTGGAAGAAATTCCCGCAAGCCCGCAGCGCGGTGAAGCGGCGCACCAGCACATGGACTTTCTGTTCGTGGCCCGCCCGCTAGATGAAACGCAAACGCTTACGCTCGCGGAACGCGAGGGCGGCGAAATGCGATGGTTTACAAAAACGGAGGTTGCCGCGTTGCGCGACGACAAGGAGATCTTTGCGAACGTGCAGGCGTACATTCTCGATATTTTGGCTTCATAACGCCAAAAAATACCTGTACAACTGCCCTGGGTGAGGGGTAGAATTTCTCTCTGATGCACTGGTCGGAGCTGCAAACACATCTGCGGCATCTTCCTACGGCGCAGCAGCGCCGGGTAAAACAGGCCTACGACATGGCCGTACAAGCCCACGAAGGGCAGAAGCGACTTTCGGGTGACCCGTACATAACCCACTGCATTGCCGTTGCGCACATGCTGGCCGACATGGGGGCGGACGGCGACACGCTGTGCGCCGCATTGCTGCACGACACGGTGGAAGACACTCCCATCTTGCTTGCAGATATTGAACGCGAATTCGACGGCGGCGTCGCCGCCATTGTGGACGGCGTCACGAAACTCGACGAAAGCGACGTTGCCGAAAAGCCGACGCTCGACGAACAGGTGGAAACGCTGCGCAAGATCTTCACGCTGATGCAAAAAGACGTGCGCATTATTGTGGTGAAGCTGGTGGACCGCTTGCATAACATGCAAACGGCGTCGTATTTGCGCGAAGAGAAGCGGCGGTTGCTCGCCAAAGAAACCATGGAAGTGTACGTGAAGATCGCAGACCGCTTGTGCATGCAGGACCTGCGCGACGAACTGGAAGCGCTCTGCTTGCAAGTGTTGGACCCCGAAATGCTCGAACGCATGTTGCTGCAACGCGCCAAGAACGAACACCAGGGCGACAAAGTCATTCGCGACATTACGAAGTCGCTGCATGCCTCGCACCCGTCGCTCAGCAACGCGGTGAAACCGGTCTACGAAATCAAGTCCTGGAACAAGCTGCGCATGCAAGTGGAAACCGAAGGCATGGCGGTAACGGGCATCGCCACGCTCATTGTCGCCTTCATTTGCAAAGACGTGGACACCTGCTACCGCACGTTCGGCGCGCTGCACCAACTGTGGCAGCGCGAAACGCTGTCGTTCCAGGACTTCATCAACGCCCCCATGATCAACGGCTACCAGGGACTGCACACTACGGTCATTCTGGCCGACGGCACGCGCGTTCGCTGCAAAATCCGCACGCAGGAAATGCACGAGTACGCGCGCCGCGGCATTGCCACCAAGTGTTTCGACGGCGAAGCGTTCGGCTTGCTGGAATACCTGCCCTGGGCGGAGCGCATTCAGACGCTGTCGGAAGACACCGCGGAACGCAGCGAGGAATTCTGGGAAAACCTGCAAAGCGACATTCTCGGCGAATCGATTGTCATCCACGGGCCGGACGACCGCACCATTTCGCTGCCGAAAGGCTCCACGGCGCTGGACGGCGCTTTCTACCTGTTTCACGAAAACGCGCTGTCGCTCAAATCCATTCGCGTGGACGGCAAAGAGGCGTTGTTTTCGACGCCGCTGACGCACGCCACCTCGCTGGACGTCACGCTCAACCATAAGCAGACCGTCAGCCGCGAATGGCTGGACTGGGTGGAAACGGGCTTCGCCACCGCCATCATTCGTTCCGCGCTGGGCAGCAAAACAAACCGGCAAATGGTGCGCATAGGCAAAGAACTCTTCCAGCAATTTTTGGAGCAGCAGCGCAGGGGGTACATAGAAGAATTCAACCAGGCGGCGGTGCTGCGCAACATCGCCCCGCTGGGCTACGAATCGCTGGAGCAAATGTACACGGCATTGGCCAGCGGGCACGTAACGCCCAAGGAACTTTCCAGCGTCATCTTCCGCTCTTTCAGCGATGCGGAAGCAGAAATCCCCTACACCATTCAGTACAGCTTTCCGCTGGGAAACGGTACTTCCATAGACAATTTGTCGAAAATCTACCAGAAGCACGCAAGACAGTACTCCACCATCACCGTGCGCCACGACCTGCTAAAAGGCGTGGCCCATGCCGTCTTCAAAACGAAAATCAGCCCCGACCAGCAGCCCGCAATGGCCGCGGAACTTGTGGCGGCGGGCGCGACGGACGTCAGCGTGCGGCCCACGCTGCTGCGGTACAAGAACATCTTCGGCATTGTGAGCATTATTCTGCTGTGGGGGCTGGATCCGGTTTTCGGCTACCTGCTGCTGCATACCAACAGCATTTCGGTCATCGACATGACGCTCGTGCGCTTCTGGTCGCTTACGGGCATCAGCGCGCTGCTCTTGCTCTGGCAAAAAACAAAACGCAGCAGAACGCCCGAAGCGCCGCTGCCGCTCTTTAGCCCCTCGCTGTGGACCTCGGTTTGTCTGCTCATTGGCATCGCCATCTTCACATACACCGCGCTGTTAACAACGGACCCTTCGCACTACACCATTCCCATGACCGCCGCCGGCGTGCTGACAACGAGCATTGTGCACCGCAACCGCCGCAAGACGCTTGCTGCCGCGTGGGGGCTCATAGCGCTGGGAATTGGACTGTTGGCGCTCTGGTCGCCGGAGTGGCGCATGGACGGCATGTTGCCCACCTTTATGGCCATTGCGGCGTTTTCCGGCTTTTCCATTGTCAGCGAGCAATACAAGAAACGGGAAAACATTGCGGCGCGCAGCGCGCAGTACTTCTTTGTGCTGTCGGTGCTGTGCTTTTTGCTTACGCTCCCGCTGCTCACGATTTCCACGCTGAGCGTGTTGCCCGGCAACGTGATGGCGCAAATGGTGCTCTTTAGCATCTTCTTCGCCGGCCTGCCCTACTACCTGTACTACTTCTTCTTAACGCACCGGGCGATCGACTTCGTGCTGCGGTATTCCTTCCTCATCATTTTTGCGTCGGTCGGCGGGCAAATGCTCTTTATAAAAGACGCGGCGCCAACGACGCTCATTGCTGCGGGGGTGGTGATTCTGGGGGCGCTGGTGCCGCTGCTGCCAGCGCGCGGCAGGACTACTGCTGCCGCTGTGCATACTCTGCGCGCTTAGTTGCATCTATTTCGTTGCAATTCTCCTCGACTTCATCTAAATCTCCGAACATATACTCGCGAGTGGATGCCACACAAATTTCGTCTCCTGCATCGTTGATGGCGCGCGGAGCCAACAACGGACTTAGCGAGGTTCCTATATCGTGAATGCCGCGCTCCGTAAAAAACATGTGGCTATCATCGTTGCCACCCTGAGGATTGCTTAACCGACCTCCTGCCAAATAACCGTCGGTCAGAGGGTCTACCACCTGCTGCAACTTATGGCGCCACAATAAAATGCTTCTATAACCAAGGTGCTTCCAATAGGGTACAAGCCTCGTAAACAGAACGGAGGCTGAGCCTGGGTGCCCCCCGTTTAATGTATAGAAATTAAGCATGTGTTGCATGCGAATTGCCAATTCCTGCATTTGCAAACCTTCATCCATATTAATGCTCTCTATATCGCGCAAAAGCCAATAGATATATTCATCGTTCGACGGAGTTCGTTTTGTGACATCTTCAACCGATGATCGGTACCAATCTGCCCACGCCAGAACAATGTGTGGCTGCTTTTGTGGAACCAAAACAGCGCCTTCGTAAATTTGGGGTGACAGCGACATTTCTCCAAGCTGGATTTTTTCAGGTTCTTTCCCGGTCTCCAACACTGACGTAATCGCATCTGTTTTTCGAAGTTCACGAATCATTTGTTCACAGACGGATTCCGTTGGATGTTCAATGTGAATCCAGTCGATTGGCCTGCGATGAAATTTATGAAGCATTCCGCCACGCTGACCCTTGCTTCTGCGGAGTTCACGCTGGACCCTGCGCGCAGTATTTGTTTGCAGCGCAATAATGAATTCGCGAGGCAAGGTTGAGCGCTCGTAACAGCCTTCCACGCCGTTTTCGCCTTGCACGTGTTCTTCCCGCAATGGAACAAGCATGGTTTCTTTCCATAGGCCCTCACCGTGAAAAAGAGCGGTACCAATGGCAGCTGTTTGCTGCTGCAGGACGGTGTTTCCCTTCTGTCTACGAAGAAGAGCTTCATCAACTAATCTATGGATGAGTGCTTCATCGACGACATCAGCCGAGAGATCATCGCTAGGGTCATTCATTGAGGAATTCCAAAGAATCACTGTACTAATACAAATTTACCCCAAGGGGAGTGATTCTAAGGAATTTTGACAGGCTCCGTCAATGAGTTCTTTACCAAATTTGGCGGCTATGCAGCCCTGTTTCCTCCATCATTTCTGTTTGCCAATCGGCCATATTCGACGTTGAAAAAATGCTGCACATACCCCTCTAATTCATTCGAATTTTCCGCCTTACTTCGAGCTTGACGAATGATGCGCGTAACGAAATCTTTCAAAAAATCTTGTGGATTTTCCGGATTTTGCATTCGAGCAAACGGCTCCCAATTACCGCCTTCTCTGCTTTCAAGAAGAGAAATAACCATCTGGACCATTCTTCCTGAATCGGACTCCAACACATCAGAAACATGCATGCGATTCTGCACCTTTTCAACACCAAGTGCATGCACGGCATCGAATGCACGAGGAGAGGGCGGCAAAGGAGGGACCGAACTCACACTCGGCATACCCGTCGATTGATTAAAAGCATTCATCATATATGCGGAACACATTTTCGTCTTTCGCCTTGGAAACGTCAATAAAAATTCGGGGTTTTGCCCTTAGGCAAGACAATAGGTACAGAACTGAATTCTTGCCTGCACATGCAGAAGACGATACAGTTGCCTGCTCCTTACCTATGGCAGAATTCCCCTCAACGGTTCAAATTCTGGACCAATGGACGCGGCAAAAACCCCATACAAAAGAGGGGCAATGGAAAGTCGCGGAGTTGCTCGTGGAGCTTGTGGAAAAATTCTCACTGGGCGTTGCCAAAATCCACCCCTACGTCGATATAACAAAACCCGGGAAAGAGGAATACCCCAATGTCGTGATGGATATTCCTCCAAATTCACACGAAGCGTCCTTCGATGAGCAGCTGCTACTCTCGGGACATATTGATACCATTCCACCCGACAACTACCCGGAGCACTTCGAGCGCGACCCGAACGTCGTTACTTTTGGCTCCAACAACCCTCGGCGCGCTTTCGTAAAAGGCGGGTATGACATGCTTGGCGGCGTTCTTGCATACCTATTGGCAACACGCTCTCTGAAGGAGCAACACCTACAAACACGGCGTCATACACGCATAGTACTTACAACGGGGGAAGAAGACCGTTCACAGGGAACATTCGCGGCTTTGGAACAAGGGCTCTTCGACGGCAGTTCTTATATTGCAACAACGGAAATCCCGGTTGGCGGCAAGGTGGGTGTTCCATCGCCGTTCTACATCGGCCGACCAGGCAGAGTCGGCTTTCGGCTCACAACGCGAGGGCCTGCTGTCCATAGCGGAAATGTAACGCCAGAGCTGGTGGAGGAAACGGCAATCAATCGTTTTGTTGAAGCATTTAGAAAAATGAAGGAATTACGTTTCCCAGAGCACCCACATGATCCATTGCAAATCATGCAAAAGGCGCTTGTGCAGTCACCATCCGATATTGCTTCTAAGCGAACAAAGGCACTCACGGTGAACGGTGCCGTTATGTATGACTTTCATGCTTTCTATTGCGACCCCCATCAAACCGCCGCAGATATTCAATTATTGATCCAACAAAAAATTGAAGAGGTTTTGTCGCCAGATGTATTTACACTAAAGCGCGAAGAGCGCGGTGGATTGGAATTCATTGGACCATATCTTTCCGACCACACCCACCCGTTCGTCAAAACAGCGCGCGCTCTTGCTCAGACTTTCCGTGAAACACAGATTCCATTTACCGCAGGGCGAGGAGTAGCAGATGAAGGTATTATTAAAAATGCACTCGATATACCGTGTGTCGGCTGGTCCCCCACTGGCGGGGGCGAACATGAGCCAGATGAATGCGTGTCCATTCCTTCCATTGAACGCCGTGCCGAATGGCTGCTCAAACTTATGACATACCCCGATTCCCTGGTGTCATAAATACCATACAGCGAATCCCTTGACGCTGTTCTACGAGGTGTAGCATGTGCATGTGCCGGGCAATTCCCATGGGGAAAGGCAGGTGGCGCACTTGGATCTTGCGACCCATGGGGAGCGGTATGCTCTTTCGGCAGGCTTAAGCAAAACGCTGTGCGACCAATTAGCGCTGAAAGCACGCGAGGTTTTCGACACATTGCAAACCGGAGCAGCAGTCGCAATCAAGTACCCGACACCTGCAGAAATCCGCGTACTGCCAAGTAAAACAGCTATCGGCACCGCACAATCTTCCTTGCGGTTGGAGATTCGCCAAGTTATGGAAGGCTTGGAGCAAGTTATGCTGGTGGAATCCATAACGGCAGATGATGTGAAGTTGCAATTGCCAACAATCGACCCTCGTAAATCTGCCGAGACGATATCTGCTCCTGCGAAAACTGTAGTTCAAAAAACTCCACAACAGGCTTTTCAAAGGCTCGTCGCCGCGCATATTCAAGCGCGCCAAATGGAAGCTGCGGCAGAAGGAAAAGATGCTTCCGCTGCAATCACGGCACTTGCAAGCTGCGAACCAGATGTACTCGGTAACCCGGCGCTTGTCATGACACTCCCACCAGAAGCGCGCCAAGAATTATTGTCGCTTGCCCGCCAGATTGCAGGAGGCAGTTTGCCGTTCGGCGGCACATTGCGGGAGACCGCTTCCGCGATTGCAATACAAATTATGGCGGAGTGTGAAACTGCGCAACAACGCACAGCAACGAAAGGTGCAGACGGCTCCGCGGCTCCTTTTACCGCATTCGCACCCATGGAAGTCGTGAATACGCCCCGCACACAGTTGGACAGAGCAATCGCTGCAATTCATGCGGGCCTGAAACCCAAAACTGTTGCAGAGGGTATTGGCAGATTTCTCGAACTTGCACCAGCAGCAGCCTTGCGCATTGCACGAAGTGGAAATCAAGACACGGCACAGCTGGAACAACTGCAACAAACATCGCAGCACGCGCTGAGCGAACATTGCGAACAAGCTCGGCTTCATTTGAGCGGGCAACAGCGCACGGCGCTTGTGCAATTCGATGAACGCATTGCGCGGCATGTGAATAAACTGAAAAACGTGGAAGCAAACCCGTATGCCCCCGTTCACGGAGCGGCACAACAGCATCTTGCGGCAAAAAACCCCGGCACCAAGTCCAAGCTCTAAGAATTCCGCGTGCAGCAGCCGTCTTTAGGCAGCTATACTCTGCTTCGTCATGCCCTTCGACCCCGTCGACCCCAAACAACGGCTGCCCGAGCTGGAAGAAGGCATTCTGCAGTATTGGCGGCAGGAAGGCATTTTCCACAGGTCTATAAAGCAGCGTTCGCAGGGCAACCCAGACCCCCTGGAACACCACCCAGGTGCACCCAAAAACCTGTACAGCTTCTACGACGGCCCGCCATTTGCCACTGGCTTGCCCCACTATGGCCACTTGCTGGCGGGAACCATAAAAGACGTCATCCCCCGCTACCAAACCATGCGGGGCAACATGGTGGAGCGCCGCTTCGGCTGGGACTGCCACGGCCTGCCTATAGAAAATATTGTGGAGAAGGAACAGAACCTCAAAAGCCGCAAAGACATAGAGGCCATGGGCGTGCGTGCCTTTAACGACCTGTGTCGCAGTACGGTACTGCGCTATACCAACGAATGGCGCACGGTGGTGGAGCGCATGGGGCGCTTCGTAGACATGGACAACGACTACCGCACCATGGACCCCAACTTTATGGAAAGTATTTGGTGGGTGTTCCAGCAGCTTTCAGAAAAAGGTCTTATATACGAAGGCTACAAGCCTATGCACATTTGCCCGCGGTGCGTGACTCCGCTTAGTAACTTTGAAGTGACGCAAGGGTATAAAGATATTTCCGACAAGTCTGCCTGCGTGAAGTTTGAATTGCTCGAAGAGCCCGGCACGTTTGTATTGGCATGGACGACAACGCCGTGGACGCTCCCGGGAAACCTCTTCTTGGCAGTGCACCCGAAAACAAAGTATGTGCGTGTGAAATTTGAGGAAGTTGTATACATCGTTGCAGAAGCACTTGTAGAAGGTCCGTTTACATTTGCAGATCGGCAATATGAGCTCATTGGAAAACCGTTCCTGGGTAAAGAGCTGCTCGGCAAACACTACAAGCCGCTCTTCCCGTACTTCTATGAGCAATACAAGGACAAAGCTTTCACCATTGTTGCCGGAGACTTTGTAACGACCGAAGAAGGAACCGGTGTGGTGCACATTGCACCGGGGTTTGGTGACGACGACTTCCAAGTGGGCAAGCAGCAGGGAGTAGAAATTCTGCAACACGTAAGTATGGACGGGCACTTTGTTCCTGCCGTCACCGACTTTGCTGGCATGGAGGTAAAACCGATTGATGACCCGTCGAAAACAGACCAGAAGATTGCCGAATACTTGGCAAAGCACGGCTTGCTGTTTGGCAGCTACAGTTACAAGCACAGCTACCCGCACTGCTGGCGGTGCGACAGCCCACTTCTAAACTACGCAACGTCCTCGTGGTTCGTTGCCGTGGAAAAAATGAAAGAGCAACTGCTGGAGGCAAACGCACAAACGCGCTGGGTGCCAAGTCACATTCGCGACGGCCGCTTCGGCAAGTGGTTGGAAAACGCGCGCGACTGGGCAATCAGTCGTAACCGCTACTGGGGGGCGCCACTGCCCATTTGGCGTCAGGACGCCAAAGGTGAGCGTACGGTACTGGGAAGCAGAGACGCTCTCATGGCACGCAGCCTCATGCGGTTTACGAAGGTCACCGTGCTGCGCCACGCAGAAAGTGAGGGAAATTTGGCGCCGATTTACCAGGGCAAGACGCCAGGGACGAACCTCACAAAGCGCGGGCAGGCGCAAGCGCAGCACGCTGCTGCCTGGCTTGCGAAGTCCACCTCGCCAGATGGCGTGAGCATTCCCGTGAACGTGATTTACGCGTCGCCTCTTGCCCGCGCCCAGCAAACGGCCCAGGCCATTGCGAAGGCGACTGGCGCGAAGGTGGTAACAGATGACCGCCTGCGCGAAGTGGATTTCGGCGACTACGAAGGCACTTCGGTGGATTTTAGCGATTTGGGGCTGCTCAAAGAGAAACGCGCCAAGAAAATCGATGAAGCCTCGCCGGAAAGTATTTACCATTTCCCCGGCATGGAACCGCGCAGCGAGGTGCAAACGCGCATTGCCGCGTTCTTGCACGACGTGCTGCCGCTGCACCGGAGCGAGCACATTGCGGTGGTGACGCACGCGGACCCTATTTTAAACGCACGGCACTTCTTTACCGGCGAAGACCCGGTGAAGCTGTCGCACCAGCCGTACCCAAAGTACGCAACACCGGAATCGTATTACTGGGACCACGACCGCGAAGCGGCGCTGGACCTGCACAAAGACACGGTGGACGACATTGTGTGGCCGGGCGGCAAGACTGCGGACTCCGTGGAAATCACGCTCGTGCGCCACGGGCAAACCGACTGGAACCGCGACGGCATTTGCCAGGGGCAGGAAGGCGACCGCGCACTTACGGAACTAGGAAGAGAGCAAGCACAGAAGACTGCCGACAATCTAAAAAAGAAACGGTTTGATGCCATCATTACGTCGGACCTGAAGCGTGCGACGGAAACTGCGCACATCATCAGCAAAACGCTCAATGTGCCTGTGGTAGAAGAACTGGAATTGCTGCGTGAACGCAGTGTTGGCGAGTGGGCTGGAAAAAAAGAGGATGAGATCATGAAGCAGTACCCCATGGTGTATAGCGACGGCGAGTCTGGGTTGCACCACGTCACCCCGAAAGGCGGCGAAAGCTTTTCGCAGTTTGTGCAGCGCGGGCAAGCGGCATATGAGTATGTGCTCAAGAAATATCCCGGCAAGAAGGTTCTCGTGGTGTGCCATGGCGGCACGATTCGCGCACTCACGGGGTTCATACAGAACCTGCCCTATAAAGACGCTCTCAAGACGGTGCCGAAGAATGGTGAGGCGACAGAGCTTCTGGTGAACCCCCTTGTGCAGCGCATACCAGAGGTGTTGGACTGCTGGTTTGAAAGCGGAGCCATGCCCTACGCGCAGCAACACTACCCGTTTGCATTGCACCATGATGAGCTGAAAGAGCCCGTTGGTTTTCCGGCGGACTTTATCGCCGAAGGCATCGACCAAACCCGCGGGTGGTTCTACACCCTCACGGTGCTGGGCACTGCGCTTTTCGACGTCTCCCCGTTTACAAACTGCATCGTGAACGGCATCGTGCTTGCAGAAGACGGCCGCAAGATGAGCAAGAAGCTGAAGAATTACCCGGAACCGCTGGACGTCGTGCACGAGCATGGAGCAGACGCCGTGCGCTTTACGCTGATGTCGTCCCCCGCGGTGCGCGGCGAAGATCTGCGGTTTTCAGAAACCTTGGTGCAGGAAACCGTGCGCAACATGTTGCTGCCGCTGTGGAACGCGTACTCGTTCTTCGTAACGTACGCGAATGCTGCGGGGTTTGCGCCCGTCGCGGACCGCCGGAATTCCCCGCACCCGCTGGACCGCTGGTTGCGCGCGGAGGCGCAGGACTTGGTAAACAGAATGACGCAGGAATTAGACGCGTACGACTTGTCGGCCACGTGCGCCGAAGTGGGGCAAACAATTGATGCGCTCACCAACTGGTACGTGCGCCTTTCACGCCCGCGCTTTGCAGCCGGGGCGCAGTGGGAAGACGAGAATGATACAGACGCTCCCGGCGACGACGTTGGCGGCGCCGCGCACGACGCACTGGCAACGCTCTACGACGTGCTGCTCACGGTGTCGCAAGTATTGGCGCCGTTCTGCCCGTACATGAGCGAGGCGATGTACCTGAACTTGATTGAGCAGGAGCACCACTCGGTGCACCTAACGGACTGGCCCGAGGTGCGAAAACTTTCCAAAGAAGAGCACGAGATGCTGCGCAAACAGCGCTTGTTGCGGCGCATAACGTCGCTTGGGCTCCATTTGCGTTCGCAGGCGAACGTGAAGGTGCGCCAGCCGCTTTCCACCCTCTTCATTGCGTTGCCGCCGTCGGAACCGCAGCTTGCGGCCGAAGACCTGGACCTGCTGTCGCAGGAGCTCAACGTGAAACGCGTGGAGGTCGTTGCAGACCCCGGAACCCTGGGCGAAGCCTATGCGCTTGTCGATGCACGCAAAGTGGGCCCCCGGCTCGGCGGCCGCGTGCAAGAGGTTATTAAAGCCGGCAAGGCCGGTGACTTTGCGGTGAATGACGACGGCTCCATAACCGTGCTGGATGAACGTCTTGCAGGCGACGAAGTTACCTTGCAGTACCGCAGCCGCGAAGGCACGAGTGTTACCAGTGACCGCGGCGTTGTGGTGCAACTCGAAACCGCCGTGAGTGATGCGCTGAAGTTAGAAGGCGAAGCACGCGATTTAGTGCGCCAAGTGCAGCGCTTACGGAGAGAAGCAGGTCTGCGCTTTACCGACCGCATCGCATTAACCATTACCGGCGCCGACGATGTTCTTGCAGCACACGGCGAGCTGGTTGCACAGCGCCTGCGCGCAGAACTTGGCAAAAGCACTGGTACACCCCACAATATTGACCTGGAAGGCCGCACGGTTACGGTTGCCTTCTCTTCCCTCTAACCATGGCAGACGATTCTTCTTTTGGCCTCCCCGTTCGCATTTTCCTCAGCGCCATTTTAACGATTCTTGTCGTGTGGCTGCTTGCCACCTACCTGCCCCAGTACTTTTCGCTGCAAGGCGGGCTTACGGCTGTTGTCACTGTTGGGTCGCTGCTCACACTGCTGAACTTGCTGGTGCGCCCGCTGCTCAACATTATCACGTTTCCGTTACGCCTCTTCGCAACGCTCGTCGCCATGATTTTGGTGAATGGCGGCGTGCTCTACTTAACGGTCCTCATAACGGAAAAAATGCAAGGGAGCGGCATCGTGCTGACGATTTACGGCATTACCGGTTGGCTTGTGGTTGCGGTTTGTTTAGGGTTTGCAGATTGGGTGCTGAAGCATGTGCTTAAATAAGGTCTGTCATGTCGAGCGCTGCGTAGCTACTGTCATTCCGAGCGTAGACGAGGAAGACTGCAACGCAGTTACTTTCTTTTGGCTGTGGTATATAATCAATCGCTATGCAGAAGCGCGAATATTGTGTGTATATGCTACAGTGTAAAGATGGACATTTTTACATAGGAATCACAAGCAGGCTCGAAGTGCGAATAGCAGAGCACAATGCAGGCATTCATCCCACAAGTTATACATATCCTCGCCGTCCGGTGCAGTTAGTCTATGTGGCGAGATTTGATGAAGTACATGATGCAATTGCTTATGAAACACACTTGAAAAAGTGGAGTCACACCAAAAAAGCTGCACTTGTTGCAGGAAATGAGGAACTGCTCCATCAGCTCTCACAATGCGGCAATCAAACAAACCACATTTTGTATAAACTAAAGCAATCTACAATCAATAAGTGACTTCGTAGTTACATGTCTCGTCTACGCTCGACATGACACAAGAGCCTGCGCTCGGAATGACAGTTACATCGTTTTATTCACTATGTCCGTCAGCGCCCATGTCATGCCTTTTACAACGGCGTTGGCGGGCATTTCGTGGTAACTGCTTACCATGCCGTATTCGCCTTCCTCTTTTTCCCACCCAAAGACTAAGAAGGCAGGCACGCCCAGGGACTGCAGGAACGCCTCGCATTTTTGGCGAATATCGTCTTCGCTTGGCATAGGGGTTGGCATATGGGCCAACTATACAGGACCGAGAGTATCAGTAATCAGAATATTAGAGTATGAGGGCAGTTAAGAGTCAGAAGTGTCCCTGATATTCTGATACTCTGATATTCTGCTTCGGCATGCCCGGGTTCACCCTTACACCACAAACGCGCGTCCTCGTCACTGGTTGCGGGGGCATGTTGGGCGACGCGGTGCATGCACTCTGGAACGGTCGCTGCCAGCTCACTGCAACGGATCTTGTTGCCAGTGAACCGTGGCTTACGCAGCTCGATGTTCGCGACCCTGCTGCTTTGCAAAAAGCATTCACGCAAGTGAAGCCAGAGCTGGTGCTGCACTTGGCTGCCATGACCGACGTAGAAGAGTGCGAACGCGACCCGCAGAATGCCGTAAGCACCAATGCACTCGGCCCAGAGCACGTTGCACACCTGTGCGCAGAGCACCACTGCCCCATGGTGTACATAAGCACGGCAGGAGTCTTTGACGGTTTGCAGGATTTCTACACCGAAGAAGACCAACCCGTGCCCATCAATGTGTATGGCAGGTCCAAGTACGACGGTGAACTTGCCGTGCAGAAGCTGGCACCCATGTGGTGGGTCTTTCGCGCCGGCTGGATGATGGGCGGCGGGCCCAAGAAAGATAAGAAGTTTGTGAACAAGATTGTGAAACAGCTAAAGAACGGAGCCACGGAGCTCTTCGTCGTAGACGACAAGCTCGGCTGCCCCACGTACACCATGGATTTTGCGGCAACCATGCTGCGGGTGGTTGAATCCGGTAGCAGCGGACTGTTCCACATGGTGGGTAAAGGCAACTGCAGCCGGTACGACGTGGCAGCGGAAATGCTCAACTTTTTTAATGTGAGTGACCGCATTGCGCTGAATAAAGTGGATTCGAATCACTTCAAAAATGAATACTTCGCGGCCCGCCCGCCCTCGGAACAGCTGATGGATGCGCGGCTGGACGCGCTGAACTTGAATTCCATGGGCAATTGGAAAGAGAGCCTGCACACGTACCTTTCTCGTTATGACTGGGGACTCCAACATTAAGCACGCGGACATTGTGATTCTGGGCGGCGGCGTGGCCGGGCTTTCGTGCGCGTACCGGCTTAGTCTTGCCGGCAAAAAAGTGGTGGTGTTAGAAAAAGAGAACGTCGTGGGCGGCCTTGCGCGCACGGTGGAATTCCAGGGTTTTCAGTTCGACTTCTGCGCGCACCGGTTCCATTCGCCAGACCCAAAATTGATGGAGGAAGTGAAACAGTTGATGGCCGAGAATTTTGAGTCCCACAAACAAAAAAGCCGCATTCTCATGTTTGGAAAATACGTAAAGTACCCCTACGAACTGCAAAATCTGCTGCGCGCCATGCCGCTGTGGCAAACGGCCCTCTGCGGCGTGAACTTTTGCTGGGCAGTGGCGCGAAAACCTCTCTGGACGCGCACGCCGAAAAATTACCGCGACTGGTTCGTGCGCTTGTTTGGCTACCAGCTGTACCGGGTGATGTGCGAACAGTACACGCGCAAAATTTGGGGGCGCGACCCGGCGCTCATTTCGGCAGATTGGGCGGACCAGCGCTTTGCGGGGCCGAATCTTTCGAAGCTTATAAAGAAGACCCTGCGCAAACTAATGCGCATGGACTTTAGTTCCTATGCGCTGGAAGACATGGAACTGGCCCCGGACTCGGGAACATTCTACTACCCCAAAATCGGCGGCATTCAGGCCATGCCGAAACGCTTTGCGCAGGTTGCCACGCAGAATGGTGCAACTGTGATTACCGGCGCGCGCGTTGCGAGCATAGATCCCCTTTCGCGCACGGTCAGCTACGAATCCGGCGGCGCCATGCACACCGTGCAGGCTGCAGAGGAACTCATTAGCACTATACCGTTGCATGCATTCAGTGCGCTCAGCACAGTACCCGCACCAGAGCCCGTGCAAGAAGCACTGCAGCAACTGTCCTACATGGACATCATCTTCGTGTTGCTCATTGTGGAACGTCCGCAAATCAGCAACGACACCTGGCTGTACTTCCCAGGCACCGACGTCGCCTTTAACCGTGCGGTGGAATTCCGCAATTGGTCGCCCAGCATGGCGCAGCCCGGCAGAACCAGCTTGTGCTTAGACATTACCGTCACACCGGAAAACCGGGAGCTGTGCAGTTTAAGTGACGATGACCTGGTTCGCCGCTGCATAAGCGACTGCGAGCGCGTGGGCCTATGCGGTCGTGCAGAAGTCAGCGTAGGGAAAGTCCTGCGCATTCCCTACGCCTACCCCGTGTATGACCTGCAGTATAAAGAACGGCTTACCACCATTGTTTCCTGGCTGGAGTCCTTTCCCCGGGTCTACTGCCTGGGCCGCACCGGCATTTTCCGCTACAACAACAGCGACGGCTCGGTGGACATGGGTTTTCGCCTAGCGGAGCGCCTGCTGGACCCTGCGTGCACACGGAAGTCCATCTTCCAATACAGCATGGACGGTGTGAGTTACTAAGAACGTTGAGGGATACAAAAACCCCGCCCCTAAAAAGGGGCGGGGTGGTTTTCTTTCCGTTACAGACCCAAGTCCATGATGCGGCTGAGGATCTTTGCGACCTCTGCGCGGTTGATGTTGTCATTGGCGCGTACGGTCGTCTTGCCGTCGCCGTCGTGGCTGTCACCCGAGATGATGCCGGCGCGCGTTGCCGCTTCTATGGCCAGCGCGTGCTTGTCGGAGGCGCGCAAGTCCTTGTACAGACCTTCCACGCTGTCGCTTGTTGGCAGGTCCAACAGTTCCACAATCGTCTGAATCACCGCGCCGCGCGGGGCGGAGGCGTTTACGTTAAGCGAATTGTGGAATTCCGACAGATTCAGGTCTTCCGCCATCTTGATGTACTTGGCGGACCATTCGCCCTTTGCCGTGCGGTTCTGCGGCGCGCCGTCCACGTTGTCGGCGTCGCGTCCTGTGACTCCCAGCGCCATTTTGGCGATTTCTGCGAAGGTGACGGGGTTTGCCGCGCCGAATTCACCGGTCAGCCTGCCGCGCGCGTCGCGGTAGCCGGAGGCAATGCCCGCGTTTACAATGTCGGAAACGAACGAGGCGAACCACGAGTTCGCGGGCACGTCGCTAAGCACCACTGCCTTGCCGTCTATGTTCACTTCCAGGTGGCCGCGCACGCTGGGCAGATCGCTGCCTTCGCCTGTGCCTTGGTCGCCTGTCCCTTCGTCACTGGCGCCGCCAGTCGTGCCTCCCGTTACTGTTCCGCCGCCACCGCCACCTCCGCCGCCGCGGCTACCGCCGCCTCCACCGCCTCCGCCACTCGTTGTGGTTGTGGTGGAAGACGACGTAACGGTGAGTGTTGCCGAATCGCTGGCCGTAAGAGCGTCTTGTGCATCCAGGAAGGACAGAGTGACGCCATTGCTGGACGCAACTTCCACAACGTTGCTGCCGCTGGAAATGGTATTCGAAGCGTTTGCAAAAATATTGCCGCGGAAGATGCCCGAAGCCGCCGACGTTTCCGTAAGAGTAATAGTTTCAATGTCGGGCCCCGCAGTCGTTGTAACGCTAATGGTGTCCTGCGACGTACCGTCGATGTTTTCATCCTGATCCGTTACCGTAAGGTACAAACTGGCAGGCAGGGTGAATTCGTTCGTTGCCGAGAATGAGCTGTCGGTCAGGGCAATGTTCGTCGCCGTATGCACGATTTTGCCCGTGCTTTCGGTAATGGTGCCGCCGTTGGTTATGGTCGCTCCGGTCGCGGCCAGCGTGAAGGTGTCCAGCGAAATAATGGAACCTGTCAGTACCAAGAAGTTGTTTTCCACTTGCTGGTCGCTTGTCAGCGTTACCGTGCCGTTGCTGTTTCTAATCCACAGGTTGTACAAGCTGGACCCGTTGGTATCCAAGCTCGCTCCGTTTCCGTTCAGAATCAAGTTCGTGTCGCCCATGGTAAAGGTGCCGAGCGCACCAGTCGCAATACTGCCCGACGCAGTCACATTCCCGTTGCTGGTAAACGTCGCTTGCGCATTGCTGGCTATGCTTATGCCTCGCCGCACGTTCAGATTCACGCTGTTGGTATTCAAATCGAAGTTTCCCGTTGTCACGGTGAGAACCCCCGACATAGTCAAGCCGCCCGAAACGCTCACGATAATATCGTCCGCTGTCGTGCCGGCCGTATTGTTCACCGTCAAATTTTTGTAGACGCGGTACACGCCGGCTCCCACCGTAAGGTTTTGGTCCTGGTAGTTGTTGTTAAAAATGAGCGTTCCCGTGGAGGAAAAATACGAATTGGAGGAAGAACTCCCCAATGTTTGCGACAGCGAACCCGACAGCGTAAGGGTGCTCATGATGCTCTTTACGATGCCTCCCGTTTGCACGTAGCTTCCGGAAATGGCTATAGGCGCATTGCCTCCTACAAGACGCCCGCTGCCAATGCGCAGGCCGTTGCCGCCAATAATCATGGTGCCGGTTCCCTGCATAAGCGAGCCGCTCCAAGTGGGGTCCATAACAATGCCGGCAACCTTAATGTTGCTGCGAATGAGCACGATCGCTCCGCTTTTCGTAAAGTGCGCAACGTCGTTCACGCCCGGAACAGAGGCGCCGCCGGCACCTCGCTGCACCGTGGACCAGTTTCCAATGTTTTCCCACATAGTGTGGTAGACCTGTTCGGCCGTTATGACGCTTCCGGTACCGACCCAGAAACGGTCCGCGGCGTGCGCATTCGGCGCCGCCAGGAAGAAGCTTATAAAGAGGAACGCGAACCCGAGAACAAGCGCCTCGAGACGCAGCATACGAAACAGAGCGTGAACAGACATAAAAATGGGGAACGGGAAAGGTTGCCTCACATTCTCCTCTCTTCCCACCTACAGACAAAAGATTTGGACTTTTCTAAAAAAAGATTCTCTGTTGCAGTAATTTTTCATTCTTGTCAGTTACGCAACGCACTTCACGCATGTCTGCGGCGCGCTCGTCGGGTCTCCGCAGCGCTCGCACAGCCGGAACGTTTGCGAGGGCTTCAGCTCTTGGTCCACGGCGACGCGGTGGTCGAACACGAAGCATTCTCCTTCGAACTGCGCATTCGGGAATTGTTCTAAGTACGCCAGAATCCCCCCTTCCAGCTGGTACACGTGCTCGTAGCCTTGGCGCTCCATTTCTAAAAGAGCCTTTTCACACCGAATGCCGCCGGTGCAGTACATCAATACTTTTTTCTCTTTCGGCAGATTCGCTTGCTCCACGAATGTTGGGAACTCGTGGAATTTTTTTATCTGTGGGTCGATTGCTCCTTTGAATTTTCCGATTGCCACTTCGTAGTCATTGCGAACATCCAACACGGTAACATCTTCCGACTGGAGCATGGCATTCCACTCCTCTGGTGAAAGGTGCTTGTGCTCGCCTTGCGGTTTGATGCTCGGTTGTTTGATGGCAACAATTTCCGGCTTTACCTTTACGCTCCAGCGTTTAAAGATTGCGCGCTCTGCAAAGCTGTCTTTAAAAATTGTCGGCCCACACAGCTGCTCCACTTTCTGTTTCCATTCTGTGATGGCTTCTTTGCTACCGGCAACCGTACCGTTCATGCCTTCGGTAGCTATGAGCACCAAACCCGTCATTCCGTGCTGCGTTCCCCATGCTGTGAGCTCATCGTGCAACTGCTGCAGGCCTTCTGCCGGTAAAGCGACGAATGTGTAATGCGCGGTAATATAAACAGGAAGAAATGACATTGTATAAAGTGTATAGGAAAGCCACTTTTTATGCATTTAATATTAAATTTAATATAATATTTGATATTATATATCATATGTAATATACTATGATTATGGACTCTCTCCTCCCAATCATTCCCGTTTCCGCACTTCAAAAGGCTCCTCGTAAAATACTGGAAGAAGTAACAGACTACGCAGTTGTGCGGAGCCATACGCATGATGTTGCATTCGTCCTTAACCCCCGGTTAGGCAAGATTTTGCTGGAAAGCGGCATGCTCCAAACGCTCCTGGAACACTGGCACAAGAAAGAGGGCACACATGGATCGACATCTGTGGAAGATGAGCTCAAAGATTTAATTGGCAATGTTCTGCGTGAATTGAGCAAGAAATAATGCATTACCCCGATCTCACAATGTGCAGGCAGTTGCTGTTTCCGCTCATACGGGCAGAAATGGTCTCCACCGAACCTGCACCGAATTATGAATTCGAACGCCTAGGGCTGGAGAAGCTCAAAACAATTTTTGATCTTATGCAAAGTGATCGCTATGAACAATTGCTGGAAAAAGCGGCATATATGTTTTGCTCCATTATCGACGGTCACCCTTTCAGCAATGGCAACAAGCGTATGGCAGTGGCAGCACTCAGTTATTTTCTTTTAAAGAACGGTTGCCGCATGAGCCCCGTTTCCATGGAAGCGGTACGTGCAGCTTTGCGCGACAGCTTCCCGGCTTTGCGGTGGGAAACGGTTCATTCTTTCACCCACGCACACGAATACTTTCTGTACCACTTGGCACTCGTCGTTGCAGACCGAAACCAGAAAGGCAAAATCACGTTCCGCCAAGAACAAGAGGCGGTCCGTGATTTGCTCGGCTTTATAGCCGAAAATTAACGACGACCCATTAAACGGCTTACGAGTTCCGGATTTCTAAACCAAGCACCAACCGTCATGAGTACAAACAGGATGTAAATAGGCAGAGCCTCCATGTTGGAAAACCCATGTGTCAGGTTCGTGGCCAATGAGCCACCCATGTAACCAACCATAAGCACGAAACCAACGGTCGAGGTGCGCGGAATCACGTAGAGCACCGTAATGATGATTTCCAGCACACCGAGTGAGTGCTCCAGTCCTGTGACGCCAAGTTTTTGGCTCATAGCTTCTGCAGCGGAACCGGGTTCAACAGGCATAAACTTCATGACTGCGGCAAACAGGTTGAATGCAGCCACAAGGAGTGTGCAGACCCAACCGACAACAGAACCAATGCGGGACGCCATAGGGAAAAAGGGGGGAAGAGGGAAAATTGTGCGGAGATCGTACACAAATATTATTCAGACTTCAAATCTGCTTCGTGTGCCCACAGCAAGCTCATTCGGCCTTCCCTGGCACAGCCGGAGCTTTGCTTACGTCCATAACAAACGGCTCCCACAGGTGGCCGTCTATATCCTCAAACGCGCGGCCGTACATCCACCCGTGGTCTTCGGGGTCGCGGTACTGCTTTGCGCCTGCCGCGAGTGCTTTGTCCATCATGGCATCTACCTCTTCTCTGCTTCCCAGGTGAATAGCATTGATGACCTCCGTATTTTTCGAGAAGTCACAGAGTTCTTTGTGCGGCACAAAGCCCTTGAAGAATTTTTCCAGGAGCAACATGGCGTACAGGTTTTCCCCAAGAATCACGCACACGGCGTTCTCGTCACTAAATTGCGGGTTGAACGTAAAACCCAGCGCGCTGAAGAATTTCTTGGTCTTCTCTAGGTTCTTTACCGGAAGATTCATGAATATTTGGCTGACCATAGGAAGGGTGGGTAGAGGTAGTGCTGACGAAGGAACCGGTAAAATATTAGCAGCACTGCTCTACGCCCCAGGGGGAGAATGGCAACCCTTCCCTTTCACCCTCTTCAACTCCGCAACCAAAATAAAACTCACAATCACAAGCAGGAACCATGAGCCAATAATGCCAACATGCACCGCCTTCCACGCATTTGCCTGGTGCGCGTACTGCCACGCACCCAGCGATGTTGCAATGTTCTCTGCAATCCAAATAAAGAAGCAGATGAGCAGGAACGAAAGTGTTACCGGCATAACCCGCCGGCGGATTGTGGTAAACGACACGCGCGTTTTCCAAAATACAATGAAGAGTGCGGGAATCAGCACCCAGCGAATGTCTTGCACATACACATTCGTAAAGAAGTTCAGGTAAATAGCTGCGCCAAGCAGTGCGGTGTAAAGGCGACGTGGCCACGCATGCAGTTCCGTACGGAAGTAGCGCCATGACTGCGTTAGGTAGCTGGCAACGCTGGCATACATGAACCCACTGAAGAGCGGCACACCAAGCATCTTCGTATACGCAAATGTCGGGTAGGACCACGCTCCATGGTTCACCTTATACATTTCCATAAGGAGCCCCAGCACATGGAAGAGGCAAATGACTTTCAATTCGTCGCGCGTTTCCAGACCAGAGACATACATAAATATCTGCATGCAAAGACATGCGAGAAGCAGCAGGTCGTAGCGAGGAAGAATTGCTGACTCGTAGTTCTGCGTTACGAGCAGCATGGCAAAGATGAACACCGGGAATATGCACGAAAGAGCGTTCTTCATGCCGAAGACGAACAATTCTCGCATGCCTTACTCGCTGTGAACAATCCACACCCAAATAAACGCGAGTACCAGAACAAGAGCAGCTATGACGATAGCTCGGTAGATGGGGTTGCTGATCTTCCGGGCCGCGAAATCGATGCCGAGGCCCGTAACGAACATGAGGCCGGCCATGGGGCCAACAAATGCCCACGGCGACCAGTCCCAACCCCCGCCAGGGCCCCCGTATATTCGCGCATTTGGGTTAAACAGTGTGGGTAGGAAACCTATGAGTAAGAGGAGTTCAACCACAATGACGATACGTATGATCCTTTTGAACATACTCATACGAACATGAGTGTATCACGATTGCTCATCTAATAGATGACTTCGGCCCCAACATTTCATAAAATACGGATATGCCTAAAAAAGAAATTTCCGGCGGTGTAGCACATGCAATGCCAGCGGATTTGAAGAAAGCTCTGACCACTGACAAAGCAGCACTCGCACTATGGGAAAGCCTTACGCCGCTCGCGCGCAACGAGTGGATTTGTTGGGTGGAATATGTAAAGAAACCGGAGACACGCAAAGAACACGTTAAGCGCATTCCGGAGCAATTAAAGGAAGGAGACCGGCGCCCGTGTTGTTGGATTGGGTGCACGCACCGAACGGATAAAAAACCCAGTCGCACGCAAAAATGGATTCTCAGCAAGAGAGCGAAGAAGTAAGAAAAATGGTGAAAATGCCGTCTCTCTGCTACAATTTTGCATTGCAGGACTCAGTCGCTACATTGTTCCCATACCACATTGTTCGTTCACATCTTCGGGGATGACAGGCTTCGACAGCGTGATTCTAGTCGTCGACAGTCTCTGTTCGGGGTGGCACCGGTCCCCGTTACCCACATGGTGCACCAATAGCTGACGACTCTTTTGCCGACAGCACCATTGGTCGCGCTATGGCGAAGATGAATGTCTTCGCTCCAGCGTTGGCCATGGCCTAAGTTCGCTTCACGCGAACACGCTTCCCTCCCATTCTCGCTTAAGAGGATCAAGCGTCACCAGCGAGGCGTCTGCAGAAACTGATGTCGCTCTGCGACGTATATAGGCATCAACCCTCGCCCCTTTTCTTTGTTCCTTTCTTAGAGGAAGCGAGAATTGAAAGGTTTATAACAGTACAGACACGGCCGCTACATGTTGCACCCGGGTTCAATTCCCGGCATCTCCACCATTCGGGAATTCACCGAACTACAAACTTATAGAATTGCGATTTTATAGAGAATAATGGCCATATAGGCCGTTTTGAAAAAATTCGAAAGCTGGTTTTTGGGGTGTTGACGCATTTTAAGCATCAATTGGTATTCATGGCTTTGTGTTGCGGTTTTCTTGAAGTTCGAAAATTTATTTCCATGTAAAAAACAGCTATTTGATCCCGATAAGGCGCAGTGCTTAACTCTTTTTATGGAATGCGACGACAGATTATTACTTGAATTCTTTGTACGTGATTTGCTGGGTGAGAAATATTATCACGCAGCGGACCGATTTCATGACTCTGCATTCACAAAACAAACTACAATGAAATGCATAACTAAACTTCGAAAGATGGTAGATCAACTCGAGTGCGATGAGCGGCTTCGTCTTTCAATTCACAAGTATCTTGATCATGTCGTTAGAACAGTTAAGAAAATTAAAAACGCCGAAACATGCGTGCCACTAATGTATTGCCTCGCGGCAGTTTGGAATTTATTAGGTGGATTGGGTCGTATTCGCTATTGGGTACCTGAATATACGCAAGACGTTGATAGATACCTTAATCAAAAGGAATTCTTAGATCGCACAGAAACAATGTACGAGGCCCATAAGAAACTACAAAAGACAGTCCATGAAACACAGCTTGATTTGCTTAAACAACTTAGAAAGGGAAAAAGAACTATAATGGAGATATCAGAAATCATGAGCCTTCCTGAAGGAAGGATTCGGAAAATGTTGAATAACCTTTAAACACGCGATGCTTAATTGGAACAAAAATCGGCCAGAACTGTATGCGGGTAAGATCAAAGATGCTTCACAAGCAGTAGAGTTACTTATTCAACGTTATCAAGAAAAATACGGCAAGGAGCCTGATGAAAGCATCATCCGTTCATGGCGAGGTTCTTTGCCACATTGGATCTCAAAGCTTAATGCTGCAGGATTTGGTGAGCATGGAATCTTGTTGGAATTGGAAATTCCAGGATTGCGCGAACGCATCGATTGTCTACTAATTGGTCGTTCTGAAGACGGAAGAATCTCTGCTTCGGTCGTAGAGTTTAAGGGACATCCAGCAGGAGCAAATACTGATGTTGTACAAGAGGCACAAAGACAAGTAGCTGGATATCAAGCATATTTGCAACAATTCCATTCGCTATGGACAACAGGAGACAAAGAAATAGCAACGGATGCTTTCGTGTATTTTCACAATAGCTCTCAGAATCTGATCTCTACGAATGCTTATCAAAAAGCATCGCCGCTCATGGAGCATCTCTATCAGCTGCAAGATGCCCCAGAGATATTTACAAATGACAGGCAGGTCGAGCTAATTGAACACTTGCAAAAACGGATTGGAGCGATGAGTGGGGATGTGGAAGAAATCCTCAATGGTATTTCTGTCGGGTTTGTTCATCCTTCGGCAGAAGCAATGGAAACCTTCGCAAGAATGATTGAAGGACATCCAGGATTTTTGCCTTGTGGTGATCAGCGACGCGTATGCGACTTAATTTTGACGGAGTTTGAAGCTGCTCGACAAAGAGATAAGCGCACTCTGTTTCTTGTTAAAGGGGGTCCAGGTACAGGTAAGACCGTTTTAGGCATGAGTCTTCTGACCGCATTCCAAAGGATAGAGAAGTCGCAAGGAAAGGAGTCTGTTTTCTGTTATGCAACACCGGGCGGTGGCACAATTCCAACATTACGGTATTTGCTTTGTGGGTCTACTGATCCCCGCAAGATGCCGGTTGCCCTTAAGGGCATTCTTCAATATTCGGGAGGATTAACATCTGAGCAAAATTTAGATTTCTTGCTTATCGATGAAGCACATCGCCTTTCTAAGCAAGATCTATCTTCTTCTATTTTATCTGCCCAATTTCCAATTCTTCTCATAGATGAGCTACAGGGCATAAGCCCTGGAGGCATTCGTTCAATAGATGAGATTATTCAGGTAGCAAAACGTGAGGGATACATGGTGAGTACTACGACATTGACCCAACAATTGCGCTATCGCGGTGGTGAGGAATTTGTCGAGTGGGTAAACAACGTTCTGCAAATACAATCTAAAAAACCTGCAATTTGGGAACGACACGACATTTTCCCGATTCATATTTTCGATTCACCACAAGAGATGGTAGCAATTTTGAATGCACTACAAGAAAGAGGAGAAAAATGTAGAACGATTGCTGGTTTTTGTTGGAAAACAAAGGAGGGAGTGAATATTGATGATTTCCATATGCCTTGGTATGAAATGGATTCTCAGAAAGGTGGCGCCGAAAAACAGATATGGAGTGTGCATAAAGAAGGTCATAAATTTGTAGGAGCTCCATACTTCACTCAAAATTTCGAGTTCGATTACATCGGTGTAATTATTGGGCCAGATCTCAAATACAATGGAAATTCTATCATTTCAGATCATCCGAAAAATCATGATCCTGCCCTCTTTAGATCACGCTGTTCGGATGCAGAATTTTCAGTTATTGCAAAAAATATCTATCGCATGCTTCTAACTAGGGGGCGGAAAGGATGTTTTATTTATTGTGTTGATGATGCATTGAAAAAGTATTTGCAATCTTTCCTTGCTGAAAAAATGCAAAAACCAAGACCACCTATGATTGTTCACTTATCAAAAGATATTGAAAGTCACAAAGAGAGTGTGCTCAGCTGAGTATGCCTTGGTTCGGAACCACTCCCGAAAGCTTCTATAGCGAATTCAAATTACAGGACCACAAACCGTTTCATATCTCGCGGCTTCTCAAGTAATTCTACAAGCAAATGTAGCGAATAATCGAGCTTCAAGAGCCTTTCTAGAATGTCTGTTAACTTCTTAGCAAAGAATGCAGGCCGTTCGGAATTAACCCTAAATGCTCCACCATCTTCAGCCTTTCTTCCCTGCTATGTACTTCTTATTAATGGTGATACTGGCATACCCCAGACCAATGAAAATGAAGCCAAGTAGCACCAGGGAAATTGGCCACCCAATAGAGTCTGCGAAGTACTCACTGGTTATGTAGGTTACGTAGCCAATAAGGAACAGCGTGCTCATAACAAGAATGCTGCGGCTCTTTTTGTGCACAGCCAGCAGCAGGCCACCAATCACCACGAAGACGTAGAACATTTGCCATGGAATAGAGTCGAAGATTTGCGAATACGCAGCACCAAGAATTCCCGTGCTCCCAAAGAAGTGCAGCGGACCCACCAACCTGCTGTTCCAACCCTTGCGGAATTCGTGTGCAAGCAACAGGTAACTGCCGCCAATTGCCATTGTTAAGTAGGCGTACAGATCTTCATGGGTGTAGGCCGGGCCTTCGATAATGGATTCCACAACCAGGTACGTAAACGCCGTGCCGTTCGCTATGGAAAAGAAAGTGAGAACGGGTGTTTTATGGACGGAATTGAGCACCAGGTAGAATGCGAAAATAACGCCGAAGGTAATTGCCACCGGCCATAACGACGCAGACTCCACACTCAGTTCCGAAAGCGTGACCATGGCGCCGCCGGGAATCAGCACGCCGCCTATGCAGTGGAATACCGAGCCAATGCTGTCGCCCGGTTTGCTCTTTAGGAGCATGGACCCTACGCCTGTAAGCAGTAAACCCAAGCCGAGTGTTACGGCTATGCGGCCTACAGAGCCAATGTCCTCCCAAATTTGCGACACGAAAAAGAGGACGCCCACGGCCACAATGGTGGCGCCCAGCACGTAGAGCATTTTTGCTACGGAGAAATGCGAACCACTTCCCTCTTGAGCACTTTTGCTTGCAGCAGAGGAGAGCTTTAAGCGGCTAAGGACATCTTCACGCCGCAGTTCACCGGAACGAAGTTTGGCGGAAAGTTCACTGAGCAGTTCGTCGTTGTTCATACGGGAAGCGGGGAAAGACTACGAAGTTCTGCCAGGCAGCACCCAGCCGAGGAATTGGAAATTGTTTTGGTAGTAGTACTGGTCGGTGGTGTTGATAAGCTGCAATTTGCTCCTGCTGCGCCCTTTCGTTAGGTAGTACCCGTACGAAGAAGAACCGCCGTCGAACAGGAAGAAGCCGCCATGCCGGGTGGTGTAGCCGCTGGAGACCGTTACGCCGTCTGGCGACGTAAGCAGATTATTGAGGGTGAGCGCCTGTGCTTCTTCCAACGTTATTTCCCGGCTTTCATTCAGCTTCGTGTCATGCAAGAAAATGCGGTCGCTGTACTCGGTGTTGAAATCGGGGACGCCGTTCTTGTCGGCATCTTCCGACAAGTTGACGGAGTTTCGCACCAATTTGCCGTTGACCACCCCGTAGCGTTTCTGCAGGTAGTTGTCGCAACTGTAGGGGTAATATTTCACACCGTCTGTGCACGAGGTGTACACAAAGTTGTAATGGGTCGAAAGGAACACGCCGGGCAGATACGTGCTCAGCGCAACGGCTGCTATAAGGAGCATGGGCAACCCAAACGCCAGGACTAACGCAAAATTCTTCCGTAGGAATGTATTCATGCAGCCATAGTACTGCCGATTCACCAGAACCTCCACCAGTGTTTCGCCTGGGGTTTTGCGGGCAGCACCAGGGTAACAATGGTGCCTTTGCCTTGTTCGCTGGAAATCTTCAGTTTGCCGCCACGCTGCACGGCGATTTCGCGGGCGATGGAAAGGCCCATGCCGTTGCCGTCTGGCTTCACGCTGGAAGCATTTGTGGCGCGGTAGAACTTTGTGCCAATGTTGCCCAGTTCGTCGCTGGGGATTCCTATGCCCTTGTCCGTTATCGAAATTTCGACCATGCGGTGGCGCGGCTGCGCCGTGAGGGTAACCTGCGCGTCTTTCGGCGAGAACGTGGAGGCGTTTTCCACAAGTTCTTCCACCAGTTGGCGTATGCGCTGCGCGTCCATGAGCAGCGGCGCATTGCGAATGTCGGTGACGAGTGTTTGGCCGCGCGTTTGCAGGCGCTTCGTCATGCGTTCCACAACGGGCGCCAAAAGTGCCGTAAGCGAGGTTTGTTCCAGTGCAATGTGTTCCTTGCTGGAAAGGCTGAGCGCGTCGGCGTCTTTCAGCGCGCCGTACACGTTGCCAATGCGCGCCGTGGCGTCTTCGAACTGCGTGCACGTATGCAGCAATTCCGCATTGTTTGCGGCTTGGCCGCGCAGAATGTCGATCCACCAACGCAGAATGGAAAGCGGCGTTCCCAGTTGGTGGAACGCCAGCGACACGAGCGCCGAGCGCTCATGGTCCACTTCTTCCAGCACCGCAATCTGTTGCCGCCAAATGGAAAGCGCGATAATGGTGGCAAACAGCATGACGACCGCAATGGTGGCAACAACGGAGAGCGCCGAAAACAGCCGCTGCACTTGGTGTTCGTACACCGCGGCCGACATGTCGATGCCGAGTATCGCCACCGTATTGCCCGCGGCGTCGCGTATGGGCGCGTAGCCCGAAAGCCACGTCCCCCATTGGTCGCTGTACCACTCGGTGTCCACGGCCGGCGCGTTCCACACCGTGCCTTGCAGCACGGGGTTGTCTTGCACGTCATATAAGTCGCCGGGCAGCGACAGTTCTTCGTCTGCCTCCAGCGTGCCGTTGTGGTTTAAGTCTGCTTCTTCAAACCCCAAAAGCGAGTCTGCGTCCGCCACGAATTCCAACATGGCGGGGTCTTTTGTGCGGCGCATGATGTATGCGTAGCGCAGCGTGGGCATGGCGGACTTAATTGCCTGCAACTGCGCAACGACGCCGCGGTACGCTGGGCGCTTTGCGTCTTCGTGCGTGTGGAACAGCGCCAAGTCTCGCGCGCTGAACTGCAACGCGCCCACGGCGGCGGTTGTCCGCAAAGAAGAACGCACCTCTTCGTCCAAAATGGTGCGTCCGCGGTTGTACAGGTACAGCGCCATGCTCGCCATGCCCCAACACACCAGAACCCCTATAGAGACGGCGCCGAGCGTTATGGCACGTGTACGCATCGAATAAGTATAGCAGAAACCACGGTTTCGGTCACTTCTCTACTATGGCAAGGAATGACAGATTCAAGCCAAAATTTCTTCACATTTCCTCAGTAGAGCTGGATTTCTTCGAATGACACTCAGCAGCTTGCGAAATGCTCCACGTCCGGCCTGGGATGCAGCTTTTTCACTGGTGCCATACCTTTGAGCAACTTCGTCGTATGTCATTTCGCAACCATCGTCCAAACCAAAGCGGTCCCGAATTGTACGAAGTTGTACGGGGTGCAGGCATGCGAGTAATTCTTCAACCAGAGCGCGACACAGTTGTTGTCGTTCACTCACTTCCGCCCCGCTCTCTTCTTCGGCTGCTACGGTATTGAAAAAATCATATTCACCTGAAGCAATCATTTGCTTTTCCATGTGCCGTATCCGCTTGAGTTTGCGAATTTCATGAGAGCGATCGAAAGAAAGTGCCTTATGCACATACGTCGTGAAGCGGGTGTTTTTACTGCCCTTGAATCTTTTAGCAACTTCAAAGGCTTCCAGCATGCCCTTTTGAATCGGGTCATCGTCACTTTGGGAATCGGTTCGCAGACATCCACTTTGTTTCACCACATAGCGCGCATTGGGTGCAACCAGAGCCCATGCAGAATCATGGAACTTCCTGCAAAGACTCTCGATTCTTGCAGCCTCATATGAGGCAAGCTCTACAGGCCAACCTAATTCATGCTCGCCTTCTACAGAAAGGGGTTTAGGCAAATACCCCACAGAAGATGCTTGTATTCGACCTCTTATATGTGCTGCCTTTGGCGAAATCGCAACACTGGATTTCGGCTTTATACCGTGACTCTGAAATGCTTTCTGCAAAATGGGCATACAGGCCGTAAAAAGAAACTTCACCGACAAATGCATTTCCTGAAGTACTGCTGCACAACGACTGTTATGTCTCAGTAAATCTTGTTCAATCCCGCCACGTGAACGAATGGATCCTTTCTGTTTTTCACGCAGGACATTATCGATTGCCCGTTCCTTCGCAGTAAGCAAAGGCAACATGTCTTCTATTGCTGTGTGCAAGATTTTCTTTTTGTATCGGTAAGCTTTGAAATCAACAATTCGAGAGCTTTCCTTTAATTTGCTCGTTTTCAGCCTTTCCAATTGTTGCTGAATGAAAGCACGAACGGGACGCTGTTCAAGGAGAGCGAATACCACTGCATCTCGCACAGTATCATTCGCAAGTGCCAACTCATGCTCTTCTTCTTTCGAAATCAGCGGATTATGGGCACGCAAGTCACGTAGCAACAATTCCACCGGATTACGTTCAACGGGAATTTCTTCTTCATCCTCCGGCTCTTCCACATAGAGGCGTATATTATTCAGTTCTCCAGCACTTTGCTCAAACCAGTCCTCCTCTGCCGGCGGCTCCCAGAGTCCTATAGCCATAGTTCAACGGCACTCTGCTCCCCCTATTTTTCACAGGCAAGCATCGTGCGAAGTTTTCTCGTCACCCAAGCCCTGCACATGTATACTGCCGCCGCAATGAAACGTTTAAGCACCGACGAACTGCGGCAAGCGTACCTGGATTTCTTCAGCCAAAAGCATGGCCACGCGGTCATTCCCGGCGCCAGCTTGGTGCCGGAAAACGACCCCACCGTGCTGTTTACCACGGCAGGCATGCACCCCTTAGTCCCCTACCTTTTGGGTGAGCCACACCCCGCAGGCAAGAGACTTGTGGATGCGCAGCGTTGCGTGCGCACGCAGGACATCGACGAAGTCGGTGACGCGTCGCACCTCACGATGTTTGAAATGATGGGAAACTGGAGCCTGGGCGACTACTTTAAAGAAGGCGCCATTCGCATGAGTTTTGAATTCCTAACGCAGGTGCTGGGAATTCCCAAAGAGCACCTGGCGGTTACCTGTTTTGCAGGCGACGCAGACGCCCCGCGCGACACAGAGTCCGCCGAAATTTGGGTGAATGTAGGAATTCCCATGGAACGCATCGGCTTTTTGCCCAAGGCAAATAACTGGTGGGGCCCCGCCGGCAAAACCGGCCCCTGCGGGCCCGACAGCGAAATGTTTTACTGGGTGGGCCAGGGCGCGCCGCAAGGCAACCCCGCCACGCACGACGCACAGTGGCGCGAAATTTGGAACGATGTGTTCATGCAGTACAACAAAAACGAGGAAGGAAAATTTGAGCAACTGCACCAGCAAAATGTGGACACCGGCTTGGGGCTGGAGCGTGTTGCGGCCGTGCTGCAAGGTGTAAGCACCGTGTACGAAACAGATCGCTTGAAACCGATTGTGGACGCAGTATTGCAGTTGAGCCCGCGCGAAAACCTGCCGGGCGGCCGGCACGAATTGGAAGAAGGCGTTGTGCGCCACGCGCGCATCATTACCGACCACCTGCGTGCCGCAGTCTTTATGATGGGCGACGGCGTGCGCCCGGGAAACGTGGACCAAGGCTACGTGCTGCGCCGCTTGATCCGCCGAGCGATTCGCTCTGCACGGCAACTGCAAATAGAAGCGACCGGCGCGTTCACGCCGCGCATAGCAGACATAGTGATAGAACAGTACGGCCATGTGTACGGCAAACTTGTGGAGCAGTCGCAAGACATTCGCCGCGCGCTCGCGGGCGAAGAGCAACAGTTCTCCGTGACATTGAAAGAAGGACTCAAGCACTTTGAAAAAGTGGTGAGCACCGTAAGTGGAGGGAAGATTGATGGCCCAACCGCCTTCCACCTGTACGACACGTACGGGTTTCCGCTCGAGCTGACGCGAGAGCTGGCCGCAGAGCAGAACCTAAAGATTGACGAAGAGGGCTTCCAGAAGGCCTTTGCGCAGCACCAAGAGACCTCGCGCGCGGGAGCCGAAAAGAAGTTTGCCGGCGGTCTTGCCGACCACAGCGCGCAGACCACAAAGCTGCACACGGCAACGCACCTGCTGAATGCGGCATTGCACCGCGTACTTGGGCGGCACGTGTCGCAAAAAGGAAGCAACATTACGGCGGAGCGTTTGCGGTTCGACTTTCACCACGGAGACAAAATGACGAAGGAGCAAATTACGGAAGTCGAAAAATTGGTGAATGAGGCCATAGACGCAGACTTACCGGTGAGTTACCACATGGCGAGTGTGGAGGGAGCCAAGAAGGAAGGCGCCATTGGAGTTTTTGATGACAAGTATGCTGCCGAAGTAAAAGTGTACGTCATCGGTGAACCCAGTGCGGCCGTTGCGGGAACCGGCAAAGCGGGTGAGGGTCCCGTGTTCAGTAAAGAGATTTGCGGCGGGCCGCACGTTGCGCGCACCGGCATGCTCGGCAGCTTCAGTATTCAAAAAGAAGAGAGTTCTTCCGCTGGCGTTCGCCGTATTAAAGCGATGGTAACGGGTGGGCCAGAGAAGATTGAGGTTGCAGGTGAAACCTAGTGTCAAAAAAACTGGAGGGGTCCGCCGCTGCGCGGGGGTGAAGGGGAAGGCCCTGGATCGCATAGTTGTCGACGAAGCCACGGCGTTCGCGAACGCCGTGGCGAGTCCCGAGCCGGAGTCCCGCAGGCGGAGGCGAGGGGCAAGGAGACCCAG
>CAMTXJ010000004.1:0-108115 GCA_947085695.1 uncultured Candidatus Peregrinibacteria bacterium | reverse complement strand
CTGGGTCTCCTTGCCCCTCGCCTCCGCCTGCGGGACTCCGGCTCGGGACTCGCCACGGCGTTCGCGAACGCCGTGGCTTCGTCGACAACTATGCGATCCAGGGCCTTCCCCTTCACCCCCGCGCAGCGGCGGACCCCTCCAACTTTTCGGCTCGAAAAAGATGGGATAAGAAATACCAAAACCCCAGGCGTTTAACGGCCCGGGGCTTTTAAGCATTTTACAGTCTGATTACTCAGCCACTGGTTCCTGTGCTGCGGCTGCATCGCGCACGGCAGGCTGGTCCATAAGCGGCATAATGCCGTTATCGGGCGGCGTCAGAATGCGGTCGATCATGTCCTGCGCCAACGGCACGAGGACAGTCTTGCGAGCATCGTAACTGCCTTCTGGCATGTCCGTTACGGGGAAGGCCAAGGCCGGAACGAAAAGTTCACTGCTGGTTTGGGTCTGCTCGTTCCATTGGTATATGTGAACATATGCTTCGGTGGGTGCACCCACGGTTGCCGTGAGCTTCTTTGCATCTTGCGGCACGTACCACTGCTGCTGCCCGCCCAAGGTGAGAGCGTTCTTCACCTGTTCCACGTCTCTTGCTGCGGCGTAGTCCGAAGTCTGGTAGTTGTTCGTGCGCAAGTTGCTTACGTACATTACTTGCTTCGTGCGCTGGTCAACGCTGAACGAAATGCCGTATGCAGTGCCATATTCTTCATAGACGGTTTTGCCGTTTATGAGGAGCGGGAACACCACGGTCTGCTGCTCGGGGAACCAGTAGTCAGCTTTATTCGGCGTTTGTGCCAGCCACACGCGCCAGTCGTCTTGAATGCTCGGTTCACCGTACGCAGACAGGTCTATGCCCATGTCGCTGGCGAAATCACGCGCTATGGAAACGAGCGTCTCTTGCGGCAGCATGTCGCTTTCCTTCATGCGGTACTGCTGGTAGCACTTTTCGTCGCGGCAGCGATAACTGGGGTTATCCGCTGGGTCTTGCATGCGCGAAATCCACATGGATTGATCCACGAAGTCGAGTGAAATGGAAAGGCCGCGCGTGCCCGGTTGGTTCAGCGTGACTTGCTGAATGTTCAAACCAGAAATTCCCGAAAGGTCTGCAAGGTCGCCCAGCGCTCCGCCAAGCAAGGCGCCCACGCCAGCGCTCGTGCCCTGGCCGCGGGTGCGGCGCAGCACGGAAACGGTGCCGCCCTCGGGCAACGGAATATTTCCCTCGTAGGAGTACTCCACAATCGTGGGATTGTAGGGGAGGATTGCGGAATCGATGGCCATGCGCTTGCCTTCGGCATCTGCCGCCTCGGCGGCGGGCGCAGGCGCAGTGGCAGAGACAGGCATGCCGCCACCGCCACCGCCGCTCTGGGCACGAACATTCTGCGTCGTTGCCAAGGAACCGAACGCGTTCGGGGCAAGAGACGACTCTTCTGCAGTCACTCCCGCAGAATCAGAAAGATTCTGCGTGGGGGAAGGCAGTTGCATGTTGGTGACAATTACGACTGCCAGCGCGCCAACAAAGGCGCCGGAGCCGAGGAGAACGAATCTGTTCGACATAAAAAGGGAGGAAAAGAATGAGGAACCCGACTCCGCATGAGCTTCGCCGGGCAAGGGAGTAGAAGACATACGTTGAGCGAAGCGGTGGTGCAAGTCGTCCAGCAAGCGCTTCTTGAATGCAGCATCAACCTGAACGTTCGGCTTTGCAGCCAGAATGGTTTGGCAGTGTTGCTCCAGCGCTGCGCGGTGCGGCTCCAGCGTCGGGTCGAGCTCGAGAAGCTCGTGCACGATGGTGGAAAAATCGCTGCTCATGCGTGGAAGAAGAAAGTAAGAAGAAGGAGAAGTACCTCTGCGCGAATTTTGCTGAGGGCGCGACTGCATGCCATTTTGCAGCTGTCTTCGCTCTTGCCCAGAATCTCGCCGATTTCGGCGAAGCTGTACCCATGCCAGAGTCGCAGCAGCACGATTTCGCGCTGCTCCGCGCTCAGTTGCTGTAGCAGTAAGCGGATAGTGTCGACCTTCAAGTTTGCATCAACTTGGTGGGTCACGTCGTCATCGTCGGGCAGGCCCCATGCGTCTTCAATGCTCTGCATGGGTCGCACGGAACGGAAGTGATCGATGATCAAATTCCGCGCAATGCGGTGCAGCCACGCCGAGAAGACTCCTTTATTGGGGTCGTACGACGCAATTTTTTCCAAGGCGCGCAGGAACGTTTGGCTGACAATGTCTTCCGCGGTGGCACGGTGGTGCGTGCGGTAGTACACGTAGGTGAAGATGCGGTTCACGTAGCGTTCGTACAGCATCCCGAGCGCGTCGCGGTTGCCGCCTTGTACCTGCAAAGCCAGGTCTGCGTCCGAGGGCGTTTGGGTATCGCTCACGGGCAGTAGCGTAGAGGTGGAAAGGAGCAAGGTGAAGTGGCCGACTTCCACCACGTACTACGGCGGGCGGTGCCGGAGGTAACAAGATTGAGCTCTTTTGGCCTCCCAGCCCTCGCTTTTAAGCCAAAAATCCGTATCCTGGGCCGGCTTGCCCTGAGCTTGTCGAAGGGCTTTCCTTTATGCCCATTCGCAATATTGCCATTATCGCGCACGTTGACCACGGCAAAACCACGCTCGTGGATGCTCTGCTAAAACAAGGTGGCGCGTTTGCTGCGCACGAAGAAACCGGTGAACTGATGATGGACAGCAACGACCAAGAGCGCGAGCGCGGCATTACGATTTACGCCAAGAATACGGCAATCAACATTGGCGGTTCCCGAGTGAATATTGTGGATACTCCCGGCCACGCAGATTTCGGTTCCGAAGTGGAACGCGTGCTGCGCGCCATTGATGGAGTATTGCTACTAGTGGATGCACAGGAAGGACCCATGCCACAAACGAAGTTCGTGCTGAAAAAATCGCTTGAACTGGGGCTGAAACCCATTGTTGTCGTCAATAAAATTGATAAGCCCGCTGCGCGCCCGCATGAAGTGTTGGATGAAGTGTTCGATCTCTTCGGGCAATTGGGTGCCAATGATGAGCAACTCGACTTCCCGCACATTTTTGCAATTGCACGCGAAGGAGTTGCGAAAATGAAACTGGAAGATGCATCCAAGGACTTAAGCCCGCTGTTCGACTTGATCAACAACCATGTGAAGGACGCCGCAGGCGACGACACCGGCCCCCTAAAGATGCAGCCGTTTCAGTTGGCATACGACAGCTACGTGGGCCGCATTGGCATCGGCCGCATTTACAGCGGGACTGCGAGCGTCGGCCAGAACGTTGTGGTGAAATCGCCCGACGGCAAAAGCCGCAACGGGCGCATCAGCAAAATTGAGCGTGCAGAGGGACTGCGTACCGTCGAAGTAAAACAGGCAAGCATGGGCGACATTGTGCGCATCGCCGGAATTCCCGACATCAACGTAGGGGAAACCCTGGTCAGTGCTGCCGAGGTAGAGCCGCTTCCCGCAATCGCCATAGACCCACCGACCATTTCGATGATGTTCATGGTAAACACGTCTCCGTTCGCCGGCAAAGAAGGCAAACTGCTTACGACGCGCCATATTAAGGAGCGCTTGGACCGCGAAGCGCAGACAAACGTGGGGCTACTGGTTGAACCTGTTGCTGGTACCGACAGCTACAAGGTCTCCGGCCGTGGCGAGCTGCACCTTTCGGTGCTCATTGAACAAATGCGCCGCGAAGGCTTTGAGCTGCAGCTTTCTCGCCCCGAAGTCATTTGCCGCGAAGGGCCCAATGGAAAAGAGGAGCCCATGGAACAAGTGATTGTGGACGTGCCGGAAGAAAATGCCGGCACCGTGATTGAAATGCTTTCCCGCCGCAAAGGCCAAATGAGCGACATGCGCACGCACGAAGGGCACAGCCGCTTGGAATACGTTATGCCCACGCGCGGACTGCTCGGCATGCGGGGCGACTTCATTATTCAAACGCGCGGCGAAGGAATTTTGAACCACAGCTTCCTGCGCTACGAACCCTGGAAGGGCGACATTGCAGCGCAAGAGCGCGGCCGCATTATTTCCATGGTAAACGGGGTTGCTACCGCATACGACCTGTGGAGCGCGCAAGACCGCGGCGTGCTGATGATTACGCCGGGCACGCAAATTTACGAAGGCATGCTTCTTGGTACCAGCAGCAAGGGCGACGACATGAGCATGAACGTAACAAAGGGAAAGAAGCTGACGAACATGCGTGCCAGCGGCAGCGACGAAGCGGTGCAATTGGTGCCGGTACAACCCATGACACTGGAACAGGCTTTGGAGGAAATCACCGACGATGAGTTTGTGGAAGTCACGCCCATAAGCATCCGTTTGCGCAAGAAACTCTTGAAAGAGCATGAAAGAAAGAAGAATCGATAACGGTATTTGCATCCCCACATTTCTATGAGCACATTGGACTATACGCCGTACACCGCTCTATCGCTCTTGCAATGGCGGCAGCAGTGTCTACGGGCAGGAGAAGTATTCGATGCTGGCACCGCCGCAGAATTCAAAGCTCTGCAGTCTGGCGTTACCGCACGCATGGCACGAATCCTTTGCGATGTAACAAATGGAATAGGCACTCCCGTCGAATATGCCGAATTGGCAGCGTCTCAGGCAGGGCACGCTGCACATATCGCCTTCTTAGAATCACTCGAGCAACAGGGCAAGCTGACGTTTGGCATGAATGAAGAATTGCGTAGTTTGCGCGGTGAAATTCCACGAAATGCAGTTGCTTCGCTCTTGGAGAAAGAGCCGCATGCGGTGGACGTATGCTAGAGTAGTTCTATGCGCAATAACGCCAAATCCCCCAGCACCAAGCACCTTAAAGAGCTGTATGAGCTCCTTGCAGTTATCAAATCCCCTGCCGAAGCAAAGGAGTTGGTGGAAGATTTGTTAACACCGCAGGAAGTAGCGAGCCTGGCGGAGCGCTGGCAACTGATTCAACTGCTGGCAGGGGGAATGCCACAACGCGAGATTTCGCAGAAGCTTGGTATAAGTATAAGCAAAGTGACCCGTGGCAGCCGGGTAATGCAGTATGGAACGGGGGCCTTTCACCGCTTCCTAAAGCGGTTAGGCAGGAGGGCCGGCATTGCACCGAAGGAGTAAAGGAGTGTATTGAGGACAAAGATCCCCTGTAGATGAGGTAAGGCAAGGTGAGGCGGACAGAGAAGCGGCCAGCATGTATGCGTGTACCGTTTCGTGCATACATACGGGGTCCTTTGAAAGGAGATGTATCTAGGCGAATATCCTGCTGGAAACATCTTGACGATCAGTTTCCGACTGTGTACCTTTGTACCGGTGTATAAGTACATACGCAACCAACGGGGGTCCTGGCGGCAGGAACCATGCAAACCGCTGTACGGCTGGAGATAGGTTGTACCTTCATTCCCCTTTCTGCCTTCCGAACAGCGGAAGGTGTTTTTTTATATATCTTTTTTCCACTTCTCTTATGCAACCCTATCCGCTTCCCACCATGGAACCATGCAATGTGATTCAAGGCGTTGTAAAGCAAATAGTAAATTCAAAAGGAAATTCCCTACCCTATGCACTTATCCATGAGAAAGGAAACTCTTACATTCGCATCTTGCTGGGTGTTCCAGATTCCGCAGACAGCATTCACGAAATTGGTTTTCAACAGATCGACCGTGTTGGCCCCGGGAATGTCGTGAAAGCATTCGCCTTACCGTACAACGCCGTGGAAGACCGCGGTCTTCCTGGCATTGAAGGAGATCCCGCACGATTGTTCGTCATGCACGTATGCGGCCAGTACAATGCGCGCCTCGAAGATCTGCTAGCGTGCATTCCAAAGGAACCGATATCACTTGCGGGCGGGGTTTGCCGTGATTTGGAATCCGACGAAGCACAAGGAGTCTTTCGCCAAATCATTGAGCAAGAAATCGGCGGCGGCAACGCAAGTACTTGCGTGCATCCCCTTCGGTTGGAGGCGCGCATAGCAGAATATTCCCGCACAAAATTGCTGAGGATTTTTGCCAATTTGCTCACTTCCGAGCCGAACGCTTTCATGCATTTCTGCATGGATGTTGGCGACAGGACGCTGGTGGGAGCTTCCCCGGAACGGCATGTACGCATTGAGGGAACAACATTGCGCATGCATCCCATTTCCGGCACGTTCCGCAAATTCGACGGCATGACGAAAGAAGATTTTCTTGCATTCCTGCGGAACCCCAAAGAAATCGGCGAACTGGTAAAAGTGCTGGATGAAGAAGGAAAAGTGGCAGCGCGACTGTGCCCCATGGGCGGAAGAATTCTGGGACCGAATCTGGAAAATTTGTCCCGCGTCGTCCACACCTCGTACGCGCTAGAAGGAGAAACACACGCCTCCTACGGAGAAATTCTTGCCGCGGCACATACCCAGGCCACCGTTTCCGGAAGTCCTTACCCCACGACGCCGGAAATCATCGCCAGGTATGAACAACCGCGGGGCTTCTACAGCGGTGCAGTGGGAATTGCCGGACGCGGAGAAGATGGAACTTCTTACATGGAGTCTGCCATTGCCATACGCATGGCAGAGATCTTCCCAGATGGCACCGCGCACGTTCGTGCGGGCAGTACACTCGTCCACGACAGCGATCCTGCAGATGAAGTGAAAGAGTGTGAAGCGAAAGCTGCTGGGCTACTCAGCGTTCTGCAGGGTAAACCTTCTCCGCAGTTCCCCGGCTTTGATGAGATCCTCAACGACGCCGACGTGCAGAGGGAGCTTACAAAACGCAATGCCAACCTTTCTTCGTATCATCTCCATGATCAACATGCGTGCGATTTGCGTGTTCCCGAACTCACAAACAAAAAGATCCTCGTTATTAATGCAGAAGACGACTTTGCATTCACCCTCGGTCAAATGGCCACAAAAATGGGGGCGCACGTCATGCAGACGTGCGTGAAAGATGCAGATCAAATGCTCGCAAGTTCCGACATCGTGATTCTGGGACCTGGAACAGGCGATCCACGCGGTTACAATGAAAAAATGCGTTCCCTACGACGAATCGCCAAGCAGCTAAAAGATCAACGCATTCCTCACGTAGGCATCTGCCTTGGTCACCAAATTCTCTGCGATGAACATGGCCTTGAATTACAGAAAAAGGACCAGCCAACCCAAGGAGTGCAGGCGGATATTGATCTGTTTGGCACGCCGCAAACTGTCGGCTTCTATAACTCCTTTACCGGGAAAAAACCTGTGGAGGATCGTACGGACATAGAAATCTGCGCAGATGAAACAACCGGCGATGTGCATGCACTCAAAGGCAAAGGATTCGCCAGTGTGCAGTTCCACCCGGAATCCGTTATGACGCCGAAAGGTTTTGAAATTTTGCGAGATTTATTTCTGCATGCTCTCCAGAAACCCACAAATCCTGCTTTCCAAATCGCAGACTAAGAAAAAAAAGAGGAGAGGAATCATTTCCTCCTCTCCTCTTCTCATTCTTTTCATTCTTCTCCTCCTGGCATCACCACTTCGCAGTCACCACCGTCTTATACAGCCACGCGAAGACAACGCCACCAAGCAGCGGGCCGACTAAGTACGTCCAGGAAAGTGCGCCCACGCCTACGGCAACTGCAGGGTTGATTGCACCAATGCTCACGGTACTTGCGAGTGTTGCCCCCAAGGTGAGACCAACGCCGATGGTAAGCCCTGCGGCGTCATCCGGCGTTTTCTTCCATACCACGGAGGAGACTGCCATAACAAGCACGCCTGCTCCAAGGGCTTCTGCCAGAAGAATCTTCCAACTGTCGCCGGTTTCCACGTGCGCAGCGGTGCCAAGCAGCACGCTGCAGACCGCCGCGGCCAGCAACGCTCCTGCGACTTGCGCAATGACGTACAGAACCGCCTTCGAGGCGGAAATCTTGCCAACGCTTAGAAGCCCCAACGTGACTGCGGGGTTTACATGGGCGCCGGACACGCCGCCAAGGCTGTACACAAGCAGGCCCAGCGTAAGTCCTGCAGCCACAGGAATCGCCAGGTCGTAACCGGCAACAACGCCGACGCTCACAAGGAGCGTAAGCAGAAACGTGCCGACGAGCTCGGCAAGGAGCGGGGAAAACTTCATGGAAGAATGGGGAAAGGTTGGCATGGAGTATACAGCAGTGTTCAAGCGCATTTGCTTGCGAAAAATCCACTGCGTACACTTCGCACATGCAACGACCCGTTGGTTGGTTCCGGGCATGCCTTGTCCTTGTGCTCGCCTGCGGACTTTCGCAGAGTGCAATTGCAGGCTCCCAGAGCGGCACAGCGGCACTTCCGCTCTCTGTAACGAACTGGAGCAAAACGCTTGCCGTACCCAAGTTCAATTCCTCGCTGGGCACGCTCTCCAGCATGACGTTTACGCTGAATTCAGGCATAAGCGGCACGCAGAACATCGAAAGCCTGGACAGTGCCGCAACCACCGTCACAAGCACCTTGGCCGCGCAGGTTACGGTGAAGCGGCCAGACGGCACGGTGCTGCTTACCCACACGCCAAGCGTTGCGAAGTCCAATGCGTTGAGCGCCTACGATGGTACGACGGACTATGCTGGAAGCTCGGGCATCACCTACCCCATAGCAACCACAAGCACCGGAACCACCACACTCAGTCCCCTTTCGGCAACAGACGCGGCGCTCTTCACCGGCAGCGGCACGGTGAGCTTGCCGGTTACGGCCGAAGCTGTCGCCAGTTTTTCGGGCGCGGGCAATTTGGATTCGCAATCGGCGCTCTCCGCCTCTGCAACTATGACCGTGGTGTATGCGTACGTGAACCCCGATGCGAGCGTGAGCATTGCGCCGCAAGGTGCGCTCACGGTGGGAACCATGGCAACCTACGCCGTGAGCGTGCGCAACGTTGGAACGGGACCCACCACCGGCGTAACGACCGTGAGCAGTAGCATTCCCGGCGGACTCGTGCCCGTGAGCGCCGTGGGCACGGGTTGGTCGTGCTCTATTACGGGGCAAACCGTAAGCTGTACGACTTCCTCCACTATTCCTACGGGAGCAGCCGCACCCACGATTGCACTGCAAGTCGCAGTGTTTGCAGGCGCATACCCAAGCGTGACTGCCTCTGCGACCGTTGCGACAGAGAAAGATGCCGCTCTTGCAAACAATGGAAGCACTGTTACATCGCCTGTTCTTACACCCCCCAGTGCAGCCCAAAGCAGCACCCCAAGTGGGAATGCGAGTTCTGCGCCTGCGTCATCTGTTGCTACGAGCGTGGGTTCCACTACCCCAACGCCCTCACCAAGTCCGCAAGTTGATGCAAACGAATTCGCCTTCAGCAACACCATAGGAGCTTTCGGTGGGCCCACCGCCATGGAGGGCCAAGGCATAACCGACGCGCAAGGGTGTCCGGTTGGTGACGCATACCGCAATCCCATAGCGCTCAATTCACTGGAGCTTTGTTTACAGTTCGTGCCAGACCGCGACCTTACATTTAGTGATACGGCCAATGACCCGAATACGCGGTACATCGACACCCTGCGCAAAACACAAATCGCGGGCCAAGGCGACTTCATAGTAAGCGGCGTGGGCAACCACTCCTCGGGCAAACAAGACGCCGCGGAGCGCACCGGCGTGTTCCCGTTTGAGCCCAACCGACCCGTAACACGATTTGAGGTTGTGAAGATCGCGCTCATTAGCAACTGCATTCCCGTGCCGGACACGTTGCCCGAAACGGACGTGACGTTTCTTGATGTTGCGAAGGACGATACGTCGCCCTCTGGCATCTTCATAGCGCAGACGCTGTACACGGCGGCTGAGCACGGCATTGCGAAAGGCTACGGCGACGGCTCGTTTAAGCCGCACGCCTTCGCAACGAACGGTGAATCACTTGCCCTCTTGCTGCGCGCAGCCGGCGTTATGCCGCGCGGGTTAACGCTCGCAAGCGAGCAGCATTGGTTTGATGCGTACGTAGTACTGGCAAAACAGCAGCACGTGGTGCCGCAGGATTTCGACCCCATGGGTACCACAAGCCGCTCGGAATTTTCTGGATTCATTGTCAATATTATGGCACTCAGTTCCAACCCGGCGGTTTCGGGATATGCGCAGCAACTACATGTGCGCGAGCAGCAGTTCGTGGAACGTGAACTGCTCTACACGCCCATAAAACTTGCGGGTGCGTTCCAGCCCGTTGCAGGTCTTTCGTGTGAACAAAAAGATCCGGTGCTCAACGGCTGCCTGGAATACATTCCCGGTGCAGCCGTCTTGCTCACGGGCCTTTCGCCCAGCGACCCTGCGGCTTCCTCGGTAAACGTCTTGAGCAAGACGGCGACCGTGCCCGACGCGGAATCTCTCATGTCCGCTGTTACAGAAACGCAACAGGGGGCAAGCGCCGCCACCCCTGCGTCGCGCTTGGCGGCAGTAGCACTGGCGCTGCTCGGCAATTGTCTGCCGGTGCCCGACTACATTCCACAAACCGATATTCACTTTAGCGACGTCTCGACGCAAGAAAGCGACGACGCGCTGCAAGACATGACCAGCCGCGTGTTCTACTCCGCCGCTCTCTACGGCGTAGTGAGCGGGGGCAGCGACGGGAAAGCACGCCCCCAGGATGCCATTACGCGCTCGGAAGCACTCATGTTGTTTACACGCTCGGCAGATGCTCTGCCCACGGGCTACACACCTGCACCTCATGGCTTTAGCGATGTTGCACAAGAAGGAGATGTGGCCGCGGCTCTCAGTTTTTCCCAGCACAACGACGTGCTGCCAGCCAGTTGGCAAGGCGCGCAGTTCCAGCCCAATGCACCGGTAAGCAACGCCGAGTTGAGCCAGTTCTTTCTCAACATTATGCAATGGAGTTCCGACGTGCGTATACGCGCCTACCGTACGAGTGTTGCACCTCTTTTACGGTAGAGGGTGCTGGAACAGTTGGAATTCGCGTTCGGCCCTTCTAAAAGCGTAATATTCGCTCATTCTCAAAGTGCCTAAAATACGGTATAATACTAGGATTTATGGACATACCAGCCACACCAAACCCAGCACCGGCAGCGCCTGCCACTCTGGTGCCAGAACACCATGTAAAACGTGCGGTCTACCGCAGAACGATTGTCACGTTTGTGCTTACAGCCCTGGTAGTGCAGAGTTCCAATTCGCTGGGTGCAAGCCTTGTGAAGAATGCCAATAAAGAGAGCAAGACATTGGTTGCGGTAAACACCCAAAGCACGGGGAAGGGCATTGCGAACTTTGAATGCGCCATAGACCCATTTGGGGGGGTGCCAAACTGGGGAACCATGACGAGTACCGATCAATTAAACCGGAAATATGCGGCAATCGGCCCCTCGGAGTACGTGTATCCGCCGCAGTACAATATTGCCGAGCTCCAAGTCCCTCTAAAGGAACTGAATGAAAAGGAGAAAACACCGGAAAACGTGCGGTTGATTACCGACAAGCTCTTCTATTCCACGCGATTCATGGGCAGCTACGACTTGGACGCCGGGGAGTTTACGGGCACGCATTCGGGCATCGACTACAAAATGCCACAGGGGACACCAATCCGAGCCATAGCCGGCGGCCGGGTGTATGCAGTCAACAAAGAGAAAACTGGTTTAGGTAACTCGGTAACCATAGAACACAAGCTCCCCAAAACCGGCGAACGCGTTTTTTCCATTTACGGCCACATGGAGACGATTTCCGCCAAAGTAGGCGACGTGGTGGAACCAGGATTCATTATTGGCACCGTCGGCAGCACCGGAGATTCGACTTTGCCCCATTTGCACCTGCAAATAGACCGCGACAACGGCACAGAGCCACACGTTCCCTACGTGCCGCTTGCCACGACGCCTCGTGCAGAAGCGCTAAAGTGGTTAGTGAATCCAGTCGACTTTATAGAGAATAATTAAATCGCCTGGCTGGAAAGAACGAAATATGGATTCGCAGTAGACGCGCAAGCAAAATCCGCTTGGCACATTTTGCATACGCAGGGTACAGTCGGCTCCCTGTTGGTTTCTTTACACAACTTTCCCCTTCCTGTTGTATGCGTGGTTCCCTCTTACGCCGCTTTGCATCCATAACAGTTTCAGCGCAGCTGATAGCTCTTGCACCGGTTGGCGCAATACCTATGGCGCTCGCCAACGGGAGCAATGTTCCCGCCACCGGCGGATCGGCGATTTCCAATACCACCGTCGGCGGATCGTGGACGTCGCTTACGGGTCCCGGCATTACGGGTATTGATACGAACGACATTACGGGAACAGGTGGAACCATTATTATGAATGCGCCGGCAGGGTTCGAATTCGACACCGGCGGCACGGCGCCGACGGTGCTGGTAACGTGTACTGCGGGGTGTGGCGGCGGAGCGGCCAACAACATTAACAACTTGGCAACAAGTTCCACGATCGCCACGGTTATGACCAGTTCCACTGTCACCATTACGATTACCGACGACGTTGACGGTGATTCGACCGTGCGCAACAGCCTTACCTGGCAGAACCTTCGCGTGCGGCCAACGGCAGTTGTTCCGCTCGCAAGCGGTAACATTTCGCGCTCGTCTGGCGGGGCAAACGTCGGCATTAGCGGCATTGGCGCGGGCGACAACTTCGGCACGCTTACGGAAATCGGCGTCACCATGGTGACAGGGGCTACGGGCGGCACGGCCATTGGCAGCGCGACAACCGGCAACGTGTACACCCAACTCGTCGGCCCGGTCTTGAGCGAATCGGACACGGGAGACATTGGCGACAACGGGGCGGGAACCATTATTTTAAATGCGCCGGCGGGGTTCGAATTCGACACCGGCGGCGTTGCGCCGACGGTGCTTGTTACCCGCACGAGCGGCGCAGGTGCCGACAACCGCAACATCAACGACCAGCCAAGCGGCACCAGCATGGCAATTTCCTCTATTACCACGTCACAGATAACCTTTACGGTCGCCAATGAATCCTCCAACGGCGTTACCAACAGTCTTACATGGCAGAACATCCGCATTCGGCCAACGGCAACGGCGCCGTTGGCAACGGGAACCATCAAGAAAACGGGTGCTTCCGTTATTACCGGCGTCACAGACAACTCCACAAGCTTGGGTACGCTGACCGAAGTCGACACCACGCCGCCGGTTATTTCCATTACGGGCAGTAATCCGGCAACCCACACGGTGGGAACGGCTTATGTAGACGCAGGTGCCACGGCGAACGACGGAGTCGACGGCGCTCTGGCAGTGGGGACAGCCAGCACCGTCAATGCCAATGCCGTTGGTTCATACACGGTGACGTACACATCGACCGACGTTGCGGGCAACACGGGTTCCGGTACGCGCGTTGTGAACGTCGTGCAGGCGGCAACCACCACCTCCACTGTATTAGACGTTCCGACGCCGAACTCCACCGTTGGCGACTCCGTCACCTTCACGGCAACAGTCAGCGGCGGGTTTTCCCCGACAGGCACGGTTGAATTCAAAGATAACGGAGTCACAATTGGCACGGGCGCCCTTGTCGCCGGAGTTGCGACATTCGCAACAAACAGCCTGGCAGTCGGCAGCCACCCCATGACGGCCCACTACGTGGGCGACACGAACAACGCGGGCAGTACCAGCGCCAGCACCACGGTGCACGTGGTGGACCAAGACACAACGGCAACATCCACCGTTCTGGATACACCGAATCCCAACTCCATTGTGGGGGACTTGGTCACCTTTACGGCAACCATTAGCGGCGGTTTCAACGTTACCGGCAACGTGTCGTTTAAAGACGGCGGAGTGACGATTGGCACGGGAACAGTCGTTGCAGGAACGGCAACGTTTGCCACAAGCAGCCTGGCAGTAGGCAATCATCTTATGACCGCTGTCTACGTAGGCGATACGAACAACGTCGGCAGCACGTCACCCTCAGTTTCCGTGCACATCGTGGAAAAGGACAGCCCCACCACGGTTACCAACATCAGCTCCAGCGACCCGGCCATTGTGGGTGAAAACGTCACCTTTACAGCCACCGTAGGCGGCGCGTTTAACCCCACCGGCAACGTGGAATTCTACGAAGACGCAACGCTGCTGAGCACCGAAGTGCTGAACGGCTCGTACCAGGCAACGTACACGACGAATGCTTTGAGTGTTGGCGCCCACAACATTTCGGCGCACTACTTGGGGGACACCAACAACAACGCCAGCATTTCAGCTGTGGAAGTCGTTGTGGTGCAAGACATTAATAAGGATAGCCCAGACACGGTGACAACAATCACCTCCAGCGGTTCCGCGGTCATTGGCACAAGCCTCACCTTCACCGCAACGGTGTCGGGCGCCTATAACCCAACGGGGAACGTCGACTTCTACGACGGCGCAACGTTCATTGGAAACGGAACACTGAACGGCTTGTTCCAAGCAACGCTCACCACGAGCACGCTGGCTGTCGGCAGCCACAACATTTCGGCGCACTACTCTGGCGACGGCAACAACAACGCCAGCATTTCGGCCGTGGAAGTTGTCGTGGTGCAAGAAATTAAGAAGGACAACCCCGACACGGTAACGTCGATCACCTCGACAGGTTCGGCAGTCGTGGGCACCACTATTACCTTTACGGCAACGGTCGCCGGCGCTTACAACCCCACAGGCAACGTGGAGTTCTACGACGGCGCGTCGCTCCTTACCACCGTGGCAGTGAACGGCTCCTTCCAAGCAAGCTACGCAACGGCGGCATTGGCCGTGGGTTCGCACAATATTTCGGCGCACTACTTGGGTGACTCCAACAACAACGCGAGCGCCTCCAATGTGGAAGTCGTCGTGGTGCAAGAAATCAAGAAGGACAACCCCGACACGGTCACGACGCTCAGTTCCAACAACCCCGCTATCGTGGGTGAAAACATCACCTTTACGGCAACGGTGGCAGGCGCCTACAACCCAACAGGCACGGTGGACTTTTACGATGGTGCAACCTTCATTGGCACCGATTCGCTGAATGGCTCGTTCCAAGCGGACTTTACGACGAACCTGCTTGCAGTCGGCAGCCATAACGTGACCGCGCATTACCAGGGCGACTCCAATAATAATGCCAGCGCCTCCAACGTGGAAATCGTCGTGGTGCAAGACGTGAACAAAGACAGCCCCGACTCGGTCGTAACCTTGAGCTCGCTGAACCCCTCGGTAATTGGCGACTCGGTGACCTTTACGGCAACCGTCGCCGGCGCCTTTAACCCCACGGGCACCGTGGACTTCTACAGCGGCAGCGTGCTGCTGGGTAGCGACACGCTCGACGGCGCATTCCAGGCAACGTTGACAACAAGCGCGCTGCCGGTGGGAACGTTCGCCATTTCGGCGCACTACCTGGGCGACTCCAACAACAACGCCAGCATTTCCGGGGTGGAGACTGCCGTGGTTCAAACGATCGACAAGCACGCCACTACAACGCTGCTGTATGCAGATAAAGACACCTTGGAATTCGGTGAAGCAATCACTTTGAACGCTACCGTGCAGGGCTTCGGTTCCACGACGGGCACGGTGGAAATCGTGAGCAGCGGCGGCACGATCGTGACGCTGGACCTTACCGGCACGGGCACGGCAACCATTTCCACGGTTTTGCCGGTTGGTTTGTACCAGGTAACGGCCACCTACAGCGGTGACGGCAACAACTACGGCAGCGTTTCCGCGCCCATCTTCTTCGAAGTCTTCGAGCCTGCAGGCGGAGGCTCTCACCAGAAGCAGTTCTACAGCATCATTCGCTTCTTCACCGGTAACGGCGGAGGCGGCGGATTCGCTCCCACCGGCATTGCCCCGGGCGCGTACGGCGGAGCAGGGCCCAACGAAGACGGTTCGTTTAGCGAAGAGCAAACGGCGCAACTCTGCATCGTGCAGGAGCGTCTGTTCGCCATGGGCCGCCAGTTCGTCATCGGCTTCCTTTCCCAGGTCTATGCCCGCGCCTTCGGCGTAACGGCAGACCAAATCGAAGCGTTCTTGCAAGACCCCGGCTCCTGCGAGCAAAGCGCGGAAGAACAGGCTTTGGCCGCCCCGCGCACAGAAATTGCCGCACTGATTCCGGTGGACAGCAAAGGAATCCCGGTTTCCACCGACGACGTGTGGAACAGTTGCATTCGCAACGTGGAATTGTGGGTGCCGGGTGAATCCAAGCCGCTCAACTGCGGCAAGTACCACCAGGGAACTACGTGGTACCACCCGGACTTAAACGTGCGCTTCGAGTGGAGCATGCGTCTGGCAAAAGTGATGGATATTGGAACCTGGTAATTTTGTTTTAGGAAAATGGACGAGCCGGTTACTGCAAAATGCAATACCGGCTCGTTTTCGTATAACGACGGAGGGGTCCGCCGCTGCGCAAAGTTACTGCCATTCAGCAATCACCCACACAGGGTTGAGAGTAAATGCCGCTGCTTCCTCTGCAGTCGGCGTTCGCTGCGGCCAGTAGGGAATATGTGTGCCGTGTTCCCCGGGCAAAATGCGGTCCACCTGCAAGTGCACGTGCGGCTGCGTGGAATTACCGGTGTTGCCCACCGCGCCAATAAGCTGCCCGGCGACAATGGCATCGCCTTCCTGCACGGCTGTGGACTCTAAGTGGCCATAGATAGAAACGATCCTGTCTCCATTGGGCAGGTGGTGTTCCACCATTACGTGCGTGCCCAAGTGGCCGTCTTCATGCGAGACTTCCACAACGCGGCCTCCGCCAATGGCGCCCACGGGCGTGCCTGGCGGCAGTTTGATGTCCACCCCGCTGTGGCGCGCTTTGTATTCACCGCTGTCTAAACTGTAGCCGCCAAAGAACCGCGTACTCCAGAAGAGCTTCGCAGTGACAATGCGTTCTTCCGAAGGCGTTTCTGCGGGCAGCACGTCGCTAAGGGGCTTTGTAAGAATGGCGAGATCGTACGGCGGAATGTCCACCCATTCCCCTTCGGGGATTTCCTCCGCCCGGCGCAGCCACTGTTCCGGTGTACGCATAGCGCCCCAATTCGGTGTTTTTCCTACGGGGAAGACTGCGTTGCCAAAGAGTGGGAACCCATCCGTTGGGGCTTCCATAGCAACCCCGTGAAACTCGCCCATAGTCGAGGTAGCACCAAATGCCAGCAGCTGTGGTACAGCGCGGCCCACAATCTTCGTGCGTTGAACCTGGAGCATGACTCGGTTGTTCTTTGTTGTCTTCTGGCCCTTCGCAACACTCTTCACCGGCTTCTTTGTATGACTCGTTTCCACCGTCGTCACCGTGGGGCGCGCACGGTGCGTTTGCGTCACCATGCCGGTGAGCGGTACCGAGGCCGTGGTGCACACCACAAGCGCTGCAACCAGCTCCGCCAGCAGTAATTTTTTGTGTGGGTGCATTCCCATCAGTATAGCGTATTGAGTGCTTTTTTACGAGCTATGGGGCAACTGCAGGAACAAAGAACCCTCTTCTCTATAATGTTAATAAAAATCATTTGCATTATAGTGTCAAGTTGTGCAAACTCTGCATACTTTTGCCACTTATGCAGCCAAGTTTTGACGACACCCGAACGACTCTCCATAGCGCCAGATAAGGAATTACTAGACCAGGATGCTGCAATCCAGGAGCGCCTGCGCGTACTTGAATGTTTACTGACAGACGAAGAACGCGGGCGAACACCCTATGAACAGCAGCAAGCGGACATGCGAGCAGAAGTTGTGAGCGGTCACTTGCAAGGCTTGGAGACAAGCGTTCAGCAATTACGTCGCCAGGTATTTGCAACACTCAATTTGTTGGAGCCACAGCAAGTGGAAACACGAAATGAAGTGCGGCCCATTTACGAAGAGTGGCTTAAAGAGCAAATCGCGTTGCTCCATAAGGTTTATTGGCACGACCCGATTCTTTCTCAACCCGAAACGGAAATCCTTTCTAAGGGATACGGATTTTTCCAACTTCGGCAACACATGAGAAACTTGGTACAGAATGAATATGCCAACGCATCGGACCTGCAAAATAACGCGGTGCTCTTCTTCGACGTAAACGGTATGCGTACCGTGGTCGACCTTACGGACCATGAAAATGGAACCGCTTTCCTTCGTGAACTTGCGAAAGTATTCATTCACGGAACAACGACAAAACTCCTGCGCGACCAGGGTTTAGAAGTAACACCTATGTCAGCCGGGGGCGATGAATTCCATATTCATATTCATTCTTCGGTACGGCCACTTGCGGCCGAAACATTGGAACAATTCAATACTATGTACAGGCAAGAGGTTGAAGGAGCAACGCAACTGTCGGGGTACCTCAACCTACGCGACCCCGTCATTCTGCGGAAATTTGCACACCTCATTACCGAAGAAGGAATGCCTGGGCCTAGTAATCTAGAAGAGCTGGAAAAAATGCTGCCTGAAAGATTCAAACCGAGTATTTCTACTGGTGCAGCAACAATGTTGGAGATTGTACGAAGTATGGATCCAGAACAGATTCGTGCATTCGGCAGTTTTACCGATGCAATAACCGCGATAACACAAGCGCTCTTCAAGCTTGCAGATGAGCGCCAGCAGACATGGAAGGAGCAATTCAAAGACCGTCTGGAAAAAGAGGACCCAAAAACATACGCGCTGCTTATACGCAATGATGAAAACAGAGACCTGCACTCGAAGCTTTCACAAGCGAAACGAATCATGCGAAAAAAGAATAATCAGCTACAAGCTGAACGCCTCCAAAATCACCTTCTTCGTAAAGAGAACACACAACTGCAGGAAGAAAATATGCGGCTTCTGCTCTGCGTTGCAGAAATGCGCGGGAGTGCTTTTAATCTTTTGGGAAAAGGGAAACCTGTCGAAATTTCTCAACCACAAACGTAACTCTACGCCTTCCCTTCATTCGTAATCACTCCCCCTGCAACCATGCCGTTGGGTATGTACACGGTGTGGCCCTCTGCATTGCGCAGCACGGTGGAAAATATTTCGATGCGGTCCACTGTCCCCTTTTGGCCTTGTGCCGAAATGTGGTCGCCCACTTCGTAGGGTTTTAGCAGCAAGATGATGATGCCGCCGGCAAGGTTGCCCAAGCTGCCCTGCAAACTGAGCCCCAACGCCAAACCGAGCGCGCCAATGACCGCAATGAACGAGGTGACTTCCACGCCTACCATGCCAGCCACCGTAATGATGATGAGCACTTTGAGCCCGATGCTGACAAGACTCTTTAAGAAGGTAGAAAGCGAGGGGTCCACGTGTTGCGAAAGCAGCGTGCTGTTTACGAACTTCGTCACTTTTCCAACAAGCCAGAAACCCACGAAGAGGGTGGCAACGGCCAGAAGCGCCTTGGGAATGTAGGCGACAGAAAGATCGATGGAACGCGTAATGAATGTGCTGAGTGCGGACGTCATAGTTGCTGGCAGAGTAACCCCTTAGAGCCTTGCTTTCTAGGAAAAAACCTGGCATAGCGTGCCTAACTTGAGCCCGTGACGTGGGGCTTAAGGGGCAGTTCATATATTCGTGTTCTTTTTCACCCCTTCTCTAACCCCCTCGTTTCGAGGGAAAGGAGAGAAACCATGGACGCTCTCCATCCAGTGCGAAAGCACGAACGGGAGCTGCAACCGGTGCACCAGGCAGTTGGAAGGACGCTTCTTTCCACAGCCTGGATGATCATCGGCCTGTGTCTGATGTCGCTCGCAGCCGAGTGCATTATTGCGGCATCGTCATTGCTGGCGTCACATCATTAGACGCGCAGCAGTTACAAGACGGAGGTGTACGGGACCCAGCCCCCGTACACCTCTTCTTTTTCGTCTTATTCAAGGCGAAACCCAGCTCTGAGAGCCTTGCTTTTTTGGCTAATTCCGGCTACAAAACCCGCACCTGCGGAAACGTTCCGCCAGGCATTTTGTTGTACAATTTGTTCTTTTCAGGAGACCCGAGCATGAGGCAAATATTGTGGCAGGCGTTCAAGGTGATAGGCACCTTGCTTCTGATTGCAGGAGCAGCATGGTGGGACCGCGTCTATATGCGGGACCCCGTGCCACAAGCACCACAGGTTGAGAATGTCGTCGGGTCGTAAGAAAAGGACCCGTACAGCAAATCGAGGGCAGCGTGCGTAACAGCCGCTGCCCAGATTTTCTCGTTTTCCTCTTCATAGAAAGGAAAACCACAGTCTTAGAGCCTTGCTTTTTATAGGAAAAGCTGGTACATAACACCTCCTCCGGAGGCACGACCTACGGAGTTTTTTGAAACTCTTCCTATTCTTGTATGGGCATAGACCAGGATCCTCTCTGTGCAACAGTTAAGCCGCTACCAATGTTGGCTACACAAGAACAAGTGCGACAACGAAGAGTGGCGCTGGATACTTTAATGAGTACGACGCTAGAGCGGCTGAAGAATAACCACTATAGATTGTTCATTCAGGTTACCGAAGGGTTATCCGACGCGGAGCAGCAAAATGCGCTAGACCTTCTGCCGCCGCTAGATTTCCGTCGGCCTTTCGACTGCGACTTACGAACACATGAAAGTGCAACGCTCAGCATTAGTCGCCTGCTTGCTGCATGTAACTTCTTAGAACAACTTGCAGATACACGAATGAAGGCACTGAGTTGTTTGCTTCACCCAGAATTTATTGCACCTAGTGATTCCAATAAGGTTGATATTGAAACCATTATGAATCCCCCACGTGGACAGCAGCATTCGAATAATGAAGAAACAGTACTACCAGTGAAACGAGTTGATCGGAGAAAAAAATTGTATGCGCTGAGAAATGGGCCCACCAAAAAGCAATTGAGAGAAGGTCAACAACAGGCATGCAAAGCCGCTGGGATACAATATATTGCTCCTAAAAAAGAGAGGACTTGGGTTAAGAGTACAATGTAGTTCATGTTAGAACTCGCAACCTTCGGCGCCGGCTGCTTCTGGGGAGTGGAAGAAGCATTTCGCGTACTGCCTGGCGTCGAAAAAACGGAGGTGGGGTATGAGGGTGGGACGCTGGAGAAGCCGACGTACCAAGACGTGTGCACCAACGCGACTGGCCACGCGGAAGTCGTGCAGGTGACGTTTGATCCGAACATGATCAGCTATGAGCAACTGCTTGAGGTCTTCTGGAATTCCCATGACCCTACACAGGTAAACCGCCAAGGGCCGGATACCGGCACGCAGTACCGCACAGTCATTTTTACCCATTCCGATGAGCAAAAACGGAAGGCGGAGGAATCCAAAAAGGCACTGGAAGAATCGCACCGCTTCGCGCGCCCTATTGCCACGCACATTGTTCCCGCAGAAACGTTTTGGAAAGCGGAGGACTACCACCAGCAGTATTTGGCGAAGCGGGGTTTGGGGAGTTGCCACATATAAAAAAGTATCCAGGTTTACAGGTATCCAAGTATCCAGAGTTTGTTTTAGGTGGATACGTGGCTACTTGGATACCTGGATACCCTCTGTACCAGTGCAACAACACCCAGTACAAGGACAGAAGTTAGTACAACCGTCCCTCCACTCGGCAAATCCCACTGGTACGAAATGCCCATGCCAAGCAACACGTCCAGTAAGCCTAGGCAGGATGCTGCAAGGAGTGTTCGTCCGTATGAGAATTTTAACTGCAGTGCCGCAAGCGGCGGCAGAATCATAAGTGCGCCCACAAGGAGCGCCCCCACTGTCGGTAGTGCCATGGCAACGGTGATGGCGCAGAGCAACGTAAACAGGTATTCCACAAGCCGTGTTGGCATACCGGCACTCGCGGCCCAGGCAGCGTCTAAACTAAGTCCCATCAGCGTGCGGCGCGCCAGCAGAGCGCACGCAATCGTTACCGCGCCCAGCGCAAAGATGATGTATACATCGGTCGTACTCACGGTGAGCAAACTGCCGAAGAGCAGGCCAGAAATGCGCAGCCCGGCGCTGCGCGCCACCGTGAGCGCAATTGCCGCAAACCCCAGCGACGCATAGAGCAGAATGCCCAGCGAAGATTCGCGCGGCAGCGCGCCTTTTGAACGCACGTAGACCAGCAGCAGTGCGCTAAGTGTGGTGGTAACGAGTGCGGCTGGCAGCGGCGCTACCGCAACAAGCGCACCCAGCGCCACACCCGTGAGTGCTGCGTGGCCCAGTGCCTCTGCTAAGAACGTGTCGCGCCGCAGCACAAGTGTTGTGCCTAGAAGTGGGGCAGTAAGGCCCACGATGGAGCCGGCGATGAGTGCTCTTAGTAAGAATGACATGGATGAAGAGGAACATTCGAGGAGGGGTCCGCCGCTGCGCGGGGGTGATGGGGCAAGCGGAGTGGGGGCTCAGCGGCGGAGCGTTTTGGCCCCACCTTTGTCGCCCTGACAAAGGTGGGTAAGGAAAGCGCAACTATGGAGGGGAAACGCTTCATCTTTTAGTGATGGTGTGAATGTCCACGTACAGAACTATGCCGGCCATGGGCAAACGCCTTTGCGGCAATCCAATTGGTAATGGGCACGGCAAGCAGCAGTGTTGCGCTGCCAACCAGAGTACGCACAATTTCTTCGACGAACATTTCACTACTCAGGATTACCCACCAGGGGTGGTCCCGTTGCACGTGGAACAACAGCAGGAGCGGCAGGGAACTTCCCACGTAGGCAAGCGCCAAGGTGTTTATGAGCGAAGCCATGTGTTCACGGCCTATGGATTTGCCAGCGGCCAGCAACTCGCGCACGCCATAGGCATGGTTTGCCCGGCTCAGCTCATCCAGCGCGGCGGCCTGCGCCGTAGTGATGTCATCCAGCACGCCGAGCGCGCCAATAATGATGCCACCCAGCAGCAACCCGTGCAGGTCTATGCCGCTGAGTACCCCAAGCTCCAAGTACGTGGCTTCTTCACTCCCCATGCCAAAGAGGTGTGTAAAGGCAACTGCGGCTTGCGCAAGCAGCACCGCCAGCACCAAGGTGAGCATCGTGCTCCACAGCGCCACACTGGTCCGTTTGTTCCAGCCATGGGCGGACGTAAGCGAAAGGAGTGCAATGCCGAAGGCGCCCGCAAGACACAGCGGCAGCGGCGGCCACCCGGCAATAATGCCCGGCACCACGGCGTACAGAAGAATGCCCACCGACACGAGCAGCCCCGTTATGGAACGAATTGCCACCCACCCGCCGCACAGCAGCGCGAGTGCTAAAAAGCCCACAATAAGCCAGAAAACCGAAGGCAAGCGGTACGATTCGCGAATCAGGTAACCGGGTTCGCCGCCCTATGCCTTGGGCAATACTTCCACGATGACGCGGTCCCCCACCGCAAGCTCCATGTCTTTGCGGTCGCCCAGGATGCCATTTTCCAAGTGCAAAATTTTCCCTTTCTGCTCTCCATCGTTTACGTGCAGCACGACTTGCTGCACCGTTCGCTCGTACCCGCTGTCCACCGATTTCGTTTCACTCTCGATTGCACGCACTGTTGCCGTTACGAACGTGCTGCTGATGTTGTAGTCAATAGTCGCAGAATCCCGCGCATGAGCGAGAGGGAGTATCAGGCCAGTAATTGCAGAAAGAATGAATATCATGGGATCGTATTACGTATTAAGTATTACGTATTACGGATGAGTAATGAACAATAATTCCCTTAATACGTAATACTTAATACTCATATTTGTTCATGGTACGCATGTTGGTGCTCTGCGAACGCTTCATCCACGCAGTGTGCTAGCTCCCCGCCATGCCGGCACGCGTGCGAGGGACAATGGCAGTAGAGTTTTTGGTTCAGGCACAGCACGTCGGTGCAGCGCTCGGTAATGCGGTGCAGGTCGTGCGACACAACGAGAATTGTCATGCCGCTCGTGTGCAGCTGCGACAGCAACTCGCCAAACTGGTCCTGCGAGGGCGCATCCACCCCGGTGTCGGGTTCGTCGAGCAGGAGCATCTGCGGCTGCGAAGCAAGCGCGCGCGCAATGAGCGTTCGTTGCAGTTCACCCCCGGAAAGGGAAGCGATGCGACGGTTGCGCACATGCTCAATACCCACAACGCGGAGTGCTTCGTTCACCGCATCACGATCACTCTGGGTTGATGTGAGCGCCCACGGGGAACGCGTCATCCTGCCGAGCGACACCACTTCCCCCACCGTTGCGGGGAATGCGTTTTCCAGCGCGGTTGCCCGCTGCGGCACCCAGCCCAGGGTTCCGCCTTTGCGCGCGTGGAGCGGGGCTTTGCCAAGCACTTCTATCTCTCCGCTTGTTGGCTGGAGAATGCCCAGAATGAGCGCCAGGAGCGTGGATTTTCCTGCCCCGTTTGGCCCCAGGATTCCGGTAAAGGACCCCATAGGAATGCGGAAGGAAAGGTCGCGTACAACCTCTCGCCCGTCGGGCGTTACCACGTTCACATGCCGACATTGTACTGCGGCGGCGGTCATTGGCAGTGGAGGGCGCGGCGCAATGCGGCAAAATTGCTGCGCATAATTGTCAGGTAGTCATGGTGTGCATCAAGATCTTCCTGGGTGAGTCCTTCAAGCGGGTTGAGCACACCGGTTTGCACGCCAGTATCCTTCGCAAGTGCTTCTGCCAAAGCAGGGCTCGTGAGTGTTTCAAAGAAAACGGTCTCAACACCCGTGTCGCGGATCATGTTCTGCAGCTCTTGCATATGGCGCGGCGTCGGCTCTTCGTCGGGGCTTATGCCGGCAATGGCATGGAGGGTGAACCCGGCACGCTCCGCCAAATAGGCATAGGCATCGTGCGCGGTCACGACGTCGTGCAAAGCGCAACCCTGCGTCAGCTGTTCCAACTCTGCATCGAGTGCTTGCAGGTCATTTGCCAGTGCGTCGGTATTGGCGCTGTAGTCTGCGTCGTGAGCAGCGTCGCCCGCGCGAAGCACATTGGCGATCGTGTCGCCCGCCATCATCATGCGGCGCGGGTCGTGCCAGAAGTGGGGGTCTGCAGGCAAAGGCTTCACCACCGGCAGTACCTCCACCACTTGGACCCCCGTTTGCTCCAATTCCGCAACGACACCTGTCATCCAGCTGTCGACCTCTCCCCCATTCCACAGCACCACGTCTGCATGTTGCAGCAGCGTGCGGTCGCTGGGCGTCAGTTCGTACTCATGCGGCTCGACTCCGCCGCCGGTGAGGTTTGTGACGTTTACGTGATCGCCACCAACGCGCTCCGCAAGATATTGGAGCGGGTAGATGGTGGTGACAACAGTAAGGGCATCCCCCGCAGAAGGGGTGGGAGCTGCTGTGCAGCTGAGGAGGAACACCGTGAGGATTGTTGAAGTAAAACGGGGCATAGGAATTTGGGATGAGGACTTAGGACAGAGGACGAAGGACATTCATATTCATGAGCATTCTTTGCACGTTCCGTGGAGTTCGCGCGCGTGGGTGTGGGCATGAAAGCCTGCGCGCTTCGCAACGTGCGATTCCGTTTCCGCCAATTCCGGACTCACAATTTCGTCCGTGCCGCCGCAGTCTTCGCAATGCAGCAACGTGTGCCCGCCACGCACACCAATGTGTTGGCACAACGAGTACGCGCCGGAGCAACTATGCGGGTGCGCCAGACCGTGTTCCGTAAATGCCTCTAACACGCGGTAGACCGTAACCAGGTCCACATGCTCGCGCTTTCGCGAAATCCAGCCGTGCACTTGCTGCGGGGAACCGGCTCCTAAGGCCAAAAGAGCGCTGCCGACGAGCAAACGCGGCTGTGTTGCCCGTAGTCCACTGCTGCTAATGACGGTGCGAATGTCCATCCAACGCAGTGTAGTCGATGGCTTTTCTATATGCAAATATTTTGCAAAAAGAATGCATCGCGGCGCAAAGCAGCGGAGTGTGCTTGACCGCTGCAAGCACACGCGCCCAGAATCGCTGCCTTCTCCTCTGCCATGCTCAACGCGCGCACATTACTGAAGAGTGCACCGGCCACGAAGGACGAAATGGAAGACGCCAAACAAGGATTATGGCCTTTGTACGGACACGCTCTGGAAACGCTTCGCATACAAGGCGCGGACGCCTTGGGCCCGCCCATGTGCGCAGAATTGGTGGAAAACGTTGAACGTACGGCCGTGCAAACCCGGTGCGGGCTGCAGAAATTTCTCGACATGATGGAAATCAGCGCGAATCGTTGGCATGCCGTGCGAGGAGCTGGAAGCACTCGTTGCAAACTACAGGAGTCACCCCAGCAGCGCCGAATGGACGGCTCTTTTTTTGGAAAACGGACCGTGGGATGCGCAAGAGGACGGTACGGCCATGATGGAACAACCTCATTCAGATTCAGCCCTTTCATAAGCCAAAAAATCGCTATCTCAGGCGTGTCATATTTCCTATACATTGCAACCCCTGGTCATTGCGAAAAATCGTGGTTTCACGTATAGTGGTGTGATTTCCCCGAATCGGAAATCCCGCAACAAACAGCACAAACAAACACTGATCTTTTTTCCTCCACAACGCATACAGAGGCAGCGAAACAGAACCTGCTTCCCTGCCCCTTTCTGCTCTGCAATGCCGTTATGCGTTCTTCAGCGAGGAGCGACCGCATAATGCGCCAACACCTACTCCCCATGGCTCCAAGAGCCTTGCGCTCTTGCCTTTCTGAGCCTGGTACGGGGACCTCGCGAGGTCACGAGGAGAAACAAGCGACCAAAGCAAGGCAGGGAGACGAGGACTCCTCTCCTCACCAACATTCCACCGGGCTCGGCAGTCATTTCGCACTGCGGATAGGCCGGAGGACAACACAAACATCAACAGGTCAGACCTAGTCTGGCCTTTTGGTGATGCGGTCAGGTTTACAAGTTTACAGGTATACACGTTTACAAGTTCGTGTCTTTGCTCCAGGCACTTGTACACTTGTATTCTTGTAAACCTAGTTCGCGGGCAGTTCCACCCTAAACGTCGTCCCCTTCCCTTCTTCGCTAGTAAAGGCGATGTGCCCGCCGTGTGCTTCCACGGCGCCTTTGACAATGAAGAGCCCAAAGCCCGTGCCGTCGACTTTCGTACGAACGTTACTGGCACGGAACCCTTTCCTGAAGATCTGCGTTTGTTCCTGCGGAGGAATGCCGGCACCGTGGTCTTGAATGGTGATGGTGAGCTTGCCCTCTGCAATTTCCGTCTGCCAGCGCACCGTACTTCCCTTCGGCGAGTATTTGATGGCATTGCTGAGCAAATTTTCCAAAATCATGCGGCCGTAGCGGCGGTCGAGGTTTACGGTTCCTTCCACATTCTTCCATTCACTCACCACCGTAACGCCCTGCTGCTCCGCACGTACGATACTCGTCTTCTTCACTTCGGCGAGCAGTTCTTGCAGGTTCACCGGTTTTGGGTCGATGCGGAAACGGCCAAGCCCTAAGCGCGTTACGTCTATGAGCAATTCCCCCAATTCCACCAGGTTTTCAGCCTGCACCTGCATACCCTTCAGTTCGCTGCGAACCGGCGCCGACATGTCGCCCACAATGCCTTCCAACAAGTTTTCCAGCGTGTAGCGCAGAACGGTGATGGGGGTCACCAACTGATGGCTGACAAGGTTCAAGACTTCGTCTTTTTGGCGGTCCAGTTCCACAAGCTGTCGTACGTTGCCGCGCCAGAGCGTGAGCAGCAGCAGCGACAGCAGCAAGATGACGACCGTGAGCAACCCGATGAGCGCCAGGAACGGCACGAGCGTTTGGCGCGACTCTTTCAGCACGTCATCAATTTGAATGTCGGCCGCAAGCACGCCAAGGAGCGTTCCGCCGGAAAGGCGAATCGGCGCGTAGCCGCTTATATAGGTTCCCCACTGGTCGCTGTAAATGTCGCTGGTCGCCGTTTGGTACTGCCCCTGTTCCGCCTCCACGGGAGCTTCTTCGTACACGTAGCCGGGCCACACGTAGTCGTCTAAGTCGCCGTCGCCGTCGTCATCGACGGGCGGGCCGTCGGGGTTCAGGGATTCCGAGTCGGCCACGAACACGGTGCCGCTGCCGGTAATGCGGAGGATGTATGCAAAGCGCACTTCGGGGTTGCTGGCGCGAATGTCTAGAAGACCGCGTACTGCACGCTCGTAGGCTGGGCGATGATAGTCTTCGCGTTCCTGCAACTGGAGCAACTCTGGGTCGCGAAACTGCAGGGCTGCCGTGGAAACAATCGCCGTTAGGCGCTGGCGCAGGTTGCTCAGCTGCACGTCTGCCGTATGCCGGTACACAAGCCACGCCGCCGCTCCACACAGCACCACTGCAAGGAGTGTTGCAACGAACCCCAGCAAGAACCCGCTCTGGCGCCAGTGGGTGGTGGAATTTTTGTTCGGCAATTCCCAGTAGTATAGCAGAAAATGGCTGTAGAAGCCCTCGGTGAAAACTTGCAAACTGTAAAAAACATGGTAGCATCACGGGTTGCATGTCCCCCCTTCCCCACAGCATTGCAGCAACTTTAGAGGAATTGGGGATTTCGGAGACGGAACGCCAGGTTTTGGCTGTTGTAAGTGATGGCGCCGTGTGGGGCATACGCGACGTTTCCGCCCAGGTAGGGAAAGGGCTTTCGGCCACAGACGGTGCAATAAAGAAACTCGTAAGCCGCGGCTTTTTGCACAAAGTAAAAGTGAACGGCATTCCCAAACTACGGTTGCCGCCGTTGCAAGAAATTATTGCGTCGGCACGCAAGGAACTCCAAGCGCAGAAAGACATGATCGACCGGCGCGGCAAAGATTTAGAAATATATCTTTCCACGCTGCAAGAAGGCGTGCACCGCACCGACGTACAGCATTTCGAAGGCGAGGCCGGCATTGCGCGCGCCATGACCGAACTCGTGCGTGCGTCGTCCGGCGAAATTCTGCACGTGTTACCGCAACTGCTGCCACCCAGCACCGAAGCGTTCCGCCAGCTAGAAGTGGATTTGTTTAAAAAGCGCTACCAACACGGCCAGTTCATTCGCTGCATTGCACCGGACACGATTGAAGGCAAACGCATGCAGAGCCACGACATGTTCAGTTACCGCCAAACGCGCCTTATGCCGGCGGGTGAGCTTTCGCCGCGTACGGAGCTGGTTGTGAGCGGCAACCTGATGTGCACCATAGACTACAGCACGCTGCATGCGTCGCTTATAAAGAGCGAGCAACTGGCGGAGCAGCAACGAGCGCACTTTAATGCGCTGTGGCATAGAACCGAAAAACCTTCTACGGAGGACCGGAAGGCGGAGGCTATGCATGTTGTTACGGTAGAGATGGTGCCGTTGCGTATCCGGTTGGGGTCGACGCTGAGAGCGTTTGTGTTGAGCAAGAGCGGAATTGTTACGATGGCAGTGGGCATTGTGCTGGCAACGCTCGCTACGGCCGGTTACGGCATGGCGCAGGAACGATATGAGTTGCAGAAGCTTCAGACGAAGGCAAAAGCCATAGCAGCAACGGCGGCAATACAATTTACTTCGCGGGAACTTGCCCTTTTACAAAGTAAGGATGACATTCGTCGGCCGGAATATGCGAGCGTCATCAATCGTTTGCAACGTGTTCGAGAAAACAACGACAACGTTCGTTTTGTCTACATCATGCGGCCAACATCGGACCCCGCAACATGGGAATTCGTGGCAGATGCCGACTCGTTGGACCCCGATGCCAAAATTGATCTGAATCACGACGGCCTCATCAATGATGCAGACCACCTGAGTCCGCCTGGTGAAAAATACAGCGATGATGATGCTCACTTCATGCAGCAGGCACTGGAACAGCCCCTCGCAACAAACGTATCGACCGATACACAATGGGGAGATTTATTTTCGGGGTATGCCCCTATTGTGAATGAAAACGGCAAGGGCGTTGCCGTCATTGGTGTTGATTATGACAGCACCCTGCCACGCACAGCAGCCTCGAACCCAATGATGCTCAGCATCATCTTTATTACCTTCCTGCTGCTTATTGTTATTGTGCGGTTCACTGCAGCAAACAAATCCCTAGTACAGGAATTACTTTCACTACTCTACAAACCGCGGGCACTCGTTGGCCTTGGTATTCTGTGTCTTGTAGGAGCGGGGGTTACCTATGGGATGCATATGGCGTCTGCACGGCTACTGCAGCAGCAGACACTCAGTCGTTTGCGTGCAATTGCAGCCACGGGTGCACTGCAATTTACCGCAGAAGAGGTGGATCAAATACGGGTGCACGATGACGTTACAAAACCAGTGTACAAACATATAGCTACAAAACTTCATGAGATCCAACAGCAGAACGACAGCGTGAAGTACGCCTACATTCTCCGACCCACAGAATTTCCTGCAGTGTATGAATTTGTTTCTGCATCCGATGCAGTTGACCCTTTCGCAGTCTACGACACTTCTGGTGATGGCATTGTTGATGACCGCGATGACCTGGGTATTCCTGGCGTGTACTACAACGTACACAATCAAGACGCCATTGCCGCGGGAATCCCTGCTGGGCCCATTGCCAATAGCAGTCCTTACACAGACCGCTGGGGGACGTTTCTGAGTGGCTTTGCGCCTATTCGTGGTAAAGACGGTAAGGCTATGAGCGTATTGGGCATAGATATAGAAGCCAAAGACCTTCAAGTGCCTTGGGGAAAGGCCGCCTGGTCGGCAATAGTACTTACTGGTTTAGCTGCCCTTCTGCTCCTTGCTGCAAGCGCTTGTGCGCTGCAAGAGAGCATTAGCCGCCTAGTGCGTACGCTGAGTCTGCGACGTGCTGCAGTGGTAGTTGGAACACTTCTACTCCTCTGCACTAGTGGCGCTCTTGTATATAGAGCCTCCGTGCAGCGTGCAGTTATAGAACAAACAGCACAGCGCTTAAAGGCGATTGTGGCAACTTCCGCCTCGCAGATCGACTGGCAAGATCTTGCTGTCTTACGCACCAAGGATGATATGCGGAAACCGGCGTACCAAAGAGTGTTCAAGACACTCAATGCAATTCGCGATGGTAATGAAAATATTAAGTGGATTTACATCCAGCGACCAACTGCGCGTGGCGGTACGGATTGGGAATTCGTTGTAGATGCAGATTCCAACTATAATCTGCCAGAACATACCGATTGGAATCACAATGGTATACAAGACGCCGGTGACGATAACGTATGGCCCGGGTACCCGTATGATGTCAGTAATTCTGCATTTTCGCCGGATACTCTTTTACGGGAAGCAATTGCAGAGCCAAAGCTTGTTGATGACCAATGGGGCCCTACCGTTTCTGCCGCAGCACCGATCTTCAATGCAGAGGGTAATGCAGTAGCGAATTTGAATATTGATATGGGAATAGAACAACTACCGGAACAATGGGGATTTGTAGAGTGGACACTCAGTTCATTGCTCGGCCTGAGTGTACTGTTGCTCCTTTGGGCCGCGTGGAATACATCTCTCTTAAATAGAGCTTTCCTTCGAAGAGTTTCATTGGCCATAGGTATAACTCTCATACTTGTCGCTCTTGGAAGCTTTGCCTACCGCGCATCATTGCAACGGGAACTGGTACGAAAAACAGGGGAACGACTACAAGCGATTGTTGCAACTGCTGCATCGCAGATTGATTGGAAGGACTTGGAGGCACTGCATACGAAGGAGGATATGCGGAAGCCGGAGTATCAAAGAGTTTTCACGACTCTTCGAAACGTTCGCGACAATAACGAAGATATTCTCTGGCTGAATATTTTCCGACCAACGGTAGAACCAAAGAAATGGGAAATAGTGGTGGATACCGATGCAAATTACAATTTACCGCCATTTAACGACCACAATGGCAATAAAGTTATGGAACCCGATGAAGAGAATGTGTGGCCCGGGTATGTGTATGAATTTTCTGCCGCAAATTTTGTGCCACAACAAAAACTTTTCGCAGGATCACGGTTTGATAAGCACCTTATAACCGACAAGTGGGGCACAACGGTCTCTGCGACTGCACCAATCCGCAATGCTTCCGGCGTGGCAATAGCATTTTTAAACGCAGATGTAGATGCAAAAATGCTCAACCAAGAAACAAGGGGCACAGGACAATTAACCCCCGTTCTCGTTGGTATCTCTGCCGCATTACTGCTTTGTGTTGGGTGGGCAGCATCATTTTTACGTATCGTCGCCACGCGCAAAAGAGTGATTACTGCAGGCATCATTGTTGTTCTTATTGGTGCTATTGGCTTTGCCTACCGCTCTTCCATGCAACATGCTCTCATGGAGCAGACAGCAGAGCGGCTTAAGGCGATTGCAGCTACAGCTGCTTCGCAGATCGATTGGAAAGATTTAGAAGTGCTGCATACGAAAGAGGATATGCAGAAGCCCGAATACCAGAGGGTATTCACTAAGCTGAATGCCATTCGAAAAAGTAATGAACGAATTAAATGGGCTTCTGTGCTGCGGCCCACTGCAAGTGGCAGCGCACTGTGGGAATTTGTGGTAGACGCAGATGCGAACTATAACCGCCCAGCATTTGACGACTACGATGGTGATGGTCAAATGGATCCCGATGAAGAAAATGTATGGCCTGGTTACCCCTATACCTTCAGCTCACCACTTACGCCTACCACTGTTACCGCGGGCACCCAGTACCTTACGGATAAATGGGGCAAATACGTTTCTGCGTATGCACCTATTTTTGGGCAAAAAAACGAGGTTATTGCAATTTTGACGATTGATTTGGTGCTGGAGGACTTGTAGAAATTCAAATTATTTATTGAACAATTAAGAAAATACCGATAGTCATTCCGCAAAAAAGTATGATTTTTTTCATGCTGCTTTTCAGATCAATTTTTTCACGAAAATAGTGTGGGAAAAATCTCTTTAAGAGCAATGCATATATCAGCACGAAGAACGGCTGGAATTCCTCGATGCTCTTCACGACAGTGGTGGGTGCGAGTGCAAGAGCATACGTTCCGGCGGCAGTACCTCCGAATGTAACAAATTCCTCGACTGCAAAGATCGGCGCTATGCCCTTAAAATTCGAGAATGTTCGGCGAATATCCTGACGTGCTACCGGAAAGACAAGTAATAACATTGCCCAGCAGAAAGAAAACACTACGCTCCAAAAGAATCCATCAATCCAACCTATTTCGATAAAAAGATATTTAAATACCACTGCCTGCACGGAAAGCAATAATGATGCAGCGAACATATAATAAAATGATTGGTTCCAATGGAAGATTTTTGATGAACGCATGGTAAGAAGTGAACTACATAGAAGCAGCACAATAAAACCTACATACTGGAGTGGAGTTAAGACTTCCCCTACAGTAAAAAAAGCTAGAATCGGAACAATAATTTTCCCAAGGGAAAAGAGCGAGATAACAACGGAGGTATCATCATTTTGCAATGCAAGAAAATATGGATATAAGTACAGAACATCAATAAGTCCGATGATGATTAGAAGCGGCACAAAGCGGAGCTCCGGAATCGCAGGTAAACCGATCAGTAGAATAAATGGCAAGAAGGCAATATTGAAAAACGCACTATAGAAAACAAGTGTAGACACGTTTTTGAAAACTTTATCGGTAAGGTAATTATCAATAAGATTAGCTATCCCGTGTAGTAGCGGACAGGCAAAGGCAAGAAGAATCCAAAGCATAGGATACGTAGACTGTAGCTGAAGCAGATAAGACAAATAATTATATCTGCGATAAGAGTTTCTATATTTGCAGCCTTATTCAAGGGTATCTCCGATACCCAATTACATTTTACTTGTAATATCAGTATAATAGGATTAAATATATTTATATGATCGAAAATTCGACATTAGGCAGGCGTGTCTTTCTGGCGCTAGTTTTTATTTTACTGGTCCTACCGATTGCCTTTAGCTATTACAAATACTATTACACTAAGGATTATGATTATATCGTTGAGGCGAACTGTGACCCATTTATAGAGATTTGTTTCTCTAGGGATTGCTCTCTACCAGATGAGTGCCCCCCAAATGGCCTATCTAATTATAAGATGTTTATTGTAAAGGGCTATGATTTTAATAAATGCCTGGATAATTCTTGTGAAGATGAATGTTCAAATAATCTAATTAATTGCACCACGATTACATGTGGAGATTCAGATGAAGACGTTTGCACCACGCCCGAAAATGCAAACTAGTCTTGATCTAAACAAAGTTGATATAAAAAAATTAGTGATGAATCATGAAGAGTTTAGCGAATTTGTTTACACTCCACTTTTGGAAGCTGTATATGAATTAAAAAAACGCTGGAAAGATGAAAAACTTGAAAGACAAGTACATGACTATCTTGAAGGCGATATCCCGGGGCCGCTTTTGAATTCTTTTAAGGCTGTACTATTTCGTCAACTTTTCACACCAAATCATGAACTCGAGCGCTTTATAGAAACTATTGATAGAGTTGGTATAAAACCCATGTTCTTGGAATATTACGATGACAAGTTTACAACAAATAACCCGTTAAAACATGCTTTAGGGAAGATGAAATTCCAAAAAGAGTTAGGAGAAAACCCACAAAATAGAATATGTTCAAAAAGAATTATTGAATTCAATGGAAGTGATGGGCGAAAAATAAAGGAAGTAAAAACATTATGGGATCAATCCCTGATCGATTTTCATCACGAGCTATTAGAATCGGTATTTCCCAATAGCAAACAGTATCTCTTTGATGCTTCTGATTGGTTTCATAGAGGTGGGAATGGAGCAAAAGAGTATTACAACAGATATATTTATTTATTCTTGCGCAATGGAATTTTGTTTGAAAACTTTATTCTTGAGGGTGGAGAATTGAGTTTTGTAGAAAATATCTTCCTACCTAGTTTCATTGATGTTTGGAAAAAAACTGGTAAAAAACCACTTATTTCCGCTCTATTGCCAGTAGATGTGGCAAATGATTCTTTTTGGGTATGCCATCCATTCGAAATCCTTAGTCGTCTACAAACCAAAAATATGATATAATGATCCGATATGGACATAAACACCTGTTTTGAAACAACACAGGATTACCACACTATAGCTTTCTACTCTCACCTTGTGCCTATATTTGTTACTGTCGCAGTAAGTTTTTTTGTGTTGTTTAAATCAAAATTTTCATTATTTTCAAAAGTATTTTCATTATTTACTGCGAGTTTCTGTTTATGGCTTTTGGGGGACGTAATTGTGTGGACATCCAGCGATTATAATCTTGTGTCTTTTTTCTGGGCACCCTTAGACTACATAAATATCATCTTTTATCTTTCTGGAGCCTACTTTTTCATATTGATTGCGAAAGGAAAGGATCTTTCTTATCTCCAGAAAATTGGATTACTGGCCTTATCTCTCCCTGCATGGTGGATAACTATAACAAATCAATCGATAATGACTTTTTACCAGCCGGTATGCGAGGCTGAAAATAGCAAGTTCCTTTCTCAATACAAGCTCCTAATTGAGATTCTAGTCATTATGTTGATAATTTTGGTTGGTGTAAACGAATGGAAAAAAGGTGAAGGCACGAAAAGATTGCAAATCTTAACTGTGTTATCAGCTCTATTACTTTTCTTTGGGGTGTTTTCTATAACCGAATACATATCAAGTCAGACTGGCGTTTATGAAATTAATTTGTATAGCCTCTTTGTCTTGCCTGTGTTCCTCTTCATGATTGTTTTTTCTATTTCTAGTTTAGAAATTCTGAAAATTCGTCTTATTGGATCTCAACTGATCGCATATGTCTTAGTGATAATGGTTGGATCACAATTTTTCTTTCTTGAAAATACTACTAACAGAATGTTGACGCTTATTACCTTCTTCCTATCTCTTGGTTTTGGAATTCTTCTAATTAGAAGTGGTAAAAGAGAATCTGCGGCTCGCGAAAAAATTGAGAAACTGGCCGTTGAATTAGAAACGGCAAATAACCAATTAAAGGAACTTGATAAACAGAAAGACCAACTCCTCTCCTTCGTAAGCCACGAACTCCAAACACCTGTCAGCGCTGTTCTGCTCATAACGGACAGCATGATGGAGGGAACTTACGGGGACGTGCCACAAGATATGAAGGAACCCATAGAGCTAATGCACCGCACCTCAGCTGACCTTCGTGACCTGGTTGCAACGATTCTCGACGTATCCCGTATCGACCTAAACCGCCTCTTCGTTGACCCCAAGGAACAAAACCTAGAGGAGGTGATAACGGATATTGAAAAACTGCTGCAATCTTCTTTGGACAAAAAGAAGGTCACGTTCCAGAAACATTGGAATTTGCCAAAAGTACCGTTGGAAATGGATCAACACTACGGCCGTATCATCATCCAGAACCTGCTTAGCAATGCAGTGAAATATTCCAAAGAAGGCGGTGTTGTGGACTGGACTATTGAAGCTGGAGCCACCAGCTGGACAATGCACGTACGCGACCACGGCTGTGGAATTCCAAAGGCAGACCAAGAGAAGATCTTCGGCAAGGGCTACCGTGCCAGCAACGTAGAAAAGCTGCGCAATGGCAACGGCTTCGGGCTCTACATCGTCCACGGCGCCGTCGAGGCGCACGGCGGACGCATCTGGTTCGAAAGCAAAGAGGGTGAAGGCACGCAGTTCAGTATTGAAATGCCGTACAAGATGCCAAGGAAGGAAGAAGAGAAGAAGGCGGCCTAATTACTTGTTGAGTGAATACTACGAAGAATCATTTCATAAGCCTCTTTCCCTAATTCATTATCCTTACCAAAATCTCCATCAAAATCAGTTTGTGAAAGTAGAATAGCATCGTTAACCCGTGCTACATATCCCTTGTGATAGTTACAGGCCACATAATTTTGCAAAGTTCCATCCATAAAAAACATACTTTGAGTATTAGACAATTTTGTTGAGTTTGAGGGACAGTCCCAAAAATTTTCTATCCAAGCTTCATTAGAAATGAGTGCTCCAGTCCCAAAGAAAACTTGCTGAGCAATACGGGGACCACTGGGACCCTTAAACCAAAATTGCTCTGAGCCATGAGGAACAGCAATAATAATGCTTTGTGGCGTATATGGAGTTCCTTCAAAAGGTCCTCGTGCTTTTGCTAATACAATTGATTTATTTTCTGGTAAACAAATAAAAGCATTTAAGTCGGCAGGCAATTTGGTCTCTTCCCATTGACCAAACAGATCCACGAATTCGGGAACCTGTTTGGCTAGATCCGAGCAAGAGGAACTCTTGTAAGAGTGAGCACAACCCACCAAAAGCAGCCCCATAATAATAAATATCCGTTGCTTCATTTGTTTTGCTGAGTATCAGCTGTCATCCAACCTATAAGGTTGCCGAAATTCTTGATAACTCTAATTGTACTAAGTTTTTCACCGCTAACTGGATCTGCCTTTGCATTTGTATCTATCACAATAAACGTTTTCTTCTCGTTATCCACTGCAAGGACTATCGCAATGTGTCCCTGAATGTTGCTACCGGAATAATTTACATCCCACACCACCACTGACCCAACAGGCGGCAAAACTCCATTCTGAATATCCTGTTGTGTAAGGTAATGTTTTGTGAAGCCTGGAACGTTCACCTCACTATTCACTATCACATTACCGGTTGCATCCAATGTCTCGACCGAACTCATATACCTCGCTGCTCCCAAGAAGTCACCACCATTGCTACCAGTAAGAGGTAATTTTATACCTTCACCATAATATTCCGGATGAGCTGCAATAAATGCACGTGCTGCCGCAACACAGCTATTACGAATAGTTTCATTGTCCCAATCCACACCATACTTCGTCCCAGTGAGCACTCCTTCAATCCAGCTTTCACTGCCCAAAGGGCTTAGAGAATTTGATCCTAGATACCCAATAGTAACCGAATTCGTTACCTGTCGTCCTGCATACCCTGGAGGATTACTCATATTCACATTCTGACCATAAATAGCAATTCTAAACGATACTGATGTAGAAACATTATTCATTCCTAATTGAGCAAATATATCTGCCTCTTTCATGACAACAGTATGGGTACCCCGAATATTTGCCTTTATTGGCTGATTACTTAACTGCTTGCCACTGCCGTCGCATAGATAGATAGACGCAGTTCCATACTGCATTTGCAGCAACGGTGCAGTTATGTCGAAATGAATCGTTACATATCCGCCGGAACTCTGGGCCCAGCTGCTTAGAATTTCCGGCGTTTGTGGGATTGCCGAACTTTGATTCATAGAGAATATATTGGAATACCCGGCATTAGCTGCGGCTTTCTGCATTGCAACAAAGAGTGCTTTGTAATCTCCAGGTGCAGTGCGTAGTGCTTCTAAAATTGTTGCGCCAGTAATACCCGTGCTTAATTCCATTGCTGCAATTTTAGCGAATAATTCTTCTTGGGGCGCAGAGAAAGCATTTTGATACACCCCAGCCAACATACGACCAATCACGGAGTCGGTACGCAACGCGACACCATTCACCGTAATAGCGGATCCTTGCTTATAATATGCAAGAGCTTCTGACGTTACGGATTGTGGATCTTTTATGAATCGCTGATAGGCAGATTCCCATGCTGGAGCATAGCGTAGATCCTTTGGAGCCCTTTGAACCAGTGCAGAACCAACGGAATCAATCAATCCAGCTTGCGCCACACTCCCCATACTCGTAAACACCGGATCCTTCCCCGCCGCAGCCACCACAATCGCTTTATCCTTTGCCTGCAAATCCATCGCGTACTGCTTTGCAGTGTAGCCAGTGGGTATATCAATACCTGTGTAGACCGCCCATGCCTCCGCATAGGCGACACGGAAGTTCCAAATTTTGGCACTGTCCAGCACACCCGTGCTTTTGCCCGTAACACTCGCAAGTTCGCGAAGAGTCTGTGGGGTACCGTCACTTAGATGACGAATGATGAGCAGCTCGGTATTTGAAAACCCTAAATCCTGCAGAGTGGCTTCGACGCTCGCGGGGAGAACGTGCATTGCAGGAGATCATATCAGTCTGAAGAGGGCTATTTCAAGCCGAAAGTGGGGATTTAGACTTTATTCCGTCCACTTGAATGTCTTAAAAATCTCTTCTGCCATTTTTGGATTGTCGGTCATTTGCGAGACACAGAGGACAACGGTTTTACCCTTATATTCACTGCAAAAGGCATAGGCAGCATGCAAAGGAATAGACGGAGCATTGTCCTGTAATTGATATGCAATTTCTAGTGGTTGGCATAGCGCGTTGGGGTACGGTTGTTCCATAGGAATATCCCATGCATCTACACGACCCCACTCAGTCTTACCAGCAATGCCAACAAACTTTTCTGGTTTACTGATACCAGTAATTGAAGAGGAACATTCTGAAGGTAAATTATATATTTCTAGCAAGACATCATGCGGTTTTTTATGAAAAGACACATCCTCATAGTTTGTGTAAGCAACTGATCCATCGTTTCGCTGGAACGTTTCAATTATTTCAAAAGGCCTTTGAATAGTAGCAACATCAAAGATATTGATTAAATCCTCTTTAACTACAGCGCCAGTTGAGCAGGCAGTAATTACTAACGCTAAAATAATGTATTGCTCTTTCATATCTATGCATCGGTGAAGGAAGTACCATTCCAGATCTGCTTTTTGCCATTTACTAGTGCCCAATCATTTTTCACAATGTCCCACTTCCTCCAAGTATTACTACCTGTGTCCCATACAACCCTATCCATTTGATCAATAGTCTTACCTTTTTCATACGCTAGCCAATAACTTCCCCCGTTATCTGTTGTTTGTTGTGCACGACGATCGTATATCAAATAATTACCACCAATAATGCCATTGGTTCCTGTTATCCATGTTTGTAGTTCATTATTCCAGAATATTTCTTGTCTTGCGCCGTTCTGATTCAATACTCCATTTTGAATTGTGTAGGCGGTGCCCTGCACCTTCAAGCCTAACTTGTTTATAAGGGGCACTACATCAATACTCTGGCCACCAGCACCAGTGAAATTTACTTCAAGGTGCAAATGATTTTCACCTGGTGCACCTACATCACTGACCAAGCCAAAGATTTCTCCTTGTTCAAGGATATCTCCAATTTTCAATGCGATAACATTTCTATTCGCATCGCGCTTGCCAATAGTATCCATATGCAGATATTTCGTGTACCACACTATCTTTTCCCCATTCACGAGGGATTCATGTTTAAGAATAAATGTATTGTATGTTCCGGTTCCCGCAACAACTACTTCACCACGCAATGGAGCAGATACAGGTTGACCTTTGTCTTGCGTATTCATATTGAGATCTAGTGCAAAGAAACCGCTACCCGTGTGTGCAGTGGATGCCAAATCAACATGCCATTGGCTCGGATTCTGCAGTGGGAAATGATTTGCCAGCTCACTGTAGATTGCCGCTTCTTTGTTTGAATAATTGATACTGTCCAGACCACCCTTGAAAGTTATCGTAAACGTCCCGGTCGTCAGTCTCTGCCCCTGAATACTCTGTCCATTCGCATCCCAAAGTGCCACTTTGAATGTTCCAACAAAAGGCTTGGATGTATCCAACGTATACAATTGTTTTTTAAGAGCTGCAATAATTGAGCTCATTGGGACATCTGCAAACAGCTGCGACGTAAAGTTATTATCAATCAATTGTAGATCCGACATCTGATTGCTATTCGCATCACATAAATAAACATTTCCATGGTGGAAGTTCTGGCCTGCGGGAATTGCAAGATCAAAACGCACACGAATAGAAGAATCGGTACTAGTGTACTCCGTTTTCCCATCTTTCAGTCCTACGGTGGGGTTATTCACATGAGTACCGTCTGCAATAAATGCAGGAGTAAAAATTCCTCTATAGGTGCCATCATTTATAAGAACATCGTGAAGTTTTTGAGCACGCTCCGTCATAAGGAATGGCTTCAAGGCATCGGTTATGCGAGAGACATCCTTAATACCAGTAATTGCCGCAAACTTTGCCATTGCATCAGCACGTTGTGGACCTTCACTCTGCTGCAGAAGGCCGACGAAAAGCCTTCCCATAAGAGTTGTAGTATCCACCTTCATGCCTACGGGCAGACTTACTAAGCCATTCATAGCAGGCGAATACATCGACTTAAGAGCGGATTCACGCTGAGCCGCAGATATGCCGCTTTCTCCACCCACATCGGGCCCTGCATTTGTGAACTGAATACCATCAATCGACAAGCCAGTGGAGCCGCTATAAGCAAACAATACGTCTTTTGCAGCCACCACAATCGCTTTATCCCTCGCCTGCAAATCCATGGCGTACTGCTTTGCCGTGAAACCGGAAGGTAAGGTGACCCCTTCATACACCACCCACGCCTCCGCATATTGAATACGATAGTTCCAAATTTTGGCACTGCGCTGCACAGGGTCTGGTGTCCCCTGCTCAATAACTTCCAGGTTATGGAAGTACGCTTCCGGCGAAATGAGTTTTCGTGCAGTGGCCTCCAGCGCATCTTGCACCGCAGCAATCTCTGCTTTGACCCTCGCATTGGTTTCAGCAACTTCCAGCGCGTACTGGCTCCGTGCTCCCCACAGCAAAACATTGGGGTCTAAGTCCACCTGGCGCAGTGCCTCGCGCCAAATTGCCTCTGTACTGGGCATGGAAACCGGTGCGTCGACAATGCGCATATTGCGGTACTCAAAGCCAACGTGTTGCTCTATCTGGAACGCAGCGTTCGCCCAAGATGCTTTGTCTGCGGCAAAGCTGCGTGTGCCGTCTATAGACCCTGCCATGCGGTTCGTTGCTTCCCCAAGCAACGATGCGATTCGCTGCCACTCTCTGCCTAACCAGTTATCGAACCCTTTAGAAAGCTCTCTTGCTTTGTCCAGCAAGGCATTGCGTTGGCGGGCGCGCTCGTCGGTCATGCTGGCTTGGGGGCCGGTGTACGTTGCAGGGAAATTGGTTTCCCATGCCTGCCACTCCTGCTGGGTCAGGAAAACCTGCGGGAACTGCTGCCGCAAGAATTCCATTCTGCGCTGGGAAATGTCCTCCAATTGCGCAGCCCACGGCGAGCGTTCGAACGCGTGCATGCCATTCACTTGCAGAATGTGTGCATCGCTCACGGCAAGTCTGCGCAGCGTATACAGGTCATTCAGCGCGTCTGCAGCGTTCGCAACAACCTCTGGCGCCGCCCGGCGGGTCGCATCTGGCGTCGTAAGGTTCGTGCCGTCCCAGTGGAGCGGCAGTTCCATAAGGTTCGCACTCGCGCTCTTATTGAACACGCGCACGGTAAGGGGGCCGGTTTTTGTGCCACCCGGGAGCGATAACGGCACGATGGCATCCAACTGATGGGTCGTTGTGTTCGCGGGCATCGTAAAGACCCGGTTGGCCAAAGGGCCTTCCATGGCAAACCCCACCGTGGTGTTTTCCGTTATGGGCAAACGCACGTGCACCAGTATGTGGTTGCCCTGCTGGCCCACGACTTCGAACACAGGGGGAGCAACAATCGTTTCGTTGGCCTCAGCTGCTGGCGCAGTAGTCGCTTTATCCACCGCAGCAACAGTGGTAGATGTAGTCGCCGAAGCGGGTTTTTCAACTGCACCAGTTGTTACGACGGGAGGTGCAATAACAGGTTGAGGGTTATTCGTTTTTGTAAATTGCCCATTTGTAAAGTAGACAAGCACTTCGTCTTGAACCGCTCCATTGGCATCCAATAACCGCACCATCGTCCAGTCTTCGGCGCCGTAGGTATTTGTAAGTACAACGTCGCTTGCCAAGGTGCCACCAGAGTGAGTTGTTTTTACGGAAGTGATGATAGGCGACCCTTTGCTATTACTGTTCTGGTATAGAACAACCTGTGCGGCTTCGCTGGGGGTACGGAATCTGATCTTCAAATTCTTTCCTTCCGGAACAATACTCAAGGCGGGTTTTAAGCCCTGCTGCTCCATTGTCTGCTTCGCAGTGAGCACGGGAGCAGAAAGCACTGTGGCAGTGGAACTGACAGTTTTTGCAAGCGCTGCATCGATTGCCACTGCGGGTGCAACAGTAGGTGCGGGCGCCGGAACCGTTTTGGTATAGGCAGAAACTGCAGGGAGTTTTGCTTCCAACGCCTGCAAGTCTTGTTTAGACATTCCAAAGTCAATGCCGCCCAGTTTGTTGGGACCAGTGCTAATAATTTTCGTCACGACTCCATTCACAGGAACAGCTCGCAATGCTGTCGTGGCATCAATGACTTTTGTTGTGCCGTTTGCAAAGTAGATGGTAAAGCCACCGCCACCGGAAGCGCTTTCGACGAAAATAGAAGATACATACTGGGGACCGTCGGGAAATGTAATGGTAATGGCAGCAGCCCCTGTATTTTCCCGTCGAGGCATTCCGTTGTGGAGCCACACATTGCCTTGTGCCACTGTAACGGTGAAGCGCGTTCCGGTACTGGGGATGGTGAATGTATTGCTGGAACTACTAAATTGACGGTCACCCATCTCTAAAACCTTATTAAGGTACCTATCCTGCATAAGGACTTGGGGATCCGTCTCCCGTGCCATAAGCTGCCCCGTACGTAATTGCAGATAGTTGCGCTCGGGGTCTGCCATAAGCGAAGAGGCAACCGGAGTCAGGTCAAAACCTGCAGTGCGGCCTGCGGCAAGAAGATCCTCCGTGGTTGTGAGTGTTTTCTCTTGAACAGCTTTGATAACCCCGAGCAGGGCCGTCTGTTTTTGTGCGGAAAACGTTGCCCAGTTCTTTTGGAGCGACGTGATGTCCGTGACTTGCGTTGTCACTGTTTCCCCAGCGGTTGCGGAGCTTACAAGGGCAGTAGGAGCAACCGCTGCCATGGAGGTATCCATAGCAATAATTGGCTCCATGCCTTCTATTTGTAGATTGCTACGGTAGAAATCAGTTGGCTTCGGGGCTGTACGTTTCGGCATTTCTCCTTTTTTAAGCGACTTCATAATACCTCTCGCAGTGGCTGCAACATTCCCAGCAGCCTGGGAAAGTTCTGCTCCTGTTTCTTCAAAATGGTCTACCGCGCGTTCGACTGCAGCCCGAACGGCTGCGGTAATACTCCAGCGTGGAAGAGCATCCAGAAGCTTTTGCTTATCTAGGCCCATATCTGGCCGCACCTCTGTTGGCTTGGCAGGAATCTCTCTGAGAATCTTTTCTAAACGCTCCTGTTGTGCATCTCGCTCCCTTTGCTCAGCATGTTCCTGTTGTTCTACAGCTTCCCCAAGGAAAGTGAATAACACATCGTGGTGCGTATCCAGATCAGACTGTCGTGGAATTTCGGGCATTGGTAGGGTGGGAAAGAAGTCCGATCCTCTGCGAAGTGCAGGAGAATTGGGTACAACGATCCCATGCTCTGCAGAGCGAGCGGCAGAGGGTGCACGGATGTGAGAATTTTCTAAGAGGGTTTTTTGGCTCTACAAAGAGGTTAATGCTGTTCCACACCAAAGAGGAACATCCTCACTATGTTGTGTTTTATGTACTACATTAACTCCACATTAAGAAACCTCCACCACACTTGGCTTCCCCAAGCCCTGCAAGCAAATCTCATCCCTAATACTCTAATACTCTGATATTCTTCGCGCCGATGAAAACTACGCAAATCGCCTTACTCGGTACCATCCTTGCAAGCCTTCTTCCCTCTGCTTCCTTCGCAGCCTCTGCCCCGTACAAAGGCCCAACGGCAGAGCAGGCTGTTGTGCTGTACAAGCCGTGCGAAAAGCTGACAGAGAACCAGCAGAAGGAGCGCTGCAAGTCGCGCCAGCTTACGAAGTGGTACAACGACAACCCCCGCCTGCCCAAAAACGCCATGGACCTGTACAACCGCTTGGACGTAGGCGGCAACCAGCTGCGCGCACGACTGCAGCAGGAACGGAAAGACGCCTACGCAGAGGACGCAAAGACGCGCAAAACGTATTCGCAGTGGGAGCCGGAAGACAACCACAACACCCAGAAGGCGCCCTACCTAAACGACCTGCGCCAGCAGCGCCTGGACTGCATGTACGAAGCACCGGGTCGCGCGCGTTCGCGCTGCTTCGACCAGCTGAAAGCCGCTTCCGTGCGCACCATGCGCGAAAGCTGGAAGTTGCGCAACACGGTGCCCGAGTGAGAATGATTAGTGGAGGTACCACTCCGCGACGGAGGGTTCTATAACGCCCGCTTTCAGCAGCCGTTCTGCGTCTTTGGCAAACGTGCGCATGCCGTAGTTGCTGCCCGTCTGCAGCACGGTCGTTAGTTCCTGCGCGCGGTTGTCGCGAATAATGTTGCTGACGGCAGGGGTCGTTACGAGTATTTCGCGCAGCGCGACACGGCCGCCGCCTTTGCGGCGCACGAGGCGCTGCGCCACCACCAGTTTCAGGGAAAGGCTCAATTGGTTGCGCACCTGCTGCTGCTGGTTCGGCGGGCAAACGTCCACAATGCGGTCTATGCTTTGAATGGTGTTGGGGGTGTGGAGCGTGCCGAACGTTAAGTGCCCGGTTTCGGCCAGGGTAAGGGCTGCGGCGATTGTTTCCGGGTCGCGCATTTCGCCCACCAGCACAATGTCGGGGTCTTGGCGCAGCACGCGCTTTAAGCCTTCGGGGAAGCTTTTAAAATCGGTGCCGAATTCGCGCTGGCGCACCACGCCGGCGCCGGGCGGGAACACGAATTCAATCGGGTCTTCCAGCGTTACCACGTGCGCTTTGCGAGACGTGCGCAGGTACTGAATGATCGCCGCGAGCGACGTGCTTTTTCCTTCGCCGGTGGGACCGGTAAACAGCACAATGCCGCTGCTCAGGGTGCGCAGGCCTTCGGCAAGTTCACGCAGTTCCAGGGACTCGAGTGTGGGAATTTCCGCTGGAATAATGCGCGCAACAAGGCCGACGTTGTTGCGTTCGCGGTGGCAGTTCACGCGCAGGCGCTGGCCCCCTTGCAGCGAATACGAGCAGTCCAGTTCCCAGTCCTGCTCGAACCGTTCCCATTGGGGTTTTGTTACGGTAGCGCGAATGAATGCCTCCGCTTGCTCGTGGGTTATGGCGCTCTTGCTGACAATGCGCAGCTCGCCGTCTATGCGAAACTGCAGCGGGGCCCCCACCGCAACGTGCACGTCGGAAGCGCCGCGGCGGGCGGCCTCGCCAAACACCTCTTGGGGTGTAAGGGGAATGTCGGAAATCACCTCTTCTACAGGGGCAATTGCCTCTGGTTGTGCCGGGGGTACCGTAGGCTCAGGCATCGCATAATTATACCAGAAAACAGGGTTTGGAGCTACAGGACTGCCATATGGTCAGAAAGGCAATACGGAGGGGTCCCGCCGCCGCGCGGGGGTGAAGGGGGAAGGGCCCTGCTTCGCATAGTTTGTCGACGAAGCCACGGCGTTCGCGAATGCCGTGGCGGGCCCGAGCCGAAGCCTTGGAGGCGAGGGCGAGGAGACACAGGGCCCGCTGAGTGGGGCTCGGCGGCGGAGCGTTTTGGCCCCACCTTTTTCGCCGTGAAAAAGGTGGGATATCAAGAAAAGATGCTACTTACGCCGAAATCCCAAACGGATTCAGACTTACGCCCCTGTCGTACGCATCTTCTTGTTCCGCACGCTTGAGGAATTTCACAATGGCATAGGTAACGGGGGTGAAGAGTATTTCAATACTCACTTTGAAAATGTAATTGCTGAGCAGCAGCGACGTGGCGAGCGACCACGGAAACACGCCGAATGCGCAGGCGATTGTTACGAAAACACCGGTGTCGACCAGTTGCCCCACAAGGGTAGAGCCGATGGTGCGCACCCACAGACGCTTGCCATTCATCATGACCTTCATGCGCGACAGTATTGCCGAGTTGCTGAATTCACCCAGCAGGTACGCGGTCAAACTTGCAACGACGAGGCCGCCGCTCGTAAGCCCGCCGAGAATCGCGGCAAATGCGGCGTCGCCTGCATACCCCTGCCACTGCGCTTCGCCCGGCATGTATTGTACGGCGGCCAAGCATGCGCACAGTATGAGCAGTGCGCCGAAGCCGGACCATATAATGCGGCGCGAGCGGCGGAACCCGTACACCTCGGTAAGCACGTCGCTAAAAATATAACTGAGCGGGAACAGGAGCGTGCCTGCATCAAACGCCAGTGGAAGGCCTAAAAGACCAATTCCCCAATCCACAATTTTCCCGGACGACGCCACGTTGCTCGTCAGCAACACCGCTATGTAAGCAGCTTGAATCAGGTCGATGTAGCGGTACGACTTGGGCGCGTGGTGGAGGGAGAGGTGCATGCTACGTAATGTACATTGCATCTCCGAAGGAAAGAAATCGGTACTCATTCCGGAGCGCAATCGCATACAACTCGAGTAATGTTTCTCTGCCGATCATTGCTGCAACAAGCATCATCAAACTGCTTTTAGGAACGTGGAAGTTGGTTAGAAGTTGGTCCACAACCTTGAACTGGTAGCCCGGGCGGATGAAGAGATTCGTTGTTCCCGCGAGTTTCGTGAGCGCTCCCGAATGATCAACGGCAGACTCCAGAGTCCGGACGACCGTCGTGCCGACAGCAATAACCGGTCGACCCTCCCGTTTGGCTTGGGTGATCTGCTGTGCAGCTTCTTGCGAAATTTCGTACCACTCTTCGTGGAGTTTGCCACTCATCAATTGATCCGCTTTGAGCGGAGCGAAGGTACCAAGCCCGACATGGAGCGTAATGAACGCGTGCTCAATGCCCTTCTTCTGTAAGCGGGTGATGAGTTCCTCCGTAAAGTGGAGGGATGCCGTGGGCGCTGCGGCGGAACCGGGAATTTTGGCGAAGACGGTTTGGTACTCCTTCCTCCGTTGCTCTTCTGTTAGGGGACTGTCGCCAATGTACGGCGGCAACGGCGTTGCGCCGAAGCGGCTGAGGATTTCATTGAGCTGCCCAAGTGGAAATGACGGGCGCAACAACCACGCAGTGTCGTTGCTTTCTACAACGGTGAAAAAATATTCCGTATTGAGTGAAAGTTGCATACCAGGGCGTACTCGACCCTTCGTAAGTGCAAGCACGTTTTCGTCTTTCGGGTGTAACACTAACACCTCTATTTCCGCCCCAGAGTCCTTTGTAAGAGAAAGGCGCGCTGGGACCACTTTTGTTTGGTTAAAAACCAAGAGCGCACCCTGCGGAATGAGTGCCGGTAAATGTGAAAACACCTCATGTTTCAGTTCCTTGCAACTGTTGTTATACAACAGCAATTTTGCACTGTCACGTGGGCTCGCCGGAGCACGTGCAATTTGTGAGTCCGGCAAAACATAGTCATAGGCCGAAAGTATGCCTGCGATGTCATTTTGATTGGTCATTTTACTGCTACACAATAGACAAGTAATGCGACATACCGCTAGGCCCCGGGCAAGTCGAGGTGCCTTCCCAAAGTCCCCCCGCTGGCTAGTCTGCTTCGGATTCCAACCACAACTGTATGCACAAATTGATCCTCCCCCTCTGCATCCTCGGCCTGCTCATGTCGACTTTCACCGTCCAAGCGGCGCTGTTCTAGCATGAGAGACAACCCTCCGGGTTTTCTCTCATGAGCTCTCTTTCCGGAAATGTTGTCGCTCCAGTCAGACAAAGCCTGACTTCGCGACGTTTTTTTAATGAATTTATGCTATAATAACCAGAATCATTCATTTCTATGGACCCCAAACATACCTCGCCGTGGCTGCATGAACTTGCCATAGAGCGGCCGCATTTTCGGTTAGAAAAGGACGCAGACTGCGACATTGCCATCGTGGGGGCCGGCATTGCCGGGATTTCCACTGCGTATGAGGTACTGAAGCACACCACGGGGAGCGTGGTGCTGGTGGATGCTGGTCGCGTGGCCCACGGGGCAACGGGCCACAACGCCGGCCAAGTTGTTACCTATTTCGAACGCCCCATGGCAGACATTGCCCGCGTGTTCGGGGTGCACATGGCGGTAAGCGGCCAAGTTGCAGTGGAGTCGGCATGGGACCAATTGGAAGCAATGCGCGCCGACTGTGGGCTGCGCACCCCACTGCACACCTGCAAGGGCTACATGGGTTTTAGCACCATGGAAAAAGTGCTCGCCTACTTGGAAGAAAAAGACCTGCGTGCCCAAGCCGGCTTGCCCGAAGAGCCGATGCTCTTTTCGGTCAACCCAGCGCTCAAGCGCGAAATTCCCGAACACTTGCAGCGCCATGTGTTAGATGTCCCCCATTCCGTGATTCTCACAGGACTCGAAACGCAGAACCCGGACTTCTTTGCGCTCGGCCGCGAACACATGGGTTGCATGAACAGCGCTTGCTTCTGCGAAGAGCTGTTGGGGTGGATGCTGGCAAACCATGGCGGTAGGCTGATTGTTGCCGAAAAATTACCAGTGACGGAGGTGAGAGTGGGTGATGGCACGGCAACGCTTAAAACCACGGGTCCAACGGTAACGGCAAAGCGCGTGGTGCTGTGCACCAATGGATTCGAAAATTTTTCGATTCGCAACCTTGCGGGGCCCGACATCGACACAAAGTTCCATGCGAACGTGTGGGGCTACATCGGCTACATGGCGGGGTATGTCGACGGCCCCGGCCGGGACGCCGCAGCCATAAGCTACCGGGGCAAAACGGAATACCGGCGGCAAGACGACGGCCTGGAACCTTACACCTACCTAACACGCAGACCGTACGAATGCCCCGAAAAAGAATGCAACTCTCTCCTTTGCATCGGCGGGCCAGAGCGCGAACTGCCCGACTGCGCAACGTATGACCGAAGTTCGCCATTCCCCGCAGATATAGAGGAGCAGCTGGACCGCGACTTGCGCCGCTGCTACCACAACATGTCGGGCGGCGCCTCGCGCACGTTCACCTGGCACGGGCTGATGGGCTACACGCCGAACAAGTTGCGCCGCATTGGCTACGAACCGCTCAACCATACGCTGCTGTACAACCTCGGCTGCAACGGCGTGGGGATTCTGCCTTCGGTGTATGGCGGCAAACGGATTGCCCAACTGCTTTCAGGCAAGAAGTTGCCGGCGTCGATTTTTGACCCAGATAAGGGAAGCCTCTAAGTGTCATGTCGAGCGCAGGCGAGACAGACGCATACGCAGTCACTTTTTCGCTAATTAATGAGGAAAACCCGCTATTCCTAACACAGTATTTTTATTGTATAATAACAATAATAATGGATATGATTCTCATATGAAGGAACCGGACAATCTAAAGGGCAAGCCTACGCATGCTTTAGATATTTACCCTCCACAACAGGGTCATGAACGTTCTATTCGTGCGATTCACGTGCCTACTCCGCACGGCGCTCCGCGTGACGACGTGGAATCAACGGTTCTGGGCGGGCAATACGCATTGCGGGGAGAGTTCGAGCAACTCATGCAGCGCAGTGGTTCGCAAGTGGAACACGAAGTCATTGACGTTGATACTGTTTTGCAAAAAGAAAAATTGCCGCATAGAACAACCCCGGAGCAAGGGGTCCGCAATGCTCCACAAATCATCGCTATAGGAAAGGAAACCGCGCAACATGTAAAAATTGCAGTCGACGCTGGGTACGTTCCAATCATTGCAGGAGGCGACCACGCAACACTCATCATGGGTTTGCCGGAATTGCTCGATAGGTACCCTGACGCTGAAAATCCTGGTTACAGCAGCTTGCGATTGGTTTTTACCGATGCGCATCCGGACGCACTACAGGAACCCGAAACTGTAGGAAACGCCCATGGCAGAACCATAAGTACGTTGCTTGGCATAGGACCAAAAGATCTTCTGCCGCTCATGCAAGGAAGATTGAAGCTGCAACCAAAAAATCTGTTCTTCGTTGGCACAAGCAAACCTGATGACCCTGAAATACGACTCATTGAAACATTGGAAAACGCGGCAGGTTTGCAATGTTGGGACATTATGAAAATGAGAAGTGACCCCAAAGGTTTTGAACAAGCGCTCAAAGAATTTCTGACAATCAGAGAAGCGGACGGCACAGTCCGCGCAGCACCAGTGTGGGCAGAACTTGACCCTGATGTTCTCCAAAAAACAGACAGTCAAGGAACGCCCATGACATCCAGCGTGGGCATGTCCGCCGAAGAGCTTATTCGCCTTGCATTGCTTCTTGCCTCCGAAGGTAAAGTCGTAGGCGCCGGCACTGCAGAAATTGCACCGAATTTGGACACAGGTGGAAAGACAAAGGATTTAGTAAATGCGTATTTCTATAGGCTTCTTGGCAAGGGCGACGAGTATTACCATGAATATGATCCGCACAAAATTACCAATGCCACACAACCGAATAGGGTTGATCAAAAAAACGGCCTTTGGAACAATGTGAGGAAAAGCGCATATGCCTTTGCCACTGCGGCATCGGTTGCTGCTGCAGCAATTGGTGGATACCTCACTGGAAAAACAAACAACGAACATACTGAGCCAAACCCACTCACTGCAAAAATGGAGAAGGAATACCTTCAGCAAGCACGACTGAAAATTTTGCAACGATTCGACCAATCCGCTTTTCAAGAAACAGCAAAGGCATTACGTTTAGCTGTAAATAGTGGAAATCAAAAAGGTATCCAGAGTGCTATTGCATCTATGGCACGTATGTATCAGTTCATAGAACATGACGCACCGGATGCAGCGTCTGTATCTGACCTTGGATATGTTGCATGGAGTAAATTTGTGGAAGGCTTCGGACATTCTCCAAATGGCTACCAATACTATCAAAAGGTACTTGCTGTAAAGAATGAGGCAGAGAATAGGAAGATATAAATAGAAGACCCTCTGCTATCATCTCTTCGATGACCAAGGCAGAGGCTCATAACCGCATCAAGAAGCTCCGCGAGGAGATTTGGCGCTTGAATACGGCTTATTTTTTGGAGAATAGGACCGATGTAAGCGAGGACGTGCGCGACAGCCTGAAGCGAGAGCTGATTGATTTGGAAACAGAGTATCCCGATCTCATCACTCCAGATTCCCCTACCCAGCGCGTCGGAGCGCCGCTGGATGGTCGCCTGCCGAAGGTAAAGCACAGGACATCGAAGGAGTCACTGCAAGATGCGTTTAGCAGTGAGGATTTACACGAGTGGTACGACCAAATGCTGCGGCAACTCAATGTAGAGAAATTGCCGAGTGACTTAATTTGTGAGCTCAAGATTGATGGCCTGAACATCAGTTTGATCTACGAGAATGGGAAGGAGGGCATATTCCACTTAGCTCGCGCTGTCACACGCGGCAATGGAATTGAAGGGGAAGATGTTACGCACACGGTGCGAACGATCCGGTCACTTCCGCTCACCGTAAAAGCAGATGCGGGCATTGATGCATTCGAGGTTGGTGGCGAGGTATACATGACAAAGGCTGCATTGAGCGAGATCAACAAACACCTGGAAGCAGACGAGCAATTCGCCAATCCACGCAATGCTGCAGCCGGCACGGTGCGCCAGTTAGATCCCGCTGTGGCCGCAAGCCGCGCACTGGAGATGCTCTGCTACAGTTTTGATACCTCTGCGGCAGATTCACTGAATCTTACGAGCCAATCGGCAACGCTCGCATGGTTGAGTGAGCATGGCTTCCCGGTTGAGGAGCACCGGAAGGTCGTTCCTGATCTTGCTCACGCGGAGCGCTTTTATGATCAAGTTCACGAGAAGCGCGACGCACTGCCCTACGACATCGACGGTATTGTCATTAAGGTTGATGACCGAACGGTACAACGGAACCTCGGCTCCACTGCCAAAGCACCTCGCTGGGCGCGCGCCTATAAGTTCCCTGCGGAGCAGAAAACTGCACAGGTGCTCGCAATCCATTTGCAGGTGGGCCGCACAGGTGCCGTAACACCTGTGGCGCACTTAACGCCAACACAACTGGCAGGCACTACGGTGACGCGTGCAACGCTCCACAATGCAGACGAAATTGAACGACTAGATGTGCGAGTCGGCGACACCGTGATAGTGCGTAAAGCTGGCGACATTATTCCCGAAGTGGTGGAAGTGATGACCAATTTGCGACCGAGTGGGACGAAGCCTTTCCACTACCCCAAGAACTGCCCCAGCTGCGGAACTCCTTTGATCCGCCCCGAAGGTGAGGTTGTGCACCGCTGCCCCAACGCGACTTGCGAAGCGGTGTTGGAAGAACGCATTGCGCACTTTGCCAGTCGCTACGCGGCAAACATCGAAGGCCTTGGGCAAGAGACCGTCGAATTATTGCTAGAGCAAGGGCTGATTAGCAATTCCGCAGATGTCTTCATGCTAACGAAAGAAGACCTGCTCAGTCTTCCGCTCTTTAAAGACAAGAAGGCAGACAATCTTTTGGCGGCGATAGAGAGAGCCAGAACGCTTCCGCTGGATCGTTTTCTATTTGGCCTCGGCATTCGCCACATTGGGCGCGAAACCGCAGAGGTGCTCGCACGGAAACTGGCATGGCACGGTGAACAGGTGACCGTGCTGCAATTTTCGCAAACGCTTGAGGAAGCAAAAGCGGAAGACCTGGAGGCGATTGATGGTATTGGTGGTGTTGTCGCATTGTCACTCAAAGAGTGGATCGCCGCCCCCGCCCACAAAGAGCTGCTGCGGAAGTTTGGCGAGGCCGATGTAACACTCACCGCGCCGAAGCGTTCCTCTGTTGCCCAAGTATTTGAGGGCATGACATTCGTCATCACCGGCACGCTGCCCACACTGCAGCGTGAAGAGGCCGCCAGCATGATCAAAGAGCGCGGCGGCAAAGTGAGCAGCTCCGTAAGCAAGAAGACCAGCTATCTACTGCTGGGTGCGGACCCCGGCAGTAAATATGAAGATGCGAAAAAACTGGGTGTGAAGATTATTGGTGAAGAGGAATTCTTAGTGTCATGTCGAGCGTCATCCTGAGCGGAGTCGAAGGACGAGACAGACACATACGAAGTTACTTTTCTCCAGCTTGTCGAATATATTCGCGCACACAATTCTGCTGGTCGGCGTCTTTCTCTATGGCACTGCAGGCTTGCACCGCATTCATCCAGTTTTCGCGGTACTGCTTCGCGGTAATCGCCCGCTGCGCCTGGGAACTGTTGGGCTTGATTGTGGTGCGCACAGAGGCGTTGCGCTTCTGCGCTTGCAAGGCGTCTAAGCGCGCCTTGGCAATGGCGTCCAGCCGCGCTTTTTTGGCGGCGGCGTCTTCGGGGTCCGGCGAGAACTTATGCAGCACGGCACGGGAGTTGCGCTTGAGCCGGTCTGCCACCACCTTGGCGCGCGCGTTGATGCGCGCCCGCTGGATTTCGTTGTCTTTGGCGTACTGACGGTCATCTATGCATTTCTGCAGCAGCTTTTCATAGTTGTCGATTGCCAATTGCTGCTCGCTGAGTTGTAAAAAGAGCACGCACTGCGTGCGAAAATCGACGGACGACGCACCGTTTGGGTCGAATGTGGCGGGTGATGCTGCAAGAAGGAAGAGCGTGGCGAGCGCAGTGGTAATCATGGGCTTTGTATTCTCGGGTAGATTGCTTTCTAACTCAAGGAAAACGACTAGCGTCGAAGGCGTTTGTATACGCCTTGTCTGTGACCAATAGAAATAACAAACACGGTGACAATTTCATTTTCAATGATGTAGACAATACGATACGGCCCCATGCGCAATCGATATGTACCACTATGCTCTCCTTGTAGTCTTTTTCCGATGAAGGGATTTTCTTGCAGACGACGCAGTGCTTCGCGCACGTGTTGCTGGACGAAGTTTGGCAATGCTTCGTATTGTTTCTCGGCCTGGTGTCTTAGGGTGACGGCGTACAAAGGAACGATTTTGCGCCTTGCGCTCTAATTCCTCCAATGAAATCCCGCCTTTTTCCTTCATGGCCATCTCCATATCGCGTACGACACGCCAATCGGATAGAACATCAACTGTCTCTTTCCACCTGTCCATTTCCTCAAAGGAAACCAAAACAGCAACAGGAATACCTTCGCGCGTAAGGATGATTTCGGAGTCCGGCTTTTGCAGCTCATCAATAAGTTTATAGAGTTGTTTCCGCGCCGTTGTTGCTGTCATGAATTTCCGCATGCGTACATGCTAGCGTACGCTTCAACGTACGTCAATACATTCTTACACGAACCGCAGTGCAATGACTCCTGTTAATACGAGTGAGATGCTCAGCCACTGTCCCCGCTTCATTCGTTCGCCATACAGCAGCCAGCTAAGGAGCATAACCATAACAAGTGCAGCAGAGCCGATTGCGTTCAAAATAGCTACAGGTCCAAGTGGTGCCGCCAAACAGAAGAGCCCGGTACCCACGAGTGTGGGAATGCCGCAGAGCGTGATGGTCGTAAATGTTTTCCAAGTCATTCGATCAATATTCGTACCAATAATAAGCCTCCGAAGAATTAGCAATATGCCAGCCCCTACTGCAATGGAGAGTTCCCACACATACCCGCTTACGAGCGGACTAGCGGTTCGGCTAAGCACAGTAATGCCATAAATCGTGACAGCCTGTGGAATGGAACAGAGCAGTGTCAGAAGAATTCCATGCGCTTTACGCGCATCGAGGTGTACAAACTCATGTTTTTGGAAGCCGAGGACAATTGTGCCCGCAAGAATCACTGCTATGCAGGCCAGCTGTGCTGCACTCAGCGCTTCGTTCAAAAATAACCAACCGACCGCTGTAATGACCACGGTGAATCCCGCTTTGCCAAACGTGTTGCTAACGCCCGCAGGTAAATACCGGTACGACGTAAAAATAAGCGTGAGGTACAGGCCGCCTGCAAGTCCTGCGACTATGAGCAGTTGCCAATGACTAAGCACCCCTGCGACGTCTGCGTGTGTTGCTCCAAGGAGAAGCGGCGAAAGCGTGAGGATGAATCCCACGCCGCGGTAAAACGCCAACGTAAGACCGTCAATTTTGCGCGCGTAGTGCACCAGCAACGCAGTTTGCAGTGCGTAGCCCAGCATGGAGCCGATGGCGAACAGGTAGAACATAGAAGTGTCTTGCGCTAGGGTAGCGCAGCTATGAAAAAGATTCTCTTTGGTCTGGCATTTGTTCTCGCACTCCTTGCAATTGTTGCACTCGCCGCATGGCTTTCGTACCCCTCCAAAGCGGTGGGCGGCGACCTGGCGGCGAACCAACAGCAGCACGACGCAACGGGCTTCGGAGCGGACTCCGCGCGCATCGACAGCCAGGTCACCCTGCGCATTCCCGAAGGCGAGGCAGACGCCGTGTACGAATACCTAAAAGAAAAGTATGTGGGCAAAGACCCCATTCTTCAGGAGTCGTTCTCGGGTGCGCACCTGTACGGGCAAAAGATGTCCGACACATCCATCTTTACAGACGAATACTTCGACACGCCGAACCTGGACTTGTACCGCACCACGAACAGCGCGCGCCACCGCAAGCGCGTGAATACCACGAACCCCGACGACCGCAAGAGCGGCCGCGAACTGGTGCAAATGAAGGTGACGCCGCCCGGCGAATTCACGCTGCGTTCCGAACTGAAGTACGAAGTGCCGGAGGACCTGGGCCCGGTGAATTCGCGCGACGACTTGCACCCCCTCATTCGCTTCGTAGACCCCAAACTGCGCGATGACTTTAAAAAGGTGTACACAGACGTTGGCATAAACCCGCAAACCCTGCGCCACATCTTCACCATTACCCAAACACGCAGGCGCGGCTACATAAACTGGGACGACAAGAACATCTTTTCGTTCTCGGTAGACCAAGGCAGCGCAGGCATATTGTGGACGGATGGCAAATTTTCCTCCGTCGACCTGGGGCTGGTGGAAGTCACCTACACCGAAGCAAACGAAGAGCGACGTAAGACACTCTGGGCAATTCGTGATGCAGCAATTGCCGACTTAAAGGCCAAATTCCCGAACTTGGTGCAAACGACAGATTCTAAGTATGGCATTGTGCTGGAACAGCTTATGGAGCAATTCCCGCTCATTCCGCTGCTGCTGCGGGCCGGGGTTATTTAGAGTGCCTTTCACGAATTGTTGGTGCCGTGGAGAGGACTTGAACCTCCACAGGATTGCTCCTACACGCCCCTCAAGCGTGCGCGTCTACCATTTCGCCACCACGGCATTATTCACGAAAGACAAACCAGCGGTTTTTCTTTCATGTACTATCTTTTCCCTACAATGTGTCCTCACGCTCGGGGCCCACAAGACCCAAGCGTTCGGACTCTTTTAGAGATGAGAGAATGAACAGCCACGGCAGTCTATCAATGGAATTTGGAGTTTGGTAGCCGTTTCTGGCAAAAAACTCCATGTGTTATACTTGCACCGTGCGTTTCCCGAATGCACAAAAATTGGCCAGTAGAGCGGTACTCTGCGCGGCGGCTTTTTTGGGAGCAGAGGCCCCGACAGAACATGCGCGGGCAGAAGAGGTTCCAAAAGCAATACACGAAGTTCAAAGTGCAACACGGAAGTGGATGGCCACAAACGGCGGCGTGTTTCCCATACATGTACAAGTTGGAGAGCGGCAGAAAATACTGCATTTCGAATCAGTGCAAAGCAATGGCGGCCACTGCGTTGTGCTTCGTGACGGCGATACGCGCTATGGCATACGCATAGCAGAATTCGACAGAAACATTGGTTCAAACATTCATGAATTGCATCAGACAGATGCGGTTGGGCCGCTGCACATTCGCGGATTTTTACTTCGAAACAATTACCCCGTCTCGTTCGAAATTCCCCCGGAAACCCTAACAACCATTGCCAAAGCAATGGAAGGTGCCGCTGCTCAGGCAAATGGATGCCTTTGCAAGGTTCCTCTAAAGGCCGATACCACTGACGTAGGAGGAAACGCTTTTCTGGCAGCGAAAATCCGCTCTGGCGTGAACACGCGCCTGAGACAAGCGGACTTGGAAGGGAAGCATATTCCCAATGCAGAGCAACGCTCACTCTACGAAATTCAGCCAACCGTGCATTTGCAACCGATACAATCAACACCAACTCCGGGGGAAATGCCTACCGCAGGCATAGCACCACAGAAATAATTTCACTGCAGCATCTGCTTCAGCCTCGCTTTCTCTCCTTTCGGGAGTTCAAGTTGCTCCACGAATTCCGTGAGTTGCTTGAGCGTGATCTTCTCCCCCCGCGTGAGCTTCTTCAGTTGCTCATACGCGTCGCTTACGCCATGCCGACGCAGCACCATTTGTATGGCTTCTGCGTGGACTTCGGGGTGGTCTTCCAGCTCGCGGGCGACAGCAGAACGGTTCAGGTCGATGCGGGAAAGCCCGCGCTCCAGCGAGCGAACCGCAAGCAGGAGGTACCCGAATGCAACGCCCACGTTGCGCAGCACTGTGGAGTCGGAAAGGTCGCGCTGCAGGCGGCTAACGGGCAGCTTTTCCGCGAAGTGGTGGAAGAGCGCTATGCCTAGCCCCAAGTTGCCTTCCGCGTTTTCAAAGTCTATGGGATTCACCTTGTGGGGCATGGTGGAAGAGCCCACCTCGCCGCGCACCACGCGCTGCTTAAACACGCCGCGCATAATGTAGAGCCAGTGGTCGCGGCTGCAGTCTAAAAGTATGGTGCTTATGCGCACGAGCATGTGGCTTAGTTCGGCAACGTCGTCGTGCGGGTTGATTTGCGTAGCGTGAGCCAGCGGCGTAAGGCCAAGAGATTTTACGAAGGTCTTCCCCAGTTTTTCCCAATCGATTTCTGGGTAGGCAGCTTTGTGCGCTGCGTAGGTGGCAACGGCTCCCCCGAATTTACCCTGCATGCGGAAGCCTTTGAGCTGCATGAGCTGACGGTCGAGTCGATCAACAAACACCTGGAGCTCTTTGCCCACGGTTGTGGGTGTTGCCGGTTGGCCGTGGGTAAGGCTGAGCAACGTGGTGGTGTTCCAGCGCTTTGCCAAACGCTGCAGATCTTTGCTTATGGACTGTAGCGACGGGATAAGCACGTTCTTGAGTGCTCCATGAACAAGAATGCCATAGGCCAAATTGTTCACATCTTCGCTCGTGAGTGCGAAATGGAGGAACGGCAGATGCTCTTTACCACCGGGAATCTTTTCGAGTTTCGTGCGAAGGAAATACTCCACCGCTTTTACGTCGTGCCGAGTGATTTTTTCAAAGGCACGGATTGCCTCTGCGTCCTTCGCGGAAAACTTCTCCACAATCTGTTCCATGGCAGCGCGCTGTTTGCTTTTGAGTTTTTTGCCCAGGCACACAAAGAGCCACTGGATTTCCACCGCGCAACGCGCGCGGAACAACGCTTCTTCCGTGCAGTACGGCCGCAGGGCGTCCACCTGGGCTGCGTAGCGGCCATCGAGCGGGGAAATGGGCATCATGCGGCAAGAGCTGGGGAATCTTCTTCTGTTTCGACTTTCTTCGTGCGTTTCTTATGCGCGGTCTTTGCGGCTTTTTCCGCCTGCATTTCTTCCGGCGTCTTTTTGCCTTCGAACAGCTCCACGAATTCCTCGACGCTCAACGTTTCCTGTTGCAGCAGAACTTTTGCAAGCACATGCATCTTCGGCAGGTGTTCTTGCAGAATGCCCTTTGCGCGCTCGTACTCATGGTCAATGGTTTTTTCCACAAACGAGTCGATCTGCTGCGCCTTTTCTTCGCTGTAGTTGCGCGTCATACCGGGGTCTACCCCCTGGAAGATCGTTCCCTGGCGCTCGCCGTAGGCAACGGGGCCCAAGTCTTTGCCGCCCATGCCGTAGCGCATGGCCATGTCGCGCGCGATGTGCGACGCGCGTTCTATGTCGTTGCTGGCGCCGGTCGTACTCTCTTTAAAGATAAGTTCTTCGGCAGCGCGGCCACCGAGCAGTCCGCAAATTTCATCTAAGAATTTGCTTTTTCTGGTTGTGTACTGGTCCTCTGCGGGCAGGAACCAGGTAACGCCCAACGCCATGCCGCGCGAGACGATGCTCACTTTATGGAGCGGGTCGCTTTCGGGGCACAGGTGGCCAACGATTGCGTGGCCCAGTTCGTGGTACGCGGTAATTTCCTTTTCTTTGTCCGTAAGTTTGCGTGAGCGCTTTTCTGCGCCCAAGGTGACTTTTTCCACGGCGTCCACAAGGTCTTCGTGCAGAATTCCCTTGCGCTTTCGTTTGGCGGCGAAGATAGCCGCTTCGTTGATAATGTTTTCAAGATCTGCCCCGGCCAAACCCACGGTCTGCTGCGCAATTTTTCGCAGATTGAGTTCGCCTGCCTGCTTCACCTTCTTTAAGTGAACAAGAAGGATTTGTTCACGCGCGTCTAAGTCTGGCTTGTCGATGAACACACGGCGGTCGAAGCGCCCTGGGCGCAGAAGTGCACGGTCCAGTACGTCGGGCCGGTTCGTGGCCGCCATAACGATGACGTTCGTACCCTGTTCGAAGCCGTCCATTTCGGTAAGGATTTGGTTGAGCGTTTGCTCGCGCTCGTCGTGCCCGCCGCCGAAACCCGCTCCGCCGCGCTGGCGGCCCACGGCGTCTATTTCGTCTATGAAGATGATGCATGGCGCGTTGCGCTTGGCTTTGGCAAACAAGTCGCGCACGCGACTGGCGCCAACGCCCACGAACATCTCCACGAATTCCGAACCCGCAATGCTGAAGAAGGGCACATTTGCTTCGCCGGCTACGGCGCGGGCAAGCAATGTTTTTCCCGTTCCAGGAGCGCCCACGAGCAGCACGCCCTTGGGGATCTTTGCGCCAATCTGCATGTACTTGCGCGGGTTCTTTAAGAAGTCCACGACCTCTACCAGGTCCTCTTTCGCTTCGTCGCAGCCGGCAACGTCGTCGAACCGCGTCTTCACCTGGCGCGTGTCGGCTATTCGCGCACGCGATTTTCCAAACGACATGGCGTTGCTCTGGCTGCGGGCAATGCCCCGGGTAATCCAGAGGAGCCCCCCAATGAGCAGGAAGAAGAAGAGCAAGTCAGGCAATGCACTAAGGAGCATGTTCGCGGTTTCGCGGTTTTCGACTTCCACCAGCGTGGGGTTTTTAGGGTCGTTCCATTCCAGGGTGCCAATGCTGTCGCCCTTCTCTTTATACGACTGCAGCACCAGCCCCGTGCCCGTAACGGCGAACACGCTGTTGTCGCGCAGAACGATGCGCGTAAATCGCTTTGCTTCGTACCCGCGGGTAATGGTGCTGAGCGGCACCAGCTGCGCGTTGGCGAAGTCGTCTCCGCGGCTAAAGACGGGAGCGCCAATGGAGCTGACGGCAAGCGCGAACAAACCGGCGAAGATGAGCAGCGAGAGAATCCAGGAACGCCCGCCGCCGCTTGGTCGAGTGGAAAGTTGCATCGGGGGTTAGGATAGCGAGTTTTGACCTTTATTTACAGTAAATTGCGTGTGAAAAGTTTACAGGTTTACACGTACACAGGTTTACAGGGAAGAAGAGGCCCTCTGCTCGTACACTTGTAAACTTGTATACCTGTAAACCTCCTCAAGAGTTACACTAACCCGTGATGACCCCGACTTCCGACCGCAAATCCCTTTGGGCGTACGCGTTACTTGTTCTTGTACTCTCGTTCTTTACGTACGTGTGGAACTACGGCAGCCCGGCTTCGTTCTTCTGGGACGAAAACTACCACGTGGCCAGCGCGCAGAAATATTTAGAGGGGGTGTTCTTTATGGAGCCGCACCCGCCGCTGGGCAAACTGTTCATTGCACTCGGGGAAAAAATAACGCATGCAAATATCGCGACGAACCAATTCACCGGCACCGACTATGCGAAAGACGCGCACGACGGCATGAGCTTTTGGGGATACCGGCTGTTCCCCGTACTGTTTGCGTGGTTCACGGCGCCGCTCCTGTTCGCGCTCTTCTTGCTTCTGCTCAAGCGCCCGCTGCATGCGGCGCTGCTTACGTTCCCCTATATTTTTGATACCGCACTCATAGTGCACAGCCGGGCGGCCATGCTCGACAGCACCATGACGTTCTTCTGCGTGGCAACGCTCTACTGCGCTCTTGCCATTCGCGCGCGGCAAGGTTCCCACAAGCAGTTGATGCTTCTGAGCGCGCTCTACGGTATTGCGTTCGCCTGCGCCATGGCCACGAAAGTCTTGGCGCTCATTATGACCCTCACCCTGCCGTTTGTGTTGTGGTCGCTGTGGCCGCACCGCAAGCGGATTGTGACCATGATTGTTTCTTCCTGCATTGCAGGAGTGGTGGTGTACCTGAGCATTTGGCAGATTCACTTTTCGTTGGCGCGCACGGTGAACCCCGTGCTGCCGGACGACGGCTACTACCAGTCGTCGGACCTGGGCGCTTCGTACTTAAACAACGGCACAAGCGCGTCGCCGCTGCACTTGCCCGTCATGCTGTGGGACGCCTGGGGTTTCTTAAGCCACTACAGCAAAGGAGTGCCGGAACTGAACCTGTGCAAGAGCGACGAAAACGGCAGCCCGTGGTTCCTATGGCCCATTGGCGCACGCGCCATTAACTACCGGTGGGAAACGGCGGGCACCGAAGCGCACCGCACACTGACCATCATCGGCAATCCGGCCGTATGGTGGGGCGTGCTGCTTGCAGTGTTCGTTGCACTTGCGCTCCTTCTGGGCAAATTGCTGCTCGACGTGCGCGAAAAGCTGCCGGACCTGCCGGCGCTTCTGCTGCTGCTGGGTCTGTACGGCGCATACATGGCAGCGGTAAGCCAGCTTAGCCGCGTGATGTACGTGTACCACTACTTCTTGCCGCTGCTTATAGGCATGGTGCTGCTGGGGTTGCTGCTTGGTTCATTGCCGCGGCTGGGGAAGTTGGCGCTCACGGAAACGCGGCGCACGTGGTTGCTGCTGGCATACGCGGTCGTTGTATTCCTCTGCTTCCAAATCTTCCGGCCGTTTGCGTACTACTTGCCGCTTACAGACGCGCAAGTGCAGGCGCGCAGTTGGAACCCGCTGTGGGAACTGCACTGCGCAACATGCGGGCGCAACAGCACCTATGCCACTCCTTTGGTTCCCGATGCGCAGTAAGACCCCGCCGAGCACGCATGCCGCGGCAGCGACGCTCTGTTTCGTTGCCGCATACCTTTGCATTGCACTCTTCGGCCCGAAATTTACAGACCGGGAAGACGCCAAGAGCATTCCCTACCGGGAAACGAACGCGCCGCCCGGCGACTATGCCATGCACAGCACGGTAACCGTTGGTCCGTTTGCAAGCAGTACATGGGTGCTGAGCGTCGACGATTGCCTGCAGTCCCTGCGAATCGACGGCGTGCCGCAGAACATTCCCACGCCGCCGTACTGCGACTACCAGAAACCGCTGCGGTTAGAGCTGCCTGCGCTCACGCCCGGCCAGCACGACGTGGAAGCAACGGTGAGCAATGCCGGCGGCGGCGCGGTCTTTTCGCTCACGGGGAGCTGGAGCATGCCCGGGCTGTTCATTGTGCTTGCGGGGTTGTGTGCCGCCGCGTGGTGCGTTCGCCGGGAATTGCGCGACTCCGCCACGCGGGCAGTCACCGTTGTGCTGCTGCTCGGCATGGCGTTTCTTACCATTGCGGTGCTGGGAACGCCCATGGGCGTGCGCGGCCACGACACCGAAGGCCACATAGAATACGTCGACCAATTGATGGCCAACCGCCGCCTGCCTGCAGAAGGCGAAGGCTGGGAGTGGTACCAGCCCCCGCTCTACTATGCGGTGCTTTCGCCGCTGCGTTTGGCGAGCACCCACCTTCGCCAACCGGAATTGAGCGACAGGTTGCTGCAGCTGCCAGCACTCCTCTGTGGCTTTGCGTGGCTGTGGTTGCTTGCGGCAGCACTGAAACAGTGGAACGTGCGCGGCGCGGCCGCGGCTATGAGCTTGGCGTGCGTGGCACTGCTTCCCACAACAGCGTTCGCCGCGGCGCGGGTAAACAACGATTCGCTGGCGCTGCCGCTGAGCGCCGCGGCGTTGCTGGTTGCCGGCATGTGGTGGAAGAAGCCAACGTATAGATCACTACTCCTCTGCAGCGTGCTGCTGAGTCTTGCGCTGCTTGCGAAAGGTACGGCATTGCTCCTCGTACCGATCATCGGAGCCTTGCTGCTGCTCAAACCCAAATTGAGAGTGCCCGCAAAACTCAAAGCTATAGGCATTGCTTTCGTGACAGTTGCACTCCTAGCGGGTTGGTACGGAGTGTTGCGGGTAGGCATACAAAGGCAAAATGAGATCGTAGGAAATGTAGGCAATATGAACAGCGCTTTGCGTGTAGAGACAACACCGGAAGCTTTACTCACGTTCCGCCCATGGAAAATTTTACAGGAAACGCAGGCACGACCGTTCGACCAAAACCGCGACCACGTGCGGTTTTGGGAATATTTCTGGCGAACGGGGCTCCTTGGGGAATTTGACCAAACTCCCTTCGTACGGGTAATTGCACCATGGCTGGCTGCCATGAGCCTCTTACTCCTCTTCCCCGTGCTCTACGGCGTATGGCGTATGCTTCTGCGCCGGCGTGAGCACCTGCCATTGCTCCTCACGTTGATCATCTTGCCTCTCGGGCACCTTGCCGCCCGCATACGCTACCCGTTTACCTCCACGCAAGATTTCCGGTACTCCGTACTCATTTTGTTCCCCGTTGTCGTGGCGCTGGGATTGGCTCTGCAGCATTTGCCAAAAGCACCGAGGAGAATCACCGCTGCTATTGCAGGTGTGTTCTGTGTGCTGGGGTTTGTGTGTACGGTGAGCCTCCTACAGTATTAAGAATTAGGAATTATGAATTAAGAATGTTTGATAGCACATAATTCATAATTCCTAATTCTTCATTCTCAGAACAAGCATCTCTTTCAACGCAGTGAAGATAACGTGAATTCCTGCTCCCGTTTGGGCCCCTGCTTTGCGGGGAAAATGCCGCACGTCGACTTGTTTCCACACAATGCCTGCGCGCTTTAAGCGGTAGAACACTTCGGCGTTGAAGAGTCCGCCCGTTGCCACGCGCGGGCGTACCTGCTGCCAAATGGAGCGCTTCAGAAGCTTCATGGCGCAGTTTACGTCGCGAATCCACACGCCCAAAATAAGCCACGTAAGAATGCCAAAGATCTTCGCATTCACTTTGCGCATAAAAGGGTCTGCGCGGTGGCGCCGCCGCCCGGTGATGAACGGCGCTTGCGTGGTGAGGGCAACGAGTTTGTCGAAATCCTCCGCCAAAAATTGCCTGTCACTGTCCATAAATCCGATCCACTCGGTGGTTGCGGCGTCCAGCCCGTCGCGCACGGCGGCGCCATACCCAAGGTTTTTTGCGTGGGTTACGACGCGCAGTTCCGGAAATTCCACCTTGAGGCCTTGGAGCACCAAAGAAGATGCATCGCGACTGCCGTCGTCCACCACAATGACTTCGCCCTGGTGGCCGCGGCTGCGCAGCCACAGCGCCACGTCGCGCACGGCATCGACAATATTTTCGGCTTCGTTATAGCACGGCAATGCAATGCTGAGCTGCATAGGGCGCAGTGTCGCGGAAAAGAGAGCACTGCTCAAGAAGAAGACGCTTGTGTGCTGCGCCTCTTACGGTATGAGTTGCTCGCGGATGGCAACGACAACGCCGTTGCGCACGGTTACCCAGAACGGCACGCCTGTTTTTGTGCTGTCTGGCTCGTTGATGAGCGCCATAAACTCTTCGAAGCTCGGGTGCGGCTCGCTGGCGTAGGTGAGCGTAATGTACACGTCGCTTGCCACCATAAGCGTGCTCACGTTCGTATCTCTGTTGCGCAGGTACCAGCCATGCGGAGGAACGCAGGTGTCGTCCAAGGAATCTTTGGCACAGTCGGGGTTGTCGCGCTTGATCGCCTTGCCGGCGTCTGCCCCGGTAAAGAAGGCCTCCGCCAAATCTGCCTGCATGGTGCGGGTGCCGTTTTCCACTGCAACACTGTGAATGTATGCGGCGCGCTGCATGCCGCCGGCAACAGGGGCAGACGCGCTGCTGCGCGCGTCGTCCGTCGTTCCTCCAGCCCTTGTACAAGCGCACAAACTGAGGAGTGCCACAGCGAGGAGAAGGTTTCTCATAGGAATTGCTCCTTGAAAAGGATGCCATTCTACCTGACCAGCCGCAGAGGGGAAATCCCTCATTTCCCAGCTGAATACCCTGCATCCTCCGCCTGCGTCGCACTGATGAAGTAGACGCGATTTTCGGGCGAAAGTGACTGGGCACTTGCACTATTGATGCCGTAATACTTTTTCCCTTTCTTGCTGGCCACAAATTGTGCTCCTGCAGGGGCTTTTACGTGCACGACATGTACTTTAAAGAGGTCCGCCGGTGCGCGGAATGCACCGGAGCCATTGGGAAGGGCCTGGTTTTTGCCAATGAAGAGCCGTGCCTCGCCAAGAATGGTTCCTTCCACTTTGCCGTCGATGATTCCTTCTATGCTCACAACAGGAATGATGGGCAGTGCGCCCGTTCCGGTGGAGATGCTGCTCACCGGCAGGTTGAGATTCACGTCGACAATGCGGCCAATGAGGTAACCGCATACAGCTGCCAGGAACAGGCAAAGTGTGAGCATCGGCCAGGCGCAGAGTTCGCTCAGAGATGTTTTGGGCATAAAGTGGATTGTTAACTATGCTTTCCATATCCGCAAGCAAAAACTCGGGTACCTGGATACTTGGCGACTTCTGTGTACTCTACCGCCATGATTGATCCAAACCTCCTCCGCCCCTTTCTAAAAACAACCATCGATTCCACGGACTTTCCGCAGTTCGGGGAGCGCTACCAAGGCAAGGTGCGCGACGTGTATACGCTAAAGGACGGCAAGCGCATGCTGCTTGTTGCAACGGACAGACAGTCCGCCTTCGACGTCGCCTGGTGCACGATTCCCCTAAAGGGCCAAGTCCTTTCCTCCATTTCAGCTTGGTGGTTCAAGCAAATTGCCGGAATCATGCCGACGCATGTGCTGGCAACACCGGACCCGAACGTCACGCTCGTGAAGAAACTGAATATGTTCAAGGTGGAGCTTGTCGTACGCGGATACCTCACCGGCAGCAGCAACACTGCCGCCTGGACGCACTACGCCGCCGGTGAACGCGAAATGTGCGGCGAAGTCATGCCCGACGGCATGGTGAAAAACCAGCCGTTCCCCGCGGCCATTGTTACGCCCACAACAAAGGACGAGCACGATGAGCCGATCAACCCGCAGCAAATCGTGGAGCGGGGCCTAATGACGCAGGAACAGTGGGACGAAGCGCGCGCCGGAGCGCTTGCGCTGTTTGCCGAAGGCCAAAGGATTGCCGCGGAACGCGGGTTGATTTTAGTCGATACAAAGTACGAAATGGGGTTAGACGACGAAGGCAGAATCCTTGTTGCAGACGAAGTGCACACGCCGGATTCCTCACGCTACTGGATTGCGTCCACCTACGCGGAGCGCTTCGCCAAGGGCGAAGAACCCGAGAGTTTGGACAAAGAGTTTTTCCGCTTATGGCTGCGCGAAGCGGGGTATAAAGATGGCGGCCCGAAACCCGAAATCACCGACGACGTGCGCATTATGCTGGCTGCAAAGTACATCGATTTGTACGAACGGGTAACGGGTGAAACATTCGAAGTTCCCAGTGACCCAGATGTTGCGGGGCGCATTGCAAAGAACTGCTTAGCAGTGCTGTAACTGTCATTCCGAGTAGTTCGGCTGCGCTCACCATAAACTCCGGCGAGACAGACACATGCGTTAGCTCCTAAACCCATCTGGAAAATATTCCATTGCAATATATCTATCTGCGCGAGATAGTGACCCCCTTTATGAATGAGCCTCTCGACACATCAACTTTTACAGGCGAGGAAACCCAGGATATTGCGCTAACCCCAGAAGAGGCAGATGTTCGCTCTGTGTTTCAAAGGTGGTGCAATTCCCAAAAAGACTTGCTGCTTCAGTTGCTCGTATGCCCTACAAAAGATGGACAACGGTTGTCTCTTACTGCGGTGGGCAAAGATGCAAAGTTTAACGAAGATCTTGCAAAAGCGGTTTTTGCGTTTCGAACGGAGGCCGCAAAAGTCCTGCCTTCGGGTTCCCCGCATGATGTTATAGCAATGCATGTGGGGCGAGGATTTCACGAAACAATGCTGGAAACGGCGCGGGGCCGCGGGGTATGGGAAACGCTCGAACCGCAAGAAGTACCCTTGGATCCAACGATGGCGAAACTGTTGGCAATGTTCCAAGCATGGTGCGACAAGAACAGAGGCAGGGTGCATGAATTATTTGTCACCGAATCAGTAGATGGTGGCGTTTTGTTGGTGGCACAACAAGAAATAGAGGGCCCATGTTTCGACGGGATTCTCTATGAGGAGTTGAAGCAGCTTGCTGCAGACGCACGAAGCCTGCTGGGTGAAGACTCACCAACCATCACTATGTGCTGTGCAGCAAGAGAATGCGAGTCTCATATCGCCATGATCAAACAACGGGAGTGGAATTCATTGACTCCAACGCCTGTAGAGGAAGTTACATCTCCGGATTCAGTTCCAATTGAGCCCCTTCCTGCAGATTCCATTTCTGTAGCGAACCCTTCGCCACTTCCAGCGCATAGGCCGCAGCACCGCGTGAGGGATACCCAGGGCAGGGATCACTCGCACAGGGCTCCATGGTCGCAGAACTTAGGAATGAACCGTCTGCTGCGAAAAATATAATGTCGAGCGGCACCAGCGTGTCTTTCATCCAAAAATTGCGCTCCGCTTCGTCTGGGAATACAAACAACATTCCGCTTTCGCCAATGTCCGTGCGGCCCATGAGTCCTTGTTTCCACTCTTCCGTGGAGTCAGCAATTTCCACCGGAATGAGCGCGACTTGCGCCCCGGCGTCGTTGCGCAGCACCACCGTTTGCATGTCGGTGTGGTAGGGCTCTACGGGGGCACACGCGGCAAGGAGTACGCCAAGAATCAAAAGTCGGAGCCTCATGTACCGCGGAGTTGTTCAATAGCTGCTGTACGATCTTTGGATTTGAAAATAGCGCTTGCTGCAGCCAAATTATTCGCACCGGCAGCAATGCACCTTGGGGCGGTATTCGCATCAATCCCCCCATCCATTTGAATCATCAGTTTTGGGAATTTCGCTCGTGCCTCTTCCACTTTTGTGAGCACATCGGCAATAAACGACTGGCCGCTGAAACCGGGGTGCACAGACATAACCAGGAGGAGATCGAACAGGGGGAGATCTTTGAGTACATCGCTGAGTGGCGTTTCTGGATTTATGGCAATGCCAGCGGTGGCTCCACCGTTGTGAATTTTTTCTACAAGCGCTTTGCGCCGCGCGGCAGGCACAGCTTCTGCATGGAAGGTGATGTTCGCGGCTTTGAGCTTGAGAAATTCGTCAATGCGGTCACCGGGGTTATTCACCATCAAGTGAATGTCGAGTGGCAACTTCGTTTCAATCCACTGTACGACAGGCGCGCCAAAACTCAGATTCGGCACGAAGTGACCGTCCATTACATCTACCTGCAGCCAGTCCGCTGCAGACTCAATTGTTGAAACTTCGTCCTGCAGATGGCCAAGGTCTGCAGAGAGGATCGATGGTGCTATAAGGATTTTTGCCATCGGCACGATATTACTCCAAGTCTTTGATCCTTGCCTCGTGCCTTCCTCCCTCAAACGCAGTGGAGAGGAAGAGATCCACACATTGAAGTGCGAGATCTTCTTTAACAACTCGGGCACCGAAACTCGCTGCGTTCGCATCGTTGTGTTCACGAGCTAACTTTGCTGTTTCTTCGTTCCAAATAACCGCACAGCGAATCCCCTTCACCTTATTAGCGGCAATCGCCTCCCCATTGCCGCTGCCGCCGAAGAGCAATGCAGGAGCACTGCTTTCTAAGGCGGCGGCACACCCCCGGCGCATGATTTCGGGGTAATCCACAGGCTCTTCGCTCATGGTGCCAACGTCGTAGACATCGACCCCCTTAGCAATAAGGTGCTTCTTCACGGCTTCTTTTAGGGGGAAGCCTGCATGGTCGCTAGCCAGTATGACGCGCTTCGGTTGCATGGCCGGAATGCTACTCTCTGCATGTGAACCCGCGCCAGATGCTTCTAAGCCTCGGCCTTGCGCTCTATAGCGTGGCATTGCTGCTGGCCTTTACCAGTACAACACTGCGATTCCCCTTGCCGTTTCGTCCACTCTTCTTCCTCCAAGGAATGATGAGCCCGTTTAGCTCGGTTCCCATAACAAATATGGAAGTCGTCGCATTTGGAAGCGATGCAACTGGAGAGCGCAGGATCGACTTAGCAAAATATTTTCCTGTAAGCCGCGGGCAAATGGCGTACCGTTTGTGGTTCCAAACCAGCCGCAATGCAGGGCCAGAAGTCGCTGAGCAACACTACGCAGACCTTGCGAACCAGATTGAACGGAAAGAGAACGTGCGGGACGTACATTTTATGATTGAAACGTGGCCACGTTCGCAACTGGGGTACGACGCGCTGCGTGGGAGCGGTTCGCTTACTCCCCTGCAGTATGAAAAATAATGTGATGCATATGTGGCGCACATTTTGGTTTGAGCACGTCTCGAACACTTCGTGGAGTTTCATTCGCATGGGACTCGGCGTGATCTTGTTCGGGGAGTGGCTCGTTCTGCTCCCTCGCATTCCATTGCTATTGACGGAGAACGGGCTTCTGACTCCATGGGTGATCGATCCCCCGAGCATGATTTCTTGGCTCCTAGAGCCACACAGTGCAAGGGTGATGTATGCGGTACACGGAGTGGTGCTAGTGCCACTGATCGGCTTCATCACTGGTCGCTATACCCGCATAAGTGCAGCAGTACTCCTTCTGTACTTGTTCTACCTGTGGCAACTTTCGTACCACGCATTCCCCACAACAGGGCACCGGTTCGACGTGCTGCTCCTTGTGCTCTTTGCGCTACAAGGCTCTGGGAAAAAGATGATGGAAGTGTGGCCACTGCGCATACTGCAACTGCAAGTGAGTGCAACGTACATGAGTTCGGCTCTCAAAAAATCGCTGCTGCCCGACTGGCAGAGTGGCAATGCAATTCTAGGTGGGCTGGAAGGCCGCTACGCAACGCCGCTTGCGCAGTGGATTGCAACACAACCGATTCCCATGCACGTGTACGACGTACTCACGTGGAGTGTGCTCTTCCTAGAATTCTTCATTGCTGTAGGGCTCTGGATTCCCGAGCTGAGAAAAATTGCAATGATCACTGGAGTGGTTTTCCACTTGATGATCGCACTGCTCTTTGGGCTATTGTGGTTCTTCGTGATTCCCCTGTGCTACCTTTCATTCGTGTCATGTCGAGCGGAGGCGAGACAGACTCATATGTAATTACTTAAGCATATGCTTCTGCATTCCACCTTTTTCATGGCGAAAAAGGTGGAGCCAAAACGCTCCGCCGCCGAGCTCCCACTCAGCGGGCCCTGTGTCTCCTCGCCCTCGCCTCCAGGGCTTCGGCTCGTGCTCGTCGACAACTATGCGAAGCAGGGCCCTTCCCCCTTCACCCCCGCGCGGCGGCGGGACCCCTCCATCATTTACAAAATCAGGTACAGTAGAGCCACATGCGAAAGCCTCTCATTGCCGCTAACTGGAAAATGTACCGCGCCCCTGCGGGCGCATGGGACGATGGCAGCCCGTATTTGCCCCATGTAGAGGTCGACGTAATTGTGCTGCCGAGTGCGCTGGATTTAGAGAGGGCTGTAGGCGTCGGTTGTGTGACAGGCGGCCAGTACGGCCACCCAGAAGCAAAGGGGGCACATACAGGCGATATAAGCATTCAGATGCTCAAGGACCTGGGGTGCACGTACCACCTGTGTGGCCACAGTGAACGCAGGCGTGACCACCACGAAACGGATGCGATGGTGGGAGCTCAAGTCAAAGCTGCTTTGGAGCTGGGGCTTTTGCCCATTGCCTGTATTGGTGAAACGCTTGAGGAGCGGGATAGCGGCAAAGCAAAGGAAGTAGTGAAACGACAATTATCTGCGTTTCTCCCATTACTTGAAGAACCGAATTCCGAATCTCGAATTCCGAATCTCGAAGTCCGAATCTCGAATCTCGAACTCGTCATAGCCTACGAACCAGTCTGGGCCATTGGCACGGGGAAGAGCGCAACGCCGGAACTTGCACAAGAGATGCATGCGTTCATTCGCAGTGTGCTGCCGGCACACCGCCAGGCAAGCACACGCATTCTGTACGGCGGTTCCGCAAAACCAGAAACCGCACGCGGGCTTATGCAGCAACAAGATATCGATGGTTTACTCGTTGGTGCAGCGTCCATCATTCCACATGATTTTGCAGCGATTACTGCCAGTGCGCTGCCATTGTGAATTAAGAATTAGGAATCAAGAATTAAGAAGAATTGCGACCGTAATTCATAATTCTTAATTCTGGATTCTATCCCCGTACCCACATTCCCTGCCCGGCTGATTTGGCTGCGCCAGAGAGTTCTAAAATCGTGAGTGTGGCATTGATGTTGCCTGGTGGCAGCCCAGTTCGCTCCGCAAGGTCCGTCGTACTCTGCGGCATGCTGGTGAGCGCTTCGTACATTGCACGCTCATCCTCGTTCTGCGGAAGGTAGATGGGCGCATCGGAAGAGGGAGCAACGATTTTGAGCTCACGCAGTACTGCTTCCGGTGAAACTGCAATGCGTGCTTTGCTGCGGGCGATGAGTTGATGGCACCCCTGCGACATTGGTTCAAAAATCGGACCCGGCACGGCAAAGACTTCGCGCCCGTAACCAGAAGCTAGATCCGCAGTAATAAGCGCACCGCTTTCGACGCCCGCTTCCACGACAACGGTTGCAATACTTAAGCCCGCGATCACCCGGTTACGCGAAGGGAAAGCGTATTTATCTGGTAGTTGATCTAGTGGGAATTCGGTAAGGAGCAAGCCACCGGTCTTTACAATTTTTTCTGCCAGCCGCGTGTTTTCACGCGGGGTAATGCTGCCCAGCCCATGCGCAAGAACGGCAACGGTTTTACCACCCGCGTCCACGGTGCTTTGGGCAACAATCGTATCGACTCCATAGGCAAGTCCGCTCACGGTCGTTACACCTGCTCGTACGCAGGCAGTGGAAAAATCTTCCGCAACGCGTTTGCCGTAGTCGGTCATGGTGCGCGTTCCCACAATGCCAATACAGGGTTGATTCAGAATTCCCAAATCACCCCGGGCGGAAAGGAACACCGGTGCGTCGGGCAGGTCTTTGAGCATGCGTGGGTAACTCTCATCTTCGATGGAAATGAGGGTGATCCCCTTTTTGGCAATAAGTGCGGTGTATGCTTCGGGATCGAATTCGCTTATGCGCACGAGTGTTGCTTCTATGGTGTCTTGCCGGCAGCCAAGGTTCTTCAGTAACTCTGGGCTGAGCGCTGGGAGCGCTGCCTCTAGGCTGCCGAAGGCCTGCAGAAGCGCCTCGTAGCGCTTCTTGTTCAAAATGCCGAGGTACGCCCACGTAAGTGCAACAGGATCCAGATTCATTGGGGTGAGTGTACCGCTTCGCGCGCGGGAAGAGTTACTCTGCAAAATATCACAAAGTTGATTACCAGAATTATCCCTTCTGAAAGCCAATAAAAGCTGTTCTCGCAGAGCAGAGAACTACAGTGCACTTCTTGGAAAATGAGTTCGTGAAAAGAAACCTTATGCTTTCTTTCACGCTATGTGGAGCCGCCTCGGGGATTTGAACCCCGGACCCTCGGTTTACGATACCGATGCTCTACCACTGAGCTAAGGCGGCGACGGAGCGATGGTACGGAAACCTGGGCCTGTTCTCAATGTTCTTCTGAAAAGAAACACCTTTCATTGGAACGTATTCCGCGCCTCATTATCTGGCACGTGCCGGTAGTACAGCTGCAACCCCGGAATTGGAGCTGCGGTTTTTGCGCATTCCCAAGGGCTGGTGCTGAAATGCTGGGTAATGTAGCTGTCCACAACAGGCCGTAAGTCCCCCACGTGTTTGTCTCGTAAGACAATGAACTGTGCGGTCTGGAGTGTGCCTACAAAGGCGCGCCGGAAGTCTTGGTGGGCGGCGTCGAAGAAGAAGTCATACTGGAAGAAGAGTGGGCCCTGCGGCGAGTGGCGTGTGTACGCATACGGCTGCATGCCGTTGCTGCCAAGGAAGAGGTACTGGGAAAGGTGGCAGGAGTCCAGGATGGAGTCGATCTGTATTGCTGCAGTTTGCGCAGCGCCCTGGGCTGCATGGAAGGCCTGTACGCGCGGTGTGTAATCGGTGCTGGGTTTGTGGAGCAATGCGAGGGCGCTCAGCGCGGTAAGCGCCACCAGGAAGACCTGGGCTGCACGGTGGTGTGCCTTTGTGCCGGCAGCTTCGCGCATGCAGAGCACAAAGAGGGCTGCATACCCGGGCACCGCAAATACAAAGTGGTGGTTGTAAAACGGCCCGCCCATGGCAACGGCCAGTGCGAGCAAATAGAGGCCAAGTGTCGTGGCGGTTAATTTCACTACGGCAGCGTTGTAGGTTTTTTGCACAAATGCATGAATGATTGCTCCAAAACTAAGAACAGCAGCAAACCATGCCAGCAGCACGTGGTAGCCTTGCAGATCGTGGAAGATGCGGTACCACTGCCACCCACGCACGAAGGGCGAACTGCCCACTGCAACATGCCGGAAGAGCATGTCTGGTACGTAGATGCTTATGTACGGCCCCAAGTAACCAAGGAGCGCCATGGCGAGTGTTCCCGCAAAGGCAGCGATCACGAGCGGTACCAAGAACCGCTGTTTTAGCTCTTGCAAGGAAGAGCCGTACAGGAAGAGTGCACATGCCGCAGCACTCAGCAGAAACGGCTCTTTGAGACCTATAGCAAGCAGGAGCGTGAGTGCAGCAGCTGCAGTGCGCAGCCAACCAAACTGCGCTTTCGGATTTGCAAGGAGCACTACGTACAGCAGCGTGAAGAAGGCGCCGAAGGATTCCACTTGGAATTCCCCACTGCGTTCTGCGGTGTACAGCGCCAGCAGCAGCCCCACGGTGAATGCGGCAAGCAGTTCCGCCCGGCGACGCCACACAGTATTTTTGCGCACGAGCGGCCACGTTCCGGCAACCAGCAACAGTGGCATGAGTGCAAGAATGAGTGCTTGGAAGGCGCTCACGAAAAAGGCATTTCCCTGGAGCCAGAGCGAGGCCGCACTCAACAGAAAGATTCCCGGCGGCTTGGTTTCAAAAAGATCTGCGTAGGGGCGCAACCCATTGAGGATTCCCCTGCCAACTGCCACATAGATGCCCGAATCTGCCGTTAATGGACCCTGCAGTTCGTAGTGCACGCGCTGCGCCAGGTCCACACCGCCTTTTATGCACGCAACAACTAGCACCAACAGGCAAGCCTTCCAGAGTACATTTTTCATGGCGCGATGATACTCTTCGTCCCCGATTTTGTTTTTTCCTCTTTTTCTTCCTATGAAAACCGTGCTCCGTTCCCTGCTCGTGCTGGGTGCAGTCGGCATGACTGCATGCACCGGCCTAACAGGCAGTACCGTGGACGACAGTTCCTCGTCGGCTATGGCCGAGTCCTCTGCTATGACGATTCCTGCAGACAGCATGTTGAGTAAGTCGCATGCGGAGTGGGTCGCCTACCACAACGCCCAGGAAAACCAAAAGTCCCCGTGCGACGCAGAACCTGTTTCCGGCGACACGGGTGTGGAAGTCGTGTGGGTAACACCGCTGCACCCCATAGCAAAAGTGCTCTGCACGCGCGGTGCCTACCAAAGCGGCTACGTGTTCTACGACGTAAAGGGGACACTGGGTGCCGGCGAGCAAGTGGAGGAAATTTTCTTCGACATGCCGTTTGGCGCAGTTGGGGCACAGAATTGGGTCGGGGTTCCCTTGGCTATGGAAGCCAACTTTGACGCAACAACCGGCACACTCACCACGGTAACGAAAGACCGCGGCACGGGTGACTGCGGCTCTGCGGGAACCTACAAGTGGGTAAGCGACGCCGACCGCGGCGAATACTTTGAACTGCAGGAATTCCGCCAGAAGACCGAATGCGACGGCGTTGCGGGCGACTGGCCTGTTACCTACACCAAGGCAGGCCCTGCAAGCAGCGCAGATGCCTCTGTAACTGAGGACGCAAGCAGCGAAGCAATGAGCAGCACCGCAGAAATAAGCAGCGCGGCTGCGCACTAATCTATTTGCTTCAACCCCGGCTTTGCCGGAAAATACGATGAGCGGCCAAAAGCCGCGAAAAATCCAGCACCCTCCCATACGGAAGGGTGCTGGGTGCTGCCCTGTAGTGCGGGGTTTCCTTCGAAGAGGACTTGTTAGTCGGTGCAGGGACCGTCAAATTCGTAGGCCGTTACGACGCCCGTGGTATACGGCACCAGCGGATTGTGAATGCTGCGTGCAACGCACCAGCGATTCCAGTTGCGTACGAAGTTGGCGTTGAGGCTGGCAGTGCCAATGTGACACGTACCCACCCATACGGTGCCGCCTTCCCGTAAGACAACCTTGTCCGCTCCTGCTTCGGCGCGGTAGAGCCGGGGAACGGTAAATTCCCACTGAAAGACCTTTGGCTTTTGTAACTTTTGGTGCCGCCGCCACGCGGTGGTGTACACGTTGCCAAGCCACGTCTGGAACGCCGTCGTAAGCTCCTTGACCATAATCGTGATCTCCGTGCTAAAAACCTGCCCTCTCCATGGAAACCCATAGATGCTAAAGGGCGGAAGAGGGGCGGGAATACCCACCTGCCGCCATTCAGTGCACTTGGTGATGGAAAGGAACCAAAAACGCCTCCGTGGGGCTTCCAGGGAGGCGTCGTAAGCTGCAGATTCAGTTATTCGCTACAGCAGACGCACCCCCGAATTAACGAAGGCGTACATCTTGCGGCGAATAGTGACAAAACTGATCACGGGCACAATCTATACAGTTCGCGATTACTATGTCAATGATTGGTCACTGCCCTTTACACCAAGCCGCTCCGCTGACACTCTTTTTCTGTGAGCTGTCCCAACGAAGATATTGGCAAAATAGATGAGCAAGATACCCCTATTCATGTTGTGAATTTGCCACTGACGAAAGCTCAATTGATCGAACGAGATGCTCTAGAACTGTATACCTCCATCATGTTGCAAACCTGCCTTGGCATTCGCCGGTCAAACCCGTCCCGGCAGCAAATAGAGCAATAGACCATGTTTAGAAACCCAAAAAAAGCCTCCAAACTCTATGTAATCACTTCGTAATTTTGCAAGTGTACCCCCTCCTCGGAAAGGACGTTTTGTGGTACTATGGAGGGTCAACTTCCAAACACACACATGTCCATAGACGCTTGCATCGCCCATGCGATTCACCACGACTTAGACATTCTGGAAACCCTTCCAGATGTTACGGGCTTGCCTATGGAAGAATTGGAAAGTTACATTGAAAACTATGTCGTGAGCATCCACCAAACAATTCGCGACGCCATTTTGCAGTACGGTGAACCCTACCTTCGCTCCAAGGACTCTGCAGGGCTGTGTGCCACGCTCATTCAAAACGGCATTCACCTGCCCCCACGCATGCTCTTAAAGATGTGCCGTACAATCCTGAAAATGAGTGAACTGGACGCAAAGTTCATCCTCGACACCGAAGACGGGAAGACGCTCTATTTCATGAAAATGTCCGTCTAAGAGAAGACAGAGGTCAGAAATCAGAAGACAGTAAAATGACTGACGTCTGTCCTCTGACTTCTGATTTCTTCGCGTTAGCGTTTGCTGAACTGCGGAGCGCGGCGTGCACGCTTGAGTCCTGGCTTTTTGCGTTCCTTAATGCGGCTGTCGCGGCGCAGGAACCCTGCACGCTTCAGTGTTCCACGCGCATCGGGGTCGCTAAGGAGCAATGCGCGGGAAATGCCATGGCGCAGGGCGTCGCTTTGGGCGGCCTTGCCACCGCCTTTAATGAGCGCATCGACATCGACCGTTGCCTTCTTGTCGGAAAGCACCAGCGGAGCGAGGGCATTTTCTATGTGTACGGGTTCGAAGTAGTCCTTTGCAGCCTTGCCGTTTACCTGCACTTTGCCGCTGCCGTCCATAAAAATCTTCACGCGGGCAATGGCGGTCTTGCGCTTGCCGGCGCTGTATAGGTACTGGCGGTGCGTGGTGGGCTTTGTGGCCATTTAAGAACGTGGGAGGGTAAGGGGTGCGGGTTGCTGTGCGGTATGCGTGTGCTCTGCACCTGGAAAAACGTGCAGGTGCTTCATCATGCGGGTGCGCAGGCGGTTGTGGGGCAACATGCCTTTTACCGCCATTTCTATAACGGCCTCCGGCTTCTTTTCCATAAGGCGTTGCAGCGACTGTTCGCGCATGTGGCCCAAGTAACCGCTGTGTGTGCGGTAGGTCTTCTGAATCAGTTTTCGCTCGCCGAACTTCAGGTCTTTGGCATTGATCACCACAATGTGGTCTGCACTGAACTGGTGCGGCGCAAACGACGCGCGGTGCTTGCCACGCAGCATGGTGGCAATCTTGGAAGAAAGCCGACCTAGCGAAAGTCCTGCGGCGTCGACAAGATGCCACTTTGGAGCCGGTGCTTTTACGAGGGTGGTCTTCATGATGCTATGCGGCAACAGTGGCAGCCTTGGCTTTTTTAACTTTTGTAGGGGCTACAGCGGATTCTTCTTTCGCAGAACCTGGACGAACGGCGTCGATGAGCGAGAGTTCCACGTACTTGGCTCCGTCGCCCTGGCGTGCGCCTAAGGGGGTGATGGTTGTCATACCTGAGTTGCGGCCTTCGTAACGGGGCTTCAGCACTTCTAAAATCTTGCGGCAGGCGTTCTTGTCTGTCACCACCTGGTTAATAGCGCGAATAGCAAGACGTGGCTCCTTGGCCTTTGCACACGCAATGAGGCGGTCTACCACGGGTTGAACGACTTTGGCGCGCTTCAGAGTGGTGCGAATGACTTCGTACAGCAGCAGCGACGTCACCAGGTTCCTGGTTTGCATCCGCGCGTGAGCGGGTTTCAGGTTAAGCCGGCGGAGGTGCTTCTGGTGGCGCATGGTTCGAGAGTCGGAGTCTTTCGGAAGGGTTGCCGGGAGTCAATTGGTTACTCTTCCAATACGTCGTCGCTAAGCGCGAGCCCGCGCTCGCCCAGCGTTACTTTTACTTCTTCCAGGGCCTTCTGGCCGAATCCGCGGAAGTTGCTGAGCTGCGACTCGGTGCAGCGCGTAAGCTGTTCAATGCTGCCCACGCCCGCGTTAATAAGGGCGTTGAGGGTGCGCGGCGAAAAGTTGAGTATTTCAATGGGCGTGTAGCTCTCTTTGGCGCCTCCGGCTGCAATGTCGTGTTCCTCTGCACCGCGAACCGGCGCACGGCTGAAGTCAGCCATGAATTCGTTCTCCACGACTTTGTCTTCCGAAACGAAGTACGAGAAGTAGCTTTTAAGGAGCTGGCCGGCAAACTGCACCGCTTCTTCGCCGGAAAGAGCGCCGTTCGTTTTGACTTCCAATGTGAGCTTGTCCAAGTTCGTGCGCTGGCCGACACGTGCAGCCTCCACGCTGTACTGCACCTTTTCCACAGGGCCGAACACCGAGTCGATGTACATAAGGCCCGGTTCGCTCTGCTTGCGGTTGCGCTCGGTGGCGGGCACGTAACCAACGCCTTTTTCCACATTGATTTCCATGTCGAGCTCTCCGCCTTTTTCAATGGTGCAAATATGCTGCGTTGGGTCGAGAATTTCGAGTCCCGACGAGTGCTCCAAGTCCCCTGCCGTTACAACTTTAGGACCCTTTACGGAAATCTTGAGCGTTTCGGGGTCCTTGCTGTACTGGCGCAAGCGCAGTGTTTTAATGTTGAGGCACAGGTCCACAACCGATTCCAGAATGCCCTTCATGGCGGTGTATTCGTGCTGCACGCCCTTAATGCGCACAGAGACCGGAGCTGCACCGGGCAAGCTGGAAAGCAGCACGCGACGCAGGGCGTTGCCCAGCGTCAGACCGTACCCTGGCGGGAGCGGCGCAATCGTCACGATGACGTGGTGTGCGTCACCTTTGACCTGCGTCAGCTGGAACGCGGGGAGTCCGATGTCTTCCTGGATGATGTGCATAACGGAGAGGAAGTGGATGGATAAGAGAAGGTTGCTGCACGGCGCCAAATGGCGCGTGCAAACGGGAGGGTTAGTTCCGGGAGTAGAATTCAATGATCTGGCGCATATCGGCAACTTGCTCTGCGCCTTCGGGGTCGGGCATGGCGACAACGTCTATCGCCATGGCGGAGCTGTTCACTTTCAGCCACTGCGGCGGCATGTATTTGTCGTGCGACTCCAGAATGGCGGGGAATGCCGGGGACGACTTCATGCTGGGGCGCACGGTAATGCTGTCGCCTTCGCGCACGCGGTACGACGGCACCGTAACGCGGCGGCCGTTGACCATAAAGAGCCCATGGCTGGCGAATTGGCGGGCCTGCATGCGTGTCATGGAGAACCCCGCGCGGTAAATGGCGTTGTCCAGGCGGCGCTCCAGCAACTGGCGCATAACGTCGGCCGTGGGCTTGCCTTTTACCGCTGTTGCTTCGTCGTACGTGCGGCGGAATTGCTTTTCGGTTAGGCCGTAGCTCATGCGCATTTTCTGCTTTTCCATAAGCTGCTGCGCGTATTCCGACTTGCGGCCGGCGCGTGCTTTCGGCGACTTGCCCGGGCCGTATGACTTCTTCTGCAAAATCTTGTCGTATTTGTCGCTGCCGAACACATTGACCCCAAGGGACCGAACAACGCGTGCTTTTGGACCAGTATATTTCATGAGATGACGAGGATTGAAGGGATGGAAAAGATAGGAGGGATTAAAGGGACTAGACCCGGCGGCGGCGGCGCTGGCGTACGCCGCCATGGGCAATGGGCGTCGTGTCGACAATGGATTCTAAGTTGAGACCTGCGGCCTGAATGCCGCGAATTGCTTGTTCGCGCCCCGGGCCAATACCTTTTACTTCCACATGCACGGACTGAATGCCGAACCCAACCACCTTGCCTGCCGCGTTTTCCGCGGCAACTTTTGCAGCGTACGGCGTGGACTTGCGGGTGCCCGCAAAACCCGACGCACCGGCGCTGCTCCACCCCAGCACGTTGCCGGAAGGGTCGGTAAAGGTAACGATCGTGTTGTTTTCGGTTGCCTGAATGCACACGCGGGCCAGCGGCACCGACTTTTTGATTTTGCGGCGTGCAACTTTTGCAACGGGAGCCTCTGCTGTTGCGTCTGGTGCCGGTGTTGTGGTGGTGTCGTCTGCCATGGGGAGCGTTTACGTCTTGGTAAGAACGGTGCGGCCGGAAAGTCCTGTCTTGCGCTTGCCGCGCTTCGTGCGGGCGTTGCGGCGCGAGGTCTGCCCGCGCACGGGGAGTTTTTTCTTGTGGCGGTAGCCCCTCCAGGTGCCAATGTCTTGCAGGCGCTTTATGTCCATGGAAATGCGGCGCTGCAGCTCTCCTTCGATTTCTTCTTTTTCCACGCGGGCGCGCAGCGCCGAAGCCTGCGTTTCGCTTAGGGCGTCTGCCTTTGTCATTTCGGGAATCTTCAGTTCACCCAGAATGCGCCCGGCAAGCGGGCGACCGATGCCCTTAATGTGCGTCAGTGCAATGACGATGTGCTTGGTGCCGGGGAGCGAGATACCTGCGATACGTAACATGATGAGGAGACGAGGAGAGGAACGAGAGGAGGAAAAGGATTAGCCCTGACGTTGCTTATGACGCGGGTTTTCGCACACAATGCGGCGAACGATTTTGCGCTTGCCGTTGCGGCGGAGCACAAGACGGCATTTGGGGCAGCGCGGGCGAATGGAGGCGGAAACTTTCATGAGTGGTGGTAATACTTACACGCTCTGCTGCGGTTGTTCTGCCAGGAATCGGTAGACAATTCTTCCCTTCTCCAGATCGTAGGGGGTCATTTCGACCCGCACTTTGTCCCCGGGGAGGATTCGAACGCGGTGAACCCGCATACGTCCGGCAAGTGTGCAGAGCAAGCGGTGTTCTTGGCCTGGCTGTATTTCGACTCGGACACGGAACGTGGCGTTGGGAAAACATTCCTCTACCACGCCGATGAGTTCGAGAACATCCTTAGACACGAAGAGCTACCGTTAGGAAAGCCGCAAAATCTTATAGATCGTTTTTGGCTGCGGCAAGCATAGAGGGGGCAAAAACTCATGTTTCTTCCAAAATCTATTGCTAAATGTAAATAATATTTTATTATATATCTTAGCGACACAGATTACTCATCATAGCAAGAAATCAGAGATCAGAAGAGAGAAAACAGAACTGACTTCTGACCTCTCTCTTCTCATTTCTTTTATGCAATCACTTCACAACCATCGTCAGTAACCAAGAGGCAATGCTCTTCGTGTGCACAGAGTGAATGGTCGAGCGTGCGGTAGGTCCAACCGTCGTCGTCTTCCCGCGCATCGCCAGCGCCCACGGCAATAATGGGTTCTATGGCAATAAACGCACCTGCGGGAATTCGTGGACCGCTCCCTTTTTTGCCAATGTTGGGAATTTCCGGCGGTTGATGCAACGACCGGCCAAGGCCGTGACCAGTAAGCACTCGAACAGGATGAAAACCCGCCGATTCTGCAACTTCTTGAATCGTGGCAGAAATATCCCCTACTCGTACACCACCCTGCACAATGGATATTGCGCAGTCGAGTGCCTTTGCTGTTGTTGCAAGCAGGCGCTGCGCAAGCGGCGTAACAGTGCCCACCGCAACCGTGCGTGCGGCGTCGGTATAGAATTCTTCGTACATTACGCCGCAGTCCAGGCTGACAATGTCGCCTTCGCGGAGTTGGTACGAACCAGGTAGGCCATGTACGCACGCATCATTTACCGAGGTGCAAAGTGTATTTGGGTAACCCTGGTACCCCAAAAATGCAGGCGTGCAGCCACTATGGCTGCGGATGAACTCTTCCGCCGCAGCATCTAACTGGAGCGTTGTAACGCCCGACTTCGCCAGTGCCGACACATGCGCCAAGCATTCACGCAGAACCTTGCCCGCGTGGCGGACAATCGCTTGCTCGTCGGTGTTCAGGGTCACAATGGACATTACTGAGATGCTAGCGGATTGAAGGGAATGAAGGGATTGAAAAGATTGGAATGCAATACCCTTCAATCCCTTCATTCGTTTTCATCACTTCAATCCGATTGCATTAGTAATCCGCGTCTCAACCTCTTCCACAGTCCCCTCCCCATCCACCTCTTTCACAAGACCTTTCGCTTTATATGCCCGAATCACCGGTTCCGTCTTTTCGTGGAAGAGCGCCATGCGGCGGCGAATGCTTTCTTCCGAGGCATCGTCTGCGCGGCCTTCCACTTTGGCTCGGCCCAGGATTCGCTGCACCGCTTGCTCTTCGTCGCACGTTAACTGAATGCAGCGGAACTCCCTGCCCTGCTTGCTCATGATTGCATCGAATGCCTTTTGTTGATCAGCGTCACGCGGAATGCCATCGAAGAGGAGCTTTTGCTCCTTAGGCCGCGCGGCAATTGCGGTCTCGACCACTTCCATAATGATGGCAAACGGAACGAGGTGGCCCTGGTCTATATAGCTTTTTACCGTTGTACCGAGCTCACTGCCACTTGCTGCAATCTTTCGCAGCTCTCCACCCGCTTCAAAAATCTCGTACGCAAACTTTGCCGCAATGCGTTTTGCTTGCGTGCCTTTGCCGGAGCCTTGGATTCCAAAAAGGACGAGGTCCATCACTGGCTAGGCTAAACACCGAGAAATAACATCTCGCAGTTGTTGCATCTGTTTTTCCAACGACGAGTCGTCTCGGAAAAATTCCAACAAACTCTCTGCCACTGCTTTTGCATTATCTTTATTCGCTATATATGAGGGCCTCCCTTCGATTACAGCCGAAAGCTGTATCAATATTCTTGGTAAATTTCCGCGCACAGTTGCATAACGAGCAGCGTGGATCCGCCCAAGGCGCTCATCACACAGGTCGGGGTGCTCTCCGGCATCATGAGAGACCGTCTGACGTAAATCACTGTACGGCCGAGGATCTGCATATGGATAGGCTTTCTCAGAATTTGAAATCGCAGCAGCAAAATCACGTTCAAAATCCTCATTTTTAAGAAGAGGTTCATGCGCAACGGAAATGCTTGAGGGAGTCATCCATACCAGCCTACTGCCAAATACTCCCATTTCAAGCGTAAAAATGGCATTCGCTCGCTTTTACAAACAGAGTGTATACCAGTTTCCTGAAATCATTTTCCCTCACCCTGTTTCCAAGGGGGCTCACGAAGTGGCCTAAAACCAACAGGCCTTATGGGGATGGAGGTGGCACCGACTTGCTGGAATCTTTCCACAAGGGAATGTGTGCCAAATTCGGTAGAAACGGGGTGGAGCAGCTGTGCCTTCATGAGTGCCTGCAACGCATCCACTACTCCCGTTGCTTCGGCTTCCGGCAATCGTCCTTCCACACACAACTGGGTGATGATGTCAGACATTCCCTCTGCATATTTCTGGAAAGCATTTCCTGGCTGGTTTGACATACAGTATATGGAAAAGAAAAGGAGATGAGTCTAGACCCATCAAATTCCAAATCAAACCAGTTTCTCGTAATCATGCGCAAGCAACTGCGCATTAATCTGTCGAATGATGTCCATAACGACACCGACGATGATGATAAGTCCTGAACCCGAAATAATCAGATCCTGCGAGCTCAAGGTGGAATAGCGCGTAAAGATGAGTGGCACGATGGCAACAATACCCAGGAAGATGCCGCCCCACAGGTTCATGCGGCTGCTGACCTTTGCGAGCATTTCTGCAGTCGGGCGCCCTGGGCGCAAACCGGGGATGAATCCGCCGCGCTTCTGAATGTTCTCTGCTACGTCGTCGGGCTTAAACGTGACGGAGACGTAGAAGAAGGTGAAAGCAATGACGAGCAGGAAGTACACGATCATGTAAATAATGCTGGGGCTTTGCGGGTTTAACTGCGTGGTAATAAAGCTTACCAGCCACTGGAACCTGTCTGCCGTGCTAAAGAACTGCGCCAAGATTGCGGGCAGCGTAATGAGCGACACGGCGAAGATGATGGGGATCATGCCCGCCTGGTTTAAGCGCACGGGAATGTTTCCTTGTACGCCACGACCGGCACCCTGGTTTGCGTACGTGATGGGAATAAGGCGGTGCGCGTCGGTAAAGAGCACAACTGCCACAAGCAGAATGAACGAGATGACGCAGAAGAGAGCGAACGGCCCCTGTTTGCCTTGGCCGGCAAGCAGCATGGACCCAAGGGTGGAAGGAATGCCGGCGACAATGCCGGTAAAGATGATGAGCGACGTGCCGTTGCCGACGCCTTTTTCGGAAATGAGTTCCCCCAACCACATAAGGAATACCGAACCCGTCGTCACAAAGAGCATGGGGGCCAGAATGCCCGGGAAGCTGGTGTCGATGAGCCCTGCGCCCGCGCCTTGCTTGAGCAGCAGCAAGAAGCCGTAGCTCTGCACGAAGGCGAGGGGAACGGAAATGTAGCGCGTGTAGCGGTTCAACTCCATTTGGCCCTGCTGGCCTTCTTTGCTGAGCGCTTCGAGTTTCGGGAAAATAACGGTGCACAGCTGCACGATAATGCTGGCGTTAATGTAGGGCCCAAGGCCCAGCATCACAATGCTGAAGTTTTCGACTGCTCCACCGGTGAGGGCGGCGAAAATGCCCACAACGCCCAACGAACCGCGCTGCTCTAGGAACTGGCGGAAGGCAATGGGGTCGGTTCCGGGAATGCTGATGTGCGCCACTAGGCGGTACGCAGCCAGCAGCACGAGCGTCCACACGATGCGCTTGCGCAGGTTTTCGGTGTGCCAGAGTTGCTGTAAGTATTGAAACATGGCGGGAAGCTTACGCTGTCTTGTTGAGTGTAACGCTTCCGCCTGCTTTTGCCACAGCCGCTTTTGCACTCTTGGAAGCGGCGTGGACCGTGAGTGCGAATTTCTTGCTGAGGTCGCCCTTGCCAAGCAGCTTCACCGGGCTCTTGCCGCTTACCAAGCGTGCAGACTTGAGCTCTGCCGGGCCGTAGGTGCCGGCCTCCAGCTTTGCTTCCAGCGTGCCTAGGTTCACGACTTCGTAGGTGATTTTGCGAACAGAGAGGAAACCGCCCAGCTTTGGCTGGCGGCGCAGAAGCGGCGTTTGGCCTCCTTCGAAACCAACGTGCGTGCCTTTACCTTGGCGCGACTGCTGGCCTTTGGTTCCGCGGCCGGCGGTGGTTCCACGGCCGGCGGCGCTGCCGCGGCCTGGGCGAATCTTCTTGCTGCGGCTGCCTTTGGCGGGTGTAAGACGGTGGAGGTGCATGGGAAAAGCGGAGGTGAGACCCGTGGAGTGTAGAGTCTCGACTCTGCAGCCACAAGCACCGAAGAGGCATTTTTAGGCGATCCTGCATCTTCCTCAAAACCCCGTTTTTTGGTATAATTAGGGGAAATGCAAAAACACAAACCGGAGCACTTGGCGCTGGCCGTTCGGGTCTACGACGCCCTTATGGGCAAGATCAATACAGAGCTACTAAGTGCCACGGTCGACAAAGTGGGCGCGCAGCGCGGCGGCGAAAGTCGCGACGCGTGGCAGAAACGCTTACGCGGCTACAAGAAGGACTTTGCGACCTACGACAAGGAGTACAAAAAATTCATGGAAGAGGTTCACCACGAAACCCACACATTTTCTACCCAGAAACGCAAAGCCGCCGAAGACCAATCTCGCGCGGCGGAAGCCGCGGCGGAAGAAGAACTTCTGAAGCGCATCAACGCTGCATAAATCCCCCTTCATGATTCACACATATTCCTCATTGGCATTCAAACTTTGGAAGGAGCATCGCCTATGCCATTTTAGTGAGACACCAGATAAACAGGAACCGCCCGCCAAGGAAGAAACAGACACCACAACGGAGTCGAATGACAACGGCGAACAGTCGCCGGAGGCGCCGAAAGACGATGCTGCGCTGCGAATCGACACTGCGGCAACTGCACTGGAAAAGAGTAAGAAGGATCAAGTTGATACGATCGTACAGAAACTGAATGCCGCAAACCCCAAAGGAAAAGAACAGAAAAAAGAGGGCGAGGAAAAGCAAGAAGAACCGGCTGCGGCACGACCAGAGTTGACGGCATACGTCGACGAGCTTGCGAAAGTGGAATCTGCGCTGACAGCCAATGGAAAAGACAAGCCGGACGTGAAAGCACTCAACGACGCATTCGCCAAATTGACTCCAGAGGAACAGAAAGCGGCGTTGGAATCCGACGCCATACTCACAAAGATTGATGAAAAATTGTATAACGAGCAAAAGTCGGAACTCATCGTGAATGACAAAGGAACGTTTGAAATACGTTCCATTCCCGAAAGCGAACTGAAGATGCGCGACTGGCAGGACAAGTTGGACAACGCGGAAGACTTGGTGACGAAAATCATCTGCTTGTTCCACATACTCAAGTTGCAACTGGGTGATATAGGAGGAGGACCTACAACTGCGCCTCAGAGTCCCGATGCGAAAAAGGAGGGGGATGCTGCAAAAGAAGCAAAAGATGTTGCCGCCGAAGGACAAATTGAAAGAAAAAAAGAGGAAATGCGTTCCTTTAACGATATCAAAAGAGATGTTGAAAGGGCCTTGAGCGATGCGGAAAAAGAAGTACCAATAGCAGAAGAAAATCTAAAGAAAGCGGAAGGCGCCCTCAAAGTAGAGGAAGAGTTGCGTGATACCCTCGCAGGAAAAGGAGGGACGCCCGACCAGCTGCGTCCTATTATTGAAAAAATCGCAGCGCTCAAAGACACCGCGACGAAAGCAAAAGAGGCTCTTGCCAAGGCACAAGAAACCCTTCGCAAGGCGAAAAAAACCGTTGCAAACCTAGACGACTACAAGAAGGCCCACGAAGAACACGCAGAGATTACAAATCAGGGCTTAACGAAGATAGAAGAGACTTTGCAGAAAATGAGGGAGAAGGTGGCAGAAAACAATCCCGCTCAACCGGACTTTGAACAATTTATCAGCCAGTTTTCCGCATTGCGCGTAAAGGCGGACCCTGAAGTAAATGGATTCGGCATAACAATTGACGCGGCGGAATTGGAAAATTTTTCCGAAACCGCACGCCAGAAATTCGGCATCAACGTTACGGGGTACTCTCTGTGGGATGCTTCGTGTTATAAAGTGGACGACACTGCTGCGTTCCTGGCTCAGTTCAATGCTCCAGAGAACCTCAACAAGATACAAGAAACACTGAATGCAGCCCTGATTCAAGAAGGCGACCTTGAATTCCGAGGTCAGAAGTATGCTCAAGCGGTGGAAAAATACAAAGAAGCGCTCACAAAGAACGAAACGGGCGACATTCATATGCGCATGGGGTTCGCACTCATCGCCATAGGACAATACGACAATGCCGTGGCAGAAATGCAAAAGGGATTCCAGCTGCAACCGGACTGGCCTGCGCGCTCATTTCATCTACAAGAGGTGTACGCAGATCCTATTACAAAAGGCGCACACCGCGATGCATTGGAACGAGCAGTTCTCGACCGTCCTGCAGACCCGAAAATCGCGTTCCTTGCGGGGTTGTTTGCGTGGAGCGAGCGTAATATGGCACACGCGAAAGACTTACTGCAAACGGCAAAAAAATTGGAATCCGGCGATACAAGCCACATCGACGCTCTGCTGAGCGCGATTGGCTAAAGTCGGGGACTACAACCCAGCCAAAACTCTCCCGAACTCCATTGCCGCCTCGGGACCGTTTGCGGTAACTATCTGACCATCGACGGTGACTGGTTCGCCCGTGTAGTGGGCACCGGATTCTTCCAGAAGAGATGCTTGTTTGCCGTCGGTATCGAAGACTGTTGCATGCTTGCCACTTAGAACTCCTGCTTTTGCAAGGATAACGGGTGCTATGCAAATAGCACCTAAAATATTCCCTGAAACTGCTGTTTCACGGGCAATACGCAAAGCTTGCGGATCATCTGCCAAAGCATGTGCACCGGGACCGCCAATGAAGGCTACGCGGTCGTAGTCCTCTATTTTTATGTCCTTGAGTGCAATAGTTGCCTGCTCCACTCCGCCAAATTTGCCATGGCACTCCCCTGCGGCAGTGCTGGCAAGGACGATATCAAAACCTGCGCCGAGCAAACCCTTGCGTGTGCCTTCCAGCTCGGTGTCTTGGTAACCGTTCTGAGCGATGATGATGAGGGCGGGTAACATGGTGATTGCTATAGTACTCCGCTTCGGAAGGACTACAGGATCACAGGACTGCAAGACTCGATTACAAAAAGGAGACCCTGTCGTCTTGTCATCTTGTAGTCCTGTAGTCTTATTGTCGCAGCGTTCCCGCACTGTCCACGTCTCCTCTGCTGACTTCGCGCACGGCGAGGGACGACGGGTCTGCAGCAGGTTCCACGGAATCACTTGCTTCAGCAACCACTTCGCCGCCGCGAGCAGGTTTTAGGCGGGCGAATGCCAACATAATGCACTGTGCGTTCACCAGCTTGTTGTTCGTACCAAAGCGCTTGCTGAGCACGTTCTTGACGCCTGCTGCTTCGAGGATTGGACGCAGGGCGCCACCGGCAATAATACCGGTGCCTTCGTGCGCTGGCATAAGGCGAATGCGCGCAGCCTTGAACTTTAAGTCCACGCTGTGAGGGATAGTTCCATTGATGAGCGGCACCTGCAGCATCTTGCGCTTTGCGGTGCTGGCGGCTTTCTGCACGGCAAGCTGCACTTCGTTTGCCTTACCGGTTCCCAAACCAACTTTGCCCTTCTTGTTACCCACAACAACGATTGCGCGGAAGCGCATACGGCGTCCACCGGCCACCACACGGGTAACGCGGTCCACGCTCAGCGTTGTCTCCTCGTATTCCTTTGGCTCGCGCTTTGCATTGCGGTCGGGGCGCTTGCGGTCGGGCTTGGAGGTTTTAGCAGTCATGAGAGGAGGAAACGAGGAGAGGAATGAAAAGAGGAAAGGAAGATTCGCAGAAGATTAGAAGGAAAGTCCGCCTTCGCGGGCAGCTTCGGCAAGGGACTGTAAGCGGCCGTGGTAGGCGTAGCCGTTGCGGTCGAAGACGATGGCGGTAATGCCAGCGTCTTTTGCTTTCTTGGCTATAAGTGCACCCAGCTTTGCAGCGCCTTCTATGGTGGGACCCTTCTTCAGTTCTTTGGTGCTGGCGGCAACGAGCGTCTTGCCCACGGTGTCGTCTATTACCTGGACGGCAATCTGCTGGAGCGAACGCGTTACCGTCATGCGAGGGCGCTGCGCCGTACCCGAAATCTTCGCACGAATGCGCTTCTTGCGGGTGAGCCGGGGGTCGGTAGTGCGGTTCATAAAGGTGGGTGATTATGCAGCGGCGCTCTTGGCGGCAGCCTTGCCTGGTTTGCGGCGGACAAATTCGGTGGTGTAGCGGATTCCCTTTCCCTTGTACGGCTCCGGCGGACGCAGGCTGCGCACGTTGGCGGAAAACTGCCCCACGAGCTGCTTGTCGATGCCGCTAATGGTGAGCAGATTCTTATTCTTTTCGTCTTGCGTAACCGTGAGCCCTTCGGGGATGGGCAAGTCGACCGGGTGGGAAAACCCCAGCGCCAAGTTCAGTGTCTTGCCCTTTACCTGGGCCTTGTACCCCACCCCAATAATTTCCAACTGCTTGGCAAACCCTTTCGTTACGCCTTCGGCCATGTTGGCAATCAGCTGGCGCGTAAGGCCGTGCAGAGCGCGGCTGCGCTTGTCGTCCGTTTTGCGCGTTACGTTTACGGCGCTGCCGTCGACTGCCACCGTGACTTCGGGGCAGCACGCGTAGCTCAGTTCGCCCTTGGGACCTTTTATTTTAACAACAGCGCCGGCAACGGTCGCTGTCGCGCCGGAGGGCAGGGCCACTGGTTTGCGTCCAATGCGTGACATAATTATGCAACGGTACAGAGAACTTCGCCGCCAATGCGGGCCTTGCGTGCGTCGACGTCGGTCATGAGACCCTTGTTCGTGGTAAGCACCGCCATGCCGTAGCCTTGCAGCACCGGGCGTAAATCGGAAACGTGCATGTATACGCGGCGGCCCGGCTTGGAGACACGCTTGAGCATGAGCGAAGGCTTGTCTTTCGCAAAGGAAACAACGAGGAGTTTTTCGACACCCTCCCCTTCTACTTGCACGCCGGAAATCCACTCGTTCTTCGCAAGCAGTTCGCACAACTGGTGCTTGAGCTTGCTATACGGGACAGCGCAGCGCATTGCGCCCGAGGATTGCGCGTTGCGCATGCGGGTGAGCAGGTCGCCGAGGGGGTCAGTAACGTAGGTCATGGGGCAAGAAAGGTTACCAGGAAGATTTGGTGACGCCGGGAATTTCGCCGCGCATTGCTTGCTCGCGGAAACAAATGCGGCAGACGCCGAAGAAACGCATGAAGCCGTGGCGGCGCCCGCAGAGCGAACAGCGGTTGTAGACGCGGGTGGCCATAACAGGTTTTTTGCCTTCGGACTTGGCTTTTAGGAAGGCTTCCATGCCTGCGCGCTGCTTGTTGACGAGAGCGATACGTGCCATAAGAAATAGTTACTGGTGAGTAGTTATTGGTTACTGGTAGAAGTGGAGGATTTCGCCGCCTTGCGTTCCTGGCGGAACGGCATGCCAATGTGGCGCAGCAGCGCTTTTGCTTGGTCGTCGTTCTTCGTGGTGGTGCTTATAAGAATCTGCATGCCGAAAAGTTGCTTCGCATCTGTTGGTGGCAATTCCGGGAAAATGGAGTGGTCGCGGAGTCCTATGGAGTAGTTGCCGTGGCCGTCTAACGTGCTGCGCAGCCCACGGAAGTCGCGGATACGAGGGAGGACTACGCTAATTAAGCGGTCCAGGAATTCCTCCATGCGCTTGCCGCGCAGGGTGACCATGGCGCCCACGGTAAGGCCTTCGCGCGTCTTGAAGTTCGAAATGGCTTTGCGGGCCTTCGTAAACACCGTTTTTTGGCCGGTAATAAGACCAAGGCACTGAGCAACGTACTCGTGCACTTCCTTGCCTTCCATTTTGCTGCGGTTAATGCCGACGTTCACAATCACTTTGTCGATGCGCGGCAGCGCATGAACGTTTGTAATGTTCAGCTCTTTGCTAAGCGCGGTGCGGATGGGCCCGCGGAGCCGGTCGTGGAGCGTTGCGTATGCCATGGTTAGCTGCCGCGGGAATGCTGGAACGTTTCAGGCTTCTTTACTTGGTCGGGAACGCTCTGGTCTTGCTGCATGCGGGAAGGCTCCTTCATTTCCGCGCGCTCTTCGAGCGCTTCGGAACCGAATCCCATGCGCTGCCAGAATGCTTTGCCTTCCGGCTTCTTGCCCGTGTTTGCAGACTCTTTCCTTGTCGTCTTCTTTTCTGCGGCCTTTGTCCCTGCTGCACGCGTTGCTTTTTCCTCTTTCGGTGCGCGGCTTGCGGTAATGATTTCGCCGCTGCTTACCGCAACACGAACCTTCTTGCCGTCCTTCTTTTCAAAGCGAACGCGGGTGGGTTTCTTGGTTTTGGGGTCCAAAACCATCACGTTGCTTGCAGAGAGCGCGGCTTCGTACTGAATGCGCTGACCAGCTTGGTCGCCCTGCTTCTTTACGTGCTTCGTGCGCATGTTCACACCTGCAACCACCACGCGGTTCTTGCTGGCGAGCACGCGCAGCACCACGCCGGTCTTGCGCTTATCTTTGCCGGCAATGACTGCGACTGTGTCGCCTACGCGGATCTTCATAGAACGTCGGGGGCCAGAGAGATGATCTTTTGGAAACCGCGCGCGCGCAGTTCGCGCGCCACGGGGCCGAAGACGCGCGTGCCCTTGGGCAGGCCGTCCTTACCAACAATCACGCATGCGTTGTCGTCGAAGCGAATTGCGCTGCCGTCCTTGCGGCGGGTTGCGCGCTTCGTTCGCACGATAAGCGCGAATTCCACGGCTTTCTTCTTTACCGTACCGCGCGGCGCAGCCTCTTTAATAGCAACCACAATAATGTCGCCAATGTGGGCATAGCGGCGCTTGCTGGCGCCGAGCACCTTGATGCACATGGCGCTCTTTGCGCCTGTGTTATCTGCCACATTCAGTATGGTTTGTTGCTGGATCATTTCTTTGAAGAAGATTGAAGTGACGGAAGAGATTGAAGGGATTGGGATTCACTCGCTTCATTCCCTTCAATCCCTTCCTTCCCGCGGTTGAGTGCCTTCGCCACTGCCGCTTCGTCTGCCAACTGCGAAACCTGCGGAGCTTTCTTGGTGATTTCCATTACTTTGAAGTGCTTGTGCTTGCTAAGCGGTGCGCACTCGCCAATCACCACTTCGTCCCCTTCGTGCAACGTCATGCCTGCGGTGTCTGCAAGGAACTTCTTGCTGACGCGGAAGCGCTTGCCGTACTTAGCGTGCAGCACAAAGCGGTGGCAGGTCACTGCTACAGTGCCTGTCATTTTCGTGCTGGTGATGATGCCTTTCTTCTTACGCATGGGTAATTAAGAACGAGAGGAGGAAGTGAGGAGAGAGGTAAGCACTGTCATCATTCGGGCCAAACGCTTTTTCTCTCGCCTGTATGCCGCTGTGTCTTTGCTTGCGCGGGTGCGAACACCCATGCGCATGCGGGCCACAAGGCCGCGCTGCGTTGCCACTTCGCGCAGCAAGTCCGCTTGTTGCATGCCGCGCCAGTCTTGGAGGGTGTGCGTCGCCATAGGTTTTACGCAGCAAGGCGGGTAACAACTTTTGTTTTGAGCGGCAGTTTGTGGCTGGCTAAACGCAGCGCCTCGCGGGCATTGGCGTGCGGCAGGCCGCCCATTTCAAAGATCATGGTGCCGGCCAACACAATGCGCGCGAAGTATTCAGGACTCCCTTTCCCGGCGCCCATGGGCACCTCGGCAGCCTTCTTCGTTACGGACGTGTCGGGGAAAATGCGGATCCAAATTTTGCCTCCGCGCTGCACCGCATGCGTCATGGCGCGGCGGGCTGCCTCTAACTGGCGTGCCGTGATTTCGCCGTTCTCCACTACTTTGAGCCCCACAGTGCCAAACGACAACGTTGCGCCCTTCTGGGCCGTGCCTGTCCAGGCACCGCGGTTGCGGTGGGGTCGCCGGTACTTGAGCTTCTTGGGTTCGAGCATGGGGACTTAGTTGGCGGATTGGGAGGCCTTCGGGCCGAAAGCGAGTTGTTTCACATTCTTAAACACCATTCCTTTATAGACCCACACCTGTACGCCGATTGTTCCGTAGGTGGTAACGGCATGCTTGCATGCGTGCTCCACGTTGGCGCGCAGCGTCTGCAAAGGAACGTTGCCTTGCTTGAAGAGTTCGTCGCGCGCGATTTCCGAGCCGTTCAAGCGGCCCGATACGGTGACTTTGACTCCCAAGATGCCCGACTGCATCGCTTTCTCGATTGCCATTTTTACAGCGCGGCGGTACGGCATGCGGCGCTGGATCTGGCCCTGAATCGTTTCGGCAATCACGTATGCGTTGCCGTCGGGGTTGCGAATTTCCTGAATTTCCACCGTAAAGGTGCCGGCGAAGTGCTTCTCTAAACTCTTGCGCAGCTCTTCGATTGCCGCACCTTGCTTGCCGATGATGACGCCAGGCTTGCTGGTGTGAATGGTGACGGAAATCTTCTTGCTGCGTTCAATGGTAATAAGGCAAATGCCCGCGTCTTTTAGCTTGTCGTTAATGAATTTGCGAATGCGCACGTCGTCGACAAATTGCGTGCGGAACTTCTTTCCGACAGCAAACCAGGTGCTGGGCCACGAATGCGTGAACCCAGTGCGGAAGCCGTTGGCGTTAACTTTTTGACCCATATAAGACTTACGAGGCTGCGGAAACGTTTGAAGTGCGGGCGGCGGAAGGCTTCTTCCGGGTTCCCGTGGACTTCTCTGTAGCAGACGCTACAGGAGCTTTTTGCTTCTTGGAAGCAGGATTCCCCTCTTTCTCTATGGCGTCTGCAGGGAAACCCAAGACCACTTCAATGTGGGACGTAAACTTGCGCATGGGGCGCATGCGGCCGCGGGCCATAGGCACGCCGCGGTGGTATGTGAGCGCTTTGTTCACCACAATCGTCTTCACAATCAGGTCGCTCGGGCTTTGGTTGCTGCCGTGGCGGGCATTGGCAGCCGCACTGGCAATGAGCTTTTCCAGCATGCGAGCGGCCTTCTTATGCGTGTTGCCCAGCGCTTCCAATGCGTCGATAACAGGCATGCCGCGAACCAGGTCCGCGATAATGGAGGCCTTCTTTGGGGCAATGCGCGCTGAGCGGAGGAATGCTTTCATAAATATTATTTCGTAGCAGCGGGAGCGGGAGCAGGCGCACCGCTTGCAGCGGCGCCTTTGGCTTGCACATCGGCCATCTTGCCGCCGTGCCCCTTAAATTTGGTTGTCCAGGAAAACTCACCCAGCTTGTGGCCCACCATTTGTTCCGTTACGTACACCGGCAGGAATTCCTTGCCGTTGTGCACCGCGAAGGTAAAGCCCACGAATTCCGGGGTAATGTCGCATTCGCGAGCCCACGTCTTGATGATTTTCTTTTCGCCGGCATCGATCATTTTCATGACCTTTTTCATAAGTTTGCCGTCGATGTAAGGGCCTTTGCGGAGTGAGCGAGACATAAAGTTGGGGGATTACACTTTGGAATTCTTCTGGCGGCGGGAACGGACAATCATGGAGGAATCTTTCTTTTTGCGGCGGGTCTTTACGCCAAGCGCCTTCTTGCCCCATGGGGTCTTGGGGGCCTTTAGACCAATGGTTGAGTGGCCTTCCCCGCCTCCGTGCGGGTGATCCACCGCGTTCATGGACTTGCCAAGCACTTGCGGGCGGCGGCCCATCCAGCGGATGCGCCCTGCTTTTCCAATGGTAACAAGGCTGTGGTCGGGGTTGCTGACTGTGCCAATGGTTGCGAAACACTCACCGCGAACGCGGCGCATTTCACCGCTGGGCAGTTGCAGAATAACGTACGGCGCGTCGGCACCGGCAATCGTGGCGCTGCCGCCGGCGCTGCGCACCATGCGCGCGCCAAGTCCGCGCTGTAACTCTACGCAGTGGACCTTGTAGCCCACCGGAATGTTGCTCATGTGCATGCAGTTGCCCACCTTCACTTTCGTGCGCTCGCCGCAGACGACTTCGTCGCCCACCTTCAAGCCGTCGGGCGCTAAAATGTAGCGCTTTTCACCGTCGCGGTAGGTAAGCAGCGCAATGCGTGCCGTGCGGTTTGGGTCGTATTCAATGCTGGCAACCACAGCAGGGATTCCAGCTTTCTGAAAACGGCGGAAGTCTATGTCGCGCAGGCGACGCTTGTGGCCGCCGCCGCGGTGGCGGATGGTGATGCGCCCGGCGCCGTTGCGGCCCGAGGTGCGCTGCTTGCCTTTCGTTAAGCGCTTCTGCGGAACGTTCGTTGTTACGTCGCTAAAGTCGCTCACCGTCATGGTGCGGCGGCCTGGAGTCGTTGGTTTAAAACTCTTGAGCGGCATGGTTAGGCGTGGGCGAAGGCATTCAAATCAAGCGTTTTACTGTCGGTGCTAAGGGTTACAAGCGCCTTCTTGTACGGGTCGCGCTTCTGCAGAACTTGGCTGCGGCCAAACAGGCGCGTCTTTTTGCCCACACGCACAATGCGTACGGTTGTCGCTTTTACGTCGTACAGTTTGCGCAGAGCGTTCTTTACGTCGATCTTCGTTGCATGCTGCGCAATGTGCAGCGTGTACATGCGCTTGCCGGAAGCCTTCAGGCGTTCCGCTTTTTCGGTGACAATCGAGCCGAGAATGACGCGGTGGAGGTCCATTATGCTTTTTTAGTGGAAGGCTTCTTCTTTGCTACTTTCTTCTTTGAAGATTGAAGAGGAGGAAGAGATTGAAGGGATTCACTTGTCCCTTCATTCACTTCAATCCCTTCCTTCTTCGCCGTACGTACTTTCTTACGACCAAAGACCGACTCTGCAAGTTTCACGGCGTCTGCAGTAATAATGATCTTATGGGCCAACAAGACGTCTTCAATATTAAGGTAGTCGGCGCGCACGGTGGTAACACGCGGAATGTTGCGTGCGGCGCGCTCGAAGGCCTGCTCCTTAGCAGGAATCACAAACAGAATGCGGCGACCGAGCTCGACGGGCAGTTTCTTTAAGAGCGCGAACGTCGACTTCGTTTTGGCTTCCTGGGGGCAGTGCTCCAGCCCTACAATGCCGCCTTCGCTTGCCTGCATGCTCAGCGCGCTCTTCAGCGCGGCAACGCGCATGGCGCGCGGCATCTCTTTTATAAAGTTTGCGTTGCTGCGGGGACCGTGTGCTTTTCCACCGCCGCGCAGCAGCGGGGAACGAACGTTGCCGCGGCGCGCGCGGCCGGTGCCTTTTTGCTGGAAGAGCTTCTTGCTGCTGCCGTGCACTTCGCTGCGGTTCTTCGCATGCGCCACCGTATTGCGGCGGTTGCTCTGTTGCATAACCAGCGCCTGGTGCATAAGCCCCTGGTTCACGGGTGCTTCAAACAGAAGCGCCGGGAGTTCCAGGCTCCCCTTTTTGCTGCCGGTGGAGGTGAACAAATCGACGTTCATATTAGGAAGGCTGTGATTCCACAGTAATAAAGACTGTTGCGCCATTTGGACCTGGAATTGGCCCTTTTATAGCAATAACACCCTTTGCGTGGTCTGCCAGAACAACGGGGCGGCCATGGAGCGTTACAGTTTCGCGGCCCATGTGGCCAGGCATTCTCTTCCCCTTTAGCACGCGGGCCGGCTCTTCGCGCATGCCCACCGAACCCGGTTCGCGCTTAAAGTGGGAACCGTGGGTCTTGGGGCCCCCGGCGAAGTGGTGGCGCTTTACGACACCCTGGAAACCCTTTCCTTTGCTGGTGCCCATAATGCCGACTGTTGCTCCTTCGGAAATGACTTCCGCAGCAACAATGCCTCCTTTCTCTAGGCCGTCCAAACTTTCCACCTTCCACTCCTTCTCCACATGGTAACGCGTAAGTTCCTTCCCTTTGCGGCTTTGGAATGTACGCTTTCCTGCACCCAAAATAACGGCATTGTAGCCGTCTTTCTCGGTCGTTTTCAGCCGCACGATGGTGCCGGGCTCTACCTGCAAGTAGGTAACGGCAACGGCTTCACCGGTAGAGGCGAACACGCGAGACATGCCGACTTTTTTTGCAATGCAACCGGTAACCATAGTCTTGGCGGTTCAGGAGGCCCGCTTGATCCACACCGAATGGTGCAAATGGCGGACAGGAACGCAAGCCGGGGCACTGTAGGGAAAGGCCTCCCCTATGGTCAAGGAAATCGCCGAGGTTCCTCTACATGAGAGGCAACCTGATTTGGGTCAACCTCTTGTATTTCATTTCCCGTTGAAAGGGACGCACTGAGTTTTGGCAGGTGCTCTATGGCTACCGAAGTTATGGCAACCCCAGCTCCAGCAGTAAGAGCCCACATCGCATCACGAAAAGACTTCTTCTGTAAGAGCACCTTGTTGCGCTCAAGTGTCTTTAACTTTGCTTGTTCATCTAGACCGGGCAACCCCGGTGAGTGATGCGCACTATTTTTGTTCATCAGGTACATGCAACGCCACATTTGTACCTAAATCAAGGGCATATGGAGGGAATTTTCGGTATTGGCTATACCATAAAAATAGTGTATAATATCATTAATATCAATATATAACCCATGTCGCACCTCTTTCTCTCGGTTGTCTTGTTCTTCAGTGGACTCTTGGGGCATGGCTCTGAACCTTCACTCAACGCAAGTGTGGGGGGCTACCCCTTCTGTGGGGACAGCGTGATCGACGACAACGAACAGTGTGACGACGGCAATGTGAATAATGGCGATGGTTGTGATGAGACATGTCAGATAGAAGTCCCCCCGCTCTGTGGTAATGGAAACATAGACTTCGGCGAAGAGTGTGAACCACCGAACAGTGGTGGGTTTATGGGCTGCAGACCAGACTGTTTGTACTACTGTGGTGATGGCAGTGTTAATAATGGAGAAGAGTGTGATGACGGTAACCACATAGGCGGCGATGGCTGCAGTGACACGTGTCGAGTGGAAGTGTGTGGCAATGGCTCGGAAGAACCTCCTCGTGAAGAATGTGACGATGGAAACTTTGACCCCACAGATGCCTGCATCAACTGTCTCGATGCAGAGTGTGGCGATGGATGGGTAGAGGCAGGCATTGAGGAATGTGATGATGGTGTAAACAATTCCGATACCACACCAAATGCATGTCGGTTGGAATGTCTCAGGCCTCATTGTGGCGACAACGTCGTTGATACTGGTGAACAATGCGATAACGGCCCGAATAACGGGGGCTTCGGTGGCTGCACGACCTCGTGCACCATGGAATACTGCGGTGACGGTGTTATAAACGGTTCAGATCAATGTGATGACGGAAATGTGATTGATGGAGACGGTTGCAGCTCTACATGCCAAGTGGAGCCTCGCTGCGGAGACGGAAACCTCGATGCAGGGGAAGCATGTGACGACGGGAACAGCGATAACAACGATACCTGTTTAAACAACTGCACAACTGCTTCCTGCGGAGATGGCGTTACAGAGGCAGGTGTTGAGTCATGTGACGACGGAATATGGAACTACCTACCAGGCGGCTGTACAACGACGTGTGCCAACGCTTCGTGTGGGGATGGAACGACGGACCCCGGCGAAGCATGCGATGACGGAAACACAACTGCAAATGACGGCTGCAACACCGCATGCCAACAGGAAGTGTGTGGTGACGGCGTCATCAATGGTACCGAGCAATGTGACGATGGGAATATTGATGACGGAGATGGTTGCAGCAGCACCTGCCAAAGCGAATTCTGCGGCGACGGCATTGTGACGAAGTTTCAAGGTGCAGGAGACTATGAACAGTGTGACGACGCGAACAACGACAATGGCGATGCATGCCTAAATTGCCTAAATGCACGGTGCGGAGACGGCGTTGTATGGCAAGGACATGAGCAATGCGATGATGGCAACACAGCATCCAACGACGGATGTTCTTCGCTCTGCATCCTAGAGAGCTGTGGCAACGGGACTCGTGAAGGACCAGAGGAATGTGACGGAACAGACCTTGGAGGTGAAACATGCCAATCACAGGGATATCCAAACGGCGGAACCCTCAGGTGCACCATCCCGAATATGTGGATACCCTTTGCGGGCAACGAGTGCAAATTCGATGTGTCGCAATGTGCATCGTGCGGCAATGGCACCATTGACGCGGGGGAACAATGCGACGGCGGCCCCAACTGCAACGCAGATTGCACCAATGCTCCGTACTGCGGAGACGGCATCATCAATGTCCGCGCCGATGGAACACCCGAACAGTGTGAAGGCACAAATGTAAACGGTGCCGAATGCAGCATGTTCGGGTTTATTGGTGGCGGTTATATTTTCTGCGACGAAAATTGCATGTTCAACACGAGTGCTTGCATCTGCAACGCCAATGGCAATTGCGATGCCGGAGAAACTACTGACAACTGTCCAATGGATTGCCAACCTTCATGCGGAAACGGCAAAACTGAATATCCTCCAGAACAGTGCGATGACATGGGGGAGAGCGTATGGTGCGATGCTGACTGTACTGCAGCCGACTGTGGTGATGGAACCGTCAACAAAACCGCCGGGGAAGAGTGCGATCACGGAACACTCAATAGTGATACAGAACCCGATGCATGCCGCACCAACTGTAAACAACCAACATGCGGTGATGATGTGAAAGATTCAACGGAAGCATGCGATGGCAAAGATTTTGGCGACGCTTCCTACTGCCCTGGTGGAGGAACGGATTGCATGAAGTGCGTCAATAACTGCAGGAATATTAGAGTCGAATACACGATTTGATAGTGAAAAATTGAAAGCGCTGCCAAGGAACAGTGCGTTATGCATACCTCTCCTGTAGCCTACGCAGGCAATGACCTGGGTGGACCGCGCCGTCGGCGAAATTGAAGAACGCTTTGCGCAGCGCATCAAACAGGGCGACGTCTTGCGCCTGCGCGATGAAAAAACACTTTCCGGCCGCGTGCACGTGGGCAGCCTTCGCGGCATTGCACTCCATGGCATTGTTGCGGAGGCACTTACAGAGAAAGGAGTGAAGAACGAGTTCTTGTTTGAGCTGAATGACTTTGACCCCATGGACGAGCTCCCAAAGAATTTGCCGAACCGCGAGGAATTCGCAAAGTACATGGGCCAGCCGCTTTTCACGGTACCTGCGCACATGCCCACGGCAGAAACGTACCCGCTGGTGTACGGGGTGGAGCTACAAGGTGTTGTGGAACGTATTGGTTTCCCACTCACGTTCTACCGCCTGCAACCCGAATACATGGCGGGCAAATTCAACGAGGTCATTCAGCTGGCGCTGGATCATAAAGATGAAATCCGCGCGATATATAAAGAAGTGAGTGGCAGCGTAAAGCCCGCTGACTGGTTCCCACTCCAGGTGATTTGCGAGAACTGCCGCAAGGTTGGCACCACGCAAGTTACGGCTTGGGATGGGGCTCAAGTCGAATACGTGTGTAAGCCAGATCTTGTAACGTGGGCCAAAGGTTGCGGCCACAGCGGTACCGTGAGTCCGTTTGATGGCAAAGCGAAATTGCCCTGGAAGGTGGAGTGGCCCGCAAAGTGGAAAGTGTTCGGTGTCGACATAGAAGGCGCCGGCAAAGACCACAGTGCAGCGGGCGGCTCGCGCCAAATCGGGAAGCGCATAACGGAAGAGATTTTCAAATACCCCGAACCGTTCGACATTCCCTACGAGTTCTTCAACATTGGCGGTAAGAAAATGAGCGCCAGCAAAGGGCTCGGCGCTTCTGCAAAAGAAGTGAGTGACATGCTGCCGCCGGCGCTCGTTCGGCTGTTGATGATTCGCAAACTCCCCAACCAGCCGATCGACTTTGACCCCGAAGGCACAACCATTCCAACACTCTTTGATGAATACGACCGACTGAGTGACCATGAATTCAAGCGCCACAAAGAACCGGACCCCGAATTCGCGCGCACGTTCCGCCTGTGCCAGGTCGACTTCCCCACCCCGCCAAAAGACATTTGGCAGATGCGTTTTACGGTGCTCAGTTTTGCACTGCAAATGCCGCACCTGAAAGTAGAAGAAGAAGCTGCCAAGCTTAAGGGTTCAGCCCTTACAGAAGAGGAAATTGCGGCACTCACCGAACGCAGTTACTTCGTACGACAGTGGTTAGACCAGTATGCGCCGCAGCAGTATCGGTATGTCATCTTGAAGGAAGCACCTGGTGATCTTGCGTTGAGTGACGAGCAGCGAACTGCACTTACCGCCCTCACGGCAGCATTCCAGGATGTTCCATGGGAAGGCCCTGCGATTCACGAAGCAATCCACAAGGTAAAGGAGGCCCAAGGCGTAGAACCCAAAGTACTCTTCGAGCCCCTCTACAAGATGTTGCTTGGCCGCAGCAGTGGCCCGCAAATGGGCTGGTTCCTTTCTACGTTTACCAGGGAAGAGGTGCTGGAACGCCTCAACACACTGCTGCTGCAGTAATGGAGAAGCGACGAAGCACCGGAAAATTTCACTTCTCCAGGGATTGAGGAATTGTGCCACCCGCAGCGAGTGTTAGTGCTGCAATAAGTTGTGTCCCCACGGTAAATTTGTGTTGAAATTCAGTTGTAAGAGAATAGGTGTTGACCTTCCCTTTCCGAGTGAAGTCGACAATGGATGCGTTGCGAAGAATTTCAAGGTGATGCGACACAAGCGGCCCGGAAATACTGCGGAGCTGTGCAAGTGTTCTCACATTTTTGGGCCCTTCCATAAGCAAATGAATAATGTGCATCCGCTCTTCGTCTGCAAAAAGATGGAGATCTTTGCACACGTCGACAATTGGTTGATCGAGCAATTTGCCCTGAGCATCAAAGAAATTGTCGAGAGGGCGTGCATGTTCCATAGGAACGAAATCCTATTCCTGCGACGGAAGCAGGGCAACGACGTATGCCGTTACGTTTTCCGGCTTCAATGGTACCTTTCCAGCAGCGCTCTGCAGGCAAGCCACAGTGTTTCAAATTCCTGGGTGAGCGGGTGCACCCGGTAAGCGCCATTCGGCAACCGCTGCAGCGCATAGTGGAACATTCTTAGGAGATCCACCGGCCTCTCTTTCTCGTGCGGAAATGATGCGTCTTGCGACGCCGCGAGTTCGTACACCATTCCCTCCTGCGCATCGCGCTGGAAAATCGAACTTATTGGACCAATGTCGAGATGGGGCTGTTGGAAGAGCGCTTCGTATACCTTCCCTTTTTGCAGGCGAAGAACGAGCATCACCCTCCATTCTGAATCTTGAATAGGCACGAAGAGTTCCAGAGCCTCAATCTGTGGTCTGATTCCGTCCAAAGGAAAGAATACTATACCAAACAGTGCGATACACAAGCCCTTCCGTACTTAGGCTGCTGTGTCCTCCTTCTTCGGAAATTCCAATCGTACCGGAACACCCACCTGATTGAACCGGAGAATGAGATTTTGGATAGAAGTATATGATGCAAAACGCTGGTGAATCACAACATGACCACCCGGAATCTCGCCAAGGGAAATGCGCTCGCGTGGCAACGTATGCTTTTCATGAGCAGCAAAAATTTTCTCAAATTGTTCGCGCTGGGCGCCCACAGTGTGGTCCAAAATAAAATCTACGCTCAGTGGACCCTCTTCAAATATTCTATCTTTCAGCCCGTCATCGCGATCGATGTTTTTTGGTGAGTTCCTGGCAGAAAGGTGACTGGAATTCATAGAAATTGCGAAAAATGCCGGAGCAGAGTAAACGAATATATTTACATGTCAATATATTTCAAAAGATTAATTTTTGGCATAAATACTGTACTAAAGTAGATATTTGACATTAAATTTATATATTCTATAGTAGAATCATTGGAAGAACGTTGCGACAGCGCAAAAGATACGTACCATAGGCCAGATTTTCCTATGACAAAGCAGCACGAACACCATGATACAAAGGCAGGCAGGCTCGTCGACCGTGGCATAACGCTCGGCATCCTCGCGGGGGCTCTTGCGTGGGTGGCCGCCTCCGTTCACGGCTGCATGAGCAAAGAACGCGCCGAGCATACGACCTCCACTCAAAAATCCCTTTCGTTCCACCAGTGGGTTCTGCGTGAAGAGTGTCGGCAGAACATGGAACGCAGCGCCTTGGCGACGAACGCGGAAGAGTAACTACACCACTACGCTTTCAGCCCGTGCCGGCATATGCACCTTTAGCATGGGTTTTAGGTGCTGCATGCGGGCGGCAAACGGCTCCATTTGCTCCGGTTCTCCATGGACTAAAATAAGATCCTGGAGGCCGTCGACGGAAAGAACGTAGGGATCCAAATCAGACATGTCAGCGTGCCCGGAATACGCATTGATGTATTCAGTCTGCGCATTTTTGCGGTACATGCGGTCGAAGATTTTCACTTCGGAAATGGCGGGGTCCAGAATTTTTCTGCCGAGCGTTTCTTCGGCCATAAAGCCTACGGCCAGCACGGTGTTCTTGGGGTCTTCGATCCCCTCTTTTAGGTGGTGGCGAATGCGGCCCGCTTCGCACATGCCGCTGCCGGCCATAATAACCATGGGCCCCGGCGTGCCGTTGAGCGCTTTGCTGTCATCCACGGTTTCGCTGTAGCGCACCAGCTGGAACTGGAACGGGCTGTGCGCTTTGCTGAGGAATTGCGTAAACATGTCTTGGTCGTAGCATTCCGGGTGGCGCATGAAGACGTCGGTGACCTTTTTCGCTAGCGGCGAATCGATGACAATGGGTAGCGCTGGGATGGCCTTTTCGTCCCACAGCACGTGCAGGTCGTACAGAATTTCTTGGGTGCGTTCCAGCGAAAACGCCGGTATGAGCGTTTTGCCGCCGCGGCGCGCTGTTGCAATGATGACTTCTGCAAGGCGCTGGCGCGCTGTTGCTATGTCGTCGTGCGTGCGGTTGCCGTAGGTAGATTCGCAAAGAAGCGCCTCCACCGGAGGCATGGCGGCAGGGTCGCGAATGATTGGCAGCGTGTCGCGCCCAATGTCGCCGCTGAAGCCGATTCTGCGTACGCGGTCTGCGTTCGTGCCTTTGGGGCCTTCGGTAATGGTGGGGTCTTCTATTTCCAGCACCACCATGGCGGCGCCGATAATGTGCCCCGCCTCCAGAAACATGGCGCGGCACCCCTGCACCACGGGGAACCACTCATTGTAGTTTTTGCCTTGGAAGATTTCCATGCAGGCAATGGCGTCGGCCTGGGTGTACATGGGCCCCGCCGACGGCATCATGGAGTCGCGCATGTGCTTGCGGAAGAACTCTTCGTCTTTTTCTTGTATGTACCCGCTGTCTTGCAACATAACGTCGGAAAGGTCCTTCGTTGCGTATGTGCAGTGCACGGGGTTCCGGTAGCCCTTCTTCCACAGCAGCGGAATGCGCCCCACGTGGTCGCCATGCGCGTGGCTTAGTACAACGGCATCAATCCTCGCTGGGTCAAAGGTGAAGGTGCTGTTTTTTACCGCGGCCTCTTGGCGCTTGCCCTGGAACATGCCGCAGTCCAACAAGATGTTCTTGCCGTTCGGCAGTGTGACTTGGTGGCAGGTTCCTGTAACTTCCCTCGCTGCGCCGTGAGTTGTGATGGTAATAGCGATGTGCTGAGTGTACGTGTCATGTCGAGCGGAGGCGAGACAGACTCATACGAAGTTACTTGTCATCATTCCCAATGAAGATTCGTGCCTACCATGGTGGCAACCCTGCCGAGACACGCGCTTCTATAATTTTTCTATTGAACTCCTGCTGAGCATTCGCTTCATCCTCCCTGCGAGTCAACATAGATTTGATAGCCATGATCCGCGCAGTCACTGCATTCCGTTGATCAATTTCTGCACGAGTGAGTTTGGGATATTGCTTATTAACTTTTGTTTCCGATGGGCCGACAGGAAACCACTCGCAAGAAGCCATGGACATCTAATTATCAATTATCCATTTTCAATTATCAATTAGTCCGACGCCTTTCTGCAGCTCCACAACTTCCTCAGGAGTAAGTTTCCGCATTTTCCCTTCTGCAAGGGCGGAGTCCTCCAGCGTGACAATGCGAATCCGCTTAAGTTCAATAACTTCTCCTCCCACTTTTTGTACCATGCGGCGAATTTGGCGGTTGCGCCCTTCGGTGAGGGTGATGCGGAAGCGATGCGCATCGAGGCGTTTGATCTTTGCAGGCTTCGTGAGTGCATCATCAATCTTCACGCCTTCTTCAATCTTGCGGAGCGCACCGGGGAACATCTCATCTTTCGTCGTCACTTCGTACTCTTTCTCATGTTCGAATTTTGGGTGAGTAAGTCGGTAGGCCAACACACCGTCGTTTGTAAGTAAGAGGAGTCCTACGGAGTCTTTATCTAACCGACCCACAGGGAAAACTTTTCCCCTCAGCCCTTCTGGAAGCCAATCTCCCACTGTCTTGTCGTCTGCACTACTTGCATTTGTGGTAACAATTCCTTTGGGTTTATTCAGCACGTAGTAGAGCATGTCTTGGCGGTCAGTCATCACTTTTCCATCGACTTCAATCGTATCGACTTCGGGGTCTGCTTTTTGGCCAAGTATCGCCTTCGTGCCATTTACCGTCACTAAACCGGCAAGGATGTACTCCTCTGCCTTGCGGCGGGAAGCGATTCCGCGGGCCGACAATATTTTTTGCAATCGTTCTAGCATAACAATGCCAAGGCAATACCCAGATCACGGCGTTCGCGAACGCCGTGGCGGGCTGATAGAATTTTCTGCAACCGCTCCTGCATACATAAATGATAGCCGTTTACTGATATGAGAGCGATTTTCTACTGTAGTAATACGGTGGTATTTGCTCCGAGTCACGCTGAAAACACTTACTCTCCGCGCATGAAGGACCACTGTGACCGGTATGTCCACGGGTTGGGGTTACAGACTTCCTCTACGACCATGGTTCCCAGACGCAGGGTGTACCGTGTTTGCATTTCAGTTGCTGCGGAAGAACCACCATCTTGGTGTTCTTCGTCTTCTTCGTTTGTTGCAAGAAGCGGAGCTTCGGAAGGGGCCTGTTCGGTGCGTGAAATGTAGCTGGTCACCACACGACGGCGGCTGCGCAGTATTCCTTCCACAACCTGCGCAACTTCTTTGATTACCGACATAATTTCCAGCGGCGGTCGGATAACGCTCACGGTAATAACGCCTGTTGCCTCCAGGCTTTCTTCTGCCTGCCGGCGAATTTCTGCACGGAGATCACCAATGTCGCGCTCTGGAATGTTTTGCCAGAGAGTCTTTGATTGCTGTTCTGTACCTACCCGTACCAGTGTCGGTTCACTTTTTTGGCATTCCTGAGCAGAACCCATTAATGCAATGGCTGCAGCTGCTGCTTTGATGAGTCCAGGAGCTTTCACTGCGCGAAGCATCGGACAGTTTTACGGGTACGTCAAACGTGAGTACTATTTCCGCCCCTTCTATGAACCAGATACTCCATGAACCAATTTGGGCAGATGAGCAGCATGAACCGTTAGAGTCGCTGCAGGGCGATATAGAAACCGATGTGTGCGTGGTGGGACTTGGGGGCTCGGGTCTGGCTGCAGTTGATACTGCTTTGCGGCTGAATCAGCGCGTGGTGGGTATAGACGCAGGAAGAGTGGCAAATGCCGCTGCCGGGTCGAACGGAGGCTTTCTTATGGCCGGCCTTGCGAAGTTCTACCACGAAACCGCAAAGCTACTAGGTCGTGAGCGCAATGCAGCAATATACCGGTTAACCTTGGAAGAAATGGATCGCATGGAAAGCGAAACACCCGCTGCTATTCGTCGCAATGGCACGCTACGTATTGCTTCGTGCCAAGAGGAAGTTCGCGACTGTATGAAACACTTCCTTGCACTGCATAACGACGGATTTGAAGCAGAGCCTTACGAAGAAAACCACGAAACTCGTGGAATTTTTGTTCCCACAGATGGCGTATTTCATCCCCAACAACGCTGCCGCGAAATGGCAAAACGGGTTATGGCTGGGGGTGCTTTGCTCTTTGAAAACACACCAGCAAAAATGCTTTCCGACGGTTTAGTAGGAACGGGAAAAGGCCGCATTTGGTGCAAAAACACGATTGTTGCGGTAGATGGTGCACTGGAAAGCATGTTCCGGGATTTACACGGCAAGGTGCGCACTGCGCGGTTGCAGATGCTTTCCACAAAACCGGAAGCACATAGGAAATTCCCCCTGCCCATGTATGCACGGTGGGGGTACGACTATCTACAACAATTGCCAGACGGGCGTATTGCCATGGGTGGCTGCCGTGACCTGCACGAAGCCGAGGAGTGGACAACTTCAAAGGAACCTACAGAGGCTGTACAGCAGTCTATTGAGCGTATGCTGCGAACATACGGCGTCACAGCGCCCGTAGAACGACGCTGGGCGGCCAATGTAGGCTACACGAAATCCGGCGTGCCTATTGCACAAGAAGTTCTGCGCCCAAATATATGGGCATTCGGCGGGTACAATGGCACAGGCAATGTACCGGGTTCACTTTTGGGTAGGGCAGTAGCGCGGCAGGTGATTACGAAAGAACCGGGAAACGTGCCATTGCTCACGGCACCGCCGAAATAATACCTGTACGTCAAATACCGCTAGCAGACATGCTGAAAGCGGTGAATTGAGCTACAGGGATTGGAATGCAGTGCCTTGAAGGAAACGCATCGTCCTGGCCTCGACCTACTCTGGCACCCCATAATGGGATACTACCATCGGCGCTGAAGAGCTTAACTGCTGTGTTCGGGATGGGAACAGGTGTGACCTCTTCGCTAAAGAGACCAAGACGATACGTTTCGCCAAGGACTGTATTCCAGAAAATCGAATCTATGCGCACAACGTGCTCGCTACTGTGACATGCAGACAGAACAGTATTGAGTATGAATGTTCAGTCGCCCGTTCGTGTTGCTCAGCTGAACGCATTACTGCGCGTACACCTGCAACCGATCGAACCAGTGTTCTTCTGGCGGGCTTATGGAGAAACGCAATCTTAGGATGAGCTTCCCGCTTAGATGCTTTCAGCGGTTATCCCGTCCGAACATAGCTATCCTGCGGTGCCGTTGACACGACAGCAGGAGCACCAGAGGTTCGTCCACTCCGGTCCTCTCGTACTAGGAGCAGGTTCCTTCACGTTTCTATGTGACCGCGGAGGATAGAGGCCAAACTGTCTCACGACGTTCTGAACCCAGCTCGCGTACCGCTTT
>CAMTXJ010000003.1:0-46080 GCA_947085695.1 uncultured Candidatus Peregrinibacteria bacterium | reverse complement strand
CGCAGGATACTGCAAATTGAATTAAGAATTAGGAATTATGAATTAAAAACATATGATCAAGACCTGCCCTTAATTCTTAATTCTTTATTCATAATTCTGTATTCTCAGCCCGATGCCCCTCTCCCACGACCAAGTCCGGCACATTGCAAAACTCTGCAGGCTCAACCTGAGTGATGCAGAGGTGGAAGTGTACGGAAAAGAGATGACCCAAATTTTGGATTTCATAACGCAGCTGCAAGAAGTCGACACCACAAATGTGGAACCCACGGCGCAGTCGACACAGGGCAGGAACTTGCTGCGTGCCGATGAAGTGCTGGTTTCCCCCGTGGATCCGGACGCGCTGCTTGCATGCTCGCCACTCCCCATTATTGAGCACCAAATCGCCACCCCTTCTGCACACGGCTAATGCTCAGCGCACTCACCATTGCACAGGCACACGACAAACTGCGCAGCAAAGAATGCAGCAGCGAAGACCTGGTGCGCAGTTGCATAGAGCAAATTGAAAAGGTGGATGGCAAACTCAATGCTGTTGTGCACCGGAATTTCGACTCAGCCCTTACAGAAGCGAAAAAGTTAGACACTACAGGTGCGTTTGAACACCCGCTGTCGGGAATCCCTTTTTTAGTAAAAGACGTGTTTGCGGAAGTCGGGGTACCCACAACCGGATGCTCTAATATGCTACGCAATAAAGACTACGTGTCACCGTACGAGTCGACGAGTACGGGTCGCTGCAAAATGGCAGGGGCGATCTCCCTTGGAAAAGTAAACACCGACGAGTTCACCATGGGTGCCAGTACCGAAACTAGTTGCTACGGTGTTACGAAGAACCCTTGGGACACAACGCGCGTTGCAGGAGGGTCTTCCGGCGGCAGTGCCGCAGCCGTGGCGGCCGATGAATGTCTGTTTAGCTTGGGAACCGACACCGGCGGTTCTATCCGCCAGCCGGCTTCGTTCTGTGGCTGTGTAGGGCTTCGCCCAACATTCGGCCGCACCAGCCGCTACGGGGCCATGCGTATGGCCGGTTCGCTGGATACCACTGGGCCACTCTGTAAAACCGTGGAAGATATAGCAATCGTGCTCCAGGCGATTGCGGGTGTGGACAACATGGATGCCACAACGGGCGACAAGCCCGTTTCCAGCTACCGCGAAGATCTAAAAAAAGGCATACAAGGCATGACGATCGGTTTGCCGAAGGAATATTTCATTGAGGGGCTTTCCCCAGATATTGAACACTCCATTCGCGCTGCTGCAAAGGTGTTGGAAGGGCTTGGTGCAAATATTGTGGACGTGTCGCTGCCGCACACAAAGTATGCAGTCACCACGTACTACGTTATTTGCCCCTGCGAAGTAAGCAGCAACATGGCTCGCTACGACGGCATTCGCTTTGGCCATACCGTAAAAGGGATCGATAACTTGGTGAGCTACTACCACGCAACCCGTACAGAAGGCTTCGGGCCCGAGGTAAAGCGCCGCATTATGATAGGCACCTACGCTCTTTCTGCGGGCTACTACGACGCGTTCTACCGCCAAGCACAGAAAGTGCGCACGCTCATCATCAAAGACTTTACAGAGGCCTTTGCAAAGGTGGACGCGATCATTGCGCCAACGACGCCGAATCCCGCTTTCAAAATTGGCGCTCACACCGGCGACCCCGTGGCTATGTACCTGGAAGATGTGTTCGCCGTGGCGCAACCCATGGCGGGTATTCCAGCTTTGAGTGTTACATGCGGATTCACGAAAGAGAATCTACCGATTGGTTTACAGGTCATGGGCCCGCAGTGGGGCGAGTCCACGATTTTGCGAATCGCGCATGCGTACGAACAGGCGGCAGGTTTTCTTGGAAAAAAGCCGACGCTGTAACTAACAGTCGAGCGGCCTGTATTGCTCGGGTATTCCATGTTCCTCCAAAACATTTTTGAGCAGCTCGTTTACTTCATCGAGGACGAGTGTTTGCCCCGTAGCAATAGCGATTTGTGATGCTCTCCTTTTTGTTTCGCCCACAGCTTCCTGATAGGTGATTTTTCGCTCTTGTGGTTCAATAACAGACATAGGCAGGGGGAAATTGGCGACACGCTAATGAGGCACTTACCCGGAAGCAAGGAAAAACCGATACTTCGGTTTTCAGTGCGGCGAAAGGCGTATAGTGGATGTGATCTTTCACAGCATTTTAGGGCTTCTTCTCTCCGAAGCACCGCTGGCGAAAGACAGTATGGAGACGATTGTCATGAAACTGACTTTTACGACTGGGGACGTTGCGAGGCATTGCAAAGTCGCCCCTCGAACCGTTAGCAAATGGTTCGACAGTGGCCGGCTAAAGGGTTACCGGATCCCCGGTTCCCAAGACCGCAGAATCCCCCGCGAGTATTTGATCAAGTTCCTCAAGGAGCATGGCATGCCCTTGGGCGACTTGGAAAGCGAAGCCGTGGGGAAGGTGCTATTGCTCTGCCAGGACCAGGTGCTGATTCAGCACCTAAAAACGCAACTGCCGGAACGTTCGTTCAACGTGGAGGTAACGGCCAGTGGTTTTGAAGCAGGCCTTAGGGTCGAAAGTTTTCACCCCGACTGCATGGTGGTCGATTTCTCCATCGGCCGCACGGAAGCACTGCAGATTTGCCAGAATCTGCGTCACAGTCCTGCGTATGCCGAGGTGATTCTGATTGTCCTGCTGCCAGACGATGGGGAACCGAACAGTTTCGACCGATCGGCGATCAACGAAACGTTCAAGAAGCCGTTTGACCCCGTGTTATTCGTCACGCGGCTCAAAACCCTCCTGGGAACTAAACTGAATGCGTGAAAGACCGCGCAACCGCACGATGCGGTTGCAATATTTTCACAGAACCTCCGACGCACACGATGTGACGCCGGAGGTTTTCTTTATAAAGATTATCCTTCTTTCTCTTGCAGCGAGGCTTTCACGCGCATGGTGCCCACGATTGCCGAACGCTCCGTTTCATCTAGCTTCATTTTGATGTACTTCACCGTTTCCACCAGGTCCGGGATCATCTTGTGCTCCAGTGCATTCACGCGGCGGCGTGTTGTTTCCAACTCTATAGCCAGCGCTTCAGCCTGCTTTTCGATCTGCGCAAGTTCGATAAGGGTAACGAAAAGTGAATCGAATGACTCCACCGCTTCGTCCAAGAGCGCGTTCGTTCCCGCAAGCCCGTACGTCTTCACTGCGCCGGTTTTCTGCACCTTGAAGAAGGGAATGCGCACGCTCATAACGGACTTCGTTTCCACCGCCAATTCAATGGTCGCCTGAGGGCTAGAAAGCGCGTTTTCCAGCTGAGCGTCGGTAAGCCAGGCAGAGGCCACGAGAAACGTGCGGAAGGCGCCACCAAGGCGTTCTTCCACGCGCATGCGCAGCTCCTTAGCCGTACGAATAACGGTAAGGAATTGCTGCATGAGGCCGTCTTGTTTGTCCTTGAGCAACTTATGGCCGCGCTGCGCCGACTTGGTGCGGCGCTTTAAGTCCATTAGGGCCATTCGTGTAGGGTTGACGCTCAGCAGTGCCATAAAGAGATTCCTGGGTGTCAGTAATTAATCGTTTCGTTTGCCGTACTTCGCAATGTGATCGCCCTTTACGCGCTTCAGCTCATTTTTCGGCAATTCCTTAAGCAACTCCCAGCCAATGGCCAATGAGTCGAAAATGGAACGATTGCTGTACTCGTCCTGCGCGATGAATTCTTTTTCAAAACGGTCGGCGAACTTCAGGTACGCCTTGTCGACCTCGCTTAACGACGATTCGCCAAGAATGACGGCAAGCTCGCGAATTTCCACGCCGCGCGCATAGGAAGCAGTCAACTGCGCATCCATACCGCTGTGGTCTTCGCGCGTTTTACCGGCGCCCTGAGCCTTTCCTTTTAAGCGGGAGAGGGAGCCCATTGGAATCACCGGTGGATAGATACCCTTCTGGTGCAAAGAACGGTCAAGGCGGATTTGTCCTTCGGTAATGTAGCCCGTGAGGTCAGGAATGGGATGCGTCACATCGTCTTCCGGCATCGTGAGAATTGGAATCTGCGTAATACTGCCGCTGCGTCCGCGAATGCGCCCGGCGCGTTCGTATATAGTCGCAAGATCGGTGTACAGATAGCCCGGGTAACCGCGGCGTCCTGGGACTTCCTTGCGGGCAGCAGAAACCTCGCGCAGTGCTTCGCAATAGTTGGTCATATCGGTCAGAATCACAGTGACGTGGTAGTCTTTTTCATAGGCCAGGTATTCCGCCGCAGTCAGAGCAAGACGCGGGGTAGCAATGCGTTCGACCACGGGGTTGTCCGCGGTATTTAAGAAAAGCACAGCGCGGCTAAGAGCACCTGTTCGCTCGAATTCCTGTTTGAAGAACTGCGCCTCTTCGAAGGTCACACCCATGGCCGCAAAGACAACGGCGAACTTGTCGTCGCTGTCATCTGCCACCTGTTCGTCGACTTTGCCGGCTTCCACTTCTTTGGGTGTCAGAACGCGCGCCTGGCGAGCAATTTGCGCGGCAAGGCGGTTGTGAGGAAGACCTGCACCAGAGAAGATCGGCAGCTTTTGGCCACGCACCAGCGTGTTGAGCATGTCGATGGTCGAAATACCCGTTTGAATGAAGTCGTCGGGGTATTCGCGTGAGGCCGGGTTGATCGGCTCCCCGTTAATGTCGCGCTTCTTTTCCGGGAGAATAGCGGCTCCTCCGTCAATGGGGTTGCCCGAGCCGGAAAAAATGCGGCCGAGCATGTCTTCGGAAACACCCAACTGGAATGTGTGTCCAAGGAAACGCACCTTTGTGCCTTCGGTGGTGATTCCCTGTGTGGATTCAAACAGCTGTACCACAGCTCTGTTCTCCCTGGCCTCCAGTACCTTGCCAAGGCGCCTGGAACCGTCGCCAAGTTCCACTTCACAAAGCTCGTCGTACGTTACCTCTTGGACCCCTTCTACAATGAGTAGCGGGCCTGTGACATCTTTGAGAGTCTTATATGCGGTCGTCATGGGAAAAAGTGGGAACGGAGGTTAGACGGTGAGTGCAGAAAGCTGAGTTTCAATGTCGTGTTCGAGTGTGTCGAACGCGGCAATATCACCTTCGGGAATCAAATGCGCCTGGACGATTTTTTCGCGCACGGACAACGCACGAATTTTGCTCATATCGAAGTCTTCTTGCTGGACGACAGGCAAGGAGCGGTCCAGAAACGAGAGAATGGCCCGCAGAATACGATACTGCTTCTTAAGCGACGTACTGGCATCTGCGCTGTCGAATGCGTTTTGAAAGAGAAAGTCTTCGCGAATCATGCGAGCGACTTCCAATGTCAGCTGTTCCCGTGGTGAGAGTGCGTCGGTGCCCACAAGGCGCACGATTTCTTCCAACTTGCTTTCTTCCTGTAGCAGCGTCTGCGCACGGTCGCGGTTGCGCGCAAAGTCTTCGGCAACCTCTTTGCCGTAGAACGCTACGAAGTTCTCGCTGTACAGAGAGTAGCTCTGCAACCAGTTGATAGCGGGGAAGTGACGTTTATACGCAAGTTTTGCGTCCAGCGCCCAGAAGACCTTGGTAACGCGCAGTGTGTTCTGCGTTACCGGTTCGCTGAAGTCTCCGCCCGGGGGCGACACAGCGCCAATGACGGTGAGTGAACCCCTGCGCTGTTTGCTGCCGAGACACTCGACAATGCCTGCACGTTCGTAGAACCCCGCAGTGCGGGAACCCAGGTATGCCGGGTAGCCTTCTTCACCGGGCATTTCTTCCAAACGGCCCGACATTTCGCGCATAGCTTCCGCCCAGCGCGAGGTACTGTCGGCCATAAGTGCCACATCGTAACCCATGTCGCGGTAATATTCTGCAATGGTAATACCCGTGTAGACGCTCGCTTCGCGTGCGGCCACCGGCATGTTGCTGGTGTTCGCAATAAGAATGGTGCGCTTCATGAGCGGCTCGCCGGTGTTTGGGTCTTCCAAGTGTGGGAATTCCGAAAGCACTTCTGTCATTTCGTTTCCACGTTCGCCGCAACCAATGTAGACAATGACCTGCGCGTTGCAGTACTTAGCCAAGCTTTGTTGTGTCACGGTCTTGCCTGCACCGAACGGCCCGGGAATCGCTCCGGCTCCGCCTTTCGCAATGGGGAAAAGCGTATCGAGAATGCGTGTTCCCGTTACGAGCGGCTCACTGGGAATGTCCTTCTGTTTCACAGGACGCGGAATACGAATAGGCCAGCGCTGCAACATGCAAACATCTACGATTTTGCCATCAGCCGTTTCAATGCTCGCTATGACATCTTCAATCGTATGTGCACCCGCCTTGATACTCTTTACCGTACCGACGAGCTTTGGCGGCACCATGACCTTGTGTTCAATGAGTGTCGTTTCCTGCACCGTGCCAAGCACATCCCCTCCCGTAACACGGTCTCCGACCTTCACCATGGCCTTTATGTCCCACTTCTTGTTGCGGTCCAACCCCGGCACGTCAATACCGCGTGAAATGAACTGGCTCTTCGCCTTTTTCTCAATCAGTTCCAGCGGACGCTGAATCCCATCGTAAATGGAAGTGAGCAACCCCGGTGCAAGTTCCACAGAAAGCGTGGTTCCCGTGCACTCAACAGGTTCGCCCGGCCCAATGCCCGACGTTTCTTCGTAGACCTGGATGGAGGCTTGGTCTCCGTGCAGTTCAATGACTTCGCCAACAAGACGCTCTTTGGACACACGAACGACTTCGTACATTTTTGCCTGAGCCATCCCACTCGCAACGACGAGCGGCCCCGAGACTTTGATGATGGTTGCTTGTGACGACATAGACAGTGTGGAAGGAAAAAAGATTATTTGAGAATGTCGGACCCGACCGCTCGTTCGACGATGCGGCTAAGGCGCTGGAGCCCGTAGCCCGACGAACCGCGATGGGACGGCAAAGGAATAATTGCTGGCAAGGCTCCGCGAACGAGCTTCTTTTCATCGTCTGCGGGAATTCCGCTCGCAAGGTCTTCGGTCACAAAAACAATTGCATACGTCTGGCGCTCCGCGCCGCGTTCATCTTTCGTTGTCTCTTTCTTCAAACGGTACAGTTCCCTTACGGCTTCGACAGTTGTTTCCGCTGGCACAATGTCCGCTCCCAAGAGCGAAAACCCTTGGACCGATTGACGTGAACCGACGATGGCAATGCGGTAGTTCGACATGGTCAGGAAATATAGTGCGTAGTGGGAAGAAACGGCGGCAATATGCGCTTGGCATCCTGCGGTGAAAATCCGGCGCGTTTGGCAAGCAGCAATGCGCGCAGGAGCCGCACATGCGACAGTGTAAGTGCAGCAAACGCAAAAATTGGTTCAATGCTCAACGGCACATTCCACAGAGCGGCAATGTCTGCAGCGGTAACTGCACTCAGCGAATGCTCTAGTTGTTGGTGGTCGTCTTCGGCAACATCGCCTGTCAGCACAAACCCCATGTCTGCAATGCGCACTGCGTGGAGCAGGTCGCTGCGGGTACCCAGGAACGATTCATGTGGCAGCGTTCCACCGGGCAGCAACATGCTCTTTCGTTCTTTTGGGGCGATGTTCAATGAACGAAGCGCTATGCGAATATTCTGTAAATCTATGGCGTGCCGGACAAACGCCACAATGAGCGAACTTCCCGATTGTTTCGCAAGTTCCAATTGGCGCGTTGCACCCCATTGTGCAGCACGAGCGTCTATGAGCGCGGGCGTTGGATTTTCCAACGCGATAACTTCCTGAATGCAAGAAACGGCAGACACTGGCAGCGTGTCCGACTGGCCCTGCACCACAAGCGTCTTCCACAGTTCGGGGCTATACGCAGTAATGGCTGGCGTAGGAACATGGCTTACTGCTGACGTAAGACCCAAACGCTCTTTCAGCAGGAACGCCAACAACGGAACGTCGCCTTCTAGCCATAGTATGTCGAATACTGCGGCGAATTTCTCCGGTGCCATTGTTTCGACTTCATCCCGCACCCACGCTGCAATTGCGTCGAGAATGCGGTCCGGATCGGCGATACCTTGGTCAATGCGGCTGCTGAGTTTGAGTTCGGTAAATATGCGCGCCACTTCGCGCGCGTCATGAGCGCCAAGCAGGCGGTCGACGTCGGGCCGAGTGAGCAACATTTGCTGCAACACGGCAATTCTGCCGTGGGCAAACAGAGCGTCGTGGCCTGTGCCGGAAAGCACGGCTGTCATGTGTTCTGTGCAGAGAAGAGATCATGAGCAGCGCGCAGCTCCGTACGCGGACGCAGCAAGTCAGAAACAATCGTCTCGAATCGGAAGTCATACTCTTGTGTTTTGGAAACACAGAGGAAACCTCCTCGCGCGTCTACGGGCTCTCCCAGAGTCAAACCTGTGCCGAGTATCAATGTTTTCAGCAGAGCCGCGTGTTTCTTAGCAGCACGAATTTCCCCATCATGCACCCTTGCCAGACATGCTTTCAAAAGCGGTTCAACGTTCGCATCGGACTCGTTGCTGAGCGCATCAAGCACGGCTGCGTAGGCTTGGTCCAAAAGTTCACACTTGCGCTGCAGAACGGCATTGCGCCGAAACGCCTCTGCATGCTGCTGTGCCTTCCTGCGCATCTGATCCATTTTCTGGCGCTTTTGCGCATCGATTGCCGCAACCGCCGTGACGTGAGCCTCTTCAGCTTTGGCTTTTGCGTCTGCAATGGCGCGGCTATGCACTTGCTTGAATGCAGCAATTTGCTGATCTGCTTCCTTGGTAATTGCCGTTAGAAGATCTTGGAGCGCCATAAGAGCAAGGGAGGAGAATTACGCGACGGGTAGAATGCTGGCCTTCACGGCGTTCAACATGAAGAAGGAAATAAGGAAACCGAGCAGCGCGTATGTTTCTACAAGAGCTGCCATGGTAATGACGCGGCCGGCAAGCCGGCCGTCTTTCGCAAGCATGTGCAAACCTGCGGCGCAGACTTTCGCCTGGTACGGCGCGGAAGTAAGACACGTAATGGTAACGGGAACAAAACACGCGAAGAGAAGGAACCCTTGCAGCACGGTAATGTTTAACGTGGGGTCAGTCATAAGTGGGCCATAGCTGAACAGGAAGAGCAATGTAATAACCATGCCGTACAGTCCCTGGGAACCAGGGAGCACTGCGAGCGTAATAACCTTACCGGCAAGGTCCGGCTTTTCTGTAAGAAGTCCGGCTCCGGCCTGACCCACCATGGAAACACCAATGATGGAACCGAGACACGGCAGACCCGTAGCCATACCAGCGCCAACGAAAGCGAGCACGAGGGCAAGCTGGGTGGAACCCGTACCTTCAGCAGTGCCGAATACGGCGACCTGGCCGAACGCCATCATGGGGAGGAGGAAAAGCGCCGCGCATGTACCCATGATGACCGCTGCGGGCGATTGTAAGAAGTTCTTCATAGAAGAGAAGGAGAAAAATAAAAGAAAAAATTTAAGAAGCTGAGCGCCGGAATGGAGAAAATGGTCGGCCACCACCCTCAAAGAACTGGCCGAAGAATTCTATGAATTGCAAACGGCCGGAGTGAATGAACGCTCCAAGAGTGTTGAGGGCGATGGAAATGATGTGACCGCAAAAGGCGATGAGAATCATAATGGGAATTGCAAGCCATAGTGGGAAGAGCTTTGCCATTTCTATGGCCACTTGATTCACAGCAAGAGCGATGGCTCCCGTTACAAGCCCAAGCGCCAAGATGCGCAGATAACTGAGCCCGTTACTCAGCATGCCGATGGCGAAGTTCAGAAACCCCAGCAGCCCCATAATTGGACGCAGATACCACACCGAACCAAACCCTTTGCCCCAAATGACAAGTGCAAGCGCTGCAAAAAGCGTCCAAAGTGCAATACGTTCCATACCTGCGGGGGCAAATGCGGTAAAGAGGGTAGCCCCAAGCAATATGTGCGACGTAAAATGTTGCCAGAACGCTTCGGCTTTCGCACCGTGCACCCACCGAAACCACCCTGCTAGGAATATGCCAAAGAACATATGCGCAACGCCGAGTGCAAGCGAAAGGTACTGCAGAAAATTGATTCCTTCCTGCGTGGAAAGATTCCAGAGTTGGCCAAGAAACCATTTTGTACCATTGGCATCCGTCGTTGTGAGGAATTCCGGAACTTGTTCCGGCGACAAACCGAACCACCCGCCAAAGGGAATACCCACCAGCACAGAAGCAATGCCGCTGATAAACAGCAACCATGGCAACGTTGCATCTTTCGTACTCGGACGCTTCCACAACAGCCATGCACCGAAAAGAATCATGAGCGCCAAACCGTACCCGCCGTCGGTAAGACAGAGGGCAAAATAGAGGGCAAAAAACGGAGACAGTGGCCCTGTGGGGTCCATTTCACTGGGCAGCGGCAACCCGTACAGCGTGGTGACACTTTCAAATGGCGTCACAAAGGCGGAGTTGCGAAGAGAGACTGGAGGATCTTCGCCTTCGTCAGGCCTTACACGTAATACCGCAACGGCCTGCGATACGCTCTCTAATCCGCGTTCCAATTCGGAGATGCGGCTCTTTGGCACCCAACCAAGTACTGTCATAGTGGCAAAACCTTCTACAAGCGCTTCGCGCACTGCCTGTTTGTCGGAAAGCCACTGTAGGAAGCGCTGCACACGCAACAATGCCGGTAGTTCTATCGACAACGTCACCCGCTCTCTGCTGTGTGCCTCCAGTGCGACAGAACGTTGTTTCTCTTCAAGCGCATCGCTTTCAAGAATATCTGCTGCAGTCCCTGCAAGCACCGGTAACTGCACCGCAGTCCAACCCAGGGCAGTCATGCGTTCTTCTACTGCAACACGTTCCGCCGCCCATACCACGGCAGCACACGGCAAACCTTCGGCAGTGGGCGCAAAGGTGTCTACGTGCATGGGATTATGCATACTGTTTGCAAACTCCTTGAGCGCTGCGAGCCCGGATTCAGGCAGCATACCAAACAGCGTGACTGTATGCGCAGTCGTTGTGCCGGCATCCAGACGCAGCGGCAACTGCTTCCATGGCAGCAGCAGGGCCCTGCGCTGCGACAATTCGTCCAAGATGCGACGCGTCGCCGTATCGGCCTCTTCCAATGCATGCAGACGGTCCACGATGCCACGCACGTCCGTATGCTGTACAGCAGCAACTACTTCTGCGGGCAGTGGTTGTTTCAGCGCTGCAGCCAACGTGCTCTTGTTTGCCACATCTTTTAGCGTGTCGATGGCGAACTGAAGTTCGGCAGCACGGAAGTTCACCTCGGTGTGATCGATTGCCGACGGATTTTTGGCTTCTGTCACGTCAAGAACGCCTTGCTGCTGAAGCTGCTCCAGCACCTGCTCCCGCAAGGAACGCTGTGCGAGAATCGCCACTTTTTGCATGGGAACAATCGCCATGTCAGGCAGTGAGGATGGAAACGTCGAGTGTCTGCTTCACCAGTGACCCAATGACGTGCTTCGACGTTTTGGCGAATATCTGCTCCACCGCATGCACATCATTCGCAGCTGCCTCCTTGGCCTTCTGCAGAATCGCAATAGGTTCGTTGCCGGCAAACGCTTTCAGCTCCTCGTGGGCGGTATTGCGCAACGCCTCCTCTGCTGCGATTTTTTTCGCATCGATCTTGCGCAATTGTTCTAATGTGTCATTTTCCAGTACAGCCCGCTCATGCTCGACGCGGCGCTGCTGCCGCTCCTCTTCCACGCGAACCTGCTCAAAAGGAGATTTTGAGGCCTTTGAATCGGTGTTGTGTGCGACAGAAGGCATAAAAATGATGGTAAACTAGCGCTCTATACAGAGATACTGTCTGGAAATCAAGATTCTAAGAGCCCGTTTCTTGTCTTGGGGGAGCTGAGCAGGGTAGCATCTTACGCATGCGTATTGAGCTCTTGTCCGCGGTCGTTCTTTCGGTAGCAACTGTGGGTCTTTTTCTGAATTGGGCCGCAACGCTTGTCGGAATTCTCATTTTCTTTTCGGCAATTGGCATTGCCTTTCATGTATGGCTTTACGCAAAAATTATTCGTGAACGCCTGCGCGAACTGCAACGAGTACGTATACGCCGCAAAGTAACACAGCGCATCATACGTCTGTGCGCCGAGCGCCATGACCACTTCGTGCGGGGTGGCGGCATGCTGACTCCTCCCGCCACGACGCTGGCGAGAGCATAATATGGGTCTTAGCGCTGCGACTGGCGCACGGCGCGGCGCTGCTGCGTCGCGGGCTTCTTCGTAAGACTTTTGCGGCTGGCAGGATGCGCATTGCGCACGCGGGACGCGGCTTTCGACGTTGTCGTTGCCTGCGTCGGCAATGCTCCGTACACCGGCATGGTTTGCCCGGTAAGCGGCAGCAGCCCGAACCGTTCCACGCTCAGGAAGAGCGCGGCAAGCAGCATGGCGATCACGACGATGGCAACGTGCGGGTGCCTGCGAAGCGAGAAGGCGGGGTACATGCGGTTTCTGTGGAATGTTCAAAATAGTATACCACATTGTAAGAATTCTCGCCATAGAGCGTCTTCTGCGGTGATTCCCTCCCCCTCGTACCCATGGACACCCGCCTCCACCTCCTTGCCTGGCTGCATATGCTGCTGCTGGCCGCCACTTGCATGTTCGCGCCGTTCTTTACGTACGCGCAAATGCTGGCAAAACCCATTGCCGAAGAACCCTTCAGCGACGTCTCCGCCACCAGCCCCTACTACGAGTCGGTGGAATTCCTGCGCACGAACCACATTGTACAAGGGTACATGGACGGCACATTCCAACCAGACCGCCGCATGAGTCGCGCGGAATTCGTGATGCTTGCAACGAACCAATTCTTCCTGCCCAGCGCAGACTTGAATTGTGTTGCCATGAACTTTCCGGCAGACCGCACGACGCTGCATTTTTCCGACGTCTCGCGTGACGACTGGTTTGCAACCAGCACCTGCATTGCCAAAACAAGCGACTTGATCCACGGCTACCCGGACGGCACGTTCCGCCCCAACGATTACATTTCCTTCGTGGAAGCCGCGAAAATCGTGACGCGCCTGTTCGACGTGGACGCCCGCAGAGACGTAAGCAACGACCCGCTCTGGTACACGGTGTACATCAATTCGCTGAACAAGCTGGGCGCCATGCCTTCCTCTATTCACGGCGAAGCGGACTACAGCAAGCCCGTCACCCGCGGCGAAATTGCATGGATGTTCTACACGGTGAAGAAGACCAAGATGAATCAATAAGGCCTCAACCATGCACATGTGAGAAGCGGCTTGTCTCACGCAAAAGCGGAAGACGGGCTTCTTCTATTGCAAAGTAGTGGCGGGCCACGCACTTCGCGGGTTCATGAAAGTGGCGGGCCACGCACTTCGCGAAGTGCGTGGCGGGGATGACGGGACTCGAACCCGCGACCTTCCGCGTGACAGGCGGACGCTCTAACCAGCTGAGCTACACCCCCAGGTGTACCCGGAGTTACCGGAGCCCGGTTACGCTACCGTTTTGCCATGCGCATGAGCAAGCGGAAGACCGAGAACTACTGCAGATACAATAATGGGTTTTTCTTTGTTCCCTTCAACCGAACCTCGAAGTGCACATGAATACCCGTTTTACCGTACACAAGACCCGTGTTGCCCATGGCGGAAATGTGCTGGCCGCGCGTAACGACGTCGCCCTCTTCCACGTACAGCTCTTTGTTGTGGCCATAGAGCGTTACAAGGCCGTTGCCGTGGTCGATTTCAATCACGTTGCCGTAGCCGCCGTTCCAGCCGTACTCGGCGCGTATAACGGTGCCGGCTTCCGCAGCGTACACGTTGCCGCCGCCCTTTTCTTGCATGTCGAGCGCGTAGTGGCCGGGGTGGTAGTACTGCGTAATGTGGCACGCGTCGGAACACGGCTTCTGCAAGACGCCCGACGTAACGTCGCCCCCTTCGGCCCTCCCCATATCCACCGAGATCGGTTTTTTATTGTCGGCTTTGTCCGGACTGGTGGGCTTTACGACGTTCGTGGGTTTGTCGGGCGTTTGTGCAACCTGCGTTGGTTTTTCCACCAGCGGCGTTCCGCCGGGAATAATGAGCTGTTGGCCAGCGAGCAAAATGTCGCTCTTGAGACCGTTGGCATTGCGAATTTCTTCCACTTTTTTGTCGTACTGCTCTGCAATGGCGACAAGCGACTGGCCCCGCTTCACTTCGTGCAACACGCCGTCGACCGGCAAGATGATAAGTTCTTGCCCGGGGGACACCGCCTTGTTTTGCTGCAGGTCGTTTGCCCAGCGAATCGTTTGCACCGAAATGGCGTAACGCTTTGCAATGCTTTCCAAACTTTCACCGGCAGCGACCACGTGCACAATGCCCTTTGTGTAGGCGCGGCGTGCGCCGCTGTTTGTTAGGGCAGAAGTTTTCATAAGGAACCCGTCTTCCACCAGCAGGTATTGCCGCTGGCTTAATTCTTCGTCACCCGGGCCTTCCAGCGAAGCTTGCGGCACGTAGGCAGGCAGCAACGTGGAAATAATGAATGCCGCAATGGCTGCCAGCCGCACGCGACGCACAAGGACCTGCCGAAGGACATGGGGATGATCGGTCGTCATAGATGTTCACTACGAGAGATCTGCAAGAATGCGCAGCATGTCTGCGTACCGCTGGAGGGAATGAAGCAGCACGACAATGTATTCACGATTGCCTTCCTCCACCACGGAAATTAAGCATTCTTCCGCGGCATCCGTCGTACCCGTTTTGCCGCCGAGGATGCGCGGATCGTCGTTCAGTACGAGTTGATGCGTATGCAAAATGGAAAGCTCGGTGCCTTCTGTACTGGTAATGCGCGCGGCAGTTTTCCCCATGCGGCTGCGAATTTCACTCTGCTGCACAATGAACGATGTCAGCCACGCCAAGTCCTGCGGCGTGGACCACTGCTTGTCGTCGTCTAAGCCAGACGCGTTGGCAAATTGCGTGGACGTAAGTCCCAACGCATGCGCCCGCTCGTTCATGGCGTCTACGAAGGCCTCCTGCGTGCCGCTGTGGTACAGCGCAAGAGTGACTGCCGCGTCGTTTGCAGAGCCAATAAGCATGGCGGAGAGCAACTCCCCTACCGAGAAATGCTCGCCCACCGGCAAGTCCGCCGTGCTGCCGGCGGTCTTTGCCGCGGCGGCAGGAACCTGTACCTGTTCCAACATGTCGTGCTGCTCGACAATAATGAGCGCTGTCATAAGCTTCGTGAGACTGGCCATGGGCCTGCGCACCGTTGCCTGCCTGCCGAACACTTGCTGACCGCTGCCCAAGTCGATGATAACAACTCCCGAAGCAGACAGGTGCTGCAGCACTTCCACCTGCCCGGCGGGCGGGGCGACTGGTATGGCATGAGCGATAGGTGCAGAAACCGATGGCTGCGGTGGCACTGCGCCAAGCAGCAGTGCAGAGAGCAGAGATGCGTACATCGGGAACAGGCTAGGGGAAAACACCTTCCCAGAGAAGTCTTATGCAGAACTTTTTCTTGCACGTCACATGTCGCAAGTCAAACGTCAAATCGTGTGACATTCGACCTTTGACCATCACTTATAGACGACCTTCCCACTCAATCGTAAGTCGATGTATTCCTTTACCTGTGAAAGTTGAATGTTTTCTAAAAATGTTTGCAACCTGCGCAGGTGGTCTTGTAACGGGGTTTTTACATCGAACCACAGTTGAATGCTGCCCACCTGCAAATGGAACTCCTGCGCATGCAGGTACAACATGCGTTGCGTCACCGCCATGCCGAACTGGCGTTGCAGTTGCTGTTCCGCCTTGGAAATAAGTTCCAGCATTTCTGGGGCTATAAGCCGCGCGCCCGGTTCCGGCAATGCGTCGTAGTCCACCACGGTAAGCGACAGCAAGCCGCCGGAAGAAAGCACCGGCGCAGAACGGACGTACGTGCCGCGCGACGTTATGTACGCCGCTTGCGCGCCGCTGCCCGCGGGCAGCGGGGTGGCGCTCACGAACGTGAGCTTGGCGACAATGGGCGCCAAGTCCACGCGCACCTTCATGGTGTCGGGCATTTGCTTCGTTACATCCACATGCTCTGCGTCGAGAATGTGCCGCTCCACCGTGTCACGCACTTCCTGCGCCGAAAGCAGCAACATGTGCCGACCGAAGAATGGCTTAAGCAGCTGCTGCACCTGTTCCACGTCCAGCCGCGGGTCGCGCCGCAGCACCACGATTTGGCGCAGGTGGAAGAACGGGGAAAAGAAGATGACCGCAAGCGCAACCACAAAGCCCAAGGCAATAAGGGCTGCCAACCACACGCCCACGCACCGTTTATACGACTGCAGCTTCTTCAGCCACAGCCGCACTGCGCGCGTCATGCGTTCGCGTTTGCGCGCGCTTTTCCGGTTGTAGCGTTTTTGCACCAATGCCCGCGTGCGTCGCGAAACAGGACGCGCAAAGCGTTTCGGCAGCCGTCTAGGTGCACGCAGTGCCATGGCGGGGTTAGTGTAGGGCATACTTTCAATCCCTTCACTTCAATCACTTTTATCCCTTGATTCTCTTCAATCACACAATTGAAGAATGGAAAGGAATGAAGGGATTGAAGGGAGAGTTACAAAGAAAGAGGTAGAATCACGCCGTGCAGAATTCTAAAGCCGCCATTATTGCCGACTGGCTGCCCACCTACGGTGGAGCGGAGCACGTTGTGGCGCAGATAGCGCAGATGTTTCCGGGCGCGCCCATCTTCACAACAGTTGCGAAACGTAAAAAATTGGGGCCACTGCGCACTGCAAATATTCACACAGATCCCCTGTTGCAGTTTTTATACGGAATCGTGCGCGACCACAAAATTCTGCTGCCACTCATGCCGAAGGCTGTGGAACGAATCGACCTGCGCGGCTACGACCTGATTGTGAGTTCATCCCATGCCGTAGCCAAAGGCGTGATTCCCCCACCCGGCGCAAAGCACGTGTGCTACTGCCACACGCCCATGCGTTATGCGTGGGAAATGGAGAACGAATACTTACATGATTTCGGCGTGCCACGGTTACTTAAGCCACTGCTCAAAAACTATTTGAAGAAGCTTCGTAGATGGGACCTAACAACCGCACAACGAGTGGATGTGTTCATTGCAAATTCGGTAGAAACACAGGAGCGAATCAAACGAACATACAATCGTGAAAGCATTGTGGTGCCACCTCCGGTGGAGGACCGTTTCTACGAAACGGAATTGGATGCACGGGCTCCGCGCGAGCGCGATGGCTTCTTGGCGCTTGGCCGGCTTGTACCCTACAAGCGGTTTGATTTACTCATTGAAGCAGCGAATATCCTCAAGTTTCCCTTGAAGATTGCCGGTACTGGTGATGATTTTGCGCGCCTCAAGCGGTTGGCAGGCCCAACAGTGCAGGTGCTGGGCTATGTAGATGATGACAAGTTGCCGGCACTGTATGCACAATGCTCCGCACTCCTCTTCCCGCAGCATGAAGATGCGGGGGTGGCGCTACGCGAGGCCATGGCCTGTGGAACGCCTGTCATTGCATACGGCAAAGGCGGGGCGCTCGATGTAGTGGAGGATGGCGCGACGGGGATTCTCTTTGCAGAGCAAACGGTAGCTTCACTCAACGGCGCGCTCGCACGATTTGCGACGCTCAATTTTGATCCTGAGACAATTCGCAACCATGCGCAGCAGTGGACAACGGCCCGGTTTGCCAAGAGTTTGATGGAGGCCATTGGATGATGCTTGTTTAATTTGACATGCTCTCCACGCAAGTTACATTGCAGTAGCTAGCTGCTTTTGCGGCTGTGCCTAGCCTGCGAGCTAGGTGGACCATCTACAGCCTGACAATGTGTCAGGGCCAGGGAGAAATCCCAACCAAGGGCGATCGCACTCCGATCGCCCTACTTTCTGTTAGGATTTCTCCATGCACCGCGACCCCGAAAGCCACAAAGGCGACAACGGCAAAGTGGCCGTCATCGGCGGCTCTCGACTCATTCACGGCGCACCGCTCTTCAGCGCGCTTGCAGCGGAAGCTGTGGGCTGCGACTTGCTGTACGTGTGCGTGCCACAGTGCCACAGTGAAATTGCAAAGAGCACGAGCCTCAATTTTTTCGTGCAGCCTTTTGCGGGGAACGAGCTGAGCAAAGGTGATGTTGAACCGATCCTGGAACTGCTGGCCACCATGGATGCGGCAGTTATTGGACCCGGCCTTGCGCGCACGCCCCAGAGCATTCGCGTGCTGCTCGATATTGTTGCAGAGGCAACGTGTGCATTGGTGTTAGACGCCACCGCGTTACAGCCAGAGCTCCTCACCATGCTCTTTGGGAAAACGGTTGTGTTAACGCCGCATCTTGGTGAATTGGAGCGGCTGGGCATACCACCAAACGAGATTGGCAACGTAGCCGTAGAGCGCAACCTGACCATTCACCTAAAAGGACATACGGACCACATTGCTTCACCCAGCGGAAAAGTCGCCGAGGTAAAGGGCGGCAACCCCGGCCTTACCGTCGGCGGCACGGGCGACGCACTGGCCGGCTGCATTGCGGGCTTACTCGCCCAGCATGCCAAGCCGGCGGAAGCATGTGAGTTGGCTTCGCATTTGATCAAGGGCGCCGGTGATGAACTGCTGAAACACCAGGCGACGTTTACGACGCGAGAAGTGATTGCCGCACTCCCGGCAATGTTACATACGATCGCTGCCTAGCTGCAGCCCGTCCACAAGAATCTCCTCGTTGCTGCCATCGCACCGCCCCATGGGGGAAGGCGTTTCAGACAACTCGCTTACGCCTGTTATGGGCAACTGCGAGACGCGCTGCAGCAGCATGCGCACTGCGGGCAGAGTTTCCACGTCTTGCCTCACTGCACACACCGTCTCGGGCGAGGCGGGCGCAGCGCCGCATACATGGCGCAGCAGCTTGCGCTTACCTGGCATGCCCCGCAGCACCTCTGCAAGTGTTCTGCGCAGCGTCACTATTTCATCAACATGGAACACTGTCATGCCAGGGTACAACGCGGCGAGACGCTCGTCCCAAACCGTGCGTTGCACATCTAGCGAATAAGGCGATGCGTCACGCTGCCGCGCAATGTCGAGTGTACGCGTTTTGTAGTGGTACAAATCCGCGCGCCAGCCCGGCGCTCGCTCTACTTCAGCAAGTTCGTTGCCATTTGCCTCGCGCTCTGCAGTCATGCTGGCAATATACACCGGTGGTACAAAATCCTTTCCAACTTCTAGCGCCTTTTTCCCACCGCTTGCAGTGCGCTCTTTTACGCAGGGAAGATGCAGTGAAAGACGATATGGATGCCATGAGCACATTAGGCCTGCCGGAGCCTGCGAGTCTGCACCAGGTTCACGGACCCATAACGGTGGTGGTGACGAGCGCGGGAATCCACCAAGCACAGGCAGATGGGATGATCACGACGACAAAAAATTTGCCGCTCATTATTCGCATGGCGGACTGCCAGAACTTCGTTGCATACGATCCCGTGAGCAACACACTGGGAGTTTTACATGCAGGGTGGAGAGGCGTTCGCGACGGTGCGATACCTGCATTTATCCGCGCATTTCTCGAGCGCGGAAGTGATGCGAAAAATCTTCTGGTATGCGCGGGCCCATCACTCTGCACAGCACACGCAGAGTTCACAAATCCCCCTGCTGAACTGCCGAATATTGACCCCAAATTTTTCCAGGAAAAAAATGTCAAGTTACGGGCAATTGCGGACGACCAGCTGCTACGCAGCGGAGTGCTCCCACAACACATGGAAAGAATGGCGGACTGCACAAAATGTCAAAACGATTTGTACTACTCCTACAGGGGTATAGACCACGATACGGTGGCTTCTGGTGCAGCAAAGAACATGATTGTGGCATGGCTGACGTAACTGTCATGTCCAGCGAAGACGAGACAGACACAACGAAGTAACTTCGTCTGCAGCATGGTTCGCCTCCGCTCACCATGACAGTGAGGATAACATTTTGTATGTTTTCCCTAACGTCACTTTTCTCATCTGCTCCATGTCGAGATTTTCGACAAAAATACACTGCATCACCTCCGCAAAATATATTTCAAGCGCACATCGCTCGACAGTTCATTGCCGCGTCCTAGAGTGAGTGTTGTCTCGACGTCCAGTTAGACCGGCAACGTTTCTTCTCTATCATCTCGTCAAGGGAGACCAACTCGCGACTATCCGTGGATAGCTGCTGCGGTCACCCACCTGGAACTCCAGAGGACGAGCGTAGCTGGATCGACGCTCGTTTGGACCCTTATTTTTCCTTCTCACCATCCCTTCAATCCCTTCATTCTCTTCTTGCACTTCAATCATGCAGATTGAAGAGATGAAAAGGAATGAAACGATTGAAGGGATTTTGAACCTGTTGGTATTTGACTAAAATACAAAAATAGTTAGTATTCACATATGAATGCTATTGAGGGGACCCAGAGCAAAAACAAGCCCACTTTCCGCAAAAGGGAGGGGCTAAGCGTCTCTGTGGTACCCACATTAGAAAGCGTATTTCGCATAGCACGATCGGCAATACAGGAAATCCGCCTGCAGCATTTGCTGCAACCAATCGCAATGGAGCCGCAGACTGTCCGACTGATTCCCCAAAGCAAATGGCTAAAGACAACCCGCTCCGACCCCGATACGAGCCTACGGGATGCCGCAGGGTTCTATGAGACAGAAGAGCATGCATGTTTTATTCCTTATGATGTTTTTCGTCCGCCACATGCACGATGCATACTGACCCGTTGGCAGGCTGCAAAAGTCTTATTGCATGAGGCTGTCCATTGTGGTTCCTACGGCGGAATGGAAGAGTTAGAGGTCTTGAATGAAGGAATAACAGAAACGTACGCACGTGACATTTTCAACCGTCATGTCCTACCACAATTTCCGCATGTGAGTGGGGATCCGTATGAAACACGAAATACGGAAGTGAAGATTTGGAATTTTATCAGCGAAAGCTATCCGGATATGGCAGCACCTCTTCGACAGGCATTTTGGAAAGGTGATACGAGGACTGCAGCACACGCTATAAAACAAAATCTTGGGGATCAGCTGTGCTCTCTGCTACATGGCAAGAATAAAACTGACGCTGAAAACGATGATATTCTCACCGCACTCGTGGCTCATAAACTCAATATACCTCCAGGTGAGGCGCGAAAACTTGCGGATATGATCCTTCCCTTCCTTAAAGGTTTAGAATGGAAAGAGCAAATTGAACGTTCACGACGAAAGAACTGTGCCAATCACAATATCCTTAAATGAGCGAACGCCTACAAGACGTGAATGAGCCCCTCTTCCGCAAGAAGCAGGGTGTTTGCGTAGAAGCCATAACAACGTTGGAAAAAGTGTTTCGCAAAACACGCAGTGCAGTACAAGCAGAACGCACACTGCACACGCCGGAGGAAGTTTTTATGGGCAGACAGCAGGTTCGCCTCATTCCAAATAAACAGTGGCTGCAGCAACGCGAACGTTCACCAAAGCAGAGCATTCGAAGAGCGGTGGGTTTGTATGAGCCAAAAGAGGATGCGTGTTTTGTTCCATATAATATTGAAACTGCACCGGCAACGCAGAGGGTGCTGCTTACAAGGTGGCAAGCAGCCAAAGTCATGGTGCATGAGATTGTGCACTTGGGCTCTAAAGGAGGGATATACAAATTTTCTGAGCTGCTGAATGAGGGAATCACCGAAATGTATGCCCGTCATATTTTTGGGTGGAATGTGCAGTGTGCCTACCCACATATTACGGAAGACCCGTACCAGACCTATGGTATTGAAGTGAGTATTTGGAAAGAAATTTTCCAGAATCATGAATCCATTGTGGCCGCACTCAAGAGGGCTTTTTGGCGAGGAGATAGCGATGAAGCCCGAGACATTGTTCAAAGCTATTTTGGCCCGGAAATTTGTATGCTAATGGAAGGGGAAGAAAAGACCGCTGCGGAAAAACGGAAACTGCTCCACTCTATTGCTTTCCATGGTGACCCCAAAACGCGCATAACTATGGAAAGAGCACACCAGTTGATTCGGGTTGCATTTGAGACAATGTCTCCCGAGGACTTGGTATTTTACTTGAACAAATTCGGCGATATGCAACCTGAAACGGTAGGATGACCACGATGAATCTCGAAAGTCGTCTGCAGGCCGCTCAGCAACTCCTTGCGCCCTACGCAGTACCCATTGCAGGACAGTTAGGAACGGAAGGACCCGATGTGCCAGACGACGTGCGGTTCCCGTTCGAGCGCGACTGCGCCCGGGTCATTCACAGCGAGGCCTACCGCAGGCTGCAGGGGAAGACGCAGGTATTCATTGCCGGAACAGGGGACCACTACCGCACGCGGTTAACGCATACAAATGAGGTTGCCCAAATTTCACGAAACATAGCGCGCGCACTCCGACTGAACGAAGACCTGGCAGAGTGTGTTGCCCTGGCACACGACCTGGGCCACCCGCCCTTTGGGCACAGTGGGGAAGAGGCGTTGGATGCATGGCTGCAGCAGTTCGGTGAGCGCTTTGAACATAACCAGCAGTCACTGCGCGTAGTGACGCTGTTAGAAACACCCCGTGCAGACCGCAATGGGCTGAACCTGCAACGCGAAACGCTGGAAGGCATGCAGAAGCACCGCACGCCATTCGACCAGCCTGGCGCCTTGCCGCGCGGCTTGAGCCTGGAAGCACAGGTAGTGAACCTGGCAGATGAAATCGCCTACTGCTGCCATGACCCCGAAGACGGCCTGCGCGAAGAATTGTTTGCGCAGGAAGAGCTGCTGGCAACCCCTCTTGGAAAGAGCATCCATAAGGGGGTTGCGACTGGTAAGTCCGTGCGCAGCGCGCTCATCCACTTGCTGGTAAATGATCTGCTGCGCACAACGGAGCAAACGATTTCGCAGAAGAACATTACGTCGTTGAATGACGTGTACACAAGCAAAGATTCACTCGTGCATTTCTCCTCGGAAATTCGCACGGCGCTGAATGCGCACCGTGAATTCCTCATGCAGAGGATGTACTTGAATCCTGTTGTACTCAGCCGCAGTGCAGAAGGCCAACAGATCATTCAATCACTCTGCGAGCGATACATGAGTGTTCCTCCAGAGAAAGTGACCGCACTGCAAAAGAGAGTGAACTGCCCGATGCACATCGCGGTAAAAGACTACGTGGCGGGCATGACGGACGGCTACGCGGCAAAAATGTTGGCTGCGTAAAAATCGTCTGCAAGCCAAGGGCGCCTGCAGACGATGAAAAACGGTGACGATGATCAGCACTCAATACCGACTTTTTGCCTCCCGCTCTCGCTGGAGTTCGTCACGAGTTTTTATTGCGTCCGAGAGAATGCGGAACCGCTCAAATTCCTCTTTTACCTTGTTGAGATCAGGTTCCGCATACTTCTTCAGTTCCTCTTCGGCGATCTCTTCGCTCAACACTCTACTCATATTTTCGCGCTGCTTGTACCTGCCTTCATACTCGGCAAGTTCGGAAACATGATGATTGAGTAGTTGCTGAGCAAGAAACACCTGGGCAAGAACCCTGTCGTTCGGTTTCTGCTCATAGGCTTCGCGAACCTTTGCCTCCAATGAAAACCAGTTTTCATACTCGCTGCCCGAAGCAGATAAACGAGTGTTGACCTGGTCGTAAGCGGCCGCAGGTAGCGACGGTTCCACACGCTTCAGAAACGCGCGAGTGGAAAATTCCACGTCGTTGCGCATCAGGAAGCGCTGCTCACCGACGGCATCTTGGTGGGTCTTTACCGCCGCACGTTTGATGCTGCTGATAACGAGGAACCCAAGGCTTAAGCAAATGCAGACGATAACTGCGCCCAGCACCAGCCCTAGCTTGAACACTTTCTCTCGACCCTTGGATTCTTCTTCATTGCAGTGGCCCGAACTCGAACGACTTGTGGATTGTGTAGTCATGACAAACTCCGGGAATGGGGAAATTGAAGCTGAAAAAGTCACCACGCATGCGTTCACTTCATACAAAACGCATATGCAGGGACTCAGTCGTCATGGGGAAAAGGAGCGGTGGTGAAGTATAGAAAGGATTGCTAAGAATACAATGAATACGACGAATACAAGGATATCGGAGGTTCGTTGTATTCTTTGTATCCGTTGTATTCTTACTCGTCTATTTCCGGCAAATACGGCTGCGGGTTTATGTGCTTCCCACCCACAATGACTTCGAAGTGTACGTGAGGCCCGGTGGAAACTGGCCCTGCACCCGGGGTGCCCGGCTTACCGCCAGAAAGGGCTATGGGGTCGCCTTGGGCAACGTCTTGGCCCTCTTGCACCAGCGCCGTCATAACGTGGCCGTAGAGCGTTGCGTAGCCTTGGTGGCGAAGGATGACATAGCTGTACCCCATGCCGGCATCTACCACGCGTTCCACGGTGCCATCTGCAGCCGCGGTCACGGTTGTGCCTTGCAGCACCGGAATGTCGATTCCTTCATGCTGGAACCCAAATGCTTTTGCGTACTCAGGATCGTGGAACCCTGCGGAAACGCCGTACACAGGGGCCACCGGCCACACGATGTTCAAATCTTGCAGGTCGCCTGCTTCGCCCGAAACGCGGTCGGCCGTGGTGCGCGCTTCTTGAATCTGCAGAATGAACTGCGCGATTTCACCTTCCAATTTCTTTTTGTCTTGCAGCAAGTCGATGAGCGCCTGGCGACTTTCCGTAAGTTGCTGCAAATATTCCGGGTCGCGCAGTTTGGGGAACCGCTGCAGCTGGTCCAGCTGGTAGCGCAGCACGTCTTCTTGGTGAATCGCTTGCGAATAGGTGGAACGCAATGCCGTGGCGCTGCGTTCTAAATCGGCAAGAGCGACGGGGGATTCCCCGCCAATGGCGCTGGCCGACATCTGTTTGCCCAGCATGTTATCCGCGGCAATCCACAGGAGCGCAAGCAGTGCCAAGCCCTGCAGTAAGCCAAAGACGTCTAGCCCGATTCGAATTTTGCGCATCGGACTATTGTACCGGAAAACGACATTCCGGGACATGCTACGACACATGAATTCCGTTGTGCGTCGAGTGGCGGTTTTCGCGTCGCATTACGGCAAGCAGTACACTTTGCGCACTCTTCCCGCCTATCTAATGAAACATATTGCAGCACGTCTTGCTCTTACGAGCCTTCTCGTAAGCACATTGCCCCTTGCGGCGTTTGCCGCATTCGCAAGCCCGGGAACCCTGCTCCTTGCGGCAATGGACGACACCTCGCCACGCAGCATGAGCCTGGAAGCCCGGGTGCACATTCCGCAAGATGACACGTACGTGTCGCTGTGGATTAAAGGTGAGCAAGAGGCGCAGAACGACATGGCAGCAATGAAGGCGAAAGGTGTTATAGCCGTGGATGTGCACAGTATGCAAAACGGCGCCGTAGTGGATGCCAAACTCCGCACCGAGTACCGCGTTGCCCGAGGCATGCTGTACGTAAAACTCACAAACTTGGAAGGCACGTTGGACAATCCCCTAACAGTCTTTGGTGCGAACATGAAACTGAAGGACTGGGTGGGTATGGATTTGCAGCAACTTGCAGACGATGGAGTGAATCTTGCAGCTCTGCAGAGTGACCCGGAGACACGCTCGATGATGCTAGAAAGTCTGGATGCCATGCTCAGCATGACATCTACAAAGACGCCGAGTGGCATGTCGTACGCGCTGCAGTTGAATCCAGAATCATCTACGGACGTTCGGCGTGCATTCGAAGGCATAGACCTGAGCATAAAAGAGGACACCAACGCCAACGATGAATTCCGTTTCCTCCGCTTTAGCGTTACCGCCACGAGTGACAGTTTTGAACTGAATGTGAACGGTTCCATGACAGACATGCCACACTCGGTTCAGGTGGAAGTGCCCACAACCTCGCGCACGTGGGAAGAGTTCGCAGCGCAAATGCAGGGCAGTTCGGTAAGCGACTTTGAATCCTTCCTGCCCGCCACACCAGACTTCGACCCTGCACTGCTGCAAGATTTATTGGAGAGCAGTTCCACACATAGCGAAGAGACAAATTGGGAGACCGGGAACGATGACTGGAGTGATGGCACGAGCACCGGCGACTGGAACACGATTCGCGACCCGGCTTACAACACCGGTTGCCCGGCGCCCGGCACCGCAGAGTTCATTCTGTGGTCGCGCAAAGGAGCATGCCAACTCCGCCGACCACGGCAAACCAACAGCGAAAGCAGGCCCAGCAAGGTGACGAATCCCCGCACAACGCGATTGCTGAATGCGGACATGGAGCACCGGGTGCAGTGGTAGGTTTCCTGTAATCATCGAGATTTCCTCTCCAAGCGACCCCGCTGAAGCGATACACTGTCTGTGCATAGGCGCTTAGCTCAGTTGGTAGAGCGTCGGTCTCCAAAACCGAAGGTCGTAGGTTCGATCCCTACAGCGCCTGCCACTTGATCGCGGGGAACCAAGGTTCCCCACGTACCCCTCCTTGAATCTGTGGTCGCTCCAGTCGGGCAAAGCCCTCCTTCGCAACGTTTATTGATTGATACTTGGCTTATTTAAGAGCTAACCGGCACTTGCTTTATATAAATAATAGTTCATAATAATTATAACCAATTTCGTTCCTTCCATCCATCACAGGTGACCTATGGCAGAGTCCACGATTAAAACAGTACGTATAAGCCAAAGAGCAGGTTTCAATGGCACCGATATTACGGTGACAAATGAAACTGATGTTCGGCAACAGATCGATCTCGAAATCGACGGACAAAGAAGTAACTTCATCCTGGAGCCAACGAAGGAACGAGTAATCCGTATTCGGATCAGTTCCGCGCCGTACAGTCCGAAGTAAGCGAAATTGGGGCAGCGTCCGGTCTTTCTCTTTCCTTCGGGGAAGAGCGAGGCCGGATTGTTTTACGCGTCCTTCTTTTTCTTATTCCCCCACTTCCTCTTACTTGGTGGCGCATTGCGTTTCTTTTCAAGCATCTCCAATGCCACTGCGAGCGTGATGTCTTCCACCGTGTGTTTCTTTGTTAAGGACGCATTCGTTTTACCATCGGTCACATACGGGCCGTAGCGTCCATCTTTTACCGTAACCTCTGCACCCGCCGGGTCTGTACCCAAGACCTTAAGCGGCGTCTGTGCTTTTTCCCGCTTCGCTTTTGCATCGGCAATCAGCTGCTGCACTTGGGGAATTTCTATGGTGAGCAGGTCTACCTCTGGTGGAACCGAAACCGTAACTTTGCCCCAGCGCAGGTACGGGCCGAAGCGACCAACGTTGGCTTCCACTGGGGTTCCCTCTAAATCCCCAACCATGCGGGGGAGGGAGAGGAGTTTGAGTGCTTGTTCGAGTGTGAGCTCTTCTTTGGTCACCCCTTTGGGCAGCGACGCCGTGCGCGGCTTCTCTTCTTTTTTTAACTTCTTGCCCTTCTCTGCTTTCGGCATTTCGCCCAGCTGTACGTAGGCGCCGAAGCGGCCCGTCTTTACGTAAATCATTTTGCCGCTGGCAGGGTCGATTCCCACTTCGCGGTCGCCCAATACTTCTTCTTTTTTTACTTCACCGGTTTTCTCCACAACGAGCGTGTGGAAGGGGCCGTAGAAATCTTTCAGGAATTTTCGGTAATCCACTTCGCCATCCGCCACGTCATCTAACTTGTTTTCCATATGCGCGGTAAATGCCAGGTCCACAATGTTTGGGAAATGCTCCGCAAGAAGATCTGTAACAGTGAAAGCAACATCTTCCGGTGCCAGCTGCTTGCCGTCTTTGCGAATGTAGCCGCGCTGTTGCACGGTGGAGATAGTCGGCGCGTAGGTACTTGGGCGACCAATGCCTTCTTCTTCGAGCTTTTTGACTAAGCTCGCTTCGGTGTAGCGCGGCGGCGGTTTTGTAAAGTGTTGCTGCGGGTCCACCGAATCCGCTTTTAGGTTCTGCCCTTCCTTGAGCGCCGGAAGAATCTTCTCGCTGTCATCTTCTGCATCGGTGTGTTCCTGAACCGTCTTGTGTTCGGGGTCGTCGCGGTCTTCGGTGTACAGGCGCAGGTAGCCGTCGAAGAGCACTGTCTGCCCCGTAGCGCGCAGACCGTATTTACCGGCACTGATATCCGCACCGACACGCTTCAACTGCGCCGCGGCCATTTGCGTGGCCACGGTGCGGTTCCATATAAGGGTGTAGAGCTTCAGCTGCGGACCGTCTAATACGTCTTTCACCATGGCGGGCGTGCGCCAGAGTTCGGCCGGGCGGATTGCTTCGTGCGCTTCCTGTGCGCCCTTGCTCTTCGTTTTGTACATGCGCGGTTCACTGAGGATGTATTCGCGCCCAAAGTGTTTTTCGATCGCCTCTTTGGATTCCGTAAGCGCCTTCTCGCTAAGAGTGACGCTGTCGGTGCGCATGTAGGTAATAAGACCCACCGCACCTTCGCCTTTGCCTAAATCAATTCCTTCGTACAGTTGCTGCGCCACAACCATCGTTTGCTTCACGCTGAAACCGAGTTTGCGGCTGGCCTCCTGTTGGAGCGTAGACGTGGTGAATGGCGGCGGTGGAGTTTTGGTGATGGTCTTTTCGTCGAGTGATGTAACAGACGGCGACGATGAGCGCAGATTATTCGCTGCGCCATTCGCTTCGTCTGCAGTGCGCGGAATCCACTTCTCGCCGTCACGCGTTTTGAGGAGCGCTGTAAAGTGCTCACCGTTTTCGGTGACGAGCTCGACTTCCACCGTCCAATACTCTTCGGCGTTAAACGCTTGGATCTCGCGTTCGCGGTCGACGATGAGCCGAACAGCGACTGATTGCACGCGGCCCGCAGAAAGGCCGCGGTACACCTTCTTCCACAGGAAGGGTGAAAGCGTGTAGCCCACAAGGCGGTCCAGAATGCGGCGCGCTTGCTGCGCGTCTACCAACTGCATGTTGATGTCGCGCGGGTTCTCCGCGGCAGCTTTAATGGCGCCTTCGGTAATTTCGTGGAACACAATGCGGCGAATAGGCTGCTTGTTCTTTCGCTTGAGCACTTGCGTTAAGTGCCAGCCAATTGCTTCTCCTTCGCGGTCCTCATCAGTCGCTATCCACAGTTCCTCGCAGTCATCCAATTCCTCTTGCAGTTTTTTTATGACGGATTTTTTCTCGTCTGGAATAACGTACTGCGGTTCGAAGCCCTCTTCGACGTCCACGCCCAACTTGCTTTCGGGAAGATCGCGAATGTGGCCCATGCTGGCATGCACAGAGGCACTGCTTCCTAAGAAGCGCTTAATGGTTTTCGCCTTCGTGGGGCTTTCCACAATGACGCAATGTTTCGGCATAACCGGGTCGCAAGCGTATCCTGACTACCTTTCGTGATCACAGGATTTTGGCTTGCCATAGCGGTGGTCTGTTGCTTGACGACACTATTTTGGCTTATAGAAGCCGATATGGCGCTTGCCGAGCCCATACACACGGCTAGACTTGTCTCAATCTTACTTTTTACCCCCTCCGCGTATGTCCAAGCAGGACCTCATTAACGCGATCTCGGATGCAGCAGGCATTACGAAGCGCGCAGCCGGCGACGCACTTCACGCCCTCGTGAACAACATCACGGGCAAGCTGAAGAAAGGCCAGAGCGTCACCATTACCGGTTTTGGCACCTTCAAGGTGAGCAACCGCAAGGCACGCCAGGGCGTGAACCCGCGCAACCCGATGCAGCGCATTTCCATTCCGGCCATGCGTGTGCCGTCGTTCAAGGCAGGCAAGACACTCAAGGACGCAATTCGCTAATCGTTTTTTTCTAAAAAAAGTCCGGCATCCTCCGTAAAAGGAGTGGTGTCGGTCTTTTCGTACCTGCGGTAAGTCGCTACTCTGCTCCAGCAATGGAGCACAAAGAACTTATCGCCATAGTCAAACAACTGCTTACCGAGCTGCAGTTGCCGTTTACCGACGCCACGGCAACACAGGAAGAAGATGCAATCCGCGTGGACATTGCAGCACCTAAGCCAAGCCTGATTATTGGCTGGCATGGCGAAACCCTCAACGCACTGCAAATACTGGTGAAGGCAATTATGAAGAGCACCGAGGGCGATAAAGCAGCGACTGTGGTGTTAGATGTCGACGGCTACCGCCGCATGCAGGAAGACAAAATCCGCGGCATGGCAGACCAGAAAGCAGAATTCGTGCGCCGCACCAAGAGCCGTGTCGCACTGGCCCCCATGAGCCCGTACTTCCGCCGCATTGTGCACCTGCACATTGCGCGCACGCACGGGTTGCAAGACATGACGACGGAAAGCATTGGCGAAGGCGACTACCGCCAAGTCGTTATTAAACTGAAAGAAGGCTCTGCAAAGAGCAAAGTAAGTGACGATCAAGAGCTTTCACCAGTGATCGATGCGCCGATGGAGGCTGGGTTGGAGAATCTGGACGTTTGAGAAGTCACTCGTCACTCGTCAAAGGTCCAATGTCCCAAGTCACATGTTGAATGACAAATCGAGTGATGAGTGATCTGTGACGTTTGACCTGTGACTTATGACTTTATTCTCGTATCGTTTTCCACTCCTCAACCAAACGCTTCTCTTCGCGAGAGAGTTTTTTCGGAATCTCCACATGGAGTTCGACGAGGTGATCGCCATGGCGGCTGCTACCAAGGATTGGGAAACCTTTGTTTTTTATGCGCACGGTGGTGTGTGACTGAGTACCAACTTCGACTTTGAGCTCCACGGAACCATGAACTGTTTCCAAGTGGATGGAGCCACCGAGAATCGCGGTGAGGAGCGGTAGAGATTCGACGCTATGCACATCTGCGCCTTCCCGCTGGAAGTGTTTATGCGAGTTGATGCGAATGTGAATGAAGAGGTCGCCCGCAGCGCCGCCTTTGCGGCCTGCGTTGCCTTCGCCACGCAGGCGAATGGTTTGCCCGTTGTCGATTCCCGCAGGAATTTTTACCGTGATTGTTGAGCGTTCTTTCCGCTTCCCTTCGCCATGGCAACCGGGACACGGTTTTTCGGGCACTTCCCCACTGCCACTACACGTGGGGCACACGACACTCTGGCGAATGGCGCCGAAGAACGACTGTGCCGTGCGCGTTTGTTGGCCCGTGCCGTTGCAGTCTTTGCATTTGATGGTGGAACTGCCCGGCGCATTGCCGCTGCCGCTGCAGTCGCTGCAGGTGACCTCACGTTGCAGCGTAATGCTCTGCTCGGAGTCGTGCACAACACTCAGGAAGTCGACGGTGATTTGGATCTCCAAATCTTGCCCCTGTGTCTTTGCACTCCGCTTGCGACCACCACCCCCGCCGCCGAAAAAACTTTCAAAAAGGTCTGCAAACCCGCCAAGGTCACCGGACTGAAACCCATTTTGAAATCCGCTGAAGTCAAACCCGCCGCCGGGGCCTTGCTGGCCGGCACGCGAACCGAACTGGTCGTAGTTCGCTTTCTTTTTGGCGTCGCTTAGCACCTCGTAGGCCTCGTTCACCTCTTTGTACCGGGCTTCCGTGGCGGTACCGCCCTTGTTGCGGTCGGGGTGCAGTTCTTTGCTCAATTTGCGGTACGCTTTTTTGATTTCCTCCGCCGAAGCGCCCTTCTGTAAGCCGAGAATCTCGTAGTAGTCCTTTGCCATGAATCTGCGCAAGACTAGCGAATTCGCCCCATGCGGGGAAGGAAGAAATGTGGTAGAATAGTGGGATGCCTTCTCGTACGACAGCACGGCGAATGCTCCAGCGCTCCACCCTGTGGTTGGGCGGCGCCACCACGGCGATTTTGCTGTTGGGGAGCTTGAATAACGGAACGCCGGGCGACGCGCAATTCCAGGCGCGCCTGCTGCCTTCGAACCTTCGCAAAACGGTGCCCGTTGTCTCCATACCTGCAGACGACATTGCCTACGGCACCACTGTGCCGGCGGATACGCACGTCATCATTCACATTCCCGAAGACGTTACCCGCATTACGCGCAGCGTGCTCTTTGGGCGCAAAGGATTCGACGTGCGCTACTGGGGCTACTGCTACAGCGAAGAGCAAGACGACAACTCGGTGCTGCAGCGCAAAGGCGTGCCGGGCCGCATGTTCTTGTCGGAAAAGGAGCGGGCGATTCGCAAAGCGGAAGCAACGCCGAAGCCGCAACCTGTGCGCGTGCAAATTCAAACTGCGCTGCGTAATACCGCTCAGTCTTCCAGCGCCCGCAAATCCGTCATTCAGCACACTATGGAGGTCTTCTACGCGGGCGACGTCTGTTACGTGATGACCGAAGCGCCTTTGCCCATTGGGGCCGACTACGACGGCGACGGACTGAATACGCAGCTGGAAACCACCTACGGCACGAACCCGAACCCGCCGCAGGAAGACGGCAGTTTGGACGGCCGCGACACCGACGAAGACGGACTCCCCGACGCAATAGAAATTTTCAGCTGGCACAGCAACCCCTTGCTGCGCGACACCGACGGCGACGGCCTGATAGACGGGCTGGAAGACCAGAACTTCAACGGCCGCTTGGACAGCAAAGAAACAGAGGACCGCGACGGCGACGGCGCGCTGTACCCAGGCGACACGAATCCGCTGGAACGCGACAGCGACAAAGACGGCCTGTGCGACGGCTACTGCGTGGTGCGCTTCGGCCGGGGAGCAGCGCTGCGCGGCGAAGACCGCAACCTAAACGGCATTGTGGACGAAGGGGAAATGGACCCCCGCACCGAAGATACCGACGGCGACGGCATTTTGGACGAAGTGGAGTACCTAAACTGCATAGAAGAGGAAGGTTCTGAATCTTGCTAAAAATTTGTATTTCTTGTACAATACTATGATGCCCGTAAAGAGATCGACCATCGCCGGCATAGCACTGGGGCTCCTGCTCCCGCTGAGCAGCGCCGCCTATTTGCCGCCCGAAGACGTATTGACAGACGAATTCCTGCCGCCGTACAGCCGCGAGGCAAAAGCGCGCGTAGAGGCACAGGACCAGCGCAGTGCCGACCGCCGTGCTGCGCAGCAAGCTGCCGCAGAGGCAGAGGCCCATGCGGCGGCTCCGCAGGCATCCAGCGCCAGCAGCGAGGCAAGCTCTGCAGAAAGTTCTGCGGCGTATAAAGGCTCCGGTGACCCGCGCATAGACCGTGCTGTAGAAATGCTGTCGGAACGCGAAGCACGACTCATAGAACGCGTGCAGGACAATCAATTGGAGTCCGAGTTGGCACAGTTGCGTGCCCCGGGTAACGACACGCTGCATAGTGGCGCACCATTACTGCATGACACGGGCATGGGAACAGTGGCTGCCATGATTTCGATTGCACTCGCGATTGTGTGGACCATGTGGAGGGCAAGACGCGGTTCTGCTCAGAGCCTGTAAACCACACCAAGGTTTACAGGTATACAAGTGTACAAGTTGCTGGCTATAGGGCTAAAAATCCCGTAGCCTCATTTAACTCATGTCGTTCGATAAATCCCTCCTCGGGAAGCGCTGGAACCTGCTTCACGAAACACCGCACACAAGTGCAGGCGCCCTGCTGCAGCATTTGTTACGCACACGGCAGATCACCACGAACAATGAGGACCCTTACGCAGTACTCCTTCAGTTACCGAACCTTGTAGAGGCAGTGCAAAGGATCAATACAGCAGTTGAGAAGAAGGAGACGATTGCAACCTTCGGTGACTACGACTGCGACGGTATAACAGGTACGGCCCAGCTTGTGCGCATGCTACGCAGGAGAGGAGTGGAACCTATTGTTCGCTTACCCCACCGCGAGCGAGACGGCTACGGCATGCGTATGCATCAGGTAGAGGAATTTGTTGCAGCGGGTGTGCAGCTCCTGATCACCGTGGACACGGGAGTTTCTTCTGCGAAGGAAATTGCCGCACTCCGTGAGCGAGGGATTGATGTGATTGTGACAGACCACCACCACGTGCCCGAGGTGGTTCCTGATGCGATCATTGTGCACCCCGCATTGAACTCCATGTTTCCGGGGGCTCACCCTTCGGGTTCGGGGGTTGCACATGGACTCGTTGCCGCTATGGAAGGCGGCAGCTGGAATGAGCAAGAAGAAGACCAAATACTCGCAATGCTTGGCACGGTGGCGGACCTCGTACCGCTACGCGGAGTAAACCGTGCGCTGACAATGCAAGGACTCACGGCACTGAAGGAGTTGCACCAAGGTCCACTGGCAGAGTTACGAGATCTGACACGCACGGTGAGCAGCATCGATGTCGCATTCCGGATGGCACCGCGCATAAACGCTGCCGGCCGTATGGAAGACCCGCTCTTCGCACTGAACGCGCTGCTGCACGGTGGCAATGCCATTACCCTTATCGACCAACTGAACAGCGAGCGCCAGCAGCAAACACTGGCACACACCGAAGACGCCGTGCGGGCATGCAGCGGAGATATGTCTCCGCTGCTTTTCTACGCACGACCGAATTTGCCCCACGGCATTATTGGGCTGATTGCCGGAAGGCTTACCGAGCACTTTGGGAAACCCAGTTGTGTAGTGCGGATTGATGATGCGGTATGCACTGGCTCGCTGCGCAGCCCCGGCTGCTACGACATTGTCGAGGGGCTTACACGCTGCAGCGCCCACCTAGAGACCTTTGGCGGCCACGCACAGGCTGGCGGCTGCACGCTACAAACACAGAGCTTGCGCACGTTCGAAGACGCGTTAACGGCCGACGTAGCGGCCCACACCAGCCCGGAAGATTTGGTGCCAACCCTGGCACTCGACGCAGTGCTTACGGGGGAACTTATGACCGTGGAACTGTGTAAGGCATTGGAAATGTTGCAGCCCTACGGGCAGGGCAACCGTGAGCCGCACTTCTTGTTGAGCGGTGTGCAGTTGAGCAACACCCGAGTGGTGGGCCAAGAGGGCACACACCTGCAGGCAACCGTGGGCAACTGCAAAGCGATAGCGTTCCGCATGGCGCACTTGCTGCCGCAGCTTGCGCAGCACGTGGATATTGCCTGCAAGCTGAGTTTGGACACGTGGAATGGCAGGATTGCGCCGCAGGTTGTTATTGAGGATATGCGTGTGTCATGTCGAGCGGAGACGAGACAGACACACGCATAGCAACCAGGTCGTTGTAGTGTCGTTCCTCGTCTACGCTCGGAATGACACTACAACTGGCCAAATTCCCCATCTAACTCCACCTGTGCAAGTTCCGGTGCCATAAGGAGTTTCTTGCGCTTGTCGGCCCTGCGGCGCAGGTGCGCGTGGCGGTCCGCGGCCTTACGCAGCGCGGCGTCACGCTGGCGCTGGAGTTCTTGCAGTTGCTCGCGCTCTTCCCCGCTTATGCGGTCGCGCTCGTGGCGGGCTGCGCGGCGGGCGGCGTCTTCTTGCTTGCGCATTTCCACTTCGAGCGCGGTGCGTTTGCGCTGCATTTCCATCTTCACTTTTTGTAATTGCTGTTGTTTCTGCTCGTCCTGCTTGCCGCGGAACTGCTGCTCCACTTGCTGTTCGCGCGTGCGCTCTTCGGCGTCCAATTTTGCCATGTGCTGCTTGCGCTCCTCGGCAATGTCGCCGAGCGCCTGCTGCTCCTGCAAATCTTGCTTGCCTCGCAGCAACTGGGAGTCGCGCGCAACACGGTCTTGGCCATGTTTCAGTTGCTGCTGCGCATGAAGGACAGACTGACTTTCTTCGCTCGTCGCATGCGTAAGAATGTCGAGCGATTCACTTTCGGCCATCTGCTTCCAGCGCTCGCGAATTGCTTTGTCGTGTGCCTTGGAACGGAATTCCTTCATGGCTGCATGCTCTTTGTCTTCCGCTGCTTTGCGCTTTTCTTGCGCCTCGCGCTGCTCTTTGGCAGCACGCTCCTTCGCCAATTTTTCCGCTGTCATTTCTTCTTCCTGCTTTTTCTTTTTCATGCGAAATTGCTTCTGTGCGCCTGCTGCACGTTCTTCCTGTTGCAGTTCTTGCTGTACTGCTTCGTGCGCTTGTGCCTCGCGCATCACTTGCTCTTCTGCATGCTGTGCTTTTCGCTCCTTGCGCTTCTGCACAACCTCCTCGCGCTGTTGCGCTTGGCGTGCTTCCAGCTTTTTGCGGTCGTCATTTTGGGGCATCACACCAGTATACCACGTTTCTGCTATTGCATGTATGGCACTTCTTTTTGGTGTAAAACACCATTCCACACTTTCCGACCGACTCGTTGTAAAAACCAAACCGCATGCAATTTGTTTGGCTGCGTAACCATCCACTCCGCTGCGGCTGCCAGCATTGCCCGTACCCCATGCACATAGAACATGCGATTGGGGCGTACTTGTATTTCTTGTGCTGCAAAATCATGTTGTGCATCGCAGAGGCTGTCCACAACATTTGCCAATGCACCAATTGCAGCAAGCGTGTCTTCAAGGCGTTCGGTATTTTCGGGAACCAAATTACTGCCAAGACTTCCAATGAGCGCACCTTCTTGCATGCGCAGTTGAAAATATTCCCTCGTATTTTGGGTCGTCCGCACGCGCTCGCCAAGACGGAAGATTTCGCGGATGGCCTCGGCAAAGAATATATTGAGCTCTTGCACATTCGTTATGGCCCGCAAGTTTACTACCGCTGTTTGCAGTTCACCGTCGGAAAGTGCATTTCTCCCTTCAAATGCAGCAAGAATTTCGCGCTGAAGATTATGTCGCGTGTCATCGCATACTGTGGAATCCACGTGACGATCCACACATTCAACAGCGTGTGCGAACACACCCAATTTACTCATTGTCTCATCGGAACACTCCACGCCACAATCCTTCGCCAAACATGCCAACTTGTTCGGTACATCGCCATAGCGTTGTTGCCGGTGCTCCAACGTTTGCTCCATAAAAAGGAGGAAATCATACTCCTCTTTTTGCATTTTTTACCCTTCTACAACCGCAATTCCCAGCTCTTTGATTTGCTTCTCGGGCAAGGGCGAGGGTGCACCCATCAGCAGATCTTTCGCCTTTTGGTCCTTGGGGAAGGCGATAACCTCGCGAATGTTGGGCTCGCCCGCAACGACCATCACCAGGCGGTCGATGCCGTAGGCAAAACCTCCGTGGGGCGGGGCACCATATTCGAATGCTTTGAGCATGTGGCCGAACCGGCGCTCTGCATCTGCGCGGGAAATGCCGAGCATGTCGAACACTTCGGACTGCAGTTCGCGGTTATGAATGCGAATGGAGCCGCTACCCAGCTCATAGCCATCGAGCACGAGGTCATAGCAGATGGCATGCACGTCGAGCGGACGCTCTTTGCGGTGCTTCCACTGCTCGATGTTTGGCGAGGTGAAGGGGTGATGCGAAAAGGTGAGCGAGCCGTCGTCTTGCTCTTCGAACATCGGGAAATCTGTAACCCAAAAAAGGGAATGGATGGATGTGTCTATAAGGTTGAACCGCTTCGCAGCCTCTAGACGAATGCGGCCCAAGCTCGCGCAGACGATCTTGAACGTATCTGCACCGAAGAAGAGCGCATCGCCGGTTTGTGCCCCAGTAGCTTCCTGCAGTTTGCTGAGCACACCGTCGCCGAAGAACTTCAGCAGTGGCGACTGTGGCCCCTCTTCTTTAAAAAGAATGTAGGCGAGTCCTTTCGCCTTCAGCTCTTTTGCAAGCTCTGTCCAGGTATCGATCTCACTACGGCTCAATGCGGCACCACCGGGTACACGGAGTGCACGTACGGTACCTTTCTTTTCCAGCGCGTCTTCGAACACTTTGAATCCGCAGCCTTTCGCAATGTTGCTCACATCCACTATCGGCATGTCGAAACGCAAATCCGGTTTGTCGGAACCATAGTTGTCCATAACGTGCTTCCAGGTGTAGCGCTGCACGCCGCCGCCTTTTATTGGCTTACCGCTGCAGTCTTTTAGGACCTTCTCTACGGAACCCTGCACGATTTTTTGCACATCTTCTTGCGTGCCAAAACTCATTTCAAAGTCGAGCTGCAGGAATTCCGGCTGGCGGTCGCCGCGCAGGTCTTCGTCTCGGAAGCAGCGCGCAATTTGGAAGTAGCGGTCCAACCCCGCCACCATGCACAGCTGCTTAAGCTGTTGCGGGCTCTGCGGCAGCACGAAGAATTGGCCGGGGTACAGACGGGAAGGAACAATGTATTCGCGCGCGCCTTCCGGCGTGCCTTTTATAAGGCATGGCGTGTCGATTTCCAAGCAGCCTTCGCCGCTAAAGTGGCTGCGAATGATCTGCAGAATCTTGCTGCGCAGGATGACGTTTTTTTGCATGCGCTCGCGACGCAGATCCAGGTAGCGGTACTGCAAACGCAGTTCTTCGCTCACGTCTTTTTCCTGGTCGATTTCAAACGGAGGCGTGATTGCTTCGTTGAGAACCGTGAGTTCTGCGCACACGACTTCGATTTCCCCTGTGGGATGATCTTTACGCTCCGCACCTTCTAACCGTTTGCGAACCGCGCCCTTTACTTGCAACACCCATTCGGGCCGCACCTTTTCGGCAACGGCAAAGTTTGCTTTGTCTTCGGGGTTGATGACCACTTGCGTGAACCCATAGCGGTCGCGCAGGTCGATAAAAATGAGCCCCCCATGGTCGCGGCGGCGCAACACCCAGCCGCACAGGCTGACTTTTGTGCCAACGTGCGAGGCGCGCAATTCGCCGCAGGTGTGGGTTCGAAGCATCGCAAGCAGGGTACCTTACTTTTTCCTTGTGAGTAACCGTCCAAGCTCTTCTTTAAACTCTTCCACATCGGCAAACTCGCGGTGGACCGAGGCAAATCGGATATAGGCGATTTTGTCCAGGTTCCGCAGCTCTTCCATGACTTCGCTGCCGATTTTCGTGCTTTCCACTTCGGTGCCGGCGCTGCTCCATTGGTCTTCGAGCTTGTTGAGCAAACCTGCAATTTGTTCCTGCGTAACCGGGCGTTTCGTGCACGCAAGCCACAGTCCACGCTCCAACTTTGACCTGCTGTACGGCTCCCGCGTGCCGTCGCGTTTTACAACAATGAGCGAGCTGATGTCCTGGCGCTCGTAGGTGGTAAACCGGTGACCGCACTTGCCGCATTCGCGGCGGCGCCGAATGGCGCGCCCGTCTTCGGCAAGGCGGCTGTCGACTACCGCCGTGTCGTCGGTGGAGCAATGGGGGCAGTGCATAACGAGTATGTAGGTATGAAGTATCTCGAGTATGTGGGTATACCAACATACTACATACCTACATACGTACATACCCAGGTTATCAGCGTATTTTTCTTAGCTCTTGTCCCGAGAGATCAATAATCTTGGAAGGTGGTCTTTCCGGCAATTCCCCCGCATCCAGCACCAGGTCGGGCTTGGCACTCAGCGCTCTCCACTGGGCCTGTATGGTGTCGATTGAGTACGCCGGTGGCTGACCCGAAACGTTGGCCGAAGTCGTTGCTATGGGGCTGCCAAAGGCTGCAACAAGCGCCTGTGCAGTGGGATGGCTGCTGACGCGCACACCAATGGAGTTCACTTCGCCATACGGCAGCAGGTGGAGTTTTGTTGGAGGGTCGCTGTGCGCAGGCAGAATGAGGGTAATGGGCCCGGGGTATTCTTGTGTGTATGCATCGGCGGACTCCGGCCACTCCACGTACTGCAACGCGTCATCGAGAGAGGTGAAGAGTGCACTCACGGGCATGTGGTGTGGACGCTGCTTACATGCAAAGAGTTTTGCAACAGCTTCACGGTCTCGCAAATCGCACGCCATGCCGTAACACGTTTCTGTTGGGTACACGACAATGCCACCATTGCTGAGCACAGAACATGCGGATTGGATTCCCTCACTGTTTGCAATGCATGTATTCATGAAGCATGTACGGAAGAATTGAAAATTGATAATGAAGTGAAAAGCTCGTAATTATCAATTGTCAATTTTTCATTATCAATTACCCAACGGGAACGCGGTACTGCGACAACACATCTTCAATATGTTTTTCCAGCACCGGGGAAGACGTGACCGTAAGCGGCAACGGCACCATTTGCTCGCCAATTTTCAGCTGCACTTTTTCAGACCCCGGAAATTTTTCCAGCGTGTTGCGCAGTTCCAGCAGCAACTTCTTGGGTGCGCGTTCTGGAAGCGTGATGGTAAAGAGGGAAAGCTCCGGCGTTTCGGGGTGCGATTCACGGCCCGTGGAACCCACTGACGCTTCTTGCTCTTCCGGAGTGGATGAGGAGTCGCTTGTTTCGCTCAAACCAATCTGCGCAAGCGCCTCGGTAAGTTGCATGCCGTCGCTCATCCAGCGGCCAAGCGGACCAAAGTAGCTGGTGTCGGCAGACGTGTTTGCGATGTCGGGCAACGGTGCAAGGCCTGCAATAATATTTCCTTCTTCATCGACCATTGGCGCAGCAGCGATGGCGGTTTCCGGCTCATCTACTGTTGCGGTGCGCGTAATGTGCAGACCGGACTTCGCTTCTTCCGCGTCGTAGAAACCCGATTCCTTTGCATTCGCAATCACCGTTGCCAAGGAAAGTTTCTTCACGGAATTCGCGCGCATTTGCAGCTGCCCGGCGCGCACGTCCAACGTGCCTTCCGCCACAATGAGCGAATCCGGCGCTTCCAGCAGCTGCGCAACTTCCGCATATATCTTGGGAAAGAGCGTCACTTCTATTTTGGCGGTGGGGTCTTCCAAAAAGAGAATCGCCATGGTGTCGCCGCGTTTCGTGGTGATTTTCTTTACGCCTTCGCTTATGCCAGCGATTTTGACGGTCTTGCCGACGTCGTCGCGCGTGAGCAGCGCAATGAGTTGTGCCTTTTTGCCAATGTATTTTTTTAAACCAGCAAGGGGGTGACTGCTTACATACATTCCCAATGTTTCCTTTTCCCACTGCAGTTTCAGCCTGCTGTCGGCCGGCGGAGTCTTTGGGAATTCAATGGAGGGAATGTCTGCGCCGCCGCTGCCACCAAACAAGTCTGCCTGGCCCGCTACGCCGCCCGCCGCCTTTGCGTAGTCGGCAATGGCGTCATAGTGTTCGGCAAAAACCCTGCGGTCCCCCAAAGCGTCCAATGCACCCGACTTGGCCAGTGCTTCAATCGTTTTCTTGTTGAGCACTTTGGCGGGTATGCGCCGCGCGAAATCTTCAATGTTCGCGAATTTTCCTCCCGCTTCGCGCGCGGCGATGATCTGCTGCACCGAGCTGCTGCCAATTCCTTTTATGGCGGTAAGCCCGAACCGAATCGCCCCCGGCGTCTTGCCGGAAAGATCCGGCAACGCCGTAAAGTCCTGGAGCGATTCGTTGATGTCTGGCGGCAACACGTCGATTCCCATGGCGCGGCATTCGCTGATTTCTATAAGAACGCGGTCGCTGCGTTCTGCGTCGCTGCTGAGGAGCGCCGCCATGAATTCCACTGGGTATTTTGCCTTCAAATATGCTGTTTCATAGGCAATGCGCGCGTAACCGGCACCGTGCGATTTGTTAAATCCGTAACCGGCGAACGGCGTAATGACGTCATCGAAAATCTGTTCCGCAAGCTTTTTCCCGTAGCCCTTGGCCACCGCGCAAGCGATGAATTTTTCACGTTGCGCGTTGAGTTCGGACTTGATCTTCTTGCCAATGGCGCGTCGCAGCAAGTCCGCTTCGCCCAAACTGAACCCGGCGAACGTGCGGGCAATTTCCAGAATTTGCTCTTGGTAAATGCCAATGCCGTACGTGGGCTCTAAGACGGGACGAAGGTCGTCGTGAATGTAGGTGATTTTTTCCCGTCCATGTTTGCGTTTAATGTAGCTGGGAATCCACTCCATAGGGCCGGGGCGGAACAGCGAGACCATGGCGGTAATGTCTTCGAATATGGTGGGTTTTAGCTCTTTCAGATACCGGCGCATGCCGCCGGATTCCAACTGGAACACGCCCGTGGTGTCGCCATGCTGCAACAATTTATAGGCGGCGGGCTCATCCACGGGAATTTGTTCAATGTCGATTGTCAGCCCGCGCGTGCGCTGCAGAATCACGAGCGTCGTTTGAATGACGGTAAGGTTGGTAAGTCCCAGGAAATCCATTTTTACCAAACCGAGCGCATCGAGCGGTTTGGCGTGCGACTGCGTAATGATGATGTTCTCGTCTTTCGGCGCGCGCTGCAGCGCCGTGTAGTGCACGGTGGGCTCTTCGGTAATGATGACGCCGCACGCATGCACGGAAACGTGGCGGCATTTGCCTTCCAGTTTTTTCGCCGTCTCCACAATGTCTTGGTACGTCTTATTTTCCTTGAGTGCGGCTTGGAGTTCCTGGGTTTTCAGCGCGTCTTCCAGCGTCGTGCCAGGGCGCTCTGGAATCAGTTTCGCCAAATTGTTCATTTCTAAAAACGGCACGCCGTAGGCGCGGCCCACGTCTTTTACCGCGGCACGCGCAGCGAGCGTTCCGAACGTGCAAATTTGCACGACGTGGTCGGAGCCGTACTTCTGGCGCACGTACTCCAGCACTTCGTCGCGTCGGTTGTCGGCAAAATCCACGTCTATATCTGGCATGGAGATGCGCTCCGGATTCAAGAAGCGCTCAAAGAGCAGCCCGTGGGCAAGAGGGTCCAGAGTCGTAATGTTCATGCAGTAACTGACCATGGAGCCTGCGGCGCTTCCGCGGCCCGGGCCTACGGTAATGCCGCGGCGCTTCGCTTCGTTGATGAAGTCGGCAACGATGAGGAAGTATCCGGAAAACCCCATACGGTCGATAACGGAGAGTTCATAGTCCAAGCGCTCCTGCTGCTCATTTGTTGCATTGGGATAGCGCTCTTCGAAACCCTTCTGCGCAAGGCGCTGTAACTCCTGCGTTTCCGTCGTTCCCTTCGGCACCGGGAAACGCGGAATGTGGTACGTGCCGAAGTCGAGTTCCACGGTACAGCGGTCGGCAATCACACGAGTGTTTTCCAGCGCCTCTGGCACATGGGCGAACGCCTCGAGGAGTTCACTCGGAGGCCGCATGCTGTAGTCGCCGTCGCGCATGGTGGGGCGGCGCGGGTCTTCGAGCCGTGCGCCGTCGCGAATGCAGAGCAGCGTGTCTTGCGCTTCTGCGTCGTCTGGGCGGCAGTAGTGCGCCTGGCTTCCGACCACGAGCGGAACCCCGATTTTTTTGCCGATGGAAACCAGTTGCTGGTTGGCAGCCGACTGCCCGGGCACGCGCGGAAGATCTAAGAGTTCAATGTAGACATTCCCTTCCCCAACACAGTTCTGGAAGAGTTCGACGAGTGACTGAACACGGCCAGCATCCTCTGCTAGCGCAGCTTGCGCCACGGCACTGCCTATAGGGCCAGTGAGGAGGATGAGCCCTTTGCCATATTCCTGAAGCAATTCACGGTCCACGACGGGAACATCGCCCGTCATGTCGAGTGCGCTCTTCGTGGCAATGTGCAACAAGTTAAGGTAGCCCTCCTGGTTTTCAGCGAGAAGCACGAGCGGCGTCCATGAGTCCTTTGCCGTTGGGTCGCGCCGCGGCACTTCGCTGAATGCAATTTCCAAACCCAGAATCGCTTTAAGTCCGTGCTTCTTGCACTTCTGGTGAAATTCAATGAGGCCGTAGGCGAACTGCTTGTCGGTAAGCCCCACTGCCGTGCACCCCAGTTCCTCGGCACGCTCCACAACCTCTTCCACCTCGGGCAGCGCCTGCAAAAGCGAGTAGGTGGAGTGGCAGTCGAGATGGACGAAATCTTCAGCCTTCATAATCATTCCTATAGTGCATGGTGAAAGGGTTGTGGGGAAATTGATAATGGAGAATTGATAATTGATAATTTTGTGTTGCTTTAGCCTTAATTATCAATTCTCCATTATCAATTTGTGCCTGAAAAAAGTGATCTATAAGGAAACCGTAAGACGCGCAAAGTGATGGATACTGATTCCCCTATGCACATTCGTGCTTAAGTCTTCGCAGAGCGCATGGTAGGCCTTTGCAAGTTCGGGTAGGTCGTTGCTTTGCGCTTGCCGCAGGGCTAAACCCATATGTTGCAAAAACCGTTCGGCGTCTGGCCCACGCTCTTTCAGGGGTTCTAAGAGCGCTATGCGCGAACCGAGGTCGCGGTCGCGCCAGAAGCGCTGCGCCTGCTCGCTCTTTAGGCGCTCGGCACGCAGCAAGTCGGGGTCTGCTTTTAGCTCCAGTGCAAAACCCGGCGCGCCCTGCGCAACGGTAGCTATGAATGCCGCATCTACCGGGTCCACGTCACTGAGCACTTCATGAAGTTCCTTACGCCCAACGGGGGCGCAATGTAGTACTCGTGTACGAGAGATAACAGTCGGCAGAAGGGCATGTTCGCTTTCCGCCGTGAGTAAGAATACAACGCGCGACGGCGGCTCTTCTAAAATTTTCAGGAGCGCATTTGCCGCGGCATCGTGCATGCGCTCCATACGGGTAATGATGCAACAACGGTATGGCGACAAACTCGTTTCGTAGAGTCGCTCTTGTAACTCGCGCACGTCGTCTATGCTTATGCTGTCCGTCTTTGCCGCTGGCGCTTTGCTGCGGTGTTCTTGGCGCACGTTGCTGCTTTCTGCAATACGGTTCCAGTCTTCTTGCTGGCCTTCTACCCACAGGTCATCCAACACCAACAAGTCTGAGTGAATCAATTTTTCTATATGGCGTGTTGCCTGCTGTAACTCTTCGCCCTGCAACCCCTTGGTAAGTAGCTGGTGTGCAAACCATAACGCCAAGCTGGTCTTGCCCACGTGCGGTGGGCCCACAAACAGGTACGCGTGCGACACATTGCCTGCGTCCAAGTCTTGTTGCAGCTCGGTGAGGATGCCGCCATGGCCGAGGATGGGAGTAATGCGGGGCATGCTGCGAAGCTACTCAGAACAGGAGTATCAGGATATCAGAATTAGGGATGTATTATTAGTGTATTGGTTATTCGTTATTCTTCACTATCAGTCTTCAATACCTTGTCCTTATATTTCTTTCGAAAATCTTTTTTATAATCATCCCAATAGTGAAAGTTTGGCGGCTTACATTGCTTGCACAATTTGTATGTTTTTCTGTCCCAAGAAAGAGTATCTGAGTTGGTGGATTCTTGTTTTTCAGCTTTATGTAAATTGGGGCATTGTGGATCCCAATGCATTGTACGATTACTTTTCCCTTCAACAGAAAACCAGAAAAGCAGTTCGCCATCTAAATTGAAGAATGGAGGCAAGGTTACTTCTGTACTCTTTTCCTTTGTATCAGTTCTGTTTTCTTCAATTTTTTCAATTGTCACGCCTGTTGGCTTGGGCAACTTTTTTATATCTTCAATTCTTTTTTGGAGCTGAGTAGCTGCTGTACCAACCTCCTCCGGACAATTCCCTACGGTATTGATATGAGTAAGGACAGTTTTTGTAAATCCTTGAAATGCCGCTTTGAATTCTTGGGGGATATTTTCCCCACGCACATCCTTCAGCTCAATAAGCAGCGCATTTATTTCTCTGCACAGGGCCCTCAAACTGTCTTGCGTTGCCTTCTTATATCCTTTTGTCCAAAATGCGTTTGCAATCTCGTATAAACCCGCATGAAATATTTGAAAATCCGTTGGTGAGATTTTATCTGCCACATCAAGTCTACGACACACATCGACCAAAACATTCCTGTTAGCTCTTCCGACAACCTTGCGATTTATACGTTGAGCGAATGCATTTTTTAAGTAAACGACGGCATCTGTATTTTGCTCGTGCACTTCAACTTTTTCTAACTTTAAGTTGAATTCACTCTGCAGCGGAATGAGATGCCTTTTATACTCTTCCCATTGGGAATATATATAGGCTAGGTGCCTATTGGCATTTGGAGTTCCGGTATTTAGATACGCTTGATAGTAATGCAATTTTTGCGGATCTATAAAGCTTAACCGGCTATCCGTTATTCCTGCGAACGTAAAATTCATCTTTTCTCGACTACCTGATGGTTCGACTTCAGAAATTTGTCCTAGCACATCCCAATCGGTGTGGCTGACAATTGCTTGCATTAAGTCAGTGAAGAATTGGGAATCACGCCTGTCATTTGGAACAATGAGAACGAGCTTCTCTTGGTATCTCTTTTGAAGCATGGAAAATGCTTCTATCGTATTCTCCAAATATATTTCTCGATCAACGTCATCAAGTTGCTGATACACTCTTTCCGCAGAAGTGATATCACCGTCATGAATATAGCAGTGTGGGATTCCGATCCCATCTTCTCTAATTTGCATAGTGAGTGGTTGCGTTCCTTTTTCAAAGGACACATTGTCTCGCTTCGAAGAGACCGATAACTGATAATCATTGATTCTTTCCGGTCTTCTAAGCTCGAAAGATATTCCTGCCAATGTCGCAGGTGTAAGAGCTATCCGTATTCCTGCCAACTCCAATAGATCGCCTATTGATGAGGCTATTGAAAGATCTTCTTGATCTAGATCTTTACACCCTGCGTGAGCATTCTGAATATAATCTGCAATAGCATTCAATTTTCTGATCGTTTCCTGACTCAATGTTTCCAAATCAATGAATGAGTAATTTCCCTCTTCTGCCAGGAATTCTTTGAATTTTTTTCTACTATGAATCCTCTG
>CAMTXJ010000002.1:0-139232 GCA_947085695.1 uncultured Candidatus Peregrinibacteria bacterium | reverse complement strand
GGGAGGGGCCCGCCGCTGCGCGGGGGTGAAGGGGAAGGCCCTGGATCGCATAGTTGTCGACGAAGACCCGAGCCGGAGTCCCGCAGGCGGAGGCGAGGGTCGAGGAGACCCAGGGCCGGGTGGAGTGGGGGCTCAGCGGCGGAGCGCTTTGGCCCCACCTTTGTCGCCCTGACAAAGGTGGGTAAAGAAACCTGAGCTACAGATCAAAGTAGCTACCGCATGTGTCTTTCTCGCCTCCGCTCGAAATGACAGTGAGATCCTCGCCTCTACAGACAGAGACAGTTACAGTCACACTGATGCCTGCAGACACGACTGATGCAATTTTGGCTCCGCTGAATGAAGAACAGAAGAAGGCTGTACTGCACATGCAAGGCCCCATTTTGGTACTTGCGGGTGCAGGGAGTGGAAAGACGCGCGCTCTTACACATCGCATTGCATATTTGATAGCCAACGGCGTGCAGCCGTGGCAGATTTTGGCCGTTACGTTTACGAACAAGGCCGCAGGGGGAATGAAAGAGCGCATCAAAAACCTTCTCCATATAACAAGTGGCGAAGACTTCGGGGAATTCACGCGACCCACGAATAAGCTGCCTGCCATGGGCACGTTCCACAGTATTTGCGTCCGTATCCTCCGCAGGGACTGCGAGCGCCTGGGCATGGACCGCACGTTTGTCATCTACGATGCCGATGACCAGGAGAAGTTGATGAAAGACGTACTCAAAGATCTGCACATTGCAGAGGAAACACTGAAGCCAAAAGCGGCTATGGGCTACGTCGGGCGTTTTAAGTGCGAGGCAGTGAGCCCAGCAGAGGCCCAAAAGCAGGCAACGACGGCATTCATGAGCCAAGTGGTGCAGGCCTATCGCGCGTACCAAACGGCACTGCGCAAGGCGAACGCATATGACTTCGACGATTTGATCGTGGAGACCGTGCGCCTGTTCCATGAGTGTCCGGATGTATTAGATAAGTACCAGGAAACGTGGCGCTTTATTCATGTGGATGAGTACCAAGATACAAACCATGCGCAGTATTTGCTCATCACCCTTCTGGCGCAGAAGTACCGCAATCTCTGTGTCATCGGTGATCCGGACCAGTCCATTTACGCGTTCCGCGGAGCCGATATTCGTAACATTTTGGAATTCCAGAAGGAATACCCCGACGCAACGCGCGTAACGCTCGATCGCAATTATCGCTCGGTGCAGCCGATTCTTACTGCCGCAGACGCGGTGATAGCCGTAAACCCCAATCGCCCGCAGAAACGCATGTGGACGGAGAGGGTGGAGGGCGAGAACATCACAGTGCATGAGGTGGGCGATGAGCGGTTAGAGGCGCAACTGGCTATCAGCGAGTGCAAGGACCTCAACCGCAAAGGCGTGCCGCTCCACGAGCAAGTGATTCTGTACCGCACGAACGCGCAATCGCGCATGTTCGAAGAGGCGTGCATGCGCACGGGCACGCCGTACCGCATCATTGGCGGGCAGAAGTTCTACGGCCGCCGCGAAGTGAAGGACGTGCTGGCCTACTTGCACGTGCTTGTAAACCAAAACGACACGCTCTCGCTGCTGCGCATTATCAATGTCCCCGGTCGCAAGATTGGCACCACGACAATGGGCCACTTGCAGGCCTACGCCAGTGCGAACCAGATTTCACTGTGGGAAACGCTGCAGCGCGCCGCGGATATACCGGAACTGGGCGAAGGCATTCGTGAACGACTCATCAAATTCGCATCTCTCATTACGCGGTACAAGGAAACCGCACATAAGGATGTGGTGAGCGTGCTTGCAGAAGATTTGCTGTATGCAATCGATATGAAGAAATACCTTATGGAAGATGAAGACGACGGCGAAGAGCGTTGGGGCAACGTGCAGGAATTGCTTACGGTTATGCACAAGTACGACAAGCTGGAACCGTGGACCAGCCTCATTTCTTTTTTAGAGGAAGTGAAACTGGTGAGTGAAGTAGATAATTTAAAGGAAGGCAGTGACGCACTTACGTTGATGACTTTGCACCTGTGCAAAGGGCTGGAATTTACGCACGTGATGATTGCCGGGTGCGAGGAAGGCATTTTTCCGCACAGCAGCGCCATGCTGGACCGTGAACAATTGGAAGAAGAGCGCCGTTTGCTCTATGTGGGCATGACGCGCGCGCGCGAACGTTTGGAGCTTCTATGCTGCCGCAGCAGGATGCTTTGGGGCAAAACGCAGAATAATCCGCCGAGCAGGTTCTTGGATGATTTGCCGGACTCTGTCATTGAACGCCGCAGCGACGAAGTGCTTTCGGCATTCGCCTGGGCCAGCATGCGCGGCGAACGCAAAGCACTCAGCAAGAGCGTGGAGCCCTACCGCCAGGGAATGGTTCGCGGCAGTGACGATGATCAACGCAGCGCATTCGACGACGAGGACCAGCGCGACATGGGCGAAGGCGCACGCGTAAGCCACCCCAGCTTCGGTACGGGGCTTGTTATTGGCAAACGCGGCGACGTGGTAGAGGTGCAATTCGAAAACGGGCAGCGGAAAAGTTTCGCGTTAAGTATTGCGCCACTCACAGTCCTGGAAGATTAGCGTTGGAACAACGTTCCTCGCACCAGCGGACTTTCCAGGTCCACCCAGTCGAAGCTCGTGGAACCGTCTGTCCAGGTTACAGAGCCCGGGAAGCTGATGCTTCCGGCATCTTGCAGCGAAACCTGCAGGAGTGCGCGGCTGCTGCTTGTGGTGTCGGCTACGTCGGCAAACACGCGCAGAATGCGCGAGTCGTTATCCAACGCTCCCATGTCTGCGGGCACGTTGCAGGTGGCAACGTTACCCAGGAGCGAACACGAAGAACGGTTCGTCGTGTCTTCCGCAGAGATGTTCACGTTGCTGACAGTCACTCCACCTGTTGTGGAAATCGTGAACCGCAGTGTTTGCAGTTCCAGGTGGCCCAGGTTGTCTTGCATGGTTCCGGTAAAGCGCAGTTTGGCAACTTCTTGGCCGGTGCCCATAGGAATCACAGTTTCCAAACTGGCTCCTGCGTTAGAAATAGCCGCAATGCGGCCGCGCGCAGTTTCGTGCGTGGAGAACGTTTCCGTGGTGCCTTTGGTAAGCGTGTCATTGCTCCACTCCCCCGTGCCGCGCACGGTAATACTACTGACTTGCAGGCTTTCCCCGCTCACGCCGCCGCTGCGGTACGGGCGCAGCAGTGCGCGAACGTACATGCGGTACGTTTCGCGCTGGCCGATGGAAATATTCTTCCCCAGGCGCAGCGTGTAGGTAGAGGAATTGTCGCGTGTTGCGCTGCCCAGCAGCATGCCGTCGCTACTGCGGTACACCTGCAGACGGTCTATGGATTCCACCGGGCCTGCAAGTGCCACCTCCGCTTCGTCTAGTTGCATAGGTTCGCCATAGCTAAACACACTCACCTGGGCCAGCACAGGCGAAAGCACGCCTAATTCCACAATGTGCGGCACTGCGGTGACTCGGTCCGGCAAGGTATCCACAGAGCCTGCAGAAGAGCGCGATGTTGCGGAGGAACGTGAGCTCACCGAGGAAGACGATCTGCGTACACTGCTTCTGCTGCTCACGCTGCGCGCAGAACGCACGGAGCTGACGCGTGCGCGGCGGCTGATGCGCTGCGTTTGCGGGTACAAGTCTGCGCGCATGGCGAGCGCGTCTGGCAGCACAATGAGTGCGCTGAGCGCGAGTGTGGTTGCGACAAGGAGTGTGCGGTTCATAGCGGTGTGGAAGACGCGTGCATTCTAGAATTCTTACGTCCAAAAGGACAGGATTGCAGGCAAAATATTGCGTCGTTTGTTTGTTACCTTTTGCGCTCTCGCACGTATTAACTTGCTTTGGCTTGTTGAATTTCCTGGTGTTGCGCCTGAGGAACTTCATGAACCTGGGCGGCTTCGATTGCTCCGCGAAACGCGCGAACAATAGCTTCGACATGGTCAGCATCCAAAATGAGTATTTCATCGCCTTTTTTCAATGTAGGAGGATTTTCGGCAATCATCTGCACATCCCCTGGCACCATTTCAAGCAGAGGAAGAAGTTGTTGCAAACATACGACGCCATTGCTTTGGTAAGCCCTTCGGCGAAGAGTTTCTTGTTGGGGTGTAAATGATTCCATGGAAGCACGGGAAAAAGGTACGCACAGTATTCCCTCCATATGCCACGTGCAACTACTCCCTGCCTGCAAGTTCGTCCCACGTAGGAAGCGGCCCAAAACCATTGGGGCAGAGCACGTCGGGCACCGGACCCAAAATGCCGAAGTAGCGAACGGCACAAGTACCCACGGGGCCGCTGTTGTAGCCCCGCGACGTGCTGCCCGCAGAACCCGTGCGAGTGGAGGTTTGCGTGTGTCTCGATGACGTTGCTGATCTCGCCGAGCGAGAAGACCGAGTGGAACTGATGCTACTGCCCTGAAAGCCATAGCGCTCCGATGGCAAAACACCGCCATAGTAGAACCCCTGGCTTTGGAAGACCGGCAAGGCAAACCCGCAGATGATGCCGGTAATGAGGGCGGAAGCGGTGTGCCGTTCCATGGAAAGGGTATTGTAGGTGCTGTGCCAGACTTGGAACACCAACTGCGGAACTTTCTGTCCCGCCACGGCATTCACTTACAACGCGATTTGGGCCAGCATTTCTTAATCCACGAAGAAATTCTGCAGATGATTGTGAGTGCCGCAAACATTGCACCGGACTCCACGGTTGTAGAAATCGGACCAGGGGTTGGAATTCTTACGAAGGAGCTTACGAAGCGGGCACGAAAGGTTATTGCCATAGAAATTGATAAACGGTTCCCACCGCTGCTCCAAGAGTGGACGAACCATGCACCCAACGTGGAAATTGTTCAGGGCAATGCACTCAAGGTTCCATTTCCACAAGAGCCGTACCAGATTGTTGCCAACATTCCCTACCACATAACGTCTCCCCTTCTGCGGCACGCATTCTTGGAATCGCCCGTGGGACCAACGTCGATGACGCTCCTGATTCAACGCGAAGTAGCAGAGAAAATTTGCGATACGAAGCACCGGGGTTTACTCACGATTCTCGTTGGCCTTTTCGGCACGGCGAAGATTATGACGCATGTTCCGTCGGAGGCATTTCTTCCTCCTCCGGCAGTCGACTCGTCCGTGCTCAGGATCGACTGCTACCCAGAGCCACTTGCGAATGCAGAGGTGCTGGATCGCGTATTCAAACTGACGAAGATGGCATTTACGCACAAACGCAAAATGCTGCGGAAGTCCTTTGGGGCACTCCCCACAGGTATGGCACTCCTGGAGCAAGCAGGCATTGCAAGCGACCGGCGGCCCGAGACACTCAGCGTGGAAGAGTGGTTAACACTCGCCCGTTCCGCAGAGCAGTAGAACAGCCTTTCTGGCTTTATCATGCGACGTATGACTTGTGACTCTTCTATAAGAGACAGGTGCTCATTGGAAAACTGCATGCGGAACCGGAATATGAGCCCATGAACCGGGAGCGACTCGCCATGGTCTTCCTGCTTACCTACCTGGTTGCAGCTTTTAGCTTGCAGTGGTGGCAAGAAACGGCGGCTTCGGTGCTGTGGCTCGTGCTCATCACGGTCACCCTTGCAATGAGCACGGCACTCACTTTGCACCCAAAAAGTAGAACTCTGGGCCAACATGCGTTAGCGGGTACGGTGGGTTTTGGCATTGCGGTGCTCACCGTAACGGCAATAACCGCGGTGCGTGCGCCGGAAATTCTTCCTGCACGCTTCCTGCACCGCGGAGTAAGCATGACGGGACGCGTGGTCGATGCACCCGACATTCGCCCGCAGAATGCAAAGTACACCGTGGCCATGGAAACAGTCGATGCAGGCTCCGGTGTCATAGTGCCGGTCTCGGGCCTTCTCCTCGTTACCGACAAACGCATGTGGCCGCGTTTGCAGTACGGGCAAACGGTGCAGATTCGCGGCAGTATTGAACTGCCCGAAGTTATTGAGGACTTCGACTACCCGGCATACCTGCGGGTCAATGGCATTGGCATGCTCATGGAGGCATGGAGTATAGAAACCGTCACGGCTGCGCCGTGGAGTGTTATGGGTTCGCTCATTGCACTGCGCGAACGCACCGAAGCGCGTATTAATCAACTGTTCCCTGAACCGCATGCAGCATTAATGGCAGGCCTGCTTACAGGTTCACGCAAAGGTCTGCCCCAAGACCTTATGCAGAGTTTTGCTACGAGCGGCCTAACCCACATTGTGGCAATTTCGGGCTTCAACATTGCACTCATCATCTTGGCGCTGAATGCCGCGCTCACCTGGCTGCCGCTGCGGTGGCGCACCATTCCCACCATTGTGGCCATTGCGCTCTTTACACTCTTCGTGGGTGCCAGCAGCAGCGTGGTGCGCGCCGCAATCATGGGCAGCCTTTCCGTTGTCGCGCTGCACCTTGGCCGCACCGGCGCACCCAGGCTCACCGTACTGTGGGCACTGGCCGCTATGGCGGCGTGGAACCCGTATGCACTCTGGAACGACGCAGGGTTGCAACTCTCGTTCCTGGCCGTACTGGGGCTTATGGAACTTGGCGGAACACTGCAAACATGGCTGCAACGTGTCCCCGAATTCTTTGGCATGCGCGAAGCACTCGCCATGACGCTCGCCGCATCTGTTGCAACGCTCCCGCTGCAACTGTCGCTCTTCGGGCGTATGACAATCCTCTCACCACTTGCAAACATTCTCGTAGCACCCGCAATTCCGCTCGCCATGCTCTTTGGTGCGCTTGCCATTCTCTTGAGTCTCATCTGGATGCCCCTGGGGTTGCTACCCGCATTCATTGGTACGCAGCTCCTTACGTGGATCATCACCGTTGCCACAACAACTGCCGCAGTGCCACTAAGCGCTATCAATGGGCTCACCCTTAGCCGCACCGCAATGCTGCTCATCTACGCCGTTGTTGGAGTGTGGATGGTACCAAGGTGGTTGGGGTTTTCATGGAGTTGGAGGGGCCCCGCCGCCGCGCGGGGGTGAAGGGGGAAGGGCCCTGCTTCGCATAGTTTGTCGACGAGTCCGAGCCGAATCCTTGGAGGCGAGGACGAGGAGACACAGGGCCCGTTGAGTGGGGGCTCGGCGGCGGAGCGTTTTGGCCCCACCTTTTTCGCCCTGAAAAAGGTGGGTAAGGAAAAGATGTTCACCACCTATAGAGTGACAACATCCTTCTTCTACCCAACCACTGAACCTCAATCTGTTTTTCTGGTGTGTGATCAGGAATTTGGAATGCGTAACTCACCACACGGGTTCCGGGTTGTAGTTGCGCGTCGAAGAGGGCGCACACCTTGGGGAGCATGCTGGGCAGCAGGTATACGAAGACGACGTCTGCTTTGCTCACATCTGCTTTAAAGAGGTCACGCAGCAGCCACTGCGCTTTCGTACGCGAAAGGAACAATCGCAACTTGCCGTACAGCCACACGGTGGGTACCAGTTCATAGCCAATCAACTGCAAATCCTTCGCATACCGCGACGCAGTGATCAATGTTCGGGCATCCCCTGCCCCCAGGTCTATAACTGTTTCACCCGGCAGGGGGTTCGCGAGCGTGATTGCTTGCCGCACAACACTCCACGGAGTGGGAACAAACGGTACACGTACAATCATGTACGCCAGCATGGTGACCATGATGACGATGGTGACGAGTGTCGTAGCCACAAGAATGATATCCACCCACAGCATGTTAGGCATGCTTCATACCAAGCCCCGTGCCGCCTCGTTTCTGCAGTTCCCGGTGCATGGCACCGGTTAGCTCTTCCACGTTCTGCACGCGTTCATTCGTGCACCACTCCTGCATTTCATCCACGATTTTTTGGAACGTGTCGGGCCCGCGGTCGACAATAGCGGTGCCAACGCCTACGAGGCTCGCCCCGGCAAGCAGCATTTCTATGGCGTCTTCGCCGGTGTACACGCCGCCCGTTCCAATAATGGGCAGTTTGCCGTTCGTTGCTTCGAAGATTTCAGCAACGCACCGTACGGCAATGGGCTTGAGCGCCGGGCCGGAAAGCCCGCCTTTGTGTGCGGCGAGTATGGGCATGCGGCTGCGTAAGTCGATTGCCATACCCGGGCCTACGGTATTCACCGCAGTGATGCCGTCGGCGCCGGCGTCCATGCAGGCACGAGCAATTTCCCCGATGTTTGGAACGTTCGGCGTCAGCTTCGCCAGCACGGGAATCCCCTTCGCCTCGCGTTTTACAGCGCCCAGAATTGCGCGCACTTCGGCCTCATCTTCCGCAAACAATTTACCGCGCAGCTTGAGGAAGGTGGGCGTGGAAAGGTTCACTTCGTACGCGTCTGGCCGCAACGCAACAAGCGACGCCGTAATGGAAGCGAAGTCGTCGGGGTTGAGCCCTATGACATTGGCGATGATGGGCACCGGCCGCTCTTTTACGTACTCGCCGATTTCATCGATCGCTTTTTGCGGGCCGGCGTCAGGCACACCAACCGCATTCAATGTCCACGTTGCCGTGGAAATGATCGTGGGGTTGCGGTTGCCTTGGTGTTCCCGCGGCCACAGCGATTTCGTGGTAACGGCACCTGCGCCGCGCCGCGCAACTTCCTTCCAACTGCTCGCAGTAATTCCCCAAATGCCGGAGGCGAGTACCGTTGGGTTTTTGAATACCGTGCCGAAGAGCTTCTGGGAGAGGTCCATCGGCTTCAGTATATTGGTTATTAGTCTATTGGTGTATTGGTAATTCATTTTCATGCATACTTTGCTTATGAAAGGCGTTGAATCATTACGGGTGTGGCAAGAAGCAATCGTATTCGTCGAATTTATATACACGATCACGAAACCATTTCCCAAAGAAGAACGGTATGGAATTACACAGCAATTACAGCGAGCTGCAGTGAGCATTCCCACAAACATTGCTGAGGCGTATGGTCGCTATACCTACGCAGACAAGGCACATTTTCTCGTGATAGCACGCGGGTCTTCCGGAGAATGCAAAACTCTACTTATTGTTTCACAGCGGATTGGTCTACTCTCCAAGGAGATTGCAAAACAAGGAATTGAACAAGCGGAATCGATTGGCAAGATGCTCTCAAAACTTATTAGCACTCTGCGCTCCGCACCAACCACTAGCGAGGAACCAATCACTAATAACCAGTAACCAATAACACATATGTCCTCTATAAGCTTACAATCCAGGCTACCAAGAACGTATCGTATTAGCGAAGTCGTTCAGGAAACGCCGAACGTGCGCACGTATACGTTCGACGGCTCGCTGGGGGCAAAGCCGGGGCAATTCGTCATGGTCTGGCTGCCGGGGGTGGACGAAGTCCCTATGAGCGTTGCCTACGACGACGGCGCCACCACGCGCATCACCTTCTTCGCCGTGGGCGACATGACAACGAAACTCGCGGAAGCGAAGATTGGCGACTTGGTGGGGCTTCGCGGCCCGTTCGGAACACATTACGAATGGAAGGCGGGGCAACACATTGCGCTGGTGGCCGGCGGCTATGGCGCGGCGCCTATGTATTTTCTAGCGCGTGAAACGGTAAAGCACGGCTGCACCATAGAAGTGATTGTCGGCGCGCGCAGCGCAGAGCATTTGCTCTACCTAAAGGAACTGGAAAGTCTGCAGAACACGTCATTGCACATTGCAACAAATGACGGCAGCCAGGGGTACAAAGGCTACAACACCGACGTGTTAGAAAAACTGCTCACGGCATGCCCTGTAAAGACGAAAAAAACGGCAGCGGACGACTGCATGCCGGTGGACCAAGTGTTTTCGTGCGGGCCCGAAATGATGCTGAAGAAAGTGATGGAGATAAGTGCCGCGCACGGCGTCCCCTGCCAGCTGTCGCTGGAACGCTACATGAAGTGCGGCTACGGCATGTGCGGCAACTGCGTTGTGGATCCGCTCGGTATTCGCCTGTGTACAGACGGACCCGTGCTCAGCGGCGAAGTAGCTGCCAAAGTATTGGAATTCGGTGTCTACCACCGAGACGAGCTAGGACGAAAGCATCTGTTTGCAGCGCCAGACGTCAACACAAAATAAATGGCTTTGATTACAGGAAAAAGTAGAGATAATTGGCACTCTACTATGCTGAGTGCTAGACACGACGATTCAAAGACCCTATACTTGGGTCGTTCTAGTTTTTCCTCTCCACTTTATGACCAATGATGGTTGTGGCGGTGGCTGCTGCGGCTGCTAAGCCTCGGCACCCCCTACTGAATTAGCCCTTACGCTCTGCGTGTCGGGGCTTTTTCTTTGTGGAGCGCTTCTTACTCACCTTCTTTGCAAACCGACGCGGCAATGCAGAACGCAGTGCACGGCGGCGCATAGGCGCTTGTGGCAGGAACGTCAGGCGTTCGGTGCGCACTTTGAGGAACAAATGGAGCCCTGCGGCCAGCAGCACCAGCAACATGCCCAGTGCCAAATTGTGCGAAAGCACCGTCGGGTCAATTTCTGGAGCGGCACCATGCAATTCGCTGCTTGGCAGCAATACCTGGCCCACTCCCACCATTTGCGCGGTGGCGTGGAAGGTCTCTGGCAGCATAAGTGCTAACCCAGCCAGCGTGAGCATACCGTTGAGGGTATTCCACGGGCTGCGTAGAGCCTTGTGAAGTAAAGAATGTTTGTGTGTTTTGGTGTGTTTTGGCATATCACGTCAGTATACCAGAAAATTGTATATGAAGCAAAATGGCCTATAGAGCCAAAATACGAAAGAAAACCCACAAAGACGCAGTGCCTTGAGTGGGTCTCCGGTTTCAGAAGCGGTGCTTACGCAGCCACAACGTTCGTGGCCTTCGGTCCCTTTTCACCCATTTCCAGGTTGAAATTCACAGTCTGGCCAACTTGCAAACTGTCGAACTGACCGTTGCAAGCGCTGTTGTGGAAGAAGACATCGTCGGAGCCTTCCACGGAAATAAAACCGAAACCTTTTTCCGTCTTCGTCTTGATCGTACCTGTAGCCATAAAACTAACGTAGAAAAGTAAGTAAAGATGCACTAGCGTAGCTTTTTCTTACGGATAAAGCCATGAATAAACCGTGCTTTCCTTGGCCAAACCCCATAAACAGCGTACGGTCTCTATACACAGATTTCGTACCTTTCCCCCACTTCCAGTGCAAAAACAACATCACGAATGCCTGGTACAGGGGTGCGGCAAGGCCTCGCAAGGGAAGCAGTACTGTGCAAAGCACATGAATATTGAAGAGCGCCGCAAACTGCCAAACGACATGCAGAACACCATTCGCTCCGCATGCTGCGACGCAAAGTGCACCACAGGCGAAGCACACGACTTTGGCATGCAGTATTGCGCCAAGTGCAAAGAGGCCTGCGGCTGGCGCACCACTGCTCCGTCTGTTGCGGCAATGACTGCAAAGCGGACGGAATCCAAATAAATTTACCCTCCGCCATGCGACGGAGGGTGTAGAGGAATTCGAGGATTCCTCGGTTTCAGGAACGCTCATGCGCTCCCATTACTTGCCCCTGCTCTGGCTGTCTTGTTGCTGCTGCGACTGAACTCCCCGGTTGTAATCGGAAACTGAATCCCGATATCCGGAGTCCTGTGCGGTGCGCAAAGGAGTGCCCGCTGAGGCACTTTCGGTAGCAGCGCGTCTACCAGCTTCTTCGGCCGGACTGGCCATACATTCACCTCCTTTCAAGAAGAACAAGAGTTAGGGACATCCAGCAAAAAATGCTGGGATGCGCAGTATACCAATGGAAATACTGTCCCTATACAAAGATCCCACGATATCGCATGAGAACTATATCGATTTTCCCAGCTGTGTAGTTATACTGCCTGCGCCGTTCTTTTTGGGGCCATCGTCTAACGGTTAGGACACAGGATTTTCATTCCTGCAATCGGGGTTCGATTCCCCGTGGCCCTGCCACTCCTTTCTTCTCTGGCAATCGATGGAAAGAGTTTCCGTCGCAGCTCGTCTACGGGCGTAATGGCAACGTGGAACATTGACCCGCTGCATTCCAAAATCGGCTTCCGCGTGCGGCATTTTGGCATTACATGGGTGCATGGCTGGGTACCGGACCTTCGCGGCACGGTGGAATTTGATCCCGAACAACCGAGTGAGCTCCGCTAGACGCAACAGCGCAACTGGCTTCCATAACGACCGGCAACGCCCGGCGTGATGAGCACCTGCGCAGCGCCGACTTCTTCGAAACGGAGCAGTATCCCACGCTCACATACCAAGGGAAAGGAACCGTGCGGAAAAAAAGCAGCTTCATGGTGACAGGCGAATTGACCATGCATGGCGTACGGCAGCCAGTGAACGTGGAAGTCACCGGCTGGGCAGTGCGCGAAAACCACGGGGAAACGCGTTTGGGACTTTCGATGGAAACGAGCATTAGCAGGGCCGCATTCCATATCCGCTGGAACAATCTGATGCAGTCGGGTGACCCCGTCGTCCAAGACGACGCAGAGGTGACTGTAGACATAGAAGCAATCCGCACTCTGTAAGAACAAACTGCGTGCTTCGTCTCCTACAGCATTCCTCCACACTTTTATGCAGCTCGTTTCACGCATGACATCATCGGCTCTCATATTCCTTCTTCCGTTTGCCGCAAGCGCGTTTGGCGTGCAAGCAATGATCGATGGACGCCTTGTTACGTTTGACGACGTGCCGCAGTCGGCCTGGTTTGCAACCTACGTTCGGGAGTCAGCGGAAGCTTCTATTGTGAGCGGATACCGGGATACACAAGGCAACCTGACCGGCAAGTTCGGACCGAACAACAGCATTACCGTTGCCGAAGCGTTGAAAATCGCCAGTGAAGGCGCCGGGTACAACGAAGGACTCTACGCAACGAAAGTAAACAGCGGCGTCGATCACTGGGCGTCGTCGTATGTCTCCGTTGCAAAAGCCGAAAGCTTCCCTGTTATTGGCCGCGGCGGCAACATTGACCGGGCGGCCTCGCGCGCCGAAGTCGCAGCACTCTTCGTTGCGGCGTTCCGTGTGAACACGACAGGGGCTTCTGCGGGAAGCCGCTATACCGACGTAAAAGCAAATACGGATTTTGCGCTCGCCATAGAAGTCTTAAGCCGAGATCACGTTGTCTCGGGCGACACCGACATAGAGGGCCAAGCGACGGGCACATTTCGCCCGACGCAGAACATAAACCGCGCAGAAGTGGCAAAAATGATCATAGAAGCGCGCGCCGCCTACGGCACGCCGGGCAATGGCCGCGGGCCTTCGGAAGAGAGCGGCGGCGACCAGGCCACGGAAAACCTCGTCACGTATACCGACGCCGGCTTTGCACCACAGGTGCTGCGCATTCAACAAGGCAAGACCGTACAGTTCCGCAACGACAGCACAGGGAAACTGCGAGTCGCAAGCGACCCGCACCCCTTCCACACCGCACTGCCTGGGTTCGATGCCGGTCGCGATTTCGCGCCGGGCGAGACCTATGTCTACACCTTCACCCAAGCAGGAAGCTGGGGCTACCACAATCACCTGAAGTCTACGGACCAGGGGACCATTGTTGTGGAGTAGCCCAGCTCATACAACCCGCCCTCGAGCTGCATCGGGGGCGGGTTTTATGATGTGCAAGTTTTCGCTACACTCGCCGCACTTCCCCACTCCTCCATGCAGCGCTCATCTTCCCTCTTCATAAGCCTTCTTAGCACAGCAGTCGTGCTCGCCGGTTGCGCCAGCGTTACCGAAACAGCGACGGAAAACGCCATGGAAAACATGCTGGAAAAACAGATCGGCGGAAATGCGGATGTGGACATGGACGACAACGGCATACATGTGGAAACGGAGGAAGGAACGTTCACCACAGGCTCGAAACTGCCCGAAGACTGGCCGGAAGACGCGCCGGTGTACCCGGGAGCAACCGTTGTGTACTCCGCCACGCAGGCGGCGATTGAAGGCGGCGGCGGGGTATCGGCAATGCTGACGACAAGCGACAGTGCGGACGAGGTAACGGCCTACTACAAAACGCAACTCGCTACAGACGGTTGGACCATGCAGCTGGCCGGCAGCGAAGCAGGGGCGCATTTCGTGAGTGCCACGAAGGGCAATCGCTCTGTCGGCATTTCCATAGCTGGCAACGACGATGGCATGACGAGCATTACGATAGGCGTGGGAGCAAACCAGTAGGAGCGCGTTACTCGTGCTGCTCCGCCCATTCACTGAACTGCGCCACGAGGCTTTGTAGGAATGGCGTGGGCGACCCAAAGTTATGCGCATCAATTGATCGAATCGGCATCAACTTTGCCGACGTGCTTGTAAAGAACGCGCCATCGAATTCGCTCAATGAGCCTGCGGGAATATGCTCTTCCTTGTAGGAAATTCCCTGCTTGTTGAACGTTTCCAGAAGCAGATCTCGCGTAACACCGGGAAGGATCTCCTCTTCTGGAACACCAATGACCGTATCACCTTTGGTGAAAAACACATTCGTTCGCGTGCCTTCACGAATGTTGCCGGAATTGTCGATGAGCAACGCATCGTACGCACCTGCCTTCTTTGCTTCCCGGTACACCAAGTAGCTCCCCAGCATGTTGAGTGTTTTGGCTTGTGGAAGCCACCGCTCGTATTTCACCGTAACTGCATGCACACCGTCTCGGTACCACTTTTTTTCTGGGAAATGCGGGGCAAGTGGCAGGATGATGAACTGAGTATTTGCAGGGTCACTCGCACCAACAAGAAGTAGTTTGAGGTTGAAACTAGGCTCGGCAATCTTTGATGTCAGTTCTGTAATCCATTGTTCTAGTTGATCAATTGTCAGCAAATATTCCAGTCCAATCGCCTTTGCAGAGAGCAGTAGTCGATCAAGATGTCTGCGCGTGTGCAGCACCTTTCCATTACTCACACGAATGTTTTCATATACGCCAAATCCGTACGCATACTCAATGTTGTCATACGGCACCACGGCTTGCTCACGCGCAACGAGGGAGCCGTTTATGGAGCAGAAGGCGAACTGCACGACGTGAGCCTGCCAAAAGAAGCACAGAGAGTCGAGGAAATCCTTGCATGCAGACAACGGCGCGATAGGCTTTTACCCCATGTTGGATGCCATTCCCTTAGATAGCACTGCATACGAAGCCTTGTATAAAGGCCAGAAGATCGTCATAGGGCAGGACACGCAACTTGCAACGGAACAAAGGCTGGCGCTCGATAAGCAAATAGACCGTCTGCACGCGTTGGGTCTCGGCAATATTTGGCGCACGCCATGGAAACCGGGCGACGGCATGCCCATGGACGTGAAAGATCCGCGGGAAGTGTTGTTAGTAACCGAAGCCGGGGGCATACATGCCCCGCAACAGAAGCATGTTGCGCGGTTTCTTTCCGAAACCACTCTCAAACGATTGCTGCATACGGAGGCTGGAGAACGTATTGCAGACATGGAACACCGGGTGGCGGCAGACGTCTGGAAGCTATTACCGGCAGTGGGAAGAGTGGTGGTGGCAAGTCCGTATGCGGTGGAGAAAGAAATTTTGCACTGGCGCGGCTCCGGAACGCTGGTGGTGGCGGAAGCACTGTTGCGCATGGAATACATGACCAACGATTCGCATCGCCAAATTGTGCAGGCGGTCATTCGGGAAAACGAACAGGCGGGAAAATTCCGTCGCCGGCGCGACGCGGAATGCACGGATTTGCTCAACAATCACCATGTGCTCATGGCGGCGCACACGCCTCTGGGAGGAGCATCTCTGCTGCGCAAAGATGGGGGATGGTACGAATTTGCAGGTTTCTGGGCAAGCACGTACGGCCAAGGCCTGGGAACGCGCATTATTGCAAAACTCTTGGCTGACCCAGAACGACGCAGAAACACTTATGCTCTCGCGGAGAGCGAAGAAGCACGGCGTGCCATAGAAAAATCAGGGCATTTCCAACGGCACCAGACAGTGCGCGACATGCAAGGGTCGGGAACGACCACGCTGCCCGAACCGCTGCGAACCTACAACGAACTGGGGAGGAATCCCGTGGTGTTTACCGGTGTCGAGAAGCTGCCGAAGCACACAGAAGCCGGATAGTAGTTACACTCCCCGTGGTTTAGGGAAGATACCGTCTCTGCGGTACCACACGGCAGCAAATAAGATGACACCGAAGAGAATGAGTCGAATGGGTCCTACAAGATCGACCGGGAACGGTAGGAACCGCACACCTTCTCGCAAGAGAATAAGTGCAATGGCAGCGAAAATGCAGCCGCGTATCCTTCCTGGTCCCCCGGCAACAATGACCATTAAAAAGAAGATGAGTGAGGGATAGCCAATATCGCTGGGGTGCAACAAAGCAATGTATTGGTGATACAGAACATTCGTTAGCAATGCACCCATGCCCCCTAGGAAGAAAACTGTGTAATAAATGATATGACGATCAATACCTAAAGCTTGTGCATGCCATGGGTGCTCTGCAAGCGCCTGTATACTGCGTCCAAATGGTCCACGATCAATCCACCAAAGGAACACACACCATACAACACACAATACAATGCTTAACAGAGCGAATGCTGTTTGTGCGTCCAGCCCCAAGCTTTCTTGAAGGGAAAGTAGAAAAGGGAAACGTGGAATACCGGGTATACCCAGCGCCCCCCGTGTCATAGTCGACCAGTTCAGCACAACAGCAAGAAGTCCGAGATGTGAGGCCAAGGAAACAACACCAAAAGCATCTGGTTCCATGCGCAGTGAAAGCCACGCAAAGAGGAACGAAATAAGCATGGTAAGCAGGAATGCAATGAGTAGGGATAATGGGTACCCATACCCCATCATAAGTGGAACAAAAATGCCGTACGCAGCAACAAGTGAGACCCCAAGTGGCCCGAAGTGGAAAATTTTTCCCTTACCAAATATTAAATTGTACCCCAACAAGTTGGGGAGAGAGACTGCCACGCTCGTGATTATAAATAGAAAAAATGCCATGTTTATGCAACTCGGGACCGACTAAGGAAAAGGCCCGTAGGTCTCCAGAGCAAAATGCCAATAATGAAGAAGAGGGCAACTGTTTGTTGGTAGCCCGCTGGAATATACAACACACCAAACCAGTGAATACCAACGACTAATTGTTCCAGCAACGCTATAAGGTACGCGCAGACTATTGCTCCCCAAATATTCCCTTTGCCCCCGGCGATAATGGCTGCATATGCCTTAATGGTAAGAGGAAATGCAAGTGTGGGACTCAAGCTTTGGTCGATGCTGATAAAAATACCACCAGCTGCAGCGAAGAATCCGCTCACAATGAAAATGAAACGGTGGAGCAGGGGTGCATTAATACCAAGGCTCAATGCTGCCGTATCGTGCTGAACCACCGCACGCAAACGGCGACCAAGAGGTGTAGTATGAAATACGTATGCGAAAACCACCAAACAGATTCCTGTACATACAACAAGCACCAGCTGGTTCAAATTGATGCGACCTCCTAGCACATCAAAAACGTGGTTCAAACCCGGAATAATATTACGTGGACGCTCTTCAAATATCAGCAACAGAAGTCCGTCGAGCATCATGCTAAGGGCAATAGTTGTTACAAGCGGCAGGAATCGATGATGTTTGTAGAAGGGCCCAATGAAGCATTCAAATGTCATCCATGCTGTAAGAGCTCCTATAACAAGTCCTAGAACAATACTCAGAAGTAGGGGTAACCCCACCACTGAATAGAACCACCACGTTGCATAGCCACCAACGAGCGCTGTTTGGCCCAACGCCAAGTTAAACACACCGAAGACGCCATACACCAAAGCCAGCCCCCCGGCGATAAGTGCGCCTAGGGAGCCGGCGATGAGTGCATTTATAAGGAGCTGCATTCGCAGCAGAGTTTACATGGCAAGCGGGCGCAGTGTAACGAATGCGCCATTTTGAACAGCCTTCAATACGTAGGAAACGCCTTCGACATCTCCATTCGCATCGAAGGAGAACGTGCCAATAACACCTTCGTAACTGGGCAGAGCAAGGAGGGCGTCACGAATTGCTGTACCGTCGGTGCCAACACTTTCAATTGTCTTCAAAATGACACCTGCTGCATCGTATGCAAAAGCGGTAAAACCAATCGTCTGTTCCGGTGTTCCGTATTTCGTCACAAACTGCTGCTCGAACGGCGTGTCCTTACCAGCATCGGGCACACTAATAACGGAAAGCTTGCCCAAAGCCTCTGGTGCCAATGTAATGAGTTCTTTGCTGTCTGCAACATCGTGGCTGTAGACAGGCACATCAATTCCCAATTCTTTCATCTGCTGCAACATTGCGGCAATACCTGCTGGTGTCTGTGCGTTGGCAACGAATACTTCAATGCCAGAATCCTTCATGCGTGTCAGGAGGGTGCGGTAGTCCTTTGTACCTGGCTCGACACTCTCGTTAAAGATAACGGCACCTTCGGGCAGGTCCTCGATCAGCGAGTCACGGAAGCCTTGGCAAAAATCCGTATTTTCGGAAATGATACCAACTTTGGTGTACCCCTCTTCCTGGAAGAGGCCTGCCATAACGCCTGTCTTCAAAGCGTCACTCGGGTAGTCGCGGAAGATAAAGGTGCCAGCTTTTGTTACGTCGGGACTGCTGCTGATTGGTGAAACCATAACTACCTTGCCTGCCTCGGCAATCGGGGCTGCGGCAAGCGTTTCACCGCTGCACTGACCACCCACGATGGCAATAACCTTATCGATATTTACAAGCTTCTGTGCAGCTGCAGTCGATTCCGCGCCAGAACATTTACCGTCTTCAGCCACAAGTTGCACTTGTTTACCCTTAATGCCGCCGGCAGCATTGATTTCATCTACCTTCATCTGCACTCCATGAAGCGTGTCTGCACCATAAGGAGACGCTTCACCAGTTAAAGGTCCAATGAAACCGATTTTAATGGTGTCCGGCGTGGACTGGCATGCTGCAAGCAGCAGTGCAGGAACCAAGAGAAGGGAGAGTCGTTTCATAGACTGAATGGGAAGAAAGACAAAAGTACTGGGCGAGACTAACAGGTGTAGTTCAATATACAAAGATTACAAGAATACAAGTTTACAGGTTTACAAGTTTACAGGGGTGATGACGAAACTTGTAAACCTGTATACCTGTAAACCTAGCTCGTCGGATCCGCTCCAAAGTAAATTTGCTGCAGTTCTTTGCTCTTCTTTACCTCTTCTGGCGGCCCCTGCAGCACGACACTGCCAACATCCAACACCACAACCCGGTCGCAAATGCGGCTGATGAAGGGCAGATCGTGCTCAATAATGAGCACTGTTTTGCCGTCCTTTTTCAACTGACGAATCAGGTCCGCCACTTGCGAAGTCATTTTAGGTGAGACTCCTGCCGTAGGTTCGTCGAGCAAGAAGAGTTCCTTGCCACTGCTTAGGGTACGGGCAATTTCGAGCAAGCGCATCTGCCCACCCGAAAGGCTGCCCGCCTTCTTCTTGGCGCACGTCGTGAGTGAGGCCATGGCAAGAGTAGAGCCAACCACTGCATGCAAATCACCAAGTTCTTTGCGCTTTTCTTTGGGAAGCGCTTCCAGTGCTACAAGCACGTTTTCTTCCAACGTCATGTCGCGGAACACGCCGAAGTTCTGGAACACGCGGCCAAGGCCAAGGCCTGCACGCTTTGCCGGTGCCAAGGTGGTGATGTCGCTTCCGCTGAGGGTAACAGAGCCCCCAGTCGGCTTTAAAAAGCCGGAGAGCACATTGAAGAGCGTTGTTTTCCCACTGCCGTTTGGCCCAATGATTCCCACAACCTCGCCCTGCTCTACATCGAACGAAATCTTTTGGAGAATCTGCGCGTCGCCAATGTTTAGGGAAACGTTGTGGAGGCGTAAGTAGGGCATCGGGCGAGGGATTAGAGTACTAGAATAGTAGAGTATTAGGGATACTGCTGTAAGCAACTTTTGGCTCCCTAATATTCTAATACTCTAATATTCTTTAACGTTTCTTCTTTAACATCGCTTTGACGAACGCAAAGAATAATGGGTGAGGTCGGTGAGGGCGGCTCTGGAATTCGGGGTGGAACTGACTCCCCACCATAAAGGGGTGTTCCCACAGCTCCACAATTTCCATAATGCCGGTTTCGGCCCATTGGCCACTGAAGATGAGTCCGTGGTCTTCCAGCTTCTTTTTAAAACTGTTGTTGAATTCGTAGCGGTGTCGGTGGCGTTCCGAGACTTCCTCTTGGCCATACGCGAGCATTGCTTTGCTCCCCGGCCGCAGTGTGCATTTGTATGCGCCCAGGCGCAGCGTGCCTCCTTTGGCTTTTGTTTGGTGCTGGCCAGGCAGGAAGTGCACCACATACTTACCCTTGGGCAGCTTCCCCTCTTCGTCGAATTCTTCACTGGTGAGTTGCGGGTCTTTGAGCATGGCACGGGCGAATTCAATAACCATGAGCTGGGAACCCAAACACAACCCCAAGTACGGAATCTTCTTTGTGCGGGCGTAGTTCGCTGCGCGAATTTTGCCTTCTATGCCGCGCGAGCCAAAGCCGCCGGGAACCAGAATCCCTTTGCAGCTGCGCAGCAGCGCCCAGTGTTCGGGGTCGTCTTGTTCCAATTTTTCGCTGTCCACCCACACGATTTCCGCTTTGGTGCCGTTGTGCACAGAGGCGGATTTCAGCGCTTCGATCACCGACAGGTAGGCATCTTCTAAGTTCGTGTACTTCCCCACGAGCGCAATTTTCAGCTCGCCCTTTGCATCTTCATAACGCTGTGTGCCTTCTATCCACTGTGTCATATCTGGTTTTAGGTCGGGGAACCCGAGCTTCTTCCCAATCACCTGCGCAATGTTGTGCTCTTGCAGGTTCATGGGCACGTCGTAGATGGAGTTCACGGTGGGCGCCGGAATCACCGCTTCGCGCGCAACGCCACAGAACACGCTCACTTTTTCGAGAAGTTCGGTAGGAATCTTGTAGTCCGCACGGGTAAGGATCATGTCGGGCTGCAGGCCGATCCTTCGTAGCTCACGAACAGAGAGTTGTGTGGGTTTCGTTTTCAGTTCTTTGCTGCCCTTCAAATATGGCAAGAGTGTCAGGTGCACGTGGTACACGTGCTCTGGGCCCAACTCCCCTTTCATTTGGCGCAGTGCCTCTAAGAACGGCTCGCCTTCAATATCGCCCACCGTTCCACCGACTTCAATCATCATCATGTCGCAGCCCGTTTGCGTGGCCGCATTGCGAATGCCAGCTTTAATGGCGTCTGTAATGTGGGGCACAACCTGGATTGTTCCGCCAAGGAAGTCGCCGCGGCGTTCACGCGCCAGCACCTCCGTGTAAATTTTCCCCGTGGTAACGGTGGAAAGCTTGTTCATGGGCTCGTCTATGAACCGCTCGTAGTGGCCTAGGTCCAAGTCGGTTTCGGCGCCGTCGTCTGTTACGAACACCTCGCCATGCTGGAACGGACTCATGGTGCCGGGGTCCACGTTTAAGTACGGGTCCAGCTTCTGCACGAAGATCTTAAAGCCGCATGCTTTCAAGATTGCGCCAATAGACGCAGTGGCAATGCCTTTGCCCAAACTGCTGCACACGCCGCCCGTAACGAAAATGAAGCGCGGGTCGGTAGGGATAGTTTTCTTTGTAAAAGCCGGCTGCGCCGGGCTCTTCCCTTTGGGGTTCTTCCCTGCACGCGCCTGTGGGGATCGACGTTTTGCCACCAGGAAATTTCTCCGTAGAACGGGGGCAACGCCCGCCAAGCACTGTACGCATTTGTAAAACAGAAGCAAGTTTTTGACACAAAAACACAGAGGGATACCGTGTACCCCTCCTAAATCCATGAACGTTCAACTCACTCCTTTGGCTCCTACATTGCGGGAAATCCGCATTCCTGCGACTCCCGTACTACAAAAATTGACGAATGGAGAAATTGAGCGCCTGAAATCGGGTACAAATGAGGATTTTCGCCGATGCGCACTGGGCATTACCCAAACAGGTCAAAGCACCGACAGCACCGAAGAATTGCTGCGCATGTACCCCGATTTCGGGGTGCACATTGTACGTTCACAACAGGGTATTGAATTTGTTCTCCATAACGCTCCGGTTTCCTGCTTCCGAGATGTCGACGGAACAACGAAGCCTGAAGCGGTAATACGCGAACATCTTTCTGCTGCTGCACGGGATTTGATTTATGAAAACGGAGAAATCCAGCAACGCGCGTTCGACTCAAAAACAGCAATTTTTCACCTTCTACGACATGCGAACTTTTTTGAACGCAGTATGAGCGATGAGGACGGCGAATCACTTCCAAACCGAAGAATATATGCATGGGGAGGACACGCAATCAGCCAGGAGGAATACCGTCACACGAAAATTGTCGGACAGGCGCTTGCAATGCAACGATTTGAACTTATTACAGGAGGGGGCCCGGGAATTATGAGAGGCACCTTAAGCGGCGCTCTAGCAGGCTATGAACGTGAACGCATCAATGGCGCTCGGCGGTTTGGTTTCAGTTGCCCTTCCATCATTACATCGGAACCACCAAACAGTCTTGTAAAGCCGCTCATCATACTTCCAAACATTGAAACTCGCATTGAGGCATTTATTCGTGGAGCAATTGCAGGAATTATTTGCCCAGGTGGTCCGGGAACTGCAGAAGAATTCTTAACGAAGTTGTCGATTCTCATGAATGATAAAAATGCCAATATCCGCTATCCCCTTGTTCTCACCGGACCACAAGGGTCTACGTCCTACTTCGAGGCACTGGAAAATTTCATTATAAGAGTAATTCCGCAAAAAATGCTTCAAGAACGCGAGCTCTATGCAATAATTACAGAAGGGTATAAATCCGATGCTTACAGTACACATTTGCCGATACAAGATCGGGTAGCAAAATACATTGCAGACGCTGTTCATCGCGCGGAACTCAGTCGCCAAGCGAATGACGACTCTATTGAATGGTGTGACAGATTATTCATCGGAGATGAAGTATGTAAGCCATTTGATCCTACACACGAATCCATGGCACAGCTGCAACTCCACAGTGACCAACCGGCACACATGTTGCTAGCGGAATTACGAAAACTATTCTCCGGCGTTGTATTTGGAAACGTTTCAGATAAAGGAGTACGACTTGTACAAGAGCATGGGAAATTTGAGATCAGTGGTGAATCCCACATCATTGCGGCACTGGGAGATCTTTTGGAACGATTTGTTTCCGAAAAGCGCATGAAAATTTCCGGTCCGTACGAACCGTGCTACACGCTCCGTCCAAACGTGAGGAAGAGGAGAACAAGCAGCAGAAACACGCCATCACGTAGGAGCAAAAAATAAAAGCCCGGCTTCCGCCGGGCTCTGTAGTTCTTTGCGAAAGCGAGGTGCCTAGAACATTGTTGCCAGCGCGCCGTCCATGGCGAACAAACTCACGGTAAGCACCGCGATGATGTGCAGGAGTTTTACGAGGATGTTCAGGGAAGGTCCCGACGTGTCTTTGAAGGGGTCACCGACGGTGTCGCCTACCACCGCCGCCTTGTGGCTGTCGCTGCCTTTGCCGCCCAGGTTGCCCGCTTCTATGAACTTCTTGGCGTTGTCCCATGCGCCACCGCTGTTGGCCATGGACATGCCCATAAGAATGGAGGTGACGAGTGAGCCAACGAGCAGACCGCCGAGCGCTTCACGGCCCAGCAAGTAGCCCACAATGAGCGGAGCAACGATGACCAGGAAACCCGGCAGAATCATTTCACGAATGGCGGCGCTGGTGGAAATAGCAACGCAGCGTGCGGAGTCCCCCAGCACCTTGCCTTCCATAAGACCTTCAATGTCTCTGAACTGACGGCGCACTTCTTCAATCATGGCCATGGCGGCGCGGCCCACGGCGCGCATGGTCATGGAGGAGAACAGGAACGGCAACATGCCGCCCAGCAGAATGCCCACCAGGGTGAAGGGCTTGGAAACGTCGATGCCCGTAATGCCAGCCTCTTCTTTGTACGCAGCCAAAAGTGCCAAGCACATGAAGCCTGCAACCCCAATGGCGAAGCCTTTCCCAATTGCCGCGGTCGTGTTGCCCGCGCTGTCCAGCACGTCGGTACGGGTGCGCACCTGTGCCGGCAGTTTGCTCATTTCTGCAATGCCACCCGCGTTGTCGGCTACGGGACCGAACGCGTCGATTGCCAAGCTGTAACCAAGCGTGGAAAGCATGCCCACGGCACTGATTGCAACACCGTACATGCCGCCGCCGCTAAACGAGACTGCCAGGGCGATACATACGACAACCACCGGCAAGAACGTGGAAAGGTAGCCCAGTGCCAGGCCAGAGATCATGACGGTAGCGGCGCCGGTCTTCGTGCTGTCTGCAAGCTGGCGCACAGGGCCATAGTTCTGCGACGTGTAGTACTCGGTAAGCATGCCAATAATGACGCCGGCAATGAGACCGGACGTAATAGCGTAGAAGACACCCATGGAAACCTCTGCCGGCAGCAAGCGCTGGCAGAAGAAGTACGCACCAATGAGCACGAGAACAGACGACAGGAACATGCCATTCTTGAGCGCGCCCTGCACGTTGCTGCTGCCTTTGCCAATGCGCACCACGAAGGTGCCAATAATGCTGGCAACAATGCCAAGGGCCGCAAGGAACAGCGGCAGCAGTGCGGCGATTTCGGCATCGCCTGGGTCTCCGGTCCACGTAACGTGGAGCCCCACGAGCATGGTGGCCAGAATGCTGCCCACGTAACTTTCAAACAGGTCGGCGCCCATGCCGGCAACGTCGCCCACATTGTCGCCCACGTTGTCGGCAATCACCGCGGGGTTGCGCGGGTCGTCTTCGGGAATGTTCTTTTCCACTTTTCCCACAAGGTCGGCGCCCACGTCTGCCGCCTTGGTGTAAATACCGCCGCCAACGCGTGCGAAGAGCGCAACCGAGGATGCGCCGAAGGTAAAGGCGGTCAGCGGCGTTAAGGCCTCCGCCAAGCTGAGGTGTTCAATGTCCAAGAAGTAGTACAGGCCGCCGGTAAGGCCGAGGAGTCCCAACCCCACAACCGCCATGCCCATGGTGGAACCGCTCAGGAACGACACACGCAGTGCAAGCGCCAAACTGGTACGAGCAGCCTGTGCCGTGCGTACGTTTGCGGCCGTTGCCGTGCGCATACCAATAAACCCTGCAAGCAGGGAACACACCGCCCCAAGCCCAAAAGAACCCGCGGTGTACGGCATGCCCCACTGCCCAATGCGCGCGTAGGAAAGGCCCGTATCTAAGAAGATGTACAGACACCCCCCCGCAATAAGCGCAAACAGGACAATGACCATGTATTCACGGCGCAGGAACGCCATGGCGCCGCTGCGAATCTGCGCGGCAATCTGCTCCATCTTCTGCGTCCCGGTTCCCTGCAGGGAAATAAGAATGCGGAAGACGAGCGCAGTAAGCAGCGCAAGCAGGCCGGCAGAACCGATGACGAGCAAGGAAGAGGTAATGGGCGTGCTGGCATTCAGGAACGTGCGAATGGCGTCGAGCGTCATACGTGAAGTGGGGAAAGCTAAAGGAGTTTACGTGCGGATGCTGTTTACTGCAAAGCCGGCAGAGAATACTAGAGTATTAGAATATTAGAGTATTAGGGACTGACTCATGCGTAGTAACCCTAATATTCTAATACTCTTTTTATCGCCTTTTCTTCGCAACCGCCTTCGTAATCTTCTTGCTGGAGAACCGCTTTTCAAGCTTTTTTGACCCAGCGTCCACCAGTTTTTTGAGTTCTGTGCGCGCTTCGGTTGCCTTTGCCATGGCGAACTTCTTTGCCTTGGCCAGGTTTTTCTGCACGTCGTCGGAATTCACGAATTCCTGCACGTGCTTCGCAAGAGCCTTGCCGTCGCGCTGCAAGTGGTGACCCAGCACCTTTGCAGCTTCTTCGGCGGTGTCTGCTTCGGCAAGTTGCTCACGCAGTTCTTTTTTGGAGAACAGGTACCCGGCCATGGCGCCACCAAGGGTGGAAAGGAGGAGGGAGACTTTTTTCATGAGGAGGAGAGGAAAGAGAAGAAGAATGAGAGGATTCACAAAGAAGTATACATCTCGTGTCGTGTGATGACGAATGGAGGCAACGTGGCTTACGCAGCACACTTCGCAATGCATGCCTGGGCCGACAGGACTTCGGTGGCGCCTGTCCAGCGGTCCTTTACCTCTACACCGCCTGCAGCAAGGGACTTTGCCGAAACGAGCGCGCGCCACGGAACGCCGAACAGGTCTGCGTCTGCCAACCGTGAACCGGCGGACACGTCGGTGCGGTCGTCAAACAGGACGCGCAGCCCGCGTTTCTTTGCCGCCGCAACCAGCGATTCTGCGGCTGTGAACGCTTCTTCCTCGCTCGATTTTGCAATTGCGACAACATGCAAATCTGCAGGTCCCACTCCACGCGACCAGCGAAGACCTGCTTCGTCGCTATTGGCCTCTGCAAGAATCCCCATAAGACGCGAAATGCCAATGCCATAGCAGCCCATAATGACGGGCTGCAGTACGCCAGCCTGGTCTGCAACCTGGAATCCAAAAGGCTCGGAGAACTTTGTTCCGAGTTGGAAAATGTTTGCCGCTTCGCTTGCGCGCACCTCGCGGAATTCGGTGCCACCGGTAACGGGACACTTCATGCCTTCGGTAAAAATCTCCTTGTTCACCGCAATGCGCTTGCCTTCCTTTTCTGCAGCAACGCTTATGTAAATGGTGTCTTCCCCTTCGGGCAGCACTACCTGGTATTCGTGCGAGTATTTGCTGAATGTTCCACCCGAGGCATAGGTAAGGTACGTGCGGTCGGAAAGACCCAGCCGCTCAAAAACCTTGTCATATGCACCCTGCATTTTGGTGTAATACTTCTCTAAACAGTCTTGCGTGATGTGGAAGGAATACAGGTCCTTCATAAGGAATTCCCTGCCCCGCAGTAAGCCCGACTTCGCACGCAGTTCATTGCGGAACTTCGTTTGAATTTGGTAGCAACCAAACGGCAGGTCGCGGTAGGAATGCACGAACTGTTTTACAACAGGAGTAATAATTTCTTCATGTGTGGGGTTGAGTGCGTACTCTTGCTCCCCTGCTGCAGGCACATGGAAGAGCGCGTCGAATTTCTTTTGGTCCCAACGACCCGTTTGCTCCCACCATTCGCGGGGGCCAAATGCAGATAGGAGTAATTCCTGGCCACCAATGGCGTTCATTTCTTCGCGAACGATCTGTTCAATATTGCGCAGCACCCGCAAGCCCAGTGGCAGAAACGAGTACACGCCCGCCATGGACTTTGCCACAAACCCCGCGCGCAGCAGCAGATCTGCATTGCGCGAATCGGCGTCTGCACGAGACTCCTTGGTAGTTTTAGTGAAGAGTTCACTGAACCGCATGGCAGCAGCCTAGCGGATTGCCGCAGCCGGGCATACTCCCCGAAAGGGACAATTCCCGCAGATCTTTACAGAAGGCGTGGGTTGGTAGTCCCCGCTTGCCAAACGGTCTTTCAGCGCCACGATCAATTTGCCGGCATCGTTAAGCTGCGCAGAATTCCGCATGGTGCTAACAGGAAGCACTCCCTCTTCCGAAAGGAAGAGGAGCACAAGCTCTACGCAGGGTTGCTTCAGTTGCTCTGCGGCAGCAATGGCATACAGCGACAGCTGCAGATCGCTATCTGCTTGTTCCTGGGTTACGGGGTGCCCCGTTTTAAAGTCGATGATGCGCACGCCGCCGCTCAGTTGTTCAACTCGATCAAAACGGCCGGTGCATTCAACACCCTCTACAGTCACCTTGAAACCCGTCTCGACCGCAACGACATGGTGTTCTTCTTTGCCCCACCAGTCATAAAAGTAGCGGAGCAATTCCACACCGCGCAGCCGCGCCATATCTGCCTCCACTCGTGTTGCATAGCCCTCAACAATGAAACACTGGTGCCACAAATCGATCAATGTTTCCTGTGTGAGCTCTATTTTGGGAAGTGTGGATGGTTCTTCTGCAAAGAGTTGCGGCTGAGAGTCCGTCCTTTGTCCTCCGTCCTCTGTCCTGCGCATCTCGAGCTCGCCCCACCTCTTTAACGCACTATGCACACTGGTGCCAAAACTCTCTCTATCCGAAATCCCTTTGCTCAGTTTCTTTACATACAAATACTCGTACTGCTTCGGGCAACGCTTATAGACTGCAAGCTGAGAGTACGAAAGGGGCACGCAGCGAGTCTACTCTTACAAAAGCATCTTGCCCCCGCCATATATGGGCTTATCGGGAACAATCGGCTCATGCTTTTTCTGCTCTGACGGCTGCGGAGTTTCGATTGTCACAAGTCCCAAGACTTCCAACACGCCAACGTCGCTGACGAGTCGCGCCTTCTGCGCGTCGCTCATCTTCTTTGCGCGTTCCTTCAAAGGTTGAGAGAGTGTTTCCGCAGCAGTCGGCACAATGGCTAACGTACGACGGCATTGGTCTACAACGGTTTGCAGTGCCGCAGCAGAAGGAGGTGCGGAGCGCCACTGTTGCACGGCCTCGCGCAGTGTCGTTCCCACGCTCTCTGCATACCATAAACGCACGGCGTTGCGATTCTCTTCATCCCAACCCATAAGGCCAGAGAAGTCTGCAGAACGCAGATGCTCTTCGCACTGGGCAAGGGAGTCTTCCAAACGAAGCAACACCGTGCTAATAACTGCCGCTTCGCCATCGGTACCGGTATGTTCCTGCAATACCTTTGCAACTTCCGTGGACTCTGCCTGTGCTTGCTCTTGGTGGTACCTGGTTAACTGTTCCAGTTGCTGCGACCACGACAGATGCTGAATGCGTGCCGGGCCGGCCTGGCCGGGTTCTGCACTGGCCGCAATTGCGTCGCGCTTCGCATCGTATTCCTGGGCAATCATTTCCCCGAATTCCGCTGCCTTAGCCAGGTCTTCTGCAGAGACCGTAACCATCGTTTCCCGCGTTGCTTCGCGAATGTATCGCAGTGCACCGCCTACATATGCTGTGCGTAAATCCACAGCGTACCGGCGCGGCACATCCTCTTCTTCCGTTCTCGCAACGGGCAAGCTGACATTCGGGAAGAGTTCATTCGCCCGCAGAATGTAGTACGCCTCGTACGCTTGTGTCCGTGTTTCTTTATTTGCCTTGTCTGTACCGCCGTCCATGGCGCCGATTGCCGCAGCACCGTAGCTCACCTCTTTGCCGGTGGACTGTTCTATAATGGCAAGAATGCCTGCCGTATCATTTCCCTCCACCATCTTCAACGTCGTGTGGCTCCAGTAAGCGCTGGCGGATTCCAGGGAACTGGTTGCCGCATTTGCGGCAAGCCATGCGGCAGTAAGCGGAGCAGCTGCGGCGCCTGCGGCAAACATGAGTACGCCAACGTCGAAGTTCAAGCGCTTGGCTTGCAGCTTGCGCTCAGCATCTTCTCGTTCTTGCGCATTGGTACTGGCGAGGCCTTTCTCTATCTCTTTCATTTCGTCGCTGAAGCCCACACCCAGATCCAACGCTTCGTAAGCAGTGAGGAGTGGACCTGCAACGCGTAGAGCTTTGCCGACGAGGGGGGCGCCTTTGGCTGCAAATCTTGCCGTACGCATTGCAACTCTTCCCGTAGCTTTTGCTACAGAGGGCAGTTTTGGCACCACTTTCTTAGCAACATTCACCGTGGCATTGGCACCCATGCGAAGCCCTTGGCCTGGTGCACGAAGAGCCGCATCTCTAGACCATGTATATGCACTATAGGTTTTCATCCATGCTTTGTAGGGACTCGACCAACTTTGAGAACGCCTAGCGTGCTTATATATGTCGTCGTAAGCCTCTTCATAGCCAACCGAACTAACATTTCCGAAGAGCCACCACTTTTTTAGTACCACATGCTCGAATTGTTTCTCAATATATTCACGAAGCGCTTTCTTCCCCTGGGTAAGGTCCGTAAGCAGGTGCCGATCAGCACCAAGGCGTTCTGCAATATTTTTCAATCTCGTAAGATCGTTCGTCCGCTCGATGTCGAGCAACATCTCTGGAGAAAGTCCCGGTACTGCGCTCCAAAGCGCATTCAAGCTTTTTGCGTGACCGATGCCTTTCGTTTTGAGGAGATACTTATCGTAACGCAACGCGCTTTTCCGCGCGATTGTATACGAATCCGTAATAAAGCTGCCTAAATTCAAACCTGGTGCGACCCTCCGTAAGAGTCGCCAAGGCAGTCTTGCAGTTCCCGAAAGCAAATTTTTTGTAGTAAGAAGAAGACCGCCATTCGAAACGTGTGCATTCCACAACTCCTGGACTATTGCATAGGGCACAATCGCAAATGAGCATTGAATAATGCCATTCCCATATTCGCCAAACATTTTTGCATAATCTCCATCTGCGTAATTGCTCATACTGTTCATGAGAACCTCAAATGGCACCGTTACGTATTCCAATGTGCCCTTTTTTACGAGGTAACAGGTACCGTCAACAATTGCCATAAGTACTCCGTCTCCCTTTACAGAGTCCCACATGCCTCCTCCTTCAAGCTGAAGCTGCTGGACTAATTGCTGCAGAACATATTTGTTTGACGTTTCTGTAAAACGCATGCCTTCCGCTAACTGTTGCAATTCAGAACGCTTGGTTATGGACGGATCAACGCAAAATTCACAGTCCTCATTCATGAAATGCCATGCCACAATTCCGTCCTTGTTTGCCATGGTTATCCCAATGGCGGGGTCAGCGAGCGCAGCAGTAAGTTCCGAGAGTTTTTGTATGCATGCCTGCGTGTCACCAGAGTCCTTCCGAAGGATTTCTGCAGTAAACAACGAACTGAATTGAGCCAAGAGTGTTTGTGTAATGCCAATCTTATGTATTTTTTCATGTTTATCTGCATCGGTTGAGTTCTCTGCACTGCTCAATAGTTGCCCCAATCGGAAATCCAAAGCGGCAAAACCTCTTTCGTGCTGGCCCTCTAGAGCCTCTTGGGGAGTTAACGTCAGTGCATCGAGAGCCTCGGGAGCATGATCAAGTAATTTCTGAGTTAAATCCGTTAATTGCTGACCTACCCATACCGAGAAATCAACAGTTATCTGTGGAATGCCATGTACAGAATTTGCGATGCTGCTCATCGTATTCTGCAAGGTCGATGATCCGCCTTTTACCAGGGGCACATTCAAATGCACTCCATCAATAATATTTGTTAGGTTTGCCGGCAGCTTGGCGTCCTTTGTCGCACGCAGGGCGATGACCGCTGCAGTAATTGTAGATCCAGCAACAAGCAAAGAAAGTATGGGATGTCGTATGCTTTTTTGAATGAGGAACTGCGCAAGTTCAGCGGCTTCTTTTACGGTGTACTTGGTCATATCTACCCCAACGCCCAAGGCTCCTACCTTATAAGCAATGCCCCCTAGAGCAGCGATTTCTACCGCATGATCGTTAGCCCATTTGAGAAATTCCCGAGTCATCGACTGTATTTCTCTTTCATATGTTTCCACAGCGGCATCTGCACGCGCATAGAAAATTTTATCTGTATCTTCCTTTACAGCATCCCTGCTACGCAATTCACTCATATAACTCGCATATCTCTGCTCGGCATCGACACCTAAAAATAGTTGTCGAATAACATTTGCATCATCATTACCATACCGTCGGTAATGCGTTTCGGCCTCTTCTCTCTGCTCTTCCGTCAGTCCAAATTCATTTGTACGCGCAGCAGTTTCCTTTGGTGCATTTCCGACCATTTGGTCATATTTCTTTTGGAGCGCATTATACTGTTCCTCCATCACTTTCTTTGCCTCTCCCGCAGCAGTTGCCATTTGTGCCTTCATATCTTCCATGCCTTTCAACGCTTTCTGTACCGTGTCGAACTGCGCCAAAAATTCCTTACCACCAAGGTGCTTGTAACCAACGTAACCCGCTACGCCGACGACCGCGGCAACCGCAGCGGCTTTGAGCCAGCTGAAACCGGAGCGCACTGCCTCGCCTGCTTGCTGAGCTTTCTTTTTCCCCCAGCCAAAGAACCAACGTGCCAGGAGCACGCCGCCAACGACAACGGCACCTGCCCCGGCGGCTTTCAGTGCTGTAGTGCGGTGTTCCGGCGTCCAGGTATCAGGTTTGTACCAAACCTCTCCTTCCGAAGGAGTGTCATCTTTAGGCGATCCCAACTGTGCGATTTTCTTTTCTAAGGGAGCAGCTTGCGACAATTCAAGACGCCGATCATTTGCCTCTTTTCGAGCAAGTTCCAACTGCTTTCGTAGATTCGCACGAGCAGTGTCGTTCTGTGCGTTCAGCTCAGTCTTGGAATCAAGTTCTTCAAGCTTTGCATACAATGCATCCATTTGTTCCGGTGTTTTTGCATTCCGCACTTCTGCACGCAATGCATCCATTTCTGGGTTCGTTTCTACCGGCATATTTTTTTGTGTTTCCGCGGCATTGTGGTTTGGCTGCTGAAACACCAAACGCCGCTCGCGCGACGTGGTTTCTGCCCGGTGAGGAAAATAGTTCGTATGCATTAGCCGCCAAGGAGTTTGGAAGTTGCCTTCAACACGCCGCGCGTGCCTTCATTCACCAGCCCTGCAAGTTTGGAGCCCACATGGAGCGTGTCGCGAACGCCGTAGCGTGTTACGTCTATGACTGCGCCAACGGCTCGCCCGACAGGAGAAACTCCTTCGAGTGGGTCTATGCCTTCCATGGAGTTGCGTGTCATAAAAAGAGTTAGCGTCGGAATGCGTTCCAAATGATGCCGGCAGGAATAGTGACCGGCGCCACAAGTCCCCGGGCACATGTGCCAAGCACGCCGGGGCGCTTTGCTCCTGTATTGCCCCAAAGAGCATTGTGAATGTAACCCATGCCATACAAAGACGCTCCCGTAAGCAGTCCGGAGACTGCGGTACCTGCCCCAGCGGCGGCCGCATAGGTGAGAGCAGCAGGCACCGATGCGCCGGAAAGGGAAAGGACTGTGCCGGCTGCAGCCGCAGCTGCAACACCGGTAATAGCGCCATACCCTGCGCCGCTCTTTAGGAGGTCGCGGGAAAATTGACCCTGGGTTTGTTCAAGCGAACGCGCTGGCAATGCCCCAAACTGAGGACGCGAGCCCTCTTGGAAATCTGCATGCGGAGCAACAACATTGTGCGGCACCGTTGCCGATGTCGGCTGTTGCCGAAGACGCGGAGAATCCGGCACTCCCTGCAATTCAAATTTCTCTGCAGAAGGGCCGTATACAAGTTCCGGCTTCCCCCTCTGCACAGTCTGCAGATAGCCCGGAAGATGGTCTAAGCTCCCCGTTACCGTATGCACATGATTGGAAAGCCCATGCGCCGTGGCATGTACTCGCAACGCTGCGGCATCTTCTGCGGGAGGGAGGGATTCAATCTGCCGAAGAAGGTTGTTTGTGTCTGCCATGGAATTATTTGGAAGGAGGAGTTGTTGCTGTTTGTGCAGGCGCAGGGGTTGGTGCAGCTGCAGGAGCTGCGGCAGGGGCGACCTGTGCAGTGGCAGCAGCCACGTTCAACGGTTTGGGATTGTTGAAGGCAAACTCTTCCAATGCGGCAAAGCTCACCGTGATGGTTCTTGTTCTGGATTCTTTCCGCAATGCCTCGTTCAAGAACAGGTTCAGCAACGCAGGCAGTTGTTTTGCATCGCTGACGCGTACGTCGGTGAGCTCCTCCGTGCTTACAAGTGTGTCGTCCACAACCAACTTCACCTCGCGTTTTTGCTCCTTCAATTTCTTTTGCATTGCCGCAACTTTGTTATGCAAGGTGTCTTGCAGCACGGCAACCTTCTGCATGTTTTCTATGCCGGCTCCTCCAAAACCGAACGTAAACCCATTCACCAAACTCTTGAGTGAGCTACCGCCATGCACCAGAATTTTCCTCCAGAGCCACGCAAAACCTTCCTTTGCCGAAGCGAAGGACTCCGGCAGCGTGACGCCGAAGAACCCTGCAACGGCGCTTACGCCGGGCATTTTCTTCACGTTTTCCCAACCTTTGGTAAACATGCTGCCCATACCCTCTGCGGCATTTTTGCCGATCACCTTTTCTATGTAACCGGGTTCTTCATCTTTTGAAGCCAAAGGAGCAACAAGCTCCGTTTCACGCTGATCGAGCATTTTTTTAATTTCCGGACTCACGAAAACGCCTGCAGCTGTCAACGCTCCGCGGAGTGCACCAAGTTGTTCTTGTGTTTTCACAAGATCGAGGGATGCCTTTTGCTGTTCAGGATTTTGCTCAGGAAATTGCTTGGCGAGCACTTGAAGTTTCTCGTCTATACCAAGAACAGGCGCCGACTCTTTCGGAGCAGCTTGGGGTGCAGCCGATGGCTGTTGCTGTTCAAATTCCATCGGAATACCCAGGAGCGGGCGGAACTGTTGGCGCAGAAGTCGGGGCCGCACTTGGCGCGGGAGCGGATGCAGCAGTTCCTGCTTCCGGTTTCTTTGCATCCTTCGCAACCTCCGCCGGCTTCTTTGATTTCTCTCCGGCATCCATCACTTCTTTCAGAATGCCTTGGAGCTTTGGTCTGCCGGCTTCGTTGCGTGCGTTGCCCTGCGCCAACCACGTTGTGTACCGCGCACGCCACATGTCTTCCATGGTGCCACTCTGCGTACCCAGGTAGTACGTATTCGCACGGTTCGAAAGAAAGAATTCGCGCTGTTTCTTCTCTTTCGCATCTTTTCCCAACGCCAAAATTGCTTCGCGTTCCATGGTAAGGCGCATGTTGCCCGTCTTTTCTTCCGGCATGTTCATCCACTCCAGTAACTCCGTAACGAAGTTCCGCGCCCATGCATTAAACCACGCAATAATGGGCTCTGCGTTCTTTCCGCCCACATTGCGAATCATGTTGTTAATAGGCTTCATTGCGCCATCGATGGCAGTAATAACGGGGTCTGCTTCAGACGCAACCAAGTACGCTTCTAGCTCCAATTGCTCATCTTGGAGTTCGCCTGCCGCAACGATCTTCGCCAGATCGCTCAGATCAATCTTCCCACGTTCGATTTGTTCACTCGTGCTGAGGAGTGATGTAAGGAGTTCTTTTGTATCCACGCCTTCTACCTTGTTGAGTTTCTCAAACGATTTGCGAATCGTGGACCACCCCGGCACAACGGTTTTTTGGTGTAAAGAATCGGCCTCTTGGTAGGCGGCGAGCACCCCCTGCACTTCTGCGCTCACAGACTCAACATCATCGCTTTCTTTGTCGGAATCCGCTTCCATTTTCTGCTGAAGCGCTTTCAATTCATCACGCACTTTGAGCACGGACTTTACACGCTCTTCCTTCTTTGCGCGTTCTGCCTCGGAACCCGTAAAAATGTCGGTTACCTTTTCTATGCCGGGGATTTTGGGGACAGGAGGCGTCATGGTTACTTCGAAAGTGCGGGAAGTGCTGCCGTAACCAAACTCGCAATGCCGGATGTCAGTCCTTGGAGCGGGATTGCGTTCAAGCGTTCCAATACGTCTTGCAACTTCACAAGTTGTTTCTCTGTCATGCGTGGGAGTGCCTTGAGCCAAAACGCCCGCTCTTCGCTGCGCAGCAACGGAGACTGTTCCAGAAGCCGCAGAATGTGTGCGAGTTCAACCATGCGGTTTTTGTATGTATTTCATAGTATTGTAGCATACTTGCGTAAAAATAGCAATGTGTCGCAGTTCGGCTTCCATTGCTACGATGCAAACAACTCCCCCACCCAAAGCCATGCTTCTCTCCATTATAACCAAGAATTATTACCTCACGGTGGAAACCAATGAGCTACTGTCGAAGAAAATCATGCGCTTAACCCGCTACTGCGAACGCCTAAAAGACGAAAGCAGCACCATAACGGTGCGCATAGAAGGCCGGGATACAAAGAAGCGCAGCGACAGCGTGAAGGTGGAGGTGCAAATCGCGTTGCCCCACAAAGTGTTGCGTGCGGAAAGCCGCAAAAATAACGTGCTGGACGGGCTCGACAGTTGCTTGGAAAAATTGGAGGAGCAAACGAAAGAATACAAAGAGCGCCGCAAACGCGGCGGCATTCACAAAATGCGGCGGGTGAAAGTTGATTAATGCAACGCATGCATTGCCTTCATGGCATTGCCTCCCGTAACCGCAGGCGATGCGACGGTTCGCAGTTTGCGCATAGCATTAATTGTGGAAGCACCTTTTTGCAATGTGGTGATTGCAGTGGAACTGAGCCCCGCCGCTTCACCGACTTTCGCGCCGACACTCATGCCACCCGACATACACATGGTGCCCACGGTAATGGCAAGCGAACCCGCAAGTGTACGAATGAGCGCCATTACATCGCATTTATCGAGTGCATCCACACCGGCAATCGTTGCCATGTCTCGCGCTAGCGGAACCAACTGGTTGTAACCTCCATTCCATTTCATCGACACAAGAGGTTCAATGGAGCCTTCTATTTCTTTGCGAGAAGAAGTAGAAAACGGACTGGCAATCAGATTCCCAAAAAACGCGAGCGTGCCATATGCACTGGAACCAAGTGAGGACCAAAAACCCTGTGAACGATGTTTTTTGACCTGCTCTAAAATAACGGGCAGAGCGAGGTGTTCCACGGTTGTAGTGAAGGCGTGTGCAAGTTTTTGCATTTCCTCTTCGACAATGATGTTCGCTGTGCTGTACACAGAACTGCACCCGGCAACGTGCACTTTGAAGTATTTCAAAGCAGCACGGTATGCCTCGTATTTGTTGCCCAGATGCAACCATTTCGCAACTTCCAGCGTTGCTGCCGCAACAGTCAAATCGACGGTGCCGGGTTTTGCGTTCACGCGTCGTTCGACAATACGCTGGTAATCTTGTGGCAGAAGGCGCTCTTCCAAATACTTTTCCAGTACCTGATGTGAGTACGTACGAGTGAACTGAACAAAATCATTCAGGTAATCCTGTTGTGTACGAGGATCCTTCGACGTCTCGTAGTGCTGCAACGTCCTTAGCAAATTTGTTGCTTGGTGGTCGAGCAGTTGAATCATGGCCGGAGACGGTTCGTAATCCAGCGGCAAACCAGCGGCAGAAAGTTGCTCAGCAATCATTGCGTCTCTGCGTTCACGCAACTCGTTTCCACCCAGCATGCTGGGAACAGCATTGATGACTGCCTCTTTTTCAACGAGTTGGGAACCCTTTGTAAGCTTCTCTTCCACGATGCGCAACGCATCGGCATCCACTTGATGCTGCTTCTGCACCTCGGACGTGCTCTTGCGGTTTGGTAACGGAAGCATGGCAGATGACTCCCCCTGTAGATTCGATGGTGCCGAGGTGCGCTGAACCTCTTTTGCCAAAAACCATTCATCCAAGTGTGGCATAGTGAATAATAGCATTATACCATAATATTATATTTTATGGAATTTCCGTTATCTGCTCATTCCTCAGCCAAAATTTTCATTCCCAGCTCACGCGACTTATGTCTTCCACCACAGTGATCCACGTTTGCCCCGCGGCAAGCATGAGCGGGTTACCCTCTGTGTCGAAGAATTCAAACGGCGCATCTTCCGCTGCTTTGCGGTAGGTGCCTTGGTATGCAAGCCCACTGCGAAACAGCAGCATGTCGCCGGTGCCGACTGCACCCAGCTCCAATCGCCCATGTTCGCCAATGCCGAGGATTGGCATGGTGAGGACAATGACGTTGCTCGGCGTTGCCGGCGTTTTCGTGTTGCCGTTCATGCGCGTGTAGGTGCGCGACCACGCGCCGTACGTATAGGTAACGTCGTGCACGGCGCTGCGGAAATCCACTGCAATGGTGGTTGCGGGTTCGCCTCCGAACGCACCGCCCGTGGAGTACGGCGGCCACGCAACGGAGCGCAGCACAGCGCCGGAAAGAATGTCTTCCACGCCCTCCGCGGTTGTAAACAGATCGTGCGGCGCAGGCGCTTCTTCGTCTCTGTAAAAAAGCGAGCCGTCGTAGCGCAGTGCATTTACCGCTTCAATCTTCGTGTTCGCAGCGGCACGCTCCAGGGCTTCGGGGCTGCCGCCTGCGTGAATAATGAGCGCCGTGTAGGGCAGCGCTGCGTCTAAGAAATACGGCCGCAACGAGCGAATCGGGCCGATGGTATCGGGCAGGTTGTTCACATCGTAGAGCGCCACGAAGCGCGTGATCATGCCTTCCACAAAGTACTCTTGCACGAGGAGCGCTTGCGAAAGCCCTTGCTGGAACGGCCGCGCCGTTTGGTGATTTTCTATGACGACGCCCACCAGGGTTTTCTGCCGCCACAAGTTCGGCAGCAGCGCCAAGCGCGAAAGCAGCCAGGTGGAACGCGGCGCCGGCAAGCCCGTGTCGGCCTCTTGCTGCGCTAAATGCTGCGCGTCGCGCTGAACGCGCCGTTGCGGCAGCACGTTGTCTGCGCGCACCACCAGCGCGAACGCGGTGAAACCGGCAAGGCCGAGGATAAAGAGTTGGAGCAGGCCCGCGACTAACCGCGGACTACTTCTTTCCTTTTTTAGCATCATCTTTCTTGGCGTCCGCCTCCGCCGCTGGGGCAGCGCCCTCTGCAGCGCCTTCGGCGGGAGCAGCACCTTCTGCCGGCACGGCGCCTTCAGCAGGAACTGCGGCAACCGGTACGATCTCTTCTTCCTTGCGCGGCTCTTGCACGGTAAAGATCACGGTTTCGGGGTCCTCCACCACAGTAACGCCCTTCGGCACCGCCACCTTGCTTACGGTAATGGTGTCGCCGAATTGCACCAAGGAGCCCAAGTCGACATCTAGGCTGTGCGGCAGGTCGCTTGGCAGGCAGCGCACGGTAAGGTGGTCGAACACTGTAACGAGAATCGCCTGCAGGTCTTTGACCGCCGGTGAAACACCCACGGTGTGCAGCGGCACCGACGTTTCGATTTCTTTCTTCATGTCGACCGCGTAGAAATCCACGTGCGAAATGCGGTCCGACACCGGGTCGAACGCAATGGCGTGCAACAGCACCGGCACCTTTTTACCGGCAAGATCCAATTCGATGAGGGTGCTTTCCCCTGCTTTTTGGTAGGCCTTTAGAAGCGCGTTCTCTTCGCACTGGAAGGGCGTGTTTTGCACATTGTTGCCGTACAGCACGCCAGGCACCTGTTTTGCTTTGCGCAAATTCCAGGGCTTGTCGGCCTTCTGCCGTACCGTTGCTGAAAGCGGGACAAAATCCATAGCCTGGGTAGGGTACTGAGGGCTTCGCGCATGGTCAACTGCTCCACAAGGGTTTTCTGAGGAGTTTACAGGTTTACAAGTATACAAGTTTCTCCGCAAAGAGCCTGTAAACATGTAAACCTGTATACTTGTAAACTTATCGCAGTCCCCACTTCGCAAAATAGAGCATTGCACTGCGCATATGCTGCCTTCCTGCCCTCGTAAACAGCAGCTCCCATGCGCCTTCGCCACTTAAGCGCTGCCGGGCGTCGCGCGCGGTAATGCCCGGGTGGTACACCACCTGTTTGCCTAGGGCGGCACACCGGCGGCACAGGTCGGTATCTTCGAAGAACAGGAAGAACTGCGGGTCGAACCCATGGAGCTCTGTAAACAGCGCCTTGGGTATGCACAGACACGCCCCCACAACCCAGTCTACGGGCGCGGGTGCGCTGGGCACTTCGCCCCGGCGCAGGTAGCGATCCACGTTTTTGGGGAAAAGCCGCCGCAGGGGTGTGCGCTTTATCGTCACGTCTGCCAACGTGGGGAATGTGCGAAACGAGCTGCGCACCGCGCCGTCATCAAACTCTAATTTGGGAGCCACAATGCCGACGTCGGAGTGCTGCTCAAGGTAGCGGCAAAGATCCTCTGCTCCGCTTGGGGCAAGGAGCGTGTCGGGGTTAATAATGAGTAAATACGGACCGTGAGCAAATTGCGCTCCATACGCATTGCCTTGGCCATAGCCCAGGTTTCTGGGAGTTTCAATGATGTGTACTCTTTCTTCTTTGCCTAACCGGTTTCGCAATACGCCAATACTGTCGTCGCACGAATGATTATCCACGACAATTACCTCAAGTTGATCGCCCAAAGACTGATTGAGCAACGCCTGCACGCACCGCACCGTTGCCTGCGGCGTACGGTAATTGAGGACGATGGCGGTGCAGAGAGGGCTCACAAATAGGATGGTAGCGAAAAGTGCTCCTAACGAGACTACAAGATCACAGGATTACAAGACTACAGATTGTCCCAATACCTAGTCCCTAATATTCTAATAATCTAATACTCTGCCATCCTGTGCCTTCAGCCAAAAGTAATCCCCACTGGGTAAGCCTGCGAAAGCGGATTGCCAAAGCCCCCACGGGGCCAGGCATTTATAAGTGGTTAGATGAAAACGGCACAACGCTCTACGTGGGCAAAGCCAAAAACCTGCGCAACCGCTTAAAGAGCTACATACCGACTGCAAGTGACGTAAAAGACGGGCTCACGAAGTTAGAAAAAGCCCTAGGACCTTGGAAGCGTTCCCTTATAGAAGCATTCGCAGAGCTGGAGTACACGGTAACCGGGAACGAGCTGGAAGCACTCGTGCTGGAAACGAACCTCATTAAGCAGCTGCGGCCAAAGTACAACGTGCTGATGAAAGACGATAAAAACTACGTGTACGTAGAAGTGACCGTAAAGGACGCATGGCCGCGCGTGGATGTCGTGCGCAAAATGGAACGGCGAGACGCAAAATACTTTGGCCCATTTTTGAGTGCGTACGAAGTGCGCAGAATTTTAGATCTGCTCCACGACGTGCTGTGTTACAGAGCGTGCAAAACTGCATTAGATGCACTGAATGCGGGGAAACCAGTACCAGAGCACCCGTGCTTAGACAGCCAAATTGGCGAATGCTGCGTGTGCAAAGGTGCACTGACGCAGGGGGAATACCGCCCCCGCATGGAAAGCGTGATGGAATTCTTTAAAGGTCATCGCCAGCCGGTGATTTCTGCGGCACAAGAACGTATGCGCCAGGCTGTTGCGGAAAAGAAGTTTGAGCGCGCCGCAAAATTGCGCGACGCCCTGCAGTACATAGCTAACATGGAAGAACGACAGATAGTGTCCGACACCTCGCGCGAAGACGCAGACGTGCTGGGCATTGCCCGCGCCAGCAACCGCAGCTGTGTTGTGGCACTCCGCGTCCGCGACGGACGCGTAATAGCCGAAGACCACCACTTCCTGGCCGGTAGTCCCGCAACGGATGCGGAGCTGCTCGGCGAATTCCTGCCACAGTATGTAGAGGCGCAAGCGGAGCTGCCGCCGCTTATTCTCATAGGTGAAGCACCGGAAGATATGGACCTGCTGCAGCAGTGGGTTTGCGCGCATACAGGCAGAAATGTGGAGCTGCGCGTGCCGGAGCGCGGCCGCAAAAACAAACTGCTGCAACTGGCGGAAGACAACGCGCTGGAAAAACTGAAGGCCCAGGAAACAAAGTGGGAAGTCGCCGCACGCAATGTGGAAAGTGCACTGGAAGAACTCCAGCGACTGCTCAACCTGCCCGCTCCGCCAAAGCGCATCGAGTGCTACGACATTTCGCACCTCGGCGGTACCGAAACCGTGGGAAGCATGGTCGTGGGAATCGACGGGAAACCGAGGAATGATCTCTACCGGAACTTCACGATCAAGACGCTCCACGAAGGCGACATAGACGATTACAAAGCGCTGCAGGAAGTGCTCAAACGCAGACTCCGTCACCTCACCAGTAGCCGCAAGGCAGAGGAGCAGTATTGGGAAAGCAAAGGCATTGCCTTTGGCAAAGCGCTCAAGAAAGAGCAAAAGATGATTGAAGAGATCCACAATGCACATCCTGAAGAAATGAGTTCCGTAGACATCAACTATACGCAGTACACCGTTGCGCGCCTTGGTGAGGAAATTGTTGCATTTGGCAGACTCGTTTCGCATCCCGGGAAGCTGCTCGAGCTTAAATCCATTTGGGTTGCAGATGCGTGGCGCAGTCAGAAACTAGGGCAAACCATCGCTCGTTTGATTCTTAAAGGCATCAAAAGGGGGAAGGCGTACGTCACGATTGTGCCGAGTTTGGAAGGGTACTATGCAAGCCTCGGTTTTCGGTACGTCAACAATCCGCCAAAAGTACTCCTGGAAGAAATGGCGCTGGAAAAGAACAAATTTCCCGAAACGCCCGACGGCATTGCTATGGTCTACGACACCGTGCAGAACAAAGACGATGTCTCACTCACCGCGCAGCCGGACTTATTAGTGATTGATGGCGGCAAGGGCCAACTCTCTGCCGTATTGGAAATTGAGAAGTCGCTCGGTATCAGCATTCCCACCGTAGGGTTGGCAAAACGTGAGGAAGAGATTTTCGCAAGCAGTAGCGGAGAACCCATCGAGTTCCCTAAAGAAAGCCAAGGCAGATTCCTGCTCATGCGCCTGCGCGACGAAGCACACCGGTTTGCAAACGCGCATAGACAAAAGCGGCTGGAAAAACGCGTGTTCGCTTAACGTTGCGGGGGCGGCATCTGCGTACGCTGGTACTTTGTAACCACGTCGGTAATGCGGCTGGCAACGCTTTCCGCGTTGGGAATGTACTTACGGGTTATGGTGTCGCCGCCGAGCCCTTCTTTAAGGTGGAGTGTAAGAATGCCGAATGGGAAAAGTCCCAGGAACTGTGTTGCGGTGCTGACGCCGCCAACGTTTTCCAGGTGGATGGGCTTTACCTCCTGGCGGAAGATGGACGTTTGGTCCACCAGCACGATTTTATCTGTTGTAACGAACAAGAAGTCGTACCGCCAATCTACAAACGCCTTGAACACGCGCAGGAAGAGCACGAAGTAAATGAGCCCAATCGGAATCCACACCACGGGGTCTATGCGCCACCCTTCCCCAACGGCGAACACAATGCCCGCGAGCACGACAACACCCGCCAGGAATTCGTCAAAGGAGGCTACAAGGAACGAAAGCCAGTGGTAGCGCGTTTGCAGCACGCTGTCTTCGCCCTGGCTGCAGAAGCGTTCAATAATGCGCCGGGGATTTGTTTCCAACGCGAAGATGCGCATAGAGGGAGTATAGCACTATTGCGCTTGTATCTGCGTCAATGCTGCCTTTGCTTTCTTGTTACCGGGCTCGTACTGCAGGACTGCCTCAAACTCTGCAATCGCCTCTTTTGTATCTTTCCGTTCGTAGTAAAGAATGCCCAAGTTAATATGCGCAGCGGTAAACTGCGGGGCTAGCTCAAGCGCTTTTTGGTACGCTGCTGCAGCCTGGCGCGGGCGGTTCCGGCTTCGCTCGGCAATACCCAAGTTGTAGTACGCCTGTACGGAGTAGGGGTTCAGCTCTATGGCTTTTTCGTATTCCGCTACTGCGGCTGTTACATCCCCCTTCGCCATAAAGAGTGCACCCAGGTTCAAGTGTGCTGTCGCCCCTTGTGGGTCTGCCGCTATGGCCGCACGGTAGTACTGCTCTGCCCCAGCAAGGTCGTTGGTATCTGCAAGCAGCACGCCCATTTGCACATTCGCCACCACGTTTCCGGGGTCCAGCACCAGCGCTTTGTTTAAGAAGACGCGTGCTTGGTCTGGGTGGTTCTGCTGGCGCAGGAGCGACGCATAGTTGCCATAAAGCCGCGCCACAATGCGGTCGCTGTGCCATGCACGAATATTGGGGTTCTCCAGTAACTGCACCGCTGTTGCATAGTGCGCTGCGGCGACTTCCTGCAGACCTTTGTCGCGCTCTACGTTCGCCAAGTTATTGTAGGCAACAACAGTCGTGGGGTAGGTATCCACCACATGGTGAAAGAGTGTTTGTGAATCCTTCCACATGCCTGCCTGCACAAATGTTACGGGGACAAGGATTACCGTGAGCACAGCAACACCACCCGCAAAAAGGTGATCCTTGCGCAAAAATCGATCCAACAGCACTGCTGCAAAGAAGAAGATTCCCACGGCGCCTAAGTATGCGTAGCGGTCCGACGCAAAGTACGTCATGTCGCCTTTCGCAAAGTTGATGAGCGTGGGTGCAACGCCAATGCAGAAGAAGGCGAAAGCGAAGAGCGGCAACCGCGACCACTTCAGCGCAGCAATAGAAGTGATCAACACGATACTGAAGATGACCAAACACGTGAGCACAATCGGGTTTCCCAGATGCACGCTTCCCTCCCACGGGTAGAGCACCGCCAAGTCTTGCGGCCAGAGTATTTTTTCCAGGTAGAAAACAAGACTGCGCGGCGCCATCAACATCTTTTCGACCGGGTTGCTGGCCCCCAGCACACGCGTTTTGCCGACAACGGCAATGGTGAGGAAGAGTCCGCTCAAAAGCCCGTAGGGCACGTACCGCAGAAGCTGCTCTTTCGTAAATATCGGTTTGCGCTGGTACCAGTCGGTAAGCAGCAAGATTGCCGGGAACACGACAACGGTCGCCTTCGCCATCATGCCAAGAGTGATTGCCACAACACTCAACCAGTACGAACGTTTGCTGCCCGACTGCTGCCCATGCAGCGCAAAAGCGAGAGCAACAAAAAAGAGCATGGTGGAAAGCACATCTTTGCGGCCACTTGCCCACACCACGGCTTCGGTATTTAGGGGGTGAATGGCGAAGAGCAGTGCTACCAAGAAAGCGATGCGCCTTGTATGTGTAAGCAAGACAAAGCTGGCATATACCGCAATGGCGCCCAGAATGTGCAAAAAGAGGTTATCTAGGTGGTACAGCACGGGGTTCGCGCCGCTTATGGTGTAGTCCAGCTGGTAGCTGAGCAGCGTGAGTGGAATGTAGAGCTCTGGGTCGTAAGTGGTGAACGCAGCTTTGATGTTTTCCATACTGAAGCCCTGCGCAGCCGGGTTTTCGTAAATAAGGAGTCCGTCGTCCCACCGCACAAATTCCGACCGCATGGCACGGCCGAACACCCCAAGGCACAGCACGGCAAGTATTGCGCCAACGACGAGCAGGTGGGGACGCTTGAGGGCAGACATGCGAGAACTATATACTGAATTTCTATGAAGAAATCCTCTGAAGCTCCTGCAATTCAGTACACCATTGCTACCTCCACCCTCGGCAACGTGCTGGTTGCAGCATCCCCCGAAGGAATTTGCGCAGTCACCCTGGGCGAGGACCCAAAAAAACTTCTTCGTGATGTGCAAAAGCGGTTCCCTAAAGCAGATCTCCTGGAGGCTGACACTGCAATGAAACGCTATGCGGCAAAAGTCGTAGCGCTTATAGAACACCCTACCAAAGGACTCGACTCCCCGCTCCATATGCACGGCACACCGTTCCAGCAGAGCGTGTGGGAAGCATTGTGTGAAATTCCCTTTGGAAAGACCGCAACGTATGCGCAGATCGCAAAGCGCATCGGCAAACCAAAGTCCGTGCGGGCTGTTGCCCAGGCATGCGGCTCAAACCACATAGCTGTGGCAATCCCCTGCCACCGTGTCGTGCGCACAGACGGCTCACTTTCGGGGTACCGCTGGGGTGCACGGCGCAAAGCGGAATTGCTGAAGCGCGAAAGAAAAGAATGTTGAGTCGCTTTGCAGCATTCGTGCTCTTCCGTAGAATTCCGCAGCTGGCCCTATCGTCTATCGGTTAGGACACCTGGTTCTCATCCAGGAAAGCGGAGTTCGATTCTCCGTGGGGCTGCCATACTTCGCGTGGAAACTACGTTGCCACACGCTCCCCTTCCCTACCTTCTTTCCGTACCGCCCTGGCCAGCAGATTGGGCACACTGGTGTGGCAGTGGTCTTCATGAAGCGATGCCCTCTGCTACACGTTGTCATTGGCATACGACGTGACGTTTTATACAACAAGTTTGATGAGCATGACGAGGGCAATCACGCCGATGATGATGTACCCGATGCGCTTGAGCTGCCCATCCATGGGAATGTAATTGAAAATAAGCGCAACAATAAGCAGAACAATGAATGATTGCACCCATAGGAAAAGAGGGGGGAAACTTCGTATCAGAAGACGTTGTAAAGAGCATGCTCTTACGTCCCTCGCGCAGTACACTGTGGGCATGGACCCCGTGATTTTCTCACCGGAAATGCTCCCTGTCCTCGTGGGCGTCTTCATTCTGGAGGCTCTCTCGCTTCTGCTGCTCGCGCTCAATATTTTCCTTTACCACAATCAAAACGAGAAGTACCGCCACTTGCTTTCCGGCATGGGAGGCCAGCACGTTTGGAAGAACCCGGGACGCGTCATTCTGCCGGTGTACATCGTGGTCGTTCTCGTCGCCACCATTGCGACAAGCGCACTGATTATTTTTCAGCCGCACATTCTCTGACAATGACGCACGGTGCTTCCGAACACGGCGAACACATCGTCACCATCACCAACGAGCATTGGGTGAAATACGTGGTGCCCGTCACCGTTGCCGTCTTCCTCTTCGCAATTTCGCTGCTCCTTTTCGCGCTGGCAGGCATGACTGCGCACCACGCTATGTGGTTGTCGCATACGGTGTTTATTGTTGCGTTGGTGCTGCTCCTCATGACGCTCCATTGGTTCTTTATGGTGTTGCTGAGTGAATCGCTCGACCGCATCGTTATAACGAACAGGCGGCTGCTGCGCGTTCAGTATCGGCTCATATTCCATGAAGACATTTTGGAGGTATCGTTCGACAAGATGAAAACAGTGGACGCGCGGAAACACGGGTTGCTCCAAAACCTGCTGCACTACGGCACACTGGCTTTCGAAGTCAACAAAGCGCGGGTTCCACTGGTTCCACACCCAAACAGGGTCGCGCGCGTGATTCAAGAAATCATGCAAGTGGCGTAGAGCGTGCGGCCCGCACACGGTGTATACTGAGTACTGGCATGAACATCGCCGCTTGTATGCCTGAACCCAAACACCTCCACGCAGAACTGCACATTGGCGGTATGACATGCCGCAGTTGCGAAGTGGCTTTAGAACGGGCGCTGAAAAACGTGGCTGGCATAACGGCTGTGCACGTCAACCACCGCACCGGAATTGCTTCCATAACGGCACATGCAACGTCGGTGCCTTCTGAAAAACAGATCGAAACTGCAATCCATGCGGCCGGCTACATACTGACAGATGGTCACCACAACGTGAGGATAACTGACCAGCGAAAATGGCTTGAGATTGCTGCTGCACTGCTCATCATCTTCGCACTCTGGAAGTTCCTGCAGGCATTCGACATTGTTTCGCTGGCGCCGTCGACTTCCGGAGCACTCACCTTTGGCGGCATGTTCCTCATCGGCCTTGTTGCGGGTGCATCGAGCTGCCTTGCCGTAACAGGAGGACTGCTTCTGTCGCTTGCGGCAAAGCACAATGAACTCCATAGGGCGGATACGCCTTGGCAAAAATTCCGTCCCCTGCTCCACTTTAACGTCGGGCGCATTCTTTCGTACTTCCTGTTTGGCGGAGTAGTTGGCGTGCTCGGCCAGTCGATCGCATTGAGCACGAAGGTGACAGGGTACATGAGCATCATCATCGCCTTGGTCATGCTCTGGATTGGCCTGAGCATCCTGCAGATTATTCCCAAAGGGAGCTGCCCCATTCGCCCGCCGAAGCGGCTTGCACACTGGATTCACGGTCTTGCCGAAAGTGACAATCCCGCAGCGCCGCTTGCGCTGGGAACACTCACGTTCTTCCTGCCGTGCGGATTCACGCAATCACTCCAACTCGTTGCACTGGCTTCGGGGAGCTTCCTGCAGGGAGCAATGACCATGGGCGTTTTCGCACTGGGAACGCTCCCGTCACTTTTGGGCCTGAGCACCGTTGCGTCCACAACGAAAGGGACTGCGTCACGGCTCTTTCTGCGCTTCTCCGGCGCGCTCATTCTGCTCCTCGCTCTCTTCAACCTGCAGAGCGGCTTGACGCTTACCGGAATCAACCTGCCGTTTGCAGAACAGACGGCCAATGCCGCGCTGCCAGCAATACAGAACGGCATTCAGCAGGTTTCCATGAAAGTGACGCGTTCCGGCTACGAGCCGCAGAACTTAACGATTAGAGCCGGCGTCCCAGTGCGTTGGATGGTGGATGGTGCGGGCGCACAGGGCTGCACGAGCCAACTCGTCATTCCGGACCTCAATATTCAACAATCGCTTGCAAAAGGCATGAATGAAATTGACTTCACCGCGCCGAAGCCCGGCCAACTGGCATTCAGTTGCTCCATGGGCATGGTGCGCGGTTCCTTTACCGTTCTGTAACCTCTTCTTCAATGACAAAGATTCAATGGCATGAAGCACCATCTCCGCAGGAGAATGTTCCAGGAACAACCTCAGATGTATGGTTCGGCGTCGCTTGTGGGTTGATAGGAATCATGCTTGGGTACATCATTGGAAAGTTCTAGGAACGCGTTGACTGCAGAAACGAGGAGGCGGTAGACTACCCCTACCCCCTACCCCTTGTAGCAATGCGTTCTGATTACAAAAAGAAAGCCCTGGAAGGCATGAAGCGCCTGGAAGGACTCACCAAAAAGGTGCGGGCCATGATTGAGAATGATGAGTACTGCACCGACATTTTGGAAAACCTCCTCGCCCTGCAAGGGCACATCAAGCACGTGCAGGGGCAAGTGCTGGAAAGCCACCTGCATACGTGCGCGCACAAGAAGATGAAGACGGAGAAGGACTACGACGCCTTCATTGCCGATGTCGTTCGCACCATCGGCCTTTCCAGGCGCTCCTGAGCATGGATAGAATGAATGTACACATTCAGGGCATGCACTGCGCCAGCTGCGCGCAGAGAATTAAAAATGCGCTGAAGCGCGTGCCTGGCGTGCACGACGCAACCGTGAACCTGGCGCTGAATTCGGCACAGGTGCATGGGAACGACCTGCAAGAAGAGCCGTTGATCGCTGCCGTGCAATCTGCTGGCTACCAAGCCTCAGTCAAACAAGATCACGGATCTCATGAACAGGGCATGCATGAGCATGGCAATGGAGACGCTCAGTATTACAAACGATCCTTTAGGTTCTCCGCAGTGCTGAGCACTCCCCTGCTCCTTTTTATGATCTTGCAGGTCATCCATTCCTCAGTCCTTCAGTCGATTGAGCCGTGGATGGGCATTGCATCGTTGATACTGGCGACACCGGTACAGTTCTGGCTCGCGCGAAGCTTCTATACTTCCACGTGGGCAAGCTTGCGTGGCGGAGCACTGGGTATGGACAGCTTGATCGTGTTTGGCACGCTCACGGCGTACCTATACAGCCTCTGGAACTTCGTAACGCATGCGCTGGAGATGGGAACCGTCATTGGCCCCATGCATGATTTGTACTTTGAAGTCGCCGCACTCCTCATTACCTTCGTGCTCCTGGGAAAATGGCTGGAAGCACGAGCGAAAGGCGCAACGAGTCAAGCAATTGCACGGTTGATGGGGCTGCAGGCAAAAACTGCACGTGTACAACGAGATGGCCAAACCCTCGACATCTCCATAGAAGATGTACAGGTTGGCGATGTCGTGATCGTGCGCCCCGGGGAAAAAATTCCCGTGGACGGCACAGTGCTGCGCGGCCACACGGCAATCGATGAATCCATGCTCACCGGCGAAAGCATTCCCGTGGAAAAGCAGGAAGGAAGCCACGTCTTCGGCGCAACGCTCAACGGCAACGGGAGCATGGAATTCCGGGCGGAGAAGGTGGGCAAAGATACCGTGCTTGCGAGCATCATCCGCTTCGTGGAAGACGCCCAGGGCGCCAAGGCGCCCATACAAGATTTTGCAGATTGGGTTGCTTCGTGGTTCGTGCCAGCAGTCGTGGTGGTCGGCGTGGTCGCATTCGCGGTGTGGCTGCTCCTGGGTGCTCCGCTGACGACGGCAGTGCTCGCGTTCGTTTCCGTCGTGGTGATTGCATGTCCCTGCGCATTGGGTCTTGCAACTCCCACGGCAATCATGGTGGGCACAGGGCGCGGAGCGCAGCTCGGTATTCTCATTCGCGGCGGCGAACCGCTGGAAGCCGCACGCAAAGCGGATGCCATCATCTTCGATAAAACCGGCACGCTGACGCAGGGCAAGCCAGAGGTGACGGATGTGGTTGCCCTGGAAGGAGCGGAGGATGATCTTCTGCGTATAGCCGCATCACTCGAACAGGGCTCGGAGCACCCGCTTGCGGAAAGTATTGTGCAGTATGCAAAGGCGTTGGGTGCTTTCTCGTCTACGCTCGAAATGACACCCGAAGCATTTGAAGCCATTCCCGGACACGGTGTGCAAGCCACTCTTGAGGGAACGCAGTATTTCCTGGGAAACCGTGCACTGATGCAGCGCCAACAGATCGAACTCACACAGATCGAAGAGCAATTGCAGTCACTCGAAACCCAGGGTAAAACTGCCATGATCGTCGGTGATGCACAGCATGTTCTGGGCATTGTCGCCGTTGCGGACACGGTAAAGGAGGTTTCAAAGGATGCTGTTCGCAGGCTCCGCAGCATGGGCATTGCGGTGTATATGATCACCGGTGACAACAAACGTACCGCTACGGCAATTGCCAAGAGTGTCGGCATTGAGCACGTACTCGCCGAGGTGCTGCCGGAGCAGAAAGCAGCGGAGGTACAGAAGCTCCAGAAAGAAGGAAGGCACGTGGTGATGGTGGGCGACGGCATCAACGACGCACCAGCGCTGGCGCAGGCGAACTTAGGGATAGCCATGGGCAGTGGCAGTGACATTGCCATGGAAACGGGTGGCGTCGTGCTTGTAAAAAGCGACCCGCGCGACGTAGTCACCGCCATTCAACTGAGCCGCAGCACCATCGGCAAAATTCACCAGAACCTCTTCTTCGCGCTCTTCTACAACGTCATTGGCATCCCTGTGGCAGCCGGTGCTTTTGCGACATTCGGCGTGCACCTGCGCCCGGAATTCGCAGGACTTGCTATGGCTCTCTCGTCCGTTTCCGTCGTCAGCAACTCCTTGCTGCTCCGCGGCTTCCAGCCCGGCAAGAGGAATGTGCTTTCGGATATTGCACCGCTGTTCATGACGCTCATTTTCGGCACGCTCTTCTTCCTAACAACCTTCCTCCGACTCGTATGAAGCATGCATTCTTGCTTACAGGCATCATACTCCTCGCCGCATGCGCACCTGCCATGCCAATGAATCACACCGGCATGAATCATCAAATGGATGGAAGGATGCATGCACAGGGCGAGATTGGTTTTTTGCCAGGACAAGGAAAGGACATTGCCTCGCTGCCGGAAGCGCAGGCAAGCGAGATACTCGACGTGCAAGACGGCCAAACTATTAATCTGAATCCAACGCTCGTCCGTAAAACAATCAACGGAACCGAGATCGCGATGTACGGCTACAACGGTCAGATTCCGGGTCCCCTCCTTCGGATGCATCAAGGGTCAACCTTCACGGTCAATGTCACAAACACCATCGACCTCCCCACCACCATCCATTGGCATGGCATTCGCCTGCAAAACGCAAATGACGGCGCAGTGGGAGTGAATCAAGAAGCAATCGCGCCCGGCGACAGCTATACGTATACGGTCGCCGTGCCAGATGAAGGCATGTACTGGTACCACACGCACGTGCGTGAAGACCTGGAACAACCCATGGGCCTGTACGGGGGCATTATCGTGACGCCGGCGAATGCGGATGCGTACGAGCCGACGGATATTGAGCAAACGTTCATGCTGAACGATCTGTTACTGGATGCCCAAGGCCAGCCGGTACCGTACGGGCGCGAAGAGGCAGACCACACCCTCATGGGCCGGTTTGGCACCACGTTCCTGGTCAACGGCGACGCGCCTGCCTCATTCCAAAAAGAACTAGGCACCATTGCATTGTTTACGTTTGTAAATGCGTCGAACACGCGAACGTACCGCATCGTTCCCCCGCCGGACGGCATGCTGAAGATTGTGGGAGGAGACAATGGACGCGTGGAAAAACAGTACCTTACCGACTCCTACACGCTTGCGCCGTCGGAACGGGTGATTGCCGAGGTGTATTTCTGGGACGACGGGGTGAATCGTGGAACAACGGCAGCACGCACGGTTCCCCTTGTTGTTGCAGGAGATCCTGCAAACCCCATAACGGTGCAAACCATAACGATCCGCGGCGGCGTTGTTGGCGTTGATCGTTCGCAAACCTTCAAACAACTGCGAACGAATGACGACGTGGTGAAAAGTATCGACCCCTTCCGATTCGCATTCGGCAAAGAGCCTGACCACACCCTGCTGCTCGACATGGGCATGATGCATGCGACAGGCTCGGCACAGGTGGGCGGCATGGGCGGCTCGATGACGGGCTCCATTCCGCACGATGGCATTGAATGGGAGGACAGTCCCATGAACGCCATGGGTATGAGTTCGATGATGCAATGGAAGCTGATTGATGAAGCCACTGGAGCCGCAAATGAAGATCTTGTATACACGGCGCACACAGGCGACAACGTGAAGTTCCGTATCATCAACAAAGCAAACTCACCCCACCCTATGCAGCACCCCATTCACTTTCACGGGCAGCGGTTCCTGGTGCTGTCGGATAACGACATACCGAATGAGCACCTGGTGTGGAAGGACACCGTGCTGGTGCCTGCGGGGCACACCGTGGATATACTGCTGGACGCCAGTAACCCCGGTACCTGGATGTTCCATTGCCACATAGCGGAACACCTCAGTAATGGGATGATGGGCATACTCAAGGTTCTCTAGCATGCTACTTTTACCTTCTTTCCCCCTTTTACCATGATGAACACCATTGGCTTCGGCCTCGGTTTCAGCCTGCTATGGGCAGTGCATGTCCTTTCTGTCATCGCGTTTTTCATCGGCGTCGTGTTCCTCGTTGTCTATGCCGTCAAAACCCTGAGCAACGCAAAGCTGAAACTGTGGGCTATTTGGCTCATGGTCATTGGAACACTCCTGTGCTTGCTGACAATCGCAACCATGGGCCACCCATGGGCGGGGCCATTTGGCTACGGAAACATGATGTACGGCAACAAGGATTTTCAACGCCAATTTCAACAAATGATGGGCGACTGGCAGTCATCCTCCGTCGTCCAGAAGTAGCATGAAGCGTTTCACCCAGAGCGCGCGCCACGCAGTTCGCGGCATACGCGAAACGTGGAAACATGAGCGTAATTTCCGCATTCAAGTCCTCGCTGCACTGCTCGTAATAGCAGCTGGCATCGCACTGCAGCTTGCGTGGTCTGAGTGGTTGTTCATTACTATCGCCATCCTGCTGGTGTTGGGGGCAGAGCTCCTGAACACGTCGCTGGAGCGTCTGGCGGATTTGCTCTCACCCGGGCATAGCGAAGCGGCGCGCAGAGCAAAGGACACCATGGCGGGTGCCGTGCTGTTGCAAGCATTTGGCGCCATACTCATTGGTTGCGGTGTTCTGCTGCATCGTATTCTTTAAGCACCATGTCGCTCGCCCGTTTCCTGCAGAACCGGTATTCCAGAAAGAGCTTCTTTGGGTTGCCGCTTACACTCTCTTTTTTGGCGTTCCTCTTTGCAGTCGGTCTGCTGCTCGACCTTACGGAGGATTTCGTTCACAGCGAATCCATCGTCATGTTGGACATGTTCGTAACGCATGCACTGTTTGCGTTCCGCAGTCCGGAACTGCTCAACGCGTTCTACATTTGCACGCTCTTTGCGCAAACGGCGGTCGTTGTGCCGGTTGCAGCATTGCTCAGCATTTTTTTATGGGTGGAACGCCAGCGTGTTCTTGTAGCAACGCTCTGGATTTCGCTGGGCATGAGTGCAGGGACGACCTTCATTGCCAAAGTCGTGTTCCATAGACTGCGGCCAGACGTGGTCATTCGGGCGATTGCCGAGAATTCCTTTTCCTACCCCAGCGGGCACGCAACCGCTGCGGTGGCATTCTACGGGTTTCTTGCATACCTGTGCGTGCGCACGCAGCGTTCGTGGAGCGTAAAGATTCTTGCAATCGCATTCGCAGCAATCATGATCGTGCTGATCGATGCGAGCAGACTGTATTTAGGAGTTCATTACCTGAGTGATGTGCTGGCAGGAAACCTCGTGGGACTCATAGGACTGCTCATCGCTATCGACATCACCGAGTGGTTTCTGTGGAAGAAGCCAGGAAAGCCGACTCTCCGCCGCACATCGCTGCTGGCCACCCTCTGTATAAAGTTCCTCCTGATTGGTGGCATAGTCCTCTTGGGCCCAAGCCCTTGGGTGCAGGCATTTTAAAAAAAAATGAAAAAACGAGTGTATGAGAGGTTTTTTGCAAGTATATACATAAATATATAAATATGTTATAATAACATATTGGAAACAAACACACAGCAACCGCCGGTTCACCCAAAGCACCGCGTCCATAAGACGCTTACTGCGGCATATGTCGCAATTGTCGTGCTCACGCTGCAAGCGACACAGCCCTGGCAGTGGACGACGAGCGTGCTGAGCACACGGAGGGCGAAAACGACATATGTAACGACAAAGAGGAAAGAGGGGGAAGAACGAAAAGAGAAGAAGGTGCACCGGGCGGCACCAGCTTCCAGAGTTGCTCAGGCAAATCCTCTTCTGGATGCCGACGGTTTTCCCGCATTCGACCACGCAGTTTTCCCTTTTGCACAGACGCCAAACTGGGGCTTTATGCGGAGTGCCAAGGAATGGGATCGGCCGTACGAAGAAATGACTGCGCGGGATTTCGTGGCAATTCCCCCGTACGACTTAGCCGTTCTTACGGTGCCGCTTGCAGAGCTCACCGCGAACCGCACGGCAAAGAACAATGCAATCATTACGGCAAAACTGTTTTACTCCACGCGGTATTACGGGTCATACGATATCGACAGCGATGAATTTATGTGGGTGCACCCGGGAGTGGATTTGAAAGTCGCGCTGCATACGCCCGTGCGCGCAATCGGCGGAGGCAGAGTGAAAGAGGTGTCGACAAACGACAGCTTGGGGCTCTACGTCATAGTAGAGCACCACGTACCCGGCGAAGGCACATTGTATTCAGTCTACGGCCACTTTGACACAACCAATGTCGTAGCGGGGCAAGACATTGCGCCCGGGCATATCTTGGGAACCGTGGGCATGACCGGTAATACCCAAGCGCCGCACCTGCATTTGCAGATTGATACGGACACCGGAGGCAGCACGCATGTCCCCTACTGGCCGGACCGTGCACCAGACACTGAACGTGCCGCGCGGGCGACCGTAAACCCCATTCACTTTATTCAGCAACATGCATCATGACGACGAGCTGGAGCTGGAACTGCTGGAGCTGGACGAGAGTGCTATGCGCGACGCTGTAGACCGAGCAGAAGACGACGAGCTAGACCTGCGCGAGCTCACGCTGCTGCGCGAACTGCTGCTGGTGCGGTTAGTGCCCCGGAACGTGAGCGTGTCGTTGATCTGTTGCCCGCCAATGGTCGTAAGGCCAAGCGTGCGTATGCGGCACTCTTCGCCGTTGGCAACGGCATTGCGCAGTTCGACGTCAGTGGAACGCGCGCTCACCGCCGTTACCCGTGCAATAGCCTGCAACGACCCGCAAGTAACCAAGTAGGTGTCGGTGTCCGTCTGCGGTGCGTTCAACACGTCGTTGCTAAACGTAAGCCGCACCGTGGTGGGCGAAATGGCAGTTGCCGAAAGGATGGTTGCGCGCGTCGAGGGGTTGCAGCCGTTGCCGTAGTCCAAATTCATCATGGCGCGGTCGAACATGGTCACCAATTCCGCGCGGTTCACCGCTGCAAGCGGTCGGGAACGCAGCGTTCCGGAGTCACCCTGCACTATGCAGTGGTCGGCGGCGGCTTGCATCCAGTACGTATACCACTCGCCGTCCGGCGCGTCGGTAAAGTGCGGCGCTTCGCCTGTAAGCGGCAACGCCCAGCTGCGCACAATGATTGCGGCAGCCTCTGCACGCAACACCGTGTTTGCAGGACGCGCAGTACAAGGGTGCGTTCCGTAGCAGTTGCGGTCGCCGCGAATGATGCCGCGGAGCCCTGCGTCGGACATGTACCCGTAGTACCAAGCCCCCGCGCGTACGTCGTCAAACCCAGAGCTCGAAGGTTCGGTATTCAGAATTCCACCCTGAATTTCTATGGCGACCTTCGTGGTTTCCGCGCGGTTGGCGAATTCACCCGGGCGGAACAAGTCGTTGGCATCCAGCACTCCCATGCGAATAAGGTTGCGCACGGCGTCTGCAAAGTAACTGCTGCTGGGAACGTCGTTTGGCAAGCCCGGGCCACCACCAGTACCTGGCGTGGGTGTGCCGCCAGTGCCTCCACCACCACTGCCGCCCCTACCGCCACCACCTCCACCACCACCCCCACCGCCGCCTCCCCCTCCTCCGCCTCCTCCGCCGCCGGTCGAAGAACTACTGCTGGATGCAACAGGGTTCGGGTCGAAGTCGTACGTAAGGCCGCCGGAGCCTGTGCCTATGCGGGCTTTATCGACATTGCCGACAACGCCATTCCACGAGGTGTCTCCGCCAACGGCAAACAGCCAACTGCCAGAAGCGGTAACATGTGCAATGCGTGCAAGCGGATGTGCAATTCGGTAGGCCAAGAAGGTTCCGGTACCGAACGTTTGCGACTCCCAAATACCGGGGAGTGTGTTCCACTCTTGCCAGACACTGAACTTGGTACAACCCGTTGCCGTGCAAGACGAAGAACCTGTTCCTGTTGTGACTTGGTCACGCGGGTCGTAGGTTAGGCGGTCATCTGCCGTGCCGTTGCCGTCGGAGTCCACCACAAGAACCATGAGCGGCGGCATGGCAATGCGCGGCGCGCTGCTGGAAGAACTGCTGGAACTGGCACTGCTTACACTGGAAGAACTGGAGGCAGAAGAACCCGTGCCCGAACTAACGGAGCTAGAACTGCCTGTTCCGGAACTTACCGAGCTAGAGCTTCCCGTCCCTGAACTTACAGAACTGGAGCTACCGGTACCCGAAGAGACCGAGGAAGAGGAAGAGGAAGAGCCTGTTCCCGAAGAAACAGATGATGCCGAACTCCCCGTACCGGAACTTACTGAGGAAGAGTTCACGCTGCTGCTACTTACAACACTCGAAGAACTACTCAGCGACGACGACGAGGAAGAAGAGGAAGATGATGGTGGTGTAACATAGGTGTCGTAGAGGAGCGTGGTGATGTTGCTAAGGAGCGTTCCCGAGAACGTATTCGTTGCAATCGTGGCCCTGGCCGAGCCTGTGCCTGCACTCAGTTGTGCGCTTCCCACGCCAAGCGGCGGGGAGGCCGGCCCGGTTACCATGTGGCCAAGGTTTGTTGGTATGAACATCCAGTTCTGCATGTTGCCCGGCGTTACGACAACAACGGAGGGGTTGCTGTCGCACAGGTCACCAACGCCGTCATTGTCGGCATCGGCTTGGTTGCTGTTATCCAGCAAGGGACAATTGTCCGCGCCGTTCTGTACGCCGTCGTTGTCGGCGTCGGAATCACAGGCGTCGCCCGGAACGTCGTTGTCGATGTTCGACTGGTCGGTATTGGGAACGGACGGGCAGTTGTCATTTGCGTCGGGAATGGTGTCGCCATCGCTGTCGCCCGACTCAAAGTCGTACGTTGTCGTGTCGCCTGCAAAGCCAATTTTGAATGCATCACTAAAGTAGATGTCATCGGACGTTATTGGTCCGCCCCCGCCGGCATCTATGCGCACTCCCCCTTTGCCATTACTGGAGTTTACAATCTTGGCGCCGGTATGCGTTGCCACATACTGCGCAATAGTCTGCGTCGGTGGACCGCTTACGCGCACGGAGCCGTCTTCTTCGTACCCGGGGTACCACTGCCCTTGCAGCGCGTTCCAGGTTTGCCACGTGTCGCGCACAGTAGTCGCGCCGCTCTGGTAACACGGTTCGAAGAAAAGCGTATTGTCGCCATTTTCGTCCGGGTCGGTGTCGCCGCTGTTATCTATAGTCAGCACCAAGTACGGCGCCTGGCAGGTGTTGTCGTTCGAACTACCGGAGGCAGTGGGCACGTACGTGGAGTACGTAAGTTCCGTAAGCGTGCTAAGAAGTTTGCCCGAAAAACCGCCGTGACGCAGTTCCAAGAAGTCCCCGTCGGGGCCAGTTATAAACTTCACGCTGCCGGTGCCAAGCGGCGGCGTACCAGGGCCGTTTACAAAGGTGCCCGTACCCGAGGCGCCGGGACCGGAGGTGTACATGGTCCACCCCTGCATGTTCTGCGGAGTAACCGTGAGTGTTCCAGCCGCCATGGCTACGACCACCGCAAGAAGGAATGTGGCAACGCCAGCGCCAAGCGAAGCGGCGCGCGTCAGTGGGGAAGAAAATGAGTGCTCCATAGAACATGGGGGTGAAAAGCTATCGGAGCCACTGCAGACGAAACCTGATTGCCTTTATTACCGAACTTTGCGACAGGAAAGAAATAGGAGAAATCACTGTAAGGAAGCCGCCAAAGATTCGTCTTCAGCGGCTTTTGCATGCCGATGCTGTTCGCACGGACTTCTTAGTTGGCCGGGGTGGGCGCCGGCAGTTGTCCTTCGACATTCACTCGAATGCTATCGTTCGCCGGAGCACTGCCAGGGAAGCCATTGCGGAAGAAGAGGAGTGCCAGACCCAAAATAACGGCAATGCCAATGATGGCGACGACTGCCGTTGCCATGGAAGAACCATTGTCGCCTCCGCTTGAGACGTCTCGTTCGATAATAGTTGCCATAGAAAAAGTTGGGGAAAGAACACATCAGGTGACTGCTGAACCCCTCTGCTTCTGACAAAGGCCCTCTTGATCTATTGAAATTTTATGATGATTTCTGCATAAAAGTTGTGTCCTGGAGGTATTGCACTTCCACGGTAAAGGAGATCTGATAGGTCTAGTTGTCTAGACACCATGTATTTAACTCTGCAACAGAGAATGGCGCGCGAACAAATCCTGGAGCGCCATTTAGAGAGTATCAATGCAAATTTGAGCGACTATGGAAACGTCACGGATCGCGTTGTACGGAAAGTCAGAACACGGCTGCAAGCAGCCTTACACATTTCTCACGATCCTTTTCATGAAATATCGAGCAAGGTAACGCCAGGGACGGAAATGGAAAACTTGGAATTGTGGATTTGTCGCCAAATTATAGAAAGGCAGGGGCGCGCACTGTATGAAATCCTTACGAACCCCGATGCTCGGCAAGAAACGGCTCACACGTTGTTTTATCAACGCCTAGAGCAAGCACTGGATGACATCCATACGGCTCCACACAAATTTTCGGAACATGCGCTCCATAATCCCCATGTCATCGGCATGCTAAAAATGCTCGAGGAGAGAGATTTTTCCGCCAGTAAATTGAGCGAAGCACTGCTAAAGGGAGGCGTACTAAAGGCGCGAACGATGACCTCTGCCGACATTCCTGCCATTGTTCTTTTCTACGAAGAATCACGCCTGCCGCCCGATATAGCGCTCAAATTGATCGCGAGGCATAAGCGTGACGTACGAAAGAATACAAAGTGGCTGGTGGAAGCCGCAAATGCCTATGAAACAGGTGAAATGCAAACACTGCTCCCACAGACAGAAAAACTGATGACATCTGACACCGTCGAAGGGAAGCGCGCGTTGCACTCCATGCACGGAATCATTGTAGAAGACGAGAACGGACGCATTGTCGCCGTGTGTATTTCCAGGATTGCCCCAATGGACCCCGCAAACGATGCAACATACCTGCCGAAGTACGAAAAATACTTCAATGGAAGCGTGCAAATGGAAGAAGACGAGCTTTTGGACGTGCAGCATGCCATTCAATCTGGCAATTTTGCCGACATATTCTTTATTGGCGGGAAAGCCCCAGGGGCGGCGGTACTCGCCGTAGCCAGGCATTTGCAACAACTGGATGCATTGCAAATTTTGCGGCGCGACGCACATGTACGAACATATACGTTGAAAGACATTGCTTTTACAGATGAACAGGGTCAACGCATTCCCAACACGCTCCGAGCACAAAATAAGCCATGCACTTTGTTGCTGCCAAAATTCGGCATGGAGATCAGCGGCGTGCAACATGCCGATTTAGCAAAACCGCCCGCGTATATTTACCAAGTGGACAACATGAAAATTGGCGCTACGCAAAGCTGGCTGGAATACCAAGCATCGTTTGCCACCATGTTAGAAGAAGTGCCCGACGCACTAGCAAGAATAGGCATTCGAGATGCTAAATCTGTTCCAGGGGAAGCTGCACCGTAAACGTCGTCCCCTTTCCTTCCTGCGACTCGAAACGAATGGTGGCGCCGAGTGCGCTCACCAAGTGGGACACCAGGTACAGGCCAAGCCCCGTGCCGTGCGTGTCCATTTGCAAAATGTTTTCCCCGCGGAAGAACTTCGTAAAAATCATTTCGTGCTGGTGCTGGGGAATGCCGTATCCCGTGTCTTGCACGCGCAGCCGCACGCAGTCATGGTACTGCGCAGCTTGCAAGCGCACCGTGCCGCCCTCCGGCGTGTACTTTATGGCATTGCTCAGCAAATTCGAAACAATTTCGCGCAATACCACGGGGTCGGTGCGCACGGTAATGTTTTCCGGGCAAATGACAGCGAACTCGATGTGCTTTGCAGCCGCCGACTCCGCAGATTCTTCCTGAACACTCCGCAAAAAATCCGCCATGGAAACGTCGGCAAATGTAAGGGAATGCAAATTCGCTTCGGCGCGCGAAATGGAAAGCATGGTGCGGATTGTTTGCGCCATGGCGGCGGCGGAAGCGCTGGCCTGCGACAACAGGCGCTCTTCTTCTTCATTCATGCGGCCGCTGAACAGGCGTTTTAAGCGGCTAAGCGCCCAGCGAACGCCCGTAAGCGGAGTTCGCAATTGGTGGCTGGCCAGCGACATGAATTCCGACTTCACTGCGTCCATGCGCCGCTGCAGCGAAATGTCGCGCACGAGCAACAGGCAGCCTCCCGCCTGTTCATTGTCGGCGCTCGGCAGGCATTCCACGGAAAGCGTTCTGCCGTCTTGTAAGACGACGTCTTGGCGAAACGCAGAGGTCGCATGCTTGTAGAACCGCTGCGCAAGTGCCTCCCACCCCGCGGAAGGAAGCAACCGCTCTGCTTCAAGAAGCACGTCTGCAACGCGCCTGCCAACAATGCTCTGCTGCGTTGGGCTGTGGTCAAAGAGCGTTTCAAACTGAGCATTGGCATAGAGAAGTATCCCCTTCTGGTCGACTGTCGCGGCCGCCATCGGCAAAGTGTTGATCATCATTTTTTTCAGCTGAAGCAACTGCCCAAGTTCTTGCTGCGTCTTTTCGCGTTCGCGGATTTCTTTCTGCAAATGCGCCGTGCGTTCCAGCACAATGGATTCCAGGTGCTCGTTGAGGGAACGCAGCTGGCGCTCAGCTTCCTTTTGCAGGTGAATGTCGACGCACGTTCCAAACCACTTCACGATGGCGCCGGAGGCGTCGCGCAACGGCAACCCCCTGCCAAGGTGCCACCGGTACATTCCGTCGCTTGCTCTGCGAAAACGGTACTCTACTTCGTATGCTTGCTGTGTTTTCACTGCTGTGCTCCATGCCGTTATGTACCCGCGGTAGTCGTCCGGGTGCACGGCGCTCTTTAAACCCAGGTACGTTTCTTCGGGCGTTAAGCCGGTGTACTCGAACCAACGCGCATTCATGTAGTCAATGTCGCCTTCGGGCGTTGCTGTCCAGACGATCTGGGGCAGCGATTCCGCTATAAAACGCAAGTGCTCTTCCGAAAACCCCATGAGTGTTTCGAGCCCCGCAACATCGTGCTGCTGCGGAAAGAACACGGAGGCCGGCAATGTGGTGGAGTGAGCCATGGAGGAGACATGCTACGCCTCCGGCAGCACGGAAACAGACGGCGGCGACGGAAGTTTGAGTACAATTTTACATTCGTCGTGCACCTGCAAGCTGCCGCCCAGGGCAGAGGCAAGCGCTGCGGCAACGGAGAGCATGACACCGGGGACGCCGCCCACAATGCGCTGACCGTCCTCCTGCCGTGCAATGGCCGCGTCTTCCACGAGCGCCAGCTGTAACGGCGCATGAATGGTAACAATGCATTCCTGCGGTGTTCCGTGCCGTGCGATCGTCACATGGACCGTGCGTTGCCCGCGTGCGCCATATGCAACAACGAGCAGCAACGCTTCGGTAAGGGCTGTAAGGAGTGCGCGGTCCGTGCGCAAGCGAAGGTCGTCTGGGCAAGAAAGTTTCCACGACACGTCCTGCGGAAGAGCGCTTGCGGCCACGACGGTTTGCAGAAAATCGTGGAGGTAGATGTCTTGCAAGGCGGAGATGTGCGTTCCGTCTTCCACTTTGGCAAGAAGGAGGAGTGCCTCGAACATGCGGGAAAGCAATTTCGCTTGTTCTTGCACGTCTTCGACAATCTGCCGCTGCTCCGGCGGCAAACCAGCCGCCATGCGTTTGAGCCGACCACACCCCCAGCGAATTGCGGAAATGGGCGTCTGCAAGCCGTGGCTTGCCAAGTACAGCATTGGCTGCCGCTTCGCGGCGGCAGGAGTGCCGGCGGTGCGTTTTGCTTTTGGCATGACTACAAATACTTCCGAATGCGCGGCCATAAATCCGCTTCGTCCATGTCGCTCTTTACCATGTAGTCCCGCGCGCCCAGCGCCGCGTACTGCTGCGGAGCAAGATCGCCGCTCAGGTTTGATAGAATGACCACGGGAAACCGGTACCCTTTGGCATGTACGTGACGCAGCACATGCAGACCGTCTTTCTTCGGCATGATGAGGTCGAGCAGCAGCAAGTCGGGCTGCTCTGCTTCCAAGGCCGTAACGGCCTGTTCGCCGTTGCAGACCAGCTGCGCGTCCGCACCGTGGTCTTGTAAAGCCGCCTGAATCGTCTCCCCCAAAAATTGGTCGTCTTCCGCTATGAGAATGCGCTTTTTCATGGCTGCACCTCCTGTTGGGAAGCCACGCGCACAACGAAAGGTTGCAGGTGGCATAGCAAATTCCACTCGGGCAGCACGGCCATGGCAATACGCCCAGGATATTGGCTGAACTTATGGGGGAATTCCTGCACAAAGCTATGCAAATCCGCGCTCACGTCCGCCTGCTCTTTCTTTGTTAAATGTGGGATTGCAGCTGTCTCTGCAATGAGACCAGAGCGAATGTTTGCTCGCTCTGTGGGTGTCAGGCGCATGGCGCCCATAGCCGCAAGGAAAGCAGACACATTAGCTTGCATACGTTGTGGAAGAAGAATTGGAAGGCGACGCAAGCGACACGAGCAATTCCTCTTGCTGCTGCAAAGCGCTTGCATGCGAAAGTGGCGACCCGCCGATGATATCGCTGATTTCCTGCGCCGAGAACCCGTCGATGAAATGCAACACGAAGGTGCGGCGTTGGTCTTGCGGCAAGCGTTCTAACACGGCGGCAAGCTCATGCTCCGCATCGCGCATTGCCATATGGCGGTCTGTCATGGCCATGGCGCGTTCTTCTTCGTCTATGAGCGCATCGATTGCGCGGTACAGGAAGAGCTTGAGCGAATCGACTGCATTGCCGTCGGCAATAAAGAGCCACAAACGCTTGAAGGATTCGCACATAAGCTGCTTGCTGCGTTGCCGGTGCAGAATGCGGAAGTAGCAATGGCGGAATATCGCATCCGCGTATTCGTCGTACGCTCTCAGGAAGTCTTGTTCGGAAATGAATGGAGGAACCATGCGAAGAGAGGAATGAGGATTCATGCTACCAGACGAAGCTGCTTTCCTGTTCTTACAAGAAGTCATTTGCGCTTGTCATCGGCAGCAAAACGTATCGGCATGGCTCAGTAGGAAATGCCGACGGACGCAGCGGCAGACATGCCGCCGCCCGAAGAACTGTCGGAGCCGGAAGAACCGCCGTAGTTCCCAGTCTGCATCTGTGCCCAAACGATGTACCCGCCAATGAGCACGGCAAGAATTAAAATGACGATGAGCGCGGTGTTCATTGCAGAATTGTCGGAATTCGCCATAACGAAAATATGGGGGAAGTTTTCAGGTAGACGAACGGGAGGACGCATTCTTACGCGGGAACAAAAGGGCGACCCCACTGGGGTCGCCCCCCCTGCTTTCCGATTATTACTCTGTAACCTGGCCGCGAATCTCTCCGTCTGGGTGCGCAGCGGTATGCACATTGACGTAGACGTCGCCATTGAGGAGATCATCCCGTTCATTAGCCGTCATGGCGGTCCAGGTGCCAACGGCACGCGTACCTGTAAAGGTGATGGTTTCCAAGATGTCGCCCTCCTCACCTATGTCGCCGTGGTGAAAGTGCGCACCCGTAATGAGCGAACCCGAAAGTCCGCGAACGGTTATGTCGTAGTGCAGGCCGTCTGCACGTAAGGTGAAGGTGCCGGTTCCCGTGGCCGAGGTGACAACGGGCGGTACTTCACGAATGCCGCTCAAGCTCGCCGTAAACTGCAAATCGGCAGCGGTGTAGAGGAACGCACCGGTGTCCGAAAACATTACACCGGCCGAATCCAGCATGTCGAACACTTCCACGGTGTATTCGCGCTGTGTTTCCAACGTGTCGTTCAACGTCAATTCCACCGTGTTGCTGTTGATGAGAAGCGCACGATCCAAGGCAACGGTGCTGCCGCCGGTCGTAACGCGGTAGCGAACAGACTGCTCTGCCCGGGCTTCATTCAGCGGCACATTGAAGGTAAGCCGCAAACGGGTGGAGGAAGACGCACTGACGCTCACAAGTTCGGGCGAAACGTTCTGGACCCACGCGAAGGTTTGGCTGTCGCTGAAGGTCTCGCCGCTCGTCAACCGCATCGTGTCGACAGATAAGCGGTACGTGGCCTGCGAGGTAAGCGCGCTGCTCAAGTCCAAGTCCACCGTTCTGTTATTCACAATGGTGGCGCGGTCGATGCCAATGCGGCTGTTGTTGCTCACGCGTTCCAGCATGTACACGCCTTCGTCATTGGCCGAAGAAGCGGCAACGTCGTCGGTGAAACTCACCCGTATGCGGGTAGCCGACGTGGCAACAACATCGTTGATTTCGGCGGAAACCACCGTGCTGCCCGTCGTAAACGTGTCCGTATCGGTAAAGAACTCGCCGTCCGTCGTGCGCAGGTTCTGCACGGTAAGGCGGTACGTCGTGCTGCCGCGCAACCTGGAATTCAGAGTCAATTCCACGGTGTCGTCGCTTATGATGCGCACGTCGGAAATACCGACACTGCCGCCGCTCACGCGTTCCACAAGGTAGCGCGACGTTTCGAGAGCGCGACTGTGTTCAACCGGCGCGCTAAAGCCAACGCGAACATGCGTTGCGTCCACGGCTACGGCGTTCAGAATGACCGTTTCTCGCACGCCGCAATCCACGCCGTATTGCGCGTTATGTTCGGCACGATCCACCATGACAATCATTTCTGCACGCGACATGGAATCCGCCGGCCGCACGCGGCCCGTGTTGCCGTCCCCTTGCAAAATACAGTGGTCCGCTGCCGTTTGAATGGCGTGGAAGTACCACTGGCTGCGGTCGTTATCTGGGAAGATCGGCGCCCTGCCGATGGAACTCAGCGCGTATGCGCGCTGGAGCAAAATCGCCATTTCTGCGCGGTTCACGCGGCTGCTGGGACGCGCGGTACACGGGGTGCTGCGCTGGTAACAGTTGGCATCGCCGCGCACGAGCCCTGCGCGCGCGGCAGCTTCGAAATACGGGAAATACCATGCCGAACGCGGCACGTCGCTGAAGCTGGCCGTTGCCGGGTAGACAAGGTCTTCATCGGTTGCCTGGACGAGCACTTTCATAACTTCGGCGCGCGTGGCCGGCTCACCGGGACGAAGGCGCGTTTCACTGGCATCGAGCGTGCCAGTGAGCAGCAAGTTCGCGGCAGACTGCTCGTACCATGCGCCGGAAGGCACGTCGGTGTACTGCGTCATTGGCTCCGCTGCGAAACTGCGCACTGCGGCAAGCATGAGGATCGCCGCTATGAATGCGAATGCAACGTCAAGCGCTAAAAAGAGCAGAATGGAATGCCGGTAGTGGTGGTACGCATTGTTTTCCATACTGGTTGGGGGAATATATGCAATCGGGCGCAAAGACCCTGGTGCACATACCAAGACGCACGGAAAACCGCCCTCTTACGAAAAGAGGGTTGCAAATCTGCACGCATACAGCCCCCAACGGCATGCCATTTATTTCGCTTTGTGGCTGTATTCGTACGTTTTATCCATGGCTGTCCAAAACACGCGGTTGTCGATGCAGAGCGGATTACCGGAGTCCTTGCAGTCGCCGTTTTCTAACACGTTGCCATATTTTACGAACCCGGTGTTCACGGCGTCTTGGTAGGGATCGTCTTTCACTTGAGCCACCGTGCGCTTGTGAATTTCTTCCGGCGAAAGACCGGGGTTGCTCTGTGCAATGGCGTCACGCCGACGGTTGTAGGCAGCGGCAAGCCCTAGGAACATTTCCTTTTGCGCCGCTTCTTGGAACGAGGTAAGGGCATGATCCACAATGCCCACCGTGGCAAACGCAGTGCCGGCAACGCCTTCGGCAATTTCCTTTGCGGTGTCTTTGATTCTGCTCGTGCCTTCGTCTTTCAGTTTCGACGTCACCGTTTCTTGCAGGCGCTCGAGTCGGCCCTTCTGCAAGTAGTCGATGTCGCCTTGGCGCTTGAGCATGGCTTCGTACACGCTCAGCGCGTCGTCTGCGCGGGAACGCTCGGTTGGCGCATCTTCCCCGAAAATGCGGCCTTTTATGCGGTCAAAGAGCCCGGGGTCCAGAATTTTATTGACGGGCATTTTGTCGATGTCCATAGACGGGTCATAGCTATCTAAGAAGATCTTCTTTATCTCTTTCAGTTGCTCCGCCGTGGTTGTAACGGTTTCCATGGTTTCACCGGTTTTTTCCAAGAATTCCTTGTACTTTTCCAGGCCTAGTTTTTTCGCGTCGTCTTGCTCCTCTTCAATGGCTTTCGTAAGCAGCTCCATGTACTTGCCCGTTGCCGCGTCTTTGAGCGTGTTCAAGTCAGCCTCTGCTTTGCTTTCTATGTCGTCGTCGGCTCCTTTGTTTTCCTCCGTGGGAGGAGGTTTCACGCACGCACCCTGCTGCACGGTGTAGCCTTCCCCGCAGCCTTTGCCGTTGCTTGCATACGCGGAGCGGCAACGCAGTTCATCCTCCGCCTGTTTGCAATCTTCCACTGTGTGCTTCGCAAACACGTTTTTGAGGCACTCTTCCTCGCTATAGCTCATAAAGCCACCCTGAATGTTTGCACAAACGGAAGGATCTCCGGTGTTTTCAGCAATCTGCAAGTAACATTTGTCTTTCGGCGGATTGCTCCCACCGCCAAACCCTTCGCCTTTCACATGTTCACAATTGTCGCCGTTGCCTTCTTGTACGGCGGCAGCCTGGAAACAGTGGTCGCTGTCGGGACTCGTTTCGCAAAACACTTCCATAACGTCGCCCAGGCATCCGCTTAAGAGGATGAAGGCAGGTGCTGCGACCAGAAGAGCGAGCTTCTTCATTGCTTGGTGCGGAAGAGCAAGGGAACGGAACACGCCACTGCGAACACACATGCAACAAATGCACCCACCAGCATTTCTTTGCCTGCAAAATCAATGACCGCGCGTGCAAACGGCGTGTAGCGCGGCTCGTTCATGGTGAGCTGCCAACCCAACAGAAGCCATGGCAAGAGACCGAGGATGGCGATGACCGGGTGCAGCCACGCGATCTTCCGAAGTCGCAGAAGACGACGCACACCGTTGAGCGCCATAACCAATACCCACGACAGCAGCGCAAACGCCGGGCCCACGGCCCACCCGGCAATAATCGCAATGTCCTGAATTTGACTGTTGCCAATGTCGTCCCCCGTTGGCTGCAAATATGCATACATGGCCACAGTCACTGCTGCGAAGAGGAACACCGCAATGAATGGAAACCAACCGGAGGCGAGGAATTTGCGCATGTGTGAGCATGGTGACCCCCGCGCCGCCTGCAACACAAGAGAAGTAAGACACAGATGCCGCATTCGTCTACGGGTGATGAGAATCCTCGCCTTGGAAACCAATATTGGCGTGATTAAGGAACGCTTCATTGTGCACGGTGAAGAGGAACTGCTTACGGCCTCGCACCACTGGTGCTACTTTCTCGTGTTCTTTTTCCGGGGGCTAGTCATTTTTGCAGTCGCCGGAGCAGGACTGTGGTTCATGTGGCTGGAAGAATTCTTTTCGAATGCTTGGTTCGTGGGGTTCGCGGCTCTGTGGCTGCTGCTCGGCGCGTTTCTGGCGTGCAACGCTTACATTCGTTGGCGACTCAACTGCATCATCGTCACAACGCAGAAAATCATTCGCGTCACGCAAATTTCGTTCTTCCACAACGACATTACGCCCATCAGTTTCGACAACATCGCCAGCACACGCGCAGAGTCGCAATTCTGGGGCTTCGTGAACGTTGGGGTTCTTCACATCAACTTAAAAGAGCGCCTGCAGGCTTCGAACAAAGAAGTCACTATGAAATACATGCCGCACCCCAGCGAAATTGCGAGCGTGATAGAAAACACCATTGTCATGGTGAAGGAGCACGAAGAAGGCGAGCGAAAAGAACAAATAGAGGAGATCAAGGAAAAAGCAACGACTCTTCCTGCCAGTGCCGTGCCCCCGGGTGCGGAGCCAACCGCAGAACATTGACAATTTCGGAATGGAGAACACACTTTGCCCCTCTGGAACATGCAGCATATGCAGTACCGGAAACCAAAGCGGATGGCCGTCCGCAGGTAGGGTCTGGAAAAATGGGAGGATTGTTTCGCATGCTTCGGAGCGCACTTACTCCGGTATTACTCATGAGCGGTGAAGCAGTGGCCCAAAGTCCGGAATTTTCCGACAATGAAGCTGCACAAAAAATTGAACAACTCGACGATGACCTTCACGCAAAGCGCGAACAAGCACACCGATGGCTGCAGATGATGGTAGAGAATGACCCAGAACAAGACATATGGAAATTGCTTAATCCAGAACGACCAGAGTATTCGCCGGAACAGCGTCTGCGTCTTCAACGGCTGTGGCCCATATATGCAACGCGCCCACAGCGGTTTGCCGCGCCCAAGGAGTGGCTGCAGAAAAAAGGAGGGCCTTCGGCGAAAGAGATATTTGCCGAGCTCTCCAGGCAAACAGGTGACACCGTCTCTTTGAGGCATGACGTTCCCGATGTTTCTATAAAAACGCCGCTCAACGGCAAAACAGTGTTGGAAGTACTCGAGATTGTCTGCAACAGCAGTACCAGCCCGACTCGGTACGAACGCTGGATGCCGGCGTACATGCAACTGGTAGCATCAGACCGTAGAGTCGCTACCAGCATACGAGGCCCGGCCCAAATGCAGGCACTTCGGGCAGAGAACAGTTTCATCCTTCGCCCTGAAACGGAAGCTCGCTTTCCTCCTGCGCAAACCATTATCCATTCTGTATCTCATAGAACAGATGGAAATATCCAGTATCTGAACCCTCCACAAACTCGTGTGCAACGCGGCTTCTACACATCCACCCCTCTGCCAATTTCTTTAGGGGAACTGCAGGACATTGAAGTAAAGGCGAGCATAGATCACTGCATACTCAAGCGCGTAGCGTCTCGCACGAAAGATCAAAGGCTGGAATCTGCCCTTTGTGCATTTCGCGTGGACCAAGAGGCAGACGGCACCGGTGTGAACATTCTCGCAATACGAGAGCTGCATTCGCGTCTTTCCCAGGAAGAGCTCTACGACGTACTACAGTGTTATGGAATAGGGGCAAACGGCCAGCGCGTTCTTCCTCTCTCTTGCACATCGGACGGTGCACAAGGTCTCCTAAAATGGAGATTTCCTACGTCGCCCACGTCCTTGGAATGGGATATTCCCGTACAGACTCTACGTCGCACGTATACATTCAATTTTCCAAACCTACGGTAAAGAGCACACGTTTACTCAACCCAGAGGAGCAAACTCTTTAGGTAGTCCACTTCGGGGTGATACAAGTTGATGGGGTGGTCGTATGCCTGGCGGTGCCGCTGCAGGATGCGAACAGAACGCCCTGCTTGGCGTGCCGCATGGAAGACGATTGTTTGGAACTGTGCAGCGTTCACGTGGAACGAGCAGGAGCATGTAAGCAGTAAGGACCCTGCGGGGAGTGCCTCCAGCGCCAAACGATTCAGGTCTGTGTAGGCCTTGGTTGCTTGGTCAATATCACTGCTGCGCTTCGCGAATGCGGGCGGATCTACAATAATGAAATCAAACTGCTGCGGCAGTGGCCTGCGGCGCAGGAAGTTGAAAACGTCTTCGGCACTGGCATTGAAGCACGCTGCTTCTATGCCGTTTTCGGCAACGTTAGCGCGAGCGCCTTCTATGGCCTGGGGGTCATAGTCCACTGCGTGCGCGTGTCGTGCGCCGCCGAGTAACGCTGCTACGGAAAACCCGCCAACGTAGCTGCAGCAGTCCAGCACGGTACGATCCTTTGCAAAACTCCGTACGACCGCGCGCATTTCGCGCTGGTCTAAAAAGAGCCCTGTCTTTTGGCTGCCGGCTAACTGGATGCTGAAGCGAATCCCCCGTTCCGTAACGGGCACCACGGTGGAGCCTTCACCTTTAAGCCCCGCACCAGAGCCGCTCGATGCGGGGCGGAGCCAGCCTTCGCGCGGGCCCATGCCTTCCTTCTTGCGTGCGGTGGAGGTGGATTTTTCGTAGATGGCGCTGGGTGCGCACAGTTCCCACAACTGCTGCGCAACCCATTCGCGCATGAGGTCAAAACCGAGCGTCGTGCACTGCACCACAAGCACCGTATCGTACTTGTCCACTATGAGCCCCGGCAGACTGTCGCCTTCTGCGTTTATGAGCCGGTACGCTGTGGTGTCTTCTGCGGTGAAGAGATTTTTACGGAGCGCCACTGCGCGTTCCAGCAGTGAGCGAATTTCTGCGAGCGGGTCACCTTCGCGAAAACTGAGCACGCGGCCGCAAATGTAGGCTTGGCTGTTCCAGTGCGCGTAGCAGAGGAATTCCCCCTTGGAACTGCGCACTTCCACAATGGCGCCGTCTGGCGCTTGTGGCGGTGCACCCACGGCAGAACGGAAGATCGCATGGTGGCGATTTTTCACATGCGCTTCGGAAAGGGGCCGCAGTTGGAGCAGGGGGAACGCTGGCATGGCGGCAGTGTAGATGAATTCTGCGCCATGAGTGCGCGGGAAACGCAAGACTATTCCGGAAAAATTCTGTCACGAAACTGCCGCTCACTCGTAGTACGCGTAGAATCCCCCCATGCACACCTCCCGCTCTCTTGTTATAGCCGTTGGCGCCGCCGTCTGTGCGGTGCTGCTTGCCGTTGCCGCTCTCGTGCTGCCGCAGAGTCCTTTTGGCCTTGGCGACGGGGGCACTCTTGCAATAGCAGGACCGCGCACGGTGAAAATTGCGGAGGCATCGCCACTCATTCTGGAACTACCGGTGGAGGTGTCGTCACAAAACATTGAACAAAACGTAACCGTGGACCCACCTCTTACCGGAGAGATTACGGTGCAAGGCACGAAGCTCGCTTTCCACCCCTCTGCACCGCTTGCGCTGGGTGAAAGCTACACACTGCACGTCAGCCCAAAAACACAGCGCAGCGATGGCAGCCCCTTGGGGCGCGAACTGAAAACCACATACCTGGTGGCGGGCCCGCCGATTGTTACCATGCAACTGCCCCCGGCGAACCAAGACGAAGTGCCCGTGGACATTCCGCTCTCGCTTTTCTTCGACCGCCCCATGCGTGCCCTAGGTGGAAACGAGGAAGACACAACGATTCCTGCAACGATTGACCCGCCAACTGCTGGCAACTGGCAATGGGAAAGTAGTTCGGTGTTGCGGTTTATACCAAAAGGAAACTGGAAACCGGCGACGCAGTACACCGTGAGCATACAAGGAAGTGAGCTGAAGTCCTCGCTTACGGCAGACCCATTGAAAGAAGATCTGCGCTGGACCTTTTCCACACAGCGCCCGAATGTGCTGGGCGAAACAGAACCGAACTACGGGCTCATTGGCAGAAAACAAGCAATTATCGTGCGCTTCCAACTGCCGGTGCAGCTGGAAAGCGTAAAGCAGAAAGCGCACCTGAAGGATGCAAAGTCCGGCCAAGCATTCCCGATAACGGTTAGTTACCACGTTACAAAAACAGAAACGGGGAGCACGACAGATGAATCGGCAGTGGACATTACACCGCAGCAGCAACTACCCATGAGCACGCAAGTGGAACTGCAGGTCGAAGCGGGTGTTGCCGCCAAAGGAGGGAACCTGACTTCGAGCAATGAGCTGAAGACGGGCTTCATGGTGGCGGGCCCCATGGAAGCAAAAAGCGTGCGCCAGGAGTACGGCGCCATCATCTTTAGTTTTACGAACCCGGCATCGGCACTCAGCCTGAGCGGAGCGATTCGCGTGAGCCCGGCAATTCCAGACTGGAACGACTCACTTGCAAACTTGGGGGAGTACACAAACCAAGATATGGCTATATACCCGCCGTCTATACTGCCTGGAACTGCGTACACTTTCACGGTCACAACAAACGTGAAAGATGCATGGGGCACGCCCATGAGCAAAGAGCAAACCTTCACCCTGAAAACCGCGGACTTAGAACCCGAAATTGCCGTGCATAACAACGGCGACTTTGGCGTGTTCGAAGCCAGTAAACCCCCGGTGCTCTACTTCAATGCGCTCAATGTAAAGACGTTGCAGGTGGAACTGGCCAAAGTCAGTTTGCAGGAATTCCAAAGCATGCGCGTAAGCCGCGAACAGAACTGGAACTACGCTCCGTCGCTGCAAGGCTATGAAGGCGCACGGCAGTGGAGTTTGCCGGCAACCGCCGGCAGAAACTTGTGGAAAACCATTCCTTTTGATCTCGGCAAACAACTGGGCACGAACGTAACGCCAGGGCTCTACGTACTTACGCTCACTTCTCCCGAGGCGGTGCAGTCGTGGAGCAACGGCCAGCAACAACACTTGGTGCAGTTCCTGTCGATTACGGACACCGCACTCACACTCAAAATTTCGGGTAACCGCGCTCTTACGTGGGCGGTGGATATGCAAACGGGAAAACCGGCGACGGGGGCACACATGCAGCTGTTAAAAGACGATGGCACCGTAATGGCGGAAGGTGCAGCCAACAGTGACGGCATGTTCGATGCGCCAATTTCCCTAAAAGACTTTAGCAGCTACATGCCAACAGTCACCGCAGTTGCAACGCGCGGCGCCGACACGGCATTTGTGACAAGCACCTGGGTAAGCGGCATGTCTCCGTACGATTTCGGCCTTAGCGAAGATTTCGCCTACGACGGCTTAACGCTACAAAAAATGGAACAGATTGTTACGGATCGGCCGCTGTACCGGGCAGGCGACACCGTAGGACTCAAGTCCATTGTGCGCATTCACGACGCCGACGGGCGACTTACGATTCCCGGCGGCGACCGGCAGTTGCATGTAATGGTAGATGACCCCGAAGGCACACGCGTATTCGAAAAAACACTCCCCTTCTCGGCATTCGGCACCGTTGCGTGGAGTGTGCCGCTGGATGCAAAAGCGAAGCTGGGCACGTATTCGGTGTCGACAAATCTGGTGCCCGAAACCGACATGCGCCAGTCGTACTTCGGCAGCTCGTTCCAAGTGCTGGCGTACCGCCGCCCCGACTACCGCGTGGAAGTGGAACCGAAACACGAAGACGTCGTCTTCGGCGACACGGCAACCGCAACGATTCGCGGCTCGTACTACTTCGGGGCGCCCATGGCGGGCGCCAAGGTGCAGTGGCGCGCCATAACCCAGAACTACTACTTTAACCGCGCAGACGACTCGTCGTATTCCTTCAGTGAAGAGTCGGTGTGGTGTTGGGGCAATTGCGACACGCAGAACGAAATGATCGCCAGCGGCGAAGGAGTCTTAAACGACCGCGGCGAACTGGAAGTGCAGGTGCCGCTGCAACTGCAGAGTAAAAAGCTGAGCCAGGTGCTGAGCATAGAAGCAGATGTGTCGGACCTCAATAATCAAGTCGTGAGCGGCCGCGCGGGGATCCGCGTCCACCAGGCAGACGTGTACGTGGGCCTGAAAATGGAAAACTACGTCGTGGCGCCGGGCGAAAAGGCTCAAGTGAACATTGCTACGGTTACCACGGCGGGTGATGCGCTGCCGGGAACCGCGGTGCATTTGCAACTGGCCGAACGCACGTGGACGACAGTAAAGAAAAAGGGTGTGGACGCGCAGTACTACTACGAAAGCACGTTTAACGACAAACCCATTGAAGAACGCGACGTGCGCACAGGGAACGACGGACTGTTGAAAACCGCGTTCACCGTTCCGCGCGGCGGCAGTTTCGTGATTCTTGCCACCGCACGCGACGCGGGCGGCCGCATGACCCGCAGTTCGACGTCGGTGTATGCATGGTCCGACACCTACGTGAACTGGCCTCGGGCCAACGGCAACCGCATAACCGTAACGACCGATAAACGCACGTACAAAGTCGGGGATACGGCGCATCTGCTCATTCAATCGCCGTTCCAGGGCAAAGGAGTGTCGGCGCTTCTCACCATTGAGCGCGAAAGCATCATCCAAAAGAAACTGATGCCCATTAAAAGCAGCGCACAGCAGCTGGACATTCCGATTACCGCGGATCTTGCGCCGAATGCGTACGTTTCCATAGTCATACTGAAACCCCGCGTTGGCGAAACGTTCGACGACCAAGGGTTAGACACCGGCGTGCCGGCATTCCGTATTGGCTACGCGTCGCTGAAAATCGACACTGCGCAGAAGGAACTCAGCGTAAGCATTCATACCGATAAAGAACGCTACAAACCGGGCGACACGGTGACGGTGGACGTCGATGCGCGCGACTTCCAAGGCAAGCCCGTTACGGCGGAACTCACGCTTGCAGCGGTGGATATGAGTGTATTGGACTTGGCAGGGTTTCAGACGCCAAACCCCATGGAAACGTTCTACGGCCTGCGTGGCCTGGGTGTGCGTACGGCACAGTCGTTGGTGTTCTTGCTGGAGCGCTTTAAGCCGGGCTCCAAAGGCGGTGGTGGCGGAGACGAAGAAGGGAACGTGCGCGGCGAATTCAAAGACACGGCGTACTGGAACCCTTCGGTTATTACCGACGCGCAAGGCCACGCACGCATTGCGTTCCGCTTGCCAGACAACTTAACCACCTGGAAGTTCGTGGCAGTGGGCATTACGAAAGATTCGCTCGTGGGTGCTTCTACCCATGAAGTACTCGAAACGAAGCCCGTGATTGTTCGTTCTGTGCGCCCACGCTTCGCGGTGCCGGGCGACAGTGCAAACCTGGCCGCCATAGTGCGCAACGGCACGACGAACGAGGCAATATTTACGGTATCCCTGAGTGGCAGCGGGCTTCGCATAACAGGCAAGGCAGAGCAAACCGTAAAGGTGCCTGCGGACGGCCAAGCAAAGGTGCAATTCCCCGTCATCTTCAGCGACGCAGCAAGCGCCACTATGCAGTTTGCCGCCAAGGCGGCTGCAGGATCCGATGCAATTCGCGAAACAATTCCCTTGCAACCGTTCGGCATAACACACGTGACCGCAGCGGCAGGCGTCGTGGAAAACGGCGGAGTAACCGAAGAACTCTTCGTGCCGGGCCGCGACGAAGCGACGAGCGCTGCAGCCGAATTGACGGTTGCGCCCAGCATGGCCAGCTACTTGCCGGGAAGTTTGGACTACTTGGTGCACTACCCCTATGGCTGCGCGGAACAAACGGCGAGTGCCGTGATTCCGAACCTTGCGGTAAGCCGTTTGCAGCAAGCGACCATTCTGCAAATCGGCTCCAAGCAACAAGTGGACGACAACGTGGTAACAGGTTTGGAACGTTTGCTCACGTTCCAACGCGGCGACGGCGGATTTGGCTTCTGGCAAGATTCCACGAAGAGCAATCCGTCGCTCACTGCGTACATTTTGGAAGCGCTCCTGCGCGCCAAGGACGCCGGCTTCGCTGTGGACGGTTCCGTTGTTGCGCGCACGAAGCAGTACTTGCAAGACGTGCTGCGCCAACAAGACTTAAGCAGCGATGTGACGCTCGCGGAACGCGTGAACATTCTACTCATGCTGGGCAAAGCAGGTTCCCCGGACAGCGCCTTGCTCAGCAACGCATATGAGCAGCGCAACCGCTTGCCTCTCTACGCCAAGGCACAGCTGGCCATGGCGCTTACGGAAGCAGCAGACCAGCGACGCGGGCGCGACGTACTGCAGGAAATTGCGACGCTTGCCAAAGTGGACCCGCGCGGCGCGCACTTTGAAGAGAAGGACATAAGCGGTCTGTGGCGGTGGCATATGAACACCGACGCTCGCACCACGGCGCTCGTGGCGCAGGCAATGGTAGAGGTGCAGCCGGACCACCCGCTGCTCTTCCAAACCATGCGCGGTTTGCTGCAAATGCGCACGGGCAACCACTGGGATACCACGCAGTCCACCGCGCAGGCGATTTTTGCATTAGTAAGTTACATCGACCTGCAAGAGAAGAGCCCTGTAAAAGCAACCGCCAGCATTCAGCTGGACCAAAAAGAGGTGGCGCAGATTCTTGTAGATGCCGGCAAGTCCCTCGCCGCACAATCGGTGGACCTTGCGCTCACTCCAGGAAACCAAGGAGCATTCCACACAGTGGATATTGCGCTGGGGGGCGGCGCTCGTGCGTACTACGACTTGGTAAGCACGACGAATCTGAAGGCGACGCAGATAGAAGCGGCAGACGAAGGCATGCGCATTACTCGCACGGTAACGCCCGTGCGTGGTTCGCCGGCAACCCCGACAGTGGGCGGCACGTACAAGGTGCACCTGACGATTGTCATTCCCGAAGAGCGCCACTTCGTGGCGGTACGCAGTCCCCACCCGGCCGGCTTCGAAGGAATCGACTTTGCGCTGCAAACCAGCCAGCAGTCGCTGCAGGGCGAACTTGAGCAAGGGCCCAGCGAAAATTGGTGGTGGTCGCCGTGGGTCTTTACCCATACGGAATACCGCGACGACGAATTCTTCCTCTTCGGTGAGCACGTTCCCGCCGGTGTGTACGAGCAAGAATACTTGGTGCGTGCAACACTCCCCGGCACCTTTAAGTGGCGGCCTGCACGAGTGGAAGAAATGTACTACCCCGAACTCTACGGCACGACGGAAGGAGGCCCGCTGACAGTAAAGGATGCGGCTCAGTAAACGTCTGCAACGGGTTATGCAGGGGAAGGTGGGCGCGCAAGCGCTCGCCTTTCTCGTTGTAGGGGTGGTCGTTGCATTCGTGCTCCCTCTTCCCCAGCGGCTGAGCAACACCACAAGCAAGTTGCCCATTCGCATAGAAGACCGCAACGGCAAGTTGCTCTACGAACTGCGTCAACAAGACTATGGCACCACGACTCAGCTGGCACTTGCAGACATACCGCAACGTATACCCCAAACAGTTCTGGCTATAGAAGACCGCTCGTTTTACAGTCACGCAGGCGTAAGTCTGCGCGGCACCGTGCGCGCCCTGTGGCAGAACCTGGTAAGCGGCAGCATTGTGAGCGGCGGTTCCACAATCACCCAGCAGTTCGTGCGCATGCGCATGCAGCCCGTGCACCGCGGCTACCTGTGGAAACTCCGCGAAGCGTGGTTAGCACTCAAGCTCGAAAGCCGCTGGAGCAAAGACGATATTTTGGAAGGCTACCTCAACGAAGTGTACGTGGGGCGCCAGGCGTACGGCCTGCCTGCGGGTAGTCTGGCATTCTTTGGCAAGAATTTGCAGGAACTGTCGCTGGGGGAAATCAGTTTGCTTGTGGGCCTTATTCAGTCCCCTGCGGGTAACGACCCCGCCGCACACAAAGACCGCGCGGTGCAGCGGCGCCGGCGGGTGCTCCAAGCAATGGCGAGTGAGGGGCTCATTACACAGGAACAACTGGAAGAAGCAGCGACCGAAACGATTCGACTTGCCCCCGACCGCACGACCATTGCCGCGCCGCATTTCGTGCATTGGTTGCTGGAAGAGCGCGGCGACACGTTTGCCCCCGGCCAAATTGTAAAAACGACATTGGACCTGGACTTGCAGCGCAGTGCCGAACGCATAGTGGAACGCAGAGTTATGCTGCTTGCAGACAAGAACGTGACGGACGGCGCAGTGGTGGTGTTGGATGCACACAATGGGGATGTGCTCGCCATGGTGGGCTCCGCAGACTACTACGACACCGAACACGACGGTGCGGTGAACGTCGCGGTGTCCGCGCGCCAACCGGGCTCTGCGCTTAAGCCCTTCACCTACGCACTCGCGCTACGAAACGGCGCGACTGCCGCAACAACGGTGGAAGATGTTGCCGTGCAGTTTGTAACCCAGGAAGGTAACCCCTACACGCCGCGCAACTACGACTTCGACGTACACGGCTTGGTGCGTTACCGCGAAGCACTCGCCAACTCGTACAACATTGCCGCAGTCAAAGTGCTGCAAACGGTTGGCGTACCCGCCCTGCAAACACTGTTGCAGCGTGCAGGCATAACAACCCTTACGGATTCACCGGAGCACTACGGGCTGGCGCTTACACTCGGTAGTGGCGAAGTGCGGCTGTTGGAACTGGCATCTGCCTACGGCATGTTCGCGCGGGAAGGCGTAACACTTACGCCACGAGTGTTGCTGGCTGATCCCCTTGTCCAAGGAAGGAGGATTCTGGATTCCAGTATCAGCTGGCTGATTGCAGATATTTTAAGTGACCCCACTGCACGCCTGCCCGAATTCGGCGCCGCCGAAGCGCTCACCGTGGGCGGTTACCGCATAGCGGCAAAGACCGGCACCACGCGCAATGCGCGCGACAACTGGGTTGTGGGGTTTACCCCTAGCTACGTTGTGGGTGTGTGGGTAGGCAACGCAAACAATGCGCCTATGAAAGGCACTAGTGGCATTACGGGTGCGGGGCCAATCTTCCACGACGTTATGGAAACACTGTTGGAGCAGAAACCGGCGGAGTGGCTCACCAAACCAAAGAAAATCACGACGCTGCCTGTTTGCAGGCTCTCCGGCAAAGTGCCCACAGAGGCATGCCCGCAAACAATTCTGGAGCACTTCATTGCTGGCACGCAGCCCACGGAGAAAGACGATGTGTGGAAACTGGAAGCTGTCGACAAACGAAACAATCTGCTGGCGCCCCCCGCATGCCCGGCAAACTTCGTAGAGCAAAAACTCTTCACGCAATTTTCCCCCGAGCTGCGCAGCTGGGCTGCCGAACACGGCTACAAGGAGCCACCTACACGCTACTCACTTCTCTGTGGAACTTCTTCAACTTCGAGCGTTCCTCTCCTCTTCTCCTCTTCTCATTCCTCCCTGTCCGGCGTAGCACAGAGTGCGAAGTCGGATCCTCCTTTCACGATCACTAATCCTCACACTGGCGACAGTTTTGAACTCGATCCTCTTATTCCCGATAGCGACGAACTCATATCACTCACTGCTGCAGCACCATCAGATATTGCAGAAATCACCTGGTACATCGACGGAAAAGCAGCCGGCACTGGCAGGGCACCCGACTACAGGCTCGATGTGTTTCCCGCGCTGGGCAAACACGCCATTACCGCGAAAACAGGCGATGAGGAGGCAACCGTGCATATTGAAGTCATCGATGCGCGTTAGCGCAACGCTCTGAAATCCATGGCAACGCAACGGCATGGCGTTTGCCGGTAGATGCGGAATAATACCTCAGCGAACTGTTCGCAACTTGTCGAAGGTTCGTGCGCAGCAAAATGTACCGGCTGCGAAGCAGTTGCACCTGCCGCAGCACTTCGCGGTCTGCAACGTACACGGCGGAAAGCTCGCGCAAGCATGCTGTTGTAAAAGCGACGCCCATGTCGGCGAATCGTTCGTCTTCGCACACAGGAGGAATTTCTTGCAGCGTGGACATTCCCACAACGCCCCTTATGCCTTGCAGAATGCGATTCCCCAATCGAAACAGGGGGGCGACCCCGGGAGCCAGCTTTTGCAGGTTGCAACAAGCCAGTTCCTTGTCATAGAGGTCTTGCACCACGAAGCGATAGTGTTCGACTGCGTGCAACAACGCCGTTGAGTAGACCTCAATTTCCCCCGCAATGCTTCTGCACACTGCGGAGTGTTCGAAACTGTCTCGGCAAAAATGCGCCTCGCCGTGCACGGAACCGTCATAGTAGTGGAGCAAATGTTCGTTGCGATCACTGTCGTGGTCCACGGAATGATGCAACAAAATTTCATTGCCCAACTGAAACGTTGCTTCCTGAAGCCCCGGCGGCGGCTCTTCGGGCGACATGGATAAATACTACGCTGAACAACATTATTATCAAGATGCAATAGTCCGCTACAGGAGCCCTTTAATGATGGTATCCGCTCCCTTTGTTCACTTCACACACCCGGTACAGTTGCTCTAAAAACACGACTCTGCAGAGCTCATGGGGCAATGTCATAGCGGAAAGTTGCAGGAGCTTGCCCTTCGTACGCACTTCATCGATAAGTCCATATGCCCCACCCAAAACAAAAATGAGGGAGGTACCACGGTCGGTAGCTTTCGAAAGTTCTGCTGCAAATTGCAGAGTAGTAAAAGATTTGCCTCGCTCATCTAAAATCCAAATATCACCGTCGGTGTCTTTCAGTGCTTTGAGAATGCGGTCGCACTCCTCTGCCCGCTGCTTCGCAGGGTCCGTTGCTTTGCTTGCAGGCAGCTCGCGCACATCGAAATTGATCATGCGATCAAGTCGATCGATGTATTGAACACAGGCATCTTTCGCCCACAAGGTTTTGAGTGAGCCGACTGTGATCAACATAATCTTCATTATTGAAGAGATTGCAATTGCTTATGGGTCACGAGCCGCAAACAAACAATGCGAAACTTTTCCCCATCCTTTTCGTATACGAGTAGCCAATCGGGCTCTACATGCAACTCACGCAATCCTCGCATCTTCCCTTTAAGAGCATGATCATGCAATGCCGATGGGATGCTTTCCCCATTCTCTAAAAGAGAAAGTACACGCAAGAGCTTCTTCTCTGTACCACCATGCGCATAGTACGCTTTCGCATCGCGCTCGAATGCCTTTGCATACTCCAGTACGTACACTTACTTCTTGCGGAAATGTTTTATTGCCTCTTTCACATTTCTAAACTTCACCGTTGGGCCCGCACTGCGGCGAAGTATCTCTGCCTCTTCTTCCTCTGTATAGCCATTCACCGTTAATGAAGGAAGTGGAATTGTACCCCGAACCTTCAAATGATTGAGGAACATACGCATGATGGTCGAAAGATCCAAGCCATTCGCTTCGGCTACAGCCTGCGCAGCCTCTTTCAGATCGTCCGGTACGCGGAGGTGGATTGTCGTCATGTACACATTGTATATCGTTTGTGTATCTCTTGTCAATATGCACTTTCAGCGACTTCTCCACCGAAGATATTCCTTATCTGCCGCCAATTCAGGGTGCCTAGGCACTTTGGTAAAATCACGACTTTCCAAGAATTGGAGAGCAGCGGGCTCCACGTGCGACACTGCAATATTAATGTATGCCAGATCGCCAGCTTTCACTGCATGCTGCATTTCATCGATAAGTATGTGCTGTACGGCAATACGATGTTTACATTGAAGCGAAACAACCATGCGTTCAATTGTTAGCCCTCCTTTTTCGTCATCAATGTGATGCGTAAAGACAATGTGCCCGCGCGGAATGCCTAAACACTTCCCCATCGAATGCGTGCATTGATCACGAACGCACTGCAATTCAAATATCCCACGAAGCAATACGCTGGGCTGCATGCTCCGCAGGTCACCCGCCTTCGACCTTCGACGAACATAGTCTGCAATACTGCCTTCAAAGGGTATTATACGATCCTCCTTGCGGGAGGGATCGATGACAAGTCGATCTTCGAATGTAGCGTGTGTAATAGGATCATCCGCCCCCTCTCGTTCAATCTTCTCGAAAGCAACTGCCTCGCAAGGGTCACCCATATGAAGATTCTGACGTTCGTATTCCGTGCCATCAGACATTCGGTATATGCCTTTTACATACGAATAGTCGGCAGATTTATTGTGCATGAGCATCAAATATTCTGCGCAATAAGAACCGGATTCAAGCAAATCTAGGCTCTTTCCAATATAGCCACCGCCTCTATATGCGCGGTATGCGGGAACATATCCACTGGCTGAACAGAGCGCAGGTCGTAACCGGCTTTTAGGAATTCGCCAACGTCGCGCGCCATGGTGGCGGGGTTACAGGAAACGTAGGCAATGCGCTTGGGCTTATGTTCCAGCACTGCCTCGCGCGCTTTGGGGTGTAACCCTGCGCGCGGGGGATCCAACACAACAACACTGAAGTTATATTTGCCGCCTGCTTTTAGTTGCTGGTGCAACACTTGTTCCGCCCTGCCTTTGTAAAAAGAGATGTTGCCAATGCGGTTCTTGCCCGCACTGCGCAGGGCGTCATCTATGGCCATGGGGTGGCTTTCGACCCCCACGACTTTTTCGCAGAAGCGTGCCACGTACTGGCCAATGGTGCCCATGCCGCAGTAGGCGTCGAGTACGGTGTCGCGTTGGGTAAGGTCTAACCCCTGGGCAATTGCTTGGTAGAGTTTTTCTGCACCCAGCGTATTGGTTTGGAAAAACGAGAACGGAGAAATTTCAAACGTTAGGTCGAAGAGTTGCTCGGTAATGCTCGGCTTGCCCACCAGCGTATGCACAGCAGGTGTTTCGGGTTTGTCGTTGAGTCCCAGGTTTTCTATAACGAGCAGCGACACCACCCCGCTTCTGCCGCCGAACCGCATGAATTGCTGGAACAGCGGTTCCAGTTCTTTCTTTTTACCCTTCACCACGAAGGCGATCATATGTTCACCGGTGTGGATTCCGCGGCGCAGCAGCAAGTTGCGCAGCAAACCACGGTGCGTCTTGGGGTTATACACAGGCAACTTCGTTTGCTCCAGCCAACGGTGGACGTCGGCAAGGAGCGCGGGCAATTGCTCGTCGTACAGGTGGCATTCGGAAATGGGCAGAATCGTGCTCCACTGGCCAGGCTGGTGGAACCCAATGCCCGGATTTTCGTCGAAGTAAATGCGGCGGCCGTTCTGCTCTTCGGTGCGCATGCTGCCGAAACCGAGGGAAAGTTCAAGCTTGTTACGGTAGTGGAATACCTGGGGGCTGGGAATAATTTTCAGCACGCGCCCGGGGAGCTGCGCGCGGCGCTGCGGCTCTACCGGGGTCAGGTGTTCCAGGGTTTCGCGGACGATCTCTTCCTTGTAGTCGATCTGCTTGTTGTAGGGCAGGTGTTGCCAAACGCAGCCCCCGCAGTCGTGGAAGTGCTGGCACCGGGGCAGAATTTCATCCTTGGATTTTTTAATGACATTCACGATTTTGGCCTCGCAGTAGTTGTCCTTTCTTTTGGTCAGCACCACCTCCAGTTTCTGGCCGGGTATACCCCCCGGTACGAAGACCGCCATACCGTCTATATGCGCCAAACCCGCACCCCCAAAAGTGAGTTTTTCTATAGTAATAGCATGGTTTTGGCCGGGATATGGCGTTGCAGCTGAACTGCCTTCCGCTGCGGGAACCTCTGTGGGAATACTTGACATTTGTGGTAAAAAGTTCTATAAATTGCTCCTTTTGAGTACCGACATGCAAGGCAAGCGCCCATTCCTCATTGGCATTCCGTGCGCACTCCTTGCAGTCGCCCTAGTCGTTACGACCGAAATGGTACCAGCTTTTGGCGTTGCGGCAAGCATTCCGCAGCCAATTGCACTACCGGGTACAGAGCAGGAAGAGACCCACCCGGCCGGAAAAGCGGCCCCCGCCCTGCCGGCGGTCGTGAACAAACCCGATATTGCCATGAACCACCGGGTGCTGGCGGCCAGTGTTCTGCAACGTATGCCCAAAACCTGCCAAAGCAGCCTGCAGAGCTTCTTCGTACGGTACGACAACCCCGAAGAGCGCGGCCTTGGGGGCAAGTCTTCCATGATCATTTCGGGCAATGTGGGTGACGACGAATTCCGCGCGCTCTTCGTGCACGAATTCGGCCACGTAACAGACCTTGGCTGCCTAAAAGGAACCGCTGCGTCTGGCACAACGGAATTTGTGGATGGCAAAGACCAAATGTACGAAGACGACCCCAGTGTCGCCTTCTACCGCATAAGCTGGGCAGCCGCGAAACAGCAGAAGAAAGGTTCACAGAAGGCCGACTTCGTTTCGGGGTATGCCAGTTGGGACGCATTCGAAGACTTCGCGGAAACCTATGCCTATTTCATGCTCCACCGCGAAAAATTCACAGAACGGGCGAAGGCAAACGCCGCACTTGCAGCAAAGTATGAATGGATGATGGATCATTTTGGAAACGTGACCCCCGTTGGCGCTTCGCTGGATACGACAAGAGGCGTGCCCTGGGACATAACGAAGTTGAGCTACAGCTGGGTGGCCACGAAATGATGAGCTACTCTGGCCCCGTGTCCCGCTACCGCACGCTGCTAACGCTTTGGGTACTTACCGACATGCTTATGGTTGTCGGCAGTTACTTAGATGCGTATTTGCTGCACGTTGGCTGGATTCTTTCGAGTGACTACCCGCTGCAGCGCCACCTGCTTGTTGCTGCTGTGGTGGCACCTATTGTGATTATTCTTCTTACGGTCACGCGCACCTACGCGCTCACGCGGAAGCAAACGACGGTGCGCAATGCACTCTACATTCTCTTCTGCGCACTCGTGGGCACGGCTCTGTTTACATTGCTCTACTACTTCGGCTTTCAAGATCTGTTCAGTCGCAGGCTTTTGGCATATGCCTTCGCCTTCAGCTTCGTTGGCCTATGGCTGTGGCACATTGCCTTTAGCGCCTGGATGCGCCGCATGCTGCGCAGGAATCCCCCCGCCTTCCCCACGTTGATTGTGGGTCTTACGCGGGAAGCGAGTGAGGTCATCACATCCATGAACACGCATAAAAGCCCCTTCACTCCTGTTGCGATTTTGGACGCGCGCGGTGCGAAGGAAAAAGAAGTGAATGGCGTGCCGGTGCTGGGCAAACTCAACGTGCTGGAGGAAACATTGCTCAGCAAAAAGATTACGCACTTACTGCAGTGCAGCGACCTGGAACAAACCATCAATTTGATGAGCGCTTGCCGCAGCCATGGCATTACCTACATGGTGCTGCCGTCCGTGTTCGGCATTGTGGAGCGCGATGAGGCTGTCGAGACACTGGAAGGGCACCCGGTGACGGTAGTACGCCCACAGCGCGGGAGTTGGAATTGGTTCTTTCGTTAGTATTAAGTATTACGTATTAAGTATTAAGGGCATTCTCTCGTGGTTTTTTCCGTAATACGTAATACTTAATACGTAATACTTTTCCTTATGGATTCCTTGTTGCTCAGTGGCATCCATCTCAACACCAAAGTTGGTGTGCCAGATACAGAACGGTCGACACCTCAAGAACTGAGTGTAGATGTGGAGCTTTTTCTGGATCTGGCCAAAGTGAGTTCCGAGGACCACCCAAAGTGGGGAATCGATTACGATGATGTGATCAAGCTGATTGCGAAGCATGAGGGCGCTGAACGCAAAACCATTGAGCGGTTAGCGGATGAGATACTCACCGCAATCTTGGATGCGTTCCCGCAGATCAGTGGAGCAAAAGTGAGTGTATGGAAGTACACGGTAAAAGGCGTGAAAGCGGTGTGCTGCACGAAAAGTCGCTCGCGATAGTTTCATATTCCACCTTTTTCAGGGCGAAAAAGGTGGAGCCAAAACGCTCCGCCGCTGAGCCCCCACTCCACCCGGCCCTGGGTCTCCTTGCCCCTCGCCTCCGCCTGCGGGACTCCGGCTCGGGTCTTCGTCGACAACTATGCGATCCAGGGCCTTCCCCTTCACCCCCGCGCAGCGGCGGGCCCCTCCCATTTTTCATAATCATCTTTATTCACTCGCAGACACCGCATTGAATGCCTACCATAACTCCGTGGATCACCTTTTTACGGAGCTCATCAAACGCATTGGCGAAGACCCAACCCGTGCAGGGCTGCAGAAAACGCCGCAGCGTGCGGCGGAAGCATTTAAAGAACTGACGGTGGGGTACACACAGAATTTGGACGAGATTGTGAATGGCGCCTTGTTCCCAGTAGATACCGACGGCATGGTGATTGTGCGCGACATTGAGTGCTACAGCTTGTGCGAGCACCATTTGCTCCCCTTTATTGGGAAAGTGCATGTGGGCTACGTGCCTAAAGACAATGTTATTGGCTTAAGCAAAATTGCACGCATTGTCGACCTGTTCGCTAGAAGACTGCAGGTGCAAGAACGACTCACAACGGACATTTGCGATGCTCTAGAGAAAGTTCTTCAGCCCAAAGGCATTGCCGTTGTTCTAGAAGCAGAACACTTGTGCATGATGATGCGCGGCGTGAACAAGCAGCATAGCAAAGCGGTAACGAGTTGCGTGCGGGGGTTACTGAAAGAGGACCCCAAGACGCGCGAGGAATTCCTTACTCTTATAAAGAACTAACCATGCAGGCTTTTATTCTTGCCGGCGGCTACGCAACGCGGCTTTGGCCGCTTACCGAGCAACGTGCCAAGCCCTTGCTCCCGCTTGCGGGCAAACCAATCATCGAACACTTAGTAGAAAAGATTCCGGCAGAGATTCCCGTGACGGTGAGCACGAACGCAGCATTCGCCGTGCAGTTTGAAGAGTGGGCAAAAGGGCTCGGCAGAGCAAACCTCACAATCGCGGTGGAAGAAACAAGGAGTGACCAAGAGAAACTCGGTGCACTTGGGGCTACTGCACAGTGGATTACGGATCAAAAAATCGATGATGATCTCTTGCTCCTCACGGGTGACAACTACTGCGGCTTTTCCTTGAAAACATTCCTCCAGAAACAAGAGGACGGCACGGCGCTCATTGCCGCCTACGACATCGGTTCATTGGAACTGGCGAAGGCGTTTGGCACCGTTATGACGGATACCAATGGTCATGTAACAGCATTCGAAGAAAAACCGAAGGAACCTAAGAGCACGCTTGTAAGCACCGGCTGCGCGGTGCTGCCCAAGGAGGCTTTGCCCATTCTTTGCGCCTACGCAAAGGAGCACCCCGACAACGTCGGTGGCATTTTCGAAGAGTTGTTGTGCTTGGGGAAAACAATCGCCGTCTATCGGTTCACGGAACCCTGGTTCGACATTGGCAACTTTCACAGTTACATAGAGGCCAGCGAGTCGCTCGTAGGCGCAAGCGTCTTGCGTGACCCATCTGTCGTACTCTCGCAGAGCGAAACGGAGGGATTCGTGGTGCTGGGCCCCCGCTGCACGGTGCGCTCTTCTCGACTACAAAATGTGATCATGTTTGGGAACTGCACGGTGGAAGACTGCTCGTTGCAGAATTGTATTCTGGATACGGGCTGTAATTTGCGCGGCATAGACCTGCAGAGCAAAATGCTTCGTTCCAATACGTCTCTCCACGCAAGCACGAAGCGGTTTGCCTGGTTTGCCTGACACACCTACACTCTGCGGGCAATGGATCGCTCACGACTTCTTGCCATCTCCGGCCTGGTTCTCGTACTCCTCGCCGTTGGCGGATGGTGGTACTACATGGGCAACCGCGAAACGAGTTCGGCGCAGTACCAGGTGACGATCGTTTCTTCGGTTCCGCAAGAGCGCAGCGAACTGCTGGCGGCCGCGGTGCGCGTCGTGCAACGCCGCTTGGCGGCAGCCGGCGACGCAGACGCCCTCGTTGCGCCCGATGCGAAAGAAATCATAACAGCGGTTTCCACTTCGCCCGCAGCGCTTGCGGAGTTGTCGCAACAGTTGCTGCAGCCGTTCTCGCTGAAAATTATGGAACAGGTGCCCGAAGCGGAAGCCGAACTCATTGTGCAACAGCATGGCGGGTTTGCTTCTACCGGGGTCGACGAAGACTTCATAACGAAAGCGGTGGCGTCGGTTATGGAAGACGGCAAAGGCCAAGTGGCGTTAAGCCTTTCCCCCGAAGGCAAAGAGCGCATGGACGCCGTGTTCCGCAAGAACAAGGGGCAATTCATTGGCCTGTTCGTGCGCGACCGCCTTATGTCGCTGCTCAAAGTGGAAAGCGACGACGCAAAGCAAACCTTGACGATTGCCGGCATTCCATCGGCCGACATAGCAAACCAGTTTGCAGACGACGTGAACGTTGGTCTGCATGTGACTTTCACTCCGCTTCCGTAAGTGCCACCCATGCGTCCTTCTTTCCGCCTTCTTGCGCTGTGCGCAGCCGCAGTTGTCCTCGCCATTGTTGCGTTGCCGCAAGAGTGGCGTTCTTGGGTGCCGGTTATTGGCGGCACAAAACTGCATTTGGGGTTGGACCTGGCCGGCGGCACGCAACTGGACTTCCGCATTTCCGAACAGGAAATGCGCGACCAGCTGGCACAGCTGGATTCGGCGATCCTCGCTGCAAAGCAGCGCAGCGACGGCACGGAACTCAATGCGCTGCAGGTGCAGCGCCAGGGCCTGCTTACGCAGCAGCAGAATATTGTAGAGGCAATTCGCACCGTGCTGGAACGGCGCATTAACAGCTTGGGCGTTAGCGAAGCAATTATTACGCCCTCGTACATTGGCGGCGAAAAACACTTGTTGGTGGAATGCCCGGGCGTGGTGAATGTGGACGACTGTATTGCCACGGTGGGCAAAACAATCAAATTGGAATTCAAAGAGGAATTCACGGAAGCCACCGACACCTACAAAGCCGACGTGCGCTCGCGTGCGCAAGCGGCGTTGCGCCGCATTACCGGCAGCGGTGAAACACTCGATGTTCTTGGCCAAGACTTAGGCGGCGCACTTGGTGCCGGCTACGTGGCAAAGCAGACGGTGTTTAAAGACACCGTGCCCAAGGGCTTAGAAAGCCTATGGAGCGCCAAACCAGACGGCACGGTGCGCAGCCTGGAAGGCTCGCTGCATGTGAACCAGCAAGACGCACAGGGCAACCCGGTATCTGCGGACATAGAAGGCGTGTTCCTGGTGCAGGTTCTGACTCCTCTTACGGCAACAGGCAGAACCGTGCTGAGTGCAGAAGAAGCATTTACGTACCTGGCAAGCCAAGACCCGACTCTCAAAGCCACGGAGCATGCGAGCCAAGCAGTAGACTCCTCCATTGCGCCTTCGCTTGCGAAAGCCCTTACCGACCTGCAGCCGGGCAGCGCGCAAGTCGCCGTGGGCACTGGCGCCGCGCAAATTGTTGCCGTCGAGGCAAAGGAACAGCCGGCAACCGTACGCGACTTAAGCAATATTGTCGTCACCTACAGCGGCGCCGTGCAGGCGCCCAAAGGCGTTACTCGCACAAAGGAAGAGGCACGCCAGCTTGCAACCGCGGTGCTTGCGCAACTGAAGAACGGCGGCAACTTCGCAACGCTTGCCCGGCAGTACAGCGACGTGGCCTCCAAGACCAAAGGCGGCGCCATGGGACTTATTGCGAAAGGTTCCCTGCCCCAGAGTTTCGACGACGAGGCATTCACCTTGAAGAGCGGCGACATTTCCGGTGTGGTGGAAACCAGTTTCGGCTTCCACATTATTCGCGCGAATGCCGACTCCATAAACCAGCCGTTGCGCGTTACCTACCGCACGCTCTTCACCACGGGCAGTGACGCGGGCGCCCGCATGCACGACCTGTTTGCCAAACTGCAAAACGGTGAAGTAAAGAGGCAGGAACCGGCACAACAACTGCGCATGCTTTTCTTCTCGTTCCAACCCACGGGCTGGAAAGACACAGAGTTGGATGGCAAGCATTTCCGTTCCGCAGGAGTCACCGTGGACCAAGGCGGTGTGCCGGTAGTGCAAATTCTGTTCGACCAGCAGGGCGGCCAAATTTTCCAGGAACTTACCAAACGCAACATTGGCAAACGCATCGCTATTTTCGTTGGCGGCGACCTGGTTTCTGCCCCCAACGTGCAGCAGGAAATTTCGGGCGGCACGGCGGTCATTAGCGGCGTGGGCAACTTTCAGCAAGCGCAGGAACTGGCCCAGGAACTGAACACCGGCGCTATTCCGGCACCCATCTTCTTAAGCGGCCAACGCACGGTGGAAGCGACGCTCGGCAGTTCTGCTCTGCTGCTTTCCATTCATGCCGCGATCATCGGCATGGTGATTCTCATTCTCTACCTTATTGCCTGGTACCGCTTGCTGGGTGTTGTTGCAGGCTTTGCGCTGTCCATCTACATCATCACGTTCTACGCCCTTCTCAAGCTGCCGCTGCTGCTCGTTACAGACCAGTACGTGGTGCTGACGGCCGCGGGCATTGCCGGCATCATTTTGAGCATTGGCATGGCCGTGGACGCCAACGTGCTCATTTTCGAACGCACAAAGGAGGAGCTGCGCAAAGGCAAAGGCTTAAAGACCGCAGTGGCGCTTGGCTTCGAACGCGCCTGGCCCAGCATTCGCGACGGCAACGCGTCCACGCTCATAACCAGCGCCATTCTCTTCACGTTCGGCACGTCCATTGTGCGCGGGTTTGCCGTGTCGCTGTGCATGGGCATTGTGCTCTCACTCTTTACCGCCATTGTCATCAGCCGCTGGGTCATCAACTGGCTGGTGGCTACGCCTCTGGGGCAGCGGCCGGAACTGTTCGGCGGAGTGAAGCCGAACATGCAATAACCGCATGGCAGTGCGCATTGCCCTCGGCCTCGGCAGCAATATAGAGCCGACGCTCAACCTTCCTGCTGCACTGCAGAAGCTCCGCGTTGCATTCCCCGATCTCCGCGTTTCCCGCATCTACGAAACCGCTCCGCAAGAGGTAAGCGACCAACCAGATTTTCTGAATGCAGTTGCCGTTGCCGAGACAAACCTCTCAACCACCGAGATCATCACCCTCCTCCAAAAAATTGAGCGGCAACTCGGCAAAGCCCCGCCCTATCGCTTTGGGCCACGAACAATTGACCTCGATCTTCTGCTCTATGGCAACCAGGTTATTCATGAGGAATATCTTACAGTTCCACACCCTCGCATGCATGAGCGACGATTCGTGCTGGAGCCGCTTGCAGAGCTCATTGGCGCGCAGGAGCTGCACCCGGCACTCAAAGTCTCCTGGGGTGATTTACTGGCGACTGTGCCGGATCAGGAGTGCGACGTGGTGAGTTAAGCCGCCAGCGCTTCGACTTCTTCTTCGCGCTTCGCGTTAATGTCTTTCTGAATGCTTTGCAGGTCACCGGAGCGCAGCGCAACCATTAACTTTTCTCGTCCGCCAGATCCGATTGCGCGTACAACTTCGTTTCCGTCTTTCTGGTGCTGCCGATATTCCGAAGTCAGGTCGGACTGCTCATTGGCTTGGGTCGCATCCCATTCTGCCAAAGTGTCAGGATCCACCACCTCTCCTTCATTGAGTGCAATGCCTGATTGATTGAAGGTGGCAGCTTGCTTCTGGTGTGTTTGCTCATGTTCCGTGACACGTTCCCAGTACGCTTCATCTGCATCCACAGCCAGGGCGCTGCCATCCACGCTCATTTCTTTGGAGCCCATGTTCACATATGCGGCGGCGCCTTTTTCCGAAGCAGCCCCGGTATCAATACGCGCTTCGGGGTCCAGCACCTCTCTGCGGGACTGCGTATAGGACTTCACCTGTTTCAACTGATCGCCCATGAGCTCTTCCGCTTGGTCACCGATTTCTTCCTTTAGTTGGAGCAGCACCTGTTCAACATGAGCATCGAGACCGTCTAAAAATTCACCTACTTTTTGTCCGTGTCCTTTCTCTTCCACGCGCGCTTCTACGAGGCCGGTGATGTTGGAGGATTCGTGTGCCATGGCCCTACCATGGGCGCAGGCGCAATGCATGACGACCATTGCAGGACCGAAAGCTCAACATATCCAAAATTTGCTCTTCCAGAAGCCAAAAATTCGTTCCCTGCGAACTACCCCCCTTTCCCTTTGCGTTCCAACCGCAGGAAGCTAAACGGGTAACTGTGCTCCTCGTCTGCAGGGTGATGCTCTTCGGAAACTACGGCCCACTGGGCTGGGTCCAATGGGGGGAAGTACGTATCTCCTTCCACCTGCGCATGCACGCGCGTCAATTCAATGCGGTGCGCGAGCGGAAGCGCTTCACGGTACAGCTCCCCGCCACCAATCACCAGCACCTCGTGTTCCGCTAAAGCGCGGGCAAGGGCGACGGCGTCGCCCAAGCTGTGCACCACTTCGCAACCGGCAAAGGAGATGCGCTCCTGACGCGTCACCACAATATTCTTGCGTTTCGGCAGCGGCCGGCCGATGGAATCAAACGTCTTCCTGCCCATAACAATGCACTTGCCTTCGGTAAGCTGCCGAAAATGCTGCAAGTCCTTTGGCAGTTTCCACGGCAGTTGGCCCTTGTTGCCAATGACGTTGTTCTCGCTTGCCGCTGCGACCAGTATGACCTGCATGGCTGGAGTGTACTCCTTACACCGCAATGGGCGCTTTTATTGCGGGGTGCGGGTCGTAGCCTTCAAAACTGATGTCCTCGAATGTAAATCCGTGGATGTCTTTTACTGCAGGATTCAGCTTGAGAGTGGGGAGCGCTTTTGGTTCTCGGCTGAGCTGTTCTTTCACCTGATCCAGATGATTCTTGTAGATATGGAGATCGCCAAAGGTATGGATAAACTCTCCCGGCTGAAGGCCGCAGACCTGCGCAATCATGCACGTGAGCAAGCTGTACGAAGCGATGTTGAAGGGCACGCCAAGGAAGGAGTCCGCACTGCGCTGATACAGCTGGCAGCTCAACTTACCCTCACGCGTTACGTAAAATTGGAAGAGCGTGTGGCACAGCGGTGGAGCGGACTTCGTGTGGTTGTACACGTCTGCCACATTCCATGCAGAAACAAGAATACGCCGCGATTCAGGATTATTCTTGATGAGCTTGATAGCTTCACCAATTTGGTCGTAGATTTTCCCATCGCTTCCCTGCCACCGGCGCCACTGTTTGCCGTACACGGGGCCCAGCTCTCCCCACTTTTTTGCAAATGCAGCATCGTCTTTGATGTTCTGCACGAAACGATTGAGCTCTTCAGTCCACTCCGGGGAATACCGAGGAAATTTCTCACTCAAATTATTTGCCTGTAGGTAGTCGTCGAACGGCCACTCGTTCCAAATTTTTACGTCGTTATCGACCAGGTATTTTATGTTCGTATCCCCAGCAAGGAACCATAAGAGCTCGTGCACTATGGCCTTCGTCGCCATCTTCTTTGTAGTGAGGAGTGGAAATCCTTTGGAAAGATCAATGCGCAGTTGGTGCCCAAACACACCAAGAGTGCCCACGCCCGTGCGTTCGGTGCGCTCTTCGCCGTGGTCCAAAATATGCCGCAAGAGGTCGTGGTACTGCTTCATTGGGGAGCCGATGATAGCACTTAGTTGCTCCCGAAGGTGAACGCGTAGGCCTGTAGCCCTGTACCCGTAATCTTCAATACAAGTTCATGTTCGCCGTACTCACCTTTGTATAGGTTGAAGAGGTCATGGCGATCGACCTCGAATGAAGCTCCGGCTTTCCCATCAACCGTGACCTCTGCATGGGGAGTGATCTTAGGATCCGCCATACCGAGCACAAGGTTCGCTTCACTCCCGAGGAAGTGCAGGTGGATTTCGCCCGTGTCGGAGGTGAGCTGCTGGTATTCGTTGTCGATCACCTGCCATGTCCCTGTGAGCGCATAGCGGTTCAGAGGAATAGAGGTGGGTGCTGTGTAGTCTTGAGGATCCGTGGTGGGCTCCGGCGTGCCATTGGCAAACGCCGGCCAGCTGCGAGGACCCACGTAGGTCTCCGGGGTTTGATCACGACCAGTTGGAGTACCCGAATCTCGAATCTCGAATTCCGAGTTCGTCTGTACTCCAATTTCTGCCAACAACGATTCAACCGCCTCTGCCGTTTCTTCGTACCCCCCTTCCCCAAAGTGCGCGTACCGCACGTACCCTTCGGCATCTATAAGGTACTTTGCCGGCCAGTAGCGATTGGCGAATGCGTTCCATGTGCCAAAATCATTATCTTGCGCAATGGGGTACGTAAGCCCGTGCCGGGTGATGGCATCTGCCACGTTCTTTTCACTCTTTTCGAAAATAAATTCTGGCGTGTGCACACCAAGTAGTACAAACGGATATTGTTTGTAGGAGTCCCAATACCCCTGCACGTACGGCAGCGTACGAATGCAGTTAATGCAGCTGTATGTCCAGAAGTCTACAAGGACCACTTTGCCCTTCAGTTCTTTGAGTGTGAGCGGCTCGCTGTTATGCCACGGCCCCAGGCCTGTAAATTCTGGCGCGCGGATAATGCGGGGAAGCTGCATAGAAGGCGAAAGGGAAGAACCTGTAGAAGACGTGTTCGAGGGCATAGGGAAGAATTGCTCTTCTAAGCGCGTAGCGTAGGTGCCGTACACCGTGTGCTCTGCAAACCATGTTTGCACGCGCTGCAGCAGGTCGAAACGTAAGGCGACTGCCGTGACGATAAGAATGACGCCACCAATACGTTTTGCCACGTCCGAATACGTGGTTAATGCGCGCGTTCTTGCAACAACGTACTGTCCCCCATACCCAAGCAGCAGCACCGGCAGCGCCGCGCCAACGGCATACACGGTGAGCGCCAGGAATGCGCGCAACCCCGGCTCACTACGAACAAGCGTGAGTGCAAATGCCAATGCAGGGCCCGCACACGGCACCCAAACAAGGCCCATGGTTACGCCCAGCACAATGCTCGTTATAGGTGACTCGGAACCAAATGCATTTCGCACGGCCCCCTGTGCATCGGTCCCTGCTTGCTGCAAGAGTGTTGCGACTCTTCCCCCAAGTTCCATAGCGGTGGACCCCGCAACACCGGCAAACAGCACTGCTAACCAACCATACGAAAGGAAGAAGAGAGCGCCCAGTACCGCCCCTGCAAATTGTGCAGAACGCACATTGGTAAGAAACCCCACACCGAAAAGTAGCAGCACATAAAACGTACCTATATGAATAATATCGGCAAGCGTTACAAACTGCGAAAGGACTGCGTACAGCAAGAACGTGATGCCGACGAAGCCAAGCACCATGCCCAGTGCTAACCACACGGGGCGCAGCGAGCTGCGGCCCGCAACGGAAACGCCTACGACAATAGGCAGTAACGGCAAAATGCATGGCAACAAAATAGTGAGCAGCCCTGCCGCAAAGAGTGTGACGAAAATCGCTATGAGGGTAGGATACCCGCATATGCGCACCCTCCGCGAATTCTTCGAAAGTGTTTGGCGGTCTATGACAGACCGAGCATGGCTGGCAACTGCGGGCCGCAAGCGGCCGCTGGGCCGCTGTATCGGCTATCTGTTTGTGCTGCTTATGCTGCTCTCCTTTATTTCCATTGCGCCCACAGCCGGACTGCTTATGGCAGGCAGCAATGCGGCGGAGCGATTTGTGGGCAAGGTTCTTACGGAAACAGAAGCGTTGTACCCAGCGGGGTTGGTTCTCACGTTGAAAGACAACACACTAAGCACCAACGCGACGAAACCGGTCACCATAGAGTACCCGCCCACCATTCAGGCGATTGCCGACGAGGCTCGCAAGGATGAAAAGAATAAACGGCCGATTCCCGCCCACTTCGTCGTAATCGATGTAGACGCGCATGTGGAAGACTACATGGCGTACGACACGCTGGTGCTGCTTACGCAAAGCGCGGCCGCGTTCCCGAAAGAGAAAAATGAAGTGGGGTTTCAAGTCGTGCCCTATAGCGACATGCAAGAAGAGCACGACGGAGTACAAACGCCGCTCACGGTGGAGCTGACGAGTGAAAAAGTTGCAGAGGGGTTTGCCGCGCTCCGCGTCTACGTGCCGTACATCAACGCAGTGCTGCTCTGCGTCGGTTTCTTGTTCTTTACGCTTGCAATACCCCTTGTCGCAGGCGCTTGGCTGTGTTGGAAACTGCTCACGTTCTTCTTTATTGCATTCCTCTTGTGGTTGCTGGCTCTTGCGGCCTCGCGGCCGTGGACGTACGGGCAGCTCTACCGCGCCTGCTGCTACGGCGTTACGTCCAGCGTGCTGCTCGGCAAAGTTTTGGCGTTCTTCACAACAGGGTACGGCAAAGCGCCATTCATACTGTTTATGGTATGGATGGCGGTTACCGTGCTTCACCAGCACCCCGCCAAGAAAGCGAACGTGCGGAAAGCAAAAAAGTCTTAGTTTGCTGCGGAAGACGACGATGCTGCCTCTTCAGGCGGCAACGGCGGCAACTGTGCCGCATTGCTGGCGCAAGCGGCGAATGCGACGCTAACAGCTGCAATCAGGAGTGTGCGAAACGTCATAAAGAAGAAAGAGAAAGAGGGTAAAAGCTTAATACTGTACGGTGCCGTCTGCAGAAACCGAGGCTTCTGCTTCGACACTTGCAACAGCGGCGGTGCTCTGCGCACTTGTTTCCGGGGAAGACTCTGCGGAAGAGGTGCTGCCGTCTTCGGAAACCTTTGCACTGCCGCTTGCATTCATTGTCATGCCGTCTTCCATGCGCGTCGTGGTGCCGTCGGTCTTCATAACGGTGCCGTCCATCATAACCGTGGTGCCGTCTTCCAGGCGCACGTCACGGTCCATAACCATGGTGCCGCCATTTACCATTGCCTTCATTTGACCGTTTTCCATCATAACGGAGTCCACTGTCGGCATAACGAGTGCTGCAGGCATAGCGCGAACACCGTCTACGTCCACCATCATGTTGTTTTCCAGGGTGGCGGTGGTGCCGTCTTCCATAACCACGCTGCCGTCTGTCTTTACAACGGTGCCGTTTTCCAACTGTACGTCACTCGTCATGGGGGCTGCCTGACCATTCATCATCACGGTCATGGTGCCGTCTTGCATTTGAACGGATTCAACCATCGTCACGTTGCTGGAAGGGCTACAGGCAACAAGTGCAAATGCGCACGCCGCAACCACGGAGAAATGTTTCATACGTATATGGGGTAAAAAGCAGAAAAGCCGGTGCATTGTACCGATGCAACGCCCCGGGGGAAAGGGTGTATATGCCAGCGAAATTACGTTTCCTCTGCCCGCAACCACAACGCTTCAAACAGCGACCGTTCCGCTGCAGCCAAGTCGCGGCTGCGCAGCACCATGCCGGTGTGCGAGGCATGGTTAATGGTGACGACGAGTTCGTCTGTCAGCAGTTTTTCAATCACGGTTTCGGGGGCGCCCTGCGGCAGCAGCCGCGTTGCGCGAAACCGCAGTGCGTCGCGTTCCCGAAAGCGCAGACCGTCGCGCGTACTTGGCACAAGCACGCGTGCAAAACAGCGGGACGTACTGCGCTGGTGGTGGAACGCGTCATAGAGCGGGCTCAACTGCGTATCGTCTTCGCATGCAGGTTGTGGCAGCACATGGAGCACATCGCTGGGACATGAAACAGAGGCTATGCGCCGCAGCAACTGCGCGATTCCTTCTATGCCCCGCACGTGCTCTAGGGCAGGGTGTTCACTTTCCAGGGAAAGCGACGTAAAGAACGTTCGCACCTCGCGCTCCTGGCGCTCTAGCAGCGTGCGCTGGCGCTGGAAGCCGCTCGCAAGCGACTCCACCAAACTGGCTGCTGGCGCCACCGTAAACTTCTGCTGCTCATTGACCGTTGCACGTTGGAGTATGCGGCGCACCAGCAACTTTTTTACCGCACGGTCCAGCGAGCCCGTACTCTTCCCTGTTTTGTGCGAAAGCTCTCGTAAAGTAAGCGGTTCACCGGGCAGCAAATGTCGCAGCAACAGTTGCTCTACACCGGTATACCCGCCGGTGTGCAGAACGTGTTCGATGGTTTTAGGAAAACACACCATAGACAAACCTCCACTCTACGCACGCTAAAACACTTTGTAAAGTAGATATGACAGAGTCTGGAAAGACTCTAATTCTAGCGTTTTACGCGGATAAACCCGGAAGCTTCCACGACATCGAGCTTCTTTTCTTCTTTAGAAAGCTTATCCAAAAGAAGATTGATTCCCATGCTGTCGCTGGCCATGTGGCTGCACTGAATCATGTTGACGTTGTGCTTCTTGGCTTCTTCCAGCGTCTTTTCCGTTACGTGCATGGAAAGAATGGTGCCCACACCTGCCGCCGACTGTGCAATAAGCTGGTCTTCGGGGCCGTTCGTTCCACCCGTGAATTCTGTGGCCACAATTTTGCCTGGGCGGCCGCCTTTGCTGCCGCTTACGATGATTGGCGGGTTGCCCTTTTTTGCGTACCAGGCGTACTCGGGAATATCCATAAGAGCGTTCACAATGTCGCCCAGGTCGTCCCACTCCTTCTGGCAGATCTGCTTTTCTATAAAGCGCCACACGAGGTTGTCGGTAACCGTGTGGCAGCAGAAAGCGGGAATACCCAGCAGTTCTGCAGCACGTTCTGTGCGGAAGAGGTTGTCTGCATGAATGGAGCGCCAAACGCGGTCCATGCGGGGGCGCAAGTGGCCTTCGCTGTGGTTTACGGGCACGCCAACAGACGCCAAAATGTCGACCTGCAGGGCCATGACTTTATCCAAGTCTGCAAGTGCGCGGCCTTCGGGGTGGTGAATGAAGAGACAGTCGATCTTCTCCCCTTTTTCGCGCAAGCGGTCTGCAAGCAGTACTTCCTGCGTTTCTATGTCGATTCCCACCATCATGCGCTGAATGTCTTCCGTTCCCTTACCGTTAATAATGCGGCAGTCGGGGTACGGGTTCCAGGTGCGTTCGGTGTCGAAGAGTTCCTTTTCGCGGCCCTCCAGCTTTGCGGCTCTGTCTTTTACCTTCTTAAAGTGCTTCTGGAAGTACGTCTTTGGGCGCACGTCGGCGTCCATACCTAGTTCAATGCTGCGGCGGAAGAGGGTTTCAAGCTTCATACGGAATTGGAGGGTACCGTGAGCATGTAGAAGGCACAAGCATCTTCGTGCTATAGATGCACCATGTCGCCCGTAGGTTCACAAAATCGGGAACGTGAATTAGAAATCAAGTTGGCGGAGCGTGCGATGAGCTTGCTACCGAACTGCCACGATACGGGACTGACTGCACAATCTCTCCACAGCATCGCGGGAAGCGTCGTACGCCAACTATGCGGTGAAGATAAAGAGTTAGCAGTCATCATGTTCGGCTGCATTGACGATTGGCTTCGAAGGAAAATCGATTACTACCTGGCATACGCGGCAAGCGAACAGGTTGAATCACAACCGGAATCGGCAGCGGTACAGAAAACATATGCAACAGCCTGCGAGGCAGTGCGGCAGGCATACCAACAATTATTTGGGCCCCCTTAAGAGCACACAATTTTCCCGTCCACCACGGTGACCCCATCTGCTCGTACAAGTACGGGGTTACAGTCCAGCTCCATAATCTGCGGACACTCATGGAGCAAGAGTGAGATTCGTTCAATTGCAATGGCGAGAGCCGCAACATCGCTCTGCGCTTTGCCGCGCATTCCTAAGAGCAATTCCCAACTGAGGAGTTTCGTAAGCATTTCGTATGCATCTTTCTCGGTAAGAGGAGCAAGACGGAAAACGGTGTCGGCAAACAGTTCTGTGTAAATGCCGCCAAGCCCCGCCATAACAAGGGGGCCGCATGCGGCATCGCGCAGACCGCCGATGATGAACTCATGCCCTGCGGGCAGATACTGTTGTACAAGCACGCCGTTGATTGCGGCATTCGGCACTGCGGCAGTAACGGCGGCAACAATCCTTTCGTAAGCATTACGTACTGCATCGGCATCCTGTATGTCTGCGACAACACCGCCGACATCTGTCTTATGCAGAATTCCTGGAGCATCCACTTTTGCAATAACGGGGTAGCCGATCTCGTTCGCAATAGCGACTGCCTCTTCTGGCGAATGTGCAACGCACCCGCGAACAAAGGGAATGTCGTACAGCGCAAAAAGCTCTGCAGTCTTCTGGGGATCTAAGAGTCCACGAGTAGATGCGACAATTGCATGAGCAGTTTTTTGACGCTTTGCATTCACGGGAACTTCCACTGCGCCAGCAGGATCAACTTTTCGCAGAGCACTCATCACCATGACTGCATCTTCCGGGCTTTCGCAACTCACTACATTGCCAGCGGTAAGGATTTCCTGCCCCTTCTGTACGGCGTCCCCACCGAAGAAACAGGCAGTGACTGGGGTAAGTGGATGCTCACGTTTCCACGATGTGATGACCCCTGCGATTTCTTCCACCGGTGTCATGGTCTGCGGTGTAAGAAGGACGACGACACCGTCTATGTTCGGGTCATCACTACATGCATCGAACGCTGCCTGGTATCTATCAGTAAGTGCATCACCAATAACATCGATGGGATTCCCCGTTGCAGCGCTGGCAGGGAGTTTTGCACGCAATGCCTTTTCCACCGCAGGGGTGAGTGCTGGCAATTGCAGTCCCCTTTCCACGGCACTATCCGCCGCAAGGATTCCGGGCCCGCCGGCATTGGTGATGACGGCAATACGATTGCTAACCAGTTGCGGCTGTGTGCTGAGTGTTTGCAGCAAAATGAGGAAGTCTTCCGAGGTATGTGCCCGGTGCACGCCGGAAGCCGCGCAGAGCGCGTCCAGCGAGGCGGCACCACCGGCCATTGCACCCGTGTGCGAGGCAGCTGCTTTTCTACCTGCCTCTGTCGTTCCGCCTTTTAGCAGTACGACAGGTTTGTTGCAGAAACGCGCTGCTTCTAGGAAGGCGCGTCCACGGTCAATATTTTCCAAATAGAGACCGATGACTTTCGTAGAAGGATCCGCAGCAAGCAGGTTGAGGAAATCCACTTCGTCGTTCGCTGCTTTGTTACCTATGGAAAGGATTGTGGAGAATCCAATCCCCAGTTGCTGCGCTTGGTCTATAAGCGCCACCGCCATAGCGCCGGACTGGCTAACGAGCGCTATACCGCCTGCTGCCGGGAGCGATTTTGCGAACGATGCATTTAGGCCAATGCCTGGAACAAGCAGCCCCAAACAGTTGGGCCCCACAAGGAGCATATTTGCCTCTTTGCAAATCTGTGTGAGTTCACGCTCCATGGCTTTCCCCTCTTCCGTATGTGTTTCGCTAAACCCGGCAGAGATGACACAGATAATTTTGACACCTTTCGCAGCGCATTCCTGTGCAATAGCACAGACAGTTGGCGCAGGTGTTACAACAACAGCCAAATCAATCTGCTCAACGATAGTATTGATCGACTCATAGACCTTCTGCCCTTCAATCTCTCCACCTTTAGGATTTATGGGAAACACGGCTCCTTTGAATCCTTGCGTTAGTACATTGTGGAAAACCTGATAGCCCAGTTTTTCCGGTTGGTGACTTGCACCAATGACTGCAACAGAGCCTATGGAAGAAATCCCTCTGCTCATTTTTTGCGTTGTTGGTGCCTGTCATCATACATGCCGGTGACATTCATTTTTGCGATGCGACGAACTGCCTTGATGCATTCGTCATCGCTTGCCGTTGGAAAAAGATGCTGAACATCTTGGGGCGATACGGACGCGTGATCAAGCAAATGTCCCATGCCTGCCGCAAGGAGGAGCTTCTCTCTGTATTTGTATTGCATGAAAGGGTCATCAAGCTGAGACCTTTCTGCATGCAAAAAATGATCTTCATTTTCTTTCCACAAGCGGAACAGCTCTTCCCGTGCCGGGTTCAATTCCACGCAAAACGGCACAAGTGCCCCCTCTTTGCTTGCTTCAGAATCATGGTGAACCATGTATGTTATTATAACATATTTGTATAAATTTGCCTATTACTTAAAAACGTAGTATCCAACCAATAAACAGAGCTCAATCTATTTTCTAACGTCTGTCCTCTGGCTTCTCGGTGGGTTACACTTTACCCCGTGCTGCTGCACATCATCTACGCATCAACGAGCGGCCACACCGAATACGTCGTCGAGCGTATTTGCTCAACGCTAGGCAATAAAGCACCCGATGTGCAGGTTCGTAGAATTCGCGCGGAGCAAGCTACAGCGGACGACCTGACAAAGGGCGATGCAATGCTTCTTGCGAGTGGCACATGGAACACCGGCGGACCCGAAGGCCAATTGAATCCACACATGCATGGGCTCCTTTTAGACCGCGCGAAGAATGTTGATCTGAAAAAGAAACCGGTTGCCATGGTTGCACTGGGCGATGAGCGCTACCGCTACACGGCAAAGGCCGGTGATCACCTTCAATTATTTGTTGAGTCACACAACGGAACACTCCTTGGTGAACGCCTAACAATCGTGAATGAACCGTATGAGCAAGACGGCAAGATCGCAGATTGGGCGGGAGATTTACTCACTGCACTCCAGAAGCTATGAATCGAATTGCGATCAAGGTGACGGGGGCCCAGGGCCAGGGGGTGAACGTCGTTGGCGAAGTGCTGAGCAAAGCGCTTAAGAGGATGGGCTACTGCGTGTTCATGTACCGCGAGTATATGTCCCTTATTAAAGGCGGACACAGCAGCGCACAAATCGACGTGAGTGCAGAGCCCATTGCAAGCAGCCAAGCAGGGGTCGACATCTTGGCATGCTTCAACCACCACGGGCTGGAACAGAACTTAGGTGACGTAAAGCAGAATGGCATCGTGCTGCACCAGAGCGCAGACTGGAAGTGGACGAGCGAGCAGAAGCGACTCATAAAGAAGATGAATATGACAGTCGTGTTGCTGCCTGTGGAAGAGACGCTCGCGGAGCTGAAGGCGAAGCCGATTTTGGGCAACATGTTGCTAACAGCCGCCACCTGGGCGCTGCTTGGGTGCGACCCGGAGCGCTTAAAAGAACTCGCTCGGGAGCAGTTCGGGAAAAAGGGCGAAGCGGTGGTGGCGCAGAACCTTGCATGCATCGACTGCGGCGTGCGCGTTGCGCAGCAGAATGCAAACGGCGCTTCCATTAAACTGCCACGGGCCGATGCGCAGTGGAGCGAGCAACTGCTGCTTACGGGAAGCCAGGCAATGGGCTTTGGGCTCATTCACGGGGGCTGCCGCATGTACGTGGGTTACCCCATGACGCCCAGTTCTCCGCTGCTCACCTTCATGGCCGACATGCAAAACGAGGCGGGGCTCGTCATCAAACAAGCGGAAGACGAAATCACCGCGGCGCAAATGATGAGCGGCGCCATGCTCATGGGAACGCGCGCCGCAACGGGAACGAGCGGCGGCGGATTTGATTTGATGACGGAAACCGTGTCGCTGAATGGCATTATTGAAAACCCGTCGCTCTTCGTGCTGGCTCAGCGCCCTGGCCCCGCAACGGGGCTACCAACGTGGACCGGGCAAGGCGACCTCCTTTTAGCAGTAGGGTCCTCCCATGGTGAATTTTCGCGCGTGGTGCTGAGCGTGAGTGACAGTGACGATGCGTTCCACCTTATGCCGCAGGCTTTCAACTTGGCAGAGCAATACCAGACACCCGTGATAGTAATGACCGACAAGCAAATTGCCGAAGCGCTGTACACGCAAGCGCCGTACGATGAAAACCACACGGTGCTGCAGCGTGGCAAATTGATTACGGACCCGGAAGTGCTGAAGACCCTAAAGGGCACAGACCGCTATGACTCTTCTTCGCCAGATGGTGTTTCTGCACGCTGGCTGCCTGGTGCAGACGCAGCAACGTTCTGCAGCCAGGGCGACGAGCACAGTGCAGATGGCACAGTGGATGAGACAGCGGCAAACAGCGACGCGCAGCAAGCGAAGCGCATGCGCAAGCTGCAGACGATTCGCGACGCGCTGCCGCAGCCGCAACTCTATAGCGTCAATGATGGTGAGCAACTCGATCTGCTGATTGTCGGTTGGGGTTCCACAAAGGGGCCCGTGTTAGATGCGTTGCGTTCCTTACAGAACAGCGAGAAGACGAAACATTTGAAGATCGGCTACTTGCACTACACGTACCTGTGGCCGCTCAAAACAGAGTTCCTGGAAATGCTCAGCAAGAAGTCACGCAGAACGCTGCTTATAGAAGGAAACCGGTTGGGGCAACTGGGCATGCTCATTCGCATGCAGTGCGGACTCGACATCAAACGTAAGTTGCTGAAATACGATGGCCGGCCGTTCTTCGTAAACGAGATTGAAGATTTCCTCCATGCCGTGCTCCTGGGCAAAAAAGTTATCAAGAAACATCCGACCGTGCATTACTCCCTCTTTTCGAAGTCCTAATACTCTAATATTCTAATCTCTAATCCCTGAGCCAAGAATAGCTTCGCATGCGTCTTTCTCGCCTCCGCTCGAAATGACACTAATCCCCCTCTCCACCACCGGCTCACCCACCATGGAAAGTTACCACTGCGCCACAAGGTGCACATGGTGCGACGGCTGCGGCGACTACGGCATTTGGACGGCAACGAAACGCGCGCTCACGGAACTGGAGATTGCACCCAGCCAAGTGCTGCTATGTTACGACGTGGGCTGCCATGGCAACGGGAGCGATAAATTGCTCGGCTACCGTTTCCACGGCCTGCACGGCCGCGTGATTCCCTTTGCAGCGGGGGCAAAGCTTGCCAACCCCAAGCTCCCCGTCATCGCCTTCGGTGGCGACGGCGCCAGCTTTAGCGAAGGGGTAGGCCACTTGGTGCACGGCATTCGCAGCAACTACCCCATAACGTTCGTCCTCCATAACAATGCGAACTACGGACTGACGACGGGGCAAGCCAGCTCGCTCACGTGGCAGGGGCAGAAGATGAACAGCTCACCCAACGGCATGCCGGAACACACCATCAATTCCATGGACTTCATATTCAGCTTGGAACCCACGTTCGTCGCCCGCAGTTTCAGCGGGAACATTGCGCAAATGACGCGCGTGCTGAAAGCGGCGATTCAACACCGCGGCTTCGCGTTCGTGGACATGCTGCAGGCGTGTCCCACGTACAACAAATTCGCTACGCACGATTATTTGCTGGAGCGTTGTTACGATGTAAACAGTGAAGGCACGCACGACACCACAGACTTCCAAAAAGCCCGTGCCCTGGCACAGCCAAATGGGGAACGCATTGCCACGGGAATCCTCTACCAAAATGTAGAGGTACCGAACTTCTACGAGCGCCTGGTTCCTCGCCAAAACCGCCAGACCTCGGCAACCGAGGAAGTGGCTATAACGAGCGTAAAAGATTGGTTGGAGAATTATCGCTAGAAGCGCCGGCGAACGTATTTACCTACCATCCCTGGCAGCGATTTTGCGATGCCAATCCACGCATAAATTGCAGTTGCAGGATGGATGGAGAGCCGCAAAAGGATTCGCAACCGATCACTCATGCCCTTTCGTTCCTGTTGATGAATTGCGGAAGCACCGGCAGGGTGCACTCTGAACGTGCCGCTTTCTTCAGCGACAAAAGCAATGTCGCTTACGTAGAGCGCACGAGTCCAGTACTCCGCATCTAATCCTTGAACTAAGTGATGAGTAAATGAGCCGATTCGATCGGCCGCTGATTTTCGCAAAACAACGAAACTGGGCTCGCCAATGACATTCGGGTGTAAGCCTTGCAACAACCATGATCGCAAGAAGGCGTTGCCATGCATCATTGGCGTTTGAAAGAGACGCGCTCTCTGCTGCTCGATTGATCGATATTGCCCCGCAAAGGCATTTTCTCCTTCAATTCCATAGTGATGTTGTAAAGCGGCAAATCCGGCACTTGGATATCGATTGAGTGCAGCAATCGCTCGCTCCAGGTATTGCTCATGCCACACATCGTCTTGGAAGCAATACGCAACAAACTCCCCTGTTGCGCGCTGTAAGCAAGCATTCCAATTCCTCCCGATTCCCAACCGATGATCACTTCTATGGAATCGGATACGTGGATCATTTGCCAAATTGCCCAGCACCGCCAGAACATTCACCATGGAGCAGTCATCGCATACAATGAGTTCCCAGTCCGTAATTGTTTGCGCAAGAATTCCCTGCAATGCCTGGCGCAAATGTGCAGGGCTTGGTTCGTACGTTGGCAGTAGAATGCTCACGCGGGGCATGCGATCAGGGTAGCGCAGAATAGCAGGTGAATTGAAAAAACGTCACTGGAACGGAACTGCGAGGAACCGCAGTGTTCCAGTGACGCGCGGAGGAGAGAACCTCCCCCGGGCTCCCCATCAAAAGAGAAGGGAAACCTGCGTCCACACCAGCTTTTTTGACCAGCGGGCATAGTGTGGACGCGCCGAGTGTGCTCATTGCCGGGTTGCGAATCAACCAAAATATCGAACAAGAGAGATATACACCTCCACAAAGCGCCTTTAGACTCATTCCGCATGCGCATAGACGTACTCACCCTGTTCCCCGGCATGTTCAACGGGCCCCTTACAGAAAGCATTCTGCAACGGGCGCAGGAGCAACAATTGATTTCTATTGCGTGCCATGACCTTCGGCAATTCGGGATTGGTTCGTACCACCAGGTAGACGACTCTCCGTACGGCGGCGGCGCCGGCATGGTCATGCGGGCAGATGTGCTTGTGCCCGCAATTGAATCCGTGATGAAAAAAGCCGAATCTCGAATTCCGAATCTCGAATCACGACGAATCTATCTCTCTCCTCGCGGGAAGCGCCTTACACAGTCCAAAGTTGAGCAACTGGCTAAAAAGAAGCACCTCTTGCTCCTGTGCGGTCACTACGAAGGCATAGATGAGCGTGTGATTGAGGGTGGCTGGATCGACGAAGTGATTTCCATTGGCGACTATGTGCTTACAGGCGGCGAACTCCCCGCCATGGTGTTGATTGATGCTGTGGCAAGGCACGTTCCCGGAGTGCTGGGCAAAGACGAGTCTGCGCGGGAAGAAAGTTTCAGCAAAACGCTGAAACGTAAACGCGAGTATCCCCATTACACTCGGCCAGAAGAGTTTCGTGGTCTCAAAATTCCTGATATTTTGCTGAGCGGAAACCACGCAAAAATAGCAAAATGGAGAGAAAATCAGGCTATTTGACATATTGATAAAAATAGCAATTAGTGCTATTATAGAGAGTGATACAAACACACATGAAACGGGTACATGTTCTCTTTGGCATCAATGTCGTTCTGCTGTTGATTCTTGCATTCGGCAGCACCATAAAAACCTACCCTCGCACCAATGCGTCGTCGTGCACGGCAGGGCTGTACGGAGCGGCGGCAGCTATGGAATATGGGGGGCACTGTTACTTGAAATTCACCAGTACGACAGACTGGAGCACCGCAGCCACTGCTTGCGGCGGTTTTAACGGTCACCTGACAATCATTAGCAGCATTGAAGAATATAACCAGATTGTGAACAGCAGTTTCTTCGGTTGGTTGGGTTCGAACAATGTACTGGGAGACGTGAACGTAGACCCCGCATGGAGTTTTACATGGCAGGACAGCTCCGTCGTTACGGACTCCAGCGGCTTCAGTGCTTTTCAAGGGAACCAGCCAGATGACTTAACCAATGGAGCGGAAGACGGCCAGGAAGATTGTCTGGAAAACTCCATCTTCACGGGGGCATGGAACGACAGAAGCTGCGCAGATGGCACTATGCCCTATGTTTGCGAATGCGACGGCGCATGTACCGCCCCCGTCCAATGCGGCGACGGGCTCATAAACGGAGGAGATGCGTGCGACGACGGCAATACGAGCAATGGCGACGGTTGCAACAGCAGCTGCGCAGAGGAAGACGGCTGGTCCTGCACTGGGGAGCCAAGCACCTGCACACTGGACCCCGTATGCGGTGACAACGACGTGAACGGCACCGACGAGTGTGACGACGGCGGCACGGCAGACGGCGACGGCTGCAGTGCCACGTGCACCGTTGAAGACGGGTGGAGCTGTGTGGGTGACCCCAGCACCTGCACGCAGGACTCGTACTGCGGCGATGGCATCATCAACCTTTCCGACGTCTGTGACGACGGCAACATGAGCAGTGGCGACGGTTGCAGCAATACCTGCGCCGTGGAAAGCGGCTACAGCTGCACAGAAGAGCCAAGCCAGTGCTTCTTTGGAGGCCTGGGTGCGCTGTGGACATTCAGCAATACCGACGACACGATCACCGATTTTTCAGCAAGCGCAAATCACGGCACTCCTTTGGGCGGCGCAAGCTTGTCGTCGGACGTTCCGGCCGCAGCCCCAGGTGGCAGCAAGTCACTTGCGTTAGATGGCTCCAATGACCAGGTACAAATTTCCAACGTTGATACCAACACACTCACGTTTGCAACCTGGCTCAAATTCGATGGTTCCCCGAATGCTGCAGCCTCTCTTGTTATGGGTGCATGTGGCTCTTGGGGCATGTATTACAACGCACACAGTGATAATAAATTGTATTTTGGCAAACGCTGCGTCGACGAGGTTGCAAGCAATTCGACAATCACCGGCACCGACTGGCACCACGTCGCCGTTGTTCTTGACCCCGCAGACACGGGCAATGAACTGAAGTTCTACATTGACGGCGTGTTGGATGTCTCCATGGCATACACAACAACCTTCAACAGCGCTTCTGCGGATTACTACCTTGGAAGCCAAGGAGGCAGCCCAACGTTCTTCAGCGGCAACCTGGATGAAACCCACATCTACACACGAGCGCTCAATGGAACAGAAATCGGCAATCTCGCATCGTTTACGGAACCGGACGCCACAAATCTATTGGCACATTACGAATACGACGCACTGATACCGCAAACCGTAACAGACTCCAGCGGAAGCGGAAACCACGGCACATCGGTAGGGAACCCCGTGTACGACGCAGACGCGCCCACTGCTGCGAACGCCCCCTACGCGCTGCAATTCAACGCAACGAACAAGTACGTGACAGTGCAGAATTTCGACTTGAACACCTTTACGTTTGCAGCGTGGGTGCGGCCGGACGCTTACACGGCAGACGCCGGTCCTCCGCTTATTTTCGGCGGCGTGAATGCCGGCACATGGGGCGTGGGATTCAACGAAGGAGGATTCACGAACCAGTTCTTTCTCACGAAGATCGGCGTGAGCGCGGCGCACTCCGACTACGCACTGGCGGACCACGACTGGCACCACATTGCCGTTACCTACAACGGAGCGGATGCTGTGTTCTACGTGGACGGCCTCTACGATTCGACTGTTGCAGGCTACAATGCCACATTTGACGGCGGCGGGGACTATTCCATAGGCGGACGCGGCGCCGTGGGCGACCACTTAAACGGCGCTGTGGATGACGTGCGCATTTACAACTACGTGCTTACGGGCAGCGATATTCTGTTGTTGGCGGAAGCAAGCGTCTGCGGAGACAGCCTTATAACGGGAGATGAAACGTGCGACGACGGCGATGCTTCCAGTGGAGACGGCTGCAGCAACGCATGCGCCACGGAAAGCGGATGGTCCTGCGTCGGTGAACCGAGCGTATGCAGTGAAGTCTGCGGAAACGGCGTCGAAACTCCGTCGGAACAATGTGACGACAACAATGTGATAAATGGAGACGGCTGTGATTCCCTATGCAGGGACGAAGTGTGCGGCAACGGCATTATTCAATCCGGTGAAAACTGCGACGACGGCAACACGAACAGCGGCGACGGCTGCAGCAACGTCTGCTTGCTCGAAGATTGCGGCAACGGCATTGAAGACGTGGGGGAACAATGCGACGACGGAGACACGAATAACGGCGACGGCTGCGATGAATTCTGCAGAGACGAAGTGTGCGGCAACGGCTATGTGCAAGCGGGAGAAGCGTGTGACGACGACAACACCGCAAATCTGGACGGCTGCAGCGGCAGTTGCACTGTTGAAACAGGTTGGAATTGTCTTGGCGAACCCAGCGTGTGCAGCGAAGTCTGTGGAGACGGCAACATTACCGGCGGCGAAGAGTGCGACGACGATGACACTGCAAACGGCGACGGCTGTTCTTCCGCCTGCACGGTCGAAGACGGATATTCTTGTGTAGACGAGCCAAGTGAATGCAGCCCAACATGCGGCGACGGCAATATTACCGGCGGCGAAGAGTGCGACGACGGCAACGATCGGTACAACGACGGCTGCAGCCCAACGTGCACCATAGAAAATAATTGGTCTTGTGCAGAAGAGCCGAGCGTATGCACGGAAAATGGAGGCGCCGGCAACGCTCGCATGCGCCAGCGTGAGCGGGACGCTCTGCAGGAGCGAATCGAAGAGCTCCGGGCGCACCACGCTGCTCCGCATGAAGATGCCGTGTCTTCATCCACCATGGACGAAACGCAGGCCAGCAGCACAACTGTACACATATCGCGTTCGGGAGCTGTGTTATGGAAATACATGGACTCGCTTCGCACCATCATTCGTGATGGAACCATATATGTGCTGCCACGAACCCGCGACGTAAAAGCACGCAGAGCATACGTGCAAAATGTAAGCGAAAGCAGCTTCTACTACCTTCTAAGCGCATTCGGAGTCGATAACCGCAACAGCATTATTCGCCATCACAACGACCCGTACATGGCGCGCGGGGAAGTGGTGGCAACACTCTTGAATGTGGCAAAAATCCCGTTAAAAAAGCGTCTGAAAGATCCTTTCCGTGACGTGTTTACAAACAATACATGCTACGACGCCATTGCGAATGCAGCGGCGTTGAACATTGTCATCGGCGACACCGATGCAAAGTTCTTCGGCAGGCGCGTGGGCACCTTCCGACCCGACAACCACATTAGCCTGGGCGAACTGCTGACACTTGTCGTTCGTATGCAGCACTTTGGCTACCTGGAGCAAATTGCCTCCAGCGAACTGCTACCATAGCACCGTGAAGGAATTCTTTCTGCGAATCGCAACCCGACCGAATGCGCGAATTTCCCGCATTGTAGAAAAAATGGCCGACGGCACCTGGAAAGTGGATGTTGCGGCCGCCCCGGAAGACGGCAAAGCGAATGCGGCGCTCATTGAACTGCTTGCAGAATATTTTCACCTGCCGAAGAGCTCCGTAGAGTTGCTCAGCGGGCATGCCGGCAGGCACAAACGCATAAAAATTACTCAGAAGACAGCGCAGCAAGTTCCTGCTGAAACTCCCGGGGAGACGGCAGCCCCACGCGCACGTCGCCGTCGATAATAAAAGTCGGCACCAGGTTGATGTGTGCCCCGGAAAGCAGCTGCTGTTGAGCCTCCACTGCCGCAATCGTTGCGGGGTCTGCCAAGCAGGCATCGAGAGATTTTTGATTCATTCCAAGAGTGTTGCCCATGCCGCCGTAGTCGTTCCTGCGGTTTGCAGCAACAGGAAAAAGTATTGCATGAATGCGGAAACCAAGGCCAAGTTTCTCGGCACAGGCAGTAACGAGCGCCGCTGACCGACTGCCCTCGTACTTGCGCAGAATGAGAGGAACAACGGTAAGGTGAACGGACCCCTTGCTTAGAAAGGGCTCCAGAATCTGGGGCAGGTACTGCAGTTGAAATTCTCGGCACTCCACACAATGTGCTTCCGTTACAAGTATGATTTCATGCGGAGCCGCCTCAGAGCCTGTAGAGGTGAGCAACAGACCGCTTCCCTGCACGGCAGAAAGCAGTGCCGTAAGCCCATCTTCTTGCTCATTACTGCTGGAACGTTGCCACGGAATTTCAAAGGAACCAGGCTTCTGCATGGCGCAGCTTGCTAGGAGCAGAAATGCCGAAAGGCTGAGCAATTTTCGAAGCATGTTTCCAGGTATACAGGTTTACAGGTTTAGCTGAAGAAGTACATGAAAATGGTGGTACCATGGATACTTGTAAACTTGTACACCTGTAAACTATTTCGTCGTCCGTTACCCTCCTCGGCATCCCACTCGACGCTCTCACACGACGAGAGGCGGTGGAGCGAATCCAATCTTTACTAAACGATGGACAACGGCACCACGTCGTAACGCCGAATAGCGAGATGCTCGTTGCGGCAACGCGTGATCAACGGTTCCATGAGGTGTTGAAGAATGCAGATCTGCACCTGCCCGATAGCAGCGGCCTTTTGTGGATGGCACGGTTGCGTGGCCAGAAGCTGCCGGAACGGGTACCAGGCGTCGATACCGTGCAGTCGCTTTGTAAAAGTTTGAGCAGTGATCATCCTATTTTTCTTCTTGGTGCTGCCCCAGGCATTGCAGATCGAGCAGCGAAAGAATTACAGAAACATAATCCTCAACTCCATATTGCAGGCGCATGGAGTGGTTCTCCGAAAAAGCAGGAGGCAGCAGCGATTATTGATCGCATCAATACTTCAGGAGCACAGCTCCTCTTCGTGGCATTCGGTGCACCGGCTCAAGATCTCTGGATTGCAGACCACTTCCAAGGGCTCAGCACTGTGCGCGTCGCCATGGGCGTTGGCGGCACATTCGATTTTTTGGCCGGTACCATCAAACGCGCACCACAATGGATGAGGGCTTTGCACCTTGAGTGGTTGTGGCGATTAATCCTGCAACCAAAAAGGATTGGGAGGATCTTTACAGCAGTGATCATCTTTCCGTTTTTGTGTATTCGGGAACAATTGCTCAATAAATACTGAATCTTGTAATCCTGTAGTCTTGTAGTCCTTGTTACTCGTGCATCCTCTCTCTATTTTCCACATACCACGTGGCGCCTTTGCGCAGCGTAATGATTTCTTTGCCGCTGCCGGTTTCCGCTAAATACCACCGCTCGGTTTTGTCCTCACTTTCCCGCAGCAGCTCTGTGCGCCCCAGGTGTTCACTGGGCAGTAGCTGATAAATGGCGATGTCGGGTTTGTCGGTAAGGGCGGCTTTCATGTTAAGCGTCGCTTTGGCCAAGAAGGCCGTGGCAGTCACAATAATGAGGCACACGAGAATCGCCCAACCCATAGTCAGGCCATAGCGCTTTGGCGATATGCGGTGGATGCCTATCTGCATCGCTCTATTGTAGCACAAAAACCCCCTTCCCTGCTACCGTGCGTGCGGTGCGAAAACTGGCCCTCATCATCGTAGACGGCTTTGGGGTAGCTCCCCCTGGTCCTGGCAATGCCAGGACTCTTGCGAAGATGCCAACGGTACACCGCCTGGAGCGCGACGTCCCGAACTGCATTATTGCTGCATCTGGTGCTGCTGCAGGCCTGCCCGAAGGCCAGCAAGGGGCCAGTGAACCGGGGCACTTGATACTGGGTGCAGGACGCGTGGTGTGGCAACCACTGGAAGAAATCAACCGTGCCATTCGTTCTGGAGCGTTCTTCCGCAACGAGATTCTGCGAGCAGCATGTAAACGTGCCCTGGAGAGCAAGGTGCCGCTCCACCTAGTCGGCATTTATTCAAGTGGTGATGTGCACGGCTCCATAGGGCACTTTCACGCCATGCTCGAACTTGCAAAACAGATGCAGGTGCCAACGGTATATCTTCACCTCTTCGGTGATGGAAGAGATGTGCCAGAGCAGCATTTCTGTACCGATTTCCAGGTGCTCGAGGAAGAGGTTACGAAGCAGAAACTCGGCACGATAGCATCACTTGTTGGTCGCTACTTTGGTATGGACCGTGACAAGCAATACGCAGTACGAACGAAAGTTGCATACGATCTCCTTTGTCTTGGAGAAGGGAAAATGCAAGATGATTTCTGCCAAGGCGCGAAAAATTGGTACTTGGAAGCAAAAGACACGGAACGAACTGACTACTACATTCGACCTCTCAAAACTTCAAAATTTCAGCCGATGCAGCCCGGCGATGTAGTTGTTGGAGTCAATTTCCGCAGTGACCGCATGATTCAAATTGTGCGTGCACTAGAGGCGGAAGACTTTCAGGAGTTTCCCCGCCCCGTGCGCATAAGCGACGTCGTGTGCATGGGACCGTACTCAGACCACTTACCCGTCGCATTCCCACCGCCTTCGGTGAACAACACGTTGGGTGAAGTCGTAAGCAATGCCGGACTCAAACAACTGCGTGTTGCCGAAACAGAAAAATTCGCACATACAACGTTCTTCTTCAATGGCCAGCGCCATGAACCCTACAAAGGTGAAGATCGCATTCTTGTGCCAACACCCAAAGTTGCAAATATGGCAGACGCACCGGAAATGAGTGCGGACCAGGTGACGAAGACCATTCTAGAGAATGCACAGCATGGAGACTACGCACTCATTGTTGCGAACTACGCCAACCCCGATGTCGTAGGCCATGGAGGTAAGTTGGATGCCGTGGTAACCGCCTGCGAAACCATCGACAAGAACTTGAGTGTGCTGCTGCCCGGGTTAGAAGCTGCAGGGTACGGTTGGGTAATGACAGCAGACCACGGCAATGCCGAAGAAATGTATTACCCCGGCACCGAGACGATTAAACCCAGTCACACAACCAACCCCGTACAAACGTTCGTTTATGCGCCTTCCATTACCTCTTCCGACCAATTGAAGAACGTACAGGGGCTCAAGGACATTGCTCCCCTATGCTTGAAATTGATGGGCTTAGAAGTACCGAAGGAGATGCAGCCGCGCTAGGCACGCTCGGAACTTTGATACTCAACCAATGTAAGAACCGCGCGAAGAGCGTCATCGGTTGCAGCGGTCAGGTCTTGAATGCGAGTTTCCGTGTTCAGTAAAATATTGCCCAACGAAGGCTGATGGAATCGCAGTTGCGCATGGGGATCTAAACACTGCATAACGGCCGCGTGGAGCCGGTTGCCAATTTCGTGTGTAAGCCGCGTGCGTTGTATGGGCATTGCCTGTTCTTCTGTTTCCATAGCGGGCAGTCGGAACCCGCGGGGGTCCAAGTTGCGCACGCGGAATTCATGAATGTAACCCATAGGAAACACAGTATCTCGTAGCATGGAGCCTTTGTGCAAGCTATTCTGCAAACAATGCAAGAAGTCACATTCCGCTCAAAGGGGTTCTTCGAAGAGATGGCTGCCAATGGGGCTCACCACGTCCACCTGGTCCTCATTGCCACAAAGCCCGACATCATTAAGCAAATTCCCCTCTATCTGGAACTCAAAAAGAGAGGACACCTCGTCGTCCTGGGCCACACCGGCCAGCACTACGACGAAAACTTGAGCGGCGGCATGCTCAAAGAATTTGGAGTCGAGCCGGACTTTAACCTGAACGTACGCGGAGCAATGCACGAGGTAGTGAGTCAGATCATTGGGCGGCTCGGGTGGATTATGGGTGAGCTCAAAGCGAAAGGAAAAACGGTGATCCCCTATGTACATGGCGACACGACCACAGCCATGGCCGCCAGTAACGCGGGCTTTTGCCACATGATGTCTTCGGTACATGTGGAAGCTGGCATTCGCACGCTCACACCGGACTTTATGAAGTTCAAAAAGGGTTGGAAGTGGACAGCAGATGATGTGCAGAAATGGCGATCATTCCTCATGGTGCGCAGTAACTGGCTGCGTGGCAGCCAAGAGCCCTACCCCGAACAATTCAACACCCGCGCAAGCGAAGCAGCCACGGGCTTGCATCTTGCACCGGTGGAGTTGGACCGTGAGTTCCTGCGAAGTGAAGGTTTCCCCGAAGACCGCATTGTGGTTGTGGGAAACTCCGTTGCCGATGCAACGATGGACGCGCTCAAACGCGTAAAAGATTCCTCTGTTTTTGAGCGCCACCCGCAATTGCAGGACGGCAATTTCGTACGCTTCTGCATTCACCGGCGTGAAAACTGCATTTCCGAGAAGCGCTTCAAAGCAATCGTGGGCGCCATGGAACAGTTGGTTGAATCCGGAAAAACCGTACTGCTGATTACCATGAACCAAACGGAGTTTGCCTTTGAGCGCTTCGGCATGAAGCAGCACATTGCAGATTTGGTAAAGAAGTACAGCAACTTTGTGTATTCACCCGTGTGGCCGGAATACGGCGATGTGATTGCCGCCATGAGCAAGGCTGCAGTCTGTGCAACGGACAGTGGCAGCATGCAGGAAGAAATGAATGTGCTCGGGGTGCCGTGCGTCACCATGCGGTTTGGTTCCGACAGATCAGAATCGGCAATCAACGGCGGTAATTTGATCGCTCCGCCGGTCGACTCCAATTTAATCGCCTCCATGATTGAGTACGCATGGGACAACAAAGAAATGCGAAATGCTCCGAAGCTCTATGGAACGAATGTGAGTGCGAAGTGTATTGATGCCGTGGAAGAGCTACTCAAACGAGGCGAAATCTTCCAGTCGGAAGAGGCGCGACTTGGACTCTGAAGAATCCTGTACCATACGTTCCATATGCAGAAACTTCGTGAACGGCTGACGCTCTTGCTTCTTGCATTGCTGCCATTTCATGCCTTCCTTGTTACGGTAGGAACAAACCTGATTGAGAGACAAAGTAAGGCACCACTCGCCGCTTTGGCATTCTGGAAGGAGGCGATACTTTTTTTGATTCTTTTGATCGCACTCGTTGAGTTCCTGAAAAAACCACAATGGAAGCCGGACCGCATCGACGCAGTCATCGTAGCTCTCACTCTCTTGAGCGTAGCCCTGGCCGCATATATGCATGTACCTGTACACACATACATGCTCGGCTTTAAGTACGATCTATTGCCACTTCTTTCTTTTATCCTACTAAGAAGAGTCCCATGGAGTAACCACTTCATGCTTCTTGCTCAAAAGACATTGATGATTGTAGGAGCAATTATTGCTCTGTATGGAATTCTGACTTTGTGGCTTCCACAGAGCTTTTTCACGTGGCTTGGCTACAGCGATTTACATTCGCTGTACGACCCAAACGGAGCCTTGGCGCCGTTCCAAAATATTGAATCCATTGGTGTCCGCCGCATTCAAAGCACCATGAGCGGGCCCAATCAATTGGGGCTGTGGCTGCTCATTCCGTTGAGCATTGCTGTATTCAAAAAACGCTGGGCGCTGAGCACCATATTGATGGCAGCAATTGCATTCACGTTCTCTCGTACTGCGTGGATTGCATCTGCAGTGCTCATAACAATGAGTTTATGGACACAATTCCCGGCCCAACGAAAAATGATGATGAGTTGGGGAACAGCGATTGTTGCAGCGGTAATCCTTTGGATAGCGCTCGCGGCACCGGAAGCAATTATTCGCCAGGCTTCCTCCAGTGACCACATTCGAAAACCTCTCCAAGCCTTAGGGATCATGTTCCAAGAGCCACTTGGCCGAGGTTTGGGAACCGCAGGTCCCGCAAGTAATAGAACGAGTGATGCATGCGTGTTCTTGCCAGAAGGAAGTGATGCAACATGGGCACAGGCCCACCCGAACCTCTGCGTGTTTGTTGCAGATCACCAAGTGCAACCGAGTGACCGTGCCTGCACCTGTCCGCTCGTCACCGAAAACTGGTATCTACAAATTGGCGTTGAGCTTGGGTGGTTAGGAATGTTGCTCTGGATGTTGCTGACTGCCTTTGCACTTTCCCGAATCTCGAATTCCGAATATTCGAATACTCGAGATTCGGTATTCGGGCTCTTCGCTGCCTTAGCAGTTGCCGCCCTCTTCCTGCACGCATGGGAAGATGCTGCAATTGCATACACAGTATGGATGTTGCTCGCACGAAAACTATCGAGCGGCGACGCCAAAAGAATGTCTCTCTAAACGAGCAATACGCTGCCCATGATCAGTTCGGGATTGCTTCAGCCCTTCAATTTCATCCTTATTCGCACCAAGGAGATCGTGACGAATGTCCTCAGCAACTACATCAAAATGCCTTCGGGTTTCTTCGTGTTTCTTATCAAGGTACTTCTGCAGGGCTAGGAATGCTCCTTGGAGATCTTGTACTTGCGATTCGAGTGGAACGAGGAGCCTTTTTACATCGCTCTTAGTCGCCAGCGCTGAGTCATGTTTCTTCATAAGAATTAGGAACAATAGTCGAACTTACAGACAGCAAATTCCCGCGTCAAGAAAAATGCCGGCCAGTCCCAAAGGCTCGATACTTCTGTATTGAAAGGGTAGAATCCACCCATGGAACACACCGTTCACCCCGGTTCCATCGCCATAGTGGACTTCGGCGGCCAATACGCGCATTTGATTGGCAGCCGCATTCGCAGGCTTGGCGCATTTAGCGAAATCGTTCCACCCGAGACTTCTGCTGATCAATTGAAGGACGCTACCGGCATCATTCTTTCCGGTGGACCGCAGAGTGTGTATGACGCGGGCAGCCCCCAAGCGGACCCAAAGATCTTTGAACTTGGGAAGCCGATCCTCGGCATTTGCTATGGGCACCAGTGGATTGCCCATGCGCTCCAAGGCACGGTAAAACCCGGCAAAACAAAAGAGTATGGCAGAGCACAAATCACCATCACGAATCCCACAGCAATCCCCTTCCCGGGTGTTCCGCCAGAAACCACGGTATGGATGTCCCACGGCGACGCCGTGCAGGAGTTGCCCCGTGGGTTCCAGGTCACGGCAACGAGTGAAGACTGCCCCGTGGCTGCCATGGCCAATGTTGAGCGCCGCATCTTTGGCATTCAGTTCCACGTGGAAGTCACCCACACGACGCATGGCCAGCAGATGCTCAGTAACTTTGTGGATTTGTGTAACCCCGCGCCCTGGAACATGCGCAGTTACCGCGACCACATCGGCAACGAACTCAAGGCACAGGTGGGCGATAGGAAGGTCTTCATGCTGGTTTCCGGCGGAGTGGATTCCACGGTCGCGTTCACCTTGCTCAACGAAGTATTGGGAACGGATCGCGTACAGGGCCTACTGGTAGATACAGGGCTGATGCGTAAAAACGAAGTGAAGATGATTGAAGCTGCGCTGGGAAAACTGGGCATCAATAACTTGAAAGCTGTGGATGCATCGAGTGAATTTTTTGCAGCACTTGGTACAGCTACAGAACCAGAGGAGAAACGAAAGATTATTGGCGATATGTTCTTAAGCGTGCAAAGGCGCGTTGCGGAGGAAATGGCACTAACTGGGGAAAAAGGTTGGCTGCTTGGCCAAGGAACAATTTACCCGGACACCATTGAAACCGGCGGTACAAAACATGCCGACAAAATCAAAACGCACCACAACCGTGTGGAAGCGATTCAGAAGATGATGGAACAAGGGCTTGTAGTGGAACCACTCAAAGAACTCTACAAAGATGAAGTGCGCAAGTTGGGTGAAGAGCTCGGGCTACCGCATGATCTTGTTTGGCGTCATCCATTTCCAGGCCCTGGTCTTGGTGTAAGGATCCTCTGCACAAAGGAACCAGAGGCGATTGCGTCTCTTCCAAAGTCCCCCATTGAGCAATCTTCAGTGTTGCCCGTGAAGTCCGTTGGTGTGCAGGGTGATGGTCGCACGTACCGCCATGCAATCGCCGTGTTTCGAAATGACCCGCTGATGATCAGCGAGGAATTGATTCAGTTGGCGACCGAGGTTCCGAATAAATACAAAGACTTTAACCGCGTGTTGCTCTGCACATCGCACAGTTCACCGGTGGAATTCACCGCGAGTGCTATGGGTATGACGAAAGAACGCGCGGATTCGCTGCGCGAGGCCGATGCCATTGTGGATGAAGAAGTTCGTAAAGCCGGTTTGCATGAGCAGATCTGGCAACTGCCGGTCGTATTACTCCCCTGCGGAGTCGTTACGGGATCTCAATCGATTGTGTTACGTCCCATTGCTTCCATAGATGCCATGACGGCAGACGCATTTGTTCTGCCTTCAAGTGTGACCAAAGTCATTACGGAACGGATCCTGAAGTTCCCAGGGATTTCCGCAGTGCTCTACGACCTAACGAGCAAGCCACCGGGAACCATTGAGTGGGAGTAATTATTTGCGTCTTCCAAACACTCGTGTTTCGAGCCGAGCGACACGTTTTGGCAGGCACGCAATTTCCAGTTCATCCACACGAGTATCAATCATATCAATCGCACCACGGCGATTTTCATTTTGCTGCAGGAGAAGTTCCACAGCTTTATTCAGTTTTCTTAATTGATCATCAATTTCACGTAAATGACTTTCCATGCGCGTCAAACGTTCCTCTATCAGAGCAAATTTCGAATCCATACGACCAATAAGGCGCGATTCCATCGCGCGCATATGGTCGAGCAAAAGCCGTAAAAGGTCATCCATCGTCATGTCCACGGCGGGATGATAATCGTACAAACAACAAAGACAATTAGTCCCCCTTATCAGATTTTATGGGCCAAGGTTTGCGCATGCGTAAGCCAGTTTGTAGGTTCTCCTCTCCATGTGAACCAGAGGCCCTTTTCTACGGAGAAACAAGCAAAAAGGAACAAAAATCTCCTCTATTTTCCACTTACAGGGAACCCCCAAATACGCGATACTTTCCCGGTATGGCCGAAAAGGTCACCTTAACAGAGGCACAGATTCAGGAATGCGTGAAAGCGGCAAAAGCGGGTGACACCGACGCGTTCGGCCAGCTCTACGACCACTTCTTCCAAAGCGTGTACCGCTACTGCGCATTCCGTATGCCAACAAATGACGCAGAGGACGCCACGGCAGACATTTTTGTAAAGGCGTGGGAAAAGCTGCATACCTATAGCGCGTACTGGGGTACGCCGTTTGGGGCGTGGCTGTTCCGTATTGCGCGCCACACAGTCATCGACGCGTTGCGTCGAGAGCAACCCATGGCAGACGAAGTGCCCGAAGAGCATGAAGACCAGGACCGTTTCAACAAACCCGAGAGCGCTGTGCGCCAGCAATTCGTACTGAAAACGGTTCGGAAAGCATTCTCGGAGCTTCCACGGGACTACCGCGACGTGCTGCACCTTTCCACCATTGCAGGCCTGCAGACAAGCGAAATTGCACGTGTCTTACGCCGCCGGGAGGGGGCCATTCGGGTACTCAAACTCCGTGCTCTCCAAAAACTGCGTTCCATGCTCCCAAAAGAGACCGATGATCGTGTGTAACACTCTGCAAATTCGGCCGTTCTCCCCTTTGTAAGAACCATGCCCTTGGAAGATATCCTCGCATCGGCAGCTACAACCACGGAACCCGCTCCGGGGGCCAAGGAACGCGTGCGCGCAGCGGTATTCCAGCGCATAGCCACGGAAGCAGCGCTCGAGCAGAACATTGCTCCGGCAACGGCTGAGCAAAAGGCTCGCATTTGGCGAAACATTGTCGACCGCTTGCAGCCCATGCCGAGCACGATTTTAGAAACCCTGCAGCAGGCCTTGGCCCCGGCTCCCGGCCTGGCCAGTTTCCTGCGTGCAAAAATTCTAGGTGAACTGGTTCCTGTGCCTGCCTTCAACTGGGGTACCACAGGTCTTCGCTGGACTGCTGCGGTGGCAGTTATTGCGCTTTCCATTCGCGTCAGTCCCTGGATCATTCTGGCCCCGCAAACCCAAGCAGACACGCACGTACAGGCAACGGCAACAGTAGGAACCTTTGCCTACAGCACCGACAGCGAGCGGTGGCACACCGGTGCAGACGTATTAAAAGTCGAACCCGGCACACGTATTTCCACGGGGAACGGCCAAGAAGTGAGCGTGGTCTTCCACGACAACGCGGTCTTGCGTTTGGCGCAGAACACGACGGTGCTCTTCCAAGACACCACGGAGCGCGGCGAAAAGGGCACCTCGCCCATTGTGGCAACACTGGAACGTGGCACGCTGTGGCTGCAAGGCTTGCTGCCCCCCACCATGCCGGGCTTTACCGTGGCGGCAAACGGCGGCCAGGTAACGGTGCACGAAGGCAGCGCGTCGCTGTCGCTGGAAGGCAGCCCCACCGTAACAGCGTACGACCGCACCGTCGGCATGGTCATTGGCGGCACGGCCGTAACGATTGCCGCCGGCGAAACGGCGGACTTGGCCCAAGGCGCACGCGCAAAAGAAATCGCTGCGGCGCAGTTCACCGCCAGCTGGCCAAGCCAGAACTTAACGCGCGACGCGTCGCACCGCCACGAAATTGCGGAGCTGCAGAAGCAGCGCCGCATTGCCATGGCCGGCATTCTGCCCACCTCGTCCTTTTACTCTGTAAAACGCGCGGCAGAAACCATGGATGTGCTTATGACACTGGACCCAGACACCAAGCTGGAAAAGCAATTGCAGAACGCCAACACGCGCTTGAACGAAGCGGTGGCGCTGCTGGACGAAGAGCAACCGGAAGCCGCCGCAGCCCAGCTTAAGGAATTTAAAGACACCGTTGTAAGTTTGTCGGAAGCCGCAGGCGACGACTCTGCCGCGCAAGATGAAGTTGCGCACGCAGTGGTGGCACAGGCAGCAGATGTTGCTGCGGTACTGCCCACCGACCCCACTTACGCAGCCAAGCAAGTGGCCCTGGAAACCGCAGCGGCAGTGGGAAGCGGCAGCATTACTACCGAAGTTTTAGAGCACACGTTGCTAGCGGACGCGCTCACTGCACTTACCGACGCAGTGGGAAGCGGCAGCATTGCAGACGTTACCGACCACTGGCAGGACCTGGAACCCAGCCTGAACCTCCTGGACCGCGAAACGGATTTGTCGCTGGGCGAGCGCAAAGAAGTCCGCTCTCTGCTGCAGCGCTTGGCAACCGCGGTCGACGACCGCCATGCAGAGTTGGCTGCCAGCGGCGCCAATGTGCTTGCAGAACTGGAAGACTACTTGCCCTCGGAAGAAGCGCCGGTTGTTGCCAGCATGACCGACGAGGAAGTCGATGCAGCGGCGGAAGGGATTATGAACCGTGTGTTCGACTACCGCATGCCGCGCAGCCGCAGCAACCAACTGACAACGGAACTGCGTAAGCTGGCAACCCACCCCGATGCCGGCCGAATCCTGCGCAGTTTGTACCGCAGAATGCCGCCGGACTCCGACTTGACCCAAATGGTACGCAGGAGCATTCAGCAGTTGCGCTGGGCAACGGCGGCGGAGGCGGAATAACGTCGCATGTCAAAGGTCACAGGTCACTCTAATTGGGGTTACATTTGACTTGAGACCTTTGACGTTCGACGAGTGACGAATTGTTCTCTTCGTAGTTGACGTATATCTGGCCTCTGAGCAAACTCCTCCCGATGTACGACATAACAGACCTAAAGCCCGGCCGCGCCATTCAGATTGATGGCGAACCCTACTTGGTAGTGGATTCCCAGTTCGGCCGCAAAAGCCAGAGCAAGGCCAACATGCAGTGCAAACTGAAGCACCTAAAGACCGGTGCGGTTATTGCGCGCAACTTCCAGGGAAGCGAAAAAATTGAGGAAGCCGACATTGGCCACCGTCGTTGCCAGTTCCTGTACAAGGCCAACGACCAGTACACGTTTATGGACATGGAAACATACGACCAGTTCGAACTTTCGGGCGAAAGCCTGGGCCCTGCGAAGGACTATTTGGTGGATGGCAGCGATGTGGATGCACTCATGTTCGAAGACAACCCCATTAGCATTCAGCTTAAGTCCACCGTGGAAATGAAGGTGGTGGAAACCATGCCCGGTGTAAAAGGCGACACCGCAACGGGCGGCAACAAGCCTGCAACCTTGGAAAGCGGGCTCGTAGTAAATGTGCCGCTCTTCATAAACGAAGGCGACAAAATCAAAATCAACACGGAGACGGGTGCGTATATGAGTCGAGCGTAAAAACGAGTATGTAGGTATGTAGTATGTTGGTATGTAAGTATTTCCAGGCCCATTTACTATACCTACATACCCGAGATACCTACATACCTCACCGCAGCAATGCATGATATGATCAAGCTATGCCTGAAGATACACCCGTAACTCCCGAGGACATTACGGCGTTTGTGGCATATGTTGATAGTAGATATGGTTCTGCAGTTGCCACTCGAGTGGGGGTGCTACTCACGGAAACTCCCCAACGATTACGTGAAGAACCAATTGCAGTACTGGAAGCCGCATATTCGGATGTCCATCAGGCTGCTTTGCAAGCATCGGCTCAATTAGCAGCGTCTCCCATTCCCGAAGGCAGTGGCGATTATTGCTGTGGACTGCACAAGTAGATCGGGAAGACTGATATACCTACATACCAACATACCCGAGATACCTACATACTTACCGGAGTCGCTTTATCAACAACGTACTCACCTTCGCGGGGTCCGCCTGCCCTTTGGAGAGCTTCATAACTGCGCCAACAAGGGCACCAAGTGCGGCTTGTTTCCCTGCTTTAAAGGACGCAACAGCATCGGCATTTTCTGCAATCGCCTGCTCCACAAACTTCTCTATGGCGCTGTCGTCACTCACCTGCTCTAGCCCCAACTCTTTAATGATTGCAGGAGCCGTTTTACCCGTGGCAACCATCTGCTCCAGCACCTGCTTACCTGCATTTCCAGAGAGTGTTCCCTTCGCAATTGCGGTGAGGAGTTCCTGGAAAATTTGCAGAGTGGGCGCTTCATCCAGTCCTTTATTTTCCGCTTTCAGGAATCCAATAAGTTGTGTGAGTACAATGCCGCTCGCCTTTTTTGCATCGCCCAGAATTTGGTTCGCAGCGTCGAACAACGACCGCAGCACGGGTTCGTCTACCAGTTGCAGAACCTGCGCGCTGGTAAGCCCCATGGTTATGTACTGCGCGCGCAGTTGCGCCGGCAGCATGGGTAAACTCTTTCGCACTTCCTCGATTTGTGCGGGCGTAAACGACAGCGGCGGAATGTCGGGTTCGGGAAAATAACGGTAGTCGTCGGCTGTTTCCTTTTCGCGAAGCAGGCGCGTCTTTTCTTCGTCGTCTACCCACCCCACGGTAATGTCTCGCGACAGCGGTCCGCTCTTTTCCCATTCTTGGCGAAGACGTTTTTCCTCGTACTGAAGGGCCTTTTCGAGTGCCTTAAAGGAGTTCAGATTTTTAATCTCGCTCCGCGGATTCAGCTTCTCGGTCCCCTTTTCACGCAAGGAGATGCTAGCATCGAAGCGCATTTCGCCTTTGAACATATCGCACGAACTGGCATTTACAGCAACAAGCAACCGGCGCAGTGCCTGCACAAACGCCACTGCTTGCTCTGCGGAACGCAAGTCCGGCTCCGTAACAATTTCCATGAGTGGCGTACCCGCACGGTTGTAGTCACACAAGGTTGTTTTACCGCGGTGTGTAAGTTTCCCCGCATCATTTTCCATATGCAGGCGGTGAATGCGACACACGCCTTCGCCGCTCACATTCCCCGAAGCATCTGTAACTTCGTAGGGAATACTGCCGTGCTGGGAGAGTGGAAAGTCGTACTGCGAAATTTGGTAGCCCGAAGGAAGGTCGGGGTAGAAGTAGTGTTTACGGTCGAAATGGCAATTGGGGGCAACGGTGCAGCCAAGCGCTAGCGAAGCCTTTAAAGCCTTCGACACTGCGTCGGCATTGGGCACAGGAAGTGAGCCCGGGTGGCCCATGCACACGGGGCACACGGTCGTATTTGCGGGTTTCCCCCAGGCGTCGTTGTCGCACGCGCAGAACATCTTCGTCTTTGTGCTCACTTGCGCGTGAACTTCCAGCCCGATGATCACTTCTAAGTTCGCCATACAATTCCACGAGTGAGACTATCCGAAGACGGGTGAATTAACCAAGAACTTGACACAAAAGAAAAGGTAAGTATTATAGTCACCGATGGCAGAAACAGGGCCATCACTGGCGGAAACGCCAACGAAGATCCAACACATCTCCGCTGAAGGGTCGACGGTCTCTGTGGAACAAAGCTTGCAAGAGTTTCTTTTTGCGTGCTTTCAAAAATATCGAGAGCAGCTTTTCAGAGTTCTCAATCGCCTTCTGCAGAATGAACAAGATGCGGCTGAGACTCTTCAAGAGACGTTCCTGCATTTGACAAAGCATTCTGAAAATATGGATGAAGGGCATATGAAGAACCGGCTGTTTATGACTGCTCGCAACATTGCCATGGACGTGCTTCGCAAACGCAACCGCGTTCACATGCTCAGCATTCACATTCCCCTTGAACATGGGCGCGGAACACGAGGCGATTTGCTCCAATCAAGGGAAGAAAGAGATGACCCCGAAGAAGATCTGGCTACTATGCGCGGCGCCCTTGCCGAGCTTTCAAAGACGAACGATCCTTTTCTTCTCGCGGTACGATTGCACTATTTAGAAGAACAAACATACGAGCAAGTCGCCAATACAATGCACACCCGGACAGGCACCGCACAATCACGGGTATACAAGGGCATTCGAAAATTGAGGATGCATATGCGCCTCGACCCGGAGCCTACAGTTCCGCGGGATAATCCACGATCAATACGCCGTTCAGGTGATCAACCTCATGCTGCGTAACCCGCGCATTAAAGCCGGAAAGTCGGCGCTCCTGCTCCCTACCCTTGGAGTCCACGTACTGCACAACTACTTCTGTTGGGCGGCGAATCTTTCGCCATACACTGGGCAAACTAAGGCACCCTTCTTCGAACACGTTGGTGTCGCTGCCCTTCCAAAGGATATTGGGGTTGATGAGGGGAACATGCTTTTCATCCCACAACACAATGCACGCGCGCTCGCTGCGGCCCACCTGCGGCGCTGCAATGCCTGCACCTTTGGCATGCTCCACGGTTGCAAGCATGTCTTCCAAAAGACCGAGAACTGCCTTGGTAACTTTTGGTACGGGCTTCGTTTTTGTACGAAGAATAGGAGTGTCTTCGCCGGTAACGATTGGAAGGATTGCAGCCACGGAAGCATGATACTGAACTCAAACTGCATCGACGAGCGACTTTTGGACATTTGCCCTGGGACGTTCGACGAGTCGCATGTCAAACGTCACACGTCCAACGTCACTCGACAGAATCAGTTACCGAATGACAGTTATTCCTCCCTTTTTCCTCAACTCATCCAGCGAGCTGATCTTCCCCGCATCTAAAAGCTTCAACAGCACCTGTGCAGTTAAAATAACGTCGGGCAGGGCCCTGTGGCGTGCAGCAGGAATACTTAAGCCAAAGCGCCGAGCGAGTGCGTCGAGGTTGTGTTGCAATTCACGGGGGTAGAGCGAGCGACTCAGGTTTACCGTACAGAAGCACTCGGGCAACTCTATGTACCCCCAGCAGCATTCCTTTTCACGCTCCAGAAATGCCATGTCGAACTGTGCATTTTGCGCTACGAGTACGCTCCCCGCGGCAAATTCTAGGAACTGGGGCAGGACAACGTCGATTGTTGGAGCATCTGCTACGTCGTGTTCGGTTATACCGTTCACTCGCATCGCATCGCGAGAAATGGGACGCTCCGGGTTTACAAAACTTACAAATGTGCGGTCTTCGCGAATGATGCCATCTTCAATGCGGACTGCTGCAATTTCCAGAATGCGATCTCCTTTTTTAGGGTCTAAGCCCGTCGTTTCCGTATCGAAGATAGTGAAAGCAGGCAACATGCGAGGGAGAGCTTACTTGCGAAATATTCCATCGTCACTCAAATCGTGAATGAGAATATTAGGAATTAGAATATTAGAGTATTAGGGCACATCCACTGAAGATTTCCCAATATTCTAATACTCTAATATTCTGATATTCCTCGTATGAGCCAGAAAAGCCCAAAGGCCACAGTCAGCGAAGTAATCCGCATTCTTGGCAAGCAGTACCCGGCTGCCGACTGCACACTGGATTGGAAGAATCCCCTGCAACTGCTCGTGGCAACGATCTTGGCTGCTCAGTGCACCGATGCTCGGGTGAATGTGGTTACAAAATCACTATTTAAAAAGTACAAGACTCCGCAGGACTACCTGAATGTGAAACAACAAGAGCTAGAAAAGGATATTTTCTCGTGTGGCAGTTACCGCATGAAGGCGAAGGCAATTCAGGAAACGTGCCAGGTGATCCTCGGCAAGTTTGGCGGAAAGGTACCCAAAACCATGGAAGAGATGCTGCAGTTACGGGGTGTCGGCAGGAAGACTGCCGCAATCGTACTGGGAACTGCATATGGGATTATTGAGGGAATCCCGATTGATACGCATAACATTCGCGTGCTTCACCGGCTTGGTCTTACAAAGCAAAAAGAGCAGGGCAAAATCGAGTTAGACATGATGCGCAAAACCCCACAGAAGGACTGGCTGAAACTCAGCCACTTAATGGTGGCACATGGCCGAGCGATTTGTACGGCACGAAGCCCGGCGTGCGACGTATGTCCACTCCGGAAGATCTGCCCCAAAATAGGGATAAAACGAGGTATGTAAGTATGTTGGTATGTACGTATGTAGGTATACCTACATACCCTCTTTTGCTATTCACAAAGGCCGATACGCCACGTACCTTGGTTGCAACGTATGCAGCGCGGTTTGCGCATTGTCGGCACGGCTTGGGCATTCCTCTGGAGTTCACCTGTCCTTCCCTGGGCGGTGGCATGGCTTCTGGTGCTGCCGCTTGCCGGCATTGCAAGCACGGTTGCTGGTTTTGGCTACATAACGCTGCTCTTTAACAGTTTGCCCACATCGGCCGACTACGGCCGATACGCGCTCGTGTTGCTGTGCACGCTCCTGCCGCTCAGCATTCTGTTCTGCTGGGGCGTAAGCGCGGTGCTCGTGGCAAGCCGCAGATTGCTGCAGAGCAAGTCCGGTCGTTCGCGTTCCTCGTTTGCGGGGCTGCTGAGTGACGCATGGCCGTGGGCGATTCCCACGTTGGTGCTGCTCGTTGTTTGCACGGCGGAACTGCTCCTGTGGGCGCTGCCACTGTTGCTGCTTGCCGTGTTTTGGGCGGAACGCCAAGGCGCGGCGCCTCTGCTAACAAACGACCCGCAGATTCAGGCTTTCCTCGACCAGCCAGTACTTGTCGGTGCCGTCGCCCTTGCACTGGTGCTGCTGATTGCACGGCAGAAGATGCTGCGGACCTTCAGCCCCATGCTGCTGGTGTGCGGTGAACTGAGCATTGCGCAAGCCCTTCAGAAGAGCAGTGCATTTGCGCAGTCGCACATGCGCAGCGCAGCGGGTGTTGTCGTGGGTATGAAACCGGTGGTCGTGCTGCCGATTCTGCTGCTTCTGGCAGTTGTTGCTACGGCGCTCTGGGGCCAGAGCACGCTCGTGTTCATGGCAATCATTTGCATTTGTGTAGGGCTCTTTGGGGGCTTTGGGCTGGGTGTGTTGCTCATTGGCCTTACAGAGGCCTACGGGTTGTTGCAGAAGGAATCTGCACGGAAGCCGCGCCAGGTGACGCCACCCATGGAACGCGTGGCCACGACGAAGTCCAAAACGCGACGGTAGTAGCTCTACTTCTGCAACAGCTTCACTGCTTCTTTCGCAAACACTGTTACATTTGGCAGGTTCTCAATTTCTTTTAGAGTGAAAAAACCCGCGCCTGCGCCTTCGTGCACGCGGAAGTCGCCCCACGCAACTGTGCGGGTGCTGGTGTAGATGACAGCAGATTTCTCTCCTCCAAGCCCCTTTTTTGCAAAATCCGCAATCCGTATGAGTTGGTCGTATTGAAGACTTATACCTAATTCTTCGTTCGTTTCGCGAAGTACCGCAGTATCGGAGTTTTCCCCCGGTTCAACCTCTCCTCCAAACAAGCTCCAACGAAGAGCATCGACTGGCGCTCGGCTGTCACGGAACTGCAAAAGCACTCTGCCCAAAGAATCGCGCAGCAACATGACGGCAACGGTGCGGTTGCTCATATTACAAACCTGCAGCCTTTAGCACTGCTTCGAACGCAGGCATGTCGTTTACGGCAAGTTCGGAAAGCGTCTTGCGGTTCAGCTCGATCTTCTTTGCCTTCAGCTTGCTGATGAACGTGGAGTAGTTCGTGCCGTGGTCACGCAACGTTGCGTTCAGGCGCACGATCCACAGGCTGCGGAAATCGCGTTTCTTTAAGCGACGGCTGATGTAGGCGTCTTTGCCGGCATGCGTGACTGCCTCCTTTGCCTTGCGGTACGCGCTGTGGCGCATGCTGCGGTACCCCTTGGCTTTGCCAAGGAGCTTCTTGTGCTTGCGGTGCCGAACAATGCCTCGCTTAACGCGCATGGGTTTACAAGTAGGGGGTCAGAACACGAAGCGACTTTTGGTCGGTGGAATGCGTCATAAGGGTGCGGTCCAAGCGCTTTTGGCGCTTGTTCTTCTGCTGCAACAGGTGGTTACGGCTGTTGCGCTTTACCGCACGCTTGCCGCTACCGGTCATGCGAACCCGCTTCTTTGCGCCGCTGTGGGACTTCATCTTTGGCATTGCCGGTGTAGCTTAGAGAAGGACAAAAGCGCTTGCAAAGGAAAACCAGGGATTCGAGTACGAGAATATTAGAGTATTAGGCTCCGCTCTGCGGAGGCTCCCTAATATTCTAATACTCTAATATTCTGATATGCCTCATCAAAAGCCTAGAATCAGGAGTTTTTCTTCGGCCGTACCACGCAGGCGAACATATTCCCCTGCTTTTTGACCTCTTGCTCCAGGTCGGCCACGTCGCTTAGTTCGGCTACCAAGTTCTTCAATTTTACCTCTGCGTACTCTTTGTTGGCGTTTTCGCGGCCACGCAGGCGAACGACGAATTTCACCAAGTGCTTTTCGGCCAAGAATTCCTTGGCCCGGTCCCGAAGGCGGTCCAAATCGTGCTTTTCCGTGCGGAACCCGAACCGCAGCATTTTGACTTCCGTTTGCTTGGAGTGCGCCTTTGCTTTGCGCTCCTGCTTATTGATTTTGTAGATAAACTGACCCAAATCACCAATCTTGACGACAGGTGGGTCGACAGCGGCAACTTCGATAAGGTCCAAACCCTGGTCCTGCGCCAATTGGAGCGCTTCGGCCGTGGGCAGCACCTTTTTGCCTGCATCGGAAATCAGCAGAACCGTGGGGGTGCGTATCTCCTGATTTGCACGCGGACGTTTCGCGCTGTCTTTTCGGCCGGCATTGTACGGGGTTCGTTGTCGCAACTGTTGGCTATTGTCAGGGCAAACTGGCTGTGATTGCAAGTAAATGGGGCAACGAACGGAAGTATGTAGGTATGTAAGTATCTCGGGTATGTGGGTATACATACTTACATACCTACATACCACCATACTTACATACCTCTTTTTAGCTCGGCATCGATGAACATCTGTATATCTCCATCGAGTACTGCAGTCGTATTGCTTGTCTCGGTGTCCGTACGCAGGTCTTTCACCATTTGGTAGGGGTGCAGAACATAACTGCGAATTTGTTGCCCGAAGTCGGCGCTTTGCGAAGCGCCTTTCAGTTCCGACTTCTGTTCTTGCTGCTCCCGCTGCTGCCGCTCTAAGAGTTTCGCACGAAGAATTGCCATGGCCTGGGCACGATTCTGCATTTGGCTGCGCTCGGACTGGCATGCCACGACAATGCCCGTGGGAATATGGGTGATACGCACTGCAGAATCGGTCTTGTTCACATGCTGGCCGCCGGCTCCGCCGGAGCGGTAGGTGTCGATGCGCAAATCGTTTTGATCAATGGCGACGTCCGCTGTTTCGGGGATTTCGGGAAGTGCTTCCACCAGGGCAAAACTGGTCTGGCGCAGATTCTTTGCATTGAATGGAGAAAGACGCACGAGACGATGCGTGCCGCGTTCGCACTTCAAGTTCCCATACGCAAATTCTCCTTTTACATGGATGGTGACGCTTTTAATGCCAGCTTCTTGTCCGTCCGTTTTATCTATAACATCTGTACTCCAGCCTTTCCGTTCGCAGTACCGCAGGTACATGCGCGTGAGCATGGCGGCCCAGTCCTGCGCCTCTGTGCCGCCGGCTCCGGAACTGATGGTGAGGAAGCAATTGCCGGCGTCGAACTCTCCGCTTAAGTAGAGTTGTATTTCTGCTTTCGCCCACGCCGCACTCAATCGCTCTACATCTGCAAAAAGCGATTGTTGTTCTTCGGGTGAGGACGCCTCCATAAGACTTAGGAGATCGTTGGTCTCGACTAATAGTGATGTAACCGGTTCCCACTGCTGGCGAAGCGCCTTCAGTTCTTGGAACACGCCTTCGGCAACGCGCCTGTCGCCGGCGTCCCAGAAATCCGGCGCTTGGGTACGCGCCTCTAGCTCTGCTATGCGCTTGGGAACACCTCGTGCCTCAAAGAGAGTCCTTCCCTGTGTTCAAAGCGCTCTGCAAGTCCCGAAGTTTTGTGAGGAGCTCTTCCAGGGGGAAGGGGGAGAATGGCAACGGGAAGACTACAGGACTACAGGACTACAGGATGATCATTTTGTGCTCGAAGACTTGTAGTCTTGGAATCTTGTAGTCTTGTAGTCTTCCATGGAAATGACTGCCGTGCAGTACCGCTCTACAATTCCACCGCATGCATACTCAACCGCCGCAGGCCGAAACCGCACTGAGCATAACGGCACGGTGGCTCTGGGCGTTCAGCGCGACGCTGGCAGTGGCGCTGCTCATTTCGGCAACAGTCGGCCTGCCGCTGCTGGCGTCGGTTGCCACCGGCGCGGCAACAACGCCGGGCAGAGTGCACGAGCGCAGTGCCGAGCTGTCGCGGCAGATTGCGGCGCTGGAGGCGCGACGATTGATGTTGGTGCACCCGTTAAGCGGCAGCCTGTACGGCACGCTTCTTGCAGAGCGCACGCAAGACCGTGCGTGGCGCGTGGCGCTGAACGCCGTACAGCAACTGGCGGCAACGTTCCCCGCGGACGATGGCGGCGCTGCCGTGCAGATTACGCAAATACAACTGGAAAACGACTCCGGCAGTTTGGTGCTCAATGGAACGGTGCGCGGCGTCGGCACCCGCAGCATGACGGTGTTGGCGCAATTCAGCGAAGCGTTGCAAACGCTGCCGAACATAGAAACAGTGCAGTCGCCGCGCTTCCAGCGCGAGCTGGACCCAAACGGCCCCTACTCCCCCTTCATGATTCACCTGCTCCTTCAGCGGGAATCCGCAACATTATGACCCGCGCACTGCCGAATTTTCGGCGTCCCCTGTGGCAACTGCTTGGCAGTGTTGCGGCGCTCCTGGCTGCGGGCATGTTGCTGTCCGTGCACATGGAGTACTTCACCGCGCTGCGTTCGCAAGTATTGCCTGCCGCCCGCCAAATTCCCGAACTGGAACAACGCGCCGCACTGCTCCGTGAACAAATCGACCAGGCAGACGTGGTGGGTTCGGTGCACGCAGCGTCGCTGGGTGAACAAGTACAAGCGTACGTGCTGCCGACAGACGCCAACGCCGGGCGTTTGGCGCGCGCGCTGGAAGCAGTAGGAGACACCCTGCAGAAACAGAACTGGGTTCATAACATGCGCGTAGAGGTTGGGGGTGTGCAGGACTTTGGCAGCGGCATGGTGCTGCGCACGGTGGAGGTAGAAACGGCGGCAAACGAGCAGGGGTTGCAGGCGCTGCTTGACCTTGTGGATGTGAGCGGCACGCTAAGCGTTGCCGACGCACTGCCTGCGGCGCTGGAACACGACTTATTGCAGGAGTCGGAACACGGCAGCCCAGGAGACATTCTGCTGCTGCAAGAACTGTTCCACATGGACTTGCCCACCTACGTGCAAAATGGCGCAGACGCTATGGAGCGCTTGCGCGGCAACATTGCCACACCAGAAATGAGCAACCTGTTGAGTCAGTTGGAAAATGTCTCGGTGCTGGCAGGGGCTACGCGTTTGCTGCAAGGGGACACAGGAACGGCGCTCGGCGCAAAAGACCTGTGGCCGCTGCCACTCACAACCATAAAGCACCTCACACAGGAAAAAGGGAAGGCACCGAGCTGGTCGACTCTCCGCATAACACTCAACGTTGTTGGCCGGAAAGGATCCACCAACTAAAAACCGCCCCGAAGGGCGGTATTAGTATCGAAATGAATCGATTGATTACAGATCGGTTCCGCGGACCGTCTTGCGGTCGTTAGCGGAAGCGCGGTCAGCGGCGCTCATAAGCAGCCACTCTGCCAATGCGTCGACGTACTCGGGCAGGTCGCCAGCGGCCATCATGTTCTTGCCGTTGACGTACTCCTTGATGCGCGAAGCAACGACCAGGCCTTTCTTGCCGGTCTGGAAGGAGAGGATGTCGCCGCCGCGAACGGTCTTGCGGTCGTTGGCAGCCGCAGCCTTGGTGCCGCGTGCCAACCACTGTTCTAGGTGCTTGCTCAGGTGTTCGGAAAGGTCACCGGCGGCCATCATCTTCTTGCCGTTGACGAGTTCCTTTACCTTGGAAGCGACTACGAAGCTCATGGAAAAGGGGGTAATAAAAATAAGAGCGCAGAGATCATACGCATGGCTCGCGCCGCCGCGCAAGGCTCTAAATGGCTGATCTGGCAAAGAATTGATTGTGTGATGCGGTATGTGAACCGTACAGTAGGCTTCAGCAAGCTGTGGAGAGATGGCCGAGTGGTCGAAGGCGCGCGACTCGAAATCGCGTAGGCCCCAAAAGGGTCTCGAGGGTTCAAATCCCTCTCTCTCCGCCAAATATTTGACTAGCGAGACACCGAAATCCACACTCTCCCCCCTATGACGCTCGTAGAATCTACCGAAGGTCTTGTCGCGCAAACGGCACGCGTCGTGGGTGAAATCAAAAGATTCGCCACTCTCAACGGTGAGACGGGGTTACTGGCAGAAGTGCAAACAATTTCTCATGCAGTCACAACCTTGGTGCAAAATCACAAGATCGTTTCGTACGTGGACCGCAAGGGGTGCAATTTGGATACAGGCGCGAAGCTGATTGGCATTACTCGAGCTGCTCTGCATGCTCGCATGAGAACTATAGGCACGCAGACAGATGAATATCGTGCTGCAACAACAGCCGACGCAGTGCTCGATACAAATGCGTTGATAGCGCAAAAACTCGATGCATTACGGAAGATCGTCGAGGAATGGAATATCCCAGTGGAAAATCCGTGGCCAGTGCTCCACCCTGCTGCACCAAAGAAACTCTTTCGGCTTCCGAAATTCGACGAGAGGAAAAGTTAAGCCCGAGTGTCTTTCCGTGTGCGTCTGCGCATCCACACCCCTCCAACCAGCCCTGCAACAATCAGTACCAAAGCAACAATGGAGGGGATACTACGTAACGCTGGAGCCTCCGCCGCACTCGCATGTTCGCTCTGCAGGTCGGTGGATTGCGCCACGCCGCGGTACATGGGCGGCGGGCAGTCATTGTTTGTATCGGCATCACTGCTGCTGCAGGGCTGGACCGTGATTTCGTGCGGCAGAGTTTGTGCAGCGGCAAGCGACAAGTCTCCAAGGCCAATACGCACCGTCACATGGTCCACCGGTTTGCTCTCTTGCCCGGCATGGAACACAAATTCTTCTGGGAAGAATGTTTGCGTGTATGTTTTGCCATCAATGGCAAGGCTCACGGCCATGCCGTCTGCGAAGGAAGGCTTGACGCCCCACAGAATTTCCTTAAATGCAACCGACCCCACTGCGTATGTGCCGTCACTCTGGCGATCGAGCACTACCTCTGCGGCAGTTTCCTGTTCAGCGGACGACGTAACCCCAAGCAACTGCGCAAACCAACTGATAGCGGCTTGAGTTTTTCCCGGCACTGCACCGGAATATTTACTAAGTCTATTGCGAATCCAGGACTCATTGACAGGCCCAAATCCCAGCCAACCAGCTCGACCATTCATGACGGATGTGAAGGTTGGGCGGATATTCGTCGCTATATATGAGCACCCTTTGTAGTACCCAACGACACCGTGAACGTATTGCCCGTTTTCCATATGCATGTTTTGGCCGTCATCCTGACCTTCGAAACTTCCCCACCACTTGCGCGCGGTTTCCTCGTCAGGCGCACAGTTCGGCTGACGAGGCCAATTCTTTGAGCCAGTGAAACGCTCAATATATTGCACCAGTTTTTTATATTTATCTTTTGGTTCCGTAGTTTCATCATACTCATCTGTAAGCAAACCAAACATGTGGCCGCCAAACTCATGAGTCATGAGAGACCCCCAACCGAAAATTTGGTTGGCGTCTAACCATGTCGCAGCGTAACTCGCCTGCGAAATTCCCTTTCGAATGCAAAGAATATTGCGGAAGGCGTTCGGGATTTCCGGGCAAGTGGCATTTGTTTGGCAGTAGGGATAGATGGGTTCGTCCCCTTCGCCCCCTCCGGCACCGGTCTGCATTTGCGGCAAGTACCAAAATTGTATTTTCTGTTTTGTAGATTTATACGGCTCATAGTATTGTAATTCTTTTTTTGCATTCGTCGCAACTCCGCGCAATGCGCCGACACTGGGCAGCCCTTTGCCAATGAAGACCACATTGACGCGATCGGCGCGGATGTCATTAAAATCAGGGTCCAGAGGAGCGCACGCTTTGCCGGTCGCCGTGGGCGTCGTCCACTTGCAGTCCGCACCGCAGCCTTCCTGCCCGTCGCATTCTTCGAAGTAGCCGTCCGTGGCGTCGATGTCTTGTATGCCGTCGCCGCACTCGGAGAAACAAACCTCGGAACACCCGTCTCCACTCACGTTGTTGCCATCGTCGCATGTTTCGTCGGGGTACTGTTTGTCCTGGCCGTCCAAACGCCCGTTTCCACAAAGGTACGTGCAGGAACTTGGGGAACCTGAACAGGCCCAGTCGAACTGTACAGTACAGTTACTGTCGCAGCCGTCGTTATGGCACACGCCGTTGCCATCCAACTTGCAGTAGTCGGTATTGCCATCGTCACACTGTTCCGTACCAAAGACTTTGCCGTTGCCGCATTGGTCGCACTTGCTTGGCTCCCCTTGGCAATTCCAGCCTTGTTCCACGTAACACTGAGCGCTGCATACTGACCCGTCTTGCGTGCAGTTGGGGCTGCAGCCGTCACCACTCACCGTGTTGCCGTCGTCGCAGTCCCACGTATTCGTGAGCTTCCCGTCGCCGCACACTTCAATGCTGCACATAGCACTGCAGCCGTCGCCGTTGCGGGTGTTTCCATCATCACACGCCTCTCCTGGCTGCACGGTGCCATCACCGCAGAACCCGGCCTCTGGGTGTTCAACGACGCACGTTGCGCTGCACAGGTCACCGCTCACGGTGTTGCCATCGTCGCATTCCTCACCCACTTGCAGTATGCCGTTGCCGCACACTTCGGTACGGCATGTGCTGTCGCAGCCGTCGCCGTTTTCCGTATTGCCGTCTTCACACTCTTCGGGGTCTTGTTTCAGGCTGTCGCCGCACACGGGAACGCAGTTGCCGACGTCGCCGCAGTCCCACCCAAGTTCCGTTTGGCACCAGTCGCAGCCGTCGCCGCCAATGTCGTTGCCGTCGTCGCAGTCTTCGCCAACCTGCGTAAAGGTGTTGCCGCAGGCTTCTATATGGCACGCGCTGTCGCAGCCGTCGCCGTTATTTGCATTGCCGTCGTCGCATTGCTCGGCACGCACGACGCGTATGCCGTCGCCGCAAACGGAGGCGCACGCACCGCTGTCGCAGTTCCAGCCGGGTTCCGCGCGGCACAGCATGTTGCAGCCGTCGCCGTTGCGCGTGTTTCCATCGTCACATTGTTCAAAAGGCAACACAATGCCGTCGCCGCAAATGGATTCGCACGTGCCGGGGCCCACCCCGCAACGCCAGCCGGGTTCCGTTTGGCACCAGTCGCTGCAGCCGTCGCCGCTTTCCCTGTTGCCGTCGTCACACTGCTCGGTTTCCTGCAGTTCTGCGTCGCCGCAGTGGGACGTATCAATGGAAGAAGGCGTGCTCGAAACCGAGGCGCTGCTGGGCGTACTGAAAGCGGAAGAATTGACGGGCAAGGAACTGGCGGACGCAACGGAAGAGGAGGAGGGCAGATCGTTGTATTCGTCTGTATCGCCTTGGTCCGCGCATCCGGGGTCGTTCGTATCGGCAAGTCCGTCGCCGTCGTTGTCGCGCCCGTCGAAGCACTGCACGCCAACGGTAATCGTTGCTGTGCAGAATGCGCCCAGGTGGTACCCCAAACCCGTTTCCGACTGCAGGCGCCAGCGGTACGCATACGTGCCGGGCGCTTGCGGCGCCACGGAAGGAACCTCCATGACCATCTGCTGCCCGGCTGGCACTTGCGTCCCCTCCGCGGGACGAACCGCATCGACGCCCCATAGCGGAGGATTCTGCGCGGCTGCGTCGCGCGCGCTCACGTTGTCGGGCGTCCAGGTAACGCTGCCCAAGTTTTGCCAGGTCAATGTGCCGGTGAAGTGCTCGCCGGTGCTGATGGTATCGGAGGAAAGCGACGTGGATACGCAGCGGCTATACATTTGATCGAACGCGGGACAATGCTGCACCACCAGGTAGTTCTTTCCCACGGCGGCTTCGGAGAAGCACTGCGTGTAGTCGACGGGTGCGGGGTACGTTACGTCGGCGCCGTAGACGCACTGCAGTGCGTTGAAGCTGGCGTTGGTAATGGTGGCGGTTACCGTCCTGTTGACTGCCGAGGACTCCGTTCCATTAAGGAACGCAGACGTCACGTCGATGGGAGCTTCACCAACACAGGCATTATTGTTGATCGTTGCATACGTTCGCTCCCATATGCCGGCGGAAGTGGCCAGTTTCAAGTTTCCGCCGACGCACTGCGAGCCGCCGTCCGAGCCTGCAAGCAGCACTCGGTCGCCCGGCTTCAGCTGCAGTGTGGCTTGCGCGGTTGCCCCCGGCTTGCCGGGAACTTGACCGTAGGTTGAAAGCACTGCGGAACTGGCGACGGTCGTTTGCGTCGGGCAGCCTGTGGATGGTGCGTTCGTGCACCGCTGAATGACGAGGAAAGTCTCGCCCACAGCGTGCTCGGGGTAGCAGGCTGTTAGGTTGGAAGGCGGGTCGTACGCAACGCCGGCGCCGTAAATGCACTGCAGGGGCCTGTTATTCGCATTGCCAAGTGTAACGGTCACCTCTCGTACAACCGGGTCGGTTTCGGTGCCGTCCAGGAAATACTGCGTCACGTCGACGGGGTTTTGCCCGATACACGACGCGCTGCCGCCAAAGAAGATGGTGTCGTTCGTGGCATACGAGTGCTGGTACGTTCCAAGTGACGTCGCCAAGGAAAGCGAGCCACCCACACACTGTTGCGCGGTCCCAGACGCATTGCCGGCAAGCAACACCTTGTCGCCAGGCTGCAGCGGGAACGCCAGATGCAGTGTTGCGTCTGTTTTGGCAGACGCATGTGTGTAGTTCGCCAAACGAATAACGTCTGCAATCTGGCGAGAGCACGCATTCGTCGACAGTTGCGCGGTAAGAAGAGAGCGTGTTCTTGCCAAAAGAAGCGCGGCGGCGCCTATCGCAATACAAAGGCAGAGAACGGTCACCAACGGTGATATGCGCAAGCGGGACATGCTTACGGCAGAGCGTAGCACCCGCCAACTCCTTACTCAATTGTGGGTTTCAGACGCGCTGTTCTCCTGCGCACCCATGCGACGCCTGCCGCGGCACCGGCCGCCATAACCGCCAATGCGGCAGGGCCGTTGTTCGGAAGTCGCGTTGGAGGCGGAGGCAACACCTGAACTTCCGGGTTGAGCGGCGTGAGGGTCGCAATAACCGGAGCAGTGGAATGAGAAGAAAGAGATGAGGAGAGGAACGATGCCGCGCTGGAAGAAGCAAGTGTTCGCGTACACAGCGCAGTGCAGCCGGCGCTGCCGTCGCATTCTTCGCCGGGTTCCGGAATGCCGTTGCCGCACACGGGTGTCATTGCGGCGTACGCTCCTTCGCGCAGGCACGTTGCGCTGCAGCCGTCGCCCGAAAGGCGGTTGCCGTCGTCGCACTGCTCGCCCAGTTCGGCAATGCCGTTGCCGCAGGCGAACGCGGGGGCGGCAAGGTGTTCAGACAGCGTGCAGGAGTTCGTACAGTCGTCGGTATTGTTGGCGTTGCCGTCGTCGCAGACTTCACCGTTTTCCACCACGCCATTGCCGCAGAGGGGCCCGCTTGCAACGACGGCAACGGAGGAAACGACGGGTAAAATGGATGACTGCGTAATACTGGAAACAGCAGGTTGAGTGGAAGACTGTGCGACAACGACGGAAGAAACCGCCGAAGAGAACGTCGGCGCGGCAGAAGAAACGGGTGCAACGGAAGAAGTCGGCGCAGCGCTCGAAACCGGCGTCACCGACGAAGTCACGCTGCTCTGTTGCGCGCTGCTGACCGCGAAACTGCGGGAAGACGACGCAACGGAATTTTGGGAGGAGCGGCTGTTAAGTGAAATGCGGCTGGAACTTGGGAACGAACGAATGATGACGGACGACTGGGAAAAGGAGATCTGCGAAGAACTGGCGGGAGTGGACTGAATCGACGACGCAGCAGACGACGTCAGTTGCTGGGGGAATTCGTCATTGAGTTGCGGATCGTAGGTGCCGAATGCATTGCGGCAGCTGGGGTCGAAAATATCTGTTTTTAGGTCCAGGTCGTTGTCGGCAAGGTCTTCGCACTGGGCTTTGGGGGTGCCTTCCGTCGTGTCGTTGCTGTTATTGCCGCAACCGAAGTCGGCGGTGTCCACTTTGCCGTCATCGTCATTGTCCCTGCCGTCGTTGCATTCCGTAATGACGCGGCTGCTTGCGGAAGAAACAGACGACACCTGCGCAGGGAACTCGTTGTTGTACTGCGGCAGGTATGCGCCCGACGCGCTGAGACAGCTGGGGTCTGCGGCGTCGGTCTTCAAGTCCGAGTCGTTGTCGAGCGTGTCTTCGCACTGGGCGCGGGGAGTTCCTTCGGTGGTGTCCAATGGTGAGCCGCTGCAGCCGAAGTCCGCGGTGTCGAAGAAGCCATCGTTGTCGTTGTCCACGTTGTCGTTGCACTGGGTG
>CAMTXJ010000001.1:0-552264 GCA_947085695.1 uncultured Candidatus Peregrinibacteria bacterium | reverse complement strand
GCACCCGAACCAGAGGGGTTCGTGCCACTCGTTAGCGTTGTGACCGTGCCCTTTTGACTTACAACTTGGCTTACTGCATCGCTGGTGGAAGTAAGGTTGTTGCTGTCGCCGCCATATACCGCAGTCAGGCTGTGGGTTCCTGCAATAAGGTTGCTTACTGTGAGAGTACCGGAACTGTGGCCGACGCTTGCCGTGCCAATGGTCGTGGAACCATCCTTAAATGTTATGGTGCCCGTGGGGTTGTTGCCGTTCGAGATTGTTGCGGTGAGTGTGACCCCCGAACCGTAGGTAGAGGGGTTGAGGGAGGAAGTGAGCGCCGTGGTTGTCGTAGCAATAGAAACGAAAGTCCAGTTTGTGTTGTTGCCGCTGTCCGTGCAGCCTTCGCTGCTTGTGTCGCACACCAGCGCCGCTCCGCCCGACGCGTTGCTGTCTTTGACATTCACGTAATCGATCGTCTGCGTTCCTGCATCACCATCTAACAAAATGCGTGCGCCGCTGCCGGTTTTCGTGCTGCGCAGTGAAAGCACGTTGCCCGAAACTCCGCGCAGCGTGAGTGCCCCGCTTGCAGATTGGCGACCTCGGTAGTCCAAGTACAGCGTCTTGGCGGCACTGGTTGTTGCCGTTAAGTTTTTGAAGACCGTGGAACCGCTCATGGTCTGGAAACCGCTGCCGTCCAGCGTCACCGTGCTGGTTCCCGCGGTGAATCCGCCCACGTTAAGCAAGTTGCCCGCAAGGGTCACAGCGTTGCTGCCGGCGCTTATGCCGCCGGCCACAATGTTCAAGTTGCCGTTTACGTCCAGCGCACTGCCCAATGTGTACACGCCGCTGCCGGTGTTTGGGTTGCCGGCGGCAAGCGCCTCGATTTCCGACGCGGTCAGCGACCGCTTGTAAAGGCGCACGTCATCGATGAATCCGTTGAAGGTGTACTGTGCGCTGGGGTACGAACCAATCGCCAGCGTGCGGCTGGTGCTGCCAACGTTGGGAAGCGTGCCCGTGTAACTGGTTTTCAGCACGCCGTTTACGTACAGCTTGCCCGAGTCTCCCGCGCCGGTTTTCACAAGGGCGATGTGGTACCACGTTCCCGTGTTCCACGTGGTGCTGGAGTATGTGCGCGTGTTGCTGCCGCCCGCGCCATAGCCCCAATACGCGCCGGTGGTGCCGTTTGTTTCGAAGAAGAAGTCGTTGCTGACGGTGTATGCGCTTATGATGACGGGGCTGTTGCTGAAACTGCGTCCGTTCATCCAGAAGCTTACCGTGTGGTTGTTGTTCCCCTTGATTGCCATGTCGTAGCCGTTGGAAGCGACGTAGTCGTTGGAGCCGTCGAACGACAAACTGTAGGGGTTGTACCTGCTCAATGCGGGCGTGCTTGCGTTCCATGTCGGGCCATTGGTCAGCGTGCCGTCGTTGCCGTAGCCGGAACTGTCCTTGGCGACGGTGGAGCCCGAGCCCTCGTCGAACTTGTAGTATGCAACCAGCCCGTTGTTCAGGGTGACGTTCTGCAGGCTGTTGCTGCCCATGGTCAGGTTTTCGCTGGTGGCCGTGGAATTCAGCAGGACTCCCGTGCTCGTGGTAAAGGTGCCAGCACTTGTTACCAATGAACCGGAAGCCACAAGGCCGTTTGTGCCCATGGTCAGCGTTCCCTTCACTTCCACGTCGTGAGCCAAGACGCGTGCTCCCGGCGTAAAGGTGTCGCCGGTCCACACCCACAGCTCTTTGTTCTGCCCGACCGTAAGAGTGTTGTTGCTGTCGACGGTGTAGAGTGCGCTGATGTCGGCATCACCGTTGTTGTCTGCCGCATTCAGGCGAGCGTTGGTCATGGCGACGGAGCCGGAGTCAGACCGAACAATCAGGTGATCCTTATACAGGTTGATGCCCGTCATGGTGCTGCCAGAACCAAGCGTCACGGTGACGGCGTCACTCGCATTTCCGTCGATGTACAAACTCACGATGGTGCCGCCGGTGAGCGTTGCGCCGGTTATGGTGAACTGTCCGCCGTTATCCACCGCGTCGGTTCCCGCAGCCGCTCCGCCGTTGAGTGATGCGGCAACGGTAACCCCCGTAAGGGGAGTCGTTCCTTCGTCGCTGTACACCGTGCCGGTAATGGTCGGCTTAATGAACGCGTTGAGTTGTGTTGGCGTGAGCGCGTAGTTGTATATGCGCACGTCGTCGATGAGTCCGCTAAACGGGTGGTAAGAGCATGCTCCTGCAGTACCAATGTCCATTGTGGACAAATGCCGTGGGGCGGCGGTATTGAGAGCTGTATCGACTTGCACGCCGTTCACGTAAAGCCGCATGTCCGAGACGCTGTTCGAAATAAGTGCAATGTGTGTCCAGCCGGAAATAGTCGCAGAGTACGACGCAACGACCGGCGCGTGGCCCGGCGCGTGCTCGGTAACGCTCACGCCGTCGGTACCCGCCCACAACTGCACGCCTGCACCGCCGCTTGGGTCGAAAGAACTGATGACGCCGTTGCCCATAGAGCAGCCGGTAACGCCGGTTGTGGACTCTGTAAATGCCGCACTCCCCATAGCCGCCGCCGGCTTTACCCATGCGGCGTACGTAAAGGTAGAGTCCGCGTAGTCCATCATGCTGCCCGTCATCAGCATGACTTTGGCGTTGCTTCCGTTAAAGCTCAGGCTGCGCGCGTTTGCAAACGGCGTGCGCGGAACATCGGCCGAAATGGTCGCGTTTTGCACAAAACCGCTGCGGTTGTAACTGCTGGAGTCCGTTGCCGAAAGACCGCTCGTTTCGTCGAACTTCCAGTGGCCGACCAGCCCGTTGCTGGAAGTGCAGCTGCTGGGTTCGCTGGAACACGTATACCCCGCGTCGGAACCGCATATGGCCGTGCAGCCGTCGCCTTCTGCGTTGTTGTCGTCGTCGCAGTATTCACCCACGTTCACGACTCCGTCGCCGCAGCCCGTGCACACGCTTGGTTCGCCTTCGCAGGTAGAGCCCGCCTCAACGGTGCAGGTGGCGCTGCAGCCGTCGCCGCCGGTGGTGCCGCCGTCGTCGCATGCTTCTGCTCCTTCCACGACCCCGTCGCCGCACGTCGCCGACACGCAACTGCTCGGTTCGCCCGTGCATGTGTAGCCGTCTTCCACGGTGCAGGTGGCGCTGCAGCCGTCGCCGCCGGTGGTGTCGCCGTCATCGCATGCTTCGGCGCCGTCTATGCTGCCGTCGCCGCACACGGTGTTGCAGGTGCTTGGGTTTGCGCCGGAACAACTCCAGCCGCTTTCCACGGTGCAGGTGGCGCTGCAGCCGTCGCCGCCGGTGGTGTCGCCGTCGTCGCATCCTTCGGGAATCGCTACGTATCCGTCGCCGCAGGCGGTTGCCGAACAGCTGCTCGTTTCGCCCGTGCAGGTGTAGCCGCCTTCCACGGTGCAGGTGCTGCTGCAGCCGTCCACGTTGGCCGTGTTGCCGTCGTCGCATGCTTCGCCGCCTGCGGTGTGCCCGTCGCCGCAGGTTACTGCAGCCAATGCGGCAATGGAGTCTGCGGACAGGACGTAGTTGTAAATTCGCGTGTTATCCACGTTTCCCGCAAGGTAGTTGCCCTGGGCGGGTCGCCCGCCAATGCCGTAGCCGCCCCCGCTGCTGTTGAAGGTCTCGGTGTAGTCTGCGGTGGAACGCAGGGTGCCGTCCACATAGAACTTCACGGTGGCGCCATCGTAGGTAACGCCAACGTGGTGCCATGCCGAGTCGCTAAAGGCATAGGTGCTCCATGCGTTGTTTATGCCTGTATGCGACAGGAAGAGTTTATTGTCGCTGCCGACGCCGGTGTTGGCGCAGACCGCCCAACCGCCATTGCCGCTGGACACCATGAAACAGGGCATAGCGCCCCCCTCAATGCGCACCCAGGAAGCGAAGGTGAAGCGGTTGTAGTCGAAATTTTGCGCCAATTCGACGTAGCCTTCTCCATTGAAATGGACGCTGGAAGGCCCATTGTCTGTGGTTGGCAATAACTCAGACCACGTTGTCGAGACAAGGGAGCCATCGTAGCTATTGCCGCTGGAATCACCTGCAGTGCTGCCGCCATTGTTCTCGTTGAACTTCCACCACCCCTTCAGCGCTTCTGTTTTGCAGGTGGCGCTGCAGCCGTCGTCGTTGTTTCCATTGCTATCGTCGCATTGTTCTCCGGCGCTTGCATTCACCATGCCGTCCCCGCAGACCACCGTCGTACAGTTGCTGTCGCACCCCGCTGTTTCTCCTCCTGCATCGCACGCTTCGCCGGTATCGGCAACGTTGTCGCCACAGACGGGGTTCACGCATGTCGAGCGACATGCATCGGGCGTCACATCACTGTTGCTGCCGCCGTTATCGCATTGCTCACTCGCTTGGACAATCGAGTCGCCGCAGTACTCGTTTTGGCAGGAGCTGCTGCAGCCGTCGTTGTTGCTTCCATTGTTGTCGTCGCACTGCTCGCCGCTGTCAATGACGCCGTCGCCGCAGCCGGCGTTGTTGCAGTTTGTGCGGCAGGCGTCCGGCGCGCTGTCATTGTTGCTGCCGCCGTTGTCGCATTGTTCGGTTGTATCCGTAACACTGTCGCCGCAGGAGGCGTTCTGACAACTGGTGCGGCAGGCGTCGGGCGTCACGTCGCTGTTGCCGCCGCCGTTGTCGCACTGCTCGCCGGGTTGCGGAACACCGTCGCCGCAGAACTCGTCTTGGCAGGTGCTGCTGCAGCCGTCATTGTCGCTCGTGTTGCCGTCGTCGCACGTTTCACCGGTGTCTTCAATGCTGTCGCCGCAGGCAGGGGCGTGGCAGTTCGTGCGGCAGGCGTCTGCACTGTTGCTGTTCCCGCCGCCATTGTCGCATTCCTCGCCCGTATCGGTCACGTTGTCGCCGCAAGAGGGGTTCATGCAGCTCGTGCGGCAGGCGTCGGGCGTACTGTCGCTGTTGCTTTCGCCGTTGTCGCATTCCTCGCCTGGGTCGGGAATGGCATCTCCACACACATCATCGTTGGCAATTTGCCAGGTTCGCACCTCTGCCAGCGTTCCTTCTGCGTTCTGCAAGGGGCCCAATAAGTAGAATTGCGGGCTGATGTCCGGCGCGTCGTAGTCGTAGTGGAAGCGCGCGGTTTCCCCGGCTTGCCAGGCGCCTTCCCAGGCAATCACCTTCGTGCCGGCCGCCGTTGCGTCGGTCGTGCCGCCGTTGCTGACATTGCTCACGACGAAGTCCTGCGGGACTGCGTCGTGAAGAATGCCGCTGTAGGCAGCGCCAAAGTGCACGGCTATATCCATGGGCGCCGGGCCGAACGGCCACAAGCGCGTCGCGCTGGTGCGCTCCACGGTAAAGAGGGGAGTGGTCTGCACCGGAACGCGAATCGCCGAGCTGCGCGTGCCATTGGTCGTTGTTGCTTCCACGGCAATCGTGTACGTTCCTGCTTGGCCGAAACTGAGTGCGGCGGTGTAGTCAGGCTCTATAAAGCCAATCTGCTTGGTGCCGCATGTTCCCGTGGTTACCACGGTGCCGTTTGCCGTGGAAAGCGACTGCGTGGCGCCATCGGGCGCCGTTACGGTGACCGTCAGCGACGCGTCGCAGAGAATGCGGCCGTGGTCGTCCAGCACGCCGATTGTCAGCGATCCCGTGCTGTTCGGCGCGTATGCGTCCTTGTTCGTGTTGAGCGCAAGCACGCCCCAGGCAAAGTCCTGCTCGTAGCTTTGCGTTTCTCCCGTCAGGGGATTGTTGATGGTGACGGTGAGCGTGTAGAGGCCCGGAGCAAATTCGCGGACCGGTTCAATGACCAGCACCACCGAACCTTTTTCGAAGTGGAAATCGTTCTCATCAAGCACAATGGGCGTGCCGCCGTTCTTCGGCGTCATGGTGACTTGCAACGTGGGCGCCTTTTGCTCCACGGTCTCCGTCGTCCCTTCCTGAATTGTTGTGACGATGTGGTCGGTCACGTCGGTTGCTGTCACTTGTTCCAGAACAGCGTTCGTTATCGAATCATCGGCTTGCTGTGTTGCAATGGTCGCCGCCACAGCGGTGACTGCGGTTTGCACCTGCGCTGCGAGTTCGTCTGGGCTGCTGCCCTCTTCAAGGCCGACCGCAAGGGCCTGCACCACGCTCGGCGCAACGTTCATGTCGACCATGTTGTACATGTTCTGCAGCGCCGCCGTTGCGTCGGAACCAGACAGCGCGCTGTTTTCCTGCAAGCTCTGCAGTGCGCGCACTGCAATGGCCTGTTGCACAACGTCGGTATCCAGGGCTTCGTTGACTTCCTGCAGCAGCTTGCTGTCGCTCTTTTGGAAGAACCAGCCCGGCGTTGCGTCGTACACTTGCGCATGAACTGTTGGGTCCGCCAAGGCCGACTCGGCAATGGCATCGCTGTGGCTCGCCACAATGCCTTGGAGCACTTTTGCGTCTAGGTCTGCCTTCGTGGTCGACAGCAACAGCAGCTGTGCAAGTGCTGCACTGTCCTTCAACGAGCCGTCGTCGTTGAACGATTGCGGGTCAGTGCCGACATCAATGTCTGCCAACCGCATGGCCACCGCACCTGCCTGCACCGCATGATCATCTTCCACGACAAGAGCGATGGAACCGTTGCGCAACGTCGCATTGCGCCCCAGGTCTTCTGCGCCTTCCTCTTCGCTCAATTCAAGCGAGCCGTCTGCATGCACCGTTGCCGTAGTGCTGCTGAGTGCATTGCCCGCAGCGTCACGAACGGTGCCGGATTGCAGACGCAGCGTGAATGTGGCAGAAAGCGCGGGTCGCTGGGTTAAGTGGAGCGTTGCTCCGTCGACGCGCACGCGGGAATCGCTTAGCGAAAGCGTGATCGGATTTGTTTGGAGCGGGTCGCGTAAACTTACGGAACCCGTTCCCGCTTGAATGATGTCCGAGAATGTCAGCGTCAGGTCCGTTGTGGACCATCTTCCGCTGCCGTTGGTTGTGGCAACCGCCGAAATCAATGTTGGTGCGGTGGTGTCCACGGCAATCGCGCCGCTTTGTACCAACGTGCTTCCGGTTTCGACATGTGATCGTGTCTGCACGTTGCCTGCGGCGTCGCGTGCGGATTCCGCGCTTATGCCGGTAACGCGCAGATTTTGCGTATCTGCTGCGCTGCCCGCCGCGGGCACAATGTATGTCCCCTTCAGCATGGAGCCTGCAATGCTTGCAAGTCCAACGGATGCGCCGTTGCTCAACGTGAGTGTCAGCGTGCTGCCGCTCGCCAGCGTTTCGCTGTATACGGCGTTCAAGCTGATCATGTGCCCCGGCCCGTAGGTGCCTGCTGCCGTTGCAGTCGTCACCTGTTGCAGAACCGGCAGCGTCGCGTCGATTGCTATACCCGTCAGCGCGCCGGTGCCGCTGGGCAGCAGGGAGTCCGTACGCATGTTGCCGTGCGTGTCCCGCACATTTTCCGCACTCAACGACGTGATGGTGAGATTGTCGGTGTCTTCGCTCTTTCCCGACGCGCCGACGGCATATGTTCCCAGAAGCGTGCTGCCGCTGATCGTTGTAAGCGGTACGCGCGCGCCGTTGCTGAGCACGAGCGCAAGCGTGCTGCCTTCCTTCAGCGGCTCGCTGTACGTGGCGCGAATGCCAAGCGTTGCGCCGGAACCGTACGTTCCCGGCGTCGCAGCGGAATGCATTGCAACCAGAGTGGGCGAGAGCGTGTCGCCCGTCGTAAATGTCCAAGCGTCGCGTTCGTGAATGCCGGGCACCGGTTCGCCGTTGCCGCTGACAAAAGCGTCATTGCTGACAATGACATAGAACGCCGTATTGCTTTGCAGCGTTGCCGCAGTGGGCACGTTTATGGTGGCCGTGCCGTTGCCTGTCATGCCGTCCGACGGAACGCCAATCGTGTCCACGACGGCGTCGTCGCTCGCGCGGCGAATGATTATGGTGCCGCCTTGAGCAAATACGGGTTCGCTGTACGTCATGTGCAGCGACGCGGATTCCGCTACGTCTGTTGCGCCATTCAGCGGCGACTGCGTGCACATATGCAACGCGCTTTGCATGGCGATGCGTGCGTTGTCTCCCAGCGAGCCTGACGCACCCGGTTGCGGAAGCGCCAAAGATGCCGGTTGTCCTTCCTCATTCGTTATGGTGCCCGACAGCGCGGTTCTGCCGGCGTAATCCAACGTGTCGGTGTTAATGCAGTCGCCGGCAATAAAACGGAAGAGCAACGTATCGGTTCCGTCGCCGCCCGCCATGCGGGCCGTGCTTTCCGTGAATCCGGTAACAAGTTGGAGCACGGGCGTTTGCGCAACCGTCACGGGCGCACTCATGAGCACCGCTACAGTAATACTGTCGCCTTTGCCGTATGTGCCGTCTTCTGTTACCGCGTCCACGTCTAACACGAACGGACGCAATAACCGCTGCAGAACGACGCGGTCAGCCCGCATTGCGCCGGTGCCGGTCATGCGAATCGTCACCGAGTCGCTTGCAACGGCAATTTCTCCCATATCGGCATACGTTGTTCCATCAAGGGTCACGTCGCTGGGTTCAACGGACTGCTCCAGGGTGCCAAGCATGGTGCCGGTGCCGTTTTGCAGAGCTTCGATGTGCACGGAACCCAAGTCGTCCGCTGCGGCGTAGGAAACCAGCACGCGGTATTGGCCCGTTTCTAGGTCTTTTGCAAATCGCCATTGTGCGCTTGCAGGGCCGGCCTCTTTGTACTCACGGAAAGTCCCCCTGCGCAAAATTTCCGGGTAATTCCAGTTGCCGGTTTCGCTGTATTCCGCATCGCGGTCATCCAAAAGCAGTTCCAGGGGTTTCGTTGTGTTTTCCACGTCTTGGTCGTGCAGTGCTCCCACAGATTGGCCTTCTTCCGTCAGAATGCCGACTGTTGCGGGGCTGTAGCGAATGCTCAGGTTGTTCTCTTCCGGTGTGAGCGGAGGAACAACGGTTAAGAATACGCGCTTTCCTGCCAGCCGCGTCTCAGTCACCGCGTGTCCGCCGCTCACGGTGAAGTCCGCAGGGCGCAACTCGCTGTCTTGCGACAGTTGACTGTCGTAGCTCACGGTCACAATGTCATCTTTTCCCGTAATGCTGGTTACAAACGGAGCAGCATCGACCGTGCTTTGCCAGGCAAGTGCCTCCTGCGGTCCTGTTTCAAATGCGAGCGGCCCGAACACGTACCCCTGCGTGCTGATAGCCGGCACGGTGTAGCGGTACTGGAGCGTCGTGCTTTGCCCTGCACCCATGTTCACATTCCACGTAATGATGTGGTTGCCCTTTTTCGTCGTGGTGCTCTTCCCGCCTCCAAGAATGTCGCTGACAATCACGTTGGCAGGCAATATTTCGGTGACGTCGCCTCGGTAATCTTGCGCAGCTTTCAACGTCAATGTCATGGATGCAGGCACTGCGGGGGTTACGCGCAGCGCTCCGGAACGGCTGACGCTGAGCGCAGGTGCCGCTTCGGCAACCACATGCCCTATTGCAGTGCGCGTCTGCGTGCCAACTGTTGCGCGCAGCGTCATGGTGTAGGAGCCAATTTCCGAAACAGAGAATGTAGCGATTGCATCCGGGCCTTCGCTTGAAAGCGTGCACCCAGACCCTGATTGCCGAATGCTTCCATTGTCTGTGGTGAGGCTGGTCTCGTGTCCCGCAGGGGAGGTAAGAAGCACTTCTAGCCCCGCGTCACACACATGGGCTCCGTGTTCGTCGAATGCTCCAATGGCAACATGTGCCGTATCGCCGACCGTCAAGCGGTCGCGCATGGAACGCAGTATGAGTGTTCCCCAGCCGAAATCTGTGGACACAATTTGCTCTGTGCCCAGCAATGGGTTGCCCATGTGGAGCGTAAGCTGGTACAGGTCTGGCGTGAATTCGCGAGGAGCCGGCAACACCACGTCAATGCCGCCGTCGGACGACTGAACAAAGGAGTACTCGGGGTTGCTCTGCGAGCCGTCGGGGTGTTGCAGGCTCAGGCTGAACGGCGCGACTGTCACCGTGTCACCGCCGACGGATTCGGGTTCTGCAAGGGCTTGGTGCAATGCTCCCAGTACCGTCAGGCTGCCTGCGGCATGCAGAACAATTGCTTCACTGAGAACAGGTGTGGCGGCATTGCCCGCGAGAGCGTCTTGAATGGCGTTCAGTATGGCTCCGCGGTCACCGTTTGCACCCAGGGCCTGTTCGACAATCGTTGTCTTGAATTCGTCGGTGAAGATTGTTGCCATGGCTGTTGTTACCGAGCGTTCCTCTGTTAAGGAGGGGGCAATGCGCAAGGCGACGGAAGGAGTCTGCAGCACGCTCGCAATGCGCTCCTGGAGCACATCGTTGCGTGCAAGGCTTTCGTCACTCACTGCTTGGCGCAGGTCGTTCACGCTTACGGAGTCTTGTCCAATGCGTTTCGCGATCGCTTGCGATTCCTGCGTCACGATTGCGGCAACCACGGCGTCGGCAATGCTGCGGTCACTGATACTTGCTTTGGCAAGGGCTGTTTCCACCGCTACAGGGTCCAGCGTGCCGTCACTGCGCACAGCATGTTTCAGTGTCGTTGCATTCAGCAGGCGGAAATGCGCTGGTTCCGTTGCCAATGCCGTGTCGGCGTCATTGCGCAAATTTAAGCCGATGGTGCCATGCGGATCCGTTGCCGTGCTGGCAAGGATTCCGCCTGGCGTCGGTTCGGTTACCACGACAATCCATTGGCGCTGCTCGCGCAAGGAAAGCACGCGCGTGTCATCACTCGTATTCAGCAATTGGCCTTGGAGCAGGGCAGTGCTTGCGTGGGTTGGCAGCAGGAGTTGCGCGCTGAACGCGCTTGCCATTCGAAGGCCGCTGCGCGTGCTTGTCGGTACAATGCGCGTTGCGACAACCGGGGGCGTTTCTGCATACCAGTACTTCACGCGCATCATCCATGCGCTTAAGTCCGAAGCGGGGAGTTCCGGTTCCGTCGCGTCTTCAGTCGCGTCTTCAGTCGTGGATTCTTCGCTGGCAACAGACGAAACCGATTCGTTTGAAGTCGCGGAACTCTCACTTGCTAGCGAACCGGCAGACGACGCTGTCGCGCCCGTTTCGGTGCGTGCCGTTGTGCCGCTGCCCGTAGACGACGATGTCTGTGGTGTTGCGGAACTTGCTGCGTTTTCCGACGTCGGTTCGTCTGGCACCACGATGGGCGCGGGTTCCGCGTCTTGAACATCTCCGCCGATTTCGAGCGGGCCAAACCGCAACAACTGCGGCGTATGCACATCGCCTATGCGGTAGTGGTAGCTAAGCGTAACGGTTTCTCCCGCTTGCCAGAGTCGTTGCCAGCGAATGAGCTGATTGTCACCGGCGCGTTCCAGGAGTCCCTGGGGTTCAATGTTGCCGGGGGCGACCCCTGCCGGAACGGTTTCCACAATGGTGCCGATGAATGATTGCTGCGGCGTAATGGTTATGCGCATCTCCTGCTGTTGGTCGGGAGTCGTGCGCGTGACCGCTTCACGAAGAATATCGACTGCCGGCGCCTGCGTTCCCACAGGAATGGCGACAGTCGCGGAGCCGGCCTCACTGTTGCCACTGGAAAGCGTAAGGTGGTATGTGCCGTTTTGCGGCAGGCTCAGGGCGGCGCTGTAGTCACTGCGGCGACCCTCCTCCGCGCTCGTGCAACTAATTTCCGCACGAATGCCATCGTCTTTCGTCATCGTGCGCACGGTGCTGTCGGGCGCGAGTATGTTGAGCGTTGGGGCGCCGCCGCAGAGCGCGGTGCCGTCTGCCTGGAGTTGCGACCACGCCACGGTTGCCTGGTCGCCGGCGGCAAACGCAGAGCGGTCGGTGTTTATGGGGAGCAGTCCCCAGGCAACGTCCGCGTCGAAAATCACCATGCGCTTCTCCTCTTCACTCTCGCCCGTCAGACGGCGGAAGAAACTCTGCAGACGACGATTCTCGCCGGCGCCGGTATCCATTGTCATCGTAACGCGGTAGATGCCAGGCGTATGGCCCGCTGCGGGGAAGAGGCGCACTGCGTACCCGTTGTCGCTTTGTTCCACCGTGAAGTTTGGTTGGAGCACGTCGCCGCTGCGTTCGGCGGTCACTTCCAGGCGTCCTTCCAGTTCTTGCGCCGAATGAATCTCGGGCACGTCCGTAATGGCAATGACGGGATACACCGACGAAACAAGCGCATCGTTGCTCGCGCCGCGGCTCACCGTGGGTGCAAAGTGTTCATCGCTCGTTGCGTCGCTGCTTGCCTCGGAAGACGCGCTGCTTGCCTCGGAAGACGCGCTGCTTGTTTCGCTTGAAGCAACGCTGCCTGTTCCTGCGTCAACCGAGCTTGCGCTTTCGTCGCTTGCAGCGACGGAGCTTTCTTCACTGGCTTCAGACGAAACAGTTGCGCCCGTTGCGGTTGTACCCTCGCTTGTTTCCGGTGCGTCGCTCGAAACAGATTCTTCGGCAATGCTCGAAGTGCTTTCTACTGCCACACTCGATGTCGCTTCATCCAATTGTGCGAGCACCGTGGGAATCGACAGCTGCTGCACCAGCAACGTTGCCAACGCGAACGACGCCAACGTGCGTCGTGCGGAGGCATGGAATGTTGCGCATTGCAGATTGCTCCAAAGAGGAATCAGCAGTTGGAGTGTGTGTTTGTGCAAATCTCGACAGTGTACCTGAAATCGTTGTTCTGTGGAATATTTGGTATAGATACAAGAAACTATTTCAAAAAAAATTGCAACACATCCTCATGTGTGGTTTTCATAACAAATTCGCGCTACCGCAACGGCAGTTTGCCAGTCATACTCTGCACAGTTGCCCCTGTAGCTCAGCTGGATAGAGCGCCTGGCTTCGAACCAGGAGGTCGTGGGTTCAATTCCTGCCGGGGGCACCACTATGTCGTGGAAGAAACCTGCGGTTTCTCCCACGGGCCCACTTCCCTTATATGGGACCGCTCCAGGCAAGCAGAGCTTGCCTTCGCGATGAATTTTTTCAATGAGCAAAACCAGATCACGCGTCGTGAAACGCGGTACACTCGCTGCCGTGCTTCGCTCCGCGTTTATTCTCCTCTTTCTTCTTGGCGTCCTTTCTACGCCGGCGGTGGATGCGTATTTTACGATTCCCGGCGCCTCACGCGTTTCGAGGCGAACACTGAACGGTAAATCCGCGACAGTCAAACTCTCAAGCTCGACTGCTGCAAAGAAACGCATACAGGCGGTTGTGAGCAACAAACAACCGCGTCGCGTCGAGTGTAAAGATGGCACGCCGGTACTGGACCGCAGTGCGAACGTTGTGGGCTGTAACCCCACAACAATTCGTCACGCAGCGTTGCGCATCGTGCAGCAGTCTTCCACGGGTGTTGTGGTTGCCGCGGGCAGCAAGAACGTGGAGCTCCTTCGCTTCGAAGCGACCGCCGGCAGGCAAGACGTGCTCCTAAGCCAACTGCAGTTTACCGCTGCATTGGGGAAACTAAGCTCACTCAGTAACTACCGGCTACTGGCGTACACCGACACACTGCGGGGAGCCGTGGTCGCACACGCTCGCCCGCAGCAAACAACATTGGCATTCACCAACATGGAATTCCTGCTTCCAGACGGAATTCCGGCAATGTTTGCCGTCGTTGCCGACGTACCGAGCTCTTCTTCGGTAGCAATCGGATTGGGTTTTGCAATCAGCCAACAGAATGCCGTAATGGGCATTGGCGCTCGCGACGGGCGCGATGTGTCGGGTATTGCGCTCAATAACGTTTGTTTACTCCAGAGCATGTGTTGGGTGGGGCTTGTAACGCAAGCACCTGCTCCCATTACGGTGAGTGGGACTGGAAACTTGTACGTTTCCCGTGATCCCTCCATTACAGCACCACGCCAGGTGCAGTTGGGAACCGCAACGGTGCCACTCCTTGGTCTGCGACTCCGTGCAGAACAGGAAGATGTGGTCCTGCGTTCACTCCATATTCCGGTGGCTGGTGGAGAGAACGTCGAGTCCCTGGAGCTCCTGCAGCAGGGAAGTTCCACCGTTCTTGCACGTTTGCAGCAAGTTGGCTGCTTACCCGGTGTTTTCTGTGCGAATCTCAATCTGGTGCTGCAGAAAGAACGGAGTATGAAACTTCTCGTGCGCGCACAGATGCGCTCCGTAGAACAAGGTGGTACCAGCGGCATACCACTTCAGCTTGTCTTGAGTGATACGACGGTTTCGACCGTTGTCGCAGAACACGTTGCAGTCGAGGCCGAAGGAGCAAGTTCACACGCAGTGCTTGCGCAGAGCGATGGCGACACCGCTGCGGAAGGTGAAATATTCATAGGGCGAGATGCGCCCGGTGCGCATACGGAAATTATCTCCGCAGAGCACACGGTGGTTACTGGCCGTCTTGCGCGTGTGGAATCCACCTACACCAATCAAGAACCACTTACGACGGGAAGTCACGACCTTCTTCACCTTCGGTTAAATGCAGCGCCAGAACCGACTCGCGGTCGCGGCAGCAATGTCACGCTCCAAGAGCTTACGTTCAGTGTGTATGCGCACAATGTCGTAATGGATGCCTTGTCATTTGTACTCCGTCGCGCAGACTCGCACGTCACAGCACCGTGCAATTCCAATGCATCGACTGGCCTCATTATTGTTACCTGCAGCGGCTTACAATCATCGACAATAACGCCAGTCCTGGAACCCGCGGATTCACTCGATCTTCTCCTGAGTGGCACCGTTACAAATGCGCAGTTGCAGAGTTCTACAAATAGTCAGATTCAAGCGAATCTCAGTGGCATCACGGACCCCAATACGGGCTCTATCGTGTGGACCGACGGCGCAACAAGTATGACGTGGGTAGACCAGGAAGAGGGGACTGTGCGTGGAGAATTGCTGCGATAATTTATTCTTTCTCCAAATTGGAGGGGCCCCGCCGCCGCGCGGGGGTGAAGGGGGAAGGGCCCTGCTTCGCATAGTTTGTCGACGAGTCCGAGCCGAAGCCTTGGAGGCGAGGGCGAGGAGACACAGGGCCCGCTGAGTGGGGCTCGGCGGCGGAGCGTTTTGGCCCCACCTTTTTCGCCTTGAAAAAGGTGGGATAGGAGAACAATGCGATTTATTCCCCGTAGTGAGCATTTCTCCCGTACACTCTCCGCAGTGACGACTCCCGTCCCACCATCCTCTGGCTTCAAAGAACTCGGCGTTCGCGAGGATTTCTTAAAAATCCTGGGGTTGCGCGGCGTAAGGATCCCCACCCCCATTCAGCACCAGGCAATCCCCATTGCCATGCAGGGCAAAGACGTTATCGGCATTGCGCAAACCGGTACGGGTAAAACGCTCGCATTCGGCCTCCCCATGTTGCAACAATTGGCGGAAAAAGGCGGTCATGGCCTTATTCTGGTCCCTACCCGCGAACTGGCGCAGCAGGTGGAACACTCACTGGAACCCTTTGCGCGACTGCTGCACATGCGCACTGCGGTGCTCATTGGCGGGGCCTCTATGCACTTGCAAAAAGAGGCGATTCGCCGCGGCCCCAGCATAGTGGTAGCAACCCCGGGTCGGTTAAACGACCACCTGCAACAACGCACCATCACCTTAAAAACCGTGAAGGTACTCGTGCTCGACGAAGCGGACCAAATGCTCGACATGGGCTTTAAACCCCAGGTGGAGCAAATTCTGCAGCATGTGCCAAAGCAGCGCCAAACCATGCTCTTTTCGGCCACCATGCCTGTGGGCATTGTCGACTTGGCGCAGCGCCACATGGAACTGCCGCTGCGTATAGAAGTGGCGCCTGCGGGCACCACGGTGCAAAGCGTGGAGCAAGAACTCTTCATTGTGGCGAAGGAACAAAAGCTTACACTGCTGCAGTCGCTTCTGCATGAATACAAAGGCCCCGTGCTCGTCTTTTCCCGCACGAAGCACGGTGCGACGAAAATGACGCGCGTGCTCAAAGCGAACGGCTTCAGTGCGTCGGAAATTCACTCCAACAAGTCGCTCAGCCAGCGGCGCGAAGCATTGGAAGGCTTCCGTTCGGGCAAGTACCGCGTGCTTGTTGCAACAGACATTGCCGCGCGCGGCATTCATGTAACGGGCATAGAACTGGTGGTGAACTTCGACTTGCCCCAAGACCCCGAAGACTACGTGCACCGCATTGGCCGCACGGGGCGTGCCGGTCGCCAAGGCAAAGCCGTCAGCTTTGCGGAGCCCTCGCAAGCGACGGGCATTCGCAGCATCGAGCGCCTCATTCGCAAGCCCATCAGCAGAAAAGCCTTGCCCGCAAACATGCCCGTACCCGTTATGCCCGCACCCACGCCACATGCTCCGCGCCGCGGCGGGTTTCACCACCCGCGCCGCAGCGGCCCCCCCAGTCGAAGCGGTTCTTCGTCCCGTGGCGGCTACCGTGGCAGAGGCGGGCGCAGATAGGAGGAAAAGAGGAGACGAATGAGAAGAGGAAAGGATCCTCTCCTCCTTTTTCTCGTTTCCTCCTCTCCTCCAGAGAGGTATGGTAAGAATCTGCCCCTCCTTCCGTCTTCTGCAATGCCTCCAAGCAATCACCCTCCCATGGAGCAACAATTCCTCGCGGCGTACGACGAGTATGCCGACGCAATCTTCCGCCACTGCGCCCTGCGCCTCGGTGACCGTGAAATCGGTCGTGAAGTAATGCAAGACACCTTTCTGCGCGCCTGGGAGAGCATGCAGAAGGGAACGGAAGTCGAACAAATTCGCGCGTTCCTCTACAAGATCGCCAACAACCTCATCATCGACTATGTGCGGCGCAAAAAGCTGCGCACCGAAGAGTCGCTGGAAGACATGCGCGAAGAACAAGGGTTCGACATTCCTGATCGCGAACCCGACCCCCACCACTACACCGAAGGCAAGTTCGTCATCTCCACCGTGCAGAAATTGGAAGAGCCCTACCGCTCCGCAATCGTCATGCGCTACGTGGACGACCTGCCGCCGCGCGAAATCGCCGAGTTGCTGGGCGTGAGCGCCAATGTCGTTTCCGTTCGCATCCACCGGGGGCTCGAACAACTTTCCGCCCTCTTGCAGCCTGCTTCCACTCCAAAGCAACCACTCAATGCCGCCTGACGCACTCACCGAATTTCTGGCCAAAGCGAAAGCATTCACCCTCACGCCCGCTGAGCGTGAGAACGGGCGTGCCGCGTTGCGGGCGGCGCAGGTGAAAACCGCGCTTGCATTGCAACCCGACGAAAAAGAGGCGTTTCGCCAAGAGCTCCTGCGCAGCATGCGTGCGGGGTCGCCGCCGCGGGTGCAAGAGCCGCATGCTCCATGGTGGTCCGCAGTCTCGCTCTTCCTGCTGCGCATGCCTGCCATGGCGGCACTCGGTCTTGTGCTCCTTGGCGCTTCGGGTTTTGGCCTTGCGTACGCGGCGGAAGACGCGCTGCCCGGCGACGTGTTGTATCCCATTAAACTCCATGTAACGGAGCCCATTATCGGCACGTTCCAGCGCACGCCCGAACAGCAGGCGGCGTGGGCGGTGGAGCAAGTGCGCCGTCGTCTTGCAGAGGTTCATTCCCGCGCAGAATTGCCGCTCACCGATGACGACGCTGCCGCAATGGCAACTATTGTGACCAAGTACACACGCTATGCTTCCGAGCGCGTGGATAATGTTTCGGTGCAGTCGCCCGACGCAGCACGGTCGCTGCGGTCAGATCTTTACACGGTACTTTCCGACGAAGAGCGCAGGCTCGTGCGCAAGGCAGACCAGAAGCCTTCGCGCCATTTGCTCAACGCCGTGCGTGAGCTCACGGAAGAAAAGCAGAAGGAACAAGATGCTGCGTCCTCGCGCTCCTTACGAAAACAGAACAATGCTTCTGCAGCCGTCAGCCTCCAAGCAATTGTGGAAGTTTCTGCCGGGTCGCAAGAGAGTTCCACTGCTTCATCTGGGAGCACCACGGACTCATCATTTTCCCAGAGCGTGAGCAACAGTCGTACACACGGAAAACAAGAACCCAAGCGACCACTCAAGCGTGCAGTGGAAGAGGCAATGCCATCCTCTTCGGAAGCGTCCACTACTGCATCGGTAGAAGCCTCGGCACACGCATCGGTTTCTGGTGAAGTATCCCTTCCCTCCACGCAGAATACTCCTGCGGTTCCTGGGCTTCCTGTAGACAAAATACTGCCATAAACATCAAAGAAAATTGGTAAGAATCGCTCTGCGGGGTCGTCTCCTTTTACGCCTCTACGGCTTTCTTATTTCTTTCCCACTTTTTCTATGAAGCACACATTATCGAGTCGTCTTGTGGCTGCTGCAACTATGGCAACCCTTTCGCTTGCAGGCACGCCGGCGTTTGCGCACGGGGTACACCTCGATTTTGGTCTTTCGGGCAACACATCCGTTAGCACTTCGAAGGGTTCAGCGAATGTCGATACGTCTGCGAAAGCAGGCGTCAATAGTGAGCGTTTTGCACAACTCAAAGCAGAGCTAAAGGCAAAACATGAAGCTCATGCCGATGCAAATGTGCGAAAGCCAGATGTTGCAACGGCCAAGGCACGCATTAAGAACGTGCTCCAGCGCACGTTGAACATGCTTGCAAAATATGCACGTCACGCTTGTTCCGGTGACGCAACAAAACCTCTTGCCCAATGTATGGACGATATGAAGGCCGGCATAAAAGCCGATATCTCGGCCATGATCGATGTCGCATTTACGGTTAATGATGACTAAGTAGGTGCACAGGAGGAGAAAGTACCGAATGAGAAGCGGAGTCCGGGAGGGTTCCGCTTCTCTTCAAAATGCATGAGAGACAACCCTCCGGGTTTTCTCTCACGTGCTCTCTTTCCGGCAAAGTGGTCGCTCCAGACAGGCAGAGCCTGCCTTCGCGACATTTTTTATATTGCAACGGAGGGGTCCCGCCGCCACGGGGGGTGAAGGGGGAGAGGCCCTGAATCGCATAGTCTCGTCGACGAGTCCGAGCCGAAGCCTTGGAGGCGAGGACGAGGAGACGCAGGGCCGAGGAGTGGGGATTGGCGGCGGAGCGTTTTGGCTCCACCTTTTTCGCCGTGAAAAAGGTGGAATAGAGAATTATCCGATCTTGATTGACTTCAAAACGAGTTCGAATATGATCAGTATGATTTTTCATATTTTATGACCAAGCAAGATTTTGAACACGGCAGAACAACCATGGGTGAGCGCGGGCAAATTGTCATACCGCAAAATATTCGCACGGCGCTGAAGCTGAAGCACGGGGATCCGCTCGTCGTTATAGCCAAATGCGGCAAGATTATTGTGCTACCGGCAAAGAACCTAGAGGCATTTTTCGAAAGTGTCATGCAACAGATGAATACTCTTCGTCATGGTGGCACCAAAAAGCGTAAGAGGCTTACTCGAATTTCGTCTCATAAACGCACATGAGCTTTATTATTGAGGTGAGCAACCTCACGAAACAATTTGGCGATTTAACGGCGGTAAACGGCATTTCGTTCCATGTGGAAGCCGGGGAAATTTTCGCGTTTTTAGGGCCAAATGGTGCGGGGAAGACCACGACCATCAAAATGCTCACGACGCTGCTCAAGCCAACGAGCGGTGTCATTACCATCAATGGGTTTGATTCCCAAAAGGACCAAGACTCCGTACGCAGCTCGTTTGGCATTGTGTTCCAAGACCCAAGTTTGGACGACGAGCTTACCGCGTGGGAAAACCTGGAACTGCACGGCGTGCTGTACAGCGTACCGAAAGAACTCCGCAGAAAGAGGATGGAAGAACTCATTAGCATTGTCGGTTTAGCAGACCGCAAGAACGATTTCGTAAAGCATTTTTCGGGCGGTATGAAGCGGCGACTGGAAATCGCACGCGGGCTGCTCCACCACCCAAAAATCCTGTTCTTAGATGAACCCACAATCGGGCTGGACCCGCAAACGCGCAACCACTTGTGGAGCTACGTTACAGACTTGAATGCCAAAGAAGGAATCACTGTGTTTCTTACGACGCACTACATGGAAGAAGCGGACCGCATTGCGAACCGCATCGCGGTTATTGACCATGGCAAGATTGTGGCCCTGGGTTCCTCTGCAGAATTGAAAGAGAAAACGAACACCGCGAACTTGGAAGATGCTTTCTTGGCGCTCACCGGCAGCGCCATACGCGAGGAAGAGGCGAGTGCGGTCGACAATATGCGCATAATGAGCCGCGCCTGGGGGCGTAAACGCTAATTCTCCTGCAACTATGAATACCATTGCCATCCTCTGGCTGCGCCAACTGAAGCGGTACTTCCGCTCCCGGGCGCGCATTCTCGGCTCGCTGGGCCAACCGATACTCTTCCTCATCGCACTCGGTTTTGGCTTCGGCCCAGTGTACGAAAAAGCCGGCGGCGGCGACTACATTCAGTTCTTGGCGCCGGGCGTTATTTGCATGGGTATTCTCTTCATTGCCATTTTCTCCGGCATTGAAATTATTTGGGACCGGCAATTCGGTTTCTTAAAAGAAACACTCGTGGCGCCCGTCTCGCGGTTTCGCATTATGCTCGGCCGCACGCTTGGCGGCGCAACCGTTGCAACGGTGCAGGGGATTTTTGTCTTCATTATTTCCGTAATCGCCGGCTTCCGGCCGGAATCACTGCTCATGGTGCCCGTTGCCCTGCTCATCATGTTCCTCATTGCGCTGCTCTTTACCGCAATCGGTACAGCACTCGCATGTTTACTGGAAGACATGCAGGGGTTCCAGCTCATTATGAACTTCCTCGTTATGCCCCTCTTCTTTCTTTCCGGGGCGCTCTTCCCGCTCGACACCGCACCAACAGTCCTTTCTCTGATCGCGCGATTTGACCCACTTTCGTATGGGGTTGATGCCCTGCGGGCAACATTGCTGGGCGTTGCTCATTTCGGGTTACTGCTCGACATCTCCATCCTTTGCATACTCACACTCATCTTCCTGGTTGTTGGCAGTAAACTCTTTGCGAGGATTCAGATTTAAAGCCCTTCTTAATGTCACCTTAATCTTTTGCCAGTACACTCGTCTTCTGCGGTGTATGCATATCCTTCTTATAGAAGACCAGGCGAAACTGGCGGACAACATCCGCAAATTTCTAGAGCTCGAAGCTCATGCAGTGACTGTACGTCACGACGGGCGCGAAGGGTTCGAGTTGGCCATGACGCAGGAATTCGACCTTATTATTTTAGACATCAACCTACCGGGTATGGACGGCTACGTCATCTGCACCATGCTGCGCCAGAACCGGAAAGACGTGCCAATCCTTATGCTTACGGCGCGCGCCAAGCAGCAGGAAGTGATCCACGGGCTTAACATTGGCGCAGACGACTACCTAACGAAGCCGTTCGACTTAGATGAACTCCTGGCTCGCGTTCGGGCGCTACTGCGGCGCAGGTCCGAACGCAAACAGACAAAGTTCCACATAGGTGCCATCACCTTGGACTCCAACACCCAGGAAGTGCTCAAAGATAAAAAGAAGGTTGATCTTTCACCCAAGGAATATGCGCTCTTGGAGTATCTCTTCCGCAACCAGGGTGTGGTGCAAGATCGCCCCAGTATGTTGGAGCACGTGTGGGGCGGGCGAGACGACCTGCTGTTTTCGCAAACGGTCGACGTGCATATTGCCTATTTGCGCCGAAAATTGGGTAAGGAAGCAATCCGCACCGTTCCGGGGAAGGGGTATGTTGTCGACGCCTCTTCGTAAGCATGTTTCGCCGCATAGCCGTTACCATCGCGCTCCAGTTCACTGCGTGCATAGCGGTGTTGCTTGCGTTGAACGGGCTCCTCTTTATGACAGCAGACGATCGCGTGCAAGACCGCATAGCCGACTTGCGTACCCAAGAAATTGCCGCACGCATTCTGGAACTGCCACGCTTGGCGTCGGGTAACATTTCCTACGTGCTGCCGCCGCGCACGCGCCAACGCGTGCGCGTGTTAGACGCAGAAGGCAAGCCACTTTTTTCCGGTGCGGAATTTGCCGAAGTACCGCTTTCGCCTGTTATTCCAGGCATGGCAAATATTGTGCTGGAGGGCGAAGAATATCGGCTCTTTACCGCCCCCATGCAAGACGATGAGCGGCCCATAGGGTTTGTGCAGGTATTAAACGTGCAGCAAACACCACCCGGCTACGTTGCTCAACGCGCAATGACGTTTTTAACAACCAGCGCACTCGTCTCTATTTTCATCTTCTTACTCGCGCTTTTCTTCGTGCGGCGCAGTTTGCGCCCTGCCGAAGCCGCCATGCAGCGCCTGGAGCAGTTTACGCAAGACGCCAGCCATGAACTGCGCACGCCGCTTGCCGCACTGAACTCCTCGCTCGACTTGGCGTTAAAAACAACGGAGTACCGCCAGGGAATCTTGTCCGCGAAAGAAGACGTGGTGGAAATCACCCAGCTTGTGGAACGCCTGCTGGAACTGGCGCGGCTCGACTCGTTTGCGTTGCAACGCGAAACAGTGGACATGTCCGCACTCGTCATGCAAATGGCGGACCAGTTCCAACCGCTTGCGCGCGACGCCGGTTTGCAGCTGCAGGCAGAAGCGCAGTACGGCGTTACGGTAAAAGCAGACGCCGCACTGTTGCGCCTGGCACTGCGTAATCTTCTTGCAAATGCCATCAAGTTCACACCCAAAGGTGGCACCGTGCGCATAGCACTGACGAAGTATGAATTAAAAGTCACGGACACGGGCATTGGCATAGCGCCCGGCGATCTGCCGCATTTGTTCGACCGCTTCTTCCAGGCAGACACCTCGCGCTCGAAAGACGGTGTGGGCTTGGGCCTTGCGCTCGTAAAACGCATTGTGGACTTACATGGGTGGCGCATTGCTGTTACAAGTGAAGTTGGCAAAGGCGCAACCTTCGCTATAGCCCTTATTGGAGCCAAAAAGGCCTCTTAATCTGCTCTTAATACTGCGTGCCTATAGTTAGTGCCTGGGGAAAGGGAATAGCCACCTAAAAAGGCAATTCCGGTGAAGCATCGGCACTGCGCTGACGCGGGAATCAGCGCATGCACGAATAGAGCGCCGTCCCTACGGCGCTCTTTCGGTGTATAGAAATTGTGATACTCGTTAGAAGTCGTACGCCTCTTCCCCATGAAGCGCACGGTCCAAGCTCTCCTGCTGTTCACGCACATCCACCGTCACGGTCATGAATGCTTTTAGGACACTCAAGATGATGTACGTAGCGACGAAGGCGAATACGACAGCAATCGCCGTGCCTTCCACGTTCGCTACAAATTGCTGCGTGTTGCCCTCGAGCAGCCCGCTGAATCCGCCGATGCTCTTTGCCGCGAAAACTCCCGTGAGCACCGAGCCAATGACTCCGCCGACGCCGTGGCAGCCCCATACGTCCAATGCGTCATCCCACTGCATGTACGCGCGGAACTTCATGGCGTAGAAGCAGCCGAGGGCTGCCGCCAGGCCGATCACAATCGATGCCATCGGAGTCACGTACCCTGCAGCCGGAGTAATTGCCACAAGTCCGGCAACCGCACCGGTAAGGGCACCCACCATGCTTGGGCGGCTATCCACAATCCACGAAAGGAGTAACCACCCCACCATCGCGGTGGAGGCAGCGATATCGGTGTTCGCAAATGCCGCAGCTGCGACACCATTCGCAGCCAGGGCACTTCCTGCATTGAAGCCATACCAGCCGAACCAGAGGAGTGCAACGCCAAGGCCGACGTACGGAATATTATGCGGCAGCTGCGAAGTGTTCTTCCGCTTGCCGAGCACGAAGACCGAGGCAAGTGCGGCAAAGCCTGAGCTGATGTGCACCACGGTGCCGCCGGCAAAGTCGAGCGCACCGAGTTTGGCAATGAACCCACCGCCCCATACCCAGTGGGCAAGCGGCGCGTAGACGAGGATGCTCCAGAGCACCAGGAAGATCATGTAACTCGTAAAGTTCATGCGTTCCGCGAACGCTCCGGTGATGAGCGCCGGCGTAATGATGGCGAACATCATCTGGAAGATGAAGAACGCCAGGAAGGGGATTGTCGTGCCGTAAGCTCCGATCTCCATCCCCACGCCGTGCATCAATGCGTAATCAAGTCCGCCGATGTAGCCGCCGTGGTCTGGGCCGAACGCGAGGGAGAAGGTGAAGAGTGCCCAGAGCACCGTCACGACACCCATGGAAATGAAACTCTGCATCATGATGGTGAGCACATTTTTCCGTTTGACGAGTCCTCCGTAGAAGAACGCAAGGCCCGGGGTCATAATCGCGACGAGCGCGGAGGAGATGAGAACGAATGCGGTGTCACCAGTGTTCATAGGAGAGAAGGAAGAGAATGAAGGGATTGAAGAGCAGGAAGAGAATGAAGGGATTACACGTCAAAGTATTTGAAGTACTCGTGGGCCGTGGGTCGCATGGCTTCCTCCGCAGCTTCTGCGCGTTTCGTTTCGATGTAGCCTGCAAGGAATTCTTTGCTGAAGACCCCATCCCGAGTCAGGAATTCCTGATCCGCTTCCAGCGCATCCAGTGCTTCGGTGAGGGTTGCCGGTGCGTGGCCGATCTTGCTCAAGTCTGCGGCATCCATATGGTAGAGGTTTTTATCCGTGTGCTTTCCGGGGTCCATTTCGTGCTCGATGCCGTCCATGCCTGCAAGTAGCAGCGCTGCGAATGCGAGGTACGGGTTGCATGCTGGGTCGGGCATGCGGAACTCCACGCGTTTGCTCTTGGGGTTTGTGCTGTAGGTGGGAATACGAATTGCCGCCGAACGGTTGCGTGCGGAGTAAATCAAATTCACCGGCGCTTCGAAACCGGGCACAAGTCGCTTGTAGCTGTTCGTCGTTGGGTTGCAGAGTGCACAAAGAGCACGCGCATGTTTGAGGAGGCCCGCGATATAGCTCATTGCCATCTTCGAAAGTCCCGCGTATCCATCGCCTGCAAAGAGCGGCTGGCCTTCCTTCCACAAACTCTGGTGCACGTGCATGCCACTGCCGTTGTCGCCAAAAATCGGCTTCGGCATGAAGGTCACCGTCTTCCCAAAGCGCCGTGCGACGTTGCGCGCTATGTACTTGTAGCGCATGAGTTTATCTGCCATCGGCAAGAGTGCATCACGCTCCATGTCGATTTCCGCTTGGCCACCGGTAGCGACTTCGTGGTGAAAGGTTTCAATGGCAATGCCCGCTCGTTCCATCTCCCGCACCATGGTGGAGCGAATGAGTTGTTGGCTGTCCATGGGCGAACTGGGGAAGTAGCCCTCCTTATGGCGGATCTTGTAGCCCATATTGCCGCCCTCCTCCGTTCTGCCGGTGTTCCAAATGGCTTCGTCACTATCCACTTCGTAGAACGCACCCTGGGGGCCTTCGCCGTAGCGGACGTTGTCCAAAATGAAGAACTCCGCTTCTGGCCCAAAATATGCGGCATCTGCAATGCCACTGCTTTCCAAAGCTGCAACGGCGCGGTGCGCAATGGTGCGCGGGCTGCTGTCGTACAGATCACTCGAAAATGGATCTTTGATGTCGCAGAGCAGCGAGAGTGTTGGCTCGCCAAGGAACGTATCCAGGTAGGCGCTTGTGACATCTGGTATGAGCAGCATGTCGGACTCTTGAATCTGCTGGAACCCGCGGATGGAACTGCCGTCGAATCCTGCGCCACCATCCAATACGCCGGGCAATTCATGGAGTGGTTTGCTCGTGTGCTGCAAGGTACCGGGTACATCCACAAAAGTGAGGTCCGTCATCGTCACGTGGTGTTTCTTTGCAAAGGCCATCAACTCCGCTGCAGTGTGGATCCCGGGACGGAATTCCAAGTCTGCACCTTCATGGTGCGGGGTGAGGATTGCATTGAGAGCCTTCTCTTTGAGGAGTGAAGCGGAAAGTGAGTGCATAGGGGAAGGGGATATGAGAAGTGACAAAGTCGTGCCTCTTGTAACGATCATCTCTCGGTACTGGCAACACAACGCATGAGCACAATCGTGACTCTGTTCCTGTTTTAGACTACGTACATCACCATCAAAATATCCTCTTTGAGAAGAGCAAAACACCATGTTATATTTTCTGACATTTCGGAAAAATTATTGTGTTGTTAAAAACAATAACAGATTGCTACACTCCCATTCGATGGCAAAAGAACTAACACACTTGCTCACCGCAGTCGGCATGGACGACAAGCAGGCTGCGCTCTACCTTGCAGGATTGCAGATAGGAACCGCACCTGCCTCGGACTACGCGAAGGCGACAAACCTCAACCGCATAACAACCTATACGATTTTAGAAACACTCGTCCGGCAGGGGAGTTTCACCATGGTGAAAAAACGCAGGGCGAAGTGGTACGCGCCCGTTGCACCAGACTTTCTGGCACTGGAAGCGCAGAAGCACGCCGATGCGCTGCGTGCATCGCTCCCGGAGCTGCGCTCACTCTCTGGCGCAAAATTCCGCAAACCGCACGTGCGCTACTTTGAAGGGTGGGAGGGCGTTCGTCATGTCTATGACGACACACTCACGGCGAAGTCCGAACTACTCAATTTCGCAAACTCCCAAGTCGTGCGTCAGCATTGGCCAGCCTACGACGAAGAGTATGTGGCCGAGCGGGTAAAACGTGGTATCCACCTCCGTGGCATAGCGCCGGACGACAAGGCGGGACGGCGCGTGCACGGCGAAGACCGGGGCAGACTCCGTGAAATCCGTTTGGTTCCTGCTCGGCACTTCGACTTTACCAACGAAATCAACATCTATGATAACAAGGTGAGTATTTGCTCCTTTTCCGAAGGAAAGGAGATGTTCGGAGTCATCATCGAAAGCCCGGCCGTTGCCGAAACCCAGCGTCAAATCTTCGAAATGGCATGGCAATTCGCTGGGAAGCGAAAAACCACTTAGCGCTGCAGCGCGCGTCCTTCTTTCTCCAATTCTTGCAGCAGCATTTCGGGTCGAATCTCTTTTTCCAAATCTTTGAGTTCCGGGTCGCGTACCTGCACTTTTTCATGTTGAGCAATACGGTCGGCTAACCGCAGGATTTTCGTAATTTCATACTCGGCAAGCATATTCACGTGCAAGTCTAAATCTGCACGTTGATCTGCCGCACGTGCCATTCTGTTCTGGCTAATGAGCACGAAGGTGGAAAGGAAGATCGCTTCCAGCGATACGATCATCGTAAGGAGCCCAAAGGGGAATGCATCGAACGGCATGAGACCAAACATGCCGGTATTCCACACAATCCACACGATGAACCAAGCACAGTGCAGATAGAGGAAGCTCATGCTGCCGGAAAAGTTCGTAATGGCATCCGCAACGCGGTCTTGCGCGTTCTTCCCGCGTTCCATCTGCCGCCGCATTTCCAGCAGCGTGCGGATGTTGCGTTTTACGATGGCAGAAAGATGCGGGTTCAGGTTTTTCTTCTGCTTCTTCATGGCAGATATCGTAGTCTTGTACTTACAGAAGGAAACCTCTTGTGCTCGCTGGAGAGTAAGTTTTGGTGCCTTATTGCGTCTCCTATGCATATGAGATCCCGCGAAAGCGAGCTGCAGAGCGTTTCCTCGTGGCAAGGCACGGCGTTCGCGAACGCCGTGCCAGGCTTTCCTCCACTGAAAGGTGACACTACGGCCGACGTGTGTGTTATCGGGGGTGGCATTGCAGGCCTCACTGCGGCGTACCTTCTTGCGAAAGAAGGAAAGTCCGTCGTGCTCTGCGAAAGCAGGCAACTTGCCGCAGGCGACACCGGCCGCACAACGGCGCACCTTACGTTGATGCTCGACGACCGCTACTTCGAGCTGGCAAAAATTCATGGCCTGGAGCGCGCAACACTGGCCGCGCAGAGCCACGCTGCTGCCATAGACCGCATAGAGCAGATTACAAAAGAGGAGAATATTGACTGCGACTTTGCACGCGTCGAGGGCTGCTTGGTGTTTTCCAAAAGTGACGATGAATCGCTGCGGCGCGAGCGCGACACGCTCCGCGAAATGAAGGTGGAGCACGAGGCGCTGCCGCAGGCACCCGTAAAAGGTTTTCCGCAGCAGTACTGTTTGCAGTTTCCGCGCCAGGCGCAGTTTCACCCACTGCTCTATATGATCGGCCTGGCAAAAGCAGCGGAACAACTCGGCATGCGCATCTGCTGCAACACGCCTGTGAGCAATATTGAAGAAGGGGATTCGTGCACGGTAACAACGGAGCACGGTGTCATCCGCTCACAGTACGTGATTGTTGCAACGCACGCGCCGGTCCGCGACAACGCGCGCGTGTACAGCCGCCAGTCTGCATACCGCACGTTCGTTCTTGCAGCACGGGTGCCAAAGGGCGCACTGCCAACAGTGTTGTTGTGGGACACGCATGACCCCTACCACTACGTGCGTTTGCATTCCTCGTCTGCGCTCGGAATGACAAATGAGGATGACGACCTGCTGATTGTGGGCGGCGAAGACCACAAGACCGCGCAGAGAAACGACGCCGAGCTGCGGTTTGCGCGCTTGGAGCGCTGGATGCGTGCGCACTTCCCCATGGCAGAAAAAGTCGCCTACCGCTGGTCGGGGCAGGTGTACGAACCAGACGACGGCCTTGCGCTCATTGGGCTCTTGCCCGGTGCACACCCGCATGTACTCATTGCTACGGGGTTTTCGGGCAGCGGCATCACATACGCAACCATTGCAGGCATGCTTCTAACAGACATCATCTTTCAACGAGAAAACCCTTGGGCAGAGGTCTATGACCCCGCGCGCATGCGGCTGGGCTCCGTAAAGGAATTTGTCAAAGAGAACGCCAATGTTGCAAAAGAGGCGGTTGCCGGCTGGCTGCCTGGCGGCTCCGGCGACGCAGACGATGTTGCGCCGGGAAGCGGCACGATCATAAAGCGGGGAACGAAGCGCATTGCGCTGTACCGAGACGACACGGGGAACGTGCACGAATGCAGTGCCGTGTGTCCGCATAAACAGTGCATTGTTGCATGGAACAGTTTCGAAAAAAGCTGGGACTGCCCCTGCCACGGCTCCCGTTTTGCGCCGCTGGGTGCGGTGCTCAACGGGCCAGCCATGACGGGTTTGCCGCCCGTCTCGGCAAAGGGATAACGGTAAGAGTTGCAAGGTTGCCGCGTCTTCTGTTGGTGACTCCCTACTTTTCTCCTTCTCTGAATGGACTCCACCCTCAACCGCCGCGTCTCGCTTGGTTTTTCCTTCTTCGCGGTCATGACGCTGCTCATGCTTTCGGCATGCACGCCTACCTATGAAGACAATGAGGCGGCGTTCCGCAGTAACGCAGAGGCGTACTTCCGCGCAAACATTTCCTCGCTTTCGCCGCGCACGCCAACACTTGGCGGAACGTACCGAGTAACGAAGGTGGAATGGGAAGACGACGACACGGCTCTCGTAACGTACGAAGACGGGCACGTTCAATTGCGTGCCCGCGCAGATGTAACCGAAGACGACAACGACATGATTGTCGTTGGCAGGTTCCGCTTAGACACCGGCAGCATGAGTTCCGCGAGTATGAGCTCAACGAGTTCCAGCACATCTATAGACTCATCGCACTCATCATCTGCAAAATCTACGCCAGCTGCATCGTCATTGCCTTCCGCTGCAAGCCAGGGCCAGTCCACGGCAACCTCGGCAAAGGCGCGCGCAAAACTCGGTGAATTCTGCGGCGGGATTGCAGGCGTTCAGTGTGAACCAGGGCTCGACTGCCAGTACGAAGGCAGTTACCCAGATGCGGGCGGCACCTGCGTTTAGCCTAGCAACCGGCCAACTCGGATGCCCGCAACGCGGCAGCCCCCTTGCCGGAAAAGGGGGTTTCTCTTAAAAATGGAGTACTTATCAAAAGTAAGGAATTCTGGTACAATACTATGTATTACAAACACCCATATGCACACTCGGTTTTCCGACGCAGAACACCGCCTCCTGTGTAAAAACCAGGAAATTCAACCGATACTGCCCGTAGGTGAAACAGAGACCAATAACGAAAACAATGGAAAGAGTGTGCCCGAAAACACGGTCGACGCGCTGCGGGCCGAGCGCCGCGCACTGCGCGCAAGCGTCGATGCTCGCGCGTTCGAGAATGCCTACAAACGCGTTTCCAGCGAAGTGCAAGATGCTCCGGGAACCTGGGTGCGCATTATGAACAATAAGCCGGATCTCCTTTCCTTTAAAAACGGCACGTTTTATACGTACAGCGAAAAAACGCGCGAATTCACGAAATTCGATGAAGCAAAAAACGAATGGGTCGCAACCGACTTGCCGCGCGGACTTGCCGTGCCGCAGCACCTTGCCGAAGCGCGTCAGCGCGAGGCCGCCGTTGCGCAGGAAAAATATGAGCAGGCCTGGGAACGCGCCAAAGCAAAACCCAATGCGTGGCACGAAGCAAACGACGGCACCGGGTATGCGTACTGCATTATGACGAAAGGCGGAACCCGCGGGAAATTCGCATTTAACAGAACAGACGGCAAGCTGTTTCAGTTACTGACTCCCGCAAGCGTGTGGAAGCCGCGCGCGTGGCCGCTTGGGAGCGACGTTCCGTTGCCCAAGGGCATGGTGCGTGCGGCAAATGGCAGAGATGTTGTGGAAGACCCCAAGTACGCGCGCACCGTGGAACGCAAGAACCAACGCACATCTTCTTCCAACAGCTAACCATGAACCGCCCTGGTTTCAACCGCTTTCGTCCCCAACCGCGCGGCCCCGAGGTGCAGCGCGAAACTCCCCGTGAGCAACTTGCGAAGCGCAAGAATGCACTTTTAGAGAAGATGAAGACTCAAATCGAGAAAGGAAAAGGGCCAAGAAAGATGGAGTGGGAACAATATCGCAACGATTTCGAAAAGGATCTCGCCTCGCACGAGGCGGCCTTGGAAAACACCACTGCCGCGCGCAGCGGGCTTATATACCAGGAAATGGATTCCGTCTTAAAGGGTTACGAAAGCGCTATGGAGCGTAGCGAAGTCGACAACCAGAAGGAAAAATTGGAAGAAAAATACGGCATCACCATTGAGACGGAAAAAGATATTTCCGGGGAAGACGACGCGCGCATGTGGCCTCTTTCCGTTGCCGAACTTCGCCAGAACCTGCAACTGCTGGACGAGCACTTAGGCGTCTACCCGCCGCAGTTCCTTACAAACAATAACGTGCAAACCATTGTCCTTATGAAGACGGTGGAACTGAAGCAGGGCAAGGAGTGGCGTGGCGCGGGCGGATTCAGCTCGGTGCAGAAACCCGGCGTTCTTGTGCTGGCGCAAGCCTACGGTTTGCATGGGGTTCTGAACCGCCATGCAGATAAGGCAGACGGCAGCGTCGCAGACGACGATGCAGCCTGGGTGGAGGCGGCATACGGCAAGAACGACTATGCAAAACTCTACAGCTACCAGAATAAGAAGGGGCAGCCGCATGAGCCGCTCAAAACGTACCAGGAACTGCTGCGCAAGCACGGCAACAACCGCCCCATAGGTTTTGCCCATTTGTACGGCATGGTCGACATAGACTACGACCAACTCACCATAGCGGTCGCCATGCTCCAAAGCCCCGCGCATTACCGCGCACTCAAGCAGCAGGCAGAGTTGGACAGCAGGCAGCGCAAGACGCAGTTCAGTAACGACGCGTTGCTCCGGAAGATGGAATTAACGCGCAAGTCGTACGAAGTGAAGTCCGGCGGGCTTATGGACGAGCAGTTCTGGAAGGATTTCGAGAGCGGTGTGACAATCAACCAGGCCTACTGGAAGAAACGCGAAGCACAGGAGTAGCATGGGTTACGAATGCCGCTGAGCGCCGCTCCTGCAGATTCGTCTACGTCGCGTGACCGTCGCGGCGGCACGCTCCCGGCCGCTTTGCGGGTGATTTTTACAGCGCAGGCGCTGTTTGCCGCTTCCCTTGCAGAAGTCTCTCAGCAGCACCCGCAGCAGCACACGGAACATGCATACGCCCCGAGAACACTCGATGAATTGCGCGATGTTTTGAAGGCGGAACTGCACTACATTCCCATTTCGAAACTGTACGCACCACGTCTGCGGTCGTACACAGAGAGTGCTCATGAAGAGGCAGCATCACCATCTATTCCTGTAGAGCAGCAGCCAGAACCCGACCGCATAGGGTGGGCGCGGGAGCGTATTTGGCAGCTTTCCCATAATCGAGGACTCCAAACATACGCAACCACGTACTGCATGTCGGCAAAGGAAACGGAGCACATGAGTGATGCTGACAAAGACTGCAACGACTACGCAAACCCCGCCTGCGAACTGCTCAGCGTTCGCCGCCGCATGCCCATGCATTTGGTTGCATACTGGCCGCAGCACCCCACAAAAAAGACCACAGCCGATGCGCACGTTGTTGCCGCATGCAAGCTCGACACGGAACACTTCGTTATCATCGACGGCCCGCATGCCTACCTGTGGCACGGAACCTTGGAGGAATTCGGCGCAACATTCCCGGAACGGAAAAACGATCTCGTGCCCATGAGCGTTATGGGCATAACGGAATACCGTTTGCCAAAGCGCGACATACCGTTGAACAAGCTTATGTTGCAGGCTTTGCATATGTGCAGCGAAGACACAATGAAGACGCTGAGCGTGTATGACGGCTCGTTCGCGCGGGCGGATCTGCCGCAGTGACTTTCGCAAACCCCGGTGTTCCATTCTACTCGGGTGCGCAAGGGAAGTCAGCGTTGATCTTGCGCCCCCATGGTGCTTGCATATGTGCGTGAGTTCTCTGCCCAATAAGGCACGTGGAGTCTCCGACAACACCCGTCCGTCGTCATCACTTGCGGAGCGCGTTCGTGCAGCGCGGGGTTTTGATCAATTCACCGGAAGCAGTTCCAAAGAATTCCCAAGTATTCGGCAACAAATGGGGGTGTATGTGGGCAAGCTGCGCAAAGCGTGCCGTACGGTGAATCATGCGGCAGGGGTCGCTATGGATACCGTCGACAAGGGTGTTACGATGAACCGCCGAGCACTTCTTACTGCCATGGGACTTGGCGCGCTGTTTGCAGACACATGGATGCCCTCCGACGATCCCGCCGAGCGTGAACGGCAGTTCTACGAAATGCTCATGACTGCGTTCCCCGACGGGCAACTATTGGTTGACTATGACGAGACCTCGCATATTACGGCACTGCCATTGCCAAATTGTGCAAAGCAATTTGTCATTTGGGTAAACGACCGCAAAGTGCATTCGGTGCACCCTATTGTTATGAAACTGCGGAACATGGGGATTCGCGTTACGGCAGTGCTCGATATGGACATCGACAATCCCGATGCGCAGAAATCGCGAGGAATTCAGCCTGTTTCCTACCACCAGAACGACGATGACGAACTTGCCAAAATAAAGGAGCGGTATCCGCACATTCTTCTGCGCGACAACACCTGGGTCTACATTAAAACCCCCGAACGTATGCGGGCAGAGGCGACCCCGGAGCAACGCCGCATGTTGCCGTTGCGCGGCGGGCCGCAGCCGCATGAATTTTTGCAAGCCTACTTGAAGATGTTTGACTCTGTGGAACGCGGCAGCTCTCCGGGGCGTGTTGCCGTTGTTGTGAGCGGTAAAGGGGAACACTTTAACAAGTGGGCGCACATGCCTATGGCACAACTTGTATCACCGCAGTGCTCCAGTCCTCAGCATGCCGTTGTAAGCATTGGCAAACGTCCAGATCCCTACGGCGGGGTGGAGTGGTTCGACCGCTATGGCATGCACTCCCCCACGAAGCGCCCGCCCGAGCCCCCGGCCCAAGCAGTTGTGGTGAACAATGTTCCGAATTTTGACGAACTGGAATTGGACGAGGTGGAAGACTAGCGGGTGTATTCTTCCCGCATGCCGTTTCCCGTCGAACTGCCGCCACCGCTTCTTGCTCTTGCGGAGGAGCTGAATCTGCAACCAAACGATGTGGCCGAGCAATTCGTGCGGGGCGGCGGCAAAGGCGGCCAGAAGATCAATAAGACCTCGAGCATGGTGCACCTGCGTCATGAACCGAGTGGTATAGAAGTACGTGTGCAGAAACACCGTGAGCAGAGCAAGAACCGGTTGAGTGCGTGGAAGCTGCTCATTCTCAAATTGGAAGAAAGCGTAAAAGGGGAGTCTTCCAAACGTCAGCAAACCATCTTCAAGCTGCGCAAGCAGAAGCAGCGCAGGTCGCGCAAGGCAAAAGAGAAAATGCTCCAAGAGAAGCATCGTCGTGGAACTTTAAAAGAAGTCAGAAGGAAGGTTACTTCACTGCAGTGAAGCTCAGCACGCCGCCGCGGTCCATGTAGGTCATGTTAAGTTCTTCCGGCGACAGCTTACTGAGCTGAAAGTTGAGCGTCTCGGCTTGCGTGCCTTTCATGGTCAGTTGTAGGTAGACGGTGTTTTCCACTATGGGGTAGCTTACAGTCGGAACGGTGGGGCTGGTGCTTGCGAAAGCAATCCACGTACCGGTGGACTGCGAAACGCCGTCGTACCAGTCCGTTACGGTGCCGTCATCCTTGAATTCCCGCACGAACATTCCGTCTTCGGTGCTCCGCCACTTGCCGACAATGCTGTCGCTTACGACGGCAGCGGCGTCGATTTGCGTACCTTCACCTTCGTCCATGTCACCCCAGTTGAACGGAGCCATGTCTGTGCTCGGTTTGGGGTTACACACCATGAGCTTGTTGTTGCCGACAGTCAGTTGAACCTCTTCACCTATACCAACGAATTCCACTCCTTCTGCCAAGTAGCGTGCCCCCGGTGCTTCGTCGGGCGTCAGTGTCATTTTTGCAAACATTGCTCCTGCGCCGGGGAACAGTTCGATGCTCGACATGTCGGCTGCGGGTGTCATGGTGAACTCCACGCCGCCGTCGCATGCATATGCGTATTGGCCGAAAGTTTCACTGTTGCCAGCAGTGTTGTTGCTTATGTACCACATGCCACCGGCAAGAACGAGAACCAGTGCAAACGCGGAGAGGAGTTGCTTCATAGTGGGGACAATGTAGGTGAAGGCCCTTGTGAGTGTCGAGAGGAAAAGGTTGGCAGGCTGGCCACCCACTTGAGCCTGCCCTCAGCAAAGCCGAAGGGCGAAGTGCGTGGCTGGGCAGCACGGTTACGAACTTTAAGTTTGAGTCCCAGACAACGTTTTTGAGGGTAGGGTTTCAGGGAACCGAGGGCAAAACGGTCAGAGCTGAATGTTACAAATGTGACAGTGGAACAGGGCTTCTCAAAGCCATGCTAGACACATAGCACTTATTGTTGTTTTCAAACAATTGTTCGTGACGCGAGCAGGATCAGCAAAATCCCGGCAGTATTGAGGGTGAAGCAAAGGATGCCGAACCATCTGCTGTCGATGTTCGTGACTCCTCCGAGCAATACCACCCCGAATTCATCCGGCAGTGGAGACGCGATCACGAGCCCCGCAAAAGACCACAATATGTATTGCCTCACACGCTCTGGAATACTCTGGTGGTGAAAGAGCGCATGCAATCTCTGCAAAATAACCGTTGACCGCAATCTGTGCAATTCCTCCGTGAACGAAAGACGGGCAAGACCGAAAATGCACAGATCGGATAGACACGCGCCGAATCCGGCAATGAGCGCGGCGAGATATGGGTTGGGTCCCGTCGGAGCGGCGATGAACATCGCCACGGCGAACGGTGATGTGAAACCGAAACTGAACAAAATACCGCCGAGAAAGAACGATATGTAGCCGTGACCGTTCAGAGCAAGCACAACCTCCTGAAATGCCCCCTGACGGAAGAGGATATAGGCAAGAACACAGGAGAGCAGAAAGCAGAGCAGCTTCGGATATTCAGTGATGCGGCGAAGTGTGTTGTGCATTTACCTCTATTATACGCCAAATCCGGAGAAATGTACATATTGTTAAAAATATGATATAATAATGATAACGATATGTCCGTCTCCCTCCCCATACACACAATCACGGCAGAAAGGCCACACGGCGTGTTCGCACGGCTTGCCGCGCTGTTCCGTCGCCCGCAAGCCGATCATCTCGATCATTACATAGTTCTCTTTGCTATCGCGGCACCATTTACGAATATCCCCCAGATTCTGAAAGTGTATCTTGAGCATGATGGGAACCTTTCATTGCTCTCATGGTCGCTGTACGCGCTCTTCAATATCCCGCTCATCACTCACGGTGTGATCCGAAAAGATAAGGTGGTTCTCTTCAACACGACACTGAATATGTGCATGCAGATCATGGTCATAGCCGGAATTCTGCTGTATCGGTGAGAGCCGCGGCTGGTATGACAGAACGTGGAAAATAGGATACAGTCCTAATTACTATGCGTTTGTCTCTCCGGTTCCTCATTCCGCTCTTTGTCGTGCTGGGGATCATCGCCTACGCGGTGCTTCCGCTCGTAGACAAGCTCATGGAACAGTGGTTTGTGCGCGATCTCGATCTGCGTGCGAAAGTGATCGCGTCGACCATCGACGATTCCCTCTTCCAAGTGATCGACAATGACAAGACGCGCACCAAGACGAAAGTGCAGGCGTTCTTTGACCGCGTGGTGGAGGACGAGAGATTATTTGCGCTCGGATTCTGCGATGCTGATGAAACACTAGTATACAAGACCGAAACGTTTCCGGGGAATGTCGCCTGCAAGCAACCCAACACAGAGGATAACCAGCAGCAGAGTGAAATCGTGGCACTACCCAAGGGCTCGGTTCATGTCGCCTATGACACGATCACTGGATCGGGCGGGGTGCTCGGACAGCTGATCCTCGTCCATGACATGAGTTTCATCCAGAGGCGCAGCTCGAGCGCGACCCAGTACATCCTCTATTTCTTCGTACTTCTTGGTGGCGTCATTTCGCTCATCACAGTCATCATCGCGCAGTTGAGCTGGCGCGGCTGGGTATCCGGCATGCGGGGGCTCCTGCGGGGAGAGGGGCTTGTCCGACCGTTGGTGCCCGTGACGACGTCGAGCGAATTGCAGCCGATTGCCAGTGAATTGCGCGATCTGCTCCGCGATTTGGAATATGGGCGGAATGCCGCTGACGACGCACAGATGAAATGGACGCCAGACACGTTAAAGCAGCTCTTGAAGCAGGAATTCGTCGGGGACGAAGTGATTGTCGTCTCCCATCGGGAACCGTACATCCATGAACGCAAAGATGACGCAGTCGCCGTCCGAAAACCGGCAACGGGTGTCATCACGGCGCTCGAACCGGTCATGCGAGCCTGTTCCGGCACATGGGTCGCGCTCGGAAGCGGCTCCGCCGACCGTGAGGTTGTCGATGAGCACGATCATGTCGCGGTACCTCCTGATGATCCCGCATACACACTGCGCCGTGTCTGGCTGCCTCCGGAAGACGAGAAAGCCCATCATCTTCTCTCAACCGAGGGATTTTACGCCCTGTGTCTATTGGCGCATGTCCGTCCGGTCTTCCAGCCGGATTACTGGGCGGCCTATCGCCGCGTGAACGAGCGGTTCGCCGATGTAGTGGTGGCGGAAGCGAAGACGAAAGACCCCGTCATTCTCGTACAGGACTATCACTTCGCGCTGCTGCCACGAATGCTGCGCGAACGCCTGCCCCAAGCGACGATCATCACGTTCTGGCATATCCCGTGGCCGAACGCGGAAGCGTTCTCCATCTGCCCGTGGGCCGAAGAAATACTCGGCGGGCTCCTCGGTAGCAGCATCCTCGGGTTCCATACGAAGTACCACTGTCACAACTTTTTCGAGACCGCTAACCGTTTTCTGGAGTGCCGGATCGACCTGGAACAATTCCTCGTGTCGTACAGAAAATCCCTGACCGCCGTGAACGCATACCCGATTTCGATCGATTTTCCGGAAAAAGCCTTTGCATTGTCCATTGAGCAAGCTCGGTCTCAGATCAATGCCGACTATGGCATCGACCCCGGAGTATCCATCGGCGTAGGAGTCGACCGTTTGGATTACACAAAGGGGATTTGTGAGAAGTTCGCCGCCATAGGAAGACTTCTGGAGCATCATCCTGAGTGGAGGGGGAAATTCAGTTTCATCCAGATCGCCGCACCGACCCGTGCGTACATCACGGAATACCGGAAGACGGAGGAGGCCATGGTCCGTCTCGCGGATGACATCAACGGAAGTTTCGGCCACGGAGAGTACCGTCCCATCATTCTCGTGCGCGAATACAAGAACACAGATGCCCTGAACCTTTTGTATCGCGCCGCGGATTTCTGTTTCGTGAACAGTCTGCACGACGGCATGAATCTCGTGGCGAAAGAATTCGTCGCGGCGAGGGACGATGAGCAGGGAGTGCTCGTCCTCAGTCAGTTCACGGGAGCGACCCGAGAATTGACGGAAGCGCTCATCGTCAATCCCTATCACGCCGATCAGTGTGCGGATGCCTTGCACAGGGCACTTTCAATGCCCCAGACGGAACAGCGTCACCGAATGCGTTCGATGCGCTCCATCATCCATGATTTCAACGTCTATCGCTGGGCTGGAAAAATTTTCATCGACGCAGCGCGCATGCGCCAGCGGAGCCGATTCGCAAAGACCATTTTCGGTCGAAACGAGGATGCTTCCGCATGATCCTTATTTTGAGAGAACCCGGCATGGCGGTGCTGCGCACCCTTCCCCGACACCGATTCGGCGAGAATGACCAGGCGGACGGAGTCCCTGCTAGCGAGTAGGGTGCTGTCGCGAACATGGATGTGTTGAATTTTGTGTAGTTTAAGGGCAAAACGGTAGGGCCCACGTGATGGCTGGGGAGGAGGGATTCGAACCCCCGAATGCCTGCTCCAGAGGCAGGTGCCTTACCACTTGGCGACTCCCCAACAAATGCCAATAGCGCCAGGACATCTTGCGTGTGTGGCTCACAACAGTCAAAAAGATGCTGAGTGAATCCTATGGTGTATACTTGGCGGCAATTCCCTTTCCCACAATTTCCCATGCCGCATCTTCTCGCCATTGGCACGTATGTGCAGAACCATGTCCCGGCAATCCTGTTGGCGATTCTTGCAACGTACGTCATCGGTTTTGTATGGCACGGGCCGCTCTTTGGCAACCTGTGGATGAAACTCAACAATCTGCAGCAACCGAAAAAAGGAGAAATGAAGTTTTCCATGATGCTCCCCGGTCTTTCCGCCAATTTCCTCATGGTGTTTGTGCAAGCGGCAATTGTGGGTCGAACATTCGAATTGGTTGCATTGCAAGGGATTGGCGACGCGCTCCTGATTGCAACGATTCTGTGGCTCCCGTTCACCGCGCTCAGCATGCTGAACACGAACGCGTGGTTGGGCAAATCGTGGAAAATTACGGTGCTCGACAGCGCCCACTACCTGCTTTCCATATGGGCGGTTGCCGCGGTGCTGTACGCCATGCGGTAGGAACCGCCTGCGCGAAGATTTCAGGAAACGAAGCACTCAGGTACTCTTTTGCTCATGAACAAGCCGCCCAAAATTGAACTGGAGGACGATGAGCTTATAGAGGAGATGGAAAAACTGGAAGACGCCGTGCGCGCGTCCGTCGTGCCGCCCTATAAGCAGATGTTTCGCAGCTTCTTAAATGGCATTTCTTCCGCCGTGGGTGTGCTGGTTGCCGGTGCCATCATCATTCCGCTCGCTATTTATTTACTGCGAAACGTGGAGTGGATTCCGCTCATCGGCAGATTTGTGGACCAAGTGACGCAGTATACGCAGGGAAACAAAACTTAGAGTTTCCATTCCTTCAATTTGTGGAGCAGGTTCTGCGCTGCAAGCTGTTTTGCATCCTGTTTCGTGCCGCCATTGCATTCGTCGGAAGAATATTCCGTGCCGCCGATCGTCACGATCGCGAGGCCCGTAAATACCGGTATGTTTGCCTGCCCGCCTGTTTGTTCCGCATCGATCCAGGGGTTCTTCCAACGGCGCTTTTGGCAGAGCTCATGCAGTTTGCCTATGGCATTTTCCTGCAAAACTTCTGAAGAAGCCGCGGTGGTCGAACGTGTCGCCGGGTCCTCCTGTTGTTGCGGCGGAGGCAATGTTCGCAAAACGCGCAAGAGTTCTTGCGCTGCAAGCTTCTTCGCATCGTGTTTGGTTGCTGCGCTGCAATTGCCAGATGCGTACTCCTTTCCCCCTATGCTGATTTTCGCCGTTCCGGTGAATGTTGGCGCATGGGAAGGCCCTCCGGCATTGGAAGCATCGAGAACCGGAGCCGGCCATTTGCGTGCCTGGCAGAGTTCATGGAGTTGTCCAATAACATTTTCTTCCGGTGGTGCAGCTGATTTCGTTATATGTTGAACTTGCAGTTCTTTTGGCATTCGTGTTTGTTCCGGCGGAACAAGGGTGTTGTCCAGGTACCCTGTAACGAAACTGTGCGCAGCCAGGCTCTTTGCGTCTTTCTTGGTGCCTGCAACGGCAAAGGTCGCCGTTGAAAGGAGTTTCCTTTCAATTTCCACGATTGTTCTTGCGGCAAAGGAGCCCGCAAGGTCTTGAACCTCGAATTCGGGGAGCCTCCATTCGCGACCCGACTGGCCTGCAAGGGTAAGCACCTGAATTGCATCGTGCGGACGCCGTGCCAATGCGTTGCGAACATGCTGCTTCAGGGCGGCCCACTGTTCGGTCGTTGGCGCCACGAGCAGAATGTAGTAGAGGTCCACAGGTCGGAGCGTGTCGAAACGACTCAGTACTTCTTCTTCGAACGCGGTGCTCCAAAGCCCTTCTTTGGCCGCACGTTCCAGTGCTCGTTGGAACTCCGCCTCCGGCAGCTTGCGTATGGTGTCCTGTACAAGCACGGAGCGCATAGTGTTGCGGTCACGCTCCTTATACTGCTCTTCCCTGGCGTCAATGATGCCTCGCACGCCTGCATTAATGTACTGCGCAATGGCGGTGAGTTCCTCCAAGTTGTACGGAGGCGCTTCTTCGCGCAGGTGCGCCTTGATGATTCGGTGGTCAACGATGTCGGGGTAGCGCCGCAGCGGTGACGTGAAATGGGTGTATGCCGGTACGTTCAATGCATAGTGCCCTTCGACGTTCGGCCCGTATTCCGCGCGGCGAAACCACATGGTCAGTTTTGCCTGCTCCGTTTGCAGGTTGAAGCCTTCGGGGTGCCGAAGAATATTGTCGATTTGCTCTACAATAATCGTGCGTTGAGGTGCAACAGTATTGGCCTGTTGGTTGCGGTAGAGCAGGGGAACGTCGTGTTCTGCGCAGAATCGCGCGACTGCTTCATTGGCCAGCACCATGAATTCCTGCACAACGACATTCGCGCGGTATGCCTGGCTTTTCTTTATTGGCTGAAGCTGCCCCTCTTCTGTTGTCATGAGCATTTTCCGGAAATCGTAGAGAGCAAGTGCGCCGCGTTCCCGGCGTTTTGCGAGCAATCTTCGCGCAAGGTGGTCGCAGTCGCTCAGCAGTGCGTGGTGTGCGTGCTGTTCATCGCCAATGGCTCTGTCTGCCTCGTAATAGTTGAATTGTTTTGTGCTATGCAGCACGGTCTCTTCGATGTTCGTTGCAACGATTGCCAAATCAGGTCCCAGTTCCACTGTTACAGAAATTGCCGGCCGGTCTTGGCGCGGCACCAGCGACAACGCGTCTTCCGAAAGTTTGCGCGGCAGCATGGGCACAGTGTGGTTTCGGTGGTATCGGGTCAGCAGGCGGCTGAGTGCCTCCGTATCCACGTAAGAATCTTTTGACACGAGACTCGTAACGTCTGCTATGGAAACCGTAATGCGGTAACCCTTTTCCGTACGCTCCAGAAAAATCGCATCGTCAATGTCTTTTGTCGTTGGCCCGTCTATGGTTATGCCTTCCACGCGCCTGCGGTCTTGCAACACGTCGTCGCGCAAACGCAGGGTGCCTGTTTCCCGCAGCACATGTTGCGGAAAATGTTCTGGCCGTTCCTGGAAAGCAGGGAGCGTTGGCACGGTTCCGAAAATTGGAGGCTTATTCTATGGGACTGGGTGTGTGGGTCAAGCGGGCTGCAAACACTAAAAAGACCCAGCACCTTTGCAAAGCAAAGGTGCTGGACGCTCACAGTTAGAAATCGACTCGTGCCTCCACTTTTAGTACAGCGTAGGCATGAGGCCCAAGAATTGTTGCGTCGACGCGTGTCTCTGCAACACCTTGGACGTAACTCCGGTGAGCACTGCAACCGCTCAACATGAGCAGATGAATGATCACCAGAGCGAATAGGATTTTCCTATTCATGAGATTCGACTCCTTTCGAAATGAGCGGATACCAGCCAAAGGTTTCCCCCCTTTGCTGACCTCCGCGAGGCCAGCCCAACTCCATTTGGGCTGATAATAATATTATACAATATAATATTTAAAATGCCAATAATATGGTATGAATCTAGCAATAGGGTATGTAGAAGGCTTATTATAGCCATCTATGAAGACAATAAAACTTACGGCAGGAATCGCCATTTTCCTTGCCTCGTCGTTTGCCACCGCGGCAGTCGCTTCCTCAACGAGTACCTGCAACAACAAGCGCACCGAGGCCGCGCGCATTGATTGCGAGTACGACAAAGCGCAAGACGACATTCGCGACCAGCTCGACATTTTCGACTCCCAGTACGACGCGGAGCGCAACACGGTTCGCGCGTCTGCAGAGCAGCAGCGCGACGAAATCGATCAAGCATGGTCGTCGTTGGATTCCGACTACGACCTGCAAATAGAGCAGCTTCAGTCGCAAGTGAACGATCTGCGAGACCAAGACGACAGCGATGCAAACGACGTGCAAATTACGGTTCTGCAGAATCAGGTCAATAGTTTGCAGAAGGCGCGCAGCGTGGTGCGCAGAGCAAAAGACGCGCAGAAGCGGCTTGTTTCCGGCGCCGAACGCTACGCAAAGGCGCAGCTCGACATAGCGCAGTTGCTTCAGGAATTTTCGCTCCGCGGCGTCACGGTTCCCAGCTGGGTGAACGAGAACCTTTCGTGCAGCGCAACGCAGTTCGAAGCGACGCTGAACCCGTAATGCATCACCGCAGGTTACCGCGGAACGTCACGCTTCCTTTGCCCGGGACAATTTCACCGATGTCGTAGCAATCGTGGCCGCTCTTTTTCAGGTGCTTGATCATCGTCGGTGCAGCTTTTGGATCAGCGACAATCGTGAGTCCCACTCCCATGTTGTACGTGCGCAGCATTTCACCGTCTGCAACGTCGCCGTATCTCTGAATGACATTGAACACCGGCAGAACGTCGATGGCAGACACATTAATGGAAGCATCGAGGTTCTTTGGCAAAATGCGGTTGAGGTTCCCGCCGATGCCCCCGCCGGTAATGTGCGCTAGTCCATGCAATCCGGCATTCCCAAAGAGGGTACGAAGTGCGCGGTAGTAACAGGTATGCGGTTTCAAAATTGCATTCAGAAATGTGTCCTTGCCAACCCTCTCTTTCAGAATTCCCGGGTGTTCTTTCATCAGCCGCCGCACGAGCGAGTAGCCGTTGGTATGCAGCCCGTTGCTGGCGACCGCCAGAACACGGTCTCCTTTCCGAATCTTCTTGCCGTCGATAATGTGGGATTTTTCCACAACGCCAACCACGCTTGCCGTGAGCACATATGTTCCTGCCGGCACCGTGCCCGGTTGTTCCGACGTTTCGCCACCGGTGAGTACGCAGCCTTGCGTCCTGCAGGCGGCTGCCATTCCGTGAACAATTTTTGTGATCACTTTCTTCTCCAGTTTCCCGCACACGATGCAGTCCTGCACCGAAAGGGGAGTGGCGCCCATCACGACGATGTCGTTGAGCAGATGATGGATAAGGTCTTGGCAAAGAGAGCCGATCTTGCCGTTTTCTATGGCAAGCAGCTGTTTGCTGCCTGGCTCTTCGGTTTTGAGTACGAGGACTGGGTGCTTGTAGCCTGGGAAGCGGCCGTCAAACAGCGATGCAAACGCGCCCACGGTATTCAGCACGCGTTTGTCGTTGCTCTTCAGCAGCCCTTTCATCTGTTTCTTGGCGGCGTCTGCCTCGGCAATGTTTACCCCAGCGTCTGCGTAGTTGGTCATGGCTGAATCATACCGTGCAAATGTCGCACGTCACATGTCAAAGGACGCATTCTCGGTGACGTTCGACATGTGACTTTTGACATCATTCTTCTCCCAACGCGGGCTTCACGTGGTGCCGGCCTTGTTCCAGCACGCGGTGCTTTTCGCCGGTGCGTTGCAAGTTATGCTTGGGTTCCGTGTCGTGCACCAGCCAGCCGCTGTTCAATTTGAGCGTGCGGGCCCCGGGGTGAATGTCGGTGTGGTGCGTGGCAATGATGACGGTGGTTCCGCTCCTGTGCAGGTTGAACAAGATTTCCAACACGTCGCGCCGCTGTTCGGGGTCCAGGTTGGCCGTCGGCTCGTCTGCCAAAATAATGAGCGGCTTGTGCACGATGGCCCGGGCGATGGCCACGCGGGCTTTTTCGCCGCCCGAAAGTGCGTTGGTAAAGGTGTGCAGCTGGTGCTGCATGCCGAGCAGTTTCAGCACGTCGCGCACCCGTTGCTTGCGCTCTTCTTCGGTCAGGCCCATGACAATCAGCGGGTACGATACGTTCTCTTCCACCGTTTGGTTGTGCAGCAGCCGGTAGTCTTGGAACACAATGCCCGTGCGGCGGCGGAACCTGCGCAGCTCGTGCATGCTCAGCTTTTGCAAATCATGCCTGTCGATGCTGACAACCCCTTTCGTGGGGGCCTCAACACCCAGTATCAAGTGCAGGAGCGTTGTCTTTCCTGCGCCGCTCGGGCCGCTGAGCACGACAAATTCCGCAGGGTTAATGCTCAAGTCCACGTCGTGCACGACGGTGTTGCCACCGAACGTTTTGGAAACTCCCTTCAACTGGATCATGGATGCAAGTGTACACCAGTGTCATGTCGAGCGCAGGCGAGACAGACACCATGAAGTTACTGCGTATGAGTCTTCCTCGTCGGAGTTTATGGTGAGTCATTCGACTTCGCTCATGACAGGCTCCGTCGAACTACTCGGAATGACAGTTAATGAAACCCCAACCCCACAATGTACACCTCATTACTCCTGTCCCGCGTCGCAGCCACACGGTTCACCTTTACCGTGGAAAAATGGCGGTGCACTTCCTGCAAAAATTCGTCGAAATCAGCGCCACGGAGCAGCTTCATAACGCAGGTGCCGCCTTTCATAAGAAATTGATCCGCAAGCGCCATGACCGCTTGATTCAGTTCCACGCTCCTCCACTGGTCGACGTCGCGTACGCCACTGGTGTTTGGCGCCAGGTCCGAAAGCACCACGTGCACCTTTTTTACCCCGAGTGCCGCAAGTTCCTTGGCGAGTGTTTCGTGTTCCAGAATGTCGGCTTGAATGGTGTGAACGTTGTCGGCAATCGGCTCAATGGGTGTTCGGTCGACGCCTATGACTCGGCCTTTCGGCCCCACACACTGGCTTGCAACCTGCAGCCAGCTGCCCGGCGCTGCCCCACAGTCCAGCACGGTAATGCCGGTTTTCAGCATGTGGAAGCGCTCATTCAGCTCCTGCAACTTGTATGCAGACCGCGCCCGGAGTCCTTCCTCCTTTGCTTTGCGGGCCCATTTGTCGTTTGGCTGGTAGGGTTTTGGCATCGGGCGAAGAATACAAGAATACAGGTCTACAAGAATACAGGTTCATCAAAGTAAACAACTCACCTGTATTCCTCGTATTCTTGTATTCCTTGTAAACCTACACGATCGGCTTCGCCTTCGGCACCCCAACTTCCCGTGGGTACTTCGTGGAGAGGGGAGTCCGCTTTTGGAAAATCAAAATCTGCCTTTGTCCCCAACTCTCGCCAAGATCGTACTCATGACTCCGAACAAGGTGGCACCCCAGCTCTGCGCGAGCCAGCAAACTGCTCTGCAATTCCTCATCTATTTTTACACTCTTCCACAGCAGCATGTAGCCGCCCGGTTTGCAGAAAGGGGAGCAGTACTCCAAAAGCACCGGCAGCTCTGCGACTGCGCGCGCAGTAACTACGTCGAAACATTCACGGTAATTCGCATCGCGCCCGAATTCCTCTGTGCGCCCACAGTGTAGGTGAACATTCTGCAAGTTGATCGTTTTGATGATCCTTCCGATTGCATCGATTTTCTTCTGAATCGAATCTAACCCATGGAATTCCATTTGCGGCAGCACAGCAGCCAAAGGGAGCAAGGGGAAACCGCCTCCGGTTCCTACATCCATACATTTTGCCCCTGCCGGTAGTTGCGCGAATTCGGGAATATTCAAAGCTGCCAAACTGTCTTCCACATTGCCGGTCCAGCAGGCCTCTTTCGTGCGGAATGCAGAAAGGTTGTGAATGGAGTTTTCTGCCAAGAATGCATCCACCAATTGATCAAGGAGAGCTTTCTGGTCTGGGCCAATGGATGCTGGTACTGGGCTCATCAGTATGTAGTATGTAGGTATGTAGTATGTGGTATACCTACATACGTACATACTACATACCTAACATACCTTCGCCTTTATGCCTCACGGAAAACGCATTGCCGAACTGTTGCTCTCTATAGGGGCCGTTAAACTCTCGGTGGATCCGCCGTTTACCTGGACCAGCGGCATGAAGTCGCCCATCTATTGCGACAACCGCATGCTGTACGGTCACCCAGAGGCGCGTGGATTTGTGGTGGAGGCCCTTGCTGCGCGCGTTCGCGCACTGCACGTACAGCCGGACGCCATTGCCGGTACGGCCACGGCCGCTATTGGTTGGGCGGCACTTGTGGCAGACCGCTTGAACCTGCCATTTTGCTATGTTCGCAGCCAAGCGAAGGGGCACGGTATGGGCAAAAGGATAGAAGGCGATGTGAAGTCAGATACCGATGTTGTACTTATAGAAGATCTGCTTTCCACCGGCGGCAGCGCCGTCAGTTCGGTAGAAGCGCTGCGCACCGAAGGCGGTTGTCGCGTGCACGACGTGGTTGCCATTTTCAGTTACCAGCTGCATGCGGGCTTGGAAAAAGCAGAAGAGCAGGGGGTTAGCCTGCAGCCGCTGTGTACCCTTACCGAACTCCTGCAGGTTGCGGTGGACTTGGGCTACGTTACCGAAGAAGAGCGCAAGCTTATTGGTACCTTTGCACAAGACCCAGAACGCTGGGGTTCACGACTTTAGAACTGCTCCAGGAATCGCACATCACCTTCGAACAGCAACCGCAAGTCGGGGATTTGGTGCTTGAGCATGATCATGCGTTCTACACCGAAACCGAACGCAAAGCCCTGCCACTTTGTAGGGTCTATGCCGCAGTTTTTTAGAACCTGCGGGTGCGTCATGCCGCAGCCTACGACTTCCATCCAACGGCCTTCGCGGCTTGCGTCTTCACTCCCGCGCCAGCGGATGTCGACTTCCAACCCCGGTTCCACGAACGGGAAGAACCCGGTGCGGAAACGGAAGTCGATGTCTGGCGCAATCAACTCTCGCATAGCGGTAATCATCACCGCTTTCATGTTGGCCAGACTTATATCTTTGCCAATCATGAGCCCTTCGAACTGGTGGAACATGGGCGAGTGTGTTGCGTCTGCGTCTTTGCGGTACACCTTGCCCGGGAAAATTGCGCGGAACGGCGGCTTGTGGTTTTGCATGTAGCGGATTTGCCCCGGCGACGTGTGCGTGCGCAACACGGTGCGCTCGCCGGGCGGCAGGTCGCGGTTCACCCAGAAGGTGTCCTGCATGTCGCGTGCGGGGTGCGTTTCGGGAATGTTGAGCAAGTTGAAGTTGTAGTCCTCTGTTTCCAGTTCGGGCCCCTGCGCCGTGTCGAACCCCATGCGGCCGAAGACTTCTTCCACACGCGCAATGAATTCCGGCACAAGGTGCAAATGTCCTTGCTGCGTTTTGGGGAGCGTAAGGGTTATATCCAGCTGATCATTTTGCAGCAATGACCCGCGCGAGGCAGTCATCAGTTCTTTCTTCCGTTCATCCAGCGCGAACATCATTTCCAGTTTCGCTTGGTTCAAACTTTCAGCCTTTGTTCTGCGCTCCTCCGGCGCCAATTCCCCTAAACCCTTTAGTGCAAGAGTCAGCACCCCCGCCTTGCGGCCGAAGAGTTCTTGCTCCACGGCATCCAGCTCTGCGGCATTTCTCGCAGAGGCGATTTTTTCCCGGTACTGGGTCCATTGCTGGTCCATGGCTACAGAGTACTCATCTACTGTTCTAATGCCACTCCAATCAGCACGAACGTCCCTGCAATCATCACTGCTATCCACCAGGTAAGCAGTGCCCACAGGTGGAAGAGGAGTAGGGCCCCCAACATGAGTGCCAGCAAAATGCCGTGGCGCAGCGGTGTATGCAGGCTTACGGGTGCGCGGCGTATGACCCAGTGAAGACTGTAGGAAAGCAGGGTGCCGCACGTAGTAGCCGTTAGCATCATGCTTATGAAAAAGGCCGGCACGGCATATTCGGGCGAAGTGAGGGGACTGACGCGCAAAATGACTGCAAGAAAGGACGCGGTGCTTAGCACGGCGGCAGCGGCAATGGTGGCGAGAAGCGGCGGCATGCGGTGCGTATGTTACAGCAGTCCGTGCTCGCGCAGGTATGCGCCCAGGTTTTGGAAATCTTGTTCCAGCCCGCCGCGCAGCCCGCCGTTATGCAGTGCAGCCGCGGGGTGGTAAATGGGAAACACGGTCACGTCGTCTGTTATGGAAAACGGTTTGCCGTGGCTTTCGGTAATGCTTTTGCCGGCTATAAAATGCCCCAACGCATGGCGCCCCAGTGGCACAATCACTTTGGGTTTTATAAGAGCGATTTCCGCCTTGAGCCACGGCATGCACTGCTCTTTTTCTTCGTCTGTTGGGTCGCGGTTGGCCGGCGGCCGGTACTTTACAACGTTGCTTATGTACACATCCGGTCGCTGTATCCCTATGCTCCCTAGCAGCTCATCCAGCAGTTTTCCCGCAGCGCCCACAAAAGGCCTGCCTAGCTCGTCTTCCTTCTGGCCGGGTGCTTCGCCTATAAACATCACCGTTGCTTTTGCATTGCCTTCGCCAAGCACAGGGCGGGACTTTTCGGCAAGCTTACAGCCTTTCCACTGCTGGAGTTCTTGCTGAAGCCGTTGCAGGGTAAGAGGGGACACGAGCGAGGTATGTAAGTATGTAGGTATGTAGGTATGTAGTATGTAGTATTTGAACGCAATAAAAAACTATACTTACATACCAACATACTACATACCTACATACCCGAATCAGTTGTACGTTGCCTGGACCTTCTCCAATCGCTCCTTCACCTTCTGCTTCACGACCGCATCACGCTCACCGAAGATACGTGCCACCGCGACTGCCGCGTTCTTGGCACCAACCACTGTCATAAGTGGTACATCACTCGGCATGCGCAGGTTGCTGTGAATGTCGACAATGTATTCGTCGGTATTCGCATAGGGCGGGGAACTGAGCACGGGGTGCACGCTGCTGCCGGCAAGCACGCCGCCAAGGCCGTTGCTCATGCCAACGACTGCCACAATTACACGCGGCGTGGGGTCGCTGTTCATCTTTTCTATATGCGCCACCACTTTGCCCGGCACTTTGTGGGCAGAGGCAACGATTATTTCGGAACTGATGCCGAACGTGTCCAGCTCAGCCTTAATTTTTTCTGCGAATTCAGTGTCTCCTTTGGAGCCTAAGAAGAGGGTAGTGATCATGGCTTCAGTGTAACTTGTCTCTTTCCCTATGAGTAGAGCTCTAGGACTTCAGGTTGCTTTCGGCAGTTGCAGATGCCTTTTTAAGGAGCACCGTTGTTTTCTTTGTGCCAATATCCTCTGCAACCTGAATAGTTGCAGAAATTTCCCCGCGACGAACCAATTCCAAAACGTCGTGGCTTATATGAATATTGCCATCAGAAACAGCCACAGGATCTTTATCTGCTTCCGTTTTCGTAGCAGGTACCCCTAAAAGCTTGTGTACCAAGCTTGCCGTTGTTTCCAAAAGTAAACGACATGAATGAGCTGCGGCACTGTTGGAATCTGTCCCCTTAAGAATTTCAATAATTTGGGCCTGCTGCAGTACAAGGTCATTCACCAATTTTCGGTCATCTTCCCCCATAGGCGGTTGCTGCAGAGAAAGCATTGATGTTTCTTGCGCGGTTGATTGTGGGGAAACAGCAGTCACAGTTGTGGTGTCGATTTGTGGTACCTCTTTCGGTACTGATTCCGGAGTAGCATTCACAGCACTCGTATCATCTGTTCCCGTTGCTGCTTGCAGTTCCTCTTCTGCTTTTGAAAAAACTCGTGAAACTAATTTCGAAGTAACAATAGGCTCGCCAGTTTCTGTTTCAGAAAACGATTTCCATGTGTAAACCCCTTGCTGTGATATTAGGCGTGTCTTGAGGAATTCATTTGCGGCATCCGTACTCAGGTCACGTTTCCGTAGTAAACGTACCGCTGCAATGATTTTCTTCTTTTCTTTATCGTCGTATCGTCGGTCTTTTTGTGATCGCTCGGGAATTTGATTTACCAATAGTTCCAATGCTTTTTCTTCGACTGCACTAAGTGTCTTTGTATCTTTTAGCATTTTTCGAACAACAGTAGTATTTAATTTGTTCCCTGTTCTTTGCCCCAGTTCAGGAATCTGATTTCCGTACTCATATAACAAGCCAGCCAGCTCAACAGACATTCGTACATCTTCCTCTGTTTTTCGCCACATGCCATCCCCCACTTCTGCCATGCGTTTTTCCATATATGTGAAGAGTTCCTCTACCCGTGCACGCACCTCTGGTGGCAATGCCGACTTGCCTTCTACAACCGCATTTGCTGCTTCCCCGGTGCTCAGAAGTTCCTCTGCTACTACACCCGTTCTAGATGTATCTGGGGGATCCAAAGGGAGAAGTACTGTCGAATCTGCAGAAAGAGTTGGAGAATCGAGGCGGTTTAGGTCGGTCATAAAAATTGGAAAGGAGTGGAATATATGCTGCTACTGTGCAGATGCAAGAGAATTGGTCTGGATTCCTTTTACAAGCATGCCCCGCATTTGGAGTAAGAGTGGGTCAATATTCTTCCCTTCGGTAATCATGGTTATTGCTTGGCCACGCAGTTGCAGAAGTTGCTGTTCAATTGTTTCTAGTTGCGCTGTGGCAATAACTTCCACAGGAACAACCGGCGCAACAGGAGCTTGTACTGGGTCTACAAAGCGAGGTTCTGGGCTTGTGTAGTGGCCACCAGCGCCATATTTCTTTCTTCGAATATTGCGAATCCGTTGTTCTTCCAGTTCCTGCCTCCGCTTGGGGTCGAGGTTTTTTTCGGCAAGTCTCTTTTGTGTTTCTACTCGTTTAAATAACCCCGACCTTCGTAAAAAGGAATCGTACTGTGCAGCTTCTGGGTACGCTTTTCGCACAGCTTTCAGCAAATGTTGCATGGTCTGGCGCGCAATACATGTGCTTTCGGGTATGTTCTTGCCATCAGTTACCATTGCTAGCAGCTCTGCGGCGTGTTGAATATATTCCAGTTCATTTTTCCAAAAACGGAATGTCTGCCAGTCGATTCCTACTTTGGCCAAGAGACTCCGTTCTTTTCCTTCTATTCCCCAGGTTGCATCTTCAATTGCCCCTACATGGTCCAGAATTTCTTGCAGGGTAAGTTCATGTGCAGGTTTTGCTAATTTTTTTAAAACAAATGCGGGTTGTTCGAGTTCTACCTCCTTTCTTGCAACAGGTTTTACTGCAGGCGATTCTGCTGCCTGCGCAGGAGAAGTTGTGCGCTGCGGAGCAGTAGCATTCATTGCGTTAGACCGAATCCGCAACGGCACTTGGAGTAATTCTGCATTGCGCAGTACGTTGCTTACGATCTGTTCACGCTCTAGCGCACTTCCGCAAAATGCAGACCCCAGTTTTTCAAAAAATACTTCGACCCGGGTTTGTTTATCGTCACCTGGATCTGGCCAAGCGTAACTAGCCTTCAATATTGCCAGAAGTGCACCAGCATCTGTTGGGGCTAGCTTTTCGATCCATGCATCGTCCCTATTTTCTGCGTCGGATGATAAGAGAGGATCATTTATTGTCGATGGCTGCGCAGCAGTTCTTTCTACCGGAGGTTGTTGTACTTCCCGTATCCCTCCCCCTTGGCCTGCAACTAGCAGGGCGATTTGTTCAACGATTGCTTGGTGGGCATCCAGCGCAAGTCTACCCGCTGTGGGGTCCACGCTCTCCCTCCCTTTTTGGTGACCTGGTTTTCCGCGTGCATTGATAATTGCATGTTTTGCACTTCTGCCTATACGCCGAAGTTCGCCGTACGTCGTTATGTCTCTTCCTTGTTCTCCAATTTTCAGTGCCCTTTCTACCGCATCTTTTATACTACTTAACCTGGTACGGTTTTTTTGCAGACTGGCATTGTTGTGGTCTCTGTCGAAAATTGCTTGCAATGCTGCAAGTGCCCTTCTGTACTGCGTTTGTATAGAACTTGAAACAGTAGTTAAGGTAATTACCTGCGGTAGTGTTTGGCTGTCTGGGCATTCGGAAAAGCATTCACCGCTGGTGCCAATAACTGTATTTGCTGCAGGCATGAAAGGTAGCGTATTGAATACCTTCTTATTGTCTATTTCAAATAAAACTACGAGTCCTCATTTTGTAAGTGAAGACGAGGAATGTTGGGCAATGGCAACAATAGGTTTTTGGTGGAGCTGAGGGGACTCGAACCCCTTACCTCTTCCATGCCATGGAAGCGCTCTACCAGATGAGCTACAGCCCCAAATATAGGGAGATCTTACGGAAACTATATTTCATCTGGTAGAGCGCATATCTTGTTTTCTTTGCGACTCGCGCAGGCGCTCGTCGGCCAGATGAGCTACAGCCCCACGAAGGACCGGAGGATTCTACGGTCTTCAGCGAACAGTTCCAAGTAAGGATCTCCGCTAAATCTTGGCGCATAGCTAGATCACGAGCGCTCTGCCTGGTAGGCTCTTGCCGCTGTGCACCCGTAGCTCAGCCCGGATAGAGCGTCTGGTTGCGGTCCAGGAGGCCGCAGGTTCGAATCCTGCCGGGTGCACCAAATAATTCGTGGAAGAAACCTACGGTTTTCTCTCATGGGCTCTCTTTCCCTACATGGTGTCGCTTAGACCTGGCTTTGCCGCGCTTATGCAATCGCTTACAAATTCAGCAGAAGTCGGACTTGTTCCGATGTTCGTTCAGCGATGATCGCTTCATCACGAAATTCAGGTTTAGTTTTCGGTGCAAGGCCGGGTTTGAATGACAGCAGTACTTTAACTGGGATTGCTGGATCATCGGATACAAGTCCATGTTCCACGCCAGGGGGTAATGTAATGACGTTACCTTCTTGGACATCAACGACTTTATTTCCGAGAATCATCTTCCCGGTCCCCTTTAAAATCGTATACACCTCGTGTGTAACTCCATGAACATGTACAGGTGAGTCAGTAATCTCAAGAGCTGCAATAGAAGCGCAGTCTACAACTTCCGGTTGGCCTTCCGCGTTTATAAATTCACGTGTTTCATCAATCATAAACCCCTTCACACCGCAGACACTGACATCTGCATTAGCAAGAGACTGTGGAATCATTGCAAGAGGTGCTTCTTGCGGTTCCTGGCCGCGTACTTTAAACCCCACTGTTCTCGAAACGAGTGTAGAAGATTTTGTCGTTAACTCTGTTTTCAATTGAGAGCGATCAGTATCTGACAGTTCGCGTGGCATTGATGACATATGCTAACGATACCACTGCATTACCTACAGACAACTTTTCTCAATACTAAAAAATCTGGCACCTGCAGCGAGAGAACTCTTTCATTGTTTGAGTTGCCTCGTGCAAGTGCCAGATGGTGCTTAAGAACCCCTCGAGGGGATCCGAAAGCGGTGTGCAGAGTGACCAAGCTCTGCGCCTCCGTGCCTTCGGTACAAGGTTCTGGGGTGTACCGCCCCTGTATGTGTTTGTTAGGCGTACAGGCAGGTAAGTGCCCATACAATTCTCGGTTGAAGCCCGAGAGGGCATTGTCGGTGTGAGTATTGGTCTCCGTCCATTGGCGGCACCGGTTGGTGCGCGCCAAGGAGGGTTCCTCGTAGCAGACCTTCTCGCGAAGGGGTGCTAAGGCGGTGGTCTTAGGCCGCGTGGGACAGGGAGGAGAGAGAAGTGACTGAAGGCGTGTTTTGAGCGCCCTCCCAGAACTGCGTTCCAGGATTCCCGCACCTCCGTGGAGATCCCAAGCCGGTAACCCTTCGATTACTCTCAGGGTAAAAGCCTAGGAATCCGCGGCACATGCGGTGTCACTCCTCCCTGCTCACTGCAAAGGCGGTTGACGGAGTGTTCGTTGACGGTGGTGTAGAAAGGTCAACAGACCATGATACATCAAAAATGTTAAGTTAGCAATACATTCTATATTTGGCCTTTGTATGGGGTTTCAGAGGCTTTCTTCACCCGGTACACTCATTGCGTGAAGAGCGGCAAGCTTGTCCTGGTTATCGGCCCCAGTGGTGTAGGCAAAAGCGCTGTTCTGCGTGAACTTCGCACCCGCCACCCCGAACTCCATTTTCCTCGCTCGGCAACAACGCGAGCCCGCCGTGAAGGCGAAGGGGACGATCTCTACGTCTTTCTGAGTGACGCCGAATTTGATGCCGCGCTCAAGCGTGAAGAATTTTTAGAGTGGGCGCAGGTGCATGGTGGGGCACGCTACGGCACGCTCATTCGTGAAATTCTTCCGGCCATGGAGCAAGGCGACATTGTGGTGCGCGAAGTCGACGTGCAAGGGTTTATGAGCATTCGTAAAGACACTCGTTTCGCTTCCGGCGGGCTTACCCTGCAGTCCATTTTCATTCTCCCGGAAAGCAAAGAGCAACTTATGGACCGTATTGGGAAGCGCGCGCCCATGGTGCCAGAGGAACTTGCCCGCCGCATGGCGAGTGTGGAAAAAGAGTTGGCAGTGGCAGAATTGTGCGATCTGCGCGTTGTGAATGCAGAAGGGAAGTTGGAGGAGACGATCAATCAGATAGAAAAATTCCTGGGCATCCAGAGTATGTAGGTATGTTTGTATGTACGTATGTAGGTATACCCATATACCCGAGATACTACATACCTACATACTTCTTTCCCGAGTAAACTGCATTCATGCCACGACCGAAGATTGCATTGCTCTACGTTGGCGGCTCCATCGGAATGACGGTAAATAGGAAAACCGGAAGAATCGAACCCATTGAGTCTCTTGCAGAGATTCACCGCTTTTTGCCCGAACTCCAGCGCGAAGTCGCACTGCAATTTTTCTCCGTTGCAAACCTTGGCTCGTCCGAGGTGACGCCCGAAGTGTGGGTCGACATTGCCACCACCATAGAAAAACACTACGACGATTTCCAAGGATTCGTCGTTGTGCATGGCACCAACACCATGAGTTACACGGCTGCGGCGCTCAGCTTTGCGTTACAGGGTTTAAGCAAGCCAATCATTCTTACCGGGTCCCTGCAACCGATTAATGAATTGAGCAGCGACGGGCGCATGAACCTGACCTTCGCTATTCGCGCTGCACAGCTCGACCTGGCCGAAGTGTGCATTTGCTTAGGGCCGCGGGTGTTGCGCGCGTGCCGAGCGAAGAAAGTGGAGCAGTCGTTCTTCGAAACGTTCGACACGCCCAAGTTCCCGCCCCTTGTGGACTTTAGCGGCGGCGTTAATTTAAGTGAGCAACGCTTTGTGCGGCGCAAGCGTGCGCTTTCCGTGCATGCGCAGTTCAACAGCAACGTGGTGCTGGTTACGCTTATGCCGGGCATGCCCGAAAGTTACTTAGACGCAGTGATAGCAGCGAAGCCCGCCGGCATCGTGTTGCGAGCGTACGGACTCGGCATGGTCTCGCAGGACTTGCTGCCGTGGTTGCGAAAGCTGAGCAAAGCACAAATTCCGGTCGTCATAACCTCGCAACTGGTGCGCGGCAGAGTCGACCTGCAGTACTACCGCAAGCAGATTGCGCTGGAAGACCTGGGCATTATTTCCGGGAAAGACATGACGACGGAAGCCGCCGCGGTGAAGTTGATGTGGGCCCTTACACAAACAAAAAATCCGCGCCGCCTGCGCGACATTATCGAGAAAAGTTTAGTGGGGGAACTTACGGAATAACGTCGTGGATACCTGGATACTTGTAAACTTGTAAACCTTGTTTGGTATCCATGTATCCAAGTTTCCAGATTCGTTATTTTTTATTGTCCTCATCCTCGTCGTTTTCCATCGTCTTTCCAATAACCGAACCGATTGCCGCGCCAATGATCAACCCCGCCACAACGCGCTTGAGGATGCGGTCACATTTCTTCTCCTTTGGTTTGCGGGTGAAGGGCCACATGGGCGCGTTAGTGAAGGTGGTTCAAGTCCACTTGAGGGTACGTCGCCACGTGTTCCATGACTAGGGTTTCAATGTTGCGAAGTTCCTGGGGACTGCGGGCTTCTATGCAAATGGAAAGGCAAGGGCTCGTGTTGCTGTAGCGGATTCCCGCCCAGGCGCCATTGCCGAAGTCTATGCGCGCACCATCCATGGTTTCTACCGCATGGTCTTTTGCAAAGTATGCGGTCACTGCAGCAACCACGTCTGCTTTTGCGCCGTCGTCGCAGTGCGGGCGGCGTTCGGGTGCTTGGTACGTTTTGGGGAAGGTTTCCAGTAGTTCACTCACGCTTACACCGCGCGTGGTGAGAATGCTGAGCACCCGAAGTGCTGCTACGAGCGCGTCGTCGAACGCGTAGTAGCCTTCGGCCGGAAACATATGGCCGGACTGCTCTCCGCCAAGCAGGCTGCCGTGCTGTTGCATGGCGTGCTCCACGTGACTGTGCCCAACTTTGCACATCACTGGTCGCCCGCCCATGCGGGTTATTTCGCTCTGCAGCACGCTGCTGCTACTTACTGTGGAAACCACCACACCGCCGGGGTTCCGCGAAAGGTGATCCTGCGCAAGCAGGAGCAACAGCTCATCTGCTGTGCGAATTGTTCCGTGTTCATCTACAAGACCTACACGGTCGCCGTCGCCGTCGAACGCCAAGCCAATATCCGCTTCTGTTTCCAGCACAGCCTTTTGCAAGTCTGCCAGCGTTGCATGCTTGCTGGGGTCGGCCGCGTGGTTGGGGAACGCGCCGTCTGGCTCTGTATAGAGCTCAATGAGCTTGCAACCGGCGGCTCGTAAGGCTCGGCTGTAACACGGTCCTGCGACTCCGTTGCCTGCATCGATCACGACGTTGAGACCTTTTCCACAGTGTGGCAAGAGATTGTGGATGCACGCGAGGTAAGAGCCCTCAACATCGATTTCTTTGACAGATCCTTCACCACTCACAAATTCTTGATCCTCAATCATCTTCCGTACACGTTGCAGATCTTCACCTGCGAAGCTGTGGGCATTCGCCAGTTGCAGCTTTACGCCGTTGTCATCTTTTGGGTTATGGCTGGCGGTTATCTGCATGCTGCCATCTGTACCAAGGGAGCATGTTGCAAAATAGGTTAGGGGACTGGGCGTTTGGCCAATGTCGAGCACTTCGCACCCGGTGCTCATCAATCCTTCGCACGCTGCCGCATGCAGCTCCGGGCTGCTCAACCGCGCATCGCGCCCAAGGATGACAGCGGGGTGCTCTTTGCCTGTGGTGGTACGCAACACCGTGCCAAATGCCCTGCCAATTGCCCGCGCGGCGTCGGCATGCAGTTGGTCTGGGTAGCGGCCGCGAATGTCATAAGCCCGGAAGATGCGTGGATCAATGTCTGACATGACGGTTATAGAATATTCTGAATAACTTTTGTGATCAATATTTCTTTTCGAAAATTTTTCACAGGTCACAGGTCACAGGTCACAGGTCACATGATAGAATGTCGAGTCCTGTGACATGGGACTTTCGACATTGGACGAAGCTGAAGTTGGCCTTCATGCTACGTACCCATGAGCCTTCCCAAGATTATCGGCATCCTCAACGCAACACCCGATTCGTTCTACGATGGGGGCAAATTTCGCGACCTTGCCGCGCAACTTCTGCAGGTTGAACGCATGCTGAGCGAAGGGGCCGATATTATAGAGGTTGGCGGCGAATCCACAGGACCAAATTCCACAGACGTTTCGTGGGAAGTTGAGCACGCGCGCGTCATTCCCCTCATCACCCAAATGCATGAGCGGTGGCCGCATGTCGTTATTTGCATAGATACCTGGAAGTCCGCCATAGCGAACGATGCAATTGCCGCCGGCGCCAGCATGATCAACGACGTAACTGCCGGCAGGGCAGACCCCAACATCTTCCATGTTGCTGCCCAAAGCGGTGCGGATCTCGTTCTCATGCATAGCAAAGACGATTCACCGCGCACCACGATTCGCGATGTGCAGTACGAGGATGTTATTGCAACAATTCGCTTTTTTTTGATCAAAAGAATTGATCAGGCTAAAGCCGCAGGAGTAAGGGCTGAACAGATAATAATAGACCCAGGACTTGGGCATTTTGTGAGTAGCGATCCCCAGTACTCATTTGAAATTCTGCGTCGTTTAGGTGAGCTTGCTGATCTTGGCCGCATGCTCGTCAGCCCCTCACGTAAGTCCTTCCTGGCAGGCCCCCATAATCTGCCTCCGGCGCAGCGTCTGCCTGCAACACTCCTTGCGTGCGCCACAGCTATGAAAAACGGCGCGGCATTCATCCGCACGCACGATGTACAGGAAGTCTTAGGCCTGATTGACAGAAGTGTATAACGCCCTGCGTGCTTGCCGCACCAGTTGCTCCGTTGCCGGTGAAAATCGTTGTGCCGCGGATTCTGCAGCGTTTGTTACGACAAGTTGCATCTTTTCGACAACATCTGCTGCGCGCTCTTCGGCAATCTGCGCAAGGGAATGCCACGTCAGGCCTTCGTCATTCAATGCACCCGTGAGCACTGCAAGCTGCGCATCGGAATATTGTTCTATACATGCGGCGATTGTTTCTGAGGCGTACGAAAGCGTTTTCGGCGACAGCGCCTTCGAGCGTTGTTCCGGTTGGGGGCCTATGGGAATACGTGCGCTTGCGTCCATGAAGGAAGAAGAAAAAGCGTTTCTCTATGCGATGACCAGGTTCACGAGTCCCGCCGAAAGCAGAATGAGAATGAACCCGATGATAACGCGAATGACAAGTCCCTTCACCTGGTCTTTGCGTTCGCCGTCCAGCACCACCAGTTGAATGCCGCCCACCACGAGCACCACGAACGCCGCAAGCCCCATGAAGCTGAGGACAACATTCGCAATGTTGACAAGAATGTCGATGACCGAGGTGACGTCCTCCGCGCCGGTCGCAACATCGGCCAGCAGCGCGCTGTGCGCCATAAGCAAAACGCCCACAATAGACGACAGCACGGCGCGGCGCAGTTCCGTTGCGCCGCTGTCGGTGCCAAACGTCGCGATGGCGCGTATGCCGCTTATGATGATGGTGATGAGGGCGATGGCTCCCGCGAAGCTTTCGATAATCCCCATGAGCGATGACGCGGTCGACTGAATCTCGCTCGGCGAATTTGTCACGTCCAAGAGCGTGCTTTGAATCACCGTCCAGAAATTCAGCATGAGCAGCGCAACGCCCGCAGCAATAATCGTGTTCTTCGCTTTTTCCAGCTGACTGTCGTTTTGCACCACCACGACGGAGATTCCCGCAATAACGATCATAAGAATGGCGACTGCCTCCACAAGTTCCGTTGAAAGGATGCCGGTAATGTTGGTGAGCAGAACCTGCCCCAGGTTTAACGCCGTGGTGTCGCCGCCCGTGAGAATGCCAATGACAGCGTGCGCATCTTGCGCCGCAGCGGTCGCGGGGGTTCCCGCTGCGCAGAGGCTCACGAATGCCGGCAGAAGGCGCTGGAAGAACTTCATTGGACGGACGCGGAGGCGAATGCGTACAAAATTCCGTAGCTGGTCATAACCACAATGAGCGATACGAGCGAGGCCGTTACCAGCGTTCGAGCCCTGTCTTTTAACCCCTCGTCTACCGAGACGATGAGCATAATGCCGGCAATGACCAGGGCAAGGACAGCCAGCGCGCCAAATATCGTGACGACAACGGTGCCAAGTCCCACGACTTCGTCCAGCAGTTCCGACGTGCTGCCTCCGAAGATGGCATGCACGAACGGCACTGCCAAGTTGGCGATAATGGCGCCAATGAATCCGTGAATCACGCGCTTGCGCGAAAGATCCACCGCGGCGTCGTCTTGCGCCGACACCAGGCGGAACCCGGCAATCACCAAGTTCACTTCCACGGCAATGCTCAGCAGCACCAGCAGCCAGTCGCTTATGACGCGAATGGCGCTCGAGACTGCCGAGGTGTTCGGCGCGCTGGTAATGCCGACTTGCCCGAATGCCGACGCAAGCGCAACGGCGCCCGTTACAATGCATGTGCCCACCAGCATGTGGAATATGCTGACGCCCACTTCGCCCAACACCGACTCGTTGCTGCTTTGCAGCAGCAATTTGGCGGCCATGAACAGAATCATGGCGCCCAGCAGGTAGGCAAAAATTCCCGCGTGGCCGCTTTGGCCGACAAGTCCGTTTTCGTCGAAAAGAATTTTGTTGATCAAATTTCCGGGCGTTACTGCACAGGGCAGGAAACTAAAAGGGCATGTGGGTTCCGCCGCAAAAACAGTCTGCGGAAGCCCTGCCGCCACGCTCAGGGCAAGCAGCAGAGGGCCGAAACGGTACCGAGAACGCATCGCAGTATTATACCGTAAAAACGCCTCTTTGGTAAGCCCAGAAAGCCTGTTGCGGCTGCGGCAAAACCTGCTTGAATAGAGCCATGAACACACGCACGTACGCAGCACCCATCACCCTTTCCGCCAGCGTTCAGTCGCAGGTCTACACAGCGTTTGCTCTTGCCATGTTTCTTACGGCGGTCGGCGCGTATGCCGGCATGCTCTTTGCGCCGGTGCTGTTCGGTTCGGGCGTCTTCTTCTTTCTTATGATTGCGGAACTTCTCCTCGTATTCACCGCGCAACTGTGGATTGCCAAGGCCCCCCTCAACTACGCACTCTTCGCACTCTTCCCGCTGCTTTCCGGCATTACGTTGGCACCTCTGCTCATCGTTGCCATTGGTGCGTATGCCAACGGCGGCATGATCGTGCTGGACGCGGCAATCGCTACCGCTGCGATTGCCGGGTGCGCCGCGGTCCTTGCGCGCACCACGCGCATGAACTTGTCGTCCTTTTCCGGCATCTTCCTGCTGGCGCTCCTCGGCATCATCGTCCTTAGCTTGGTGCAACTCTTCGTGCCGGCACTGCGCACGGGCACCATGGAAATTGTTATTTCCGGCGCGCTCATTGCCATTATGGCGGGGTTTACCGCCATAGATATTCAGCGCATTAACCGCAATGCAGCGTTGGGCGGCCAGCCGCTCCTGTTGGCACTCAGCCTCTACTTAGACATGTTCAACCTGTTTGTGGCTGTGCTGCGGTTTATGTTGGCAATTGCGGGGGACAGGCGGTAGGTTTACAGGTATACAAGTTTACAGGTTTACAAGGACCCTTTCGTCAACTTGTATACCTGTAAACTTGTAAACTTTCTTGGGGTAAAAATACACAAACGCTTTGCCCTCAAAGCCAGGAGTCAGTAAGCTGCTCCGCGTATGGCAAAACGCCCCACCCCTAAGAAACGACGCCCAAAGAGCCGTGGAAGGACCCAATTCTCGGTGTATACGAGCAGCGAAGTCCTCCGCTTGCGCGGCAAGCAGAATTCGCCCTACGGCGGCCCTGCAAAGCCCCGCAAAACCGGCGGAAAGTCGCTTCGCAGCATCACGCGCGTAAAGGCGTAACGCCATGGCCCGCAAGCGCCACCTGTCGCGCATTGCTGTTATGCAGGCCCTGTTTGAATGGAATTCGCGTCCTGCCGCAGACCCTGCAGGCACGCTGCAGCGCTGCGCCAACGAACTTGGCGAAATGGACGAGGCATTCGCACTTACCCTGCTGGAAGGCGTTCTGGCCAACGTGGACGTGCTCGTACAGCGCATAGAAACCTGCGCCCCGGGTTGGACCTGGCAACGCATGGACCCCATCTCGCGCGCAGTGCTCCTCATTGGCGCCTACGAACTTACCGTGGGCAGCGACGCGCCGCCGCCGGTGGTTATGGACGAAGCCATAGAGGTTGCCAAAGAGTACTGCAGCGACGAAGCGGGCAAGTTCGTAAACGGCGTGCTGAATGCCCTTGCAAAGAGTGCTCCTTCTTCTCCAAAGTGAGGGCCATGCAACCGGCACCCTTTGCAGCATTGGAACGCACGATCGGCATCCACTTTGCAAACCACGACATCCTCAAGCAGGCGCTTACCCATAGAAGCGCCGTACGGGGCAGCCGCGGCGGCAAGCACAATGAACGCTTGGAGTTCCTGGGGGACGCCGTGCTGGAGCTGGCCGCTACAGAGTTCGTGTTTCAATTTGCCGAAAAGTCCGAAGGCGAACTTACCAGTTGGCGCTCGGCCTTGGTAAATGGCGAACACCTGGCCGAAATTGCCCGGGAGCTCAAACTGGGTGAGTACCTGTTTATGAGCCGCGGCGAGGAAGCCAGTGGCGGGCGGGAAAAGCCCTCCACGCTTGCAAATGCCGTAGAGGCCCTCATAGGCGCCATGTATGTAGACCAAGGGTTCGAGGTCTGCCGCACCTTCTGCGAAACGTTCATCCTTTCGCGCCTTAAAACCCTTCTTGCCAAACGTGCCCACAAAGACAGTAAGAGCCTTTTCCAGGAAAAAGCCCAGGAGTTACTCAACGTCACTCCTCATTACATTGTAGAAAAGGAAGAAGGCCCCGACCACGACCGCTCATTCACCTGCGCGGTCTTTATTGGGCCAGATCGTATTGCGGAAGGCGCCGGCAACAGCAAGCAGCGGGCGGAACAGGCGGCTGCGGAAGCTGGGTTGCGGGTAAAGGGCTGGTTCTAGTCCAGGTGTGTGCCCGATTTCTACTGATCGAGCTGTGAGCATTTGTACAAGAGTACGTCGATACTCTGGTATTCCTCGCATCAAACTTGCAATGATTGTCTTCTGTCGCTGAGCATGTATTTGTACATTGCTCACAATATCTGCAGCTTCTGGAGTTACATCTTGCTCAAGCGATTGCTGGGCGACATTCTCCACTGTTTCGCATGCCTCATAAAATCGTTGTAACAGCGGTTGATATGTTTGAGGTTCGGAGTGGATTTTATTCGCAAATTGTAAAGTCGAATGAAGCAGTATCCGTGAAGCACATTCAAAACCATAGAGAGCGGGAAGGTTCGGCATTTCTTTGCATACATTTACTCGTTCTTCTAGGTCACTCACTTGCTCCGCAAGTGCGGCTAAATCGCCCGCATCTACTATGTGTAATTCATCAGTACTTTGCCGATCAACACCTTCGACTCGGGTAACCATATGTGGCAAGTCTAGCACCTTAGCCCATCTTAATTTCAATATCCACGCCGCTTGGCAGGCTTAGGCTCTGCAGGCTCTCCATGGTCTTGAAGGTGGTCTCAGACAGGTCAATAAGGCGGCGGTGAATGCGCATTTCGTACTGGTCGCGGCTGTCTTTGTGCTTAAAAGTGGACTTGTTCACCGTGAACTTGCGGATTTTCGTAGGCAACGGGATTGGCCCGTGCACAACAGCACCACTGCGCACAGCGGTGTCCACGATCTTGCCGCAGGCTTCGTCTATAACGGTATGGTCAAACGCACTCAAGCGAATGCGCATGGTGGAAATTTTGACTTCTTTGTCCTTTCCTTTCTTTTCAGCAGGCGCCGAGGGTAGGTCGGTTGCTGCAGCCTTGGTGGCTTTTTTCTTGGCGGGCGCCATGGGGTAGAAAAGGGGAAAGGAGCGGGGGGACTAAAGGTGCAGAGAGGGTGCCGAAGCACCCCCTCTAACACAAGTATTTACTTCATGATGTTCGTTACCACTCCGGCGCCGACGGTGCGGCCGCCTTCGCGGATGGCGAAACGGGTGCCTTGGTCCAAGGCGATTGGGGCGCCAAGCTTGACAACGAACTTGACGTTGTCGCCCGGCATAACCATTTCCACGTTTGCCGGCAGTTCGACTTCACCCGTTACGTCTGTGGTGCGGATGTAGAACTGTGGCTTGTAGCCCTTAAAGAATGGCGTGTGGCGGCCACCTTCTTCCTTGGTGAGGATGTACACCTCGGATTCGAATTCCGTGTGCGGCTTAATGGAGCCCGGGGCGGCAATCACTTGGCCGCGTTCAATGTCTTCGCGTTCAATACCGCGCAGCAGGATTCCTGCGTTGTCGCCGGCCAAGCCTTCATCCAGCGACTTGTGGAACATTTCAATACCCGTAACAACCACCTTGCGGGTGTCGCGGATGCCCACGATTTCGACTTCATCGTTTACCTTTACCTTGCCCTGTTCAATGCGGCCCGTGGCAACGGTGCCACGACCTTTGATGGAGAATACGTCTTCCACGCTCATAAGGAACGGCTTGTCCAGCACGCGTTCCGGCTGGGGAATGTAGCTGTCCAACGTGTCGAGCAGCTCCTTAATCTTGCCAATGGCGCCGGCGTCTCCTTCCACAGCCTTGAGCGCAGAACCGCGGATGATGGGCGTCTTGTCGCCGGGGAAGCCGTACTTTGTAAGCAGTTCGCGGATTTCGACTTCCACAAGGTCCAAAAGTTCCGGGTCGCTTACCATGTCGCACTTGTTCATGAACACCACGATGTACGGCACGTTCACCTGGCGTGCGAGCAGAATGTGCTCACGCGTCTGGGGCATTGGGCCGTCTGCGGCCGAAACCACCAGAATCGCTCCGTCCATTTGGGCGGCGCCGGTAATCATGTTCTTTACGTAGTCGGCGTGGCCTGGGCAGTCCACGTGCGCGTAGTGGCGCTTGTCGGACTCGTACTCCACGTGCGAAGTGTTGATGGTAATACCGCGCTCACGCTCTTCGGGAGCGTTGTCGATTTGGCTGTAGTCCTTCTTTTCGCCAGCTGGAGAAAAGTTGATGGAAAGAGCCGCAGTCAGCGTCGTCTTACCGTGGTCGATGTGACCAATGGTTCCCACGTTGAGGTGGGGCTTTGTACGGTCGAATTTCTTTGCGTCTGCCATATGCAAGGGTTAAGAAAAAAATGGGGAGAAAGCTGGTGCAGTGTAGTGTTGCAGGGAGGTAACGTCAACGAGGGAAAAAGGAAGATTCCCATGAAAGTGGTACACTGCTGGCCGTGAAACGCGAGCAGCACATCACCCTCTTTGGTTCTGTGCTTTGGCAGTGGTTTTTGGCTAACGGGAGGCATCTTCCCTGGCGAGACCTGCCAGATGCAGACCCCAATGTGCGTGCGTACAAGGTGCTGGTGTCTGAAGTCATGCTCCAGCAAACCCAGGTGAGCAGGTGCATTCCTGCCTTTCGCAACTTTCTGCGGCAGTTTCCCACGCTCCGCGATCTTGCGAAGGCAACGAATAGGGAAATCATCCTCGCCTGGCGGGGCATGGGCTACAACAACCGGGCGCTCCGTTTACGGGACTGCGCCAAGGTGATCATCGATCAGCACAAAGGAGAATTCCCTCAAACCCATGAGGAGTTGATGGCGCTTCCCGGCCTTGGCCACTACACGGCGGGGGCGGTACGGATGTTTGCATGGAACCTTCCGACGCCGTGCATCGACGTGAATGTTCGGAGAGTGCTCCATCGCTGTTTTTTTGGGTGGGAAGGTGAGCAAATATCAAAGGAACGTGATCGGCAGCTCCTTACACGTTGTGGTCAGCTCTTACAGGAATGGATGCAGCAAGGTCACCAGCCGAAAGATTTCCTCGCAGCATTGATGGACTATGGGTCACTCGTTCAAAAAAAGAAGAGCCCGGTGTGGGAGGAATGTGTGCTCAGCAAAGCGGGGCTGATGAAAGCGTCGACGAGAAATCAGAAATCAGAAGACAGAAATCAGAAATCAGAAGACAGAAAACAGGAACCGGGTCGCTTTGTTGGTGCCCGCTACATTCCCAATCGCATCTTCCGCGGCAAAGTGGTGGAAGAGTTACGTGATGCGAAAAATGGCAGAACGCTGAGTGAGCTCGGCAAGGAGATTTGCATCGACTGGTCACCTGCACATCATAAGGAGTGGCTGAGTGGCATCATCCACGCGCTCACGCGAGACGGCATTCTTGCGAAGAAGGGAACGAAGTTCGTGTTGGCGGAGTGATCAATCATCTGGATGCCTGCATTTGCTGTAATGGTGTGCCGCTATAATTTCTTTGTAGGCTTCCTCTGCAGTGGTCGTTGGTAAAGGCATTTCCTTGTTCAGCAGAATGTAATAGAGAGTTTCACGAAACTCACAAGGACCCAAGCTGCCGTTTTCAGCTGCCACTCGCAGGAGTGTACCTAGCCCATACTGGGTTTCCCGCCTTTCAAACAGCGACTCGATACTATAGGGATTTTGTTCAAATACCTGGTCAATGTGATTATTGCTTGTAATTCGTTCTGGTGCGCTGAGTGTTGCTGGCATAGTAGGGGGAAAAGTTGGACGCATACTAAATATCTTCATCGCACCTGCGATGCAGTAGTCATGCGAAGTCCACATGTGCGGAATTTTTATTTTTGCGAAGAGGAAATTGTGGGGAGGGCGAACATACTGTCTTGTCGAGCCATTCGGCTCCGCTCACGACAAGCTCCGGCGAGACAGACACCACGTAAGTAACTTCGTATGAGTCTTCCTCGTCTGCGCTCGTAATGACAGGAAAAGTTACTTCGCCAGTTCCTCCACCCGCCGTTCCCGAATCACATTCACTTTAATGACGCCCGGGTAGGCGAGCTCCTTTTCGATTTTTGCGGCAATGTCTTTCGCCAATTTCATTTGCTGCAAGTCGTCGATCTTTTGCGTATCGACGAACACGCGCACTTCGCGCCCGGCGGAAATTGCAAAGGCGCGGTCCACCCCTTCGAAACCCTTGGCGACTTCTTCCAGTTCCTTGAGTCGCTTTACGTACGCTTCGAAACTCTCGCGGCGCGAGCCGGGGCGGGCACCAGAAATAGCGTCTGCGGCGGCAACAATAAATGCCTCTGGCGAGTTAAACGGCACGTCTTCGTGGTGGGCTTCCACGCAGTGGATCACCTCTGGTCGCACCTTGAAGCGCTTGCAAATTTCCACGCCGATTTCGACGTGTGTGCCGGAAACTTCGTGGTCCAATGCTTTGCCAACGTCATGCAACAGGCAGCCTTCCACCACAATCTGCGGGTTGGCGCCTATCTCTTCGGCCAGAATGCGCGCCATGTGCGCCATTTCTACCGAGTGTTTTAGAATGTTCTGCCCGTAGCTGGTGCGGAAACGCAGGCGGCCGATGATTTTGAGCAAGTCCTGCGGATAGCCAACAATGCCCAGTTCCTCCGTGGCGCGCTTGCCGAACTCCAGCATCATTTTGCCCACTTCCTGCTTCATTTTCGTCACCACTTCTTCAATGCGCGCCGGCTGCACGCGGCCGTCCTTTAGCAGTTTTTCCATGGCAAGCTTTGCTACGTAGCGGCGCGCCAGGTCGAAGCCCGAAATAATGATGGCACCGGGAGTGTCGTCGATAATGATGTCGACCCCCGTAAGCTTTTCAAACGCCGTAATGTTGCGGCCTTCCTTGCCAATGATCTTTCCTTTCATGTCGTCGCTCGGCAGTTGCACGATGGTCGCGGTGGACTCCGTTGCCACTTCCGAGGCGTAGCGCTGCATGGCTTCGGCCATCAAATTTTTTGCGCGTTCTTCGTACTCTTCTTCCATGGTTTCTTTTTTGTGTTTTAGATCTTTGGCAAATTCATCGCCGAATTCGCGTTCCAGTTCGCCCTTCAGTTGCTCTTTTGCCTCTGCCTGGTTCAGCTTCGCAACCGTTTCCAGCGCCTTGCGGTGGTCTGCCGCCGCTGTGCTCAACTCTTCTTTTAATTCTGTTACTTGGGTTTCACGCTGCTGCAAATTCGTGCGCTGCTTTTCCACCTCCTTCACTTTTTCGTCCAAACTCTTTTCACGTTCCTCTAAGCGAGCTTGTTCGCGGTCCAGCTTGGATTCCAGTTCGGTGGCCTTCAGCTTTGCGTCTGCCAGTATCTCTTTGGCTTTCGCACTCGCTTCGCTTTCTGCAGCTTTGACTGCCGACTTCGCATCGGCAATTTTGCGTTCGGCACTAGAAAGCTCACTGCGCTTTTGCTCTATTTTCGCTTCTAATTCCGCTGTGAGCTTTTCACCGCTGCTGGGAGCGGTGACCTTGCGGACCACGTAACCAACGCCGGCGCCAAGCGCAACGGCGACAAGTAAGACGATGGGTGACATAGATGGAGGGGGAAATCTCCCTCGGTGCGACCTAGTGGCAATGCACGTAAAAGGCGCTCACAGAAGTGTTTCAGGGTGCCGAAGACGGTTGTCAGGAGAGTCACAGAGGGGTGGGCGGTTGATCGCAAGAACCGGGAACGTTTTCGATCAAAACCACTGTAGCAGCCTGCCTGTTCGCAGTCGAGCGAGAACACGGCGTTTGGCTTGCAGAAGAGCCAATCAGCATACCGCGCCGGGGAAATGGCTCTGCAGTGCCCCCACACGGCATCCGCATGCCAAATACTGCTTCCTATGCCCGCGCGCAGCCGAATTCTGGCATGTCTTCTTGGCTTATCATTGCTTGCCGCTCCCATGGCAGGGCGCGCAGCGGCGCGTCTCGTCATTTCCGAGGTGCTCTGGATGGGCAGCGACCTTTCCACCGCAGACGAGTGGGTGGAACTCAGCTGCATTGCCGATAATGCAGACCAAGCAATCTTGGATATTTCCAATTGGTCTATTACAAGCCGCAACAGCAAAGGGGAGGACGCAGAAATTTACAGGTTCCCCGTTGGAAGCTCGGTGAGCTCCGGGCAGATCCTGGTTCTTAGCAACTACGCCGCCGCTCAGTCGCGCTTACGCGCAGAGCCGTTTGCCACGACGACTGCCATGTCGCTCCCGAACACGAAGCTGCTCCTTCTGCTCAAAGACGCTGCGGGGGTTACTGTCGACACAGTGGATGACGGAGTGGGTAACCCCATGGCCGGGAATTCTTCGGGCGAGAAGGCGAGTATGGAGCGCATACACCTTTGGCAAGTGGGCACACTTGTTAGCAATTGGATGACTGCGGTGGTCAGTAAAGGGTTCGACGAAGGCGCACTTATAAAAGGTACCCCGGGCTTTGCAAATGGATCATTTGCATCAATGCAAAGCAGCCAAATCTATTCCTCTAGTAGTAGTTCTTCGGGAGCTTCTTCCTCCGGAGAATCTTCTTTCCAATCATCTTCAGCAGGTTTCTCCGAAAGTATTTCCTCATCGTCGGAAGATGGTTCCTCTAGCATGAGCGAGAGCGGAAGTTCCACTGTGTCATCACAGCAAAGTGCTTTCTCCGAACAAGCATTGAGTTCCTCTTCACAGTCATCCGTTGTAACAGAAGTGAGTGACACTGGCTCACTTATTGTGAGTGAAGTGCTTGCAAATCCAGTAGGCGAAGACACCAATGAATGGATAGAAATATGGAACAATAGTCATCATGAAATTCAAAGTTCTAAATTTGATATTAGTGCATATGGAAGCAAAAAAATTCGTATACAAGAGTTGAACATCTATAACGCAAGCGGCGCACTGCTAGGCAGTGGTTTTGCAATTCCTGCGCAAGGGTATGGGCTGCTAAAAAAATCGGTAAGTACCATCACGTTACGAAATACCACGGGCTCCGTACTTTTGTGGAACGGCACCTCCGTTATTTCTGAATTACGGTACGTAACAGCGCCGGATAATGTGAGTACAGGAATTGTTCAAGAAGGCAGTGGAAGTGCCCGCACATTTTGCATACCCACCCCTGGCCGTAAAAATGGCAGTATCCTTTTTAGTCCCATAATAGACCTGCAATCGGGAAACCCTGTAAACGATGGAAAGGTGACATTGAACCTGCAATTGCTGATACAAACAGGCTCCCTTGCCGGTGCACACTGCATGTGGAGTTACCCAGACGGCTTTGCGTCGCAAACGTGCAATCCGCCAAGCCACACTATTACCAAAGAGGGGACGTTTGCAGTCACTGCCCATATAGAGAGTGCTTGTGGCGACACAGCAGAGCGTTCCCTGCAAATTACGGTGAACCCCACAGGAATCACACAAGCAGCAGTGCAGTGCACACCAAACCCCAAGGCAAACATCACCATAAGCGAGGTGTTACCAGACCCTGTGGGGGATGAAGCAGTCGGCGAGTGGATAGAGCTCTACTCGCATGCAATGAACCCCGTAGACCTTTGCGATTGGAGCATAGATGACGAACCCGGTGGCTCGAAGGAATTTTCGCTAACAGGTATGATCATAAATCCAGAGTCATCTATTCTCTTAGAGCGCAAACAGACGGCAATATCTTTGAACAACGATGGTGATCAAGTACGACTCTTTGCAGGTTCTGGAAACCTTGTAGATACCCTCACCTACACCGGCGCCATTAGTGGCAGTTCCTATGCGAAAAGAGGAGACGGACACTGGCTGTGGACGCCGTTTCTAACACCGGCGGAGTCGAATAGATTTAAAGACGCAACACGGCGTTTTCCTGCACGCATTCTGCGCCTGGCAGGGGTATTGCCAAACCCCGCTGGCACAGATGAAGGGAAAGAGTGGGTGGAAGTGGTAAACAGCGGGAAGACGCACCAAGCGTTAGACGGTTGGTCACTGGCACTGCCCACAGGCTCCTTCACCATGAGCGGCATCTTTCTGCCCCCAGGTGGTGTGCAGCGCATAGAACTTCGGCCATCCCTCACCCTTCGCAACAGCGATGGAATTCTGGAGCTGCATGACCCAGATGGTTATGTGTCTGATACTCTGAGTTGGACTATCGCACACGACGACGAGGTCATACGGCCTTCTGTCGAAAGCCCCTACAGATTTCCTCTCCGTTTCGTTTCCGTAGTCTCGGGGGCACTCCTTGCAACAGTGGAAGACATAGATGATTTACAGAGAGCACCAAGTGAACTGCGCAGAAGTTGGCTGCAACAGGCAGAGCTTTCCACACCACTTTTGGAAGTGAATCTTACTGGGATTTCTGATGATAATATTAAGAAGATAGATATTGAAAAATGCCTTACAGAAGAGAAAAAGTTTGAACTAGAAATAAGCTCAAATCATTCCGATTTTTCAGTGAACCAGGCAGGCTTACAGGTAACCGGCTATCTATGGTGCGGCAATGGAGAACTTTTCCAAGAGCAGCAATTGCGAAGTGGGTCCGCAACTGCAGATCACCGTACGGATCACCGGTTACGAGCATCGTTCCTTGCCTTAGAGCGCGAGGCCCAGCATGCAGAGCTGGGTATGTGGGTAGATGCATCGCAAACATCTCTTGCCCAGGAAGAAGCTACGCAAGCGGAACGAGATCGAACCTTGATGACCGAAGGACTAAGAATTTCACTTTCTTCTGCACCGCAAATTTTTACGGGCAGCTTGGCATTAAAGGTGACGAGTAATTTGCCCGCACAGATTTTTGTGTCGTACAACTCAGGTTCTTTTACTACGGTAAGTGGTGCCACGCTCTCAGTATCTGGCTCTACTTCGATCACTTTATTTGCTCAAGCAGACCTGGGTACTGGAACCGTTATAAGTCCAAAAATCGTACGAGAATACATACAATTACAAGAGCGTTACGCTTCAGACATTGCAATTTCCGAGGTGTTTGCAGCACCTATTTCGAGTGGTGCGATTCTTCCCTCGTACATCGATTCCGAAGCCGCAGCGCTCGAGCACGAAGAGTGGGTGGAACTTCGCAATACCTCGGACTCCATCATCGACCTTACAGGCTGGTTGCTGGACGACACCTTGGAAGGTGGCAGTACGGCACACCGGTTTCCCTTTGGCACGATTCTTGCTCCGCGCAGCCTGATGGTAGTTCCGACGGAAAGTTTTCACCTCGCGTTGAATAACGGTGGTGACACGGTGAACTTGCTGAACCCGAAAGGGGAGTTGGTTGCATCGCTGCCGTACGGAAAAGTGAAGAAGGGTATGAGTGCCATTGCTGGGTGCCTTACCACCGTGCCAACACCAGGTGCACCGAACGTGTGCAGAATCAGCCCGACTATCCCTGTGAAAAAGGCGAAGAAGACTACGGCGAAAAAAGCATCGTCTAAAAAACCTGCCGTTGCGAAATTTGGCAGAGAGAAATTTGTTATTGCCGACGCCGCGTCGCTTGGCACACTCACTGCTGCTCGTAAAACAGGCGCTTTGTTAAAGGCCACGGACTCCGTTTCGCTTTCCTGGCGGGCCGAACTCGCTCTCTTTATTACACTCATACTTGTTGGCAGCTGCCTGTATAGGGTATTTCGTGGGCGGCTAGAGGCTGCTTCCGTGGCTTCCACAAGCCATAGCCAAGGCTAGTACAAAGAGTGAAAATCTGGTACAATAGTTAGATTTTCATGCGCCCAATAAAAACACACAATTTCGGCAGGGAGTGGGCGGAGAGGGAGAGGAGATTTGTGTTTGTAGAAGCGTCCCGTGAAGGGCCGAAGCCTTCATTGGAAAGTTTGAACGAACGCGAGAGAAAAGCATTGGAAAATGTTCGTGGAATTGTGAATGCCGCAGTACGAAGAGATGGAAAGCCTGAACTTATACAACATTGGGAGCGCAATCAAGATGCGATATTAGCAACGTTGAAGGTCAATCTAGATGGTAGTGTTGTGATTTTGCAGGGCCACATTCTGCAAATGCATCAAAGCGAACTTGAGGCATTTAAGAACGAAAGCCAAGAGATGGAAAACATTCAGAAGCGGCTTGCCAGTACCTTTGACGCACTTGGTGACGCACAAAAAACATTAAAGAGCTTCAACAATGACGAATTGATTAAGAGCGAAATTTCCGAATATGAAACATTAAACATTGATGTTGCAAAGCAAAAAAGATTTGCCCAGCACGCAGTTGAAGCCCGTCATATTCTTGAGCAAGTTAGCCTGGGACTTCTGGATCGAGGTAAGGCAACGTCTGCATTGAATGAAATCACAGCTTTCCTGAAGGAGGCAGGATTTACAGATGGAGAACTGGAGAAAATTCGTGCAAAAGATGCCCAAACACTCAATGAGGCTTATGCCCGGCTTATGTTGGTTGCATCGGGCAAGGTCAAAATTGATGGTTCTGAGCTGAATCCCTCTATAGAGGCTGTGGAGAAGGACATTCACAGCATAGCGGGGAGTCTTGCAAAAATCAGCAAAAAAATCGATGCCCACATGTTGAAACGTTTTGATGATCGCTACCGATACAATTACCGTTTAGGTGGTGGCGATGCTGAGACAACATTCAGAATGTCCCTGCGTGAGGACGGCTCGCTTGATGTTACTTATTTAGACGAGCTTGTAAAAACTCTGGAAAAAAATCATCCTGGTCTCAAAATAGATTTTCTGCTGACCGCAGGAAAATTAGATGCAGAAAAACTTATTGCTCAGAATTGCATTCAGTTCGACAGCACCTTGCTACAACAAGCGAAGCAGCAATTTTTTAAGGAAGATACGAGTGATGATGACTTTAAAGCAATCGTTGCAAAGATTTTAGCAGAAGGTCAGACGGTAATTGATGACAAGAATTTCAGTGATCAAGCGCGCGGAGCCTTACTTTCTGCCCTGAATCTAGAGGAATTGCTAACCAAAATAGGCATTGCAGATATGCATAACGGCGCAGGCATTTCCCTCCAATCCTACATTTTCCGTTCGCGGCTGCCTGGCCCCATTGCGGAAAAATTAAACAAAGCAGGCGCGAAAACAAGTTTAGGTACATTATTCACTCTTGCGAATAAAGCTGTTCTCAAGATTGAAAAGAAAACAGAAGGAGGAAAAGAGAAGGAAGCAGTATCCATGGACCTAACAAAATTAGAAGATCTTGTCTTTGACGGTGAACCGGATGTTCATGGCAACAGAAGGGTCAATACAGATCGATTGCGTGAAATTGTGGCGACGCTTCATCTCTTTGCAGAGAGAACCACGCCGTATCCAGGACTTCCTGGGAAGGTTTCTGAATGGGACCATGTCCTAAAATATGCCGATAGATTCATCGCAGATAAGAAAGAAAAGAAAATTTTCAGCCATAAAGGCGATGATTTTTACTTTGCAAGGCCCGGAACCATTTTTACTGGTTTCGAAGAAACAAATGGTATGCGCAATCTGCTGAGTGAAGTACAGAAGAATTGCACCACAACTGCAAGATGGAACGAGGCCTTGCTCATGTATAGCAACCAGGCATTTGCAGATGCGATGTACATTGGGTCAAGTTGGACAGAGTGGGTTGAACAGATGCCGCGCATTGTGTATGACCCTAAGGGCGATGGTGCTCTTGCGAATCTTGTACAACAGAAATCGAAACTTGCAAAAGCAGAGGCTGCTCTTCGCAGTTTCCGCACCAATTTACATGGTGTGAATACGGAAATTGACGCTGCATTTACGAATGTGGATCAATTGCATGCAAAACAACGCAAGGCGCTCGGGGCCCCAAATCCTGCAAAAGACAACGATATTGAATCCACAGCGATGCAGGGGCTTACTGTTGTAGAAGCGAGCCTTTCGAGCGAGAAGAAAATACAGAGCATCAATTCCGATTACGGCAGTCTTCCGCCCGAGTTGCATGCGCTTTGCATTGAACTGCCGTTGCTCTACGGCCAGCCAGGCCATGAGTTGGCGAAGCGGCTCAGCAAAGAGTATCTGAAAGCTCTGCCTGCAGGCCGACCGGATTTTGCAGAGTTCCTAAAAACGCATTTGCGCAAGGATGATGTCATTACGCCTGCCGATGCCGATGCTATTTGGAAACGTGCGACAGATGTAAAATTAGAACACAAAGAATACCAGTTGGATGTTCTGCAGAAGTACGGTTTAAAGTTAGTGCCGAATCCTTTGCTGCGCTTACAAGGCATAGATGGGGAAAGGGAGTTGGGAAAGTGGCTTTCACACCCGGACAAAGCATGCGAGGGACTTACGGCAGTCCTCGAGGAGCCGAATCCCGCCAAAGCCGCAATCATCGCCGCCTTTAGAAAGCGTGAAGATGCCACTTATACGAATTCCCTCACCGGCAATCCGGAAACTATTACCGTTGCCGAAGCAAAGATTGTCGTTGAAAAATTGCAGTCGCATTTGCTTAATATGGCAAAGCAGCCCGAATTGGCGAAAGACCAATTGGAAAAGCGAGAGCGGTACCCGGACCCTATAGACAAAGGCTTGCGCACAACACTCAAGACGATTACGAAATTGTGGAATGGCGACTTTGTAGATAAAGCGAAAGTGCTTATAGGTCTCGGTGTTACGGCATGGGCTGTTTACACAATTTGGCAACGTGCGAAGGAAAAGGACGCTCCGGGCTGGATAAAAGCTGCAAAGGGAGCAATTATTGCAACTCCACTCCTTCTTGTAGGAGATGCCATATATAAGAAGCAAACTGGCAGAAGTTTCCTGGGTCAGGTTTTGCGATATGACAGCAAAGAACAACGAGAATCTGCATTGGAACAGTTTAAACGGTTGGGTGAAGGCCAGGGCGCAGAATATGCCTTCTTAGTGCGGGAAGACGGTCATGCTGCACTTAGAGTGCTCTTAGAACAACGTGATAGTGAATCCGGACGAAAGTTAACTGTGAAAGAGCTGATGAAATGGCGGTCAAAAATACGGAGTGTTGGCGGATACAACACCTATGAAGAGACTGCTCCAAAAATTGTAAAAGATAATTTGTACGCTGTACGTTCCAAAAATAAGGCCATTTCGAACAATGAGGAGGCAGCGCGCCAGTATTACTTGGCGTTTGAATCTCTCCTTATAAGCGTTGCGCATTTGCATGGAATTTCCGGAACGAAGAATGAGATGATTGAAGAAGGTGAGCGCATTGTGAATAAGCGCTATGTGAATTCCCCTGACAATGAAGAGTCGGAGTTGTTGGACATGATGTTCAGTGAAATGCAGTCACCGGATGTCGGGAATCGAATGCTTTCTAGTCGCTCCATCATGGAAAAAATTGCTGATGGTGCACAAGGCGGTACGGCTGCCGGTATCGCATTCTTCGAACGTCAGTATTTCCGCGGAGAACTCATGGCAAAGAAGGCAGGCAAGGTGATTCCAGAATATTTTGAAGCAGGAAAAGAATACGCCCTCCAAAGTGCCGATGATCTGTGGAAATGGGCGCAAGTAACAGGATTGAAGCTCTGGTATGAAGGTAGTGAAGATACGGAAGCGGCTGTAAAGTTCCTGGCGGCTACGTTCAAAGAAGCGGGAATTGTCATAGTAACAGATGGTCCTAAAATCGTGCGATTTGCCTTCGATACCGTTCTTGCAGTCGGTCGAAAATCGAAAGATGTTTTGCAAAAAGTGTACGTATCACTGTTGAATTTGGGTGTTACTGGTCAAGTGCTTCAGAAATTCAATGAATTCCTGGAAGTGGAAACGGAATACAGCCCAGAAGATCTACTGCAAGATTTCGAATCAGTTTCCCATGATGCAGAAGTGAAGGAAGATTTCGAAAAAGAATCCATAGAAGAACGAGAATCGGTAAAACATCTTCTCAAGCAAATGAATGGTGTGCTCAAGACTCACATGACAATGGGAGAGTTGAAAGCGCTAGTTATTGCGGCGGAAGAAAAAGTGGGGTCAGGTACGTGGCGACAAAAAGCAGCAGCATTGGAATTCTTAAAGAGAAAAATGTTCTCTCAGCTTATTGCAGCTCGTGTTGAGCGCGTGAAAAATCTTGCAGAAGGCGAAGTGTTCGATGGCACATTGCTTATAGAAATGCCAAAGAGTTTGGATGACATTGCAAAAGAAGGACTCGCAAAGGAAATTTTTGATTCCTATGGGCAACAAATCATGACGCTTGTCGGGTCCCAGCCAACCACATTGTTGGGGAATGGCGCGGAATTGCTGGAATCGAAACTTGGGCCGGAAGAACCATTTACCTACATACTTGGTTCTCCTATATATGGTTTGGACTACGTGACTCGCATAGATGCAAAGGAATATTTGTGGTCTCTGGGTGTTTATGAACGGGAGATGCTGAGCAAATTTGAAGAAGCAAAGCTTAAAAATGACCCGAGTCTGAAAGATGTTTCAGAGGAGCAGTTTCAGGAATACCTGCGAACAATTACGACAAACGCCGCATTGGAGCTTACGTTGCAGCCAGCGACACCCGACGAAAAGATGCCAAGACTTTCGTTGGGAATTGCGAGTGCGCAAGAACTCTTTGACCGTCTGCGCAAGGAACGCGCCGGCTCGGCTCTGTTCTGGGAAGAAAAGACACCATTGAAATTGCAAGACTTTAGTGTGCAAGCGGCAAGCGATGTCTTACCAGGCGTCTACCAGAACCCGAACCTCATGCAGCGCTTGCAAATGGTTCGCCCAGAACGAACTGCAGAAAAAGAAGAAGCTCCGCCTTCTTCTGACGTCTATCAATCCTTAACACCAGCGGAATCTAAAAATGCTCATACCTTGCAGCAAGAGGCTGAGGCTCTCTTCAATAGTAAAAAGGGCATAGATGTTCAGGATCCCCACAAGGTAATTGTCGATCCGAAATTGCGAACGATTGCAGATCGCGTAAATAGTATTCGTTCCAGTTCCGACAAAGATCTGGCAGTGGATGCGCTAGAGAAGGTCTTGGTACAAGGATTGGCAGACTTGCGCGATAAGGTAAATGAAGACTTGAAAGATGCGAAAAAGCGCGAAGACTTCTTTAAAGATGGAACACGGTTCAATGCAACATTGGATGCACTCACTGCCATGTATAAAGCAACTCCAGATTCCAAAGGGGAAATTGCGAATACGATTTTGAGCATGTACGAGGCACTTCGCTACCGTGGCGATTTCCCAACCTATGACTTATACAAGCGTGAAATGAAGGCACGTGGAATCAATGTAGAAGATTTTGGGGAAAGCACTTTTGCCAAGTCTGGTTCCACACCGTACAAACGCCACTTCTGGGGCTACTGGGGCGGAAATAACCTGCGATCCATTTCCGATGGAAAATACCTAGATACGATCGGCGTTTCGGGAAGGATCGATGCTCTTAAAACCCACCTCAATTTGCCGTAATATCCTTTACTTTCCATGTCTGACTCTACACAACCAGAGGCTCAGCCCAACTCATTGCACTCGCAAGAGGTCGCATCACCAAATGCGAGCAATGGGCCTGATCTTGTCGATGATGTCCGCAGGAAAGTCAGTTCAGTATTCGATACGTCTATTTCGATCCCAAGTTCGAATGAAGCGGTAAACATGCCATCTACCAAGGGAAATTTTGTCGCTCTTCGCATTCCCGAAGATATGCGCATTACCGCTACGGCCAATGACGGTTCGCAGCTCTATAACGATATTTCCTATGCTGACATGATGAGATTTGCCCAATCAGCATTGGGCACCTCTGAACACGGAGATCTGAGTGTTGATATGGAGACACGCCAGGTGTGCCTTAACGGAAAGCCGATTCCGAATTGTATTCTCAAACCAGAGCTCCGTGATCGTTTGCAAAATGATCTACGTGCTCGAAGTGAAAAAATGTTGGATACCATTGCATGGAGTACTCAGCAGATACGTTCTGCAGGAGCCACACACAGTGAACATGCTATGCCTCCTGCTCATTCTTCTCATCGTAAGGAAGAGAAAGTGATGAAGGAAGTACCTCAGCCGTCAAAAGTAGATGCTACTGCAACCATTGATCAGCCAAATGCTACGGTAGTGCCGAATTCCGAATCTGCTGTACCACCTGTGGAACAACCTATAAAAGTTGCACCTACGGAAAAGGCAGAAAATATTAAAGAAGTTCCAGAATTCTTCATTATTGACCCTGATTGCAGATTGCTTGTGGAATTTGTGGATACACACGGCGCCGTCACGCGCCGTCAAACCGGCAAAGCACGTAGTCTTGTTTCAAAGAAACTGATGGGAGAGAAAGATGCAAAGGTCGTTCTACGAACGAGTGATGGAATGCTCGGTGTGCAAGTTGGCGATGCGCCTCCAGTGTATGGAGCCTGGAAAGTGAGTGAGGAAACACAAAAATACTTATTGCTTCAAAGTGAAAATTTTGCAAAAACCGAAGGCCAATACCGAGACCAAGATACGCGAAAGCGTCTCATGCCGGGAATGAAGTTTAAAATTTCTACCGAACCAGGTGTCACCTACGATGTCGAATCATACCGCAAGAAATTCAATCATGATCCTTCTGTAGAAGTTGTCATTGATCCGTCCGATAACCTTATTTGGACTATTAAAGTAGGTGCTGAAGACGGGGTGCAAACTCAAGAAGAAGTTCGCACAATGCATGTTTTGGAATCAGCTGATGAAAAAGTGGGAGAGCCGCAATCTGCACCTATCACCCGAAGTCCGCGAAGACCAGATCGTGCAGGCTATGTCTATTGGCCTTTTACATTACGTGGATATCGTCAGTGGCAAGAAACGATAGGAAGACGCCGCATCATTGGTACACTAAAATTGTTCGGAGGAAGTGCAGCAACCGCTCTTGCAGGCAACCTCTTGTCGGGTGCCGCTTTCCTGAAACCTGCCTTGTCACAAATTGCGTATGGAACAAGTGTGGGGATGGGGGCAGCTGCATCCCTCCCTGCATTGACTGCCGAAACACTAGTGACGGCATTTGGTCACATGCGGGGAAATATTGGTATACATGGTTTCTGGCGCGGATTGCGCCGTAGCCTACCGCTGCTTGGTGGAGGCATGGCAGACCGTACGCGCGAAGCAATTGATCTGGCAACTTCCGCTGGAAGCGGAACCCTTTCCGACTCTGCGGTGTCTCGTGTTGAAAATCTGTTTAGTGATGCCCTTTCAAAAGGCAATGATGATTCACTCATGAATACTGATGCGGAAGTCACGCTTATTAATACGCTCGATAAAGTGAACATTGCTGATCCGTCTCAAGTACGCACGCTCGGCAAGCTTCGCAACTATTCGGAGTACTGCTTGCCGCGCTTTATGCTTATTCGGGCAATAGCGTTGCAAATGGAAAATCATGCAAAAGCCCCTACAGATAACACAGTGCGTCACTTAGCGGAAGATTGTTGTGCGGCATACGACGTGCCTCCAAGCCAAATTGCACAGGAAGCACGACAGCTTATAGATAAGGTGCGTACGCGCATGACCGAAGCAGACCGCAAAGCGATTGTCGAAGCATTTGCAGATGTGGAAAGTGATGCGTCGTACGGTGAAAACGGTGCCATGAAGTCGCTGGTGGAAATGAGTGTTGTGTACGGTCGCGCATTAAAGAACTGGCACCGAAATACGCGTGAGCGCGTTGCCATAATAGCTGTTTCTGCAGGAACGGGGATTGCACTCGGTGCGGCAACCGGAGCGATTATTACACCTGCAATTGGCGTCGTAGGTCATTTGGGTGCTCGGTGGCTTTACAGTAATGTAAATGATGCAAGCAGCAATGTGCGGTTTAGCAGCAAAGATCCGGATCATGATCCTATTACAGGGCCGCGTGGTGGTCCGGTGCCCTACCCCAGCACTTCGAGCATGGGTATTTACCAGACAGGTCTTCGCGTAACGAGGTCCGAAGTAATGGATGATGCAATCGCGAAATACTTCTACGACCGCATTAACATTCAAAAATACATCGATGCATTCCCTGCAATGCAGAGTAATGATGTAGACCAGTTAGCACGAGATTTAGCACGTGAAGTGCAGAGCGAACTTGCGCGAATTCCCGGCCCACCGAAGAAACATGACCACGATCACGAAAAGAAAGTCGAAGCAGAGCTTCAGCGTTTGCGTGAAGATTTACGTAGAAGGGAAGATAGGTTGGATCAACTGAAAGTAGACCACCGCAAAACAACTACCGAAATTGGAAAATTGAATTTGCGGCAATTAGAGGCAAAGAAAGCAAGTTTTGATTCGGAATTAAACGCTCTACAGATTCAACTTAATGCCACAGGCGACCTCACCTTGCGTCGATCAATTCAAGATCGCATGGACAGAAAACGAGAGGATATTGCAAAAGTTGATGCCGATATTGATCGGCTTCATAAGCTTAGTGAAACACTAGAAGATTTAAATGGATCTATAAGAATGCTTAAAGAAAAAATAGAAGAAATTGAAGTAGGAGGAGACTTGGTGCGTGAAGGACATACAAAGAAATATAAGGGTATTCCTCAGCTAGAGCATGAACTTGGTCACGACAGCCATGGCGAGCACGGTCATGAGAAAAAAGAAAAGCCGCTTACGCCAGAAGAAGTAGGCCGCAGTGAACCTGCGCGCAAAGCATTCATGCTTCGTGTTCAGGAAGTTGTAGAAGCACGCCAAGGTCAGGGAATATATGCCAAATACATTGGTCCAACGGTTAAAGAATTGGTCACAAAAGGAGGCCTCGTTCTTGCAACAGGCGCAGGCGCAGGAACTATTGCCGGCGGTGGCATGCTCCTTGCAGGTGTGAACCCCACGGTAAGTGGAACAGTCGGAGTACTACTTGCTGCTGGACTCATTGGAAAGCTGGGTTACGAAGCTGCAAAAGCAAGACTCATGGGGTCTCTGTTCACATCAGCAGCGCACAAGTCTGCCAACACTCATAAAGCCGAGACCCACGAAACAAAAGACACACACCATTAATCCATGGCAATGTTGCACAGTACCACAGGCGGTCGTGTCCCACTCCGTATGGAGAAGGAACATCGTGTGATTTGGAAAGAGGCTCATGCGCCCGATGCACATGGTGGTCACGCAGCGCCGGCAGCACATGGAGATGTAAAAGTGAAGGAGGAACATAAGGAAGAAAAAACAAAGAAAGAAAAAAGTGGAGATACTCACCAAGAAACCAAAAAAACCATAGAAGGCGCGGCGCATAATGTGCATGGTGCGGTGGAAGGTGTAGCAGGGGTGGAAATAGCAGCGGCACAAAGCTTGCAAACTGCATATAACGATTTAAAAACCTCTATTGCATCTATTCCCTCTGCCGCTCTTTCTGCTGCAACAACGGCTCTTACAGTGGTCGCCCCCATTCCCACACTTACCGTGGCTGGCGGGTACGTGGGTGCAAAAAAGGGATGGGAAAAAGTGAATGAAAAGCCGGGTTTTAAGCAAATTGGAAGTCTTATGCAATGGGGAAAAGAGAAAGTAAAACAAGGTGCAAATGGATTGTGGCGATTGGCAACATCCCCTATACGCGTTGGTGTGAATGCTATTCGCGTTGCCGGAAATGCCGTGAACTACGCATACCAGAAAACCGTGGGGAACTACTTCCGTGATGTCCTTGAACACTTCAATTTGCACCGTGCTTTGGACATTCCCTCTGCTGCAGTTGTTTTGGCTTCGAAACTCACCACGGATCTTTTCACAGTCACTGGAAAAGTGCTCCATACAATTACAGAACTGGGAGGCAAGGTTCTTACGAAGCTTGTTGAAAAACCATTCCTTACAAGTATTGGAATTGCCACAGTAATCGGTGCACTTGCAAACCCCGCAGGTGGGCTGGCTGTTGCAAATGGCCTCGTTGCCGTACTTGGAAAATTTGTGGATCTACTTAATACCATTGTTTCTATTTTCTAATGTCTCTCAACATCTTCCAATCACCGAATGCATGGAAAAGCCCCAACAGCGTAGGGCCCACCATTTTTGGAATGATTGGTGATACGGCATCACAGGCATGGAAAGTGTTGCGTATGGGAACTGGCACAGTAGCGGCAGCACATGCAATACCTTTGGAAGTGGCATTTCACCCTTTAAGTCATTTAACCGGTGGAATTTCGTGGGGATTGGCGAAAATCGGCAACGTAGGAACACTTGCGCGTGAGCAAATTTATTCCACGATTGCTGGTACGTCACCACCTCACGCTTCTTCCCCCTCTGGCGGTCATCATTAAGAGGCACTTTTTAGCATCTAGAAGCCTAAAACCAGGCTAGAAGAAATCACAAAAATCTGGTATACTGCTTCGATATGCCCAAAGACCCCGTCGTTACAAAAACGGTCGTCCAGAATGCGCTTTTCGACGAGCTCATGCAGACCATAGACCCGCGTTTACTCATTGCGAATCGCCGCGCATTAACTGAAATGATTGCGAAGGCAACACCGAAGCAACGCGACATTCTTGTGGAAGAACTTTCTACTTCCTTCGCAGAATTTGCGAAGCAGTGGCCGAAGTTCATTGCAACCATAACGGGAACATGGACGAAAGACTTGCACGATGCGCGCGTTCGCACCGAAGGGGAGGAGCGTACCAATGAATCCTCTGCAGCAGATTCTCTTTTCGCGGCATGAAGCACTTCTACTGCTATGAACGGCGCACAGAGCTGCGTTCTGCGGAAAAGCGCTTAGTGCATCAAAATCAAAATGGACCGGAGAATTGTCTTCCGCAGGGCCAGGAAAAACCTGAGCAGCAAGGCCTGAACCCCGCTGATTTTGATGCGATGAAAGTGGACCTGGCTCCGCACGAAAAAGCAAAGCAGCTTACGCAAGACGGAGACGAAGTCGACAATGAATACGACAATGTAAAGAACATGACCCGGAAAGATTTTCAGGATGGCTTTTCTCAAATGGCCGACCAAGTTGTCAGTAATGCGTCCCATGCTTTCGATCAGCAAATTCTTGCAGACCGTCGCAGAGGCAAGCAGTCGTATGAAGCGCCAGCTATCGAAAGTCTTGAGGAAGCTATAGGCGCTGGAAGAGCAAATGAGGTTTTAGAAAAAGTTACCGATCGTATCTATAAAAATCCTGATTTTCAGAAAGGCGTTGTGAATGTAACGAATCTTTATACACGATCATGGAAGTTTTTTGGGCAGGAGATGTGGAAAATATGGCCGACTGCAAAAAGAGAAAATAAACTTTACGAAAAAAACAGGCACACGTGTGCCAACCTTGCCGACTACATTCGCAGGTTAGCAAGCGGTGAGGCCAAGGGCCCCGGCACCATGGGTGGCGTTATTGTTACCGACTATTACACGCGTGCATGGGACATGAACCACCCAATGCAGGGCAGCGAACGCGGCAAGGAACGCTTCTGGGGACAAAATCCGATTAATGCCGACTACAAGAAAGACTCCAATGAAGACCGCGTCGACTTCGATGTGCCGAATGCGAATTCCTTTGAGCGCACTGTTGCCGCACGGGACCGGGTGCGAATTATACGCAAGGTTCAAGGCGCTGGTTTCCTAAATGGAATTAATTCCATGACTGATTTCAATGAGCATGTAACGTTCAAACGGGCGGAAAGGGAACCAAAGAAAGGCGAGAGGAAACTGACTGACTCGGAACTTCGAGCGAAGGACTTGCCACAACTTGTGCAAATCGACCGTACGGAGCCGTTTATCAACGGTAAACAAGAAAAGGGACGGACGGCCTTCATGCTGGTATGGAAAGATCGGGAGGCGTATGTAGACAAAAATGATGTAGACACCATGGTAACGACTCCCAAGTTTCGTGCTGTGCTCAACGAATTGCAGGATTCCCAAAAAGGAGACCCCGCATTTCAAAAGTCCGAGTATCAGGAAGCGGCCAAAGCGGTTAGCAGCTGGGGTCTGAATTCAGCACATACAGCTGAAGACTACACTGCAGAAGGCATACGAAGTGCTCTGCCTGTTTGGAAGTCATATGAAAAGATCACAGCCTCTGCTGAATTTACAAATCTGACAGTGGCTCTAAAAAATGCCGAAGTACAAGCCGCCGCTGGCGAGGTGCCCTATGTTCCGCAAGAAGCCATTGATGCATTCAAGGGAGTGGTTTCAACCGTGACAGGCGCTGAGAATCTTAGTGAAGGCAAAGATGCTATTGCCATGGCGATTTTAGGCGCCTTTGACGGATTAGATGTCACCTACGAGGCAACAGTCATAGAAAATGAAAAGAGAGCCGAGGCGGTTGCCCTGGGCAGCCAACCACAGTCGAATGCCGATGTGCGCGCTGTGAAGAGTATTGCCGCTGGCGATATGGCAAATTTTAGCGAGGTGACCCTTGGCGGTGAGCAGCAGGTGCAAATGTCCATGGTGACTCCAACACAGGCTGACGTGTATTTTGCGATGGCAAACTGCATTCCGAACATTTCAGTTAAAATTCGCAATGGCAGAATAGCAGAGTTGCAATTTGGCGACTTTCCGACGGAGCTTATGCAAGACGGCAACCCGTGCAAGGTTGCCCTGGATGAGATACAGAGTGCGTATCTGGGGACAGAAATTGACGCCGATTCAGCCAAACGCTTATTCGCCCGTGTAGTAAAGGCTGCAGAGACAACAGTTCCACTAACGGTCGATCAGCGTATGTTGGCAGAGTTGTCCCGCACTCTCGATGGCGCAGTTTTGCGTGGTGTACCAATTCCTACGTTTGTTTTGGAGACCAAGCTGCCTGACGGTTCCGAAACATACTTCAATACATTATATGGTGAAGATACTCCAAAGGTCTCCATTACGGTTCAAAATGGACAGATAGATTTTGTCTACGTTGGAGCGGATGCAACAAAACCGAACCCGCAGACTGTGCAGGATGTCATTGATACATTTGCGGGGAAGGCTGCTGAACCGGAAACAGTAGACGACATGCAAAAGCAGTTAAAAGAAGCCCTTGAAAAGGCATTTACAAACAACGAGCCAGCTATATAGCACCTTTATAATTTTCATGGTATAATATTCAGATGGCTACAATACAAACAGACATTGGCAATCTTCTGTACGACGGCATCATGAGTGCCATTGAACCTGACTTAGTGAGCACAATTTCCGAGGAACAGCGGGAAGCGAGGTACAGCAATGAATCTGGCAAGCAGCGCGAGGCACGGCTCTCGCGTTATGAAGCGGCGCTAGACCGCTGCATGAATTTTTTCAATCTCATTCGCCAAGGCCAAGTGGAAAGCAGGCGCGAGCAGATTCGTAAATTGCGCCGGACAAGACGGGAGAAGGAAAGCACGGAACGCACTGCGGAGCAGAGTAGTGCCGATGATCTTCTTACAAATGAATCATGAGGAACTTTTTGCCATATGACGGCACATGGTCGCAGCGGGAGCATAGACTCCTGCATTTTGCGGAAGCTGTTCCTGCGGGCCCTCAATTGAGCGAATACGCGCAACGACTCAAGGCAATTCGCGAACGCCGCAATCAAGTGCAGACGGCGGCTGCGCAGGCAGGCGCAAATACTATTGAGCCGGCCGCAGTTGAACGAAGGACTGTGGACGCGAAGTCGGCATCGGAGCGAAATGCCTTTGCAAAAGACAAGTTCGAACGCCGGGGAGGACTGCTTGCCACGCCTGAAACCATTGCAGTCATCGACAAAGCGATGGTGGTGCGCGAAGAGTTCACAAACATATATGGACCGCAGAGAATTGAATTCCGTATGGAAGGACCGGAACTTCGGGTCTGCAATGCCGATGAAGTGTTTGTGGAGTGGGCCGGTAAAGACGTCATTAAAAAAATGAATGACTTTGCGAAGAAATGCAAAGCGTCTGGTTCCCAGGAAGAATGGGATACGAATAAGAGAAACATGGATGAATGTATGACAGTTCTGCGAGGGTTGGATCGCTATCTTGTAGATTTGAATGCCATGAGAAGCTTGAATGCGCAGATCAATTCAAATCCTCGTTCCGTACTGAATTGGCCGGAAAGGTTAATGAAAGACAATCCAACACTGTATGCAAACGCAGTTATGAAAGCTGCCGTTCACGACCGCTCCATACTTACGCAAGTCGAAAAGAACTTTGCCTTGGAAGATTACGTTGACGCTGCAGCAGCAACGTTCGGTACCAACGACGCAGACCCCGAAGGCAAGAAACTGCCGCTCTTCAGCCGCAAAGCCACGTGGGAAAAACTCCTGGAATTCCACCCGCAACTCATCCTTCGTTTGCACACAACGCGCAAAAATGGAAAGAGCGAGTTGCAACAGCTGAAAGAAGCAATGAGTGCAAAGGTGGATGGAGACAAAACAGAATTCGATGTACTCATGCTGGATCTTGCAAAGCGCGACGCGAAGTTCTTCATGATTCTGCACGACATTGGTGTTATAGACGAAGTACGCCTTGTAACAGAAGCGTTGGAAAAGAACGATCCGTTACTGCTCAAGAATCTTACGTTCAGCATGTTCGAAAAGAAGTCGTATGCATTGCTTACGGCAATCTGCGACCGCGAACCCATAGACGCCTACCGCTTGGCAAAGTACTTGGCAACCAGCCCGGAATCTGCCGACAACCGCGAGCAAATGGTGGGCCAAATACTGCTTCGCAAGCCCTCTGCAGCGCTCTATCTGCTGGAAGATTCTCCGCTTGGCGGCATAGACATAAAGGAGCTTCTGAGCCGCTTAAACGATGGCGGCCTCTTGCAGAAAACCCTGGAGCGCCAGAAGGACGTTGCGCTCTACTGGGCAGACCCAGAGAAAATCGACGAAATCTACGTGTTGCAAGACCGCTTACAGCACTACGTGGATGTTCTGAAGTTTGTGGAGGAAAACAAGAGCGCCACGGCGGTAGAAAACGAATCGTACCGCCTTATGAAAGAGGATTTGCTGCAGCGTGGTTTAGATATCGCCAAACCAGAAACAATCAAAACATTAAAAGTGACCGAGCTTCGGGCCATCCTCGGCATTCTGGAACTGGGTGTGGACGAAGGCCAGGGACTTGTGACCTACGAAAACATAACAGAGGAGAAAATTCTCAAAGACAAGACCACAGGTGCAGACCAAGCTATGGCACTCCTTACTGCCATGCGCATGTTGCGTATGAAGGAACTGCTGTACGAAACCTTTGCCAAGAAATTAAACGAGATTGTAAAAGACGAAGCATTTACGCCGAAGTTGGATGACGTGCTCCAGTTGCTTGGGCCGCTCTATGCAGAGCTGCATCGACCAGGGCTAAAAGAAGATGCGAAGAACGCACTCTTGCCGGCGTTTCAGCATTTGCACGATGTGCTCCGTATAAAAGCGCTGGACAGCATTTACGACGAGAACAAAAAGAATGGAAAGCGTCTCTCCGGTCCCCCGCGGCCAGACGGTGCCATGGCTCCTGCTGCGGAAACTAAAAAGGAACCCGCATCATCTTCCGATACAAAGAAAGAAGGTTGGCCGCCAGAAAAGGCAGTCAAAAAGCGCATCAGTGCTACGCCAGGCGTTGTGCTTGCCGTACCGAAGGCCTCTGGTGTGGAAAACCGCCCTGCGCGCCACGAGCGCCTGGTACCCAATGCAAAGGATGCTGCAGATGTGAAGTCGTGGGCAGAAAGTATAAAGGAAGCACCCAAGGGGGAACTGCAACCTCTATTGCTGGAATATATGGAGGCCCTAAAGAAAGCATTTTTGATTCCCAAAGATGCAGAGTCAGAGGTTGTAACACTCACGCTCTGCAAAGCAGAATGGGAATTGGGTATGACGACAGTGAGTGGCCATACGTACCCCATTTTGCGCAAGAAGGACGACCCGGATGTCCTTATTATGCTGCAAGAAGGTGTGGTACTCGATAAAGCAAATCTTGAATACTCCGCACAGCTTGCATTGCAGTACAGTGAAAGTGAAAAGAAGGACGCTGCAAAAATCTCCAGGTTCGACCTCCCCAAGAAGGAAACGGCATACATTGAAATGGCCGATTTCAATGACGTAAACATGCGCGGTCTGGCGGTGGATTCCGCAAACTTCCCCAAGTTGCTGGCACAAAAGTACAACATGTACAGAAGTGCCAATTACCGAATCGACGGACGCCGGGGTTCTGCGCTTGCGGCATTGCGCTCGCAAATTGCCGAGCAGCATAATAACGGCGTAAAGAGCTTCTACATCAATGTGTATGCTCACGGTTTCGAAGGCGGTTTTGTCATCAATGGTTCGCTCATTCACCCAGACCAAATTTTAGACATTATGAAGCAGTACAGCGACTGCGAATTCGTCCTCAACAGCATTTCGTGCCATGGAGCAGGTTTTGAAAAGGCCATGATGAACTTTGCAGACAGCGCCAGTGCTTCTGCCGGTCGTATTACCGTGTTCCACCACTCAAAGTCGTACGTTCCAAACATTATGAAGAAGGGGTCCGAAAAGAAAGAAGCGCCGAATCCTGGTGGGCCCGATCTGCTGCAGAAAGGCGAAAACTCCAAATATGACACGGTGTATATGAGGGCACTTGCACGAGAGCTGAATAAAGCCGGTGTTACGTATGGCCAGGCCCACGTAATAGCAGATAGAGAAGCAAAGCGTGCACAGTTTACCGATGCCGGCGCTCAAACCAGCCAACCAGGTAAAAAGAGCAAACTGACTGCGGACAACAGCCCAGACAGGTTCAAGAACGCCGCATAGTCGCCTATGAACATTGGCCCGCACTTCCATGGGCGTGAGCCATTCCGCGAGGCACCGGGTAACCCCGAAATTCCCGTCGATTTTAATGCGGTCCAGCAGCATTTGTTCGAAGCGGGCAGAGCAATTGTGCATGGCTTTGGCGGCCAGAATTTGCCTGCAGAAGTGCAGCACCTCTTTGCAGCGCACTGCGCAGAACGTGTAGCAAGGCTGGCGCAGCAGCCGCAGGCGATACAAGAGCAAGGCTGCCAGGAACTGCTGCAAGACATGGAACGCATGCAGCAGCTGATTGTTGCTACGGCGCGGTTTTTAGAAACCGGCGGCAAAGACGCAGAGGCTGCGCGCATGGTGTGTGCATGCAAGGGGAAGGAGAGTGAGTTCTGCACGAAAGTATTTTGTGCTCTGGCCATGGCGCGGCCCGACTTGCTAAAAGCCGCACTGGGCAAAACACCAGTGGAACAACAGGCTGACTCCGCAGAAACGTTGGAGAACCGCTGTCTCTTTGTGCGCGAACTTGTCGCAGCAGATCTCTCGTACGTGCTGCATGCCGAAAAGCGCTCTGCAATCAGTTCCGAAATCTGGAGCAAGCCCGGCTTCAAGCGCGAACTGCTGCTCAACCTGCCGCAAGGCTCATGGGAAATGCTCCTTTTGCAGTGCGATGCGGAGTGTATTGCATTCTTTGGAGCCACCTTTCTGGAAGTGCTTGCAGAGCGCAATGGCGACCAAGCCAGCGATGCCGCCGTGCGCGAGGAAGTTCTTCTGGCTGTTACAAAGAACGGTGCTCTAAAAGAGCACATCGTTCGGGCGGACGCGGATTTTTTTGACCGCATCGTGCGCACCGTCATTCGCAGCGGCAAGCTGGAAACACTGAAGGAGATTGCACCGGGTAATGATGTGGAGGCGCTCATATCGCGAGTCTTTACACAGAATTCCAAAGAACGCTTGAGTTCACTCGTGGCAAAGGCTCCGCAGCTGCTCTCGTTCCTTACAACGTCGCAGTTGAGCAACTTCCGCGATGTCGTTGCGTCCCTGGTTGTGGAGCGCCCCGCATTGCTGCGAGAGGTTTCTGTGTGGAGCAATGACCGCAGCATGGCGCAGCAGCTCATTACCGTAACGAATGGAGCTATTTACCCCTACCTCAGTTTTGCATTACAGAGTGATGCCGAGCTTTTACAGGCGTGTTTGGATTCTGGTGCGCAGTACGAAGCGCTCGTGCCATTTATTCCTGCATTGCTTCAAGAGATGATGAAGACCGAATCCCAGAAGAAAGAAATCACTCCATCTACCAAAAAAGATGTAGAGGATGCACAGCCCGACGACGTCGAAACGGTTCTCCGTGCAAACCAGGGCTACCCTGCACGCATTATGAAACTGCTTACCGCGAAGGACGGAAAACTGATGAAGCGAATGGTTGGCGATGCACGCCTCTTTGCAAAATTCCTGAAAGACCCAACCCTTGTGGCACTGCTGCCCCATAAAGACCTGGCAGAAAGCAAAACGACACAGCTGTGGCATGCAACTCTCATTTCGCGCCTGAGCAAGTCACCCGAGCACAAATCGCTTCTGGAAGCCGTTCCACCGGAAGTCCTGGCCGAAGTGCAGAGTTTCCTGCAAGAACACCCCACTGTTCGTTGATATTTTGCTTTCTGCAAGCTCTTTGAGGACTTTTGGTGATTGCCCTATACATATCTGCTAGGCTGCCCCGCGATGGCCAGTCTGCTACTGAGTGACGGCACCGTGTTCCAGGGCCAACCGTTCGGGGCGCTCAAAGATACCGATGGCGAAGTTGTGTTCACCACCAATATGGTCGGGTACCCCGACAGCCTTACCGACCCCAGTTTCGCCGGGCAGATTTTGGTGTTTACGTATCCGCTTATAGGCAACTACGGCGTGCCGAGCGAAGAAAAAAATCAGTGGGGCTTTAGCAAGAACTTTGAAAGCGAGTCGATTCACGTTCGCGCCGTCATTTGCCACAAAGTGAGCGAGGTCGGCAGTCACTTCGCATCCGTAAGCACGTTGCCGCGCTGGCTGGAACACCATGGTATTCCGGGCATTACCGGCATAGACACCCGGGCGCTCACACTGAAACTGCGTGAGCACGGCGTTATGCTTGGGCGCATCGTGCAAGACGATTCGAAAGTCGAATCGCTTAAGGGCGAGGGGATTGAAGACCCCAACGTGCGCAACCTGGTTGCCGACGTTAGTTGCAGCGACGTGCAAACGTACGAACCCGAAGGCGAGGTGCGTGCCACGGTTGTTGCGTACGACTGCGGCATGAAGCGCAACATTCTGCGCAGCTTCTTAAAGAGGGGCGTGCGCGTGCACCGCGTGCCCTGGAACTACGACCTTGCGAAGAGCGACCTGAATTACGACGCTCTTTTCATCAGCAACGGCCCTGGCGACCCCAAACAATGCACCGCGACCATCGACTCCATAAAGTATGCCCTTGGGAAAGAAACACCCACGTTTGGGATTTGCCTGGGCAATCAACTGCTCGCGCTTGCCATTGGCGGCGACACGTACAAGCTCAAGTACGGTCACCGCGGAGCAAACCAACCGTGCATTGAGCATGACAGCAACGGCAACAAGACCGATCGCTGTATCATTACCTCGCAGAATCACGGGTTCGCCGTTGCACCAGAAATTCCCAGTGGCTGGCATGTGTGGTTCACCAACGCGAATGATCAAACCATAGAAGGGCTGCGTCACACTTCCGGAAAATTCATGAGCGTGCAGTTCCACCCCGAAGCAACCCCAGGGCCAGAAGATGCAAACTCCTTGTTTGATGAGTTCTTGAGTGTGATCGCTTAGGAATACAAGAATACAGGAATACCAAGAATACAAGTTGATCACTTTGACCTAAGTATACTAAGGTGTACGATCGACCACCTATGTATAAATCCTACGAATCACTGATTGTTTGGCAGAAAGCGCATGAATTATGTAAGCAGATATATAAATCTATTGCCGATTTTCCAAATACAGAACGCTATAGATTAATTGATCAACTCTGCAGAGCTGCAGCGAGTGTGCCTGGAAATATTGTTGAGGGGAGTGCTCGGCTTTCATTTGCTGAAAAAAGACATTTTCTTACAATCGCGATGGGCTCACTCGATGAAGCACATTATTACTTGAGGTTAGCCTTTGAACTTGGATATCTACCCGAAACGACATATAAACATGCCTCATCTTTAGCAGAAGAAGTAAGCATTCTTATTGTGCGATTCCGCAGATCATTTCGGTAACCTGTATTCTTGTATTCCTCGTATTCCTGTATTCATTTCGAGCTAAATGTATCCCTCCACATGCAGTTGTTCCTTCGGCACGTGCCATTCCTGTAGGCACAGCTGCTTGAGCTCTTTTGTCATATCGGGGTTGCCGCAGACGTATACGTCGCGCACGGCAATCTCTTTGGTAATTTGCGGAACGAGTGTTTGCACTCTGCCTTTGTGGCCTTTCCAGTTTTCGTGCGGGGCACTCAGTGCAATGTGCAGGTTGAACGCCGTATGCTCTTTTGCAAGTTGCTCAAACTCTTCCTGCCAGAACAGATCTTGCTCGTCTTTCGCACCAAAGATCAGGTCGATGCGCCGTGGGTGGTCTGCGGGCAGTGAGCGGAGGATGGAACGAAATGGCGCAACGCCGGTGCTCGTTCCTATAAAGAGTGCCGGTCGTTCGTGGTCATGCAGAATGAAGCGGCCAAAGGGTCCGGTAATCTGCACAGAATCATCTATTTTGAGCATGTTCTTGATCCACTCACTGGCACGGCCACCTTCCTTCATTTTTGCAACGAACAGCATGTCGTCTTCGTGCGGTGCAGAGGCTATAGAGAACGCACGCGGCTCCACCGTGCCATCTGCCGCCGGTGCCTGCATAAGCACGTACTGGCCCGCCGTGAACGCAAAGCCTTTGGGCTTGCGCAAAGTGAACTGCCACACGTCCCGCGCAAGCTGCGCATTACGAAGGCACGTTGTTAAGTATGTCGGAGTCGTCATTAAGTGAGACCACAGTAACAGAGAAGCAACTCCCTGATATTCTGATACTCTAATATTCTGATATTCTTTACTCAAAAGCTCTAACTACTCACAAATGCGCTTCGTCGTTCTCTCTTCCTCTCGCGGCACCACCTTCCAGGCCGTGTTGGATGCGCTGAAGGATGGCTCACTTACGGCAGAGTGCATCGGTTTGATCAGTGATAAAGAGGAACGAGGCTGCACCGAGAAAGCTCGTTCGGCAGGTATTCCGGTTGAAATAGTTTCGCGCGATGATCAGACTCGCGAAGAGATTGATCAAAAAATTGATACAGTAATTCGGAGTCTGGCGGGCCTTTCCCATAGTGACAATGGCGATGTCTACATTGCCTGCATCGGTTGGATGTTTGTTCTTACCCCCGGGTTCGTGCACACGTGGCATAGAAGAATCCTGAACGTGCACCCTGCACTCCTACCAAAGTACCCTGGTGCTTATGCCATAGACGATGCGCTTGCAGCAGGGGATGCAGAGACCGGTATGACCATTCATTGGATCGACGAAGGAGTCGACACCGGTGAGATTATCGTTCAAAAAAAGTGTTCTATAGAAAGCTCTGATACAAGGGATGAACTCAAAGTGAAAATACAAAAATTAGAGTCTGCCGAGTACCCAAAAATTCTGCAAAAAATTCAAGAGGGGAGTCTTAGTTGAATACAAAATGAGATCAAAATAACGCTCGAAAAATATCTTCCTGCGCAGCTATGCCCGGTACCCACCCACAGAAGTCGGAAGAGGGGATTCCATGCTTTCGAATGACTGCTGCTGGCGTCGCTTGTGCCGCGTTTCCCATCGCGGCGTTTGCCGCTACAGCTAGCTGATCTGCGCGTGCTTCGCGCGTTACAGAAAGGGGAGTATTGAACAAATCTTGTGTTCCAATAAATGACTCGATGGGGTCCACCCCGCAGCATGTGAGGGCAATAGCCACAACGCCCCAGCGCCGTGGCATGCAACAGCTGTCGCTAATGATCACAGGTATACCCAGGGCTTTGCTCAGTGACCTTGCAGTTTCCACCGGGTCTTTGGGCCAGCCTACAACGCAGCCCTCTGGCACATTGGAGCTATCCACCCCGGCATTTATAGCAAGCAGCGAACCCTGTTCCATGCCATCTGGCGTCAGTTCGGTAAGCAGTGCCGCGGGTGCATCACCTATCACCTTGCCATGCATACGCTCCGTTTCATTCAGCACTGCCTGGCAGAAGGCAGGGGATTTCTTTGTGAGCTCAGAATGTCTTCTTGCCTCCGGCGTTACCTGGAGGGTGCTCAACTTGATCAAATTCCCTTCGCACGTTGCAGCCGCTTTCGCGGAAACAACCAGAATGTCTCCCGGTCGAATGGCTTCGCTCGCTGCAAGCTTTGCAGCAAGATCATCGCCCGGTTGCAGCAGCCCAGTGGCAATTCCACGCACTTCCATCTACCAGAGTTTGAGCGGTTCAGTTTGCACCAGGTGCAGTTGGGTTTCGTAGATTTTGCTGACGACGTCTGTCATGACTGCGTGCACTTTCAGTATCACCCCGTTGGGGTTGAGTATGGTGACGTGCTGCGGGTACGGCAGAAAGGTAAAGCGCACATTGGCGCCCGGCGGTATGTTCCACCGCGTGCTGCCAAGGCCCGTGTCGCCACGGGTAATGCTTTCTATGCTCGTGCCGCGCACTTCCCCGCGAACCCAGTCAACGGGCAGGTGAATACCCAGCTCTTCGTTGGAGTCGTTTTGAATTTGCAGCACGCCACTCAGGTCTTTTTTGCTCCACTCCAGCTGGACGTCTGCCGGGTCTTTATGCGTAATGGCAATTGAGACAGACTGCCCTGAAAGTGGCTTTATAGTACCGAAAATACGTACAAAAAGGGCCAGGCCCACAACGAGCAGCAACGAGCCGAGAAATGCCTTGAGTGCGGCAGCCATGCGTGTCAATGACACTGTACGCTTCGACTGCGGCTCAGCGTAAACCGATTCTTTGGAAATGACGAAAGACGCCTGTTGTGCTACACTGGAAGCAATGGAAGTCGACCCTCACACACTCACGCAAATCCTCCAGCGAATTGAGCAGCAAATGCGCTGCCCACAGTGCGGCACGAAGGTGCCTGCGTCGCTGGACACCGTCAAAGTGGTGGGGGAAGGAGCTCTCATTTTGCAAGTGCGCTGCAACAGCTGCCACGCCTACATAGTGCTGCACGCGCAGGTTGCCGGCGTGGAAAGCGTTTCCGCCCCGGGCTACGAAGGCGCCGACCTGCACAATGCATCCTCTGTTCTGGAAGTAACGCCCGACGAGCTGGCGCAATTGCGCGGGGCGCTCGACGATGCCGACGGGTCGTTCCAGAAGCTGTTCCAAAAATAACAGGAATACAAGTTTACAAGTGTCCAGGTTTACAAGTGCGAAGGGACTTGGTTCTTTTGGGGTAAGGCTCTCCGTAGAAGTACAATGAAGATGCTGGTTTCCTCGGCCAGGGAAGAGCATTCTTTGTAGATGTTTTCTGGCAAAAAATTGAGCTCAAATGCTAACCGAAGAAAGTAATGCGCTTCATCGAGTGAGGCGAGAGCTATGGTATAAAAGTGGCGCTTATCTGCCGGTGTCATGCGAGAGCTTCCCTCAACGAGATTGCTTGGAACGCTTGCTGCCGCTCTGCAAAGTTGACCGGTGATGCGATATCGTTCCATAAAGGGCAATGTTTCTGCTGCGTGGTACACAGATTTGCAGAATGCATGTGCCTTTTGCCAAGCGAGAATTTTCTCGTAGCTCTTTTGCATAGGTGAACGATAGTACACTCTGCGTGTAAACTTGTAAACCTGTAAACTTGGATACCTGGAAACCGTAAAGAGAAGAAAAAAATTGCAACAACAATAAAATTTCCGTAGAGTCCCAACGAATCACCGCTGCCTGGATGCGCGTTTAAGACGAACGCACACATCTGGGTGGGGGTTTCTGTATGTTCTGGACAGGCAAAAGTGACTTCGTATGAGTCTTCCTCGCCTGCGCTCGGAATGACAGTAGGTCCTCTGTCCTGTCGTCCTTCGTCCTCAGTCCCATTCCCTAATCCCTCACTCCTCGTCCCATGCCCATTCCTTCCTCCCGCAAGCCCGCAGCCGCTACCGATTCGTTCGATGCAGTCGCACTCGGTGTTGCCAGCCCCGAAGACATCGCCTCGTGGTCGCGCGGCGAAGTCACAAAGCCCGAAACAGTGAACTACCGCACGCAGCGCGCAGAGCCGGACGGCCTCTTCTGCGAGCGCATTTTCGGGCCCACGAAGAATTTCCAGTGCTTCTGCGGCAAGTACAAGGGTGTGCGCTACGCAGGGGTGATTTGCGAAAAGTGCGGCGTGGAAGTGACGCGCAGCATCGTGCGCCGCGAACGCTTGGGCCACATTAACTTGGCGGTGCCGGTCACCCACATTTGGTTCCTCCGCAGTACGCCGTCGCGCATTGGGCTTTTGCTCGACCTTCCCGTAAAGACGCTGGAGCAGATCGTCTACTTTGCCGCGTACATCGTCATTTCGGTGGATGACGACGCGAAGGGCGACGCAGAGAAAGAACTGACGGGTTCCATGGACAGCCGCAAGACGCAAATGAAGCGCGAGTACGAAGAAGCGAAGAACGAGCTGCAGCAAAGCCAGGCAACGCGCGCGCAGCTGGACGCCTTGGATAGCGAGTACGCGGAGCGCCTGGAAACGCTGAAGGCCAACCACAAAGAAGCGCTGGAAGATTTGCGCAACTTGCGCGTGGGCTTGGTGCTTTCCGAACTCAAATTCCGCGAAATGAACATGAAGTTCGGCCACGTATTCCGCGCCGGAACCGGAGCGGAATCCCTCCAGGAAATCATCTTGGGGCTCGACATGCAAACCGTGCTCGACGGCCTTCACAAGGAGCGCGAACAGAGCAGCGGCCAGAAGCTCAAAAAAATCATGAAGCGCATCAAATTCGTCGGCTCGCTCCTCAAGGCAAGCATTCGCCCGGAGTGGATGGTGCTGACAAAGCTCCTGGTACTGCCCCCCGACTTGCGCCCAATGGTCCAGCTGGACGGCGGGCGTTTCGCGGCAAGCGACCTCAATGATCTCTACCGCCGCGTCATCAACCGGAACAACCGTCTGAAAAAGCTCATGAGCATTGGCGCCCCCGAAGTCATTTGCCGCAACGAAAAGCGCATGCTCCAGGAATCGGTCGACACGCTTCTGAACAACTCCGCGCGTGCGGGCAAAACGCTCTTCACCGCCGGCGACCGCAGGAAGCTCCGTTCCCTTTCCGACATGTTGAAAGGCAAGCAAGGCCGCTTCCGCCAGAACCTGCTTGGAAAGCGCGTGGACTACTCCGGCCGCTCTGTGATCGTCGTGGGTCCGCAGCTCAAACTGCACCAGTGTGGTCTTCCAAAAGAAATGGCCATCAAGCTCTTCAAGCCGTTCGTCATCGGCCGCCTCATTCGCGAAGAATTCGCGCACAACGTTAAGGGCGCAGAGCGCCTCATTCAAGACGGCGGCAAAGAGGTGTGGGACATTCTGCAAGACGTGATCAAAGACAAGTACGTGCTGCTCAACCGCGCGCCGACGCTGCACCGCCTTGGTATTCAGGCGTTTAACCCAATCCTGGTCGACGGTCTGGCCATTCAGCTGCACCCACTCGTGTGTGCCGCGTACAACGCCGACTTCGACGGAGACCAAATGGCCGTGCACGTACCGCTGTCTGTCAATGCTCAGCGCGAGGCACGCGAACTGATGAGCGCCGCGAAGAACCTGCTCAAGCCTTCGGCGGGAGACCCGGTCATCAACCCGAACCAAGACATGATTCTGGGTTGTTATTTCCTTACCCGCATGCACGACGGCAAAAAGGGTGAGGGTCTTACATTTGCGTCCGAAGAAGATGCAATTTTGGCGCACGAGTCGGAAGTCGTGGACCTGCAAGCCAAGGTGAAGGTGCGTGTAACGCACGCCAACGGCACGCAGGAAATCGTGGAAACGTCTGTCGGCCGCGTGCGCTTCAACTTGTCGCTGCCGCAGCCGCTGCGCTTTATCAATGCGACGCACGGCAAGAAGGAACTGAGCAAACTGATTGAGCGTTCGCTGAGCGTGTGCGGCGAAGCCGAAACGGTGGCCCTGGCCGACCGCTTAAAAGACATCGGCTTCCTCTACGCAACGGAGTCGGGCATTTCCATTGCCGCAGACGACATTATTGTGCCGCCGGAGCGCGACAGCATTCTGGAAGATGCCAACGACAAGGTGCGCGAAATCAACGGGTTCTACTCGCAGGGTCTTATGACGGCAGACGAGCGCTACATTCACGCCATTCGCGTGTGGGCGAAGGCGAAGAACGACATTTCCGCGAACATGATCGAAGGCTTCCACAAATTGGAAAACAATCACATTACCTACGTCATCGACAGCGGCGCCCGCGGAAACTGGGGTCAGGTGACGCAGCTTGCCGGCATGAAGGGGCTTGTCGCCAACCCGTCGGGCCGCACCATCGAACTGCCAATTCAAAGTAACTTGAAGGGGGGATTCACGGTTCTCGAATTCTTCATTGCCACGCACGGAGGACGCAAAGGAAAGTCCGACACCGCCCTTAAGACAGCCGAAGCCGGTTACCTGACGCGCCGCCTTGTCGACGCCGTGCAAGATCTTGTCATTCGCGAACCGGACTGCAACTCGCAAGAAATGCACCTCGTAACGCGTGCTGAATCCGAAGCAATCGGCGAATCCATTGAAAACCGCATCTTCGGGCGCACGCTGGCTGCAGACTTAAAAGTGGGCGGCACGCTCATTGGCAAACGCGACCAGATCATCGACAACGACATGCTGGCCGTGATTGCCAAGCACAGCGCCGCAGAAATTCCCGTGCGTTCCATTATGACCTGCCAGACGCGCGGCGGCATGTGCCAGCGCTGCTACGGGTTCGACCTTGGCTACCACAAGTTAGTCGACATCGGCACGCCCGTGGGAATCATTGCGGCCCAGAGTATTGGTGAACCGGGCACGCAGCTGACCATGCGCACCTTCCACATGGGAGGCGTTGCCGAAGGAGGCGACATTACGCAAGGGCTCACTCGCGTCGAAGAACTGTTCGAGGCGCGCAACCCGCGCACGCCGGCGCTCCTCAGTGACATTGCCGGAAAAGTGAAGGTGACCCACCCGTCGGGCCGCACGATTGTGAACGTGTACGCAGAGCAGAAAGGCGAAGACGTGTACCGCATGCCCACAGGTTTTTCGCCCGTGGTGAAGAAAGGCGACGAAGTGCAAGAGAAGACGATCCTTGCAAAGTCGAGTACCGACAAGTCCGTCATCCGCGCCAAAGTCGCGGGCATTGTGGAAAAAGCAGACGCCGCAGACGTAACCGTGCGCCACACCGAACTGCAAGAGCGCGTGTACGAATTCGGCCCGCGCGAAACGCTCAAGATCAAATCGGGTGACACCATAGAAAAAGGAGACCCGCTCAACGTCGGTCACTTCAACTTGCAAGACTTGCTGGAAAAGAAAGGCATGTACGCCGTGCAGAAATACGTCATCAACGAAGTGCAGCACATTTACGCCTCGCAAGGCCAGACCATTAACGACAAGCACTTGGAAATCATCGTGCGCAAAATGTTTAGCAAGGTCCGCATTCTGGATGCCGGCGCAACAAGCCTGGTGCCGGGTGAAACGGTGGACATTGCCGAAGTGTTGCACGAAAACGACCTTGTTACAGCCCGCACCAAGGGCAAGGGTCAGGTGTGCACCTACGAATACATGCTCCTGGGTATTACCCGTGTTGCCCTTGCAACCGACTCGTGGCTCTCCGGTGCGTCCTTCCAAGAAACCATCCGCGTGCTGGTGGAAGCTGCTACCACCCACCGGGTCGACGACCTGCAAGACCTAAAGAGCAACGTGATTATTGGTCGCCTTATTCCCACAGGAGAGGTCTACCGCAAGCGCTTCATTGGCGAGAAGGTGGAAGGGGACTACACCGACGAGTCCGAGGCCTAACCCCGTTTTCTCGCTTTACTTCAGCGTTCCCACTCCGTAGACTCTCTCGGCTTAACCTATGCCCACGATCAATCATTCCTCGACTCCGCTCGGAATGACACCACTCATCCTTCTATAAATGCCTACCATTAATCAGCTCATCCGTCGGCCGCGCAGGGCGCAGCGCAGAAAGTCCAAGTCGCCGGCGCTCCAGTACACCTGGAATGCGCTCAACCTGCGTGCGGTGCCGCTGTCCAAAGGCGCGCCGTTCAAGCGCGGCGTGTGCATAAAAGTTACGACCATGACCCCGAAGAAGCCGAACTCTGCTCTGCGCAAAATCGCCCGAGTGCGTTTGGTCAACGGTCACGAAGTAAAGGCCTATATTATGGGAGAAGGCCACAACCTGCAGGAACACAGCGTCGTGCTGGTGCGCGGCGGCCGCGTGAAAGACTTGCCGGGAGTCCGCTACCACATCGTGCGTGGAATACTGGACACCGAAGGCGTGCAGAATCGCAAGCAGAGCCGCAGCCGCTACGGCGCGAAGCGTCCCAAGAAAGGCAAATAACCTCTTTTTATGGCAAAGCCCTACAAGCAATTCATACCCGCCGGCTCCGACCCCACCATAGAAAAGTTCATCTGCTGCCTTATGTACGGCGGCCAAAAGGCGACCGCGCGCAACATCTTCTGGGAAGCGCTCGACATTATAAAGACCCGCACGAAGGACGCCCCCATGGAAGTGTTCAACAAGGCGCTGCTCAACGTGACGCCGCTTATAGAGGTTCGCCCCAAGCGCGTCGGCGGCGCCGTGTACCAGGTTCCGGTGGAAGTCACCCCAAAGCGCCAACAGGCGCTGGCGTTCCGCTGGCTTATAGGCGCAGCCCGCGACCGCAAGGGCATGCCCATGAGCAACCGCCTTGCACTCGAATTGTTGGATGCCTCTAGCGACCAGGGTAACGCCTTTAAGAAGAAGCAAGATGTGCTGAAAATGGCACAGGCCAACAAGGCATTCGCGCACTTGGCGAAGAGCTAAATGCTTGTTTCTAGCGTCCAAAATCCCTACACTGCCCCAGCTTTGGAGGACAGAATCCTTTCCTCCTTTCCTCTTTTCTCTCGTCTCCTCCCTTCAACCATGGACCTGCAATTCGTACGCAACATCGGAATCATCGCCCACATCGACGCCGGTAAAACGACGACGACGGAGCGCATCCTCTTCTACACCGGCCGCAACTACAAAATCGGCGAGGTGCACGAAGGCGAGGCAACCATGGACTGGATGGAACAAGAGCGCGAGCGCGGCATTACCATCACCAGCGCCGCAACGCAGTGCCACTGGAAGGCAAACGATGTAAACGGAACCCCAGTCGACTGCACCATTAACATCATCGACACTCCGGGCCACGTGGACTTTACCGCCGAAGTGGAACGGAGCCTTCGCGTGCTGGACGGCGGAGTTGCGGTGTTCGACGGTTCGCAAGGTGTGGAACCGCAGAGTGAAACCGTGTGGCGGCAGGCAGACAAGTACCATGTGCCGCGCATTGCATTCATTAACAAAATGGACAAAACCGGCGGCGACTTCGCCATGTCGCTGGGGTCCATTCACGACCGCCTTAGTAAGACCGCGGTTGCAATCCAGCTGCCTATGGGCCAGGAAAGCGACTTCAAAGGCATTGTCGATCTTGTAACGAAGAAAGCCTACACGTTCGAAGGCGAACACGGTGAAAAGTCCGTTGAGGTGCCGATTCCAGAAGACATGGTAAACGACGTAAACGAATACCGCGCCGTGCTCATGGAGCGCGCCGCCGAAGTGGACGATGACTTGCTGGGTGCGTTCTTGGAAAACAGCGCGCTCACGGAGCAGCAGATTCGCACCGGCCTTCGCAAGGGCACGGTGTCGGGCAAGCTCTACCCGGTGCTCTGCGGCTCCTCACTGAAGAACAAGGGAGTTCAGCAGCTGCTTGACGCCGTCGTGGCGTACCTTCCCTGTCCGCTGGACAGGCCTTTCCCGAAAGGGGTGAATACCGACACGGATCAGGAAGAGGAACGCAAGCCCGAAGTGAGTGCCCCGATGTCTGCGCTCGCATTCAAAATCGCCACGGACCCATTTGTGGGCAAGCTCACGTTCATCCGCGTCTACAGCGGCGTGCTGACCGCCGGCAGCTACATCGTCAACAGCCGCACCGGCAGCAAGGAGCGCATCGGCCGCCTTGTGCGCATGCACGCCAACAACCGCGAAGAAATAGAAAAAATTGAAGCCGGCGACATTGGCGCTGCAATCGGGTTGAAAGACGTTCGCACGGGGGACACCTTGTGTGCCGAAGACCACCCGATTCGTCTAGAAGCCATCACGTTCGCAGAACCCGTCATCAGTTTGGCAGTGGAGCCAAAGACAAAAGGCGACCAGGAACGCATGGGCGTTGCGCTCAACAAGCTTTCGGAAGAAGACCCAACCTTCCGCGTAACCAGTGACGAAGAGACGAACCAGACGATTCTTTCCGGCATGGGCGAACTGCACCTGGAAATTATCGTGGATCGCATGAAGCGCGAATTCAAAGTGGAAACGAACGTGGGCAAACCCCAGGTCGCCTACCGCGAGACCATAACCAAAGAAGTGGACCACGAAGAAAAGTACGTAAAGCAGACCGGCGGTCGCGGTCAGTATGCTCACGTGCTCTTCAAGCTCATGCCGCAGGAACCCGGCAAGGGCTACGAATTCGACAATGCTGTTGTCGGTGGGCGCATTCCGCGCGAGTTTATTCCCGCCTGCGACAAGGGTTTCCGCGACGCGCTCACGCGCGGCATTCTTGCGGGCTACCCCATCGTGGACGTAAAAGTAGAGCTCTACGACGGCTCGTACCACGACGTGGACAGCAACGAATTTGCCTTTAAGACCTGCGCCAGCATCGGTTTCCGCGAAGCAGCGAAGAAGGGGAGCCCGGTCATTTTAGAGCCGATTATGAAGGTGGAAGTCGTAACACCGGAGGAATTCCTTGGGGACGTCATGGGTGACTTGAACAGCCGCCGCGGCATGATTCTTGGCAGCGGCGACCGTGGCATGGCAAAAACGGTGGAAGCAAACGTTCCTTTGGCAAGCATGTTCGGGTACGCAACAGAGCTGCGCAGCATGACCCAAGGTCGTGCCAGCTACAGCATGGAATTCGGTCACTACGACAAAGTGCCAAGCAATGTTGCCACAGACATCATTGCCAAGCGCACTGGAAAATAGTTGACGTATTTTAGCTTCTAAAAGGGTTAAAATAGAAATATTGAGTACTAAAAGTATTCAGTATTTCAGGTGTTCTACACCCTTTAAAATGGATTTTGCAAATATTGACTAAATAACTAAAATATACTAAAGTAATATACAGGCGTCATGGATTCACGACGCTCATTGATCATTGCCAAGGATGGTACGCCTCCCAACATACAAGGGGACATGCCATGAGAATCGTGCTGTTTTTTACCGCATTGATTCCAGCATCTGTCGAGGTGCAGGAATGGTACCGAGGTCCGGTGAAGCTTGATCAGAGCTTTCTTCCTGGCCTTGGAATCGTCTTGCTCACCGTCGTTGTGCTGAAGTTGGCCGGGCCTACATTGGCTCGGTCTGCGTAGGCATGGCATCGCCGGGCCATGATCAACTAGGCATCGCATTGGCGACCCCAATGCGATGTTTTTTCTTTGTCTGCGCTTATTGACCCAAGCGATCCTGCAGAAATGGCAATACGATGCCGAAATGGATTGCTATAAGGAGAGCTCCAAGAATGGCCCCAGAGATCTGGTTAGAAACCTGCCGATGCAGTTCTATGGTATGCATCATGGGAGTATGTCGTCTGTCCTTTATGAGCCAAGGCGCATTTGGAGCACCGGCAGAACAATAGTGAAGTGAATGGCAATCAGCATGGCGCCGAGCACGGCGGTGGAGACCTGATTGCTCACTTCCTGTTGAAGAGAGGGTATACTCATAAAGATATTATACCATAAATGTATTTTATAGCATAGGTCGCATACTCCCCTTTCCAATGCTGCAAAACAATGTATTAATACATTGATATTTTTTGCTAGGGGAGTATTCTGCAGCCATGGGGAAGCGCAGATTCACCGAAGATGGCTGGAAAAAGGAACCGTGGTTCCGGTCGCTTGTAGGGGCTATAAAGGCCTGTAAAACCGAGGAGGAACTTGCAGCCTTCCTGCGCGACATTGGCACCCTAAGCGAGCTCCAGGCCTGGAGCGAACGCCTAGAGGTGGCCAAGCAACTTGCCCGCGGTCTTACGTACCGCGAAGTCTCCGTAAACACCGGTGCCAGCACCACCACCGTCACTCGTGTGGCGAAATTTATGGAGAATGGCGAAGGCGGTTACCGCTCGGTACTGGGTGCGCAGCATCACCACTCCCCCGCTAGTGGGGAGCGGTCGGTGTCGAGCCTTCAGAAGTACCTGTAGTCGCATCGTCCCTTCTCCACTTTTGGAGAAGAGATGGCCTGCCGATCTTTTACAGGTAGCGGTTTTAGAAGGAGTTTCCCATGTTGTTTCCGGAAAAGAGTCCCCTCTTGCGCGAAGCGGTGATCATTGTGCGATCTGTTGCTGCAACGCCAGCGGCGTGGAATGGTTTTGCAAGTGAGCCGCGCAGTAACGAAGTCTCTGCAGCGCTTGCAGTCCTCATTTATGCCTTTGGCGGCTCTGAAAATGTCCTACGTATGTTCCCCGAATTAGGGGTAATCGAACCTCCGGATCCCCGTGTCTGGGAACCGAATGATCGTATGCAAGTCTGCATAGAATCGCTGCACTTCAATGGAGAACAGGCGCGCCAGCTACTTATTGCCCTGGATCGGTGATCCAGAAACTGCCCTCATGCACGGATGTATGAGGGCTCTTCTTGTATCATAGAGGTAATGGATCATGAGTTTTTCATGCATGGGTGCCTAGAACTTGCGTTGCAAGGCCGTGGCTTCACCGGCATTAACCCACTTGTGGGTGCCGTGCTTGTACGTGATGGAAAGATTATTGCTGAAGGATTTCATGCAGAGTTTGGAAAATCGCATGCAGAGCTTGCATTATTGCAAAATTTTGAACAAAAAATAAGTTCAGAAGATGTGCTCTATGTGAACCTGGAGCCATGCTGCCACACGAATAAAAAGACACCACCCTGTGTAGACCTCATCATTGAACGTGGAATCAAACATGTCGTATATGGCATGCAAGACCCAAACCCCGCTGTTGCGGGGAAGGGGATTGCCCTCCTTCGATCAAAGGATATTGAGGTCACTGGCCCTATACTTCGTGCTGAATGTGAGTGGCTCAATAGGGGATTCATTTCTTCCATGAAGAATGCCCGGCCCTGGGTAACACTCAAGCGAGCTCAGACTATGACAGGTGATATTGCTTGTAAGGATGGTTCCAAAATGAAGATTACTTCCAAAGAGCAAGATGTATGGTCCCACTCTCTATTGAGAGCAACACATGATGCGATTTTGGTTGGTGTTGGCACGGTGCTTAGTGATGACCCCCATTTGAATATAAGATTTGATCAGAACAAAAAAAGAGATCAAGTTTTTCCTTTTAGAATAGTGCTTGATGAGAATATTAGAATATTAGAGTATTCCAATATTAGGAAGTCTACTCCACGAGTGTTGAGTGATGTTCATCGCAACCGAACGATCATCGTTATTGGGAAGGGGAGTGATCACGATGCAATCGATCAATTACGAGCGACTGGGGCACGAGTCATGCAGTGTGCTTCCGAAGAGGGTCACTTCGTGTGGAGTGAACTGTGGAACATGCTCATGACCCCGGAAGGGGATTTTGCCGGCATCAATTCCATTCTTGTAGAAGGTGGCCCAACCACGTGGCAAGCCTTTCAGAAATCCTCGCAGTTCGACGCAGAGGTGACACTCGTTGGAACGTGTTGAGTGTTAGAAGAACGCCTTGATGATGTTGGCACCGAGTCTCCGCACGGCCATTTCTGCTGTGTACCAGAAGGGGATTGAGCCATCGTTTGCGTAGCGCTCGATAATGGTGGCAAAGCCTTTACCCTTTGCCTCAACTGCTTTCAGACTTGCCGGGCGCTTATCGACCACGACACCGAATTTCCCGGAGCCCATAGTGCACCGGGGTTCAAAGTGCCTGCCCACCACTGCCGAGCCAAAGTACTTGAGTGCTTCGGGCAAGCTGCTCACGGTTCTGCGAATAAGGGTGAGCCACATGCTCATAGGGGTGCCGCCCGTATAGATAATGTAACTGGGCAGGTTCTTGAGCGTGCCGTGCGATCGGCGTTCAGCGTCGAGTGCGAAGCTGCCCATGCGGTCTATGGCATTTTTTAAGTGCGCCGGAACCGAGAAGTTCCACACAGGTGTCGCAATCACGAGCCCATGAGCATGTGTCACTGCCTCTTCCAGTTTCAGGAAGTCGGACTCCTTTGGTGTAGATGCGTCGTAGTGCTTTAGGGAGAAGTGTTCCAAGCTCATATCGCGCAGCCGAAGAAGGGTGACCTGGCACCCCGGCAGTGCAGCTTCGAGACCATGCAAAAAATACTCCGCAAGCATTGCGCAGTTGCTGGGTTCGTTGGTGCCGGCGACAATGCAACAAATGCGGATTTGCACGGCCGCATGGTACACGTGTTCGCCGCCGCGTCATGTGGAGCGCGGTGTCCTTTGCATACGTGCGTACGAAGTTGAAAAAACTGCAAGTGAAACGATTGGTAATTTCGAAAAAACGCTTTATCTTGTGGCCTTGTCCGCGGACAACCACAATATAGTGTGTTTGCCGCCGTTTCCCCCGTTTCTCCCATGAACCCTGTTGCTCCTGTCATTTCCTCTTCCACCGTGGCCGGCAAACGGTCGGGCGGCTTAAGCATTCCCCGTGTGTTTACGACGCCGGGCAGCGACCCGCTCGACGAGGTGCAGTACGAACGTCGCACCAGCCGCATTCGCAATACCGACGGCTCGGTGGTGTTTGAAATGCAAGATGCGGAGATCCCCGCCGACTGGAGCCAGGTGGCAACCGACATTGTGGTTTCCAAATACTTCCGCAAGGCAGGCGTTCCGCAGTACGACGAAGCGGGCAATGTTGTAAAAGATGAAAAAGGCGAGGTCGTTACGGGGCCGGAGCGCTCGGTAAAGCAAGTCGTGCGCCGCTTGGCCGGTTGCTGGAGGCACTGGGGCCAGCAGCACGGGTACTTTGAAAGCCCGCAAGACGCTCAGGCGTTTGAAGACGAACTCTCTGCCATGCTTGTGCACCAAATGGCGGCCCCCAACAGCCCGCAGTGGTTTAACACCGGGCTGCACTACGCGTATGGCATTACGGGCCCCGCGCAAGGCCACTACTACTGCGACCCGGCTACGGGCGAAGTGAAGCGCAGCGTCGACGCCTACACCCACCCCCAGCCGCATGCCTGCTTTATTCAGTCGGTAAAAGACGACATGGTCAACGAAGGTGGCATTATGGACTTATGGGTGCGCGAAGCGCGCCTGTTTAAGTTCGGCTCGGGTACGGGAACGAACTTCAGCAACTTGCGCGGCGACGGCGAACCGCTTTCCGCCGGCGGCAAGAGCAGCGGCCTTATGAGCTTCCTGAAAATTGGCGACCGCGCTGCAGCGGCCATTAAGTCCGGCGGCACCACGCGCCGCGCGGCCAAAATGGTGTGCCTGGACCTAGACCACCCCGATATTGAAGAATTCATTGACTGGAAGGTGAACGAAGAAAAGAAAGTGGCCGCACTCGTGGCCGCGGGCTACGACAGCGACTACAACGGCGACGCCTACCAAACGGTGTCGGGCCAAAACAGCAACAACTCGGTGCGTATTCCCCATGCATTCTTTGAAGCAGTGGAAAAAGACGACACCTGGAACTTGGTATGGCGCACGGAACTGCGCAAAGCCAGCGAGGAGAAGCGCGAACCCGCGCCCTGCAAAACGCTCCGCGCACGCGAACTGTGGGACCGCGTTGGGTATGCGGCCTGGGCGTGCGCCGACCCGGGGGTGCAGTACGACACCACCATCAACGACTGGCACACGTGCCCCGCAGACGGCCGCATTAACGCCAGCAACCCCTGCAGCGAGTACATGTTCCTCGACAACACCGCTTGCAATTTGGCGTCCATTAACCTGCTCAAATTTTACGACGCGGAACATGCGACCTTCGAGCTGGCCAAGTTCCAGCACGCGGTCAAACTGTGGACAGTGGTCCTGGAAATCTCGGTGCTCATGGCGCAATTTCCAAGCCGCGAAATCGCCGAGCTCAGTTACCGCTTCCGCACCTTAGGTCTTGGCTACGCCAACTTGGGCGCCATGCTCATGCGCATGGGAATCCCGTACGACAGCGACCAAGGGCGCGCAATTTGTGCCGCAATCACCGCCATTATGACCGGCGAGTCGTATGCGACCTCCGCCGAAATGGCCAAGTACCTGGGTGCTTTTGCCGGGTACGAAAAAAACCGCGAGCATATGCTGAAAGTCATTCGCAACCACCGCCGCGCCGCGTACGACGCGCCCGCGCGTGAATACGAGCAGCTCAATGTCACCCCCGTGGGTATCGACCACGACGCCTGCCCAGACGACATGCTTACCACCGCAAAAGAATGCTGGGACCGCGCTCTCGCCCTGGGTGAAGCGCACGGCTACCGCAACGCGCAAGTCACCGTGATTGCCCCCACGGGAACCATAGGGCTCCTTATGGACTGCGACACCACGGGCGTGGAGCCCGACTTTGCACTTGTAAAGTTTAAAAAACTTGCCGGCGGCGGCTACATGAAAATCGCGAACCAGTCGGTGAAACCCGCACTGCACCACTTGGGCTACAACGACACGCAGGTGCGCGAAATTATGGACTACGTCATGGGAACGCTCAGCCTGGAAGGTGCCCCCCATGTAAACCGTGCTTCGCTACGCGAAAAGGGGTTCACCGAACAAGACATTGCCAAAATTGAGCAGCAATTGCCCACGGTGTTCGAAATCGGTTTCGCCTTCAACCGGTTTGTGCTGGGCGACGAATGTTTGCGCCGGCTGGGAATCGCTGCAGAGAAAGCAGACGCACCGGGCTTCGACATGCTTGCAACGCTCGGCTTTACCGACGAGCAAGTTGCCGACGCGAACAATGTGATTTGCGGCTGCATGACGGTGGAGGGTGCGCCGCACCTTTTGCCCGAACACGTTTCGGTGTTCGACTGTGCCAACAAATGCGGCAAGACGGGCAAGCGTTACATAGCAGCCGAAGGCCACATTCGCATGATGGCGGCGGCGCAACCGTTCATCAGCGGCGCCATTAGTAAAACGATCAACCTGCCGCACGAAGCGACGGTGGAAGACATTAAGAATGCCTACCTGCTCAGTTGGAAACTGGGATTGAAGGCCAACGCGCTCTACCGCGACGGCTGCAAAATGAGCCAAGCACTGAGCAACAAGTCGTCGAAGAAAGAAACCACGGCGGTCACGACCGCCGTGACGGAGCCAACCATTGTCGAAAAAATCGTCATCAAAGAAGTGCCGCGCCGCAGAAAGCTGCCGCAGGAGCGCCCCTCCATAACCCACAAGTTCGCCATTGCGGGGCACGAAGGCTACATACACGTGGGCATGTACGACGACGGTGCCCCGGGTGAAATCTTCATTAAAATGAGCAAAGAAGGCAGCACCCTAAGCGGCATTATGGACACCCTTGCACTCAGCCTTTCCATGAACCTGCAGTACGGCGTGCCGCTCGAGGTACTGTGCGCCAAACTTGTGGGTGCCCGGTTCGAACCCGCCGGTATGACGGGCAACCGCGAAGTACCCATGGTAAAAAGCCTTATGGACTACCTGGGCCGCTGGCTGGCGCTCAAGTTTCTTACGAAAGAGCAGGCCAAGAAGTACCACAACAGCGACCTTGTAGACCTGGCCTACGAAAACGGCAGCAAGAGCACCGACGCGTTTGCCATGCGGCTTTCGGTGGTGGACGAAGGCTCCGCCGCCGATTTGCACGCCACGCCTGCGACAGCGCATGCACGCGTGGAAGAAGTGCCCGCAGAATCCGACAGCGCAGACGAAAAACTCCGCCTGGCAAAGGCGCAGGGTTTTACCGGTTCGGTGTGCAGCGGCTGCGGCAGTATGAAGATGAAGCGCAACGGGAGTTGTGAACTGTGCGTCGATTGTGGGCAGACGTCCGGTTGTTCTTAGGAAGGTTACCGTCACATGTCACATGTCGAATGACTTGTGACGTGTGACGTGTGACGTTTGTCTGGTATATTCCAGGCATCCCGTTCCCCTCACATTTTTATGAAAAAAGATTCTTGGTTGAATTCTGATTCCTTCCTGAAGCGCGCCTTCGCAATCTGGGGCCACTTCATGGTGGCGCATCTGCTTATCCTCATTCCGTTCATGATTCTGTTCTTCCTGTTCAGCGCGTTCATCGTGGGAATCATGTCGCAAACCGGCCAGATAGCGCCCTAAGAAGTTAGAAGACAGTTATAGGAATGGCTCCTGCGTGAACGCAGAGAGGTCGTCATCTGGCGCTGCCTTGTTCCACTGCTCCTTCTTGCACCGGGTGCACTTGTGCAGAATCCGCCAACCTTTGCTGGCATTCATATCCAGTTGCACAGGCTGCATCAGTTGCTCGCACGTTGAGGCCCTATCACCAGGGCCCGCGTCATCCACATGCTTGCTCCACAGGCACCTTGGGCAATGGTTGCGGTAGCTGCCATGCTTAAGGGGCTCAACGGCCGCTTGGCAGTGACCGCAGGTGAAAGGTTCTTCACGCGCTATGAAAACCATAATAAGAAGATAGAGGTCAGAGGACAGAAATCAGAAATTACGAGATTGACTGATGGAAAGCATGCTAAACGTTGAACTTAAAGTGCATCACATCACCATCATTCACTCTGTAGCTTTTGCCTTCTTGGCGCAGCTTACCTGCAAGCTTTGCGCCTGCTTCGCCACTACCAGCAATGTAGTCGGCAAAGGCGATGGTATCTGCGCAAATGAAGCCGCGTTCAAAGTCCGTGTGAATCACGCCGGCAGCCTGTGGCGCCGTGGCGCCCTGCATGACGTTCCATGCGCGTACCTCCTGTGGACCCGCGGTGAAGTAGGTTATGTACCCGAGTGCTTCGTAGGCGGTACGAACCAAGCGGTCTAACCCCGATGAATGCACCCCAAGGCTACGCAAGAATTCACTGCCTTCTTCTGGGCTCAAATCGATCAAATCTTCTTCGAGCTTTGCACTCACCGCGACGACAGACCCAGAGGAGGGGAGCCCGATCTGCGCACGCAGGTCTTCGACTTTTGCAGCAGCAAGATCGCTTTCGGCAACGTTTGCGGCGTACAGAAACGGCTTGCGCGTGAGCAGATGAATATCGCTCACAAGAAGCTCCTCATCTTCCGTAAGGTCCACTGCTATGGCCATGGTGCCCGCCTTGAGTGCGGTTTCGATCTTTTCGAATGCTGCAACCTCCTTCGCTTTTTCTTTATCTCCCGTCTTTGCAGCTTGGCGAATTTTCTCCAGACGCTTCGTAACGCTATCCAGGTCCGCAATTTGTAACTCGGCCTCAATAATTTCACGATCACGTTTGGGGTCAATAGTGCCTTCCACGTGCAGAATGTCGCCACCGGTAAAGCAGCGCACCACTTCGCAAATGGCGTCGACTTCGCGAATAGCGGCAAGGAATTTGTTGCCGAGTCCTTCCCCTTTACTGGCGCCGCGCACCAGGCCCGCAATGTCGACGAATTCGATTGCGGCGGGAACCACTTTCTTGGGGTCCACAATCTTGGCCAAGTCCCAGAGGCGGCTGTCTGGCACTTCTACAATGCCCACGTTGGGTTCAATGGTGCAGAACGGGTAGTTCGCTGCTTGCGCTCCGCGCGAGCGTGTGAGCGCGTTAAAGAGCGTGGATTTCCCCACGTTTGGCAACCCGACAATACCGATCTTGAGGGCCAAGCCGGGAAAGTATACTTTTGGGCTAGCAAAAGGCACGGAACAACTAATTGACATAGTAAAATTACATGCTATATTAACTATCCAAGTTCCTTCTTTTGCGCTTCCTCATGCGAAAATACGCCGCTCTTACCATCGTGCTTAGCATCTTCGCAACGACGGTGAATGCTGCCTCTTTTAGCGACACGAACGACACGGTCTACAAAGACGCCTACGCCTACCTTTCCAGTAAAGGCGTTGTGCAGGGCTACAGCGACGGCAGCGGCCGCCCCTACCAAACACTGAACCGTGCCGAAGCCGTAAAAGTGATAATGCTGACGCAGAGCAACTTGATGGACCGCGTAAAGAAAGCAGAGAAGAACAGTCAGCCAGTGCCGCTGTTTTCCGACACCGAACCAGACGCCTGGTACATTCCCTACATAGAGGCCGGGGTCGAAGCGGGTATTGTGCACGGTCACAGCGATGGAACATTTCGCCCGGCAGATCAGCTGAAAGTCGAAGAGGCGCTTGCGTTGCTGCTGCGTTCCTACGGCGAAGACGACGAGAGTGTAAGCGAGGCGAGTGACTCCAATTACATAGAAAACGATTCCGGCCAGTGGTTTACGGGCTACATTAACGCAGCAATAGGGCAGAACTTGGCGATGCATGCGGGGCGCCTGTACCTGGGCCACCCCATTACCCGCGGCCAGTTCTTCGACATGGTTTACCGCAAAATGAGCAATACCGAAAAGCGCAAAGGCAGTTTTACCGAGCCGCAATGGACCGTGGAACAATTGCTGCAGCTCGAAGAGCAACTGCGCGGCCAGAGCGACCCGGCTGCGTCTTCGTATGGCAGCGAGCAGTACTTCGCTATTTCCATGCCGACACTTGGCATTAAGGACCTTACCATAAGCCACCCGACAGACCCGTTTACCAACGACGGCATTATGGAGCCGCTGCAAATAGGCGTGGGGCACCTGTTCAGCTACCCGGGTGACGGCGGCAAGATTATGGTCTACGGACACAGCAGCGGGTACCCGTGGGACGTGTCGCAGTACACGAAAATCTTCCGCAAGATCAACGGGCTGCAACCGGGGGACGAAATCTACGTAACCTACGATGGGAAGATGTACACCTACGAGGTAAGTTTCGAAGAGACCGTGCAGGCCAGTGACGGCGCGCCGTTCGAAGACAACGGAGACGGCGGCGAGGAATTGATCCTGTACACCTGTTGGCCGCCAGACAGCATCAGCCAACGCTATTTAGTGCATGCTGTGCCGGTGAGGAGTGTGGCGGTGCGGTAATATATTTTTTAATAGCAGGTTGTTTTAATGACAAATATATGTAACTTTTACAGCAAATGCGACGTGAAGCCACTAGATATCGAGAAGTTGCCAGCACATACTGTTTTGCTTTAAGAAACGGAAAGATTGAGATTGCAGCATTATTAAATGCATTACACTCTCACTATAGAGCAGAGATAAATAATATTTTGTCTGCTATTTCTTCATGTTTAATAAAAAACGATTCTTCAGAGGTTGCTGTCGCTGTTCTTGAAAAATATGGTCAGGAGAAATGGGGTACTAATTTGTATAATACGGTATGTGCAGCTTATAACAGACTAGGTAAATATGATGAAACTCTATCAAAATTCGCTTCGTTGGATAGAAACCAATGGGATACAGCTTCTTATACAACAGTAGCTGCATCTCTGAATGCACTTAAGCGGTATAGTGAAGCCTTGGATTTGTTGGATTCTCTGGGGAGAGAAAACTGGGATATTATGACGTGCAATGTGGCTGCTAATGCGCTCTGTCGCCAAGACAGATTTGAAGAGTGTATTGAATTATTAACTGATTTTGGTGCTCAAAACTGGAATCAGAGGACAATTAGAGTCGCACTTAAAGCATTCGCCGCTGGAGGCAGGGTTCCGCAGTTGGTATCTATGTTAGAAAAAACAAATTTAAAAATAGCAGGCACTTCAAATGTTGGCAAATTGGTAGCTGATCTTAGCTCTCAAGATGACGCCGATGGCGTGATTGCACTACTTGAATATGTAGATAAATCTTTCTGGGATTTACCTATTTATTCTATGGCAGTTAGAGCAATGCATATAAAAAATCGCTTTCAGGAAGCCTGGGATTTGCTCCATACTCTTCCTCGGAATAAATGGAATAAGTATCTATATTCTTGTGCTGCAACAACACTTTTTAAGTTAGGGAAAATTGAAGAAGCATTAACTTTGCTTCATGAATATGGAAAAGAAAATTGGGATGCTGTTATTCACGGTATCGCCGCAAGATGTACTAATAAATTGCATAGGTCTGAAGAAACCATTCAAACAATTGAAAGTTTGGATAGAAATAGTTGGGATGATGATATTTATTTGAGTGTAGCAATGGCTCTTAATAGAGAAAAAAGGTATGGAGAAACAATCACTTTATTACAAGATTTAGAAAGGAACAGAATGAATGTAAGTTTGTGTGACAGTATGGGGATGGCTTTAAATTCAACAGGAAGACCACAACAAACTTTAAATGTTTTTATGAATGTTCCACAGACCGAATGGACTCCTGTTTCATACAAGATTGTAGCCACAGCAAGAACTTTTCTAGGCCATCATGAAGAAGCGGAAAAACTTTGGGCTCAAGTATTGTTAACAGAGCCCAATCAAGTTTACGCACGTGTTTTTATTGCAAAAAGCCTTATTGCACAGCAACGTCATCGTCAGGCAATCAGCTTTCTTAAGGATGCGATACAAATAAGTATTCCATCCAAATCAATCCTCTTCTTATTGGCCGAATGTGCTTACAATAATGTCGGTCGTGCATTCTTAAAAGAAATACTAACAATGTGTGAAGGAATTTTACCAAAACATATCTTAGATGCAGTTTCTGAATATAGCAGAACTGGAGGTGTTCCACGTGAAGAATTTGACGAATTGTATGCAGATTTTTCTAGAAGTTGCATTTTTAAAGAAATGGAAATATATGATATTCGTCCGATTGATAGGGTTGCATATCGAGTTAAAAACAACCGTTTAGCACCTATTGAAAACTTATAAACTTTCTTTGTTACATTTTATTTTAGCAAGTTTACTATCCAATTCTACTCAGAATCTCCCGATCCATGCCGGAAATCCTGTGGAGCTTAGTCACATTGCAAAGACTTCAAATCGATTGCGATACTACGAATCGTTACATTACTGACACGGCTCATTGCATCTTCAAGACCAAACTCTTCGATGTATGCCCGTAGTGCTTCCTCTAAATCTGTAAGAGCCTCTTCTTTCGTTTCACCTTCACCATATGCTGGAATATCTGCAACACGTGCCGTGAAACCACCGACTTCGGTATCGGCAATGAATTCAACCGTCAGTTTGGGAAGAGGAACACTCATCAATCTCTATTGTACCATATCGAGAGCGTGATCGATAACAAGAGTATTAGCCAATTCTCCTCAAGATCTCTCGATCGACGAATTCCCTCGCACGTCCATACGTTAAGCGGCTCAGCTGCTTATACGCTTCTGCCGCCTGCGTGTCTTTGGGGTAGGTCGTATCCACCCAGGGGCGGGGGACTTCGATGGTGAATGGGCGGCTGGGCTGACCGTCTATACACAGCTTCATGGCGCCCTTGAAGGCGTCCATATTCACCAGGTCCTGCTCACTGAAAACCGGTGCCATTTCCTTGGCGCCTGTTTCTGCGTCCTGCGGGCCAATCTTATAAAACATCATCGTACCCACGTTTCCAAACACGGCGCCCTTTAGGCTGGTGTTGCCCGAAAGCTTGCTCTCTTTTTCCAACTGGTCGATGTACTGGTGGGCGAGGATCAAGCCTAAGCGGTACTTGCGAGCCTCGCTCAAAATGGATTCGATGCTCGGGGTGACGAAGTTCTGGAATTCGTCGATGTACAGGTAAAAATCTTTGCGTTCGCCGCTGGCTTGGCGCTGGCGGCGCATGGCGGCGACTTGGATTTTGTTGACGATGATGAGTCCAAGGAGTTGCGAGTTAATGTCGCCCACGAGACCTTTACTTAAATTCATAAGCAGAATCTTGCCGTTCTGCATGCACTTGGAAATGTCGAAGGCGCTCTTCGTTTGGCCGACAATGTTGCGAATGAGTGCGTTCGTATAGAACTGACCGAACTTCGCTGCGAAGTACGGAATCATTTCCTGCTTTTCGCGCTGGCCCGTCATGGCCATTTGCTTTTCCCAGAACGCGCGCACGATGGGGTTTTTTACCTTCGCAACCTTGTATTTTTGCCACTCTTCGTCGGTAAACAGTTTGATAAGGTCCGTGATCGCACCCCCTTCATCCGTATCTTCCATCAAGGTAAGGCAGCCGTTGCGGAAGTAGTCTTGAATGCGGGGTCCGAAAATTTCTTCACCGAACATCTTCACCATCATGTTCATGGTGTCCAAGGCAACCAGGTCTTTTTCTTCCGGTGTTTCGGCTTCCAAAATGTTTAAGCCCATGGGCCGCTCGGTGTCGGCCGGGTTGAAGTAGATGACGTCGTCTGCGCGTTCACGCGGAATGTAGGGAAGCAGGTCTTCTATAAGCGAGCCGTGCGGGTCCACCACGCACACGCCTTTGCCATTGTGAAAATCTTGGCGCGCCATGAGCTGAATGATGGACGACTTGCCCGTACCCGTTTGGCCAATAATGTAGAAGTGGCGGAAGCGGTCTTCGTTCTTCATGAAGATTTTGCGCTTGTCGCCCCGGTACGTGTTGTAGCCCAGAAAGAGCCCTTCGTCGGGAACGTCTTTCGGCGAAGGTGCCAATTTGAATTTCTGCCACTTGATGGTTTCGACCTTGTTGTACTTGATGTTCGGCAGATGCCACAAGCTGGCGACTTCTGCCGTGCCCAGGCGCATATGGGGCTTTAGGACGCTACTCACGCCGCTGTGGCGCGGTGCGCGGCGAATGAACCGCAGCACGGTATCCTTTTTCGAGGCGAAATGCGGCAGGTGGAAGCTGTTGCCCTGGGGCTCGTCGAACTGCGAAAAGCTGGCCGCAATTTCGTTGAGCATTTGGTGTGCGCGTTCTGGGGTGTCTGCGGAACTGACAATACGGAGGACTGCGTCGAACCCCGGTCCGCTTGCTTTTTCATCCAGTACTTTGCTGTATTCCTCCACCTGTTGCGACACGCGTTCGCCGCTGGCTTGCTCCTTGGTTTCCAGCTCCTTCATTTCATTGCCCGTGGTGAGCACTGCAAGAATGGCGCTGACCCACGCAAGCGGATTCAGGATACCGAATCCGGATTTCTTTTTAGGATTGAGCAAATGCTGCGCTTCTTGGCGCAACTTGCGCTGCCAGCCGCTACGCACGGGGCGCAACACAATTTGTACGGCGGCACCTTCCGACTTACTCAACTTGGAAAACGCATTCGTAATGGTGTTGAGCGGATCACTCTTCAGTTGCTGGTACGTTTTGAAACTCGACTTCCAGTTGTGGTGCGGAAGCACCGGGATAGCAGACACGCACGAGACATCGGTAAAGATGTCGTAGTCTTCGACCACGTCGATGATGGCGTCTGGGTAAAACGACGTAACCTGTTTTTCCATGAGGGAAGAAACCGACCGCGGGCAGACGATGTACGTGAGGATTTCGCCGCGCAGCGCTGCGTACTCCACGCTGAAGAATGGCTGGCCGCGCAGGAAACGGTGCCAGGTGTTGTCTACCATGCTGTGAATGGATTGCATGAGGTGTTCGGCCAGGCCTAAGACTTCTTTAAAGTCCTGGCCGGAGCTGTACTGCTCGGATCCCGTCTCTTTGTCTTCTTTGCTTTCCTTTTTTGGCAGCACAATTTGCAGGAAAGTCATGTCACGTTCGCGCAGCGAATCCGTCCGCAAACGCAGCGCCAGCACAACCCCTGCCGCCGCCGCAGCTGCGGCAAGCAACAGTCCCAGGATCTGGGGTAGGAGGTTCACGGAATGCATCATATCATTCTACCATAAGTACGTCCCCATGAGCACCCTTTCGCACCCTCTCCGGACCCTTAAATCGCTGCTTCGGCATGCTCGCCGGTACGTATGGGGCGTGGAGGGCATACGCCATATTTCGGTGCTGCGCCTGTGGTTTCGGCTGCGTTTGCGTGCTGTAGGCCTTGTGCGTCATTTGCAGGCAACCCGCATGGCTGTGGCCCGCGAAGTGCGTGTGTACTGTTACCCGCACCGCGCATTTCGCAGGCTGTGGAAGGCGCTCAGCCGCGCGCGCAATGCAGTCGTGGTGCATATGTTTATATGGAAAGACGACGCAACCGGGCAAGCGCTGGCGGAACTGCTCTGCAGCCTGGCCGACCGCGGCGTTATGGTGGAAGTGGTAAAAGACACCACCGGGGACGTGTTCGAATTGAACCGGGACTTCGCCTCCACGCGCGTCAGCGGCAATGCGGTGTGGAAGAAATTCTGGAATCACCCTGCAATCGGCATTCGCCTGGTAACGGGGGACAACCACTCCAAGGTGTTCCTTATAGACGGCGAGATTCTGTTTCTAACGGGCATGAATATTGCAGATGAATATCCCGAAAGTTCGTGGGATTACTTGGTAGAGCTGCGTGGCCGACACTTCGTTGCGGAATTTTTAGAAGCCGTGCCGGCGGCGCACGGAACCATTGAGCTGCTGCTGAACCGTGGCACAGCACTCCGGCAAGTGCGCCCCGCCCTCGAAGCGCTGATTGCAAATGCAGAGCGCTCCATTGTGGTGCAGCCGTGCTACTTCGACGACGCGCGCATCATCGATCTGCTTGCCAAATCCACCCAGCGCGGCGTGCGCGTAACGCTTATTTTGCCCGAAAAAAACGATGTCTACTCCAATGTGAACCTTAGCTCTGTTGCCAAACTTCTCGAGGCTGCGCATCGCCAGAATGTCGGCGTGTGGATGCTGCCCGGGTTCGCCCACGGAAAGATGATGTTTGTGGACGGCAAAACTGTTGCAGTGGGTTCTGCGAACATGATGGCGTCTTCACTGGACAGCATGGGGGAAGCGCACGTCATCATCCGTCGCCACCGCGGAGTCGCAGAGCTCATGCGCTTGCACGTATGGCGCATGCTCAGCAGTGCAATGCCGCTGCGCGGCGCGCCAAAAATCACGCTGCTACGGCGGCTGTGGGCGCGCATTGGTCTGTAACCCTTACGATTTGTTCTTCAGCAGGTCTTCAATGATTTCCAGCAATTTGTGGATGGTCATTTCGCTCTTCACGAAGTAGGCGTCTGCCCCCAGTGCTTCGCCGCGCTGGCGGTTGGCCTGGCTGCCGAAATTGCTAACAACCACGATGGGGAAGTGCCGGCTGGCCTTTGGGTAGCGCTCTAAAATACCGAATCCATCAATCACCGGCATGTTAATGTCGAGCAGCATAAGGTCTGGTGCGCGCTCTTCCACGCGGCTTAAGACTTCTTCACCCGTATTCGCCGTGCGAACGCCGTAGCCCGCGACTTGGAGTCGTTTGCCATACACCGCGCGCAGGCCTTCGTCGTCTTCGGCAATGAGTATTTCTAACATCGCATTAGTATACCAGATTTTTTGGTTATGCGAAAGGGGGCTTTCTGATCAAGAATATCAGAGTATTAGAGTATCAGAATATCAGGGCAATTAGGCTCCGATACTTACCCGCACGTAGTCTGTCACCTTCGCATCGCCAATCACTTGCTGCACGACTTTGCTGGGGTCCTTGGCAAAGGCCTGGGTAACGAGAGCGTTTTCCTCGCGGAACTTCTTCTCTTTGCCGGCCAAAATCTTTTCCTGAATGTCTGCAGGCTTTGGCTTGGGGTCCTTTGCCATTTGGTCCTTCCAAATGTCGCGCTCTTTGGCGAGCATGTCTTCGGCGACTTCCTCGGGCACTGTGTAGGTTGGGTTCATGGCAGCCGCATGCATGGCAACATCTTTTGCAATGATCTCCTCGCCCGCCGAAAGGCCAATGAGTACGCCAATCTTCTGGTTACTGTGAACGTAGCTCCCTACGACAGGAGCTTCGATGACGTGGACTTCGCCCAGCGTAATGTTTTCGCCAAGCTTCTGCACTGCTGCCGGCGTCAGCTCTTCGGACTTCTTCTTGGCAGCATCGGCACCACTCTGGAGCGCAGTCTCTGCTAGCGTCTTGCCCATAGCCTGCACGTCCTCTGCGCGTGCCACGAAGTCCGTTTCGCACAGCACCACAACGAGCGCGCCCTTGCCACTGCTCACGGCGGAAAACACTGCACCCTGGTGCTGTTCACGGCCGGCCTTTTTGGCTGCCTGCGCAAGCCCCCGCTTGCGCAGAATTTCGATTGCCTTCTCTTCGTCGCCGCTTGCTTCGTCGAGCGCTTTCTTGCATTCGAGAATAGAGACGCCCGTGCGCAGGCGCAGAGATTGAACGGCAGAGGCAGAAGTTTCCATGGAGGAGGGATTAGAGTAGTAGAATAGTAGAGTATTAGGGATTTTCAGAAATTACTCTTTGTCGGAAGCGGCAGCGCGGCCGCCTTCCAGCATTGCTTCTTCGACGGTGTCCATAATAAGCACCAAAGAGCGTACGGCGTCGTCGTTTGCCGGTACGAAGATCTTAAACATAGCCGGGTCGGCGTTGCTGTCGCAAATTCCGTAGACGGGGATTCCCAGCACGCGTGCTTCGGCAACGGCTACGCGGTCGCGCACAGCGTCAATCACGAACAGTGCGTCCGGCACTTTGCTCATGGCGGCAACGCCACCCAAGGCTGCGTCCAACTTCGTGAGCTTCTTGCGCATCATGGTCTGTTCCTTCTTCGTGTACTTGTCGGCTTCGCCCGTCGAAAACGAACTCTGCAAGTCCAAGTAGTACTTTAAGCGGTTCTTCATGGTCTTCCAGTTCGTAAGCAGGCCCGGAATCCACTTCTTCGTAACCATGGGCTGGTGCAGCGTGCGGCCGATTTCTTCCAAAATCGGAATACTTTGCTGCTTGGTAGACACGAACAGAATCGTCTTTCCTTCGCGCTGCAGCTTTTGCAATTCATTGCACATTTGCTCCAAGTGCTCGCGCGTCTGTGTTAAGTCGAACACGTGTACCCCCTTTTGCACGCCGTAGATGTACGGCGCCATTTTCGGGTGCCACTTCGTTTTGGGGTGGCCCAGGTGGCATGCTGCGTCCAGCAATTGTTCGAGTGTGGGGAGAGTCATAGCGAGGGGAACCTGCGGGGGTGCAGGAAGTGAGAAAAGTAGAATGAGACATCCTTAGGGTGCGCCTGATGTCATTTCGCCTAGGGTGGAGGATTTCGGTCGAGACCACCCTTCGTCCCTCGGCTTCGCTCGGGATTCTTAGGGTGATCGCGCGACGCGATCAGGACCACCGACGATCAATCAGATACAGCGTTCGATTGCGCGAAAGCGGATGCAGTTAACCGCAATGAACTGAGTACTGCAAGCAAAAACCAGTTTTTACGAGACTATTTCCCTCTCAGGCGTCTCAGAAACACCGTCCGGAAAATACCGTTTACGCCAGGTCCACACTGTTTCTTTCTTCACACCGAAGTAGCGTACAAGCCCGTTGGTGATACCTTTTTGCCTTCCGGCAGCGTTAAATATGCGCACAAGCTGCATGCGGGATGCATCACCGATCGATTTTACATGCATGTGGCGCAGTGGCGCGTCATCGTGATCAAGCGCTGCAAACAATCGCTCTTGAAAATCGGCGTTCGCTTCTCGTAATAAAGGAATGGTTTGGTACACCGCAGCTTTATTCACTGGACTCATGGCGCGGCACTTATAGTGAAAACACCTTACCGTTTCAACATCTCTTCCACCTTTTTGGGCAGATCATCAATGCTCACGCGAACCTGCTCCAGCGTGTCGCGGTCGCGAATGGTCACCGTGTCCTTTAAGCCTTGGCCTTCGTCTTCACCCAGGGTTCCAAAGTCGACTGTTACACACAGCGGGGTGCCCACCTCGTCTTGCCGGCGGTAGCGCTTGCCTATGCTTCCGGTAACGTCGAAGTCCACGGTGGCCGTGGTGTTGCTCACAATGTTTTGGAAGACATCCACTGCCTTTGCCACCAAGTGCTCCTTCTTGCTGAGCGGCAAGACTGCGACACTTATAGGGGCAATGCTTGCAGGCAACTTGAGTACCGTGCGCGTCTCTCCTTCCACATCTTCTTCCGTATAGGCGTCTAGCAGAACCGCCAAGGTAACGCGGTCTGCACCGAAGGAGGGCTCCATAACATGCGGAATGATCTTGCGCGTCGGCTCGTCGGGGTCGGTGTAGTGCAAGTCTTGGCCACTGAACTTTTCATGCTGCGTGAGGTCGAAGTCTGTACGGTAGGCAGCGGCTGCGCAGAGTTCGCCCCAACCCCAAGGGAACTTGTATTCAATGTCGGTGGTGCCGCGCGAGTAGTGGGAAAGCTCATCTGCTTCATGGTCCCGCAGTCGCAGATTCTCCTTCGAAACACCCAGTGTCTCCTGTATGAAGGACCAACTGTCTTTCTTCCACTGCTCAAATATTTCTTCCCAGGGTTGAGTGGAAGGGTCGAAGAAATACTCAATTTCCATTTGTTCGAACTCACGCGTGCGGAAGGTAAAGTTTCCCGGCGTAATTTCGTTGCGGAACGCTTTTCCGATTTGAGCGATGCCAAACGGCAGCCGCATCCGCATGGTTTGCGCCACGTTTTTGAAGTTCACAAAAATGCCCTGAGCCGTTTCGGGCCGCAGGTAAATGTCGGTGCCTTCGCCTTCTATAACTCCTTGCTGCGTCTTAAACATCAAATTGAATTTCTTTGCAGGGGTCCAGTCGACGTTCCCGCAGTGCGGGCAGGGGATTTTTTCCGCCATGAGCATAGGTTGCACTTGCTCAAGTTTGAGAACTGCGGCGGCTTCTACCCCGAGCTTCTCTTCGAGGAGCTTATCACCCCGAAAACGCTGCTTGCATTTCTTACAGTCAATAAGCGGATCGTTGAAGTTGCTCACATGTCCGCTTGCTTCCCAGACTTTGGGGTTCATCAAAATTGATGCGTCGAGCCCCACCATGTCGGGCCGTTTATGCACAAAGGTCTTCCACCACGCTTTCTTAATGTTGTTTTTGAGTTCGACACCGAGTGGCCCGTAGTCCCATGTATTTGCCAAGCCTCCGTAGATATCGGAGCCCGGAAATACAAAGCCCCTGCGTTTGCAGAGGGAAACGAGCGCGTCTAAGGAGGGAGCTGGCACGGGCCAAAGGGTAGCAAATGCTCTGCAGGAAGCGACACTCTGGCACTTTTATATTATCTAAATTGTGCTATAATATAGTAATGGCTGTAGAACATGACATCATAGGCGCCCTGGCTGTGGCTGCTGGTGTCATTCTTGGCTTGCAGACGCTCCGTTCATTACGTCTGCCAGCGGCGCAAACCGTTACCGTGCACGAAACGGTCTTCGGCAGTTTGGCGACTGCCTTGCTTGCTCTTTTGGTACCGGTTGCAGTGAATATGCCTGCTCTTTCCCCGGGGGCATTTACCGCGTGGCTTGCATGGGTGGTACTGGGGAGCACCGTCGTGCTTGTATCGGAACAGTCGGTACGCATGCGCGACGCAGTATTCGGCATATGCGTAGGCACCATCGTTGCAGTGATTGCCGAACGCGTTGTGCATGGGGTGCTGCTTTCTCCCGACGGCCCGGACGCCTACACGGTGGCGCTCGCGGTTCCGGCGGTGCTCGTGCTCTGGCGTACGCTCTACGGGCCGTGGTCCGTTCACTCCCGCATGAGCGTGCTGCTCACCTTCTTGCTGTGGATTTCCCTCTGGCGACTGGGGCTGGATTCGCCGGATGTGCGCGGAGCACGCCTTGTTGCCGCCGTCGTGGCGCTCATACCCGCAGTGCTCTGGTGCATCTTCTTTTTGCGCGAGCACCGCGAGCGCATAGCCACGGTTGTCCTTATGGTGTGCGCCGGCATGCTGTCTACCGTGCCCGTGCTCTTCTACGACCTGCTTGCAACGCAGGGCCTTGAAATGCAGTTCTTCTTCTTCCGCATTGTTCCCGAAAACTTCAGCCGCACGAGCGGCGCGCTGGTTTCGGGGAGCGTGGGCGATGTTCCCGCAATGACTGCGACACTGGTTTCCACCTTCGTGGCGTTTATTCTCGTGGCCTTTATAGAAGAAGTAAGCAAAGGCTGGGTGCTGTACCGCGCTGGCAGCAGCCTGGTAACAAGCATCGACGACGCGCTGCAGTTCGGCATTCTTGTCGCCATCGGGTTTTCGTTCGCGGAAAACATCATCAACCCCACGTACTTCCTCAGCTTTGTGCAGCAGTACCTGCTGAGCGGCGACATTGCCTGGGGCGGCTTCTTTAGCAATGTGTTCGGGCGGGGAATCCTTACCACCATGGTGCACGTAACGTGCACCGGCATTGTGGGCTACTCCATTGGACGCGCCATATTTGCGCAGCCGTGGATAGAAGACCACAAAGGTCGGTGGGGCATAGTTCCTGTATGCCGGTGGCTTGCCGAAGGGCTCCGTATGCCGCTCATTCCCGTTGTGCAAATCGTGCTTGTGCTTTTGGGGTTCGTAACAGCGGTCGGGTTGCACGCCTGCTTTAACTTCCTGGTTACGTTCCCGCAAATGCTGCCCAGTAATCCCCAAAGTTTGGGAGACTTGCCCATGCTCCGTGACATTCCTGTTATTCGCGGTATTCCCATTCTGCTTGTGCCCTGTCTCTTCTACATAGTAGGCGGGTGCTGGCTGCTCACGGAACTCTTCAGCAGCAGAGACAACGAAAAAGAGTACGGGCACCCCGAAACGCAGCATGTGTTTATACCGGTGACGGCGGAGTAGAGAAGGAGTAGAGTGCCTTCCGCATTCTTCTTCCAAAAAATCATGCGCATTCGTACAGCACTCGCGTCCTTTGCCATCTTCCTTGTTCCTGCAGTCGGTTTTGCCGCAAGCAGTTCCATGTTCACTGCAGACAAGCCGGTTACCCGGAGTGCGTTTTTGGAACAAGCGGTAAAGGCATTTGGTATACCGGCACCGGAAACGACAGTGAGTTTGCCCTACCGCCGTGTGCCCCAGAACTTGAGTGATACGTTGCAGCGTGCGCAGAGCCGCGGCGCGCTTGCGGTGTTTGGTTCCAACTTGGATGCCGGCAAAAACATCACCTTAGGTGAGGCGGTTCAGGTGCTCGCCGCATTGGGGCAGTTTCCCCCAACCCACACCGGGGTTCTTTTCCGCGACGTGCCCGCTGCCAACACCAACCTGGTGCGGGCTGTTGCCATAGCACTGGAAAAATCGTGGGTCACGCCGCAGAGCAAGTTGCTATTTGGTACGAAGAATCAACTGAAAGGCACCGAAGCAGAGCTGCTGATTCGCAAAGCCTCGGGCCTTGCCGTGCCGGTTGTTGTTCCTGCCAAAAGCGGCGAAACGCCGACCTCGCAAACAATTCGCATAACGCTTGGCACGAAAGGCCAGTCTTCTTCCAGTCTTCCCAAAGAAGCATTGCTCCAAACGCTTTGGAAATTGATTCAGGACGAATACTTGTACGAAGACAACATCAATTCCGACGCGGCGGCGTATGCGGCTGCCGCGGCAATGATGCAGTCGCTGGGCGACCCGTACAGCATCTTCATGAAACCGGTCGACAGCCGTGAATTCCAGTCGCAATTCGACGGGTCGGTGACGGGAATTGGCGCCCAAGTGGAATATGTGGACGGATTCCTGACGATTGTGACGCCGCTGCCCGGGTCCCCTGCGGAAAAAGCCGGCTTGCAGCCCAGCGACCAAATTCTGTCCGCCGACGGCGTTTCTATCGTCAACATCGGCTTCTACGACGCGGTGGAAAAAATTCGCGGCCCCAAAGGCACCAGTGTGAAACTGCGCATTCGTCGCAGCGGCAGTGAATTCGATGTTACCGTAGAACGCGCAGCCGTCGTCGTGCCCGAGGTCGACATTTCCTGGCAAGGCAAAGTTGCGGTGGTAAAGATTCTGCAATTTGGAACGACAACCGACACAAAGCTGCGCGGCGTCATGATGAAGATTGAGGAACAGAAGCCCCAGGGAATTATCCTCGACTTGCGCAATAACCCAGGCGGCTTGCTGCACGCTGCAGACCAAGTCGTTAGTAACTTCGTACCGCTTGGCACCACGGTGGCGCAGATTCGCTCGAAGAATTCCCTGCGCAACGAAACCACCGACCAACAGCCAACCGTGGACGCCGCAACCCCACTCGTGGTTCTGGTGAATGGCGGGTCTGCGAGCGCCAGCGAAATTGTGGCGGGTGCTTTGCAAGACACCAAGCGCGCAACGCTCGTGGGCCAAAAGACCTTCGGCAAAGGCACCGTGCAAGAAGTGCTGCAATTTAATGACCAGTCCGCAATTAAAATGACGGTTGCCGAGTGGCTTACGCCAAACGGCAGGCACATCAACAAGCTGGGCATCGAGCCCGACATTGCCGTGGAAGATGCTGCTGCCCAGCTAAGCAAAGCGCTGGAGTTGATCATCAATCCGGCGCCCGCTGCGAGAACGCGGTAAATTTGTAATTGGAATCGCATTCGCTGGCGTTCAGGTTCTATTTTTTATTATAATTTATGGTATAATACTACTATATGAGTTCATCAGAAGCATCAAAACCAAGTCCACGGCCTTCAATTCCCCCAAGGCAAGTTGGTGGTTTCCGTTTCCCTCCCGTAGAGCTTAACAATGGTATGGAGTTAACTTTTACGAAAGATGTTCCAGTGCCAGACACAGCGCTTGTCATACAAAATCAGACACGTTTTCGGGTTGTTGGTATGAGTGGAGAGGAAGTACGACTCTGTAAAATAGATGCTGTAAGCAATGATCCCATTATTGAAGTACCACGAAGAATCCTTTCCATTGCGAACGTGATAGCAGTGAATGCTGGGAACACGGTTACGCAAAATAAAACCGAGCCTTCAGAAACTACACTTTAACCAGAACTACATGTTGCTGTAGAACTGCTGCTTGCGGTTCTTTGCACGGTATTCCTCGCGCTTGAGCGCAGATTTGCGCTGCAGGCGGGTGTTTGGCTTGCGCTGGCGAATACCGCGCACGCGCAGCAGTTTGATGAGCCCCGACTTTTGCACCTGGCGCTTGAAGCGCTGTTGCAAACTGTCGTTACTCTCTTCGCCTTTGCGGTGTGCATGGATTGCCATGAGCCGGGCTACTTTAGTGAGCCCTAGAGCTTTCTGCAAGCTTTCTCGGGCAATTACAAAGAATATTAGGGACTAGAGTATTAGAATATTAGGGTTCGAATACCGCCCTAATCCCTAATATTCAAATATTCTAATAGTCAAACGATCAGTGGATATCAGAATTGCAACACGCTGGTTCCCTCTCTACAATCCCTCCGCTTATGCCAAAGGACACCTACGATGCCGGGAAGATTCAAGTGCTGGAGGGCCTAGAGCCTGTGCGCAAACGCCCGGGTATGTACATCGGTTCTACCGATGTGCGGGGGCTGCACCACCTTGTGTACGAAATTGTCGACAACAGCATCGACGAAGCCATGGCCGGCCATGCGAACAATGTCATCGTCATGCTCCATGACGACGGCTCCGTAAGCGTCGAAGACAACGGTCGTGGAATTCCGGTCGATATTCACCCCAAAGTTGGCAAGTCCGCACTCGAAATCGTGCTGACAACACTGCACGCCGGTGGCAAATTCGGCGGAGATGACTCGGGGTACAAGGTTTCGGGAGGACTCCACGGAGTGGGTTCTTCTGTGGTGAACGCGCTCAGTAAAAAAATGCGCGCAGAGGTCTACCGCGACGGCAAGATTTATGTGCAGGAATACGAGCGAGGAAAGCCAAAGGCCGATGTAAAGCCCGACGGAAAAACCGACAAGCAGGGAACTAAAATTCAGTTCTGGCCCGACGCGGAAATTTTCGACACGCTCGAATTTTCCATGGACACGCTGCTTACGCGCCTGCGCCAGCAGTCGTACTTAACGCGCGGCATTACCGTGGCGATTTTAGATGAACGCGAGAAGCGCCCCGAGGCGGACCTTGTGTACCCGCGCTTGTACCGTTTCCACTTCGAAGGAGGAATTTCCGCTTATGTAAGCCACTTAAACGAAGGCAAGGAGCGCATTGGCGACCCGATTTGGTTTGAAAAAGACACGACCGACGGATTCGTGGAAGTTGCGCTGCAGTATACCCAAGCGTTCCAGGAACACGTGGTCAGCTTTGCCAACAACATTCATACCACGGAAGGCGGCCATCACCTTACGGGCTTCAAGGCGGCGCTCACGCGCACCATAAACGCGTACGCACGCACGCAAGGTGCGCTGAAAGAGAAAGATGAAAATCTGACAGCAGACGACGTGCGCGAAGGACTCACGGCGGTCATCTCCGTTCGCTTAAAAGAGCCGCAGTTCGAAGGCCAGACGAAAGCGAAACTCGGCAACGCCGAAATGAAAACGGCGGTGGAAACGGTCGTGAACGAAAAGCTTGCCGAGTACATGGAAGAGCATCCGGGCGAGGCAAAAGACATTGTTGCGAAGTGTTTGCTTGCAGCCCGCGCACGCATGGCGGCTCGCGCCGCCCGCGACAGCGTTATTCGCAAAGGAGCCCTAGAAGGCATGACGCTGCCGGGCAAACTGGCCGACTGCAGCAGCCGCGACCCTGCCGATTGTGAACTGTTCATTGTGGAGGGTGACTCCGCTGGTGGTTCTGCAAAACAGGGCCGAAACCGCGAATTCCAGGCTATTTTGCCACTCCGTGGAAAAATTCTGAACGTGGAGCAAGCACGCCTGGACCGCATGCTTGCCAATAACGAAGTGAAAGCGCTCATTATTGCCATGGGTATGGGCATTGGTGAAGTGAAAGACTTTAGCAAGCTGCGCTACCACCGCATCGTTATAATGACCGATGCCGATGTGGACGGCGCTCACATTCGCACGCTCCTCCTTACGCTCTTCTACCGATACTTCCAGGAACTCATTGAGCGCGGGCACCTGTACATCGCCCAGCCTCCGCTCTACCGCATTAGCCGCGGCAAAGAAATGCGGTACGTGTACACCGACGAACAAAAGCACGCCCTCTTAAAAGAGTGGGGGATTTCCGCAGAAGAACTGGAGCAGCCGGAGGCCTCGGAAGACGAAGTGCCGGTACAAGAGCTTGGAGAGGATCTAACCGCCGATACGAAGGCCAAGAAAGGCAAAAAGGAGGAACCCAAGAAGAGCGGAAAGATCAGCATCCAGCGCTACAAAGGTCTTGGAGAAATGAACCCCGTGCAGCTGTGGGACACCACCATGGACCCCGACAGCCGCACCATGTTGCGCGTAACCATGGAAGATGCCGAAAAAGCAGACGCCACATTTACAACGCTTATGGGCAGCGAAGTTGCTCCGCGCCGCAAGTTCATACAGACGCACGCGAAGACGGTGCAAAACTTGGACATCTAGTCGTGGTGGAAGTGCTTCTATCGCTGGCAGTGATCATCCTCGTACCACTGTACATTTGGGATCGTACGAAGCGGCCCAGGGATTACCAGATGTTTCCACAATTGAATGAGTGGATCTTTTCGAAAATGCGGAGATATTTGATCATGAGAAAATCTTTAAAACACAGAGACGAGCGACGAGCCGACGAGTGACGTCCCTCGTCACGCGTTACTCGACTCTCACCATATGTGGGTTAGTCGTGATCCTGTTCCCCCATGCCGTCACGTATGGAATACGTGTCCAGGTTTTCTTGGCCAAGCAGCTTGATGATTTCTGGCACCGCCTTTTCAAACGGAATCTGCTTCTGCTTTCCCGCAGCCATGTCGCGCAGAATGATGACGCCGGATTTTACTTCTTGTTGGCCAAGCAGCAGCGTGTAGCTGGCCTGGAATTTATCTGCCAAACGCATTTGGCTCTTTAGGCTGGCTTCACCCAGCGCACCCAGGGTGTGCACGCCTTGCTCCCGTAAGTCCGAAATCAGGCGCAAGCACTTCCCCTTTGCCTCCGGCCCCAGCTGCGCCACGAACACATGCACGCGGTCTTTGTTCGGTACCGGCACGCCTGCCTGCTTCATGTGCCAAATAATGCGTTCCACACCCAAGGCAACACCTACCCCTGGGGTTGGCTTGCCGCCGAGCAGTTCTATGAGCCCGTCGTACCGGCCGCCGCCGCCTACGGCATTCTGCGCCCCGGCGCTGCTGTCCCAGAACTCAAACACAGTTTGCGTGTAGTAGTCGAGCCCGCGAACGAGGCTGGGGTTCTGCGTGTAGGAAATGCCGAGTTCGTCTAAGTACGACAGGAGCGTCGCATGATAGTCGCGCGACTCTGCGTCTATGAATTGGTCCATGGTGGGCGCGCTCTTGAGCAACACTTGGGTATCCACTTCTTTGGAATCCAGCAGGCGCAACGGGTTGCTCAGCAAACGGTCGCGGTCGAGTTCGGGCAGGTTGCGCTCTTTGCCAATGAAGTAATCCTTTAATGCAGCAACGTACGCTGCACGGCTTTCTGCAGTGCCAATGTTATTGATCTGCAAACTCAGGCGGTCCATGACGTGCAAGTCGCTCAAAATTTTCGTGCACACGTGAATCAGCTGTGCGTCCAAGCTGGCATCCTTTAAGCCAATGACTTCTAAGTCCACCTGGTGGAACTGGCGGTAGCGGCCTTTCTGCGGGCGGTCGTAGCGGAATGTTTGGCCGATGGCGTACAGCTCCACCGGCTGCGGCAACTGCTGCATGCCGTGCTCTATGTAGCTGCGGCAAATGCCTGCGGTGAACTCGGGGCGCAGTGCAAATTCGGTGTCTCCGTCGTCGGACTTCGTTCCTTTTACCAGGAACAATTCCTTTTCCACAATGTCGGTGTGGGCGCCGATTCCGCGTTCAAAGATGGCGCGGTTTTCAAAAATGGGAGGGTCGATACGCGTATAACCCGCCTGGCGTGCGCGGTGGCGCACTGCTTTTTTTATGAAGGTAAAATACTGGTGATCTTCGGGCAGTACGTCGTGCGTGCCCTTCGGTGTGCGGAAAAGTGCGTCTGCCATACGGTCAAGGAGCTTACCAGAGCTTTTTGAGCGCACCTAGGCCTTTTACTCTATCTTCGGCGTTCGTAAGCATATGTCGCTGTGCAAGAAAATTTGTGGGGCGAGCGATGGGGTTCGAACCCACGACCTCCAGGGCCACAACCTGGCGCTCTAACCAACTGAGCTACGCCCGCCACGGAGTTCGCGAACTCCGTGGCACGCCACAGGCGCCAGGGTTATTCGTGAACAAAATTCGGACATGCAAAGATCAATTGTGGCCACGAGATCTTACCGAGGAGCTGGGCTTCGTACTAGTTAAGTTGTCCCTCTTCTTCTGCGCCAGAGACAATCCTTACATTCTTTTTAACGTCGCCTGCCTCCCGTTCAATCGTTTGCGTGGCAGGGAAGTTCATCTTTTCAACGTGAGGAGCTATGGGCTCATGTCCGGCGCCTGCCTCCACGTGTTTCCCGTTTTTTCCATAGACAGTTGCAAATGCTATTCCACTTCCTGCTACTCCAAGAGCCAGGGCAATGTTGGCCAGTCCTCGCGGTACCGACATAGGTTGTGTTTCTTCTGCCGCATCTTTTTGTGGAACAGAATCAGCCTTCTTTTCCGTTGGTCCTCCCCAATCTGTTTCTGCTTGGTTCAAATGATCCATATATCTATTATGAAAGAAAATTGTAAAATGTCAAATACAGTGCACTTACTATATCACGACCCACAAGAGGAAAAAATGGTCTTAAAGCGGCTTTGTCGGGGGTTCCTCTGAGTCCGTACTCACACTATCTGCCCGGACAATAAACTGCACAGCATCATCACTTTCGGGTAGTTGTTCAGAAGCAACCACGGGAGATGGTGCAGGAACAGTTGCAGGAATGTCCGGAGCTTCAATAACTGCCGGCACAGCAGGTTCTTCCACAACTGCAGGGAGTGCAGCGGGCTCTATGACCGCTGGCAGATCACCTACCACTGCAGGTACTTCTGGTTTCGGTTCAGGCGCGACCGGTTCTTGCGGTGCTGGCTGTGGTGAAGTCGCAGCTTTTTCCGTGCGTTCACGCTCACGCTTATTTTGGCGGTAGCGCTGGCGCTTGAGCCGCTTGCGTTCACGTTCCCTCTCTTCTTGTTCCGGGTTCGTCGGGCGCGCAAGCTTCGCGGGTGCGGGTGCTGCAGCCGCGGGCGGCGGCGTGGCGGGAGCAGGAGCTACCGGTACAGGTGTTGCAGCAACTGGAGCGGGAGTTACCGGCTCCACAGTTTCTGGGGCAGCTGCTTCCAGCCACGGCGGAACATCGGGTGAGGCTTGCACAGCAGGCTCCACCACAGCAGGTTCCGGTGCCGGTGTAGCAACAGGTTCTTGCACCGGTGCGGGCAGTGGCTGCGGTTCGGGGAGTGGCTCGTCAACAACGGGTGCCGGTTCTGGGGTTGGTGCGGGAACAGGTTCCGGTGCGGGGGCTGGGGTGGGTTCGGCTTGGGGAATTCCCTGTGCCTCTGCCAACCACGGTGGTAGCTCGGCCGCTGCCGCTGTGCTTTCGGGGGAAAGTGGCTCTGGTTGCGCTGGTGCAGGGGCAGATTGCCCTGGGGTTTGTGGTGCGGCCACAGGTGCAGCAGGTTCTGCACTCGTTCCTGCAAGCCAAGGCGGCACAACCGTCTCGGCTGCTTGCGGTTCTGCAGCAGGCGTTACCGGAGTGACGGTAAGCGTTGCCGGTTGCTCGCTTGCGCTTTCGGGAACCAATTTCTTCTCCACGGCGTCCAAGGTTTTCTGCAGACCGCCGCCTCGCATCTTTTTGAGTAGTAGAACACCACCCGCGCCAACAACCATGGAAACAATGAGCACACCCAATGCAATAAGCACGGTCCACACCCAACTGCCGCCCGCGCTTCCCGTAGAGGGTTGCTGTTCGGTGGACGACATTTGCGTCGCAGACGAGGAACTGCCTCCTTGTTCAATGCCTGCCGCCATGGTGAAACTGCGCTCGTAGTTCTGCAGTGTCGTTCCGTCGCTTAAACGCACGAGTCGCAAGCGCACCGTATAGGCACCGTCGCGCGCGTAGGTGTGAGTAGCGACCATGCGTGCACCGCGTTGACCGTCGCCGAAGTCCCACAACGGAATCAGCGGCTCTTCCCCTTGCAGCAACAGCGGGTCCACGCGTACCGAGAGCGTGCGGCCGCTTTGGGCTTCCACCGCAATGCCGCGGTCGCCGCCGCTCGACCCGTTCTCCGTGGCGGGTTTGCGCACAATGGTGAGCGTTTGGCTGAGAATTTTTCCCGTGCGCAATTTGCCCGCAAGTAGCGCAGTGGTAATTCCTTCGCGCGGTGGCAAGACGAGCATGCCGAGTCCTTGTGCCGTTTTTAAGCTGGTACCGGCAAGCACGTTGTCGTTGCCTGCGTCACCGTCGCCACTGGTATCCATCGACGTGTCTAAATCTAAAAACAATTGCTCCAGCGTTCCGCTCTTCGGCTCCAGTATCAGCGGTTCATCGCCAACCAGCACCAGTGTGCTTTCCTGCAATTCACCGGAAATGCCGACGCTGCTCAGCAAGGACGCTGGGTCGTCGCTGAGCACCGGCAAGGAAACTGCCGTTGTTCCAATGTTCATTGTTAGGTGCTGCGATTGCAGGGCGCCCGTTGCGCTCCTGCGTTCCACGGTCAGCGTTACCGAACCCGTTGCGGTTTCACGAATGTCCATCCAGTTCGTGCTGCTGGCACCTACAAACGCGCCGTCGCGTTGCAGCGTCAGGCTTACGATTTCTTCCGGGTTCTCGTATGGCGCAATGACCGTTGCCCGTTGCCCGGCGCGAATGCTTGTTTGCTGCGCCGCGAAGAGCGCGGCCGGCAACAGCAAACTCCACAGCGCAAACGCGCAGCCGGCGGAGTGTCGCTGGATGTTCATTGCACGTTGAGGTCACCGATGTTTGCAAGCACCGCAACAATGCTGTCTGCTATGAGAATGAGAATGAGTCCGATAACGACATAGAGAATTGTTTTCTTCGCAGCTTCCTTCGATTCGTCGCTGCCTTGTGAAACCACCAAGCGAATGCCTGCAATGATGATGACAATGACCGCGACGAGCCCCATGAAGGAGAGCACGTTGAACAGAATGTGCAGCACCGTTTGGCGCAAGGACGTGTTCCCGTTGCTTCCCGTAACGCCAGCTGCGCGCTGCAGCCCGCTCAGCAGTCCCACGCTTTCGTAGGTGGCGGCAAATGCCTTGTAGGGAAGCAGCAGAACAGCTGCTCCTGCGGCTTGAAGACGACGTATTGGTGTAGAGAAACGCATCACAGTATTCTACCATAGCTGTGACCATTCGCCCACTCAAAGCACTGCGCTCATTGTTGCGCAAAAGGCATGTTTCAACCCTGCTTATAAGCAATCGAATCAACATTGCCTACCTATCGGGCGTAAAGCTAAGTTTTGGGTACCTCCTCGTCTCTGCAGCGAAGGCACAACTCTTTGTGGATGGCAGGTATACGGAAGCTGCAAAAAAGACTGCGTTGCCCGGTATTTCTGTACGGCCACTGAAACAATTTTCCCAGGAACTCAAAAACTTTCGACACTGCGCCATAGAAGCAGACGTGGTAACACTCACACAGTTGCAGAACTGGAAACGCAGTAGTAAGAGTACAAAATATGTTCATACTTCTGGCCTTGTAGAAGAGCTACGTAGGAAGAAAATGCCACACGAACTGCGTACCTTTCGTCGCTCGCAATTGCTGTGCAGAAAGGTGATGAAGACAATTCCACTCATGCTCAAAGTCGGTATGAGGGAAAGCGATCTGGCCGACGCAATTTGGCAGAAGGCGCGTGCCCTAGGTGCAGAAGGTTTGGCGTTTGAAACGATTGTTGGTTTTGGCAGCAACAGCAGTAAGCCGCATTACCGAGCAGGAGCCACCAAGCTGCGTTCCCGCGACATTGTCCAAATCGACATGGGCTTTACCGTGGGTGGTTTCTGCAGCGACCAGAGCAGAGTCTTTTTTGTGGGTGCACCACGTGTCGAGTGGCAGCGAACATACGATGCTGTGTACGAGGCCAAGCGAGCCGCAGAGAAATTGCTGAAAGCAGGAGTCGCCGTAAAAAATTTGGATGCTGCAGCCCGGACAGTTTTTCGTATGCGCGGCTACAAAGATCATGATTTTTGCCATGCACTCGGCCATGGCGTCGGTTTAGAAATACATGAGGCGCCAACGCTTTCTGGTAAGAGTGACGACGTGTTGCAGAGTGGCGATATTGTGACTATTGAACCGGGCCTCTACTTCCCGGGGAAATTTGGGGTTCGGTTGGAGGATGAATATATCGTTGAATAGGGATTCGAGATTCGGTATTCGAGATTCGGGCTCTGGCAAGAGAAATACTCACTGTCCGAATTCCGAGTCCCGAATCCCGTTGTTACGCCCCTCGAAACCAATGAATGTTTATGCTAAGATACAAGGATTTCATGAAACACAAACACACACGCTCTCTGTATGAAGTTGGCGCAAAGAAAATGCCACTACGCATAAAGTTCGCGCTCGCGCTGAGTGCAACGCTCCTTCCGGTTGCAGCAACGCTGAGCCAAGGCGGGGAAAAGCAAGACTTCATCATTACCGCGTACTACTCGCCGCAGCCGCAACAGTGTTGCTACGTAAAGGGTTCATTTCAGGCAGATAAAATGTTAAACGGCAACGGCACACACGGAGCAGACGGCACGCAGGTGTACCCGGGAATGCTTGCCGCACCCTCTACGTATGCATTCGGTACAGTCGTCGATTTGCCGGGAATTGGTGTGCTTACCGTGCACGACCGCGGCGGCGCCATTGGTGAACTGAGTAACGACGTGCACCGTTTAGACATTTGGGTTGGGGAAGGAGAAGAAGGCCTGGCGCGTGCGTTGGCATTTGGCGTCGTGCATATTCAGGGCACTGTCTACAGTCCCGGCATGGGCCCCAAAGAGCACATCAACTTAAAAGCAATTCCTGCTCCGCTGGATAAATTAGAAGCCTGGAAAATTCCGGGAATCAACCTTATGAGCATTGCACCGGAAACCGGCGAGTACGGACTTTCGGTTGCCATGTTGCAGCAGGTGCTTGCCGAAGTTGGCGAATTTAAACACCCGGTTACGGGTGTGTTTGGTGCCGTAACGGCAGATGCCCTTGCATCGTTCCAGCGAAAGTACGGGTTACCCGTTCGCACAGACACGCTTACTCCCGAAGCTGCAGCGCACTTACTTGCCGCCCGCGCACAGGCCTCTGCGCCACCGGCGCTCCGTAAACATGTGGAGAAGGGAAGTGCTCCTTCAACCATAGCAACGGCACAGCGCCTGCTGCGGTTTTTGGGCTTCTACAAGGGCCGAACGACGGGTGATTACGACGATGTGACCAAGGCAGGCATCATGGCGTTCCAGCGCTCGGTGGGCCTTATTGCAGACGCCGCCAGTACGGGCGCCGGGCGCATAGGCCCCAAGACGCTTGCCAGTTTGCAGCAAGCGATTATGGCTGAACGTGTGGATGCCATTGCAGACCGGTACTTACTGAAGCAGCAAGTGGCCAAGCGCCTGCAAGACAAAAGCAAACTCGTTAGCCACTTCTTGCGCCAAGGAGATAACGGTGCAGACGTTACGCAGCTGCAAACGTTGCTTGCCGACAGAGGATTTTTCCCAGCGGAAAAAATTAACGGCAATTATGGTGAAATTACCGCAGCAGCGGTTCTCAGTTTCCAGCTGGACCGAAAAGTGATTGGCTCCAAGCGTGACGCAGGTGCCGGCACGCTGGGCCCTGCAACGCTGGACGCGCTGTCGCGAGAGCAAATTCAGCAAGCGTATGCCGTTGTGCGTGCAAAGGGATTAAAAGCCTTGTAATCACCCTTGCGCGGAATAGACACGCACTTCACTCTGGTGAAGATGCATCGAGTGTTGATCACATTGCTTCTGTGTTCCATTGCACTGCCCGCAGCTGCGCAGTCTGCTGCACTGAGCCGTCGCGACGCGTTTTTGCAAATCTGGGCTTCTATTAATCGCCCCACACAGGACTCTCGCGAAGTCCCCTTTAGCGATGTAGCCGAAGGAGATACCGGTTTTGCAGAAATTACCTACGCAAAATACCGCGGAATTCTGGACGATAGCGATGCAGAATTCCACCCAAATGCCACTGTTTCACTGCAGGATACAGTTCTGTGGCTTTTTCGCGCGCGGAGTGTTGCGCCTATAGAAGACATCACTGTCGAAAATATTCCGACACTCTTGGAACGCTACCCCATTGTGTACCTTGCTGAGCACGAGCGTGATTCCGTGAGCAACGAGATGCTCGTAAAACTTATGCAAGACCTGGACAAAAAACTTGCAGAGGAAGAACACGAAGTGAGTTTGTATTCCGAAAAATTCCATGGCAAAGGCACGGCGTTCGGCGAAACGTTCGACATGAACGCGCTCACTGCGGCGCACGTTACGTTTCCGTGGAATACGCTCGTGAAAGTAACGAATGTGGAAAATAACAAATCCGTGATCGTGCGCATTAATGACCGCGGTCCGTTTGTTCCAGGCCGCGACATGGACTTGAGCTTGGCAGCATTTACGACGATTGCCGAACGCAGCAAAGGCGTAATTCACGCAACCTTCAAGCGGTTGGGGGATGCGAGCCTCGTTGGCGGCTGCAAAGAAGAAGAGCCGCGTTACCAACAACGCATTGTGCGCGACGTGCGCTTTACGCGTGGCGTGCCGTGGAAACTCGCCCAGGGCCAGTCCATCCACTTGCGTGCAAATAAGCCATTTGTGATTCGTGCAATTACCTACCCAGACGGCACCACCACGCGCGTGCAAGATTTTATTTTGAAAGATGAGCAATTTAGCTTTACGCCTTCACAGAGCGGAAAGTATGAACTCAAAATTGGAACAATAGATGGCAGAGCACGGTGGTTTACCACCGTCGTGGAATCCTGCTCCTAAAGCCCTTTTTAGTGCTACCAGAGCCGAGATCCGGGCTTACAGAAGGGCCAATTTTGTGGTACAATAGAGAGATTTCCTATGTTCGGACTTTTACGACTCCTGGCCTGGCCGATCATCATTGCCGTTCCGGCATTGATAGCAACAATTATTGACGCTGCAATATGGCCGAAGCTGCTCCATTGGTTCTTGCAAGACCCTCTGAGCAACTCCCTGTGGATTCTTACGGCACTCTGGGCACTTACTGCGGTGCGCCACAGTTTGCGGTACAGCTATGCGCTCTGGCAGTCGCGAAAGCTTATTGCACTGCGCATTATTTTGCCGCGCAACGACAGCAAACTCGACCAAGAAAAACGCACCGAAAAAGATTTTAAAGAGAAGGTCGCCATGATGGAACAACTCTACAGAACGCTGTGGGAAGTAAAGAGTCTTACCGCGTGGGATAGTTTTGTGTTTTGGATAACCAACTACATAACGATTTCGTTTGAAATGATCGTGGAGAAAGGCCAACTGACGTTCTACGTCATTACGCAACCGAAGTTTGCGTCCATTGTTGAAAAACAAGTGACGTCCTTTTACACCGATGCCGAAGTCGTTGTAACAAAACCGCCGGACATTCGCCGCAAAGGGCAAAAGGTAACGGGCTACAACATGACGCTTCGCAAAGCGTTCATGTACCCCATTCGCTTTTACGAGCAGATGCAAGACGATCCGCTCAATGGCATGACGAACGTGCTAAGTAAGCTTGCTGAAGATGAGGTCGCCGCCGTGCAAGTGGTGCTGCGTCCTGCTCGTACAGAGCACTACAATAAGAAGACAAAGAACTACGCCACGCAAATGTTTAAAGGCGCCAAGACGAATTTCTTGCAGCGCATTCCGGGTCTGAACATTCTTAGCTATCTGTTTTGGGCGTTTTCCGCCAATGCGGGAACCAAGGCGCCGGGCGCCACGAGCGGCGACAGCTACGTGCGCATGATTCAGCCGGAAGAGGAGCTCTATAAGCGTATGGGAGAAAAGGGTGGCATGAGCTTCTACGAAGCATCCGTGCGCATTCTCGCCACAACGAAAACATGGCAACGGGGCTTGGAAGTCACCAACAATCTGCAGGTTGCTTTTAACGCGTACAAGGACACGTACGGTAACTACTTCGTAAACCGCCGCATGTACACCGAGCTGTGTCCGCTCTTCCTGAACGGACCCATGATGGAAAAATTGTTCCGCCGCCGGCTGAACGGCTATCACAGCAAACCCTGCATCCTTACCGAAAAGGAACTGGCTGGCCTCTACCACTTCCCCGACAGCCGCTACAACAAGGGTCCGATTATTCTGTGGTCCACGTACAAAGTGCTTGCGCCGCCGCCCGACGCTCCGGCAGATGGCATCATCATTGGGAAAAACGAATACCGCGGCAACGAAACCACGATTCGGTTCCGCGCAGCGGACCGCACGCGCCACCACTACATCATTGGTAAGTCCGGTACAGGTAAATCTGCATTTATTTCGTGGATGGCCCGCCAAGACATTGCCCACAACGACGGACTCTGCGTGGTGGACCCGCACGGCGATCTTGTTGAAGATTGTTTGGCGCACACGCCGAAAGCGCGCGCGAAAGACGTGGTGGTGTTTGACCCGGCGGACATTGAGCGCCCCATGGGACTCAATATTTTAGAAGCGAAGACGGACGAAGAAAAAGACCGCGCGGCGTTGGACGCAATGGAAATCTTCATCAAGCTGTTCGGCAACGAAATCTTCGGGCCGCGCATTCAGCACTACTTTAGAAACGGCTGTCTTACCCTTATGGACGACGAAGAAGAAGGTGCAACGCTCATAGACGTTCCGCGCCTTTTCGTGGACGACGAATTCCAAAAGTACAAAGTGAGCAAATGCAGAAACCCCGTCGTGCGCACGTTCTGGGAACACGAAATCGCCAAGACCGGCGCGCGCGAAAAAGAGGAAATGATTCCGTACTTCAGCGCAAAGTTCGGGCCATTCATAACAAACACCACCATGCGTAACATTATTGGCCAACCCAAGAGCGCCTTTAATGTTCGTCAGATTATGGACGAAGGCAAGGTTCTGCTGGTGAACCTAAGCAAAGGAAAAATCGGGGATACCAATGCGCAGCTGCTTGGCCTTATATTCGTAAACAAAATCAACATGGCTGCACTCAGCCGCGCAGATGTTCCGCGGGAACAGCGCAAGCGCTTCTACTTGTACGTGGATGAATTCCAGAACTTCGTCACAGACGCATTCGCCACAATTTTGAGTGAAGCGCGCAAGTACGAACTTGCGCTCATTATGGCTCACCAATACATTGGTCAGCTTGTCGGCAAAACCAGCGCCTACGGCGAAAGCAGCAGCAAAATGCGCGACGCGGTCTTCGGTAACGTGGGTACCATCTGCAGCTTTAAGATCGGCGCCGAAGACGCCGAATATATGGCGAAGGAAATGGCGCCCGTGCTCAGCGAACAAGACGTCATCGGCATTCCAAACTTCCACTGTTACGTCAAACTCAACATTAACAATGTGACCAGCCGCCCGTTCAACATGCAGACCATGTACGACGAAAGCGACCGCAACGAAGCCATGGCGAAGCTCATTAAGGAATACAGCCGGCTCAAGTACGGTCGCAAGAAGTCGTTTGTCGACCAGGAAATCGAAGATAGGATTGGCATCGTATAATTTCCATTTTTTATGCAAAACGCTCCACAAGAATCACCAAAAAAACCAGACAAGCAGGTAATTCGTGAAATTCGCGAATCACTGAATATGTTGAAAGAGCAGGTTGAGGCAAAAGAAGGAAGGGGAATTGCTGGTATACTTACCATAAAAGGAGTGCCGATAAAATTGATTGAAAGAGAGACTCTAGAGTTAGAAGACGCCGATGGTACTAAGCTCCACAAGTTTACTGAAAAAGGTGAAAGGTACTACATTCTTCAGACTGAGCCAAATACTGATCGAGTTTTCATAAGTAAGTTTCCAGATCAGGAGATGGGTTTGGGATGGATTTCTCGTAAAAAGATGGATGAAATCCGGACGAGGGATATGATTATAGATGGCAAAACTGCAAAGATGGCTGATCTCCAAGAGATAACAACTTTAGTGAGTAGGATTGCCAAAATGTCGGCAGTATTACAAGCATCTGTTGGGCAGGAAGAAAGAACACAGGACGCTCTCAAAAAAGAATTGGTAGCAATACTCTCAATAGATACGGATCTTCTTGAAATGGAAGATGTTCGTAAACAGTTCAATGAAATGCAAAAAATGCCCTACAAAGATCAAAGTAGGGCTCTGAAAACAATCATTGATTTGATAAGTATAAGAGCTCAGTCGCTTGGGCAGTTACCAATAGAGCAATTGAGGAAAGATATAGAAAGTCGATACATTCCTCTGCCCGAAAAATAGCACCTTGATTTGAATTGCGATTCTACACAGGATTCCCTACGCTCTTTGCATATGGGATTCATGCAAAAAACCAAAGACCTGTTCCGCATGCAGCAGCAGGCGAAGAAGGCAAAGAAGGAACTGAGCAACATTCACGTAGAGGCCGATGGCCCGGGCGTGCATGTGGTTGTAAGCGGTGAACTGGAAATTGTGGATATTGTTATGGAGCCGGGCGCAGACGTACAAGTCGTCATCGACTGTTTGAACCGCGCGGTAAAGAAGGCGCAGGTGATTGCCGGTGAGCGCATGCAGGAAGTTATGAAGAGCCTGGGCATGGCAACGGACGCGCAGTCGTACCTTAAACAGCAGTAAACGTAGCACATGAAAAAGCTGATCGTCTTTGCTGTACTGCTGCTGGGCCTTGGCTACGGCTGGTACCGCAATGCACTGCAGCCTGTGAATGCAGCAGATACCGCCGGTGTACGCGTCACAATTCCGGCTGGTGCAGGTTTGGAGCAGATAGCAAATCTGTTAAAAGAGAAAGATGCCATTCGCAGCCCGTTTGCATTCCAGACACTCGCAAAGCTGCAGGGAATTCAAAGCAAGTTGCAGGCTGGCTCGTTCCTGCTGAAGCGTTCGCTGAGTTCCAGCGAAGTGTTGGAAGTTCTGACTTCGGGCGCGCAGCGCGAAATGAAGGTAACCATTCCCGAAGGATTCACCGTCAGTGACATCGATGCGCTCATGGTGCGAGAGGGCCTGGCGGAAACAGGAGCAATTTTGCGGTGTGCCCAAACATGCGACTTTGCAGCATTTGACTTCCTGCCCAAAGGGATTGCAGGTCTTGCAAAGCGCGGCGGGAAAATAGAAGGGTACGTCTTCCCCGACACCTATTTCGTGAGTGTGGACGCGTTCGACCCGCAGGTCTTCCTTGGGCGCATGCTCAGCACGTTTAAGACAAAAATGATCGACCCAAACAGCGCCGACATTCGTACCAGCGGCAGAACCCTGCATGAACTTGTAACTATGGCGAGCTTGCTGGAAGAAGAAACGGTTACGGATGGCGAGCGAGCTACCGTAAGCGGCATTCTGTGGAAGCGCTACGACGACAAGCGGGGCTTAGGTGTGGACGCCACCGTGCGCTACATACTCAATAAGCCGTCGGCAGACATAACCCTTGCCGACCTAAATACCGACTCGCAATACAACACCCGTAAGTACCGCGGGCTGCCACCTGGGCCCATAGCCAGTGCGGGTGTAAAGAGCTTCGAGGCGGCCCTGCACCCGAAGGATTCCCCCTACTGGTACTACCTGCACGACAACGGTGGAACCATTCACTACGCAACCACCAATGAAGAGCATAATATCAATAGAATGACGTACCTTGACTAGTCCTCATATGCCCTGCTTTACGCTAGAAAATCGTGTATAATAGAAGGGAGTTGGAACACAAGCACAAACTCAAATTCGGCGTTATGGGTTCGGCAAGCGGCCCGCAAATAGAAGACCCGCACGCGCGGGAAATGGCGCGCGCCTTGGGCGCCGAAATAGGCAGGCGCAAACATATTTTCATCAACGGCGCATGTCCCGGAATTCCGAACGACGCCATGTTGGCATGCAAAGAGGCAGGGGGACTCACCATTGGCATTTCGCCGGCCTTCAGCGAGCACGAGCACTTGAACGAGTATCTGTCGCCGCATGATCATGACTTACTCATTTACACCGGGCTTGGGTTTATGGAGCGCGACATTATTAACATTCGCAGCAGCGACGGGGTCGTTATCATCAGCGGCGGCATTGGCACGCTCAACGAGCTCACGATTGCCTACGACGAAGGCCGCCCCACGGGAATTCTTACCGGCACCGGCGGCATTTCCGACAGCGTGCCCCATGTTATAGAAGAACTCTGCCACCGCCACATTCCGCCCAATATGGTCTTTAGCAGCGACCCGAAGGAACTTATGGATAAATTAGAGGAAGTTATTCGCCTGTACCCTCTGCCGATTCACGAAGACGGGCGCGTAAAAGATTTTCGGCACGGACGGGGCTAACGAATTGATAATGGATAATTGAAAATTAATAATTACAGTTTTTCATTGTCAATTATCAATTGATAATTATCAATTACGCGGAACGCGTCTCCCAGCGTACGGGGCTACCATCGAATGCAAAGGTACTACGCAGGCGCTTTTCCAAAAATCGCAGTTCACTCGCTTTCACCGCTTTCGGGTTTTTTACAAAGAGGAGAAACGTGGGCGGTACATCGTCTGTTTGCTGGCAGAATTTGGCGTGCTGCACTTCGCCCACGGGGTGGCTGTGCACGGTGTCTTGCAGCCACTGCGTTAAGTGCTTCGTTGCAATTTTGCGGTGCAGGTTTTCCAGTGTTGCGGCAATGGCGGGGTACAGTTTGGCAACACCTTTTTGCTCCAGTGCGGAAATGGGCAAAATGAATGCGAATGCACAGAAACTGAGACTGGCTTTGAGTGCGCCTACCGCCTCTTCGCGCTCCTCTTTGCTTAGGAGATCCGATTTATTGGCCGCAATGATAATGCCTTTTCCTTCTTCTGTGGCCATGGCCAGCAGCCGCTTGTCTTGCTTGCTAATGGGCTCGTGCAGGTCGAGTACGAAGACACACACGTCGCACTCTTGGAGTGCGCGTATGGAGCGCATGTTGCTCCACGCTTCCATATCTTCTTCTACATGCGACTTGCGGCGCAGGCCCGCCGTATCCACAAAAATGTACTCTTTGCCTTCATTGCGAATGAGGGTGTCCACTGCGTCGCGCGTGGTGCCCGGAACGTCGGACACAATCATGGCCTGTTTTTCGCGCTGCGAATCGTTCATCAATGCATTCAGCAGGGAACTCTTGCCCACGTTGGGTTTGCCAATGACAGCAATTTTCGGCAGTGCAGATTGCGTCTCTTGCTTCTTTGTAAAGTGGAGTGAGAGGAGCGCCGCTTCCACTGCGCTCTGCAGCTGTGCGGTGCCATGCCCGTGCACGGCACTAACCGCAACAATGTCTTCGCCAAGTCCCAGGGAGTAGAACTGGGGCAATGTTGCCTCTACGTTCACGCCGTCGCATTTCGTAAGAGCTATGATCACCGGCACGTGGCGCTGCTTGCGCTTGCGCAGCATTTCGATTGCCGCAAAATCGCTGCGTAGCGGCTCTGTGCGGGCCTCTAGTGCCAGCACGATGCAGTCGGCTTCTTCCAGTGCAAGCAGTGTCTGTTTTTCCACGTCGTCTTCGAAACTCGCGTCGCTGCTGCCACCGCCAATGCCGCCGGTGTCGACGAGCAGGTAGTCGACCTGAGCGCCCTCGACACTGTGCGCCACGCGGTCGCGCGTGGTGCCGGGAATGTCGCTTTCCAATGCCTTGCGGCTGCCTATAAGTCTGTTAAACAGCGTGGATTTGCCCACGTTGGGGCGGCCGACAATGGCGACGGTCGGGATTTTTGGCATACGAGAATGTCAGAATATCAGAATATCCGAGCGTCAGGGTGAGATTCGCATCATTCCTCTTATGCTCGCATCTCCGAAGCGTCGTTGGTTTCGTGTACCGACTGGAGCGGTTTGAGCGCTCCATGCAGGTGTTGCAGTCCCTCTACGAGAAGGTTTGCAATGGTTGCTCTGTACAAAGGGTTTTCACTTTGGTCGTGCTGCATCGGGTTTCTGCTGAGCAATTCCATTGCCGTATGCAGATCTCTTTGCACGGGAATGTTCAATTCTTGCGCTGTCGCAAGAATCGCAGAGAGATCTCTACGAAAAACAGATACCGTTGCCGGGCATGCGAATGTTTCTGTGGTGGCTTGTTCAGCGGATTTCCTCAGTTCGCGTGCAAGCGCATCTATAGCGCTCGCATCAAGTTTTCTGTGTGCACGTCGCGGTTCTGTAGTCGATGCAGACTCTTTCATATTTTAGATTCTTGGTAAAAGTGCTTCGAGTCCTTGCCGCGCATCGCCAAGCACGTTGAAAAGCACAGGAAGCAAATTGTTGTTCTCCGTGTTGTTTCCAGATTGCAAACGTTCAATGTCGCGCATAATGAGCTGGCCCAGCGAACGCAGTCCATTTGAGGGGAGGCATTGTTCATCGACAAACTGAGCAAGCGTTACAATGTCTCCATGCATTGTTCGCAACGTGAGTGCGTTCTCATAAATCGCGTCTCTAATACTGAGTGCCAGATTATCAATCTGCGTGATTTTTTCCTCTATCATCAGCCGTTCCGTTTCATTGAGAGTCAAGTGCATAGTGGTTACGGGTATTTTCCCGATGCAGCCGGTGATTGCAATGAATATGCTCAAGAAAAGGAGCCCATGGATCACTCCTTGGACTCCTTGTATTCGTTGTAGTCCTTGTATTCCTTACCGTGCCACGCAACCGCAGCCGCACGTGCCGCTGAACGCTTCTTGGCCTTCGTCGCATGTAAAGCGAATCGTTGCGCACGTGTCTGGGTCCTTCGACACATACCGCGTTCCGTCGCCTTCCACGGGGCAACTGTCGCCGCTTACGGTGCTCTTACCAAAGGTGAGCGTGTCTTCCAGCGTCTTCCAGTTGCTGCCAGACACTGCGTGCACGCCAACATCACTAAGCGTGTAGAGCACGTCGCCAATGCGCACAATGCGGTCCACGTCTTTGCCCCACAGGCCATTGCCTGCTTTCGCAAGGTCGTCTGCCGTGTAGTGCGTTTCCTGCGTGCAGGGCCCGAGTCCACTCTTACTTACACTGCAGAGTTCTGCACCCTGGAACAGTGTTTGCCCCCATTGCCACTGGTCGGTGCTCTTCTTCTGCTCATCGCTGAGTTTCGCAATGGAAATTGGGAACGCGAGCAAATTGCGACTGGCATCGAACAGCAGTGCATGGTGGTCGTAGAGCAGGGGACTCTGCGTGCCGCGGTCGCCGAATTCCTGGGTCCACAGTTCTTTGGGATTCGCAGGATCACGAACGTCGAAGAGAGCGACTTTCATGCCCTGGTACCATGCAAAGTCGCCGCCCTTGGCATCTTCCGTTGCCTCCTTTCCAAATCCAAGAAGGTACCCGTCTGCAAACGGATGCAGGTAGTCGCTGTAACCGGGAATTTTTAGCTGACCTAGAATCGTTGGTTTTCGTGCATCATTCAGATCAATCACGAACAGCGGATCCGTTTTCTTAAACGTTACGATGTATGCGCGGTCCCCCAGGAAGCGCACGCTGTAGATCTGCTCACCTGGTGCAATACCTTCCACACTGCCGACAACTGCTAAATCCTTATTGAGCACGTAGAGCTGGTTGCTCGACTTGATGGTGTTGTTTTCAGAGATCCACGATTCGTCTTTCGTTGTGGCAACACGGAAGGTGTCACCCTTTTCATCCATGGAGAATTGGTTGAGCAGTCTGCCGGGAACTTTGCCCTGCGACGCAAATTCGGTGCCTTCTTCCGTCAGCGCAAAACGGTAGAAATTCGTTGCTTGGTAGCTTTGGTTATTGGTGCCAGACCAGTCGTAGTTCCATTCCGTTGCTGCTGCGTACAAGTTTTGGAGTGACACATACAGTTGGTCGCTGCGGCCAAGAATCACCGACGAATGGATTGTTCCGTCGGCATCATCGAGGGGAATTGTTGCCACCACCAAGTATTCCGGGTTCGGAATGCGCGGCAGCACCGTAACATTTGCGCAACCGGTAACAGGTTTTTGGTCTGTACCGACTGCAGAGTCTTCTATAAGCGGCATAACGTCAGCATCTGTTGCCTTCGTGAGCGGAATCGGTTGGCCGTACCAGCGGGGGCTGCTGTTGACGACCAGGTACAGACTGTCGTCAATACGGCGGCTGCTGCTCACGCTGCCTTCCAGCTTCACCGTGCGAGTGAGCACCGGCTTTGCAGGGTTGCTCAGGTCGTACATCTTTACCATGGCTTGCGGCCGGTTGTACCAGGGCCCCGGCCAAATGCTTGTGGCCATGCGCTTTTCCATAATGCCGTAGCCGCCGCCATTCCACGCACTGCCCACGACGGCCAGCGTGGTGCCATCTAGGTACAGGCTCTGGGCACTAAACTGCTCTTGCTCAAACGAAATTGCGGCAAGTTCCTGCAAGTTGCTTGCGGGTGTTGCGTCCACAATGCGCAGAATATTGCCGCGCAGGGCCACAATCAGATTGCCGTCATTTTTTACAGTATCACCTTCATCCACCCCTGCAACCTGCACATTTGTTTGGCTGTAGTCACCTCCGCCACCGGTTGTGGGCAGTGCGGATTCTGCATTTCCGCTTTTTGCCTCATTTGCCATCGGTGCTCCAGCGACATCATCAATGGCGCCTCGCAAGTAGTACACATTGCTACTTCGTGACGCTTCCTGGGTTACAGCTGCTAAATCTGCGCAGCTTTCCGGCTTCACCGGTGCTGTCGTCGCCATGTCCATTTTTACCTCCGGGTACTTTACGTTCAGGTACGCCTTGCTCTCTTTCGTTGTAACGTTGTTACTCAGCCGCCACATCATTTCCGCCATTTCGCCGCGGGTAAGTGCGTGCTCCAGCGACGGAATACTCGTGGGAATCGCTTCTGCACTTTCCAGCGCACGTGCGTAGGGTTCGTACCAATCGGGTGAGAAGTTTTCAATCGGCTGTTTGTACGCAAGCGAAAGAATCTTTGCGGCTTCCACAAAGTTGATGTTCTGCGCCGGTTTGAAACTGCCGTCTGGGTAGCCGTTCACGATTCCTTCATCCTTTGCTTGGCAAACATACCCCGCAAACCAATCTCGCTTCACGTCGGAAAAACAATCGGCACCGGGATAGTGCGCGACCTCGGTCGCGCTTCCTTCCGCCAGTATTTGCTGACGCATGCGCGCTTCCAGAATGATTTTGAGGAATTCCGCGCGGTTGATTGTTGCATTGGGCCTAAACGAGCCGTCGTCGTAGCCCTTTACGACTCCTTGTTCCCGCAAACTTGCAATGGCTTCCGAGTACGCATTGCCGGAAGGAACATCGGTAAAGTCCTGTGCCGAAACGGGCAGAATGCTTACAATGGAGCTTACAAGGACGATTTTTACAATAGAAGCGGTAAGACGATCCATAGGGGGGTGGGGGAACCCGACGTCGCTCTGCGGAGCTATGCCGGGCAAGTAGAGTGATGATAGCAGTCTTCATGAAGTACTACGGATGGAGACGGAAAAGGTAACAACCCATGACAGAGTATGTAGTATGTGGGTATGTAGTATGTGGGATACCGACATACCCGAGATACTACATACCTACATACTTTTTATGCCCAAGCCCTACAACCCATCATTGGTTGAGCCCAAGTGGCAGAAACGCTGGGAAGAAGCAAAACTCTATGAAGTTGATTTAAGCAAGGCAAAGAAGCCCTTCTACAACATGGTCATGTTTCCGTACCCCAGCGGAGACAAGCTCCACGTGGGCCACTGGTACAACTTTGCCCCGGCAGATAGCTACGGTCGCTTTATGCGCATGAAGGGGCACCAGGTGTTCGAACCCATGGGGTTCGACGCGTTCGGTTTGCCGGCAGAAAACTACGCCATTAAAACCGGCGTGCCGCCGGCACAGTCCATAGCCAAAAATGTGGAAACCATGATCGAGCAACTCAAGCGCATTGGCTGCATGTACGACTGGAGCCGCATGGTGAATACATCGCAACCGGAGTACTACCGCTGGACGCAGTGGCTCTTTTTAAAGATGTATGAGCACGGGCTTGCCTATAAGAAGCTTGCAAGCGTGAACTTCTGTCCCAGTTGCCAGACTGTGCTGGCAAATGAGCAGGCGCAAGACGGGCGTTGCGAGCGCTGCGGCACCGAAGTCGTGCAAAAGCAGCTGAATCAATGGTTTTGGAATACGCGGAAGTATGCGCAGCGGTTGCTTGATGGACTGGAAGGCCTTGATTGGCCTGAAAAGACGAAGATTATGCAGCGCAATTGGATCGGCAAGAAAGAGGGAATTGACATTACCTATTCCATAAAGAATACAAATGACTCGATTGTTTGTTTCACAACGCGACCCGATACGAACTTTGGCGCCACGTTTATTGTCATTGCCCCAGAGCATCCCTTTGCACAAAAAATTGCAGAAGGCGCGGTAGCATCCCCGCATCATAGGGAAGTCAAAAGCTATCTCGAGATGGCTCGAAAAAAAACGGAATTGGAACGCCAGGCAGAAGGCATGAAAAAGACGGGAGCCAACACTGGTTACGTGGCGGTGAATAATCTGAACGGGCAGGAAATGCCCATTTGGGTTTCCGATTTTGTTCTTGCCGGCTTTGGAACGGGTGCTGTGGTTGGTGTCCCCGGGCACGATCTGCGTGACTTCCAATTTGCCAAAGCATTTACATTACCGATTCGTCGCGTGGTCGTCGGGCCGGATGGAGATACGTCGAACATCGAAAGAGAAGAGCAGGTACAAGAAGAGGCAGGCATAATGATACATTCTGAATTCCTCGATGGGCTTTCCATTTTGGATGCAAAGGAAAAAATAAAAGATTACTTGGAGAAAAAGGGTTGGGGAAAACGAGTTGTATCCTACCGCCTGCGCGACTGGCTTGTTTCCCGCCAACGCTACTGGGGAGCACCAATCCCCATAGTCTACGACCCGGAAGGCAAGCCACACCCCATTCCCGAAAAGCACTTACCGTGGCTGCTACCGACGGATGTCGAATTCAAACCCACAGGCGAAAGTCCGCTCAAACACAGCAAGGAATTCATAAAGCGCACAGAGAAGCTCTTTGGCAAAGGTTGGACGCCAGAGTTCGACACCATGGATACGTTCGTGTGCTCAAGTTTTTACTACTTGCGCTATTTGCGAGACCTGAGCCCTGGGACTTTCGACTCGAGTCACAGGTCACAGGTCACAGGTCTTATTGATCCTCACATCGAAAAAACGTGGATGCCCGTTTCTATGTACATCGGTGGCCCAGAACACGCATGCATGCACTTAATCTATGCGCGTTTTGTTATGATGGCACTTCACGATTTAGGCTATGTAAAGCATCAAGAACCGTTCCAAAAACTTGTTCACCAAGGACTTATAACAAACCAAGGTGCCAAGATGAGTAAAAGCAAAGGCAATGTCGTAAGCCCAGATTCCTTTGTAGAACGCGATGGCAGCGATGTGTTCCGCATGTACCTTATGTTCATGGGGCCGTTTACAGACGGTGGCGACTGGAGCGACACCGGCATAAAGGGCATTTCGCGTTTCGTGCAGCGCATGGCAAAATTCATGGGGGAGAAGGTGAATACGAATACAAAAAGTGAACAGAATAAAGCCCTTCTGCAAGGGTTGAACCGCTCTATAAAGTCTGTAACAGAGAGCTTAGAAACGCTGCATTTTAATACCGCAATCAGTGCACTTATGCAGATGCTCAACCTGCTGGAAGAGCAGGGGAGTGTGGACAGTGATTCTGCCAAGACGGTCGTAAAACTCTTAGCCCCATTAGCGCCCCACCTTGCAGAGGAATTGTGGGAGCAATTGGGAGGTGAAGGCTTTGTGGTGGACCAACACTGGCCAGCCTACGACCCAGCGCTCATAGCGAGCGATACCGTGACCTATGCAGTGCAGGTAAATGGTAAGCTGCGTGGCACGGTGGACATGCCTGCAGATGCTGTAAAAGAGGAGGTGGTAGAGGCTGCTAGGAAGCAGGAAAACGTAGCGAAATACCTGGTTGGAGAAGTCAAAAAAGAGATCTTTGTAGCAGGGAAGTTGGTGGGGTTCGTTGTATAGTTTTCTTGCAATATGGGAACTCTTGCAACGCGCGCAGTCAGCTACACCGACGTTCCGGCATTCTGTGCAGAATTGTACGGGTATAACAAGTACCAGGTAACCATGGCAACAAATCTTGTGGAGCTGCGACCCTTGGATCCTTCCGTTCTCAAAAATTTAGACGTGCATGCGGAAGAGGTATTTAATGTAAAATTCCGTACGAAAGAGGAATTTTTTATTGCGTTGGTCGCAGGGGGAAATGTTGCTCGCATGCGTGAATTGGTTGAAGGCAATATTTTGTCCCGCACGGTTCTTGCGCTGCTTCCACGGGAATTGCAGTCAACCGATATGGCATTTTTGCCTCCGGATGCCTTGGGCGATTCCCGCGCAGAGACCGTGGCGCGACTCCATGCAATGTTGCTTTGGAAAGTTGCACCCGTGCAGCAAAAACAGTTGCCGCTGCAGAGTCAGGTGGAAAGGCGCAAGAAGAAAAAATAATGAGAGCCTTAGAGTTTCAAAATCTTAGCGATATCTGCCCATAAGGCACTTCCCTTTTTTGCTAGCAAAGCATCTTGGTTCCCTTTGTATTCTTCATGAAATTCATTCCCGAGTAACTGGAAATCATATTTTGGCCCAATTCTATTGCGCATTTCTTCCAATACGGTCACCACTTCACTCATGTCTCGAACATTGTTCTGGTTCAAAGGCCGATCGGCATCTGTGACACCCAGCTTTTCGTAGAATTCCTGTGCCAAAGCGTCGGTATCGATTTCTGTAGCGAAGTTGCTCATAAGGTCACTGTACTATTACTTTTTCTTCAGTCAAGTAATCCTGCAATGATTCACAGAGTATCAATCTAAGCATCAATTCCTAGTTTGTAAGCAATTTCCTTCGCATATTCCATAAAGCAATAGTGATCTCCCGGCGTGAAGTGAATGGCAATCTTCTCGTTTTGCAGCAGTGAATCTGCCTTTCCTGGCAGGTAGAGGGGATCTTTTGTCCCAAACACAATATCGACTTTGGCATGAATGTGGCTTAGGAGCCCTGCCAGGTGTTCTGGAAGCCGCGTTGCTTCCACGGGCAGTTGCTTCATATGTTGCTTGATGATGCCGAATTGATTGCCAAAGAGCTCGACGTTGCGCTGGGCGAACGCAGCGAATGCACTGTCGCTCATGGTATGTGCCACGTTTGCCAGGAACCCTTCTATGGGGTGGCCGGTCGGCAGTGTTCGGTCCGACATGCGCGGCGTTTCCTTTGGGTTGCGCAACGGCGGTGAAAGAAGCAGAAGGGGCGGTTGTTCCTGTGGTTGCAGCTGCTTATAGGCAAGCAATGCAATAAGGCACCCGCGCGAAAACGCCCACACGGCGTCCGGCGCACCTTTGCGAATCGATTGCACGACTTCGTCGGTGTAACGCATGTCTTCCATGACCACACTTTCAAACGGCGGCCGCTTGCCCGTGTAGGTTGCCTGCTCGCTATAGTCAATGCCATAGCCCGTCGACGCTGCGAGGGGTTCAAAATTCTCGCGCGGACTGCAAATGCCGGGAACAACGGTGGCCTTGGGCACGGCAGGCCAGCATGCGGCACCGTAGGGGATTCACGCAAGCAAGGAAGTCGGTATTGTGGCTTGTTTGAGGGCTGTCGTAGTGTAATGTGCGTTGCCTATGGCGCTCGGATTTGGCCCCTTTGTCGACATAACCGGCAATGAGTCGTTCCACCGCGTTACGCCCGATGATGTGGCCGAATGCGTAAACCGTTGGCCGTATAAAAGTGACACTGATCGCAGGTTCGATGCGAAACGCGTCATAAAATCCACCGGCGTAGCCGATCGTTTTGTCCTTAAAAAGGGGACGACGGTTCAGGGCGTGGTGCATGAATTGCTGGATGCATGGCTGGCAGAAGCAGGCCTCACCGAGAAAGATTGCGGTGGCATAGCGCTCAGCCATACGAACTACGCAAATCCATCGGACGCTTTGCATATTGCCGAGACAGTCGCGCAGCAGCGCAATATTTCAGGCCCTGTTCTTGCCACCTCGTACGGCTGCACCGGTTTTGTGAAGCTTGTTTCCGAAGCTATACCGGCTATGAAGCATGTGCAGAACGACAAATGCCTGCCACTCCTCTTTGTGGAATCCCCCACAAACGGTGTGGATGTTCGCGACCCGAAAGCCGGACCGATTTTTGCAGATGGGGCTGCGGCTACTGGCCTTCTGCACGACGTCGGTCACAAGCTGCTGTTTGCAAGCGTGAGAGACATTGAACCTCCCGTTGCTTCGTCGGGACCCATATTCCATTCGGAAGTCGACGATGCAGAAAACTTCTTCGGGGAATCAGAGCGAAAATTAGTCATGCGCATGGCGGGAAATGAGGCATATGAAAATGCGATTCAAGTACTGACACAAGCCACAGGCATCGCACTGGAAAGAATACTGTATGGAGGGAGGGGATACTCTCCTCGCGTCTTCGTCGTTCCTCACCAACCAAATGGGAAGCTTGTGAAAGCCTTGCAAGACATGACCGGCCCGGAACTTCAGCAGCACTTTGGCTTGCCAAAAGTGCGTTTCGTGAACGGCATGTGGGAACGGGCCAACACCGTTTCTGTCACCATTCCTTCTACCATTGCTCGCATAGCAGAATTGGAGAAGGAAGATCCGCCGAAGCAGGGTGATATCGTCCTTATGCCAGCAGCAGGCATTTGCATTGCAGACCCAGGATCAAAAATGTCGCAAGGCCGGGCTGCTATGGAGTGGTAGAATGCTATGTAGTGATTCCTGCCTGTTTTTGACTTCGCAATTTTTGTCGCACCGCAATACAGGAATCGAGTAAGACTTTGCCCGCAGGGTCCGTACGCAAGCAAAGCATGAGTTTATGACAATTGCCCTGTGCAGAGAGCTTCATGCGGTGCATTGTCATAAGACAGTTCTGCAAAAGTGCCTCATCCGCTTCGTCCGGCATTTCTTTGGCAGCAATCAAACGTGCAGCTGGCAGAAATAGTTCATCTGTAGGATTTGTAGTAGCCGTCTTCTCTGTGGCTGGCAAAAAATGCCTGATGGGAATTGCAGTCTGTGCCAGACATTTTTCGAGTTTCCCGTGTCCGCCAATTGGCGATTGGTAAAAGCTCTCTCCTCGACCGTCGTCGGAAAGGCCACGCGACTTTATGGAAAGGTCGGTACGAGGAGCAAACGTGGGTTGGGTTCGCATTCCGCTCATTGTGAAGCAGTCTATATACAGGGAAGCAATTCTCAACTGTTTTGCGGTATTTTCGCTTACAGTATCGGTTCGTCATTTTCACTGCTTTCGTCAAAACAGCGGCCAAGTTGTAGTCGCACTTGGTCGAAACGTTCCTGTACAACTGGCAAGAAAGACTTGCAAAGTCCCAGCTGTTTCATGGAGGTGAGTATTTCTACCAATGCATGCTGATCCATTACCGTGCAGGACTCGACCGGCTTTTGCAGGATGCGGCGAATGCGAACCCGCAAGAATTCACTTTCCATGGTTATAATATGATCATGGGATGCTCTATTTATTTCGTGCAAAAGCTGCACTACTTGACGCAGCCATTCTTCATCTTCTGCAGTCGGATGTTCACCAGCATGGAGTGCTGCTATTTCCCATTGAGCACACAGGAAGCCATTTCCAGATAAACTCTGAGCAAAGTATTCGGGCGATGCTGCCGGATATGGCAAAACAGGCATCCGCGTAATCATGCATGTAGAATCCTCCTGAAGATCATTGTTTTGCAAGAACTTGGCATTCCTTCCTGCTACGCTTCGTTGGTGACGAATTTTGCCACATTTGAACGGTATAAAGAACTTACTGATTTCGACGCACTTGTGGCAGCTTCGCAGTCCCCTCTTCGCAAATGTTTACGTGTTAACACGCTAAAATCTACAGTTCAGGAATTGCAAAAGTGGGCACAGAAGAGCAACTGGAGTTTGGAGCCTGGTCCCTGGTGCAGGGAAGGTTTCTTCGTAGACCGCGAAGACCGTTCCCAGGCCCTTGGCAAAGATTTGTTGCACCTTCTAGGGCATGTGTACATGCAAGAGGCTACGAGCATGCTCCCCGTCGTTATGCTGAACCCCCAACCGGGTGAAGCAGTGCTGGACATGTCTGCGGCACCCGGCAGCAAGACAACACAAATTGCAGCACTCATGCAGGGCAGGGGAGTTGTGGTCGCCAATGACATTCAAGAAAAGCGCATCTGGACGCTCAATACTGCTTTACACCGCTTAGGTGTTACGAATGCCGTCGTAACGCGCAAAGTTGGGCAGTGGTTTGGTGGCAATATGACAGAATGCTTTGACCGTGTGCTGTGCGATGCTCCGTGCAGTGCCCAGGGCACGGTGCGCAAAGATCCCACAGCACTCAATTTTTGTGGGCCAGAAAACATTGGGAAAATGGCTGCACTCCAGAAAGATCTGCTCAAGTCTGCAATCAATGCTACGAAAGTAGGGGGCACCATCATCTACTCCACGTGCACGCTAACACCGGAGGAAAATGAGGGGGTTATTTTGGATATTCTGAGTACTTTTGGTGATCAGGTTTCGCTGCTGCCAGAAGAGAATATCAGAATATCAGACTATCAGAATATTAGGGACACTGTCATTTCGAGCGGAGGCGAGAAAGACGCAGGCGAAGCCAACTGGTTCAAAATCGCATTGGAAAACTCTGCAATAGTCCAAAAGAAGTTTTTTGGTCGTTCAGAGGCTCTGCCAATGCTGCGAATTTGGCCACAGAGTTTTAATACGGAGGGATTCTTCGTGGCAGTTTTGAAGAAGAATGCACGCACGAAAGAGCCCAAGCACTTGGAAACTGCACAGCGCTACGTTAAGCCCATTCGCAGAGTCGACCAAAAACAGTACCTGAAGCGTTTGGAAGGACAATTTGGAACGCCGTTCTGTAACCCGGAAGAAGAAATGCTATTGGAAGGTAAGAAGCAGGTGCTTATAACCTCCTCTGCTGCGTACTACTTCCCATTGCCCATTGCCGAATACTCCATGGGCTTACCGTTTTGCAAAGCCACGGAAGATGGCCGCGTGCGGCCGGTAACGGAGTGTATTACGCTGCGGGGGAAGCAGGCGACACAGCAGACAATTACCCTGAATGATCAGCAGCTGCAGCAGTTGCTGGGAGGAAAAGATATTCCCTGCGATCCGTTACTCAACGGTGACCATATTCTGCTCTGGAACGACATTGCCATAGGTTGGTCGCTTGCCAAAGAGGGGACACTCAAAAACCGGTTAAGCAGGTGGATTGTTGAGCATCGCTCGTCATAAAATACCTTCAAATTTTTTATATGGATATCAACGAATCAGCACGTTTCATTATTAGCCAGCCAACAGGGCCAGAGCATAAAGAGTTGTTTGCTCGATGTTCGGCAGCCGTGTCCGATTGGACGCTTGGTAGCGTTGCACAACTTCTGGTGAAGCGTGGTGTATGCACACACTCAGATGGCCTTCTGATTGCGGAGGCGCTTTCTTCCATCGACAACAGCACACCAGAAACAAATGAACAAACCACGAGAGCTATTGTTAAAAGGCTTCAAAGTCTTGGAGAGCAGGTCACGCAGTCTGTTCACATCGTCTTTGGAGAGATTCTACAGCGAGACACAGATTCACCTCCGCTCACTGGCTTGTTGCAGGCCTATATGCAATCTCACGATTCTCACGGTGATGACCGACCTGTGGAGTAAAGGGTCAAGTCTAAGTGGTTCACTGTGTGTTGGGACTCCGTGTAGCATGGCGTTCCTTCATGGACCCCGTACTGGAGATCAAAGCTCGGCTGCCCATAGAGCAACTTGTGGGCGAGTATTGCCAGCTGAAAAAGAAAGGGAGGAATTTCGTGTGCTTGTGCCCGTTCCATAGCGACGAGCACCCCAGCATGCTCGTAAGCCCCGACAAGGGAATTGCGTACTGCTTCCCATGCCAAAAGGGTGGCGACGTGTTCAATTTCTACCAGCTCATAGAGGGGGTGGATTTCCCACAAGCGGTAAAAGACTTGGCGGAAAAAGTCGGGGTGAAACTGCCGGAGCACGAATACAAAAAACCAGTAGAGGGTGCACCCGAACGCGAACGCATTCGCGGGAGTTTGGAAGCTGCAGAAACGCTGTATCAGCAGCAGTTGTTGCAGGCTGCCGCGGCAGTAGAGTACCTAAAAGCCCGTGGTGTAACTGCCGACGACGTAGAGCAATTTGGCTTGGGCTACGCACCCGACAGCTTTACGTTTGTCTACGAAAGCTTGCTGAAGCAGGACTGGAGCCAAAAGGAATTGCTGGCTGCGGGGCTGGTTGCCCAGCAAGACTTGCGCGAAGGCCGCACGTACGACCGCTTCCGGGGGCGCATTATGATTCCCATTCACGACCCCCAGGGCCGCCTGGTGGCGTTTGCCGGGCGCACGCTTACAGGCGACGACGCCAAGTACGTAAACAGCCCCGAAGGGCCGCTGTATCACAAGAGTTCGGTGCTCTATAACTTTCACCGGGCGAAGGAAGACATGCGCAGCAGTGAGTGCGCGGTGATGGTGGAGGGCTATTTCGACGCCATTTCCTGCGCGCGCGCCGGCGTGAAAAATGTTGTTGCGGTGTCGGGAACGGCACTTACCGAAGAGCATGTAGCGCTCCTCAAACGCCATACGGACCAGGTTACACTCTGCTTAGACCAAGACCGCGCCGGGCGCGCCGCTGCCGAGCGCGCATTCCAAATGCTTGCCGGCGCGGGCCTCCTCGTTCGTGCTGCACAGTTGCCTGCCAAAGATCCCGATGAACTTGCGCAGAAAGATCCAGCAAAACTCAAGAGTGTCATTACCGACGCAGTGCCGTTTCTGCAGCTTACAATCCAAGAACTGCTACAAGGTGATGTGCGCAGCCTGGACGGCAAACGGAAAGCACTGCAGCACTTGGCGCCACTCGTTGCTGCGGTGCCTTCGCAAGTGGAGCGCGAACACGAACTGCGCGAACTGGCGCTGGTGCTGCAAACGACCATTTCCACGCTCGACGAAGATCTCCGCTCACGCGCTGGTGCTCCATTGCGCGCCCCTACAAAGGCAGTGCAGGTAGGGTCTGCTGCTTCGCCAGAGCACCTGTTTACGCCCCCCCAAATTATGCTGGGCTTGCTGCTTCTGTACCCGCACCAGCGCCACATGGTGGAGCAGCTCATTGTGCCCGAAGACGAATTTTGCCAAGCCGTGGCGCAGTCGCTGCGCGAAGGAAGCGAGTTGCCCGACGGCCACCGCCTGCGCAGCCAGGTGCTCCAGCTGTTTTTGGAAGAGCACGACATGGCGGGGTGGTCCGAAAGCCTTGCGGCTCTGGAACTCAAGCGCAATTGCCAGCGTGCAAACCAGTGGGTGTTGCAGAGCAAATTGCGTGCTTGCACCGACCGGATTTTGGCCGCACAGCGGCAAGGAAAAGATGATGTGCAACGCGAGGAATTAGCGGCGTACCAGGAGTTGCTCAAGCTTTCGCGCTTGGCGCAAGGGCCGCGCCGCGAGCTCCAGTAGGCAAAAAACGGACTGAAGTGAAGGAAGGGATTGAAGCGATCTTTTCATTCTCTTCAATCCCTTCATTCTTTCATCTTCTGCCTTGGCGAAAGGCTCATTCCCGCCTAAACTCCACGGGTCCATGGCCAGCCACCCCAGAAAATTCATTGCGCAACCGACAGACGACGACCTAAAGCGCTTTCCGGAATCCGTTCGTCATCTTATAAAAAAGGGCCGGGAACAACGGTATGTGACAAACCAAGAAATTATGTCGGTGGTGCCCAATGCGGAGATGAATGTCGACATGCTCGACGAGGTCTACACGCTCTTTATCGACCTCGGAATCCAAGTGATCGACGTGCAAGACGCGCTCATTTGGGAAAAGAGGAAACGTGCCGAACTGGAAGAGCCGTCGGTGGAAGAATTGAAAGAAATTGCCGCCTCCGAAGAACCTACAGAGGGCGAAGAAGGCGAAGATGCAGAGGGCGATGCGAAGGTGGAATCCATCGATGAAACCGATGAACACTTCGACGTGATTGCCACTGCGGGCATTGTCAAAGACGACAAAGCGAAGGAGGCCGAAGAAAAAGCAAAGCGCCGCCGTGAACGCGAAGTGGACCTGCTCGACATTAGCAACGACTCGGTGCGTATGTACTTAAGTGAAATCGGCCGCGTGCCGCTCATAGACGCTCGCAAAGAAGTGGAGCTCGCCCGCCGCATACGCAAGGGCGACGCCGCCGCCAAGCAGCAACTGGCCGAAGCCAACTTGCGCCTTGTTGTTTCCATCGCAAAAAAATACATCGGGCGCGGGCTTTCCTTCCTCGACTTGATCCAGGAAGGAAACATTGGGCTCTTCCGCGCCGTAGAAAAATTCGACCCGGAACGCGGGTTCAAATTCAGCACCTACGCTACCTGGTGGATTCGCCAAGCAATCACGCGCGCCATTGCCGACCAAGCCCGCACCATTCGTATTCCCGTGCACATGGTGGAAACAATCAACAAGCTCACCCACACGCAGCGCCGCTTGGTGCAGGAACTGGGGCGCGAACCCACGGTGGAAGAGTTGGCAGTGGAAATGGAAATGGATGTGAAAAAAGTTCGCCACATTCAAAAAATTTCCCAAGACATCATTTCGCTGGAATCCCCCGTGGGAAGCGAAGACGACAGCAAGCTGGGCGACTTCATAGAAGATGAAGAGGCCGTAAACCCCTTTGAGGCAACAAACAGGCAGCTGCGCAAAGAAAGCGTGCACGCCATGCTGGAATTCCTCACCCCGCGTGAACGCAAGATCATTGAAATGCGTTTCGGGTTGCTGGATGGCATTGGCCACACGCTGGAGGAAGTCGGCAAGGAATTCGGCGTGACGCGCGAACGCATTCGCCAAATCGAAGCGAAGGTCTTGCAGAAAATGCGCGACCACCCCCGCTCCCTCGCTATTCGCGACCATGGAGCAGCCGGCAAGCGTGCCGGCTCCACCTCACCAAAAGCGTTCATCCCACTCCCCGAGTTCGATGACGACGATGATGATTTGGCGAAGGAGATACTGAGGGCGGCGTAACTTTTCGTGTCATGTCAAGCAGTTCGGCTGCGCTCACCATAAACTCCGGCGAGACAGACGCATACGCAGTAACTTCGTGGTGTCTTCCTCGTCTGCGCTCGGAATGACAGTATCTGCTACGATTCCTCTATGGACGCCTTTGCCAAGCGCTACAAGCAACTCACAGAGCAGCAGCAGCGTGCGGTGGATGCCATAGAGGGCCCTGTGCTTATTGTGGCGGGGCCGGGGAGCGGCAAGACCGAAGTGCTGGCGCTGCGCATTGCAAACATTCTCAAACGCACGCACGCAAAACCCGGCAACATTCTGTGTTTAACATTTACGACGAGCGGCGCCGTTGCGATGCGGAGCCGCCTTCGTGAACTGATTGGGCCCGATGCCTACGGGGTAAAGGTGAGCACGATTCACGGCTACTGCAACGACGTTATTGCAAGCCACCCGCACGTGTTTGAATCGTGGAGTGCGCTGGAACAAATCTCCGATTTGGAACGCTACCGCACGGTGAACCGCTGTATAGACGCGCGCATGCCGGGGCTTGCTCTCATAAACCCTAAAGACCCCTATGGGCGAACGAAGACCATCCTAAGTGCTATCAGCCTCCTCAAACGCGAAGGGAAGGTAGACCCCAAGGAGCTCATGACGATTGCAGATGAATATGAAGAGCAAATGACTTCCTCTGCAAAAGAAGGAACAAAGAAACAAGCCGAAGCAGTGAGTAAGGCCGTCAAATTCCGCGAAGGAATGCAGTTGCTCAGTGACTACCAGAAGGAACTTTCCCGCTCTGGTCGTTATGACTACGAAGATATGGTCAACGTGGTGGCACATGCCTTTCGCGAACACGACTGGCTGCTGGCCGAGCAGCAGGAGCGGTACTTGTACTTGTGCGTGGACGAAGCGCAGGACACCAACGGTGCGCAGCAGGCAGTGGTGGATTTGCTTACGACGCCGCGCACGCCGGAAGACAACCCGAACTTGTTACTTGTAGGAGACGACGACCAGTCCATTTACCGGTTCCAAGGGGCGAACGTTACGAATCTTTTGCGCTTTACCGAGCGTTTTCCCAAAGGAGAGGTCATAGCACTCACGACAAGTTTTCGCTGCACGCAGCAGATTTTAGATGCAGCGGGCTCACTCATTGCTCGCAACACGGAACGTCTCGTAGGAAAAGTGAAAGGACTCAAAAAAGACTTGAAATCGGCGAAAACGAAGAAGGGGAGCGTGCCGCAACTGCTGCTTGCCGCAAGTGATGCCGTACAGCCGTGGCTGATTGCAGATCTCATTGAAGAGCGCATTACGCAAGGGGTTCCCCCGGAAGAAATCGCCATCCTGACGCAGACGAATGCCGAGTTGCGCCCGATCTACGATGTGCTGCGGGCGAAGGGCATTCCGGCCCTTATGAGTGGCACGTTGGATCTTTTAAGCCACCGCCTCGTTCTTTCGGCAATCGCCCTGCTACGGGCCGTAGAGAACCCGGAAAACACCGCACACCTTGCAGCGGCACTCGGGTGTGACTGCCTCCATGTTCACCCTGCAGACCTTGCACGGTGCGTGCTGGCCGCGCGCGAAGGCTCCACGACCCTGCACCAAGTCCTTCTTTCCCTCGATACACTCGTGCCCCTCGCAGAGGTGAAGCATCGCGAAGCGCTCATCAACGCACGCGATATCATTCTGACGCTCAACAGTAAGTTGCCCGTGCGCACCGTGGTGGAAACTGTGGAGAGAACATTGCGAGATACTGGGCTTCTTCCACTTCCCAAAGGAAATGTCATTCTTGATCTCTCCAATGGAGAATCCCTTGCCCGCAGTGCAGATCCATTTGATGTGGTTGATTACGCAGTGCTCCAGGAGTTCTTTGATCGTATAAAGAGCAGGGCGTACGAGCAGCCAGAATTCGATCTGTCTGCACTTTTGCACGACATAGACGCGTACCAAAACCCCGACTACGACATTCGTTTGAGTTACGAGCTGCCGCACCTTACGGAAAAAGGAGTGCAGCTGATGACTGCGCACCGAAGCAAGGGGCAAGAATTCCAGATTGTCGTTCTCCCCAACTTCCGCGAAGGCCACTGGGATCACCGTCGACCAATGAATGAAATTGCCATGCCCTACGATCTCCTTTTCGGCTGGAGCTCGGCGAGTCGCGAAGAAGAGCGTTTGCAAGACGAGCGACGTGTGGCGTACGTGGCTTTCACACGGGCAAAAGAGGAACTTCTGCTTGTCTGCCCTAAGACGCTCACCACGGGCACGAAGCTGAAAGAAGTATCCCCATCGGCAATTGTTGCAGAAGCTGGGGGCTTGCCCGAAGTCGATGCAGAGATTAAAGATCCGGGAGCGGCATCGCTGCTCTTGCTTCCCAGGCCAAAGGTGATTGACGGTGAACTTGCCGCGTTCCTGAGGCACCGGTTGGAAACGTTTGCACTTTCGCCGACCGCGCTCCAACACTTCTTAGATAATCCTCAAACATTTCTCGAAAAGGATCTTTTGCAAGTTCCTGAAACGAAGAATCAGCATATGGTGTATGGAAGTGCAGTGCATGATGCGCTGCGGCTATGGGGTATGGCGAAGCAGCGCGGTGACATATTTACAGAAGAGCAATTTGTCTCGGCATTTGAACAGTATCTTCGAGATCGTGATGTCCTTACCGACAAGGAGAGGAAAAATCTGATTGCTGATGGAATGAATGTATTGCCCAAATATTATGCATCTGCGCTTTCCTCCCACTCTTCATTTGTCTATGCGGTTGAAAAGCCCCTTCAAGCGAATCTTGGAAATGTCCCTATTAAGGGAAAACTTGATCGCATAGATCTGGCTGCACCCGATAGTTCGATTGCTAGTGTGATTGATGCAAAAACAGGCAAGCCGAAGAGCCCGAAAGAATGTGAAGACATGGGCTACATTCTGCAGCTCACATTCTATGCCTTGCTTCTGGAAAAGGCGTTGCCCATGCTCAAACCCCAGGCATTCGTCCTCGACTTCGTGGGCGAACGGGACGCAGAGCCGATTCAGCGCAGTTTTGTCATTACCGAAAGCCAAAAGACAGATTTGGCAAAGACCATCGACGCAGTGTGGAAGAAGGTAGTAGCGCTGGATTTTACCAAAGTTGAATAAATAAGTAGATCAACTACTTCCTCGACTGCAAGCCACAACTGGCAGAAAATTTCTCCGTGATCGCATTTCCAAGACCGTTTCACGACGATGAATATACGCCAGCACAGGAGGTGAAGATCGACTCAAGCGATAAAAAATCATCCGAAGTATTTAGTGCAGTGCGCGCCTATATTCAGGAGCGTTATTACTACACGAAGGCCTCGATCATGTTGCTTATGAACGAAGGGCTCCTTGCCGTTTCGTTCGCAGAATTGCTGAGCCGAGGCGGAAATTGCGAACAGAATGGCTGCGTGTGCATGTTGAGCGGAGTCATGGAAATGCTCATGCGTCTGCATAGAAGCGAACACACCGACACGCGAGCAGAAGGAGACAAAGTCTTAGAGGATATCAGCTCACGGTGCACGTCGTTCGACGATTTGCATGTGTTGCAGCAAGAGGGAATTTCCCTTTCACATCTGCCATTTCCCCCGTCACAGCCGCAGAGTACAGAATTGTTTTACGAAGACCGTTGTGACTTTCCTTCCCCGCGGCCGTGGCGGCCTCTGGTTATGGAGCCCATGCCCTGGCCCCCGAAGCAGAGCACGCAGCTGTTTGAGAAAGCACCCAAACAAGACTTTCCCACGATTAAATTCCCGAAAGATACGCCTTCAATTTGGCGGTGGCTCGTCCTCGGTGGCTGATCCGGTTTTTCTCTTCCACGCTCAGCGCGCTGTAGACATGATCGTAGCCTTTCGGTTTGAAGCATGCGGAAATCGGCAAGCCTGGTAAATAGTCTGCCTCCAGCGTTGCAGTAATTTCACCGTCGCACACACCTTCGAACAGGTGCTCATCTCCATCTGCATCAACGAGTGCCAAGTTGCAAATGAAGCGCGCCGCGCGATTTTCCTCGGTTCCCATGCGTTCTAAAAAGTACTGGATCCACTCTTCGTCACTGGCGTTTGGGCCCGCACCCCAACGACGCGTTTCCACACCGAGCTCGTTTGCGAGCGCTTCGACAACGATTCCAGAATCATCTGCAAGACTTGGTATGCCAGTTTGCGCAAAAATTGATCGGGCTTTAATCAGCGCGTTGTCTGCGTACGTTGTTCCGTTTTCTTCCGGCATCGTGATGCTCATTACCAAATCTGCAAACGACAAAATGCTGAGGGGTAGTGCACCAAGCGCTTCGCGGATTTCTATGACTTTGCCTTTGTTCGATGTTGCGAGGAGGAGTTTGTTCATGATCGCACCGTCAATCGCTCCGCATACACTTTGCGTGCCTTCGCCCCTTCTACAGGCCCAATGAGGCCTTTGCGCTCCATAATATCAAGCAGTTTTGCAGCTCGTGCGTAGCCCACGCTCATGCGCCGTTGCAGCAGGCTTGCAGAGGCTTTGCCAGTCTCTTGGACTACCTTCACGGCGTCCCAGAACAAATCATCTCCGCCGTTGTCATCGGCATCTAGATCGATGCTCATGGTGCCCGCGAGTGCGGAGTTGTCTGCTTCCGTTTCGTCATCGCTCACCGCACGGCCTTCGTCGTCCATCAGCGGAATTTCTTCCGTAATCTTGCCGCCGCCGGCGATCTTCACTGCGTTGATGACGCGCTCGACTTCCTTCGTGGAAACGAAGATGCCCTGTACGCGCACGGGCCGAGCCGTGCTTGCGGTCATCAAAAGCATGTCACCTTTGCCGAGCAGATCTTCTGCGCCTATGGAGTCGATGATGGTGCGGCTGTCCACTGCGGAAACCACGCGGAAGGCGATGCGTGTTGGAATGTTTGCTTTAATGAGACCGGTAATGACATCCACCGACGGGCGTTGCGTTGCAATGATCAAGTGCATGCCCGTGGCGCGCGCCATTTGCGCTATGCGCACGATCATCATTTCGGTGTCGCGCCGGAATTGCCGCATCATTAAGTCGGCAAGTTCGTCTACCACGATCACAATGCGGGGGAGCACCGTTTCCTGTTCCAGTTGCTTTGCGTTGTATTCCTCTATGTTGCGGCAGCCGGATTCCGAGAAACGGTGCAGGCGGCGGCCCATTTCGGCAACGGCCCAGCGCAGCGCCTGAAGCGCCTTTTCCGATTCGGTAATGACCGGCGTAAGCAAATGCGGAATGCCGTCGTACGGCATAAGCTCCACTCTCTTCGGGTCGATCAAGATGAACTTCAATTGATCCGGAGCGTTTTGGAAGAGCAGAGCCGTTAGGAACGTGTTCATGCACACCGACTTTCCGCTGCCGGTGGCGCCCGCTATGAGCAAGTGTGGCATGTCATCCAGCGGAGTGACCATGGCGCTGCCTGCAACGTCGCGCCCCAGCGGGAGCGTTAAGTTGCTCCCGCTCTGCACGAATTCGGGACTTTCCAAAATTTCGCGCAGGTGCACGGTGGTGCGAATGGGGTTCGGCATTTCGATGCCGACCAGTGATTTACCGGGAATCGGCGCCTCGATGCGAAGGCTCGATGCTGCGAGCGCGAGTGCAAGATCGTCCTTTAAATTCTCTATGCGGGAAATCTTCACACCCTCTGCCGGCTTCAACGTGAACTGCGTAACGGTAGGCCCGGGGTGGGCGTCGCGCACGGCGACGTCGATCTCGAATTCCTTCAGTTTTTCTTCGATGAGTTTTGCCTGCGCGGTTAAGTGTTTGTCGTCCACGGTCAGTTCGCTCTGTGCCGGGTCTAACAGGTCATACGCAGGGAACGTCCACTCTTCGAAACGCGTGTCATGCATTTGCAGCACATCGTCGCGTTTCGCTTTGATTGCGGGTTTGAGCGGCTCTTTCGTAGCAAATACCGGGCGCACAATGTTGAGTTCCGGCTCTGGCTCATCCAGTTCCACCAAATCTTCCTTTTCTTCCTGCGTCAGCTTCTTGCGCGAAGGTCGGTCTTCAATTTCGTCTTCATCGTCTGCTTCCAGTTCTGGAACAATCCTGCGCGGGCGCTTGCCTGCCGCTTCGGGTTCCCGCGCAGCGCGAACACGTTCCATAATGAGTGCTGCCACCCCGGCAATGTCTGGCTCAAACGCTATAAAGAGTCCTATGAGTACCAGAGTCGAAAGCACCACATACCCGACTGCCTTACTAAAGAAGAGCAGGAACGGAACACTCACCACGAAACCGATCGCGCCGCCCAGCTCTGTCATATTGTCGGAAATGTTTTCCAGCGGTGCCGAAATATGCACGAGCCCAAGGAACCCCGTTAAGCTGAGCATGAGGCCGATCCACCGGCGGGCGGGAATCGGTGAGGGCGTTGTAAACCAGTGGAGAAGTCCCGAGGCAATGAGCGTGCAGGGGAAGAGGATTCCCCAGGCGCCGAACAGAAAACGGAGCATGTCGCCCATGCTCTGGCCTACGGGGCCTGCTTTATCTTGCAGTACCAAAAGCATAAGAACCCCCAAGGCCAGCTGCACCGTGCCATGAATTTGGCGGTGCGTGCTTTCGGAAAGTCCCAGCAAGGGGCCGTTGTTCTTCGTTCTGCGCTTACGGCGGGCCACGGTGCGATTGTACGTCAGAGTTTGATCTCTGTCACTGTCCTCAGTTTTGGCCTTTTTCTTCCTCTTTCCACCTTTGTCAGGGCGACAAAGGTGGAGCCAAAACGCTCCGCCGCTGAGCTCCCGCTCCACCGGCCCCTTCACCCCCGCGCAGCGGCGGATCCCTCCACGTAATTGCATATTCATCACGGTTGCATCTCCCTCGTTCTGCCTGTAAAAATACAAAGCTAATATGAAGATTTGCATACTCGGAAGTCGCGGCTACATGGGTCGGCATTTTGCAGCGCTGTATCCGCACGCTTTTTGCCCCGAACTGGATGCTACAAATGTGCAAGAAATCGCTTCTGCACTGAAAGAGTGTGGTGCGCACATCGTCATCAACTGCGTGGGAAAGACCGGCAGACCCAACATCGACTGGTGCGAGGACCATAAAGAGGAGACGCTTGCGGGCAACGTGATTGCGCCGCTGCAAATGCTGCGCGCGTGCAAGGAAACAGGCGCTCGGCTTGTGCACATGAGCAGCGGCTGCATTTACCAAGGCGACAACGGGGGAAGGGGATTCAGTGAAGAGGATCCCCCGAACTACACGGGCAGTTTCTACAGCCGGAGCAAGATTTGGAGTGAAACAATGCTCAAAGAGTTTCCAGTGCTCATCCTCCGTATTCGCATGCCGTTCGACGGCACCAGCGAGCCACGGAATCTGATTACGAAAATCATGAACTACAGCCGGCTGTTGACGAGCAGCAATTCCCTCACCTGTGTGCCAGATTTTTTACAAGCTGCCGATGCGCTCATCACCCGCGGGGCAACCGGTGTGTACAACATTGTGAACGAAGGCACGATTTCCCCGTTTGCAATCATGGAGCGCTACAAGGCAATTGTGGATCCCTCACACTCGTTTGCTGCTTTAGATGAAGCCCACATTGGCGAGGTAACGAAGGCTGGCAGAAGCAATTGTGTGCTTTCGACCGCGAAAATTCGTGGAGAAGGCCTTGGTCTGCGGCCGGTAGAGGAGGCAGTTGATGATTGCCTGAAAGCCCTTGCTGAAGCCAAAAAACCAGCTCTACAAGCATTGAAACATGCTTGATATTATTATATAATAATATAGAATTCTGTCGAATGACTGCAAAACCACTTATCAATGGCATTCTCTGGCCGTTTCGCTTGTACAAACACTTTTGGGGAACGCGCAAAGTGCTCACCATTGTGCTGACATGTGTTGCTGTCGCACTGCTCACATTGATTTTCCTGTTCACCCGCCCAACGCAGGTGCAGTACGTAACGTCCCCTGTTGAGCGTAAAGACTTGGTGCAGACCGTAGAGGCCGTGGGCACGGTGATTTCGGAAAAGGATTTGGAACTCAAGTTCCCCATGATTGGCATTGTGCAAGACGTGCTGGTAAACGAAGGCGACACCGTAAAGGCCGGCCAAGTGCTGGCGCGGCTTCGTGCAGGCACGCTGCAGGCGGACGTAAACTCTGCCGCTGCCTCGTACCAAAACGCCTATGCAAACTGGCAGCGCATTGCCGAAGGCAGCAGGCCCGAAGACATTGCCATTGCCGAAGCCGCGGTGGAAAGCAGCAAAGTGGCTTTGACGTCGGCACAGACAACACGGAAAACCGCGCAACTGAACTTGGAGCAGAGCAAGGCAGAACTTGCGCAGTTGCAACGGGAGGCCGACACCGCGGTTGCCGGCCAGCTCGGCAGTGCTCGCAGTGCGCTTAGCCAGCAGCTGACCGCCGTGCAAAATGCACTGTTTGCCATGGACGACGTGTTCAATAACTCCATTGTGGAGTCCACCGCCGAATACCAGCAGTCTGCCGCTCTTGATTTGTATGAGCAGACGCAGTTACGTGCAAAAAGTGATGTGCAAGCCGCGTTTTCCCTTGGCACGAGCGGGGATTCCGCTGCGGTGCTGGGCAAGCTTCGCACGGCACACGATGCGGCGAATGATGCCGTGAGTGCCATAGATCGCGGGTATGCACTTGTAAGCAGCTTGACCGAAACGCAAACCTTTACACCGGGGGTAAAAGAATCCGCGCGCGGCAAGATTGCAACGCAGCGCTCTGCCGTGCAGGCGGCGCTGAGCGGGCTCGACAGCGCCACGAAGTCGCTGCAAGACAGCCGCGCCGGCTACGACACGCGCATTGCGGCGGAGCAGTCGGCAATTACGAGCGCGCAGGGGACGGTGGACCGCTCCACGAGCGACATTGCCACGGCGCAAGCAAACCTGAAGTCCCAGCAGGCGCAGCTTGACTTAACGCGCGCCGGCTCGCGACCCAGTGAAATTGCCGCTGCGCGTGCGAGTGTCAACCAGGCAGCGGCCCAGTTGCAGCGCGCGCGGGCGCAGCTGCAAGACACCGTGATTGTGGCCCCCATTGCCGGCGTCATTACGCGTGCAACGCTGAAGGCCGGGGAATTCACCGGCGGTGCCGACAGCATGAGCAACGCCATAACGATGTTGGGCGACAGCCCCTTCCGCATGGAACTCTACGCCGCAGAAATCGACATTCCGCGCGTACGCATTGGACAGTCGGGAACCGTGCTTCTGGACGCATTGCCCAATGACCCGCTGAACGTGCGCGTGAGCGAAATCGACAGCGCCGCAAGCGACGTCGACAACGTGTCGAAATACCGCGTCGTGCTCGATTTTACCAATCTTGGCCAGTTGCAGCCGCGCATTGGCATGACGGGCGACACCACGATTGTAACGGACGAACGAACAGAGGTGCTGGCAATTCCGGGCCGCGCAGTGCAGCGCAATGAAGACGGCACGGAGTATGTGAAGGTGTTAACGCCGGAAGACGTGCAAGTGGAACGCATGGTGACGACAGGCATGGAAACTGATGCCGAAGTGGAAATCCTTACGGGACTTCAGGAGGGTGAAAACGTCATCCTGCTTGTGAAGTAAATGAAGGATCACCTTATTCAAACGCGCGCACTCAGCAAGTCCTACAGCAATGAAGGCGTGGTGACGCCCGTCTTGCATGGCATCGATCTTGTCATCGACGACGGCGAATTCGTTGCCATCATGGGGCCGTCGGGCTCGGGCAAGTCGACCCTCATGCACATTCTAGGATTTTTGGACGCGCCCACCGGCGGTGAATATCTCTTTCGCGGAAGCCACACCTCGTCCATGGACGAAGACACGCTCGCCAAGTTGCGCGCGCAGCGCGTGAGCTTTGTCTTCCAAGCATTTAACCTGCTGCCGCGCGCAACGGTGTTGCAAAACGTTATGTTGCCGCTGCTCTACCACCCCACAATTCCGCCGAACGAGCGCGAGCAGCGTGCGAAGAAAGCAATTGATCGCTTGGGCCTTACGGAACGCTCCAGTTATTTCAGCAGTCAGCTTTCCGGCGGCCAAAAACAGCGCGTGGCCATTGCACGCGCACTGGTAACCGAACCTGATTTGATCTTTGCCGACGAACCCACTGGCAATTTGGATTCCGCCTCTGGCAACGCGGTTATGAAGGCGCTGCAGGAACTGAATGATGCCGGCCACACGGTGATTCTTGTAACGCACGAACTGACGACGGCGCAGCACAGCAAGCGCATCATTCGCATTCGCGACGGCCGCATAGAAGACGACGCAACGGATTTCCAACGCATTGCGGCTGGCAGTCGCGAAAATCTCAAATAACCCCATGCGAACAAGCGACCTGTTGCATTCGGCGGTTGTAGCGCTCTCGGCCAACCGCGCCAGAGCGGCGCTCACCATGCTGGGCATCGTCATTGGCGTTGCGTCGGTTACGCTTATGACGGGCATCGGCGCCAGCATGGAAGGCGTTATTCTTGGGCAAGTGAGTGTGCTCGGCCCCGACAGCATGGTTATTTTCCTCGGCAAAGGCCCCGAAGGCGGCACGCCGCAAGCGCGCTCCGGGTTCGACAGCCTTACGTTTGAGGACGTGGAAGCGTTGCAGAAACTCACCACGGTCACCGGCGTTGCGCCGGTCATTCTTATCACGAGCAAAGTGAGCAGCGGCCGCGAAGAAGGGGAGCCGCAGGTTATTGGCACCACGCCGCTGTACTTTAGCGACTTAAAACTGACTCTTGCACGGGGCAGGCTACTCGACGATACAGACTTGGCTGGTGCAAAAAATGTTGCGGTCATCGGTCCCGACGTCGCAGCGGACTTCTTCCCCGGCGGCGACCCGCTCGGCCGCAAGCTGCAGATTATGGGTCGCAGTTTTACCGTGGTCGGTTTGCTGGAAGCCGCAGGCAGCGCGTTCTTCACCAACCTGGACGAGCGCGTGTATCTGCCGCTCTCCGTTGCAAAATCCATGACCGGCCAAAATTACCTAAGTGTAATTTCTTTTCGCCATACGGGCGACGCCGAGCTTTCCATGGCAGACGTCAAAGCGCTCTTGCGCCAGCGGCACCGCATACAAAACCCCGCAGACGACGCCGACCTGGACGACTTTATTGTGCGCTCCAGCGATCAGGCACGTGAACTCTTTGGAACAGTCTCTTTTGGGCTTACGGCCTTCATTACGCTCATAGCGGCAATCAGCCTGGTGGTTGGCGGCATTGGCATAATGAACATTATGCTGGTGACGGTAACGGAGCGAACGCGTGAAATTGGCTTACGGAAAGCCTTGGGTGCAACCCCCAGCGATATTTTGCTGCAATTTTTAGCGGAGGCCGTGGCACTGACGCTCACGGGCGGCTGCATTGGCGTGGTACTCGGCATTGTGTTTGCGGCGCTCATCTCGCTTGGGGTGGGCATAGTGCTGCCCGAATACGGATTTGCCCTGAATGGCGTTGCCATTGTGGTTGCCATTGTTATGGCTGCGTTTACCGGACTCCTGTTTGGCATAGAGCCGGCGCGTCGCGCGTCGCGGCTGAACCCCGTCGAAGCCCTCCGATACGAATAATGCTGCTGGCCGATTTACTTGCAACGGCGAACCAAGGGCTGCAACGCAACCGCGTGCGGTCGTTGCTTACAACGCTTGGTATTGTCATCGGCGTGGGCTCGGTGGTGCTCATGGTGAGCATTGGCGCCAGTTTCCAGGCATACATCTTTAACCAATTGAGCACGATTTCCGCCAGCACCATCAACGTGTTCCCCAAAGGCTTGGAACAGTTTGGCAAGTCGCTCGACACCATCGACTTCCAAGATGTAGAGGCAATTCGAAAATTGCCGACGGTGACCGCGGTGGCGCCCAGCATTATCGTTCCGCAAGAAGTAACGTACGAGGGGGAAAAGGCAGACGCGCAGGTGATGGGCGCGTTGCCGGAGTTGTTTCCCAGTTTCGGGCTTGTGGCAGAGCAAGGGAGATTGCTGACGCAAGATGATGCGCGCTCGTCGAAGAGCATTGCCGTGATCGGCCCCGACGTTGTGGAGAAGTTCTTCCCCGGGGAAGATGCAATCGGCAAGCGCATTGCGGTGGGAAACCGCAACTTTACAGTGATTGGCGTTACGAAGTCGCTTGGTTCGCTTTCGGGCAACGACGTGGACGCCATGGTGACGATTCCCTTGAGCATTGCAAAGTCCATGACCGGCCAAAACTACGTTAGCTACGTGGTGCTGCAGGCCAAAGACGACGTTGATTTGGCAGTGGCCGACATCACCGACCTGCTGCGCAGCAGGCACCGCATAAGTAACCCCGCAAACGACCCAGATAAAGACGATTTCCTGGTGCGCACCACGGCGCAGGCAACGGCGATTCTCGGCACGGTGACGCTCAGCCTAACAATCTTTCTTACGCTCATTGCCGGCATCAGTTTGCTTGTCGGCGGCGTTGGCATTATGAACATCATGTTCGTGGCTGTTACCGAACGCACCGCCGAAATCGGTTTGCGGAAAGCTGTGGGTGCAACCGGCAGCGACATTCTGCGGCAGTTCCTCTTAGAAGCAGTTGCCCTTACCACACTGGGCGGACTCGTGGGAACTGTTGGCGGCATTGCTCTTACCTATGTGATCGTCCGCGTTGCCGACGCCTACTTAGGGGACTTCCCATTTGCACTTTCGTGGATTGGCATCCTTGGCGCTGTTGCCATGGCTATGGGCACAGGGTTGGTCTTCGGTTTATACCCCGCAAGCAGGGCTGCAAAAATGCAGCCGATTGAGGCACTCAGATGGGAGTAGACTACTTTCATGTCTGCTCAAAAATTGATCTGGTTCAAAGCGAAGCGCTACGGCTACGGCTGGTACCCGGCAACCTGGCAAGGGTGGCTTGTGATACTCATCTACATTGTCCTTATTACACTCGATGCACTGCGAATCGATGCGCTGTCGCACTCTGTATCCGACACACTCATCAATTGGATTCCCGATACGGCACTCCTCACCGCATTGCTCATTGCAATTTGTTACTGGAAAGGAGAACCTCCGCGCTGGAGGTGGGGATGAGAGCACATGACGCTGTCACCATACGTTTTTCGCAGAGCCAAAAGTTCTGGGTCAATGTCCCAAAGGCTTAGATCACTATCAATTACGGGCATAGCATCAAGTTCACCCTGAGTTGGCTCTGCTAACAGCAAAGATGGATCGATAGCTATATTTTCGGGTGAATTTTCATTCATGCCCGGATTCTCCTCCACATTTTCCCGCAGTCAATGTTTGTCGCTAGAGTGTTTGTATGGATATGGAAACACGTCTTTCGGCAATTGAGGAACGCAACAATCGCGTGGAACAAGAGAAAGCATGGGAAGTCAGTCTGACGCGTCGCTTGCTGATTGCCGGCATCACATTCATTGCTGCAGCACTTCTTCTGTGGACGATTGGCGTACGCTCTCCGCTCATCAGCGCATTGGTTCCGGCAGTTGCATATTTGCTTTCGACGCTTTCCCTGCCATGGGTGAAGGCGAAGTGGATGAAAAAGGTTCGGTAATGAAGATTACGTTGTCATCAGCCCTAGCCCTGCAAACATCAAAGCAAAACTACACAGTTTCACGGTTACAGACTGCGTCGTTAAGAGCTCTTTTGGTAAATGCACTGTGCCAGTTTTCGTAAGCAACCATGCGAAGAGAATCACAATAAACGGCTGTACGTTGCCGGCAATGGTGATGAGAGAAATGGGGCCGACACTGTACGCATGGGTCGTTACGGCAAAACCTACAAACGCTATAGCAGCGTTGAAATACAATCCCCAGTAGAGCGGTTGACGGACGTTGCGGGCAACGGCAAGGACGCGGCGTCGCGATGTGTGCGAAATAAGCGGTGCGAGAAGGGCCATACACCCGGAACCAACCAAATACCAAAAGAGTGCCATGTGCACGGGAACATCGTGTTCCAGTGCGTATTTCACGCCGAATTCTCCTGGTGCGCCAAGGAGGCCAAGGAAGGTGAGTCGTCCCAACGTTCCCCATAGCGACGAGCCGATTCTGTTCCAATACGAAAGGAGAAAGATCGCACTCAGAACCAGCACTGCACCCATGCCCTGCAAGGCCGACCAGGTTTCACCGAGCAATGCGAAGCCGAAGAAGCTCAGCATGATCGATTCAATCGCCCAGGCACTTTGCGTTACCGAGGTGTCGACGTGTTCCAGGACGTACAAGTACGCAATGGAAGCAGCAAAGAGCATGACGCCACCAGCAACGAGCAGTGGCCAATAGGGCGTGTATACGGTAACAAACAATGCGGTACAGAGCAGGATGCTCACGCGCACGGCGCCCGCAAACCACATGAGGACAAGGGGGTTTTTGTCCACGCGGTGGACGAGCACAGAGTCGAAGATGTTGACCACTGCCCAGATGCAGGAGGCAATCATGGTGTAGAGAAACCACATTGCGAGGACTGTACGCTTGAAATTCGGTCGCAGAAATGCTCAATCGTGATTGAATCTCTGCTGGACTTCCAATACAGTTTCCGCGGTTTGTTGACACCATAGAGAGTTTTCGTGGGTCGGTACCGAAGCGGTCAAACGGGCCTGACTGTAAATCAGGTGGCTTACGCCTTCGCTGGTTCGAGTCCAGCCCGGCCCACCACCATTGCGCGAAAGGAAACCTGCGGTTTCCTCTCACAGGCTCTCTTTTCCTCTATGGTGTTGCTACAGTCGGGCAAAGCCCGACTTCGCAACGATCATTTTATCAATCTAGGTCTTCAGCTTCATTGTGAGCATTCCGTGCTCATCAGACTGTTCTGACTCACAGAGCCAGCCGTTCTTTTCAAAGAAGTTTTTCGCTCTGGGATTTTTTATATCAATAAATGCAATCCAGCTTTCGTTGGGCTTCAATACATGCACTTTCAAAAGTCTTTCGAGCACAAGTGATCCAATTCCAGCATTTCGCAGTGAGGGCTTTATAGCAAAATCGCTGATGACATACTCCGCATGATCAGCATTCGGAAACGTTATTCCTACGACTGCAACAAGCTCATTTCCACAGAAGACACTGTATTCGCAGCTCGAAGTCTCTTGCAGTATGTGCTTGAGCCACTCTGCATCCATTGGGCCAAGTCGCATATTAAGTTCCACATCGTTGAACCAGCTTTGGTATTCTGGGAAATCCTCTTCGCGAAATTGTGCAAAGCGCAGATTCATTCTTACAGTGCTAGACCCACGGCGCTGCGCAGCAGCACTCCAATTCCGTATGCAATACCCGCGCCGATCGCGCCCACGCTCAGCACTTCCAGCGGGCCGCGGATCCAGCGTTCACGCGTCACAATGCTGCGCGAAAGTCCCAAGAGGAGCAATGCCGCCATGGTCGCCGTTGCGGCAACGGCGAAGCGGGATGCCGGGTCGACTCCCAAAAAATACGGAATCAGCGGAATAAAACCGAACAGCACGAATGCGCAAAACGTTGCAACGGCGTGCAGCAGAGGATTTGCGTACGCGTCTTCGGTCATGCCGTGTTCCCCCAACATCATTTCGCTCGCCCATGTCTCATTGTTGGAGGTCACAACCGCTACGGCGCGGTCCAAGTCTGCGCCGGCAAACCCCTTCGCACCGTATATGGAACGAATTTCTGCGCGTTCCATGTCGGGAATCTGCTGAATTTCCAGCAATTCTTCGTGGCGGATTCTGCGGTACTGGTCGCGCTCGGACCGTTTCGAAAGAAAGGAGCCGGTTGCCATGGAAGAACCGTCTGCTATGAGGTTTGCCAGCCCCAGCACAATGATGATGACGTCGGGCAGCTGGGCGCCCACCGTGCCGGCCACCACGGCGAAGGTTGTGACAATGCCGTCGTTGCCTCCGTAGACGATGTCTTGAATGTACTGTCCCAGGCGGTGCCCGTGTTGCTCGGAGTCCATATGGGCAGCAAGGGTTTTTGCGTCAATTTCCATGCGGCGACTCTACCAAAAAATCCGCCCTTGTGGCAGGCATCTTCCTGGTTCATGCGTATTTCCCTAGGCTAGGAAGCGTCCTGTGCGCGACTTGCGCACGGCGAGCAGGAAGACGCAGAGTGTCGCAAAAATGACGACTGCTTCTTCCGGCCCCGTTTTTGGCTGCTGATGCGGTTTGAGCGGTGCACCCGCATGCATTGGCACGAGGGCGTCGTTTGCGAATTGCGGTTCGGAATCTACGGTGTACGGATTAACGGCAAGTTGACCGCCCAAGGCGGCAGGTTCCTGTACCGGCAAAGCAGCGGCTGGCGCCGCGGGCAGCATGGGCGCTGAATTTCCTGGTATGTCCGAGGGCGCCATGGGGAAATCTGTCTGCGCATTCGCGGGTGGGGGCACTGCGTCGAGAGCACCGTTTGCGGAATTTTGCTCTGGAATAGGGGGCATAATGAGACCCGTTGGTTCTGCGGCCAGAGCAGCCGGTTGATTGGGATTGCCGATAACAATGGTGCCGCTTACGGCTGGGTTGTCCAGCAGGAAGTATTGGTGCGTACCTTCCGCCCCCATAAGCGGCAGCGGGACTTGCACGGTGGCACCTGGCGCAATGACGTCGCTTTGGAAGCATATGCCGCCATTGCAGAGCGTTGGTGAGACAAGTTGCTGAAGGTTATCGGTCGTATTTTGCACGACCAGCATGCCGCCGTCTGTTAGTTCAACGGTTGGCGGGCTGAATCCGCTGGCACTCACCGTTACCGTTGCCAGCGGCACGGCCGTTGCCTGCAGCTGTGGCAATGCTCCCGCGGCAGCGGCAAGGCCCAGCACGACAACGGCAATGCCGGTGAGGGCGGCGGGTTGTCGCGAAATGCGCTTGCCCGGTGTGTGTGTTGCTGCGAGCGGCGCTGCAGGCGCGCTGTCCGTGGGTTGCCAATGGGGATGGAGCGTTGTCATGGGTTTTAGTTGCGGAGGGCAGTGCGCGATTTTGCTGCAGTCAGCAGTGCGCCCGCTGCAAGGGCAAGAAGGGAAAGCACGACGAAACTGGGCAACCCCGTCGCCGAAACACTGCCGGGTTTCGGAGCATTTGGCGCTGTCGTGCCGCCCCCAAGCGCCGCGAGCAGCGGCGAAGTCGACGATGCGGGGTCGCCGATAATCACGGCGGCTTCTTTGCTGAACACCGACTCCTCGCCAGTGTCATTTACCGCACGCACCGCAACATAGTAGCGGCTGCCAGGAGGCAGCCCCTCTACCGCCAGGTTCTGCTGCGCAGCGGGAACTGTTTTACGCTGAATATAGCGCCCGCTCGTTGTGCCATAGTATATGTTGTAGGCGGCGGTGCCGGGGTGTTGCAGCGGTTCCCAGGCAATGTAGAGCGACTGGTCCTGCGTTGTGACTCGAACATCTTGCACTTGCAAGTTTGTAAAGCCCGAAGGCAAAGGTGGCAGCGAAAATTGTGACGACGCGCTGCTGACGGCGACGCTTGCGGGCGGCGGTGCGCTGCTGAGCTGCGCGGCGCTGGATTGTTCTGTTGCACTGCTAACTGTCTTCCTGCTGCTGCTCTGGTTTTCCTCTTCTGCGTTGCCTTCGACGAATCGTACGAACAGGCTGCCTGGCTCTTCGAGCGTAAGGAAGTCTTCGCTTTTGCCGGCTTTCGTTGTTACCACGGTGTGGCCTTCCGGTTGCACGTCGTGGAAACTAATGGGCGTGCCCGGCGGCACCGCGTCGCTGACGCGCATGCGAATGCGCGCGAAGCGAACGGAGCCTTCGAGTGGCGTGTCGCTGTCGTCCTCGCGTGTCGCCTCTAACATAATGAGTCCGTCTAACGGGTCGAAATCCACTTCACCTGGCGTGGTGGAGGGGAATGCGTCGTCGACTTCTACGTCCATGCCTTCCAATACGTCGGGGTCGTACGACAGCCAGGCGCGAATGCGGTAGACCGGCGTAGGCTCTTTGAGGTTCAGCATTAAGTCCATGTCCAGCACGTCGTCGGTGCGCAGGGCGTCGCTTTTCAGCGTCGTGGGGTCTTTTACCAGGAATTCGCGGCAGCGGTCTGCGGGCGCTGCTTCAAACAGCCGTTCGAGGTTGTCGCTCGAACTTGCGGCTGCATCCTGAGCAGATTCACAGTGCGGTCGCAGGTAGAACGTGGTTCCCTGCGGTTGTGCCGCTGCGCGTTCGGAAAACGTCCCCACTGCCATGCACAGCAGCGTCATGCCCGCCAGCACGCGGCGGTGCAGGTGCCTCATGCGCCACGGTCGGAAAGGTGCGACAGAATCCACAGGGCGTCATCTACCGTAAAACTTCCGTCTGCCACGGGTTCGCGCGCCCAACTGCGTGCTTCGGGCTTGCGGTACCCTTGAGCGTACTCTAAGGCCAGGCGGACGTCGTCCACGGTCAGCAGGCCGTCTGCGTCCAGGTCTCCACGAATCACGGTGGAGCCGCCGGACTCCACAAGCTGCGCAGGGACAACGTCGCCGCTCTGCTGAATACCGAGGCCGAAAGCCACGACCATGGCGAGTGTTCCAACGAGAATCGTGCCGGAACTTGGGGTGTATCGTTTCTTCTTGGGGTGTTTTGCCATATCAAGGTAGTATACGCCGGAAGCCCTTTTTGGGCGATTATGAATAGGTTGCCAAATAATATAAAATAGTGTGAAAACACCAAATTTTCTCCTCTACACTAGAGCCGATGGAACGCGCGAATCTCCACCTGTTTACAGGCGACAATACCTATGCCAAGAGTGCAGAACGAGCCCGTTGGCTTGCCGGGTTTGTCCAGAAGCACGGGGAAAGCAACGTGGCGGTGCTTCAGGGCGGCAGATGGAAAGACTTGATTGCCCACAGCGAAAGTGCGCCCTTCTGCGCGGAGCGCAGACTGGTTCTTGTCGACGGGTTGCCGCGCGGCACCACCGACGACGTCGATGCATTGCGCGCGGCGTGCCACCCGCAGGTCGTTGTGCTGCTCGTCGACACCGTTACGGAGCGACGCAAGCCCACCGCAATTGAAAAACACCTTCGCGCTCTTGCCGAGGTGCATGAATTTCCGCAGTTGCGTTCCGCTGCGCTCCGTGCCTGGGTGGAGCACCAGTTCCGCGAGGCGCATGTTCCCGTGATTCCCGAGGCGCTCGACCTGCTCCTCAAGCGCACGGGCGCAGACCAGGCACTGCTTGCATCGGAAATTCCCAAGCTTGTTTCTGCAGCGGGTTCCGCTGCCATAACGCCGGAACTTGTGGAGGCACTCGTCCTGCGAAGCGCCGCGTACGACGTGTGGTCTGTTGCCGCAGACCTTGCCGATGGCAAGCCGCTTTCGTTGTTGCATGCGGTGGAATCGTCGGTACAGAGAATGGAGTGCGACGCGCTGTGGAACACGTTGCTGTGGACGCTGCAGTTGCTTTCCACCATTGGAGCCGATCCCTCTTCGCGCAGTCAGCAACCAGCGCTTCTTGCGCGGCAACTGCACGCTCACTCCGAGACTATTGCCGCATTGCAGCGGCTGCTGCGCCGCATTCCCGACGGCGCCGTTACCGAGCTTCTCTCTTGCGCACGCATCATTGACCGCAACGTAAAGCGCGGCAACCTGCGTTCGGGCATAGAGGCGCAAGCAGAATTAGCCGCTGCGCTGGATTTGCTTCTGCTGCAGTGTGCAGTGAAATAAGCCTACTGTAACAGTTGCTCCGCGGCAGCGGCATCTTGCTGCTGAGCTTCTTCTTCCACGCTCTGCAGCTTGTCGCGTTTGGTTTTTCGCTGGGCGCCCACAACCGACGGGGCGCGCAGAGCGCCGCCTTCAATACTTTGCAACTGCGTCTTTTCCCGTTCCAAAATGCCCTGCAGCTGGTCGCGTTGAGCCGGAGTCATACCAGGCAGCACCGACACCCAATACCCACGCTCTTCGTCGTCCATACTTTGGGACCCAACGATAAGCTCAATAAGAGCGGGAAATTGCTTTTGCGTATCTGGCGGAATCGGAATTGGCACGAGTCCAAGTGTACAGCAAAGGTGGTTCTCAGTGCACGCGCAGCACCTCCATGCGGAATGCACCGCCCGGTGTGGCAATTTCGGCAACGTCCCCTTTGCGCTTTCCAAGCAGCGCTTTGCCTATGGGCGACTCGTTGCTGATTTTATTGCTGCGGGGGTCTGTTTCGGTGGAACCGACAATGGTGAAGACTTGCTCTTCGCCAGTGCCGCGGTTGTGGACATCTACCGTCGTGCCGATTTCCACTTCCTTGTGGTGCGAATCTTTTTTGTCGGAAATAAGCTTTGCATTCTTAATCTGGCGTTCCAGTTCAATGATGCGGCCTTCCAAGAACGCCTGCTCGTTCTTCGCCTCCTCATATTCGGAGTTTTCCGACAGGTCACCGTACGAAATTGCTTCCTTCAAGCGCTCTGCCACTTCGTGGCGACGCACGGTTTTCAGGTGTTCCAGTTCTTCCTTGAGCTTCTTGAGACCCTCTTTTGTGACGAGTGTTTCCTCGTCGTTGCCACCGGTACCGGAGCCATCGTCATCGCCACCGGAGGCAACTCCGGCCGCGGCAAAGTCGTCTGTCATAAGGTCATCGTGCATCATAGCTGCGGCAGTGTAGGGTACGAGCTCTCTGTGAAGCAAATAGTCTTTCTGCCAGGTTTGGAGCAGATAAATTGACAATTTATAATTTAATTGTATAAAATTTACTCATGAATACACCCAACGTCACGAAGCCTCTCATTATTCGCTTCCTTGGCATTTTGACTATCGACAGCGCAAGAGCTGTCGATGATGCTCTTCAGGTTGCTGTGAGAGAGGGGAGGAATGATATCACTCTTGCACTCAAAAGCCCGGGTGGAGACGGCATTGCAGGAGTTTGGCTTGAACAACGTATACGCGAGCTGCCTCTGGCTATTGCAACTCATGGACGGCAATTTGTGGAGTCCGCTGCGGTGCATCCGTATTTGGCAGGGAGCAGAAGAACGGCGGAGCCTGGCTGTACATTTTTACTGCATCCGGCACGCATGGAAGATGGCGCCAAAGAAACACTTGCTGCAGAAGGCTTCTCTCCTGAGTGCACGATAAATGCTCTGTTGGACTGCATACACACTGCAATCGTGAGATCGCTCGTGGCCTCTACACAACTCTCGCAAGTAGAAGCACAGGAACTGTGTACACGAGAATCCAACCTGACAATGGACGATGCGTTGCGCTATGGCATTGCTCATGAAGTGAAATTGCTTTCAAATCAAGCAGATACTGTCGATCTATTTTTTCGAACCTGAAGTTCAGTTGAGCAAGTCAGGCCATGCCAATAGGGGGATTGTCGCAAGATTTTTGCGTTCCAGGGCCTCCACCAGGCGCTTGCACAGCTGGACGTTCGTTATGAGCGGAATGCCGTGGTCGATTGCCAGCCTGCGTATGTAGTAGCCGTCGGTGCGGGTGGCGGCGCTGCTGTGGGTGGGAATGTTGATGACGAGATCTACCCGGCGCTTTTGCAGATATTCGCGAATGTTCGGACTGCGCGGCTCGCTCACTTTGTGAAGCAGCGCGGAAGGCACGCCGCGCGATTCCAAGAACTCATGCGTGTGCTGGGTTGCAAAAAACGCAAAGCCCAGACGTTGCAAATCTTGAATGCTGCTGAGCAACTCCACTTTGTCTTCCAGCGACCCCACGGTTATAAGCACGTTCTTCTTGGGCATGGTAAACCCTACGGAAAGAAGCGAGAGGAGCAATGCGTCTTCCGCGTCGTTGCCAAAGCATGCAACCTCTCCGGTGCTTGCCATTTCCACGCCTAACCGGGGGTCGGCGCCCTTGAGTCGGCTGAAGCTGAATTGCGCTGCCTTTACCGCGACGTGATCGAGATCGAGCGTTTGGTACTGCTTGTCGTTGGATGCGCGCTTCAGCAGTGCCTGTGTTGCAAGCTGTGCAAAGTTCACGCCCGTGACTTTGCTGGCAAACGGAAAGCTGCGGCTGGCGCGCAGATTGCATTCAATGACTTTCAGGCGGTTCCCTTTGGCCAGCAGCTGAATATTGTAAGGACCCGATATGCACAGCGCCTCCGCAATGCGCTTGCCGATGTGCTTAATCTGCCGCAGGGTTGCAAGCGTTACCCGCTGCGGCGGCATGACCATGGTCGCGTCGCCGCTATGCACGCCTGCGTGTTCCACATGTTCCGACACGGCGTAGAGCAACAGCTTGCCGTTTTGCGCCACGCCGTCGAATTCGATTTCCTTTGCGTTCAGTTCGAATTTCGACACGACGACGGGCGCTTCCTTGTTGACGAAAGCAGAACCTGCAACGTAGTCCTCCAAATCTGCGCGCGAGTGCACCACCACCATGGAGGCGCCCGAAAGCACGTAGCTGGGCCGCACGATGACGGGGTAACCGACTTCTTCCGCGAACGTGACTGCGCCAGTCACGTCGCTGAATTCCTTCCACTGCGGCTGGTCGATTGCGAGCGTGTCGAGGAGCGAACTGAATTTGTGGCGGTCTTCCGCACGGTCAATGTCCTTCGGGTTCGTGCCGAAAATGGGCACGTTGCGCGCCGCGAGTTTGGGCGCCAGTCCGTTGGGAATTTGTCCGCCCATGGAAACGACGACGCCTTCGGGTTGCAGCAAGTCCACGACGTCGAGCGTGCGTTCCAAGCTGAGTTCGTCGAAGAGCAGCATGTCGCATTCGTCGTAATCGGTGCTCACCGTTTCGGGGTTACTGTTGAGCATGGCCACCTTGTAGCCTTGGCGTTGCAGCTCTTTGCTCGCCTGCACGCAGCACCAGTCGAATTCCACCGAAGAGCCAATGGCGTATGGGCCGCCGCCAATCACCAATGCGCGCGGCGACTGCGCTTGCAAATGCACATCGTCGCTGTTGCCGCCATAGGTGAGGTACAGGTAGTTGGTGCTCGCGGGGAATTCACCGCCCAGGGTGTCGATCTGCTTGAGTGCCGGACGTATGCCGTGGCTTAGTCGCAATGCGCGAACCTCGTCTGCTTCCATATGCGCAGTGGAGGCGATTGCTGCATCGGAAAAGCCGTGCTCTTTTAATGAGCGCAACAGTTCGGGTGTAAGGGAGCCCGAGCCCGCACGCAGCAAACGGTCGTGCAGCTCTGCGCAGCGGCGAATTGCCGCAAGGAACCAGCGGTCAATGCCCGTTGCTATGGCGACTTCGTCCACCGACCACGCACCGCGCAGCGCCTCTGCCACGGCGAACATGCGTCGTGGGGTAGGGCGTTTCACTTCGGGTCCCACGTCGGGGAAAGAGAATGTGTGGTGGAAGAGTCCGTATGCCCCAATGTTAAGCATGCGAATGGCTTTCTGCAGCGCTTCTTCAAAAGTTCTGCCGAGCGCCATGACTTCGCCGACGGACTTCATTTCGCTTGTCACTTGGTCGCTGACAAACCGGAATTTTTGCAAATCCCACCGCGGCATTTTAAGCGCAACGTAGTCGAGCGAAGGCTCGAAGTCGGCACACGTGCTTTTCGTAATGGCGTTCTGCACGTCGGGCAGCGTGTAACCGAGCGCCAGTTTCGCAGCAACAAACGCCAGGGGGTAGCCAGTTGCCTTTGAAGCGAGCGCCGAACTGCGGCTGAGACGGGCGTTTACTTCTATAACTCGCAGCTCTCTGCTGCGCGGATCCAGCGCGTACTGAATGTTGCACTCACCGACAATGCCTAAGTGGCGAATGACCTTGAGCGCCGTGGTGCGCAAATACTGGTAATCACTGTTATCCAGCGTTTGGCTGGGCGCCACAACGATCGACTCTCCCGTATGAATGCCGAGCGGGTCAACGTTTTCCATGTTGCAGACCGTAATGCAGTTGTCTGCTCGGTCGCGCACGACCTCGTACTCAATTTCTTTCCAACCCGTAAGATCTTCTTCCACCAGCACCTGCGGGGATTCCACAAACGCCGTTGTGGCCAGTTCCAAGAGCTCCTCTCTACTGAAGGCACGCCCACTGCCTTTGCCGCCCAGCGCGAATGCCGCCCGTATAATAACGGGGTAGTGGATTGCATCGCCTGCGGCCAACGCTTCTTCTATTGTGGTGCATGCAAACGACCGCGGGACGCCCACGCCAATGCTGCAGAGTTCCGCATTGAACAGCGCGCGATCTTCGGTAAGTCGTATGCTGTGCACGGGCGTGCCAAGCACGCGAACGTTGTGTTTTTGCAGGACGCCGCTTTCTTCCAGCGCCACGCCGCAGTTGAGCGCCGTTTGCCCTCCGAAACTCAGGGCTATGGCGTCGGGCTTTTCTTCGGCAATGATGCGTTCCACGAACGCCGGCGACACCGGAATAAAGTACACGCGGTCTGCAAGTCCCCAACTGGTTTGGTTCGTTGCGATATTGGGGTTTATAAGCACAACGCGGTGGCCGTCCTCCTTAAATGCTTTAATGGCTTGGCTGCCGCTGTAGTCGAATTCACCCGCTTCCCCGATCTTCAGCGCACCCGAACCGAGCAGCAAAATCGTCATGGGCGACGTTGTTTTTGAAAAAACGGACTCCTCTGTGCCCGCGAGGGCACCGGAGGTGCCAGAGATTCTTCCAGCCGCCATGTCCCGCGTAGGGTATGCGAGGCTGTGTCATGTGACAAGCGAAATCATTACGGTCTTACCCTCTGTGCCTGTGTCGTTGCACGTGCAACGACCTTGTTACTGCCGTGCGCGCCTCGCTGGGAGCATGTTGCAAACCGAGAACGCCCAGAAGAACCAAGAGCGCGCCTGCCACCTGTTCCACGCCTATGCCCTCGTGCAGGGCAACCACGCTCACCGCCATACCTGCCACCATGCTGAACGAGTCCCATGCAATCACCGAGCGGCTGGGCAGTTCCTCTACCGCCATGTAGAAGGTGTAAATCGCTAGGAATTTGCCCAGGAATCCGTACGCAAGCACGACCCAAATCATATTCATGGGGAGAGCTACGAGCGCCTGCACAAACGTTTGCTCTTGAAACGGCGACACGGCGAAAAAAATGGCGAGTGCGGCTATGCTGCGGCTTCCTATAAGCAGTTCCGGCGGCAAATGCGCAATCGAGCGCTTGACGGTAAAAATTCCTACTGCATACCCCGTGGCGGAAAGCAACACAAGCACGTCGCCCATGCCGAATCGAAATTCGGCCGTGTCGACATGCAGCGAGACCAAAATAAACCCGACAAGAAGGGCGCCCATGGCGCACCAGTGTCTGCGCGTGGAAGCTTCACCCAAAATTCCCACAGAGAGAGCAAACAAAATCGGCAAGTCTGCGCGACTCAAAATCTGCGCATTCACCGAGCTTGTCATGCTGAGACCCATGAACCACAGGAGGGGGCTTAGGATTCCGGTAAGAACGCCAAACAAGAACAGTGCGTTGCGCTCCTGGTTTTTCAATGAGCGGAATGCTTTGAGCATGGGCAACAGCCCAAACGACGTCGCTGCAAAGAGGCCGCCCATCAATTCGCTCACAAAAAGGAGCGAAAGCGGCGACAGCGCACCCGTAAGAAGCTTTCCGAATGCAGGAAGTGTCGCTTGCACCGCCACCATGGTGCACACAATGACCGCGGGCCGCGTGACGCTGGGTTCGACATGGTGCTTCCGCAGCCAAAGGGGAAGGGCAAACGAGAGGTGCATGAAATCCCACTATTGTACCAGAAAACGCGGATTCTTGCAGCTGCGATTCTTGGCTAGCACGCAGGCAAATCTTCATCTGTCAGGGCGCTCCATTGTGCCCCGAACCGACGGTTCATCAGGCTTGTAATGCTGTCTTGCAGGTATAATTTCCCCGGGTTGCAATTCGCGGGAGCATTGCTGTGCAGCGGCATGTTCCCTTCCTCTTCCAGGCAAAACCGCTTGTCGCTTGTAAAGTAGCAATCGAGCGCGTGCGTACGGTCCCGAGACACTGCTTGTACGAATCGAAGATTGCCGCACTCCTGCGAAAGATTCTGAAAACCTGTCGCACTGCCATTTACCACAATGACGTGCGCGGTTTGCCCGTAAGAATTCATGCGCTGCAGCATGGTGCGGAAATTGTCGTACAACATGCGAACAAGGTAATCGCTTCCTGTGAACATGCGGAACGAATGACGCGTCGCATTGATGATTCCCTGCGCTACGCAGAGCTTACGAAGGTGATTAATGACGGGAAGAGCGACGACTTCTCCTCGTTGGTTCTTCTCGGCTGCAGCCTTACATATGGGAAGAAATGCTGCAACGTCTTGCGCATAACCCGGCCCCGCTTCCTGGAACACTCTTTCGGCATCTGCAATGGTCATTCCGGGTTTTGCTCCAATGGCATTCATGGACACAGTGTATACTCCTGTTGTGCCGCCGTGGTGAAATGGTAGACACGAGGGACTTAAAATCCCTTGCCCGTTCCTGGGCGTGCTGGTTCGATCCCGGCCGGCGGCACCACTAGATCGCTAGCTGCTCCATTTGTATTTTCGTGGGCAACTGTTGCGTATGTTGCCCCACAGCAAGCGATTCACCGGTTTCTGGATCCACTTCTTCGGAAACAAGCACGAGGCGTCGCAACGTGGTGCCCACGGGTGTGCAGGTCATAAGGGTGCCGTAGCGCTTGTTGATGGGTTGGTCTAACACAGAAACATCACTGGGTTTCACTTCGCGTTTGCTGCGCACCAGGTACTTATGCTCGTCGCCCCCGTAGTACACCCAGTACTCATCGCCTACTTCCAATTCCTGCAGACGGGCGAAGATCGTTTTGTACTTTCCTGCGGCCCATGGGTAGTACGAGCTGTGGCCTGTAAGGAAGAAGTTGCCGGCTTGCCCGGGGTTTGCGGTGCCCGGGTAGTGCACAACGCCGTCTTCCAATCCCGTTTGAATGTCTGCTTCCAGCTGCTTCCAGTCTTCCTGCATCAGCGCACTTACCGGTGGGGAAACGATTGGCACGTTCATTTCCAGCTTTGGAACAATGAGGCGGTTTTCCGGAGGACCGACTTGCAGCAGCGAGGCTAATGACACTCTGCCTGCGCCGGCGACGGCGAGTGCGGGGCTGCGCTCCAGGTGTTCGCGCATGATTGTTGCTTGCTCCGAAATTTGCGCAGGGGATTGCAGCGACGGCCGCACGTACGCCAAAACAATGGAAGAGTAGCTTTGGTAGTTGAGTGCGAAAAAGAGCCCGCCGAAGAGGGCGGCAAATGCCGTTCCGAAGCGCAGCGCATCGAGTACGAACAGCGTGCCGCGCGCGTACTTGCGCGCTTCACGCTTCGGGCGCACCACCACCACCGGTTGCATGGCCGCTGTTGCTATGCGCTGCGGAAGGGCCAGCACGTCGCACGCCAAGTCACGCAGTGTTTGCGCGCCGGCCGCCGCGGCGCTTCGGTATTCCGATGTAATGTCGCTGGTCACTTTGCCAATGCAGCCGCTTACATTGCGGCGCACGGTACGAAGCAAGCCTCCCGGAACCGCAAGCAGCTCGTTCAGCGTTTCGTGCGCCAGCGCATGATCGTGCGCAATCACATACTCTTCATGTACGACAGGCGCGTTGTGTGCGTCTTCTGCTTCAAGGTCGTGCAGCACAATGTTGCCCGAGTCGTCGTAGTGCGCGCGGTGGAGGCGAGAGAGTCGAAGTATCATGCCAGTATAGCAGATTTTGGGTTCTTTTCCCAGGTCAAGGGAGCTATTCTAGGGCTTGCCTAAGCCACTGTCGAGGTTGCGGGCGTGTGGCCCGTTATGCGCGCGCCGCCCAACACTTCGTCTCCGTTATACAGCACTAAAACTTGCCCTGGTGATGCCCCCCGCACGGGTCTCTGGAAGCGGAAAATCCAGCTTGCTTCTTCTTGCGCAAGAACACCTGCGTGGCGGTGACCCAAGGAATGCACGCGTACCTCGAATTCGCTCGTTGTTGGTGCGGATCCGGAAACCCATTGCGGCGGATCAATGATGACGAACGACGACTTGTCTCGTCCGTCTGTTGCCACAATCAGCGCGTTGCGCGGCGCATCTTTGCGTTGCACGTACAGTGGTATGCGCTGGCCACCAAATCCTAATCTGCGTTGGCCAATGGTGTAGTAGGGGAGCCCTTGGTGCGTTCCCAGTACGGTGCCATGTTCGTCTTCTATTGGTCCTTCTTTGGATGGCGGAAGATAGCGTTTCAGAAATGCTTCGGGTTTGTCTTCTGGGAAAAAACACAAATCCTGGCTTTCGCGGTAGTGCTCGCCAAGCTGCACGCCAAACCGCTTCGCGAGGGTGAAAACTTCCTGCTTTTGCAAATTTCCTAATGGAAAGAGCACGGAGCGCAGCTGTTCCTGCGTCAGCAGGCTTAGGTAGTAGCTCTGGTCTTTCTCTTCGTCCACCGCTTGCTTCAAAACAATGTGATTCTCCGTCTCTGCAACGCGTGCATAGTGGCCCGTTGCAATCTTCTCGCACTGCAAGTCCTTCATCAGTTTCAGGAGCTCTCCGAATTTTAGAAATCGGTTACAGGCCACACACGGATTTGGCGTATCACCTTTTTCATATGCGGCAAGGAAGGGGTCCACCACGGATTCCTTAAAGCGGTCCGAACAATCATGCAGGTAAAATGGCATGTCCAGTTGCTCGCACGTCTTTCGTGCGCGGGCAATGTGCTCCAGCGAGCAGCACTTCGTGGGAATGCTTTTGCGGACAGCGGGGGCCAGCGGGTCGCTCCACAATTTCATCATAACACCGACGAGCTCATGCCCCTGCTCTTTCAAAAGATGGGCAGTAACACAGGAATCCACGCCGCCGGATAATGCTACGAGAATTCGGATGCTATAAGTATGCCTCTGCGGTAAGTATGTTGGTATGTGGTATGTAAGTATTTTTTTGGTAAATCTCGCCTAGAACCTTGTGATACTACATACTACATACCACATACCACATACTACATACCTTCCGTGCTTGAAAAGCTCCACCTCCTTCGCGCCGAACATGCAGAATTGCAAGCTCGCATGAGTGACCCCTCGGTGTACGGGAATCCGGCGGAACTTGCGAAAGTCGGCAAACGCATAGCGCAGCTGGGGCCCATTGTGGAAACGGCGCAACAACTGGAGTCTGCGCGGAAAGCGCTCCAGGAAGCTGAAGTGCTGAGTGCCGACCCCGAATTGGGCCCTATGGCTCAGGAAGAAGCAGCGCTGCTGCGCGACGCGTGCGCGGGGCTAGAGGTAAAACTGCAAGATCTTCTCCTGCCGCGCGACCCAAATGACGACAAGAACGTGATTGTGGAAATTCGCGCAGGAACCGGCGGCGAAGAGGCGGCGCTTTTTGCCGCGCAGCTGTTGCGCATGTACCTGCGTTACTGCGAAGAGCGTGGTTGGAAGCACTCGCTTATTTCCGCGCAACACGCCGACGGCGGCGGCGTAAAGGAAGTCGTCGTAAAGATAGAAGGCAATGAAACCTACGGACACCTGAAATTTGAGTCTGGTGTGCACCGCGTGCAACGCGTGCCGGAAACAGAAGCGAAAGGCCGCGTACACACTTCTGCTGCAACGGTTGCGGTGCTGCCCGAGGCGGAAGACGCCGACATTACCATTCGTAATGAAGACCTGCGCATAGACACGTACCGCGCCAGCGGCGCCGGCGGCCAGCACGTGAATAAAACCGAGTCCGCCGTGCGCATAACACACATGCCAACCGGCGTGGTGGTGGCGTGCCAAACCGAGCGCAGCCAAATGCAGAACCGTGAACTGGCCATGCAGTTGCTGCGCAGCCGCCTCTACGAGGCAGAGCAAGAACGCCTGGCCAAGGAACGCGGTGAAATGCGCAGTATGCAGGTGGGCAGTGGCGACCGTTCCGAGAAAATTCGCACATACAATTTCCCCCAGGACCGCTGCACAGACCACCGTATTGGCCAAAACTTCAGCAACTTGCCTGCCATTATGGATGGTCATTTAGACGACATTGTGCAGGCGCTTCGGGAGCAGGAAAGGCTGGAGCGCCTCGCGAGGGCAACATCGTAAGGCGTTGTGCGTTTGTAAGGTTGACAGCACTGCTTCGTCAGCAGCACCATGATGCCTTTTTATTTTTTCCACCCCACTTCTATGAAGAAGTTTGCTTCGGTGTTCCTTGGGCTGGCAACGGCCCTTGCAGTACCACTTTCGGCTGGTGCGTATCCCTTCCCACCGCCCCCGCCACCATACAGCCGACCGCTTCCGCCGCCGCGATTTACTCCCCCGCCTCCGCCACTTCCGCTTCCGCCGCCACGGCCGCCATTGCCTCCACCTCCTCCGCCTCCTCGCTGGTAAGATCTTTAGAAATCAAGAACGCCCCTTCGGGGGCGTTTTTTTATATGCTGAGTCGCGCCGGTACGTCCATCACCCTCCATTCATGTTTAGTTGCATGAAGAAATTGTTCGAGGTCCTTATGCAAAAGGACAAGTGTTCCCGTATTCACGAGCGGGTGGCATTGAATGGATTCTGCATTCCAAACTGACTGATCAATGCAAACCTCAATTCTGTGTGCGTGATCGTTCATCAATCCCATAACGGTGACGGAGCCTGGTTCAACCCCAAGTAGTTCCTTGAGTTTTTCCGGAGAGCCAAAACTCAATTTCTTGGCTCCCAGTATCACTTTAAGTGCCTTGATGTCTGCACTCTTCTCGTGCCCTACCGTCACCAAAAAGTATCGTTCACCTTTCTCGTCTCGAAGGAAGAGGTTTTTTGTTGAGTGACCCGGCATGGGTGGCAGCTTGCTGGATTCTTCGCAGGTAAAAACAGCTTCATGCTCAAAATTTTGGTAGACAATGCCGTGCTTCTGAAGAAATTCAAAAATCGACATGCGAATTATTTGCGAATTGACTCCAGTACCTCTGCTCGTTTCGCAATCAGCTTCGCAGTTCCCACATCTTTTCTATGGCGCACCGGACCCTGAATTGTCTGACAGTATGCTTCACACGCAGCTTCTGCCTCACTGATCGAGTTTCCCGTTGCAACGACACCTGCAGTGCGTGAACCGCCGAGCAGAATCTGACTACCTGCTGTACTGCAATCGCCAAAATACAGGCTCACGCCGTTTGATGGAGGAGGGAAAACCACTGGCTGATCTTTCTCACTCTTTGCATCGGGGTAGCTCTTCGGCACGATGTACTTGCAGACACTGGCCTGGGGCGCGAATTGAACGAGATTCGGAGTCAGTGTTCCTGTTGTGATTGCCATGCAGATGTCCACGAAGTCACTTTCTAAAAGTGTCAGCAAGTTGAGTGCTTCGGGGTCCCCCAAACGCGCGTTGAATTCAATAACTTTCACATCGTCTTTTACAGCCATATAGCCGCCATACAAAATTCCTTGGTATGGCATGCCGGTACGCTTCAGGAGTGCTTCCGCTACACGCGAGTTGATTTCTTGTGCACGCGATACATCACGTTCGCTTAAGAAGGGGAGTGAACCGTTGGCATCGGTATACGTTCCCATGCCACCAGTGTTATTGCCGGTATCACCTTCAAATGCGCGCTTGTGATCTTGAACGACTGGCATATGAGCAATCTGCTTCCCACTTACAAAAGAAAGCAAACTGAATTCCACACCAACCAGTTTTTCCTCAATCACCACTTTGCCTCCTTCAGCAATGCATTCCAACGCATATGCAATGCTCTCTTCGTTGGAATGCAAGTGCTCACCACTTACTTTCACACCCTTTCCACCCTTTAGACCGTCATACTTCACCACAACATTGCCTTTAAGTGAGTCTATGTACGCGGGAATTTCCTGTTCATCTGCTGCAGTGAAGGTACGGAACAGCGGAGACACGCCCTGCACATCGTGCTCCAGCAAATCGCGCGTGAACGCCTTACTGGACTCAATCTGTGCGAGTGCCTGCTTAGGGCCGACAGTCGGTACGCCCATTTGCCATAACAAATCGGCCATTCCCGCACCCAGCGGATCTTCTGGGCCTATGAATGCCAAATCTGGCTTAATCCTCTGCGCTGTACTGCGAAGAAGATTGGCATCGGTGATCGAACCCACAATCAATTCCGAGCACAAATCCTGCAACCCTGGGTTCGCCGACGGGCAAATGGCGATGATATCTGGCGCATGCCGGCTACGCGCAAACGCCGCCGCAACGGCGTGCTCGCGGGCCGAAACGGCAAGTAGAAGAATCTTCATGGTTACACGAGGGTCATCATTTTGCCGGCTTCACCCTCTTCCTCCTCTTCCTGATATGCATCGCGTGTTGCATTACGCAGCTTGCCGAGTTTCTTCAGTTTCTGCAGTGAGACTTCTGGTGTTGGGTACTTCCCCGTAAAACACCCGTCGCTAAAGCGGCGAATTTTGGGGTTACCAACATTAATTGCCTCGCGGACATTTTCCAATTTGCCGTAAAACAGCGCGTCGGCGCCTATGTACTTGCGGATCTCTTCCTTGCTGTGGTCTGCCGCAATGAGTTCGGTAAATGTTGCAAGGTCAATGCCGTAGGGGTCGGGCGCAATAATCGGCGGCGCCGCCGAGGCAAAGTAGACTTTCTTTGCGCCTGCCCTGCGGGCGATTTCCACGATCTTCTTGCTGGTGTTCCCGCGCACAATGCTGTCGTCCACAATGAGCACGTTGTTGTTTTTGAATTCCAGGTCGATGGGGTGCAATTTGAATTCCAGGTTGCGTTTGCGCATTTCCTGCCCGGGCATAATAAAGGTGCGGCCGATGTAGCGGTTCTTAATGAACCCCTCGCGGTAACGCACCTTCAGTGCGTCTGCAAGGCCCGCGGCCATGGGGCGGCCGGTATCTGGCACCGGAATCACCGAATCGATTTTCACACCGGACTTGCGCACTTGCTCTGCCAGCGCTTCCCCCATGCGCACGCGCGACTTGTAGACGCTCACGCCATCTAAAATGGAGTCCGGTGCTGCGAAGTAAATCCATTCGAAAATGCAGGGGCTCAATTTCTGCTGGGCAATTTGGCGCGTATGGAGTTTATTGTGACGGTCGATGAACACTGCCTCCCCCGGGGCGACATCGCGCATGAATTCAAAACCCAGCGGGCGAAATGCGGTGTTTTCCGAAGCCACGATGTATTCCTCTTTCATGCCGTACTTGCGTTTGCCAATTTGCAGCGGGCGAATGCCGTAGGGGTCGCGGAAGGCAACAATGCCTTGGCCGCCAATCAGCGCTACCGCGCTGTAGGCACCGGTGCATGCTTTGTACACGGTCTTTACGGCGTTAAAGACATGGTGCGGCGTCAGTTTGCGCGGGCGCTGGTTTTGGAGTCCCACCGAGAACACGTTGAGCAATACTTCGGAGTCGGAGCCGGTGTTTAAGTGCCGGTAGTATTTGTCGATCATGCGCCTGCGCAATTCCGGCGCATTCGTCAGGTTGCCGTTATGAGCGAGCGCAATGCCGAAGGGAATGTTTACGAAGAAAGGCTGCGCTTCGAATTCGCTGCTGCAGCCTGCCGTGGGGTAGCGCACATGGGCAATGCCCATGCGGCCCTTTAGGCGCATGAGAGATTTCTGGTGGAACACGTCGCGCACGAAACCGTTGCTCTTCTTTAGGTGAAATTGCTCGTCGTAGGTAACGATGCCTGCTGCGTCCTGGCCCCGGTGCTGCAGCAGAATGAGTCCGTCGTAAAGGTCCTGAATCACGTCGCTGTAGCCGGCGATGCCGAGGATCCCGCACATGAGGCGCGAAGAGTTTAGCGGCTCTTTGCCTGTTTGGATAGCGACAACTGGATTTCTTTTGCACGTACGCAGTTGCGCAGGAGTCCGGCAACAGTCATGGGCCCCACGCCGCCGGGCACGGGCGTTATTGCAGTTGCAATTTGGCTTACACTGGCAAAATCCACGTCGCCGCAGAGCCCACCTTCCGACTTATGAATGCCGACATCGACCACAATTGCCCCGGGCTTTACCATGTCGGCTGTTACGAATTGCGGTATGCCAACGGCCGCCACGAGCAGATCTGCCTGCCGCGTAAGCGAGGGCAAGTCGAGCGTTCTGCTGTGGCACACCGTTACGGTTGCCGACCGGTTGAGGAGCATGGTCGCCAGCGGTTTGCCAACCGTGTTGCTGCGTCCAATCACCACCGCATGCAAACCGACAAAATCCAGTTCTTCGTACTCCAGCAGGGCGATGATGCCTGCAGGCGTTGCCGGCGGCAGCAGTTCGGTATCCGTTCCCTGGAACATTTTGCCAAGGTTGATTGCGGTAAAACCATCCACGTCTTTCCGCGGGTCAATGCGCTCAATAACGCTTCGCGCAATGCCCGATAAATGTTCCGGTAGCGGCAACTGCACAATGAAGCCTGTTACGTCGTCATCCGCATTGAGTGCATCGATCACATTCAGCAGTTCCTTTTCTGTCGTCGTAGCAGACAAATGCTTGTGCGTGCTGCGCATGCCGATTGCTTTTGCACTCTTTACCTTCTGGGCTATGTAGCTTGCGCTAGCATGGTCGTCGCCCACTTGCACCACTACCAGGTGCGGGTCGAGCTCCTGTACTCGCTCTGCAAGCGATTGCAGCAGCTTGTCTGCCGCAGCTCTGCCGTCTATGACTCGTGCTGACACGGCTGCAGTGTAACCGGAGAAACATGTTTGTGGGAGAGTCCACCTCTTCCCATTACGAATTCAACGAATACAAGGAATGTAACGATCCTCTTTTTTGAGGGTAACCGGCCTCGCTAAACCCCATCGTGCAGTATTGTGTAGGTTTCACCGTTATCTGCAGATCCACCGGCTGCGAACCCGCTAGGAGTGCGGCCAGCACGTCGTCCATGCTGCGGGGACTAAAGCCGGTGCGTTGGAAGGGAACCATAGAAGAAGAGGAAAGGAGGAGAGGATTCCGGACCCCCTACACTGAGGCTTTGCCTATGGCTTGCCCATATCAAGGGTTGTACAGATGTATGATTAATTTGACTTTAGCCCTTATGAAAGCCAAAAACTCCGTTCCACAACTACATAGAACGCGCGTGTACTTGGCCGAATTTCAGAAGAGAAGCATACTACTGCCTACGTCCTATTTCGATGCAGCATGAACAGCTTGGTGAATCGCTTTTGCCACATCAATCTTTTCGCCACTGGAGTCTATATGGATAATTCCCGATCCTTGCACTTTTGCATAGTGCCTGTAAACCTGCTGCTGGAAAGCATCTCCTTCGAGTTGGTCTCGTTCTGCCCTGCGCGCAAGGCGCTCTTGGCAAACGGCAAAGGGGGGCAGCAGTAGAAGTGTAATTGTAGGTTTCAAAAATGTGTCATTGATTGACTGAAGCCAGGCAACATCAATACCCAATGCTTCACCGTAAATGAGTGTGGAAAGAGCGTACCTATCCGTAATCACCGTTGCACCGTGCTCGAGCGCCGGTTGAATGATGCTGCTTACGTGGTCGGCACGGTCGGCACAGAACAGGAGTTGCAGTGCAGTCGGGTCAATCTGCTTTCCCGCTTTGAGTTCGCTGCGAATCCATTGCCCAATGTCCCCATCACTTGGCTCGTGGGTAAGCACCACTTCACGTCCATCTGCGCGCAGCGCTTCTGCAAGCAGTCCGCTATGCAGCGTGGTGCCTGCGCCGTCTGGGCCTTCGAGGACGATGAATTGGCCAGTCATGAGCGATTAGAAGTCCCCCATACCGCCTCCGCCCGGCATTTGTGGCATGGCATCTTCCTTCTTCGGAATTTCGACCACGGCCACTTCGAGTGTAAGGAACATAGATGCGACCGAGGCAGCGTTCTGAAGAGCCGAGCGGCTCACTTTCTTCGGGTCAACGATGCGGGCCTTTACAAGGTCTTCGTACTTGCCCGTGAGTGCGTTGTAGCCGTCGTTGTTTTTACTCGACTTCACCTTGTCCACAACGACTTCACCGGTCATACCGGCGTTCGCCGCAATGTTTGCCAGCGGCGAGGTGAGGGCATTTTTAATAATGTCGATGCCTGCCTGTTCGTCTTCGCCTTCGCCTTTGAGCTTCTCCAAAATAGGAATGCAGCGAATGTACGCCGTGCCTCCGCCGGGAAGAATGCCTTCCTCGGCTGCGGCGCGCGTAGCGCTCAGTGCGTCTTCCACGCGGTGCTGGCGCTCTTTCTGTTCCACTTCGGTTGCAGCACCAACGCGAATCACCGCAACGCCGCCGGTCAGCTTGGCCAAGCGTTCCTGCAATTTTTCGCGGTCGAAGTCGGACGTGGTGTTTTCTATGCCTACCTTAATTTGGGCAATGCGCGCGTCGATGTCTGCCTTCTTGCCCGCGCCGCCAACAATAATAGTGTTGTCTTTGTCGGCAACTACCTTGCGTGCCTTACCAAGATCTTCGATGGTTGCATTTTCCAACTTGAGGCCGACTTCTTCCGAAATGACGCGCCCGCCCGTAAGGGCTGCAATGTCGCGCAGAATTTCCTTTCTGCGGTCGCCGAATGCGGGGGCCTTAATGGCCAGCGCGCTGAACGTGCCGCGCAGTTTGTTCACGACCAGTGTTGCAAGTGCGTCGCCTTCCACGTTTTCTGCAAGAATGACGATTTCTTTGCGGCCGCGCTGGGCAAGTGCTTCCAGCAGCGGCAAAATCTCTTGAATGGAACCGATTTTCTTGTCGGTAATAAGAATGTAGGCATTGTCGAATACGGCCTCCATGCGCTGCGCGTCGGTCATGAAGTACGGCGAAATGTAGCCGCTATCAAACTGCATGCCTTCCACATATTCCTCTTCTATACCCAGTGTCTGGCCGGCTTCTACTGTTACAACTCCGTCTTTGCCGACGTTATCAATGACTTTAGCAATCACATCGCCAATTTCTTCGTCCTGCGCGCTGATGGTGGCAACGGCCTTGTATTCCTCTTTGCTGGAAATGGTCTTTTTCATTTTATCTAGCTGCTGCACCACGGCGTCTACCGCCATATCGATGCCGCGTTTGATGGAAATGGCGTTACTGCCCGCGTGCAAGTGCTTAAGACCCTCTTCCATAATTGCGTGCGCGAGCACGGTTGCCGTGGTTGTTCCGTCTCCGGCGGCGTCATTCGTCTTCGTCGCCGCCTCCTTTACCAGCTGCGCGCCCATGTTTTCAAAGTTGTCCTCCAGCTCGATTTCTTTTGCGACCGACACGCCGTCTTTCGTAACCGTCGGCGCCCCGAACTTGCGCTCAATGAGCACGTTGCGGCCCTTGGGCCCCATGGTTGCGCGTACTGCCGCTGCGAGCTTGGAAACGCCCTTCAAAATCTTTTCACGGGCTTCGTTACCGAAGATGAGGTTCTTGGCTGCCATAGAATATGGTGGAAAGGTGAAGTGAGAAAAATTATTTAGAGACGATTCCGAGGACGGAGTCCAGGTGCAAGATTTTCAGCTCGACGTCTTTGCCGTTCTTGTCCTTCACTTTCACTTCATCTCCCGCGTAGCGGCCAAAAAGCACTGTGTCGCCGACCTTCAAGAAGTCCTTGGGGTTCTGCGCGTCTTTGCCGATGCCGCCTGTTCCCAGGGCCACAATAACGCCCTCCTGCGGTTTTTCGCCTTTTGCAGTATCGGGAATCACAATGCCGGATGCTGTTACTTGTTCTTGTTCCAACGGTCGAATGACGACACGGTCGCCAAGAGGCTGAATGTTCACATGGAGCTCTGACTTGTCTGCCATACAAGAAAAGGGGAAAGGAGAGGAGGAAAGTACGTTTATTAGCAGTCGCGAGTATAGAGTGCTAAACCGGAGCGTCAAGTACTTTGGGCTTGTCGCAACGAACACTCCAATTGAGTTGGTCAGAGCGTCAATTGCTCTTCGTCTTCTGCTGGCGACAATGCTCTAAACCCTTTTCCACTTTTTTATGAAACTCAACCGTCTCTTGATTGTATCAAGTCTGGCAGGCGCCATGAGTCTTGGACTTGGCATCGGCATAACCATAGGCGCTCAGCTTGGCAGCAGCATGTTTAGCGACGTGCCGTCCGGTACCTACTACGACAGCGCTGTTGGGGAGCTCGCCACTGCAGGAATTTTTAAAACGAACAGTGAAGGCCGCTTCCGACCCGGGGACCCAGTGAACCGCGCCGAAATGGCGGTTATCATCAAGCGGCTTCGTGACGAATTGAACGGCATCGACATTACGCAAGGTGCAACCAGCAGCAGACGCTCCTCGTCCAGCAAGTCGTCTTCCAGCTCGTCTTCGTCCAATTCTTCCAGTTCTTCGTCATCGGTTACTTCCATTGCGCCCAACGGCATGTTCCGGTTTACAAGCAAGGCCTACACGGCAGATGAAGACGACGGTACGGTGAGCGTTTCCATTGTGCGCACCAACAGCAACAAAGGAAACGTTACCGTGGAATATGAACTGATTGCCGGCACCGCCACTGCAGACAGCGACTATCAAATCATCAGCGGCACGCTGAATTTTGCAGACAAAGAAACCAGCAAAACGGTGGATGTAAAAATATTGCAGGACACAACCATGGAATCGAACGAAACATTCACCATGAAGTTGAGCAATCCCACCAACAACAGCGGCCTTGGCGACCCCAGCGAAGCAACGATTACTCTTCGAGACGACGACGGCGGCTCAACGTCCTCCGTTGGCGGCACAACCTCCTCTATTCCTGCGGCGGGCATGATTCAGTTTGCGGCCGTGGAGTACAGCCAGTACGAGTCGAAGACGACGGCAACCATTACATTGGAGCGGGTTGGTGGCTCGCAGGGTGCAGTCGCCGTTACCTACAGCATGGCCGACGGCACCGCCACCACGAACAACTACGACCGGGTGAGCGGAAGCCTGACGTTGAACTCCGGCGAAACAGAGAAAACGTTTACGGTGAATTTGTACAACAACACCGATATTGGCGGCAACAAGACCGTAAAGCTGACGCTCGCAGCGCCCACGGGCGGAGCGATTCTCGGCACCAGCAGCGCGACACTCATCATCGTGGACGATGAAACGGTAACAACGTTCGGCTCCGGATCGTTCCGCATGTCGAAGAACGAATACGAAGTGAACGAGAGTGACGGCAAAGCAGTCGTCACCGTGCAGCGCGTAGGCGGCTCTGCGGGAACCGTAAGCGTGAAGTACCGAACGTACGCAGGCAGTGCCACCACAACGAAGGACTTTGCCGATACGAATGGAACACTGACGTTCCGCGCAGGCGAAACGGCAAAGACCGTTACAATTCCGCTGGTAAAAGACACGGAATTCGACCAGGGCGAAACGCTTTCATTCGACTTGTCGGAACCGAGTACCGGTACGTCCCTAGGAAGTCCGGCGAGTTCCAACGTCGTCATCAATTAGGTTTCGCATTCATAAGCAAACCGAGGAGCGCCGCGACGGGCTCCTCGGTTTGTACGTAGGCGTTGTTAGCGAGTCGCCTTGAGTGACGAGCGGACCGCCTGGCGTGAACTTTTTGCGGAGGAGCGTTCTGCTTGGCGTGAGCTCCTGGCGGAAGAGCGAACAGCTTGACGCGAGCTCTTTGCAGAACTCTTCAAGCTCTGAATAACGGTTTTTATGGAACTGCGCGCGCTCTGTCGTTCGGCTTTCTGGCTGCTGCGCATGCTCTGCAATTCATTTTTTAGCGAAGAACGAGCGGACTGTACTGCTCCCATGGAGCGCGATGACGCACTGGAAGAGCTGCTGCTTTGGACATCGCCCTCTGTGCCGTCTTGTGCTAGCGCCGCCGGAAGTGTTGCCAGCAAAAGTGATGCCGCTGCCGATGCGGCCAGAACGGAAGAACGAGTGAGCATAGGAATACGGAGAAGGAAACAAAAATAACGCAACGGCAATCATACACCACCGCGCAAGGGTTGTGCGCGCACTTACGGGAGCATTCCACTGTTGCTTGCACTGGGTGTTTTCGCTTTCCAGTATGGCTGAATTTCAGGTTCTAAGGTTGCTTCTAGAATGCTTGTTGGCAGCACCGAAAGCGGGTTGATGAAATCGTTCACTTCTTGCTGCGTTTGTACGTAGCCGCGCATGTCGACTGCTGCCCCTCGGTGAATACCCAGGTGCAAGTGTTTGCGGTTGCCGTCCGTGTCGGTACCCCGCGCAGCGCCCAGAATGCTGATCTGCTCACCTGCGGCAAGCGTACTGCCGACCCTCGGCAAATTGAGCCGTACAATGTGACCGTACAACACTGTTACGTCGGTACCGCTTAGCGTGCAGCTTTGCACGAGTAAGCCGCCGTAGCCTTCGGCAAATCCGCTGTAATCCACGCGCCCGCTGCATATGGCATACACGGGAACGTCTTCCTCCAGTTCTTCCTGCGATACTTCGAAGTCCAGCCCCACGTGGTAGCCTTCGAATCGTTCCGGTGGGGAAATGGGGTTCTCTGCCGCGTTGGCGGTTACATGCAGTCCGAACGACAGGGGAGTCGCTCGTCTGCTGGCGTGTGGCAGCGGCTCATGCAAGGTATGTGCCGGGCTGCACCCTATTAGCAGCAAGATGGACAAGACTGCAGAACAATGCCGCATCATGCGTGGCGATGATGGGAAGTATGCGTTTTCTCTGTCTCGTCGCTCCAGGGTGCGGCGATTGCGTAGAGCAGTCGCATGAAGAACGTAAAAACCACTTCGTACACAAACAGCGCTACAAGCGTCGGCCATTCCACTGAAAGCCCCGCAATCGTTACCGTGGGGAAAATGCCTGCAAAGGGCGACACCATTGGCCCTGTGACCGTAAGCAAATATTCCATGAAGACGTTGCTCGTACTTGCGCCAAAGAGCACGAAGACAAAACGCAAAACAAGCAGGGTTGCTGCTGCGTCGAAGACGAGATTCAGGAAGGAAACGGGCGTGCCGGTATATCGATTCATAGAAAGCGTGGGGAATGCACAGGAGAAGACGAATGCATATAGCGCTGCTTACAGAGTTTATTTGTCAGAGTTTCCTACGATAAACGTCTTCACTTTCGCATTCCCATATCCCTATGGCTACTGCCGACGACCTTGCGCAACAGAAGAGGCTGGCAGACACCCAGAAGCGCGAAGCGCAGGCGATGATTGTAAAACAGCGCGCATTGCTGCGTGAGCAAGCAAATGCATTGGACCGGGAAATTCATGCATTGCAAACGCAAAAGTCGCATACGCTCAGTGAACTTTCCAAGCTTGGCTGATCTTGTATCATTTCCTCGCAATTCCCCCCAACGCTCTATGGATCCGCTTGTCCACTTTGAAATCCCTGTCGATGATTTGGAAAAAGCGCGTTCGTTCTATGGCTCCATCTTCGGGTGGAACTTGCAGGACTGGCCCATGCCCGACGGCAGTACCTACATTGGCGTTCATACAACTCCCATCGATGAACAAACTCGCCTGCCGCTCAAGCCAGGGGCTATTAATGGTGGAATCATGAAGAGAGCCGACAAGGTGAAAGCGCCGGTGTTTGCTGTCACCGTTGCCTCCATTGACGAGTACATTCCCAAAATTGAAGCAGAAGGTGGAAAAGTCGTTATGCCCAAAGTCGACATGATGGGCATGGGCTTTTATGCCTACGTAACCGACCCCGAGGGAAACGTGCTCGGGCTGTGGGAAGATGTGAAGAAGTAATCGAAGGTCTGTTTATGTTTGCTAGGCAGTTCGACTGCGCTCACTGTCATTCGACTCGGCTCATTCATATGCAATGAGTCCGTGGCTCACCATGAGCGAGGCTCCCAAAGGGAGCCGAGTCGAATGGTGCCCAGAAGAGGACTTGAACCTCCACGGGATTGCTCCCACACGCTCCTGAAGCGTGCGCGTCTACCATTCCGCCATCTGGGCAGGCTAGGGGAGTGTAGAGGTGGCACTATGCGCTATGCAATCAGGAAACATCCGCAATATGTTAAGCGACTCACCATATTTAGTATGCCAGGCCATCAGGTTTTACAGTCTCCTTTGATAGCCTCTCTCGGAATGAAAAGCTCTTCTGGTTTAGCAGCGTTCGTTGCCGGTCTTCTCGTTGCTACTCCGCTTGCACACGCCGGTGAGTGCGCTGTTGTGAATACACAGGAGTTACCTACCGTAGATATGCAGCGCGTTCGTGCTGCGTGGCTCGAACTGTACAATAGCGAACGGTCTTCTCTTGGACTCGCTTTGTACACGCTCGATGGCTCACTGAACACGACAGCAGGAAACTGGTCTTTTTATGCTGTAAAGCGGGGCTACATAGACCACAAGAGAGTCTGGAACGGCGCCTACTACGACTACAAAAAGATTGAGCAGTGGTTTGCCGCAAAGGGACTTTCATTTCCCAACCGGAATGGAACAACGTATTCCGAAAGCATTGGGTGGAACGTATTTCGTTGCAGCAAAGAGGACTGCACGAACGACGTGATAGCGGCGCTGCAGCCGACATTCGATTTCTACATGTCTGAAAAAACCCGCAAGAGTCGCCCCCACTACAACAGTATCGTAAACAATCAGTTTACGAAAATGGGCCTTGGAATCGGCATCGACTCTGCAGCGGGCAAAATCTACGTAACGAGTCACTTTGCAACGGATGTGCAAAGTGATGGAAGTATGTGTCGCTAAGAATTGCCTGGTATAAATCGCATGGAGAGTGAATTCACGCAGTGCCGTGTGTTTTTCTTTGTCAGGTGTTCGCCTATGAATACGTGCCCTAAATGTCCTCCGCAGTTTGCACACTGAATTTCAGTTCGTATTCCATCTGCATCAGGCACGTGCTTAACGGCACCTGGAATTTCTTGGTCAAACGAGGGCCAGCCGCAGCCTGAGTGGAATTTATCTTTGGAGTAGTAGAGTTCCGCGTTGCAGCGCTTGCAAATGTACGTCCCTTCTTCAAACGCGTTTTCGTATTCGCCGGTAAAGGGAGCTTCCGTGCCTTTCGACTCTATAATGCGCGATTCCTCTGGTGACAATGTATTCCACTGTGCCATGCAGCGAGTATACTCTTTCGTAAGAAGCATTCGGGCAATTCGTCTTACTGTTCACCTACCCAAACTTCCCATGGTTGCGTTTCTTACGTCGCTGCACATGTATTCCGACTGGGGCCTTCTCGCGTTGCGGCTTGCCGTTGGTGTTATTTTCCTGGTGCACTGCATGCCGAAGCTGGCGGGTAAGATGGGAAGCTTTATGCTTTTCATTGGTGTTCTAGAGCTGCTGGGAGCCGTGAGCATTATTTTAGGATTCCTGACGCAGGTGGGTGCCTTATTGCTTGCCACTGTTATGCTTGGCGCTATCTACAAGAAGAAGTTTGAGTGGCATGTGCCGTTTTCCACCATGGAGAAAATGGGGTGGGAATTTGACCTTTCCCTGCTTGCTGCAAATATTGTGCTTCTTACGATGGGTGCAGGCAGCATGGCGCTGGACCCCAGCATGTTCGGGCTGTAGGAACTGCAGTACACTGCAACGGTGATTCGTTCCGCGTCACGCTGGCTTCAAACGCACGGGCGCCTTCTGCTGCTCACAACTTTTGCCTTTGCAGTACTGTGGAAGGGCGGCAAAACGTTAGAAGTCACCTGGCTGCTGTGTGCTGTTGCCATACTCCTTACGTGGCTCTCTGCTACGCAGAGTTCTGGAGTGCCTAAGAAATTTTGGATTCTCGGTATGGTCTACATTGCGCTCAGCTGGCTGAGTTACGCTTTTTCGCAAACCGCAAACTACGGGCTAGATGAAGTGTTACGTACGACGGCGCTCCTCCTCATTATTGCCTGGTGGAGTTCACAGAAGAGAGATGACTCGTCTTTACTGAGTCGCACAGGTCTTCTGGTGTTGAACGTTGCATGTCTCATTGGAGCAATTGTGTATGTGGCGCAGCCGGTGGAGCGATTTGTGGGAACATTCTTTGATTACGGCTTTGTTACAGACTACTGGCCAAATGCGTTTGGTACGTTTGTATTGTTTGCTTGGCCGCTCGCTGTGCCTGCATTGCATCGGATGCGTTTTCCATGGCAGTGTTTGTTGAGCGGTTTCCTGCTCGCGTGTTTTTTTCTTACCTACTCGCGCGGAGCAATGATTGCGTTTGGTCTGCAGGTGGCTGTGCTCCTTTGCATTCATTTGTGGAATCGATCACGAGTTTTTTCCAGGCGATCAGTGATTGCTGGAGCGGCAGCTCTTCTTACGGCGATTAGTGTTGTCTTCGCACTCAACGAACTTCGCGCACTCCATTTCCCCGTTACCGACGTTGCAGCAAAGGCAACATTCACTGCTGCAGAGGGGAGTAGTTCTATCTCCGAACGTGCGCAATTTTGGAAACAAGCCGTGCATATGAGTCTGGATGCGCCTTTGCTCGGCTACGGGCCTTACAGCTTCCGCTTTGTGCAGCCGAGTCTTGCAGAAGGCGTGCTTGCCACGTCGGACCACCCGCATAATGCATTTCTCAAAGTTGCGGCAGAGCGAGGCTGGCCTGCTGCAGTTGTTCTGCTTACTGCCATTGTCGTACTGCTCATGTACCGCTTACCGAGTGTCACGAATACATCGGCAGCTGCACGCTGGCATACGTATCTGCTCCTTGCATTGCTTGGTGGCTTCGCTCACAGCATGATCGACTACAACGTGCAGTTTGTGGGCGTCGCACTTTTGGTTGCACTCATTCTCGCAGAGCTTTTGAAAGGAACTCCAGGCGCAGCATTGGGTCGCGTGCAGTCACGGGCTGCGGTAAGTGTCTCCATCTTCTTACTTGCTGTATGCGTATGGGAAGGCGCCTTCCTTGTGACATCATCTTTGGGTAGACATGCGCAGGCTGCAGGAAGCGATGCAGATGCGCAGGCGTATTACGAACTTTCAAAACCCGAGCGATTTTCGCGCGACATGCTGCTAAGCCTTGCACACTTGCAGTCGCAGACCGACACCATGGCTGCGGTTGCAACGCTGAAGGCGTATCTGCATGTAAACGCGCATGATGCGCGTGCATGGCAGCAGTTAGGAGACGTGTATTTGGAACGGAAGGAACTCGCCGCCGCGCTCGATGCGTTTACGAATGCCTATAAGCGCGGCAAGTACACGCATGCCGGCATTCTCCGCGGCATGCTGGAAACTTCCTTCAAGGGCGGCGGCAGACTGCCGCTCACGCAAGATGACGCGCTCGCCCTTTGGAATGCTTATGCAGATGCCATTCTCGTAAACGCGCACTTTATTGCGCTTTCCATGAACGTAGAGGAAGTCGGCCGCATTGCAGAGCTTCTTGGTGAAGACGATTCGCGTGTTGGTGACCAAGTTTTCAGAAAGAATGCCGAAGTGCAACAACACGCAGTAATGGAACGCGACCGCTTAGGCGCGACGGCACCGGGATTTCTGTGGTAGGAAAATGATTCAGCACAGGTCGCAGGCCTAGGACCTGCGATGCGCAAACAAATTGGCGTTCAGTCGGTCCGTTCCCCGTGGATTCAGCACAAGGAAAACATGGCCTTTCGCACGGTGGATCTCGTACGCCACCATCTGCGAAAAGTCTGACCAGTTGGGGTTTATGAATGCATCGATTTTCGCTGAATAGTGCAAATTGGCTTGAGCCCGCAGTTCGGTGTTTAACGGCTGATGAACTGCATAAGAAATCCAATGCGATTCTTCGCCGAGAACGCATTCCAAGTCCTCCTTTAAAAGCGCTGCAGCAAGTTTGCGAAATTGTCCCAAAGAATCGCTCTTCGGAAACAGGGGGTCCATGTGAGGAACGAAAAATTCACTGTCGTGATCATCTTTGTATGTAATGTACGCGTTTCCAAGAACTTTAAGCAGGTCAACGGAGCTGTCCTCGAAAATTTCTATGCGTTTGTCTTCCGGTGAATCCAGTTCCTGACGCAACATTTGCAACGAAGTGCGCGGCATGCTCTCCATTGAACGGTCCAGCGCCAGTCCAATGTCTGAAAACCGTTGGCCTTCCACTGCGAAGCATGGCACCAGGGGGCGGCGCACTCCCCCTTGCTCTGCATAGACAGTGCAGAGAACGCTTCTTCCGGCCGTCTTCATATCGACTTTTACCATGGAAGCATCTACGGAAAAATACGCAAAAGAGCTTCGCGTGTTTCGCAGGTGGTTTGCGACGTGTCTTGCAATGTAGGACTCCAGTTCACTGCGCGTTTCCGGTTGTACAAGCGTGCCTCCACGCTCCGGCCGCGTTCCGTATTGAGGGCCGTCCGCTGCGTCGTATTCGTTCATGCGCAAGCAATGTAGTGCTGCCGTATGCAACTCCTCAACTGCAAATACGCTTTTAGCGCATGACCGGCAGCGTGAACACCATGCTCGCAGACACTGCGGTTATGAGCACTGCGCTCAGAATGGAAGGACGCGCAGCAAGAAGCTGCAGGAACTTGGTAGTAAGGGTGATCATAAGTCCCTCCCGTAGGGGAGCGCGGCAGTCTTGTAGACCTAGCACCCTTTGTCGAGTTCTCTTGGAGAAATCCTGTGTCCGGGATTCCTAAAATTGTCTATTGGAAGCCAAAAAATCAGTATTTGATTTCCTCGAGAAAATGGCACGGTTTTGGTAGATAGATCAATTTATGTGTTCAAATATGGCGCTTGGTCCTCATGCTCTGTACGATCTGCCGCGACGGGGCGTAGCTCAGTTGGTAGAGCGCGTGGTTCGGGACCACGAGGCCGCTGGTTCGAGTCCAGTCGCTCCGACCACGATGAATAATGCACAATAATGCCGAACATAAGTCCTCAAACGACTGGACGAGAAGTTTATGGTGAGCGAGCGAAGCGAGACGAACCAAGGACAGTCGCTCCGACCATTCGTTTCGTGAATGACATATGCTGTATACTGCGTATGTCTTTTCCAACATTTTGATTATGGCGAAACGCAGCAGAACGCTTCTCTGGGTACTTGGGCTTGCCGCTGTCCTCATTCTCTGGGGACTTTCTTCCTACAACGGGCTTGTGACCGCGCGGGAAGGCGTGAACACCGCCTGGGCAGATGTGCAAACGCAGGAACAGCGTCGGTTCGACTTGGTTCCGAATCTTGTTGCGACTGTTAAGGCAGCCGCAAACTTTGAACAGGGAACGCTGACGGCCGTCACGGAAGCACGCACACGGTGGCAGAACGCAGGCACGCGCGCCGACCAGGTCGCCGCAGCGCAGAACTTTGAAAGCGCGCTGAGCAGGTTGCTTGTAACGGTGGAGGCCTACCCTGAGCTGACTGCAACGCAGGGTTTCCGAGATTTGCAGACGCAGCTGGAAGGAACAGAGAACCGCATAGCAACGCAGCGTCGCGACTATAACCTGGCGGTGCAGAGTTACAACATTCGTGTTCGCCGAGTGCCGGGCAGCATTATTGCGTCGGTATTCGGGTTTGAACCCGAGGCGCAGTTCATAGCTGTTGAAGGCGCAGATGTTCCTCCGACTGTACAGTTCTAATGCGCACACTCGGCCTCTTTCTGTTGTTGGCTGCAGCAGTGCCTGCGTTTGCACAGGAAATTCCCGTAAATGACGGATACGTTACCGATGATGCAGATCTGCTCACGGATTCAGAGGAACTCCTACTCGAAGATGAATTGGACGCATACCGCGTTCAAACGACGAATGAAATTGCCGTGCTTACCGTCCAGAGCATGTCGGGCGCCGACATTGCAGAGTTTGCGGTGAATGTCGGGCGCAGCTGGGGCGTTGGCGGCGCGCAAAATAACAATGGCATTCTTATGGTTATTTCCTACCAAGACCGTTTGGTGCATATTGCAACCGGGTACGGGTTGGAAGGCGCCGTGCCAGACATTGTCGCCAAAGGAATTATCGACACCGACCTTGCCCCCGCGTTTCGGGAAGCGAAATACGGGGAGGGAATTTCTGCCGCCGTTGCGTCGCTCAAAAAACACATAGGAGGCGAATACACCGCAGAGCGATACGCAGTGGAAGAGCCTGCAGGACCCGACCTCCTCTATATGATTGGAATTCCTCTCGTGCTCTTTAGCAACCTGCTCTTGCTGTGGCTTGGTCGCACTCCCTCTATTTGGATGGGCGGACTTGTGGGTGGCGTTATCGGATTCCTCGTTGGTTGGCTTGCATCTATTACGTTGCTGGTTGCTGTTCCATTCTGCGCCATGATCGGCGTACTTATAGATGCCTTCGCTTCGTCGAAACTGGGCAAAGCCATAGCGCGTGGTGCTGGGAAAGGTGGGCGGTTTGGTGGTGGCGGCACCTTTGGCGGGGGCTCCTCTAGCAGTAGTGGCAGTAGCTTCGGTGGATTTGGCGGAGGCTCCTTCGGTGGTGGCGGAGCAACAGGAAAGTGGTAGTTTTGGGGAAAGCCTGACTTCGCGACATTATTTGATTGAATGTGAAGTTGTTCCTCTCTAGAGTTCTCTGCCTCTCTGGATTTTCTAGAGAGATGCGGGCGTAGCTCAATTGGTAGAGCAATGGCATTCCGTGCAATGGTTGTGGGTTCGAGTCCCTCCGCTCGCTTGCCCTCAGTCTCACGACTGGGGGCCGCTTTCATGTATACTGCGATCCCATGACACGACATTTCTTTCGCTACGCATTCATCACATCCGCAATTCTCTTGCCGCTTTCGGCGTCTGCAGCAACAACGAATTTGCTAGATGCGCAAGGTGCGCTGAGTGCACCGGACCGCGAAGCAATTGAGAGCGCCATTAAAGTTACAGAAGGCCGCACGGGGCTCGATATTCTTATTGTCGTGCGCAAAACTGCCGAGGCGACAACGCGCAACAATATTGGCAAAGATGTCAGCGAGGCGTTTGGCGGGTCGATTCCTAAGAAGAGCCTGGCCATGGTTCTTACGCTGTCTGGCCGAACAATTGCCTTTGTTCCCAGCAGCGATTTGCATGCATTGCTTTCCGGGCCCGACGTGCGCAAGTTGATTTCGCGCGCCATGGAGGCGCCACTTGTTCGCGGCCATGTTAGCGAGGCACTGCGCACCGGCTTGGGGTCGCTCACGGCGATCGTTCTACGGGAACAAGGGCCCGTTGCGCAGGGCGCGGTGTCGCAAGGCCCCGCGGAGCTGAGCGTTGTCGTAACGCCAGTGCAAAAGCGCTCCATTCCGCGGGGTGCAACGCGCGTTGCTATGCTCCAACTTACGTTCACTGCGTCGTGCGCCGAGCCTGTTACGGTGCACTCGCTTACTGTGCAGCACATTGGCTTGGGTCTTTGGAGCGATTTTGCCGGTATCTACGCTCTGCAGAATGCTCGGCGTGTCAGCGGCGTAACCCAGCTTTCAGGCGAAGGCGACGCGGTGCTGCGCTTTCGGGGAGTGGTTATTCCGGCTTGCGGCACGCTCGATGTGGTGATTGCGGCAGATATTGCCGCAGACGCGCAGACCGGAGGGCTGCACGGATTGAGAATTGCGGGAGCGCAGGCATTGGAAACAACCGATGCGCGCATTGCAGTGGAACAGCAGGGCGCAGATATGGCGGCAACCGTAATTCCGGCTCCTGATTCAGGGTTGGAAGTTGCCGTAACGGCACCAAAGCAAACACTGCGGTACGGGAAGAATCGCATACTGGGGACAGTCACGTTGCGTGCTCGCGGAAGCGACGGCATTGCCGTTTCTGCTATTACGCTGACAAACAAGGGAACCGCCAACGACGAAAATCTGCGCAATGTGCATTTGGAATTCCAAGGGAAGAGCATTAGCGGCAATGCTCTTTTACAGGGAGGCAAGGTTGTCTTGGCACTCTCTTCGCCGCTTGCAATACGTTCGCGCGGTTCCGTTCGGCTGACGCTGCGCGGCGATGTGGTGTCGGGCACCTACCGCACGGTGGATTTCCGCGTGGAAAGCGCAGGTGACATTGCGGCGACTGTCGACCGTCCAGGACTCGCGGAGTAGTGCCAAGACGTGGCACAATGGCTTCCGACATGCGCACGGCAACTGTCGGAACCCTCTTCTGCGTGGCACTTCTACTCGGCGCTTGTGCGCCGCGCCATCTTGCGTTGTCGCCGGACGAGGTGTTGCGCCGCGCCGCCGCAGTGCACGCGCTGCTGCCGGGAACCCGCATAGAAGCGCATGCTGCGTTCAACGTGCCGTTGCGCCTTTCCGGAGCGCTCCAAGCAGATGTGCTGACGAATTCCACCGGAGATGCGGCAGCAACGGGGTCGCTGACGCTTCAAAGCGGCGGCTTTGATCCTGTGCGCATATCTGCGCACTACGTTTCAACGCTAAGCGACGGGCAATTTTTACGAATTGATTCCGTAGAGGGCGATGCTTCCGTGACGGGCGTTGACCTTGCACTGCTGCGCTCGCGCACGGGAATGTGGTTGCCGCTGGCAGATGATGCAGCACAACTGTCGACAGAGCTTGCACTTCCAAGCGCATCTGCATTGTTGCTCAGCCAGAATGTGTCCGTTACGCACGACTTCGGCATAGAGTCATGCGAGCAGGCGGACTGCGTGCACTACGGAGTTGTGCTGCTTGGACCCCCTGCCGCAGGGCAGAGCGGCTCTGGTGCCGCCGTACTTACTGGCGAAGCGTGGATTGCCATCGACACTTTTACGGTTTCGCGCGTGCAATGGTCGACTCCCGCGCAATCGCCGCTCAGCCTGACGCTCGAGGCGAATGTAACGCCACTGTCTGAAGCCCCGCGCATTCTCCCCCCTGCGGGTACTGGTGCTGTGCGCACCGCGTCGGGCAGTACAAGTACCGTTGCACCGTAACACTATGGCTACGCCCCCGAATATCGACGGCATTGTCCCCCCCGAACTCGAGGCGTCCATGCTCACGAAGCAGCCGCTTGCAGCCGCGGCCGCCCCGCGGCGTTGGAAGCTGTTTATTCTTGCAAGTCTTGTTTCTGCATACGCAATATTGTTGTTGTGGGGCGGATTCTTGCTTGCGGTGCTGCCAGATGCGACAGGGGCATTCCGTTCGCTCGTTGCGCCTGGGGTGTTGAGCATGCTGGGCTTGGGTCTTCTCCTAACGTTTCTGGGTGCATTTGCGTTTATTCGCGTGTTTGGCGTTCGGGGTCGCAGCCGCTTGCAGCGCACCTACGGCATGTTGCGTGGCGGCCTTGCCGTAGTGCCGGGAATTGTGTTTGCAGCCGTTGTTGCCTTACTTATTGCGCAGGAACCGGCATTGCCACTGCAAATTGTGGACCCGCCGACCGCAGCGGGGCTTGTCGCACCGGTCACCGTGACCTTCAGCTTGCAGCGCGCAGTAAGCATTCTGCAGGCGCAGGGGCTTACTCCCGTAAAGTACGCATGGGATTTTACGGGCAACGGCAAGCAGTTGCAGCAAACGGCGCAACCCACGGCGAGCGCATATTTTGAGCAGCAGGGAAGCAGACGCATTACTGCCGTTATTGGTTTGGAAGGGGGGGCAACGAGAACCGTAAGCATGCAATTGAACATTCCCACTGCAGTCTTCGCCGTGCAGCCGCAATCACCCATAGCGGGCGAACCAGTGCGCTTTAGCGTAGAACACTTGCAAACGGAGGCGAACCCCATTCGGGAAGTGCAGTGGGATTTGAACGGCGACGGCAAGACAGACCAAACAACAACTGAGCTTGCCGCCACCACGACGTACGTTGCAGCAACCGATGTGAACGTGACTGCCACCATTCTCTATACGAACCAAGTGGTGCAGCCTCTTAGCCGCGTTGTGACTGTTCGTGAACCGGAATCCCCGGCGTTTGCTGCCGCTATAGCAACGACGCCGGAGTTTCGCAAAAGTCCGCCCCCATTCGGGCTGTTTTTTACAGTTGAGACCGCAGAAACCATTCGCAGTATTGCGTGGGACTTTGGGGACGGCGAAAACGACAGCGGAACACGCGTTGGGCACACGTACGCGCGTAAGGGCGTGTACCGCGTAACGGCCGATGTCGTGAATTCCTCCGGTGCAACGGTCTCGCTTTCCACCGTGGTGCAGGTGGTTGATCCCCTTACCATTAGCGACCTGTCGTTCGAGTCGGATCCCCCGGTTGAACGCGGTTCCGTGCGCGGCCCTGTTCCGCTGACTGTGCGCATAACGCCCCAGACGGTACAGCCGTTGGTGGAATTTCAGTGGGAAGCGCCGGATGCTTCCATCGTCGAATCCAGCGACACCACCTTGCAGGCAACGTACCGCCGCACGGGTGAATATACGGCTGTACTTGTGGCGACCGACCCTTCGGGCAAGGTCTTGCGAACGCCGGTGAAAATTACGGTGGAAGAGCCCAACGCCGGCGTCATGTTCCGCATGCAGCCCGAAGGCGGCATTGCGCCGCTCACAGTGCGCTTCGACGCGTCTGAAACCGAGGTGCAGGGGCAGGAAATTTCAGGTTTCGAATGGATGTTCGGCGACGAAAACAGCAAGCGCCCCCTGCAGGCAGGTGCCATCGTGGAGCATTTGTATGATCACGCGGGAACCTTTACCGTGACCGCCACTGCCTTTACCACCACGGGGCAGCAGAAGCAGGCGGAAAAAACAATCGTCATCCGCCCGCCGGTACTCGACGCTTGCGCAACTGCAAGCAGGGTTCGAGGCAAAGCGCCGCTCGGTGTGTCGTTTTCCATGGCGTGTTCCACCGGCACGCCCAAAAGCATTCTCTGGTCGTTTGGCGACGGCGCCACCACAGACGAGCCGCAGCCGAAACATGTGTTTGAAACACCCGGCACCTACACCGCTGCGCTGGAGCTTACGGACGCTGCAGGCACGACCGATCGCCAAGAAATTACCATTACCGTTGAGCCCTCATGAAACGCAACCGCCTTGTTCGGCTTGTCGCCACATTCGGTGTTGTCGCCATTCTTCTGTCGGCGTTGTTACCCGCGTTGTCGTACTTTTAGGAAGGCCGCCGGTCCGCGGTGCGAAAGGCGACAGCGTCGTTTGCCGCACCTGTATGCAACAGCGCAGCGCCCGCCGCCGCAATCATGGCGCCGTTGTCGGTGCAGTAACTCATTTTTGTCGGCCAGAGAACGCGCAAATGCGGCCATGCCTGTAAACATGCTTCGCGCAAATGGGTATTTGCGGAAACTCCCCCAACAAGGTGAAGTTCCTTTACGAAACTGTAGCGCTCAACCGCCTTGCAAAGGCGGTCCATAAGAGACGCAACAATTGCCGCCTGGTAAGAGGCGGCAAGATCATTCACATCTTGCATGGTGAGGCTGGGGTGATCGCGAATCGTGTACTTGAGCGCAGTCTTCAACCCCGAAAAACTCCAGTCGAGTGTCTGCTCGCTGTGCAGTGGCGACGGAAACCGAAAACGCGTTGCATCGCCCTTTTGCGCTGCGGCCGCTATGGCGGGGCCGCCTGGGTAGGGGAGGCCAAGGAGCTGCGCGCCTTTATCGAACGCTTCACCTGCTGCATCGTCTCGTGTTGCTCCAAGCAGCTCACATTCTGTATGGCTTGTGCGCAGCCATAACTCTGTATGGCCTCCCGAAGCAGAAAGGGTGAGGCACGGAAACTGCGGTGGCTCATTTCCACGATCTAACCACGTGCTCGTAAGGTGCCCGAACGTGTGCGAGACGCCAAGAACGGGAATATTCCACAGTTCGCCGAGCATTCGGGCGGTGGAAGTTCCAACCAGCAGCGAACCAAGCAGCCCAGGGTACGAACTTACTGCAATACAACTTAGATTCGAAGGCTGAATTTTGGCAGATTCCAGACACTGCTCAATAACGGGCAGCACACACCGCAGTTGTTCCCGCGCGGCCGCTTCGGGAATTACCCCACCCGTACGTTCAAACTGCTGTGCAGAGCTGGCGAACGCCTGCCCCAGCACCGTAAAGTCGCTAGCGCAAACAGCTGCAGAAGTCTCGTCACAAGACGATTCTAAGCCAAAAACTAGCGAGGAAGGGGCTTGCAAAGGATTGAATAGTATTAGATAATATATCTAATGAAAAGCAAGTATCGGAAACACACATTGGGGCTTGTATTCAGTTTTCTCGTGCTGAAGGCGGGGGTCTTGGGTGCTATATACCATGAGCTTCCACACACTGCGTGGCATGGCAGTGTTTCGCAAGCAGAAGCAGCGCAGGATGTCGCGTCGGCATATCGTGTCTCCATTCCGTCGCTTTCCATTGAAGCGCCCGTCATTCGGTTGCCGCGCACGTACTGGGACGCTTTCGAGTGGGAAAAGCTGGAAATTCAAATGCAAGAGGCGTTAACCCGCGGCGTCATTGCATACCCGCATTCCGCCGAGCCGGGGCAAAAGGGAAGTCTCATTTTGGTTGGTCATAGCAGCCCACCCCATGCTGCAGCCGCAAAAAGTGAGTATGGTCGTGTCTTTGCCGACGTTCCGACTCTCCGCGCTGGAGATGCGATTATTCTTCAAAAGGGAGGTGCGGTGTTTCGCTACATTGTTCGCGACGCCGTTATTGTTCCCGCAGAGGATACAAGCATTCTCAAGCAGCAAAGTAAGCGCAAGTTGCTCACGCTTATTACGTGTTACCCCGTAGGAACGACCGATGAGCGGTTTGTGGTGACTGCAGAACTAGAGGAGTAACTAGAGGAGTAAGAAGAGGAGAGAATGAGAGGAAGAAAGGAGTAGGATATCTTTGTGATTGAGTTCTTCCCATCTCGAGCGGTAGCAATCGACATCTTCGGTTTTTCTGTGCATTGGTACGGTCTTTTGTACCTTGCGGGGTTCCTCCTGGGGTTTGTCATTGCTCAGCGATTACAGAAGTACCGCGGTATTCACTGGAGCAGCGATGAATGGTCCGACGTGCTTACCGCTATTGTGCTTGGTGTCATTGTTGGTGGACGCCTTGGCTATGTGCTCTTCTACGCGCCATCACTCTTCTGGTTGGATCCCCTTGAGATCTTCAAGGTGTGGCACGGTGGCATGGCGTCGCATGGTGGTTTCATTGGGGTAGTGCTTGCGGTACTGTGGCTGCGCAGAAAGTACCGTTTCGATTTGCTCGCCTTTACCGATGTCATCGTTGTACCCATTGCTTTAGGCCTTGCTCTTGGCCGCCTGGGAAACTTCTTAAATGGAGAGCTCTATGGCAGCATTACCACACTTCCCTGGGGTATGGAGTTCCCGGGTGCAGAGGGGTGGCGACACCCCACGCAGCTGTATGCAATGGTGAAAGATTTGACCATCGCGCTTATTTGTACATTCCATTTGCGGGCAGCAGCCGGTACCAAAAAACCTGGCGTGACGACTGCGCTGTTCTTAATTCTGTATGCAGTATTTCGGTTTATCGTTGAACATTTCCGCGTGCAGAGTGTGCCCGATGTGCAAGTTGGGGCAATTACACTGACGTATGGGCAGGTATTGACGATACCCATTCTCGTGTTAGGGATTCTGGTTTTACTGTATGTCCGAAGACGGGGTGTGTGATTGAAGAACTGTACCTGTTTTATTTCGAAATTTCGCGGAAAGCCACAGTGCTCCTTGCAAATTATTCACTGAAAATGGATTTCCTTTAGGGGCTTCAACTGGTTGTTCATTTTTACGATCTCCAGTCATCATACGTGCAAACGCTAACGCCTCCGGACTGACGACGACTCTCGCACTTCTGCTGCCTCCTATTTGTCCAAATTTACCCATTCATGCACATCATCCTCTACAGCCTTCATTTGTAAAGTGGATGGATTGTGCAGCCAGCCCAAGTATGATTTTCGGTGTAATGCACATGGCCCGTGTTTGATAAGCGCTTTGCAGTGCTGCGGCACGCCGTACCCTTTGTTCTTCGCAAATCCGTACTCGGGAAACTGCATATCGAGCTCAACCATGAGACGATCTCGTGTCACCTTGGCGACTATGGAACTCGCGCTTATGCATTTCTCTTTCGCATCACCGCGAACTATGGATGTGTGCGGGTAGTCGAACCAGAATGCATCCCGACCATCGACAAGTAGATAGGTGGGGGTGACTTTCGCGGCAAGCATGGCAACTGCCTGCTGCATGGCAAGGTTTGTTGCTTCCAAAATTCCAATGCGATCTATGGTTTCATTATCGACGATGCCAAACCCAAAAGGGAGTCGCTCGGTAATCCAGTGGTACGCCAGTTCACGCTCATGTTCGGAAAGAATTTTGCTGTCACGAATGTATTTATATTTTTTGAGTCGTGGATCATCTGTGCAAGCGCCGGCAACAACGGGGCCCGCAAGTGGTCCGCGACCTGCTTCATCGACACCAACAATAACGGCGTTAGCCATGCAGGTGTTTAAGGAGATCTCGAACGATCTCGCGCTCATTCCATGGTATTTGCCCGTCTTTGAGCATCATCGTTGTATCGCTGCCCTTGCCACAGAGCAGCACAACATCTCCTTGCTTCGCCTCGCGGAGTAAAAAGGCAATTGCCCCGCGCCGGTCAAAGATCTTGTGTGCGCTCGTTTTGCTTTGATCAATTCCTGCCCACACTTCCTCAATAATCTTCTGCGGGTCTTCGGTGTATGGGTCTTCGTTTGCCACAACGATAACATCTGCATACTGGCTACACAGTTTCCCCACAAGTGGCCGCTTTTCCTTCATACGGTCACCACAACTACCCGTGAGTACAAGGAAGCGTTTACCCGGCTCCAAACTCTGCTTAATGGTAGAAAGCGTTGCTTCGTAACTCTGCGGAGTAACCGTAAAGTCCACAAGCACCGTAAAATTCTGGCCGGCATCTATGCGTTCCATGCGGCCCGGAATGCCTTTGAAATCAAAGAGTTCCGAGACTGCTTTCGGCAACGCAACACCCGCAGCGTGTGCACACGCTATGGCACAGAGTGCATTGCCTACGTTAAAGGAGCCCGGAATCTGCAGATGCAATGGCCAGCTTCCTTCCTGTGTATTGCAACGGATTGTCGTGTCGCAGCCCGTTACGGTACAGCGAGTACCCTCGGCCCATATACCGCACTCACTATCACTTTTTGGCCCAGGCAGCGCATTTTTCGTGGAGTATGCAATTGTCTCATTCGATGCAACGCGTGAGTAGGCGGTAAACGTTCTGTCTTCTGCGTTGAGCACCTTGGTTCCGCTTCCCCGTAACTTATGGAAGAGCTTTCTCTTGGTGTTGGAGTAGTCCTCCATCGTTTTGTGGTAGTCCAAATGCTCCTCTGCAAGGTTCGTAATTGCAGCAACTTTGGGCCACGTCCAATCCACGCGACCTTGGTCTAACCCATGGCTGGAAATTTCAAGTACTGCATGCGTACAGCCTTCGTGCAGGCAGCGTCGCAGAAACTTTTGAATAGCAAATGGGGAAGGGGAGGTTTTCTGCGTTGCATTCCAGGTAATGGAATTACTAATTTGAAAAAATGCTGTCGAAAGTGCTCCGACCCTCATTCCATTCTTTAAAAGAATATGTGCTGTCATGCCCACTGTGGTGGTTTTTCCATCGGTCCCTGTAATACCAATAAGAGTCAGTTTGCGCGCTGGAAATCCGTACCACACAGCAGCCACAACTGCTTTGCAGTGGTGCCAAAAGAGGCGCAGGGGATGCCGAGGAGATATGAGCCTTTTAAGCTGCCGGAGCATCGGTGTCCAGAATAGCACGAGCCTCCACCTTATCGCGCTCCATTTGCGCGATTAATTCTTCTTTGGAAGCAAACTTATGTATTCCACGCTGCTTTTGAACAACAGTAACTGTGAGCTTTTTCGGCAGATCAGCAAGCGTAATGCCCATGATGTGTACCTCGTACGTTTTGCCCGCATTGAATGTTGGCCGTGGCCCAACGTGCATTGTAGAAGGATGCTGCTCATCATCTTCAAGTTTTGCCCAACACGCATACACACCATCTTCCAACGTAGGAACATCCTCTAAGTTCAGGTTAATGGTTGGTGTACCGAGACCTTTGCCTCTGCCGTCGCCGGTGGTGGTACGGGCGGTAAATGTTATGCGCCTAGTCTACTAGAAAATCTTGCTTCCCAAGGGCACATCGTTATCAAAACCGAGAAGAACCACATTACCACTGGCATCTGCCGCTCCACAGGTAAGGCACTCTGAAATGAATGGACCGAAACTTATACGCAGGTTTTCTGGCTTCTGGGAAGTCATCTATCTGAGTGATGCGCCCGACGTGCATTTCCACTGACTCAAAAATTTGGTAGGGGATTACTTTCATAGAGAGGTAGTAAAGTGAATCTCCCCAACGATGCTGATGCATGCTGGGGAGAAAGTCGGGGTGACAGGATTTGAACCTGCGACCTCCTAGTAGCCGCAATCGGCTTCCCAAGTGCTCTACCGGGCTGAGCTACACCCTGAGGGTCTTTATCGTCACAAAGACAAGTACAACTTTACTGGCTTCTGGACTCATTAATCAATAGGTGATATATTGTATGTGTCATCACTTTGTGACAACATGAAGCTTCCACAATTCATAACAGATGCGCTAAACGGGTTTGGAATGTCCCAACCAGAGATTTCTGTGTACCTCACGCTTCTGGAACTTGGCCCACAGCCGGCAAGCATTGTGGCCAAGAAGGCGGGGCTTAAGCGTGGGCATACGTACAATATGCTCGCACTCCTTGGGGAAAAAGGAGTGGTGCAGGACTTTGAAAAAGACAAAGTTACATACTTCATCGCGTGCTCTCCGTCGGTTCTGCTTTCACTTTTGCAGGCACGCAGTGAGGAATTAGAAGTGCGAAAGCAGAGACTTGCACAGAGTATTCCGGAACTTGAGCGGCTCAAGAATCCGCTTACGGTGCAGCCTAAGGTGCGCTTTTTCCAGGGCGTGGACGGCATTAAAGAAATTTATGAAGACACGCTTCGCATAAAGAACCAAGACTTGTACGCCTTCGGGGATTTCGACCATATGTTCCCGCGTGAACAAAGCCCAGAACTCAACGACTGGATGTGGCAGTACTGCGACCGCAGAACAAAGGCAGGTGTCACCTACATCGGCATTATGAATAAGTCCCCGGCAACGGACTACGCGTACAAGAATCGGAGAACACAACGTCGAACATTTAAGATGGTCACCGGGATTGATCTTCCTGTAGAAATTAATATTTACGGCAACAAGGTTGCCATCATCTCATCCTCCCGCGACATGGTGGGTCTTATTATTGAAGACCAGCCCACGGCAGATATGCTCCGAAACTTGCACCAAGCAGTCTGGAAGTTGCTGCCAGACTACAAATAAGGCGGTACACTACGTGTGGAGGGATGGCAGAGTGGTCGATCGCGCCTGACTTGAAATCAGGTGAGCCGCAAGGCTCCGTGGGTTCGAATCCCACTCCCTCCGCCACGCACTTCGCGAAGTGCGTGACTTCGCCACACCCTTACTGTTTTTGGTAAATTTGCGCCTCTTTAAGGCTCGTTTCAACAAGTTTTTTTAATGCAAATCCATTCTCTTCGAAAACCGAGATCAACTCGTTGCGTTTAAGGGGCGTAAAGCCATACATAGGGCCTGTGAAACACTTTGCCCACAGGTTGTCACGAACTGGTGCATTCAGAAAATATCCATTTGGCTCTAGGAATTCCGCCAATTTTGCAACGGTTTGTCTCACAGGTACGTGTTCCAACAGTCCGCCAGTAATTACTGCTCGAAATTGTCTGCCGCGTAATTCTGAGAGCGGTCCTATAACGTCTCCTTGAAAAATGTGCAATCGGCCATTGAATCCTTTTGCTCCGGCACTCTTTTCAAAATGCTCCGTCATGGAATCTTCCAAATCAAAGGCTGTAACGTTGGCGTCAGGAAATTGTCGCAGCACGCTTGTACTGTAGTGACCCAGTCCGCAACCAGCATCCAAAACGGTCTTTAAGTCTCCTCTGGCCTCTTGGTAAAGCGCTCTCACAAATCTGTCGACACAAGATGCATGTCCGCAGCTCTCAAGCACCCTGTCGTAAAATGGTGCGACTGCGCCCAGTATGGCATACACATTTGTAGAAAGTGACATAGCGCAGAAGTATACACAACTGTGCAATTATCTGTCCTCTCCAAAACGCCGCAGAAGCTCTGCATCCGTCGGCAATTTTTCCGTAGCAGACTTCTCCCAGGTTGCGCGCAATGACTTTAGGTAGGCGGAGTCTCGTACCAAAAGATCCACAAATTGCTGTGCTGAAGCACCAAAACGACTGTGGCTTAAGCGGTCTGGTAGCGCATATAAGCAACTGATGAGTGCATCTAGGCCGCCACGCACTTCCACTCGTACTTCATCTTGCGCCGCATCGGCAATACTCTCTGTGTCGATTCCAGCGATAACAAACAGGTCCTCCGCAGTTGCCGAGGGATGATAGTGGTTTACGCCGAGTCTGCGCAGTGAACAGGGGAGTTCGAAGTCGGCAATAACATCTGCTACGTGCGTCGCAAGGCCACCCTCACTCGAATGATCTTCCACAACGAGCAGGTGCCGTGTTTCCAATGCTGCTTGGAGAATTGCTGCTGCGTCCAGCGGGCGCACGCAGGCAACGTTCAGAACGCGTGCGGTAATTGGCTCCGGTAGTTTGCTAAGTGCATCTGCCGCAGCGAGTGCATGGTGAACGGTGATTCCCGTTGCAACAATGGTGAGTTGGTCCGAAGAATCGCCATTTCCACGAATAAGATCAGCCTTTCCGTCGAACACATACTCGCTGCCGTAAATAGGCGTGCCGTCGGGCGAAAGCAATTGTTGGTGGCTGCTGCGGGGGAAGAACGTGTACACGCTGGTGTGTCCTTCTGCCACAAGCTCCAGCGCTTTTTCCGCCATAGCACCTGCTTGATTGCAGTCTGCGGTCATCCACACTTGCGTGTTATCGAACGGAACATTCAGGTAGTGGCGCTCCTGGTGCGTTTCGCCGTCTTCCCCAACGGAAAGCCCTGCGTGTGTACAGTCATTCAAAATCGCACACCGGGTGTGGCCACAATTTACGTCGATCAAGCGGGCATTTGCCCGAGCCTCATTCGTTCCAAATGCTGCGAAGGTGTAGGTAACAGGAAGCAGCCCTACTTGCCGCATGCCTGCGGCCATCATGTACATGTTGGCCTCTGCAACACCGACGTTGATGACGCGTGTAGGAAATGCCTTTTCTACGATGTCGAAACCACCACTGCCTGCAAGGTCTGCGTGCAGCACCACAATGCGCTGGTCTTTTTCCATAAGTGCCTTTAAGTGCACTGCGCCAAAATCTTTTCGAGCAGCACCCTTCTTCTCGGTAATTGCACGCGTGTATCCACTCGGTGCGAACTTCAGTGCAATATCCGTTTCTACAGGTGAACAAGACTTGTACCGTTTTTCGTTTGCTGCGCGGGTCGGCTCAAACTGTTTTACAACGTCTTCAAGGGGCGGCAGGTCCTTCAGGGCCTTTTCTGCCTGCTCTTTGCTGAGCGGTGTGCCGTGGAAGTTCTCTGCTCCCGTATTCGAACCATCTTCCATCAGCTTCACGCCATGCCCCATGGTCGTGTAGTAGCAAATAAATGTCGGCAAATTGTTATTGATTGCGCTCGCGCGCTCCAAGGCTGCCTTCACCAAGGCAGGATCGTTTCCATTCTGCACCTCTATAACGTTCCACCCACATGCGTATGCAATAGACGCAAAATCGCTGCTGACGGTTTTGCTGGGGAGTCCTGAAAGCTGAATGTCATTAAAGTCTCCGTGTACGACCAGGTTTCCCAATTGTAAATGTGAGGCTAAGCGGAACGCTTCTGCCACTTGCCCTTCTTGGCAGTCACCATCGGCAAGCAAGCAATCCACCATGCCAGCCTTCTTTTGGTACTTGAGTCCAAATGCAGCACCCAGCGCATTACTTACACCTTTGCCAAGTGGGCCTGTGCCAAAGGGAATGTCGCCAATGCCGGCTTCTACGTGGCCAGGCAAACCAGATGCTGTTCGGAATGTGTCGATAATTGCCTGTGGGCTTGCAAGGCGTTTATCCCCTCTGGTTCTTCCAAACATCCACTGCAGACCATACGAAAGCAGGCTCAAGTGCCCCGCACTTATGCGCAGGGGCTGGTCGACATCTGGCTTCCGTACAAGCGAGAGAAAATATGCGAAAGTAAACGAGCCTAGTGCACCGCCCGGGTGCCCGCTGCTGTGCTTCGTGGGTGCCTGCACACACAGGTGACACTGAATCCTGTGAGCAACCTCATACGCTTGTCGCTCTTCTGCACTCAACTTTGCAGCCTTCGAGCTGTCGAACCATTCCCACACCGGCTCCTCTGCCTCACTACGAACACGAACTGCAGACTCTGCGGCAGCACCCTGTGGAAGCGCACGGAGTTCTTCTGCGGTTGGTCGGTGGCCACTTTGCATCGGGCCAGAGTGTACGCGACCACCGTCGCAAGCGTCCAGCAAGTGCCGACGGGCACCTGCATTGAGCATGGTGGGGACTGGGTTTTGGGGACATGTGAACTTCGGAGTTGTTCGCCAAGTAACCTTCTCTGGCTTGACCCTTCGGCGCCGCATCATGAAAGTACGCACCTATGCAAAAAATCGCTCCAAGTAAGTCGCGTCTCCTAACGCTCAACCTTTCCGCCATACTGTTGTTGTCGCTCCTCATGATTGCGGCATAGTGCCGCCGAAGCCTCCAAATCGTAAATTTACAGAACAGGAACAAAATGCGATGAAACAGATTCAACCGGAGTATAGTTTTTCCATATGATTAATCATGTTACTTCCAGAGAAGACGCGGCAAGTGCAGTAGAGTTTATGAATTTGTTGCAGCATGCTCAGCATGCCGATGCAGAAGTTTCTGCTTTGCTGGAAGCAATTGAATGCATGATGCGAAGGAATCGACGGCAATTCGAACAGGCGTTGGCCGAGGCAAGGCTTTCGGGCAAATCCACGATTCGTCGCCTGTTCGATGCGACGCGTGGATCAGGCATTCGGGCTGCGGAGGCAGATTTGCAAACGTATGCTCCGGCTGCATTGCAAGAAATAGAAGAAATTGAATCATGGTTCACCACTATTGAAAACCTCATAGGTACAAATGCAACTGAGCTCGAAATTCGCCGCGTTAGCCGTTGTTCGGGGCTTCCTGAAATCAGCCCTAGAATTGAAGGAGCGGACGATATTTTTTACCTTATCAAGGAAGGGAAGGATGACGATGCGCGCACGATGCTCGCAACCATGCGTTCAGCGCTTGCAGTGGAAAAAGGGGAGTTGCAAGCATTTGGAAAGCCGGCGCAAGAGTAAGGGATCACTTCCACAACACCACCATTCTCGGCGTGCCGGATGCAGTTTCCTCTTTTACGCCTGTCCAATCGTGAATGGCGCCAATGAGCGTTGAGAATGGATACCGGTACCCTGCTCCACGTTTGGTACCTGGGTCGTTTGTTATTGCTGTGTTTCCATCGAACCCAATAATCGTGAGCATGTGGTACCACGGGCCTTCACCACTAAAGTACGGATTCCCTAACATGCGCCCTGCAGCCGGAATGATGATGGGGTAGCCCTGGCTGAGCAGTTCTTTGATATGTTCTTCGCTCACGTCGGTTTCAATTCTTCCGTCGAGCCCATAGTAGTCTTTTGCAATTTGAAGAATTTGCTCCGCAGTGACATCCCACCCGTACCCATGGTCTGTTTCCCACGCAACGATCTTCTGTAATTCGTCTTCTGTTTCCTGCTCGGTGATAGCGCCTTTGCCCGTGACAAACCGCTCCACCATAAGCAGCGCCGCTTCTTCGCATGTTTCCTCATGGAGTGCATCCCAATTTGCAAACGGCGCCTGCACGGCAAACGGGACTGCAATCGTAAGCGAATTCACACTCGGCTTCGAAGAAGTTTGTTTTTCAGAAGACACGGCTGCAGTCGAGCTTGCAGAAGAAAACGATCCGACTGCCACGGAGGCGGATGAAGCGGATGCCATTACGTATGCACCTGGCGCAGAAGGCGGGTCTGTAATCGTCACCTCTGGCTCATTCGTGCAGCCAACGATCACCAGTGCGCAGCCGGTGAGCAGAAGGGAGTGTTTCATCTCGCAGAGTGTAGACGATTTAGGTACCATGCGCTTACCTATGAAGCTCTTCTTAGATACCGCAAATGTAGACCAGGTACGGGAAATCGCCGCTTGGGGCGTGCTAGACGGTGTCACAACAAACCCATCGCTTGTGGCAAAGGAAGGCAAAGACTTTAAAAAGACCATTCTCGAAATGTGTAAGTACGTGCCCTGCGTCTCTGCCCAGGTTACGGCGACCGATGCTACGGACATGATCAAGCAGGGAAAGGAGTACGCAAAATGGCACAAACACGTTGTTGTGAAAGTTCCTATGACCGTCGAAGGACTCAAAGCAGTAAAGGAATTGAGTGCGCGCAAAATTAAAACGAACGTCACGCTCGTGTTTTCGCCTGCTCAGGCAATGCTTGCGGCGAAGGCAGGAGCAACGATCATCAGCCCCTTTATTGGCAGGCTCGATGATCAAGGGGAAGATGGACTCGGTCTTATTGAGCAAATTATGGACATTTGGAATCACTACGGTTTTACAACGGAAGTGCTCGTCGCTTCCACCCGTCACCCACGCCACATTGTGGAGTCTGCGCAAATGGGCGCACACATTTGCACCATGCCGTACGAGGTCTTTAAAAAGTTACCAGGACATGCTCTTACAGATATAGGTTTAGCGAAGTTTATGAGTGATTGGGAAAAGGTCGTTAAATAGGTGGTATCGGATGGGTTTTCTGTGGTAGGGTTATTGGCTATGTTTTTCATAGTCACAAGTCGCAGGTCCCACGTCAAATGATATGGCTTTTGGTTCTTTTGAAGAAATTGAGGCTTGGAAGGACTCTCGGATTTTATTGAGACAAATTCGAGTCTATTGCAAACGTGCATATGCAAAAAGAGATTGGTCTTGGTGTGACCAAATAACACGATCAACAAATTCCATTATGGCGAATATTGCAGAGGGTAATGATGCTCAAACTGATCCTGAATTTGTTACATTTCTCGGATATGCAAAACGTTCTGCTGCAGAAGTTAGGTCTCATTTATATTATGGACTTGATGAAGGATATATTTCACAAGAAGAATTTATTGCCTCCTCAACTCTTGCAAGGAAGATAGCTTCGCAGCTCTATAATCTCATTAAATATCTGAGGACCAATTCAAGATCTGTTCGATTTACAGAGCAAGTTGGGTAATTTTCGGCCTTGGACATTCGACGTTCGACATGTGACGAACATCAAGTTCCCATCTATAATTTCCTTTGCATGAATGAATTAGGAGTCATCGGCCTGGGGACGATGGGAGCGAACCTAGCTCGCAACGCAGCAAGGTGTGGACACCGCGTTGTTGTTTTTAACAGAACAATAGCAAAGACCGATGAATTTTTTAAAGCACACCATAGCGAAGGTCGTATAGAAACCGCGGAGTCACTCAAGGAACTTGTTGGGGAACTTTCTTCGCCTCGGGTAATTCTCCTTATGGTCAATGCCGGTGCACCGGTCGACTCCGTCCTTTCAGAGCTCGTTCCGTTGCTTTCTTATGGCGACATTGTGGTCGACGGCGGCAACAGCGAATACCGCGATACCGCAGAGCGTACGCATTACCTTGCAAACCACAGTATGAGTTTTGTGGGTATGGGTGTGAGCGGCGGCGAGGAAGGAGCACTCAAGGGCCCGAGCATGATGCTCGGTTGTACGGAGAAAGCATACGCGCAGGTGAAACCGCTTTTGGAGCCTATGGCAGCAGTCATACCAGGCGGTGCTCGCGCATTTGGCTGGTTTGGGCTCGAAGGAGCCGGCCACTTTGTGAAGACAGTCCACAACGGTGTGGAGTATGCAATCATGCAGTTGCTTGCAGAGGCAGTCCACGTGTTGCATGTTCCGCTCGCTCTTTCCTTTGATCGCATCGCTGACTTGTTTGAGCAGTGGAAGGCCCACCCCGCGTTTGACGCATTCTTGGTAGAAGCAACTATTGCAGGACTGCGCGCAAAAGGGGAATCCGGCGAGCCGCTCCTCGACGCCATTAAAGATTCTGCAGCACAAAAGGGAACCGGCCGTTGGACCGTGGAAGCGGGCTACCGCTATGGCGTTTCGATTCCCACCATTACCGCCGCAGTCGATGCGCGCATTGTGTCTTCTGCGTGGGACTTCCGACAGCAGCAGGCGAAGCGTGACCAACTAGAGACTGTCTTTGGTATTGCTCCTGTAACCCCCGACGATGTACGAGACGCTCTCGCAGCCAGCATTGCCAATGCCTATGCTCAGGGGTTCCAGCTACTTGGTGCTGCATCTGCAGCAGAACACTGGAACATTAACATTTCCGAAGTCTGCAGAGTGTGGTCTGCCGGCTGTATTGTGCGCAGCGGAATTCTTCCGTTGTATCGCGCAATCTTTTCTGGGAACGCAGAGGCTTCGGCCACGCTGCTTTCGTGGTGCAGCGGGCAACACCAGCAGGCATGGCGACGCACGGTTGCCTACGCCGTAGCGCAGTGCGTGCCTGTACCGGCTAACAGCAGTGCACTCACCTACTTCGACGCGTACCGCACCGCGCGCCTGCCACAATACGTGGTGCAAGCGCAGCGCGACTACTTCGGCAGTCATGGGTTTGAGCGGCTTGATAAAGACGGCACGTTCCATGGTCCGTGGCAACGTGGCTGATTGCATGCAATGACTCTGCTACACTCAACTTATGCAATTCACTGATTTCACCAAACTGTGCCACGACCGCTCAAGCATACGGACATTTGCAGACAAGCCCGTCGAGCGCCAGGTGGTGGAAGACATTCTCCAGTGCGCGCACCTGGCGCCAAGCGTCGGCAACACCCAGCCATGGGTGTTTCATGTCGTGCAGCACCGCGATCTTCTGAAGAAATTGGAAGCCGGGTTCAGCTACGGTGCGATTGAATCGGGCACCCCCACTCTTATTGTTGTTGCGTGCAACAATATGGTACAGCCCACGAAGGTGACAAAAATGGTGCTGAATCCCAACGAGCTGGAGTACTCCTGCGTTTGCGCAATGAACACCGCAATGCTTGCCGCCGTTGCGCACGGCCTTATAGGAACATGGGTTTCTCTGGAGCGCGCAGATACGCACGTACTGTTGGATCTCCCAAACTCCGAATTGATTATCGGCGGACTTCTCGTCGGGTATCCCAAACAGGATCCAGCGCCCTACCACGAGCGTTCTCCATTTAAGGAGCACATTATAGTGCACTAGAGTTATTTTGACGCTCCAAAATCTGCGCTGCGGAATTCAACATCCCCACGTTGCACATCGCGCGTTGCTTGATCATGCGAAAGCTGCGCAGTGGCACGAGCACGTTCTCGTAGGTGGTTTGTAAGCACTTTTGCGGGGTCATTATTTATTCCTGTTGTTGACCGCAAAATTTTTGGCCTAGGCGGTGGTGCTCTGAAAAGGTCATTGAGTACTTTTGCAATCTGGCCAACAAGCCACGTGTTGATTTCCACCTCAATGGATTGCTGGGTAACAGGGGCGTTAGAGGAAGACAATTCGCGAGAATTCTGAAATATCTCAAATTCTGCAAACGCGCGTTCACAAATGCCGCTCTTTTGCATTCGCAACTGTACCAATGCCGTTGCTAATTGGTCTTTGCTTGCATCCAGAACCGGCTGATCAAAATAGTCACGCCTCCGCGACGTGCGAAGCTGCTCCAAGGATTCAACTGTCATAAGTTCTTCAAGCCGTTTTTCTGCATATGCCCGTGCTTGTGAGCGCACTGATTCCGGTGAAAGAGTTTCCACAAGAGTCGGCTTTGATTCCTGCACGCCGGTGCTGGGGCACCCCATAAGGCTAGCAACAGAAAGTGCAGCGCTACCTAAAAAAGCACGCCTGCTCATTGGAGTACCAAAATATTCTACAGGAGTATGTTCACATGAGTTTTTCATCGAAAAGACAATATCATATTAAATGTCTTTGTCAAATACGAAGTGAACTGCTTTGGCACTGCTGCACCAGCCTGTACACTCTGCGCCGGCTGGAGAGGTGGCTGAGTGGTCGAAAGCGCCACACTGCTAATGTGGTATACGGGCTTAAACCCGTATCGAGGGTTCAAATCCCTCCCTCTCCGCCACGCACTTCACGAAGTGCGTGGCTCCGCCTTACACACCCTGCGCAAGCAGCACCGTAAGCGGATCACCGTAATGCGTTTGCACACTCAGGCTTCCACCATTGAGCGTAAAAGTTTTTTCTATAATCGTAAGTATTTCTTCGTCCACAATAATGCAGCCCATGCTGCGGAAGCGTTCCTCGCTTGGGTCTGCAATCATCTTGGCGCTGTCGCGGTGCCCATGAATTCCATACGGCGTGCTTTCGCCGTCGACGAACAAGCGCAAAAAAAGTCCCCGGGGCCCAAAGGTTACGCGGTCGCCCTTTGTCTGCTCCGATTGCACAACCCAATTGCGCTCCGGCGTCGTTGCGTTGTAGGTGCGGCCGATGTAGCGCACAACACGGCGTTGCCCGGTTGCAACAGGAAACGTGTAATAGGCTCCGTCACTGTGCACTAAGTACCCCATGTTTTCCTTGGTATCCACCAGCATGCTGTCGCCGGCCTCGGGAATCCATGATGCATTGTCTACCGCGTGGTAGGCAGGCGCAGGGAGTCCTGCCGTTGCCAAAGTGAAAACAAGTGTCGGAATGAAAAGTGACATAGTGGACCAGTCTCGGGAAGAGGAACTGGACAGTCAATGGTATAAATGTTGCTATAATCTCTTGACTCTTTAATAGAACAAATTTATTGTTCAAGTAGTGCCATTTGCCCATACTCCAGCTCTGCTAAGCGAAACACTCGATTTACTGCAACCAAAGGCAGGGGAGAAGGTGTTAGATGTCACACTCGGGCTTGCTGGTCATGCAGCTGCCCTCGCGGAGCGTCTTGGGCCCACAGGCTCCCTTACGGGGATAGATGCCGATGCCGGTAATCTGGCCGACGCCAAAAAACGGCTGTCAAAACTGCCCTGCACCTTTGTCTTCCACCATGGCAATTTTGGAGACGTTATTCCGACACTTCAGGGTGAGTACGACATCATCCTTGCTGACCTCGGCTTAAGTTCTCCCCATGTTGATGACGCCACCCGGGGCTTTAGTTTCCGTGCCGATGCTCCGCTCGACATGCGCTATGACCGCACGGCCGGGGAGACTGCGGCGCAGCTTATTACCCGGCTTTCTACCGAAGAGCTGACGGCAGTCCTAAATGACTACGGCGAAATTCATGGAATTTTGCGCTTGGCCCAGAAGGTAAAAGGCGATGCACCCCAGACAACGCATGCCTTGGCAAAAAGCGTTGAAAGCATTTTTGGTTTTCGCACCAAAAGCGTGTTGCCGCAAATTTTCCAAGCACTGCGCATAGCCGTAAATAATGAGCTTGGTGCCCTCAACGTACTTCTGGAAAATCTCTCGCGAATTCTTGCGAAAAACGGCAGATGCGCAATTCTCTCGTACCACTCCTTGGAAGACCGTTTGGTAAAACAGACATTTCGGGCATTGGTAACAGTTCCCAAGGATCCCATTACCGGCCAACCACTGCGCGAACCGCGCTTCACGCTGCTTACCAAGCATGCTGTTGTTCCAAGCGAGCGAGAGGTGGCGGAAAACCCCAGGTCGCGTAGCGCCAAACTGCGCGCAATTCGCAAGGCATGATTCCCTAGACAGCGACACAGTCCTGAGTAGTATTTGTGTTCGATGGTGGCCGCAGCAGACGTCGTAACACATCGGCAGACATTAGGTTCGCTTGTAAACCAGAGCATGAAGTGGCTGCTGGTAACGATTGGGACGATTATTTTCATTATCGCGCTGCTTATTTTGTTCCACCAAAACGCCACTGCAACAAAGGGGTACGAGCTTCGCAATCTGCAGCGTGAGCGTACGTTGCTGCTGCAAGACGACGAGGCCGTGCGTTTGCGCATAGCAGATGCCCAGTCCTTTAACGTGCTGGAAGCCGACGCCCATATTCGTTCCATGGTCAATCCATCGGTTACGGCCTATGCGGAGCCACAAAAGGCAGTCGCAGAGGCCTTTCCCGGGTCGTGACAGGGCATGCTCTTTCTGGTACAATGTCTTGAATGATCGCCCACAAACATTTTATAGCCCTGGGTGCCGCTGCAGTCGCTCTGCTTGCGGTTTTTGTGGCGGTAGGCAGCGGACTTCCCTTTGCTGCGGAGCTTTCGCAGTCCGAGGAGAGTTGTGTTGGTAAGGCGTACCCTGCTGCGGGCTGCCCGACGTTCGCAAGCAGTAGTTCCTCTGCGGCAAGCGACACGTGCGGAGACGGAGTCATTGACGAAAACGAGGAGTGCGACAATGGCAGCTTCGGTCGCAACGGCAATGGCAACAGCGAATGCACCACGAGCTGCACATTGCTCAGTTGCGGCGACGGCGTGGTTTCGCCCTCGCTTGGGGAAGAGTGCGACACCGCCCGCTTAACCTACGTCGTCGACGACGAGGGAAACCTGGGTGTTGCCATGGAATTCCCCACGCTCACCTGCGGCCGCGTTTGCGAAGCCCCGGTGTGTGACGATGCCGGCAACTGCGAGGGTGGTTGTGCATACAAGAACTTAAAGAGCTGTGTTGCTTCGTCCAAGAATTCGTCTATTTCGTCTTCGTCCGATTCTATGAAAGCAGCTGCTCCGACAAGCAGCACCTCTTCAAAGGGTTCCAAAACATCCTCTGTTTCTTCCAAAACGTCTGCAGCACCAGTGAGCATTGGCATTTGCGGCAATGGAAAGGTGGAGCAGGGCGAGCAGTGCGACGACGGGAATGCGAACAACCGCGACGCCTGTTCTTCGCGTTGTACGAAACCGGTGTGTGGAGACGGCATTCGTGAAGGACTGGAACAGTGCGACGACGGAAACACCGTTGGCGACGACTACTGCCCCAACGACTGTCAGCTTTCCGTGTGCGGAGACGGCGTTCGCGAAGGCCAGGAGCAGTGCGACGACGGGAATGCCGTGGATAGCGACTTGTGCACCACGCGCTGCATGCTGCCTTCGTGCGGCAACGGCGTTCGCGAAGGCCAGGAGCAGTGCGACGACGGCAACACGGTGGAAGCTGACGCCTGCACGAATCAGTGTTTGCTGCCTTCGTGCGGGAACGGCATTTTGGAAGGCACGGAAAATTGCGACGACGGCAACACGGTAAACACCGATGCGTGCCCAAAAGACTGCTCTATGGCTGTTTGCGGCGACGGCGTGACGGAGGGCCAGGAACAGTGCGACGACGGCAATACGAAGAACGACGACGCCTGCACGTCTTCCTGCCAGACCGCGGCGTGCGGGGACGGCACTTTGCAGATTGGTGAAGATTGCGACGACGGCAATGCAGACAACACCGACTCCTGCACGACAACCTGCAAATTGCCGAAGTGCGGTGACGGGTTTACGCAGGCGGGCGAAACGTGCGACGACGCAAATACAAACGACACCGATGGTTGTTCCAATATGTGCCGCAGCGCAACATGCGGCGACAATGTGGTGCAAATTGGCGAGGATTGCGACGACGGCAATCAGGTGAACATTGACGAATGCCCCAACGATTGCAAGCGCGCGGCCTGCGGGGACAGTGTTACCGAGGGCCGAGAGCAGTGTGACGACGGCAACAGCAACATGTATGACGCATGTCCCAACGATTGCATGCTGGCGGTTTGCGGTGACGGCACGCGGGAAGGCGACGAAGAATGCGATGACGGCAATACCGCAGCTGCAGACGGCTGCTCCCCGCAGTGCAAGCTGCCCGTATGCGGTAACGGCATACAGGAGCAGGGAGAAAGCTGCGACGACCGCAACACGCAAGACGGCGATGGGTGCAGCGCAGTGTGTTCCCGTGAACCGGTATGCGGCGACGGCCAGGTAAATGGAGGCGAAGAGTGTGACGGCGGCCCCGACTGCCGAGCGGACTGCACCAGCAAGAACGTGTTGCAGTTGTATCCGCTTCAGCTGACGCTGGGAGGGTTCGGCCTGCTTGCAACGGCAGCGGGCGTGGTGTGGCAAGTGCGCAAGCGCAAGCTGAACGCCGGCCAAACCGGTGAGCAGAAGCAGCAGGCAGACATTGACGACGTGCCGCTCGACCAAATTGAAATGCCCTGGAACAACGACGCAGGCGCGCCGAAGTAAACGCTACGCTGTTCGCAACTGTATGCTGGGCGCTGGTTCGCCCGCAGTTTCAATGTCGGACACAATGACAATGCGGTCGCCAGCAGAAAGAACGCCCGCCTCTGTGGCGCAAGCAATGCTGCGTTCGGTAACGTCGGCAAAGCTGCCTTCAAACGACATGGTAAGAGGCACGACGCCATAAGCCATTTGGAGGTGCCGCGCCACGATCGCGTCTTCGGAGCACGCAACAATGGGAACAAGCGGCCTGCAGCGGCTTATGCGCAGGGCGGTGGCCCCAGTGCGGCCCGTAACGACAATAGCACGCACCTCGGGTGATTGGCTGGCCTCGACCGCGGCGCTGGCGCGGTTGTCGGCTTCGTCGCGAAGCGCAAGGTCCAAGGGCAATGCCTGGCGGCGCAGCTCGTCTTCGGTCGCATTGAGAATGCGTGTCATGGCGCCCAAGCACAATGCGGGGTGTTTGCCGCCTGCAGTCTCGTCGGACAGCATGGTACAGTCCGTTCGCTGGTATGCAGCATGGGCGACATCGGTGACTTCGGCCCGGGTTGGCAGCGGGTGTTCGGTCATGCTCAGCAACATGTGCGTGGCGACAATCACCGGCTTTCCGTGCTGCCGGCACAACCGAACAATACGGTCTTGAATAACTGGCAGGTGCTCGAAGGGGACTTCTGCCCCCAGGTCGCCGCGCGCAACCATGACGCTGTCGACCACCGCAAGAATTTCTTCCAAGTTATCCACCGCCTGCCGCGTTTCGATCTTCGCACACAGGTGCATGCGGGAATTTCTGCCTTGGAGTAGCGCGCGGACAGGAACAATGTCGCTCGCCCGGCGAATAAAGGAAAGCGCCACAATGTCCACGCCTGCTTCCGCGGCGCGGGCAATGTCTTCCATGTCGAGCTCTGTCACCGACGGCAGGTTAATGTCTGCCCCAGGCAGGTTAATGTGGCGCCTGCTCCCTATGGAACCGTCCTGTTTTGCCTTGGCCACGACACAGCCGTCCTTGCGGATGTCCACTACGTCGAAACTAAGAGCGCCGTTGTCCAATAAAATGGTTTCCGCCTCCCGGACATCCTCTGCAAAGTTGTCGTAGCCGACTTCAATAATCGTGTCGTTTGACTGAACGCTGTGCTGGGAAGACGGCCGAAACAGCACCTGCTGCCCCTTGGTGATTGCAATGGGATTCACCACGTCGCCCGTGCGGATTTCCACTCCGCGCGTATCCGCCATAATTGCCACGGGCCACGGCAAATGCTCTGTCGCTTTGCGAATGTCGCGGTAAATGCGCAGGTGGTCTTTCGGGCCGCCATGCGACATGTTGACTCGCGCAACGGCCATACCATTCTGCGCCAACTCAACAATCTGTTCCTGCTGCCAGCAGGCGGGACCAATAGTACAAGCAATCTTGGTAAGGCAGGGGAGCGTGCTCATGTCCGGCCCAGTGTGCCGTGAAGCGGCTACTTATACCAGACGCAGGATTTGTTGCAGAACGTATCCAGCAATTCCTGCGCATGCGCCTCGTTGGTACAAAGCGCCGCACACACCTGTGAAAGTGATTCTTCTCTTTCTGTTTGGGGCGCACTGGCGTGCAAACTCTCCGCATGCTGATTCTGAACAATGGGAACAGTTATCACCGCAACAATCGCTGCGGTACTCATGGCAACAACAAGCTGTTTTGTGAGTCTTGTGTATTTCATATGAATATTATATACTATTATTAGATCTTTGTCACGGCAACGAATTACAGCTTCCAATTGAACAAAAAGTCCCGAAGGCTGGCTTTGCCAGCCTGGAGGGACACCTCTTAGAGGAAGGGGGACGTGGGGAAACGTAGTTTCCCCGCGACACAGTGGTACCCCCGGCAGGATTCGAACCTGCGACCTAGAGCTTAGAAGACTCCCGCTCTATCCAACTGAGCTACGGGGGCACGGAATTGGAAAGACGTACGGAAACTGTACCTCAACTGCTGCCCACACTACACTGCTAACGTCCATGGCCTACAAACGCATCATGCTCAAAATCTCCGGCGAAGCGCTTGCGAAGGAGGGGCATTTTGGTTTGGACCATGAAACATTGCTTCGCGTCGCAAGGGAAATCGAGTCTGCACTGTCGCTCGGTACCGAGATTGTTGTCGTTGTTGGAGGCGGCAACATTTGGCGCTACCGCGATACGACGGACAGCGGCATTGAACGTACGGCAAGCGACGCAATCGGCATGCTTGCGACTATTATGAACAGCGTTGGTTTGCAGTCTGCACTGGAGTCCCTCGGCCACTTCACACGTGTGTGTTCCGCCATAGAGGTTCCCCAGCTTGCCGAACCCTACATCCGCAGGCGCGCGTTGCGGCACTTGGAGAAAGGAAGAATCATCATTTGTGCCGGAGGCACGGGAAACCCCTATTTTACGACTGATTCCGCTGCGGCCCTTCGCGCGCTGGAGCTCAACTGCGACGTGCTGCTCAAGGCGACGAATGTCGACGGCATCTACGACAGCGACCCAAAAAAGAACGCTGCTGCAAAGAAATTTGAGGAAATTACCTACGACGAAGTCATGAGACTCGGTCTTGCCGTTATGGACCAAGCAGCCTTCAGCCTGTGCAAAGACCAGGGGCTTCCCATCATTGTTTTCGATTTCCGCGAGCAAGGCTCCTTGCTGCGGCTGCTGCAGGGTGAGAGAATGGGGACACTCGTCCACGCTTAGGGCGGTTCCCTTGTCCCCCATTCATGCCAGACGCACGCATTGCTGCATTTCAGGGCCACGTCGCAACGATTCTCGACCATTTAAAAGGGGAGTTTGCCAAGCTTCAAACCGGCAGGGCCAGCCCGGCGCTCGTGGAACACATTCTCGTAGAGGCCTATGGTCAACGCCAAGAACTGCGCACTGTAGCCGGCATTTCCGTACCCGAAGCTCGCATGATTGTCATTCAGCCGTGGGACCGATCCCTTATGGGTGCCATTGAGGCAGGGCTTTCCAAAGCCGATATTGGCAGTTCCCCGGTGAATGACGGCGCAGTGCTGCGTATAAGCCTGCCTCCCATGACGGAGGAGCGCCGCAAGCAGCTTGCCAAGGTTGTTCGCCAACTTGCAGAGGATTCGCGCATTTCCGTTCGGCAAAAGCGACAGGAAATTCACGATGCAATCAAGACGGAAGAGAAAGACGAAGATGCCCGTTACACGCTCATCGACGAGTTGCAAAAGGAGGTCGAAAAGGCGAATGCCGGCATTGAGACTCTGACCGAAGGGAAGGAGAAGGAAATCCTTACAGTGTAACTATGCCGACGGTTGCAGTTCTTTCGTTTCCCGGCAATAACTGCGAGGTGGAGTCGCTGCGGTCACTGAACGCTGTAGGCTTGAATGCTTGCCTGCTGCGCTGGAACGCCAGTGACGAGCAGCTGCAGCAGGCAGACGGTTTCTTTTTACCAGGGGGATTTAGCTACGAGGACCGCGGCAGGTCCGGCATGGTTGCCGCGCGCGACCGAGTGCTCGCGCACTTAAGCAAGCGTGCAGAGGAGGGGACTGCCATTATTGGAAACTGCAATGGAGCGCAGGTGCTTATAGAAAGCGGCCTCGTGCCGTTGGATGGAAAGGTGCGCATGGCACTTGCCAAAAATGTGACTCATGGAAAAACGCCTGGGTTTCTTTCGCAATGGGTATGGATTGCTCCCTCATGCGCACGAGGTCGTTGTGCAACAAGCGATTGGAACGTCACCATGCATGTGCCTATTGCGCATGGTGAAGGGCGCTTTACCACCACGGATCCTGACGTACTCGCTGTTCTCGAAGAGCAGGATCAAATTGCATTTCGCTATTGCGATGAGCAGGGGAATTTCTCCAATGAGGCGCCTGTCACTCCAAACGGCTCCATGAAAGGCATTGCGGGCATTTGCAATCCCCATGGCAATGTCGTTGCGCTTATGCCGCACCCCGAGCGCACGGATGCGGGGCTGCCGTACTTTGCCTCCCTCAAGAAGTGGATGGAGCGTGGAGTGAAGCCAATTGGCGCCCCCCCTGTGGTAGGCGTGCCCGTTTCGAACGTGATTGGCGCGGCAAAAGAATTGCCAGTGGAACTCTTTATCGGAGCCATTACCGCAAACAATGAGGAATGGACGCTGCAACAGCTGCTGCAAAAACACGATGCTGCAAGCAGCCTGAAGCAGTTTCGCTACATTGGGCTCTCGTCCGGTGAGCCAAAAGACGTACTTCGGCATCCCTCACGGTTTAACCACCACAAAGAACGTGCCTTTATTCGCAGAGGAGGCAAGTGGACCACATGGAATTATGCGAAGTCCTCGGAGGTTGACGTGCAAGGAATTGTGGCTGACCTTCTCCTGCTTCGCAGAGATCTTCCAGACACTGAAAGTGATGAACACTCGACAATTGGCGTTGCATATGCGCTCAAAGGGAAACAGCAAGCGATCATGAGTTCTTCTGCTCTCGCAATTCTTAGCAATCCGCATTCGTCGGTACTTGAGAGATTGCCTTCGTAGGTATGGTCCGCATTACGCTGCTAGCGCACAATATTCGTTCACTCTGGAATGTGGGTTCCTTCTTTCGCACGGCAGATGCATTTGGCGTGAAAGAGATTTGGCTGAGTGGCTACACCGGCAAGCCGCCTCGTCGTGAAATCAGTAAAACTGCGCTCGGCGCCGAAAACTGGGTTCCATGGAGATATGTTGAGGATTCTGCAGAGGCAATGAAAGAATTTGCAAGCGCAGGCGGAAGAATTGTTGCACTGGAGCAAACAAGCCGTGCAATTGATATTGCTCAGTACAAGGTTCCAGCAACCGACCTGCTTCTAGTGTTGGGAAATGAAGTGCGTGGAGTCAGTGAAGACCTTCTGAAGCTGTGCGACGATCATGTACAAATTCCCATGCAAGGGAAGAAGCAGTCACTCAACGTGAGTGTTGCAGCTGGAGTTGCTCTGTACGCGCTTACGAAGCCTCATCTATAAACCGTACGGAGCGGGGTTGATAAAGATGCTGCGCAATCCAATCTGCGTAAGAACATTCGCTGCGTGTTCTCCGCGAATTTCCAGAACCGTTTCATGGTCAATACTCACCTTCGCACACGTCACACCCGGAAATGCAGAAAGCAGCGGAACCGTTCGTTTCCAAAGTCCTTCGATCGATTCATCACTGCGTGCGCGAACGTGCAGAAGGGGAGTCGTGGGTGGCAGTTCTGTCTTCCTGCGAAGATCCAATTCACTGCGCAAAAAAAGTGCGGGGTTGCAAGAAACCGCCGCCTGAATTTCTGGTGCTGCGGGCATATAAGTTTGCACGGTAAACGAGCGATTTTCTTGTGGGCCCCGTGTCAGCAAATCAGTGAGCAGGTGGTAGCAGCGCTCTGCGGCGCGAAATGTGGGTGTGTTTAACCCGACATCGGCAAGGACCACAGCAACAAAGGTAAAAGCTGGGTCATCCAGTAACGGCAAAACGCGCTCCGTACCAACAATAATCTGCGCGTTGCTTTTCATACTTGCGGCATCTGCGTCTATGCGCGCCACGCTGACTGTGGGAAACAGTGTGCGCACGAGTTGCTCAATTTTCTGCGTTCCTGCACCCAGTACCCTCAAATTGAGCCCCGAACATGTTGGGCAGCACTCGGGAAGTGGCAAAATTTTGCCGTTTGCATAATCGCGCAGCGCCACCCCAGTGCCTGCACGAATAACACTCAGTGGAACACCACTCTGCCCACTCACTGCTGTTTTGCAGTCTTGGCAGCGAAGCATGGTGCCCATGCCGCGCCGGTTAAAGAAAAGCAAACTCCGTTTCCCGTTTGCAATAGTTGCCTCCAACGTTCTCAGTAAAGCCGGTGACAGTGGGTAGTAGTCGCCACTGGGAGAGGTGTTTAAGTCTATAACTTCCACAGTAGGTCGTTGTACTTCCTGCTTCTCGTGCTTGTGAACAAGCGCCCCGTGTTCAACACGTGACCATGCAGCTACAGAGGGCGAACAGGTTGCTAAAAGCAAATTCGCGCTGTGCTCGTGCGCCAGTGCGAATGCAAACTCACGCGCGTGGATGTACGGAAACCGCTCACTCAGCAGCCGCTCGTCATGTTCACGGTAAACAATAATGCTTCGCAAATTCTGCAAAGGAAGAAGAACTCCGACGCGTGTTGTAACGACAATTCGCGCTTTGCCAAGCATGCATTGCTGCCACACGGCTCTACGCTCAACACTTGAAATTCCACTATGGTAAGCCAAAATATTGCTACCGGGAATTTGGCGTGAAAGGTACGAAACAATATCTGCAACATCGCTAATTTGTGGAACGATGATCAGCACATTACCTTCACTGGCAAGAGATTCCTTTGCTGTCGCAGCAGTCTCTTCTAAAAGTCTGTAAGGACTTGAACAAGTAACCAGCGTCTGGTGTCGCTTAGATCCGTCCTCTGTCTTCTGCCCTCTGTCCTCTCGAACAGTCCACTGTTCCTCTAAAATTCCCTTTGCAATCAGAAGTCGCACGCTTGCCGAGGTTACACCGACTGCTTTGTGGAGTTGTTCAAATGCCTGTGGGCCGTGTTCCTGCAAATGCGCTACAACTGCCCCCTGCTTTGCCGAGCGAAGCCTGGGAAGCACTCCGTGTGCCACTGCAAGGAGCGGTTGAGGATGTAAAAGCGACCACGGCGCTTCCGGTAGCAGAGACTCCAGCAGCTCTCCTTCGTGGCAAAAAATTTCCTCTGCGTACTTTCGTACTGCGGCAATTGCCGGCGGTTGCACTATGGGAATCGGCTTGGACCTCTGTATGGAGCGCACGGCAAATTGCGAAGAGCTTCCTGCGTGCCCCGTCACAACGGCGCTCACAATACGTTTGCGCAAAGGTACGGAAACCAGCATTCCAGGTGAAAGCTCGACATCGCTGTCGTATGTAAGACCGCTAGCAAGCGGCCCACGGGCGCCCTCTGGGAGTACGTGGAAAAGCACCAGCTGAGTGTAGCGAAACTGCTGCAAGTTTCCTTTCATGAACTAGTGGTCGGGGCGACAGGGGTCGAACCTGCGGCCTCGTGGTCCCAAACCACGCGCTCTACCAACTGAGCTACGCCCCGTTATGCGCAGTATAGAGACCATACTAGGAACCGCCCAGTGTATTAAGGTACTCTTGGTTTGTGCACCTTCGTACACCCATCGCCGCAGTACTGCGCACGCGCAAGGAGTACATTGCCGCGCTGGAGGAAATTGATATCAAGACAATTGAAGATTTGTTGCTTTACCTTCCTCGTACGTACGAAGATCGGTCGGAGATCGTAGAAATTGAGACTGCCCCACTGGGAGAAAAAATCACCATTCGCGGAGTGATCATCGAGATCGCCCCCATCCGGACGCGGTCCAAAATGAGCGTCATTCGCGGCAAAATTGTGGATGATGCAGGTGGCGTACTGCACTGCGTGTGGTTTAACCAGCCACATTTGCTGCGCATGTATAAAGTAGGCTCCCCGGTTGCTGCAACGGGGAAGGTCGAAATGGATGGCAAGAAACGTACCATAAACAGCCCGCAGCTGGAAGCAGGTGATAGACCCATGTTGTTGCATGCGGGAAGAATCGTGCCTACCTACCCGCAGCACTCCATTTTGAACAGTATGTGGTTTCGCGAAAAGATTGCCCTTGTTGCTGAAGTCATCGAGCAAATTCCTGAAACGTTGCCGAGCGAACTGATACAAGAGCAGCAACTGCTTTCGCGAAGCGAAGCGATACGAGAACTTCATTTCCCAACGACACCCGAAGCGCTGGAAAACGCTCGCAAGCGCCTTCGGTTTGAGCAGCTGTTTGCCTTCCAAGTAGAAGCTCTTGTTCGCAAGCAGGAATGGCAGGGCAGTCGAGACAAGCGATTGATGATGAAGATGCAGCCGGAACTGGTGAAAGCTTTTTTTGCGTCACTCGGCTTTACTCCAACGGAGGGCCAGCGAATTGCCATTTATGAAATATTGAGAGATATGGAGCGCGACCTGCCTATGTCGCGGCTGCTGGAAGGAGATGTCGGCTCGGGGAAAACCCTCGTCGCTACTGCCTGCATGCTCCATGTTGTTGCCCATGGCGGCCAGGCAGCTTTCCTCGTACCAACGGAAGTTTTAGCGCAGCAACACGCAACAACCCTGCAAAAACTTCTTCTGCAATTTGCGCAGAGTGAGGCTGGCTCAAAGCTTGTTGGTCGCCCACCGCGTGTTGTATTGCTCACCGGCTCCACCGGGCCAGAACGGAGATCCATACTCGATGCCGCAGCGACCGGAACACTGGATATTCTTGTAGGGACACACGCTCTGCTGGAAGAAAAGGTACAATTTCGCAACTTGCTGCTAGCAATAGTAGATGAGCAGCACCGCTTTGGCGTGAAGCAACGAGAGACACTGAAGGACAAAGGCAATCCGCATTTTCTGGCAATGACGGCAACGCCGATTCCCCGCACACTGGCGCTTACTGCTTTTGGCCACCATGACCTTTCCGTACTTCTGGAAAAACCGGCAAAGCGCGGCGAACGGAAAACACACGTTGTGGCGCCAGGACAACGAAAAGAAGTGGAGGCGCATCTGCTGGATGAAATTCATAGCGGACGGCAAGCGTATGTGATTTGCCCAACAATTGATGGCTCTGAAGAAGGGGAACTGCAGGACATTGCCGCAGTAGAGCAAGAAGTGGAGCGCCTTCGTGCGGAGTTACCGAAGGATGTTCGTATTGCATCGCTTCATGGAAAGATGCAACCGAGGCAAAAGCAGCAGATTATGGACTCGTTCCGTCGGCATGAGTGCGACGTGCTTGTTTCCACCACCGTTGTGGAAGTGGGCGTCGACGTACCGAATGCAACACTCATGGTGGTGGAGGCTGCTGAGCGTTTTGGCCTTGCGCAACTGCATCAACTCCGCGGCCGTATTGGCCGCGGGGAACACGAAAGCACCTGTTACCTTATGGCATCCACCAAGGACCTTGCGCATTCGCCGCGACTCAAAGCCATGGAGCAGCACGACAGTGGGTTTCTGCTTGCCGAAATCGACCTGCAGCTCCGTGGACCCGGTGAGCTTTACGGTTTGCGCCAAAGCGGTGTTCCAGCAGGGGTTTTAGAGGGCATGATGCACCCAGAGCTTGTCGTTGCAGCTAGAAAAGCGGCAGAACAGTTTGGTAAAACTGTTGGAGCACTGAAGGCGAGCGTGGTAGGCTGACTTCCGCTTTCCCCTTTCTAATGGCAGATCCCGCACAGCAAACAGGCCAGCCGACACCACCCCCGCCGCCGCGTCCCGGCGACCCGGTTCCAACAGGCGGGCTAGACCCCACACAAGTGTTTGCCGCACCTCCCATGGCACCCGGAGCCGCGCAGACTGCAGCGGGCGGAACGCAGGGCAGCAGCACCGGTCAGCCTGTGCCCCCGCCGCCGCAAGACACCAGCCCACCACCTCCGCCGCCTGGCACGCAAGCAACGAAGGAAATGGGATACGACGACGAAGACATCAAAATTCTTTTACAGGTAGGCAGTTACCGATTTTCGTCGGTAACGTCGCAAATGAATAATGACCACATTGTCGTGCCTGCTCACCCGGAGACGACGTTTGACGAGCAGAAATTCCTTGCGTTGTTGCGTGGCAGCATTTCGCTTACGAGGGATGAAAAATGGCGCATCATTCAGGCAATGCCAAAACTCAGCCAGTTCCAAATAGACGAACTGCAGAAAATTTTGGAAGAAGAGAAGCGCAAATTTAGCGAACTGTCTCCCAAACACTTGTTGCAATTGCAGAAGCTGGAGCAAGGCGCTGCAAACGACTGGAGGGATTTGCAATCCATTACGGTGCAGCAACAGGCCAAAAACCAGGAGCAAGACCAAGCGGAGGCAATCCGCAAGCAGCTGGGCCTTTAGCTAGCACAGTGTTACGACAGGAAGCCAATGGCCGTTGTTGCGGCAACGACTAGCAATAGGCAAGCAACGGTGCCAAGTGTGCGCAACTGCAGTTTTTGCGCAACCGACGTCGCGGCAAGAAACAGAAAGCACGCGGTCACTGCAATGAAAACGGCATTGGCATAGGGTGGCAACAACGCTTCCACCACAGGAATATTTGTCGGCAGTCCGCGTTGCAGCTGATACGCGCCAAGTGCATAACACACGCCGTACCACAGCAGCAACCAGCCTGCGTACAGACGCAACGTGCTAAGCAGCGGGGCATAGGAGCGTTGTGCAGTGGAGGCAGACACATTCGGCAATGCAGGCTTCTGTGGACTTGCAACCCCAGGTGGCGTGTCGCCATTGCCGGAAACACTTGTTTTGTCTCGTTGCGTGGCTTCGTGGATCTCTTCCACGGAAAGCCCCTGCATTTGCAAGGCCGTACGCGCCTCCTGCAGGCTTAAAGCCTCTATAAGGCCAGCGATGCGTTCGCCGGAGGGCCGCCGTGCCGTGTAGGTGAAATGCAGCATTAATTCTGCGGAGCAAAGGTTGCGACGTGAGTGGCAATGTACGAAGCGGCGTCACGCAGCGCGCCTGGCGCGGTAATTTCCACGTGGCTTGTTGCATTGAATGCCGCGTATGCAACAACGTTCGTTCCTTTCTCCTCTACACTTCCCGTGGAAAGATTCGCCCCCAAGGCGCCAGAAACAAGGCGCACGACAATGACCCCATCGCCAGGGTTGGCAAGCTCCTGATTGCTGATTTCCACATGCCACAATTCACCGGTTGACGCTCCAAACGAAAGGAACCACCAATTCTTGTGCACGGGGAAACAGAAGCCAATATGCGAACTGCAGTACTGCTGTGTCCAGCGACCAGCAGACAAATCTTCTTTTGCCATTGCCGCAATTTGCACGTCATGGGTTTGCGGTGCCGCTGCGGCAGACGAAGTCGCCGCAACAGAGGATGTTTTGCTGATGCTGGAAGCGGGGGCGGAGGATGCCGGCTTGAGCGATGATGCAATCGAAGATTGTGCAGAGGCAGCCGACAGTGTCGACACTCCTTCCGAGGAAGAGGATTCCTGTAACGAAGAGGATGATGCCTCAAGCATAACGAGCTCGGAAACATCCAACAGAACGTGTTGGCCGTCGCTTGCCGGCTGCAGGCGGCCTGTAACGCGAACTTTCGTACCAACGTAACCGCGCAAATCGACGGAAGGACTGCGCAGTAAAATCGCAGAACCGCCGTCTTGCAGCAGGTCGACGTCTGCTCCATCTACGGGGTTTTCGCGAAAGGAAAGCCTGCCTGAAAAGGTAACGTTGGCCGTTGCGACAATGGATGCGCTGGAAGAGGAAACGGAAGACGAACTGGATGTCGTGCCGAAATCAGACCCCGAGGGAATGCAGGCGCACAGCAGCAGCGGAAGAAGCAAGAGAGAAGAGCGGTGCAACATGGTGAAAGTGGGTGAAATGCAGTTCGCAGTGTACAGCAAAATCCCCGCTGCGGAAGCAGCGGGGGAATGCCGCGGGAATACTTATTGTACCTGCTCCACCGCTGCCTTTATGGCGTCAAGCGACTGTGCGCCCGTAACCGAGACGGACTTTCCGGTTTTGTTGTTGATGATGAAGTTCGCCGGCGTGCCGCGCACGCCTGCCGCGGAACCCGCTGTTTCCTGGGCCGTAACCTTTGCCTGCGTGCGGTTGCTCTTCACGCAACTTTCGAATGCAGTCTTATCGACGCCCGCCTTTACTGCGTAGTCTGCAAGTTTCGACGTGTCAGAGCCTTCGCTAAACACGGAATCGGTAAAGGACCAGAACGCATCGTCTCCTTTCAGCTCGTACACGCATTCGGAAGCAATGGCCGCCGGCATGGCCGTGGGGTGGAAGTCGAGCGGGTAGTGGCGGTACACCCAGTTAATGCCCGGAATGTCTTTCATGGCCTGCACCAGAGTAGGGTGATGGCGCTTGCAGAAGGGGCACTCGTAATCGGAGTATTCAATAATGGAAACCGCTGCCCCTTTATTCCCGCGAATATGGTCATTTTTAGCGTCTACCGGCGGTAGATTCGCATTCGTTGTGGGAACGTTGGAAGGTGCTGTGGGGGTGGGAGCCGCAGAGCTGGGGACAGGAACAACGGCGTCTCCGCTGGTAGGAATGCCGCCCGGAGTCGTTGCAACCGCAACACCGTAACCGACTATCACGCCGATGAGCGCCATGGAGACGCCAAACCACGGTGTGTTCTGTGAGCTGCTGGAAAACATTGCAGTAAGGGTTAGGAGGTAACGGCCTCCATCCTACAGTGCAGCAGGCAGTACTGACAACTCGCGACTTGTTGCAACTGCCGGGGCAGCCGCGTGCAGCGTCGTTGTTGGAATTTCGGCAGTCTTGAGTGACTTTGGCACTCCATCGTAGCGCGAGCGAATGACGTTTGTCTTCCGTTCGCCGTTGGCCAGAGTGACCTCCTGCACCCACGCAATTTCATTGCGCGCGATTTCCTTGCCATCCTGCAGTTCACCGGCTTGTGACGAGTCGAAGAGTGGCCCCTGCAATGCAACGCTGCGACCGTCGGGCACTCCATAGAGCGTTACCCTCGCAATGTCGTTTTCATCTGCCGTCGCTTGAATGTAAATGGGGTTTCCCGTGTCGTTGACGAAAGAAAGGTCCTGCGTTCCTGGATAAATGGTTGCATCCAATCCAACGCCGTAGTCGCGGTAATAGGTAACGTACATGGTGTGGGCTCTGCGCTCTTGCACAGGCAGCCCAGCGTACACAAGCGCCCGGTAGAGCGTCGTCGACGCCTGGCAAATGCCGCCGCCCGGCTCGTATTCCAGCTTTTTCTTTTTTATGACTTTTGCCATGTACCAACCGTTGCCAGTAGAAATTTTTCCGCCAAGTCCCGAAACAAACGAGTACGTTTCACCCGGCAACACAACGGTGCCGTTGATTTTTTCGCGCAGCGCTTTTCGCACGTTTTCTTTGCGAGCAACGGGTGACGTATGAAACACAGACTGCCCTGTTGCAAGCGCAGTGAGCGTAGGCATGTTCAGCGACGCGTCTGCGGTAACCACACCGGGAACAATGGTTGCTGCCAGCGTAATTGCTGATCCATCTTGCAAGGCAGCGAGTGCGCTTCGCAAAAGGCCTTTTGTTTCAAAAGAGCGCCCGTCGCTTGCGACGCCCTCCACCACTGCATGCCGCGGCGCGCCTTCGTATGCAGTAAGGTGGGCATGGTGCGGCTGCACAGTGACTGACTCGACTGCTGCCTGCAGAACCTGCGACAAATGTTCTTCATTGAGCGTAAACATATTGGCGCTCAGCCAGGCAGACGTGTCTGCAGCTATAAGCAACGGGTCTGCACCCGGGGAAATAACGGAAGACTGCAGAAGCGCACCCGTATGCGTTTGAAATTGAAGCGTCAGGCTCTGGCGCAGCAGTGTTTGACGCGTGCGGACCGCCTTTGCAAGCTGTGCGATTGTTCCTTTGCCACCAAGGCGACTTTGTAAGCGAACAGCAATACGATCCGCCATTGTTGCAGGCGCGTCATCCACGTGCGCAGAAGACGCAGGCGGCTCCGAGGAAAAGGCAGCTGTGGCATGGGCGCGAACATCACCTTGCAGGGCATGCACGCTCAGCATTATGGGCGGTGCAATTAGGCTAAACAGCACCACATAGAGGGCTGATTGCTTCGTTGAAGGTAGTCGTAAAGCGAGTGAAGGAAACCACATGTGTGTGTTTGTCAATTTCAAGATATATTGTACAGTAATATAATAGATATTGCAATACTTTCCATATATGTCCATTACTCCGTTAGCCGTCAGTGAAACACTGGGAAAGCTCATAGCTATGCGAACTGTCTCCAGTTCAGACGAAGCGCTCAGCGAGTGCTTACAATGGTGCAGAACACATCTTTTAGCCGATGCCCGCTCTGCAGAGATTGGTGAAATCGACGGTGTCCCCTATCTATGGTCCCCCGTGGAGGATTCGGGACTCCTCTGTTTTGCCCATATCGATGTGGTTCCCGTGCAACACCAAAGTCAGTGGAAACTGACCCAAAAGGGAGACCGCCTCTATGGTCGTGGCACCAGTGACATGAAGGGGATGGTTCTTCCCGCCTTGCTCGCGTTGCGAGAGTTGGAAAAAGGGGGAGCACTTATGCCGGTGAGCATTCTTTTGACATGTGATGAAGAAATAGGGGGTACATCCCTCCAAACACTCCTAAAAGGAAAGCACCTGGGCAAATTGCCGCCCGTAGCCTGGACACCCGACAGCGGGGCGCAAAAGGGGATTTGCTGCGAACACAAGGCTATGCTTGCGCTTCGCCTTACGATTCCCGGCGCGCCGTGCCACAGTTCCATGCCATGGGACGGGAAAAATCCGTTTTACGATTTTGCAGATTCACTGAACAAGCTTCGTAAGAAATTTCCCGACCACCCCAAAGATACGTGGACGACAACTGTTACCCCCACAATTATTGACGGCGGAACAGCCCGAAACCAGGTGCCGGACCACCTAACCTGCACGCTCGACGTGCGGTACCCCCAAGAAAAATGGAATTCCGTAAAAGAGTTGGAGCAACTCATACTTTCGTACTTTCCTAAGAAAACAAAACTCGAGCGCGTGATTTCGACGAGTGGTATGCAAAGTGACCCGCACCAGCCTGTCATTCAGACGTACCGCAAAATCGCCCGAGCTGTGACGCGCAACCTGCAGCCGTTTGTGCGCGTGCACGGCGCAGCAGACACGCGACACTTTACAGACGCCGGCATTCCGGCATTTATAGCCGGCCCCACAGGAGGTGGTCTCCATGGGCCCAAAGAGTGGGTGAGTCTGCATTCCATGATGCAGCACATCGAAATTTCGAAGCAGCTTTTCCAGTCCTTGCAATGAGCGCCATCGACTACCACCGGCGCATTCTTGCAGATGAGTTGCGGAATGAAGCCTTTGAAAAAGCCCTCAAACAAGCCGTTAAACCCGGCTCAAGCGTCAGCGATATTGGCGCGGGGACCGGGTATTTAAGTTTTCTCGCCAAAAAATTTGGAGCAGGGGAGTGCATTCTGTACGAAGCAGGCCCCGTGCTTGCGCTCGCAAAGAAGATTGCACGGCAGTCGAACATCAGCGGTCTTGCGTTTGTTGCGGAGCACAGTGCAACTGTGGAGCTGCCGACAAGAACAGATGTCGTTGTTACAGAAACGCTCGGCAACTTTGCGTTAGAGGAACACATCATAGAAAACTGGAAGGACGCGCAGCGCATGGTAAAAGATAACGGTGTTATTCTGCCGCAGGAACTTGCGCTCTTTGCTTGTCCCGTAACAAGTGACCGCTTCTATAAAGAGTTAACAGAACCATTCGATGCATTGAAGTGTGCCGATTTTTCTGCAGCAAAAATCGCAGCACTCAACGCCATGTATGTGCGAACCTTTACAAAAGAGGATCTGCTAGAAGGTGGTAAGGCTGCAAAGCAGTACGATCAACTGAGTTGTAATGAAGATCTGCAGTCGCAACGCACAGCTGATGTTCTATGGAAGTTACCAGTTTCTGCAACTATCTATGGTTTTGCCATGTGGTGGGAATGCATGGTTTCTAAGGGCAATGCACTCAACACGAGTCCACTCAAACCCATTACGCATTGGGAACAGGTGTATCTGCCAGTTTTGGAACCGATTCCTCTTAAGAAAAATGAGGAGCTCACCCTGCAGATAAAAACGGATACACGCTGGGAAACGGGGTTGAGTGCGCGGTGGATGGTAAAAGCTCCTTCGGGTATGCAAGGTCTCTCCATGGATCATGGCCTATGACGACTATTTTCAGTTGGCGTTTTCTGCATTTGGGAATGCAGCAAAGCCTTCTGTTGCTCATTCATTAGAAGAGTTCCGTGAGTTGACCTTACCTGAGCAACTGCAGACGTTTGTGCCGGATTCCATTGTGAACAAAATTCCGCATGAAGAATCGCATGACGCTCTTATTTCACTTGATACTTTTTTGAAGCAGCATCAATCAAACATCGCTCTTGCACCGCAAACAACGGAATATGGAGCAACAAATATAGATCTTCAGCTGCGAAAAACAGCGGCAGAAAGACTATTCATTGCAGAAAAAGAGCTCCAAAAACGTTTAAATAACGTTACGTTTCGTCTTACCGATGCATATCGGCCACTTTCCTTACAACGAAAACATTTTAATCACATTATGGAAGAAGTACATAATCGCGAGGGCCTCTCCGGAAAAGATTTATATGACAAAGCCCACATGTTGGTTGCGGATCCTGAATTATTCCCGCCACACACGACGGGTGGCGCAGTTGATCTGACAATCATCGACTTAATAACCGGCCAAGAACTAGATATGGGCACAGCAATCGACGCACTAAATGATGAAAAAATCTTTACATTCCATTGCAGCCTTACAGACGAGCAAAAGCAGAACAGAAGTGTGCTCTATGCCTCTATGGCAACCGCCGGCTTCGTGGGTTTTCCCTGCGAATGGTGGCACTTTTCGTACGGGGAAAAGGAATGGGCCATGCGAGGTGGCCACCCAAAGGCAACATTTGCTCCTCTTTAGAAACACATCACTTCTCCTACCTTGCCTCGAATGCGTTTGGCAATTTCCGGGTCAACGTCGGAAGCAATTGCAGCAGCAGCCTTCCTCAGCAGAGCTACAATCTCATTTTGCAATGCAGGATCAACGTAGTCTTCCAAAGTCACACCAGTGGAATGATCTGCCACCAAGGAGTCGACACTTAAACGTATATCATTCCAGTCACTCCTAGAACCCTGAGAGTCGTCTGTCTTTGTCAAAAAACTTGCAATATGTTCTTCCAGCTGACGCATGGAGCCGCTGCAGTATTCACGTAATTCCATAGAGATATGTTGGTGGCCCAGACCAGGATCGAACTGGTGACACCTCGCTCTTCAGGCGAGTGCTCTACCAACTGAGCTACCGGGCCACGGCATTCGTGAATGCTGTGGCGGGCCAGCAGCATTCACTCAGTATACCGAAAGTATAGCAAAGAACTCGCAGGCTCAAGCACGTTGTCCTACACTTTCCTACACGTGGGGCATTAGCTCAGTTGGTAGAGCGCCGCATTCGCATTGCGGAGATCACCGGTTCGAATCCGGTATGCTCCACCAGTAACTCTATCCGTATGTCTACAGAGTCCACTCAGCAATACGGCAGACTGGAGCTCTTCATGGGAAGACCGTGGATATTTGGCCAGAGTAGAGAGTTTTACCATGATCTCTATGTGGCTGCATTGCAGCAGGCTTCCCGTGAAAACGACATGATGCACTGCACAATAGACGGACACCGCTTCATAAGCGGCCCATTGCCAGAACTACGAATTCTCCATAGTCGCTTGCATGGATTCTGTGCAGAGAATGGATGCACTCTATACACAGGAGGGGTGGAGAAGCTTGGTACTGTTAACCAAGAAGGCGCCACTGCGTGATACAATTTTCATAATGTTCAATTTCACAGCTGCAGAGCTCCGCATATTTCGCAAACTGACAACCCCCAGTAAAATCCAGGATTTTCTCGATACTATTCCCATGAACTTTCAGGATACCTGCCTTTCCCCACGTATGGTTTTACGTGAGCGTAAAGCACATTGCATGGAAGGCGCCATGGTGGCGGCAGTTGCTTTGCGCCTACTTGGCCATAAGCCGCTCGTTATAGACTTAAAGTCCTTTTCGCACGACGACGACCACGTCGTTGCTGTGTTTAAAGAAGACGGCTGCTGGGGTGCAATAAGCAAAACGAATCATGGCGTTTTGCGCTACCGTGAGCCTATTTACAGAAGCATTCGCGAACTGGCCATGTCATACTTCCATGAGTACTTTTTAGACGATGGCCGCAAGACGCTTCGGTCGTACACCAACCCCGTTAATCTTTCCCGTTTTGATAAGCGCGGTTGGATGACCGCAGAAAAAGAAGTGATGTACGTCTCCAAGTATTTAGACACCGTGAAACACATTCCCATGCTCACGAAATCGCAGATTGCCAAACTGCGCCCTGCAGACAAAATTGAGCGCAAAATGGGGAGAATTACGGAGTGGGCTGCGAAGCGTTGAGCTTGAATGCTTCTTTGGTCAGAAACAATTTTGCATCTTCAGGTTTCGAGAAAATTTGAAGCTCCTCTTTTCCATCGAGAACTTCGTTGTTGTTTGCGTCGTGAAAAACATGAACAGGCTGACGGGTTTTATGTATGGATTCCACATATACTACAAACTGGTTCTTTTTGTCGGCTGTTTGCATAATTGCATGAGGGTAGCGCCCATCAATGTCCGCCGCAACGTATTGCACGGAGGTTCCCAGCGATGGATCTACTTCGCAAGCTTGAAGCAGATTATTCTTCTGTGATGATTCGGCAATGTAATCCATGCACTTCATGAGTGGAACGGCGGCAATTGCTACGCCAAGTACAATGAAACAGCCGGTTCTCACGCGTAAACCTTCGTATTCTATGTGCTCGTGTGGCTGTGAACGTGGTTGCTCTTTACCTTTTCGCTTCCACCAATCTGCATCATGCAACGATTCGTCGGAAGGTACATCATCATCTGGCGGAAACATGCGATTTCTAGAGACCATAGTATGAGACTGTAGAATTCTGGCAAAGTGCTTACAAGTAAATCCTACAGCAATTCCGTTACATCCACTCCGCCTATCATCACCTTCTTACCCAAGTGTTCTGGCCGACGAAGTGCCTTCTTTAAGCCAATTTTCTCCACAACGTCGCGGAAGCGCTGCTGACTGTCTTCCTGCATAAAGTTTGTCATTCTCGTAAATTGCTCTATGCGTTTACCCGTAACAACTATGTGGTCTCCTTCCGTGTGAATTCGGTACGACGACATACTGTGTGCGTCTCCCTGCGGTCGTAGCACCGGTATTTCTTCGGTGCTCTTGGGTGTGTCCAATTCAATTTTTCGCTCTGCGCGGAATTCCAAAATTTGCGGCAGCAAACGATTCAAAAGATCTGGAATTCCTTCTTTGGTAGCGCCAGAGATGGATGCGAACACGACAATCTTCTTTTTCTTGAGTGCTGCAATGACCTTTTTTAGATCATCTGGAATGAGCTCGATCTTATTGAGCACGACGAGCTCATGTTTTTTTGCAAGAGCAGGGGAGTACCGCTCCAGTTCTTTGCGAATCACTCGATAATCATCAATCAATTTCTGTGGCTCAAGTGTTCCGTCATCACCAAACAGCCGTGAGCAATCGAGCAGATGCAGAACAATGCCGCAGCGTTCAATATGCTTTAGGAACTGGAAACCGAGCCCTTTGCCCACTGAAGCCCCTTCTATAAGTCCAGGTACATCGCACACAATGACGCTGCGATCGTAAATCGTTGCAACACCGAGGTTCGGTACAAGAGTGGTGAATGGATACGGCGCAATCTTCGGTCGCGCGGAGCTGATGACAGAAATAAGTGTCGACTTGCCGACACTGGGTAAGCCGATAATGCCGACGTCTGCCACAAGCTTCAGTTCCAAGTGGAGTGTCTTCATTTCCCCGGGCTCACCGAGTTCCGCAATGCGGGGAGCCTGCCGCGTTGCCGTTGCGAAGTGGCCATTGCCAAAACCACCACGCCCTCCTTTTGCAACAACGAGTTCATCTCCATGCGCAAGCAAATCGCCAATCACCTCATTCTTTTTGCCATGCACCTCACTCACGGTTGTACCCGGTGGAACAAGAAGGATGAGATCTTCCGAATCTTTGCCAGCTTGGTCTTTGCCGCGGCCATGTTGGCCGCGTTTTGCGGTAAAGACCTTCGTGGAAATGAAGTTGCTTAGGGTGTCGGTACTGTCATCTGCTTTGAGGATGACATTCCCTCCGCGTCCGCCATCGCCGCCATCCGGACCACCTTTTGGCACGTATTTTTCCCTCCGGAAGCTTAGGCAGCCGTTGCCGCCATCGCCGCCATGCACTTCTATGGTGGCTTCGTCTAAGAACATAGGGACAGTCTATGTTGTTTTTTGCCCAAACGCATGGGAGAATCTCAAGCATATGGGTGGTTGCATTACAAGTGGCAGTATTGAAAACCTTGGCTGGCCTTGTAAAACAGTTGTCATAGTGCCTCCTCGAGGAAAAGATGAAGTGATTATCGGTACCCGCGACGAAATTCTCGCTAAACGGAGGGCGCTTGGACTTGATCTTAATAATGACGATCAGCTTCCAACCAGTTCTCATGAATAGATTGAATGAACCAAAAAGACTTGTGCCCTGTATTAGCGCAGGCGGCTCACTTGAGAACCTTAATAGACCAGTTGATCCCGCAATTACAGCTGCAGTATCAAATATATTTGCAGAAATGAGGGCAAAAGGAATTAACCCCCTTACTGGTAAACCAAACAAGAGAACTGAGGCAAGTCAGCCTAAATAGTTACTTCGTTGTCTCTTTCTCGCCTCCGCTCGAAATGACAGTAAGCTATTGACGAAGAAAAGTTGGCACTCTACAATCTTGAGTGCTAATTTCTTAATGACCCATTACTATGAGCAAAATTATTGGAATCGACCTTGGCACCACGAACTCCTGCGTCGCTGTTATAGAAGGTGGCGAGCCGGTGGTTATACCCAACAGCGAGGGCGCGCGAACCACGCCTTCCGTGGTGACGTTTAAGGAGAAGGAGGAACTGGTGGGTGTTGCTGCAAAGCGCCAATCCATAACGAACCCCAAGTCGACTGTGTATTCCGCAAAGCGTTTCATTGGCCACCGCTTTAGCGAAGTAAAGAAGGAAGCGAGCCAAATGCCCTTTACCGTAAAAGAAGGGAAGGAAGGTCGTGCAGTCATCGAGATCAATGGCCAAGCCATGATGCCGCAGGAAGTCTCTGCCAAGGTGCTCCAGAAACTCAAAAAGGACGCAGAGGCGTACCTTGGCCAACCAGTGAAGAAGGCAGTCATTACGGTGCCTGCGTACTTTGACGACAGCCAGCGCCAGGCAACGAAGGAAGCAGGGGAAATTGCGGGGCTGGAGGTTGTGCGCATCATCAATGAGCCAACCGCAGCAGCACTTGCGTATGGGCTGGAGAAGGGTCATGAGCACACGGTCGTCGTGTACGACCTTGGCGGTGGCACGTTCGACGTCTCTGTGTTGGAGCTTGCCGAAGGTGTGTTTGAAGTGAAGGCAACGAACGGCGACACGCACCTGGGTGGAGACGACTTCGACCAGCGCGTGATCGATTGGCTTGTTGCGGAATTTAAGAAGGAACAGGGCGTAGACCTTTCGAAGGACACGATTGCCATTCAGCGGCTAAAGGAAGCTGCGGAAAAGGCGAAGATCGAGCTGAGCTCGCAGATGGAGACGGAAATCAATCTACCGTTCATTACTGCGGATAGTAGCGGCCCCAAGCACCTGCAGGTGAAGTTGAGCCGCGCAAAGCTGGAGTCGCTGGTGCAAGACCTTGTGGAACGCACGGTCGAGCCATGCTTAAAGGCACTGAATGACGCGGGCATCAGCAAAGGACCCATTCAGGAAGTCGTGCTCGTCGGCGGTATGACGCGCATGCCGCTCGTGCAGCAGAAGGTGAAGGAGCTCTTCGGTAAAGACCCGCACCAGGGCGTAAACCCCGATGAAGTCGTTGCGATCGGCGCTGCGATTCAAGCAGGTGTGCTGGGCGGAGACATCGACAAAGACATTGTGCTTGTGGATGTCACGCCGCTCAGCATGGGCATAGAAACCATGGGTGGCGTAGCGACGCATATTATCGACCGTAATACGAAGATTCCCACTTCTCGCTCGCAAATTTTTTCGACCGCAGCAGACAATCAGCCCTCGGTGGAAATTCACGTCGTGCAGGGCGAGCGCCAGCTTGCAAACGACAACAAGTCGCTTGGCCGGTTTATTTTGGATGGGATTGCCCCAGCACCCCGCGGCATGCCGCAGATCGAAGTCACGTTCGACATCGACAGCAACGGCATCCTTTCCGTTTCGGCAAAGGACAAGGGCACCGGCAAGGAACAGAAAATCGTCATTCAGGGCTCTACGGGACTTTCCAAAGATGAGGTTGAAAAGATGAAGAAAGACGCAGAGCTGCATGCTGAAGATGACAAGAAGAAACGAGAGCTCATCGATGCGCGCAACCACGCAGATGCCTTCGTTGCAAGTTTGGAAAAGCAGATGCGCGAGCACGATGCGAAGATTCCGGATACCACCAAAAAGACGATCAACGAAAAGATGAATGCGCTCAAAGACCTTCTAAAGAAGGAGGATACCAATGCCGAAGAGCTTAAGAAGTCGACCGAAGACCTTGGTCTTGCAGCGCAGGAAATCGGCAAGATTGTCTACGAATCTGCGCAGAAGGAGCAAAAGGCTGAGGGTGCCAAGGAAGGGCCTGTGGAAGGGGAAGTCGTGAACGACAAATAAGGTCTGGTCTATACTTAGCCTATGGTAAATCCTCCAGCACGCGAGGTTGTTCAGAATTGCAAATTCGTGGAGGACAATGCAACGTGGGAAGCAGATGCGGCAACATATGCACTGGTACGTTGGCTGCAATACTGGCCTATGGAAAAGGATGAGGAGTCGCGTACTTTGGAGGCGCTGATAACGTATTTTCGTTCATCATTTTGCAAGTCTTTCGATGACATACGGTCTGTTTTGTCGTTCAAGCGTCTTGCTGAAACGGAAGCCAGCACACACTGGATGACTCGGCCAAAAAAAAGGAGAGTTGATGACACCCTCTTGGCAAGAAGAATGATGACCAAACAGCGCCTTCATGAACTTTTCCAGCAGCATGTTGTCATAGATCGTTTTCTGAGCATGACTGATCATTTTCTGCAGAATGAGGAATCCTATGGAATACACAACGTGACTAATGTTGTCTATGCGTCGCAGATAACAAAAACGAAGCACTCGAAGGAGTGCTTGCAATTGTTTCGGCAGCGCCACCCGACGCTTCCCGATAGGGCATTTTTGGAAAAACCGGACCTTACCGCGACACAGTCATGGCAACTCCGCATGGAGTACGGAAGAGCAGTACCGTATGACCAATACATTCACGAGCAATTTACAGACGGCGCACGGTGTGTCTGCATAGACGACTACAACTGCCTGCAATGGCCGCCCTCTAAGGAATTTCTTCAAACACTTGCGGAAGCAAATATACATCACATTGTTTTTCTGGATGAGAAGTCGCAGCATACAACAGTTGACCCAGAAACTGGCATAACAATTCATGTTATTGACTCCGGTCTTTCAAACGAACACGTTGGATGGCACAGTGCCTTGCAAAAGTACAAGGGCACATTGCAAGAATTACTGGCTAATAAGAGAAACGTCGTTTTGAGCATTTCTAATGGCTCAAACTACCACTGGCTTATGAGCAATGCGAAACAGCATCACCTGAAGAACCACAATGCTTTTTTCTCTCATGTGCTGTCCGTTCCTCAACTTCTTACAGAAGACGGCATTCTTAATCAAAAAGAGTTTCGTTCAGTCCTTACGCGTCACTGGGTGCATTTTTTCTGTGCACCATTTTTTCAATCAGACGATCGTGAGGGGTGGGAGTATCTTGATGATATACGTGGCTGCCCCAGGGGATGGGACCTGCAAGGAAGTGTTTTGGAAGACCTTTCCGAACATTCCCTACGCGAATCGTACGGCAAAACATATGATGGAATTATCTTGTTTCCGGTAGACGAGGCTGACAAGGGCGCAGAAGAACTTCTGCTACGGCAACCCACGCCATCGGAATCGCTCACGCAGCGAGTCCCGGTAGCATGGGCATGACCTAGAGTTCCGCTCCGACATACTCTGCAAGCTCCACGAGCCTGTTTGCGTAGCCCCATTCATTGTCGTACCAACCAAAGACCTTAAGCATGCTCCCGTTCATCACCTGCGTAAGTTCACTGTCGATGATGCAACTGTGGCTGTCGCCCACAATATCGCGGGAAACAATGGGTCGGCGTTCCACCCGCAAAATCCCTGGGTGCTTTGTTGCGTATGCGTCGTAGGCCTTGGCAACGGCTTCCGCAGTCACGGGCCTTGCAGTCACGACGGTCAAATCTGTCATGCTGCCGGTTGGGGTTGGCACACGGATCGCGGAGCCGTGAAGTTTGCCTGCAAGTTCCGGAATCACTTCGCCAATTGCCTTTGCGGCACCCGTGCTCGTCGGCACGATGTTAATGGCTGCTGCACGGGCACGGCGCAGGTCCTTATGCGGCAAGTCGAGCAGGTTCTGGTCATTCGTGTAGCTGTGGATGGTTGTCATAAGCCCGTGCTCAATGCCAAACGCGTCATGCAACACCTTCGCCATGGGCGCTAAGCAATTCGTAGTGCACGACGCATTGCTAAGAACGTCGTGCCTTTTCGCATTGTAGGTTTCCTCGTTTACACCAAGGCAAATCGTTGCATCGGCTTTGTCTTTGCACGGCGCAGAAATGATCACTTTCTTCGCACCTGCTTTCAGGTGCAGTGCTGCGTCATCACGTTTCGTAAAAAATCCAGTACACTCCAACACTACATCCACCTTTAGCTCTTTGTGCGGGAGCGTTGCCGGGTCTTTGCTGGCAGTTGCGCGGATTTTGCCATGCTTCGTCGAAAGCACTCCGTCTTTGTAACACGCCTCGCCACAGTCGAAGTGGCCATAGGTGGAGTCAAACTCAAAGAGATGTGCGAGCGTGGCACCATCTGTTAAGTCGTTTATCAGCACAACGTTTAGGTCTGGGTGCTTCGTAAGAATGATGCGGAGGGCCTGGCGACCGATGCGGCCGAAGCCGTTAATGGCGATGTTCATACTGTCATGGTGAGCGGAGTCGAACCATGCTGCAAGCGAAGTTACTTAAACATTGAAAAACTCCCCGTTCCGATATGACCATACCCTCAGCTTTTAGGTCATATCCACATGGAACAGGGAGAAGGCTACTAGTTAGGCAGTTGAACAGCCTCATCAAAGCTCAAGCCACCAAACGAGCCTTATGATCGATGATCACGACAGAACGATACTCGGCAGTCAAACTTCATCAAGTATTTATCGCAATTTCTGGTACGTCCTCTGCATCAACAGCGTATCGACCTCCAAAAGAGGGGACTCGCACACGACATTGCCGGCAATGGAGCGATTTTTTAGGACTTTCAAGAAATCCTTCCACCGGGCGTCACTTTCCTGCAGCGGCTCATGGTACCGTTCTCCTTTTACCGTGTACGCAATGCCGGAGTAGTGCATATGCACATGCTGGAGCGATTTCTTGCCCAGTGCCTTTTCGTATGCGTCGAACATGTCGTTCCATTCTTTTGCAGTATTGATCAAGCCATTCGTCCTAGCGTGCATGTGCGCGGGGTCGACACAGGGAAACATGTCGAACTCTTTGCTCAATCTTAATACTTCCTCCAGTGTTCCAAATTGCGTGGGTTTGCCCATGGTTTCGTATGCCAGGTTTACGTCGGGGAAGAGGCTCTTTCTGTTCTTCAATATAACCTCTGTGGCTCGCTTCACACGGTCATACACTTTATTTGGCGGATTTCCTTGGTAAAACGCCGGGTGCACGCACACAGACCGTGCTCCACAGAGCTGCGCCATGCTCAGGGCCGCTATAACCCGCTGAATGCTTGCGGCAAGCTTGGCAGGCTCCGCAGAGTTTAAATTAACGTAGTAGGGCGCATGCACGGTAAGGGCTATATCTAATTTCTCTGCCGCTTCGCGAATTTCTACCATACGCTCCGGGCTTTTGGGCACCATTTGCACCCACTCAATTTCCATGGCGGAAATACCCAGTTCATGTGCCCGGTGCAGCCCGGCAACAGTACCGCCTGCACCCTTTGTGGAAAGAGGAGTCCCTGCAACGGCGAAACGGAGTTCTGCAGCCATGTAGTTCTACGCTATCGTGGACGCAGCCTTCCAGCAATGCCGCTCGACCTCGCCCTCTTAGACCGGCTGCTTTCCACTCCGCTTGGCGAAGCAGGGCATGCCGTGGTCGAAAAGCTTACAGATGCCGGTTACGAAGCCTGGTGGGTGGGTGGTACACCGCGCGACTTGCTTCTTGGGAAACTTCCCAAAGACATAGACATAGCAACCAGTGCGCGTCCAGACGATATTGTAAAGCTCTTCCCACGGTGTGACGACAGTGCAGCCGCCCTGGGCAACATCATCGTAAGTATCGGTGGCCAGGAAATTGAAGTGACGACGTTTCGTGAAGACGCACCCTATGGCGACGGCCGCAGACCAGACTCTGTAACATGTAGTGACCGTGAGCACGATGCGAAGCGCCGCGACTTTACGATTAACGCTTTGTACCTGAACCCCATCACACGCGAGCTGCTCGACCCCTTCGACGGTGCACATGATTTGCAGGAGCTTCTCGTGCGCTTTATTGGCGAGCCGGCGAGCCGCATACAGGAAGATGCTCTGCGTATTGTACGTGCAGTGCGACTGCGGGCACGAATTCAGGGGCAGTATGACCCGGCAACCTACAAAGCGCTCCAGGACGGTGCAAAGCGTACTGCAAAACTTTCTGGTGCTCGTATAGCTGCGGAAATGGAGGCAATTCTTCTGGGACCGCACCAAAGCAAAGCGCTCGAAGACCTGTGGGAATTGCATGTTCTTAAAGAAGTCTTGCCAGAAGTTCATGCATGCAAAGGAATTGCACAGCCGTTGCAGTACCACCAAGAAGGTGATGTCTTTACTCACCTCTGCCAGTGCGTGGAGGCTGCAACAGAGGACCACGGAGCCGATGTTCGTTGGGCCGCACTGCTGCACGACATTGGCAAAGCCCGAACATTTGCACTCAAGGAGCGCATTCGGTTCGACGAGCATGCTTCGGTTTCGCGCGACCTGGCAAAAAACATACTGGAGCGCTTTCAGTTTTCACGTGAACGCAGAGAGAAGATTTGCTGGATTGTGGAACACCACATGATGGTGGGGGCATTCAAGAACATGCCCGAAGAACGTAAGGCACATTGGTATTACCACCAGTGGTTCACGGAACTGCTGCAGGTGTGCTCGTTAGACGTGGCCGGAACAACGCCCTCGGATTTTTCGCTGTACGAAAGCGTTGTTGAAGACTACAACGCGTTTTTAGACGCTCACCCGCGACCGCAGAGGCCGCTTCTGAGCGGCATAGAGATTATGGAAATACTCGGGATCGAGCCTGGGGCTAAGGTTGGCGAGGCATCTGCGGCACTGGCTGCAGCGCAAGTGCGCAAAGAAGTAACGACGAAGAAGGAGGCGACTGCGTTCGTTGCCGCTCTGGAAAAAAAGCCATAAGTGCGTACAATGCAGACACCTTTCCACCAATCAACATGCATGGTTCTCGCGTTGTTGCTGTAAGCGCCGCTGTCGCTCTCTGCTTGCCGCTTGCGACATTCGCAACATCGTCATCGTCCAGTGCGAGCAGCTCCAGCAGCTCATCGGCCTCCACGGGGCTTGCGTGCTTGCGAACTGCCGTCGTCAAACGCGAAAATGCGTACATTTCGGCATTTGACGCCTACGTGACGGCTGAGCGGAGCGCCAAGACAGCAAAGCTGACCGCCATGCAAACCGCATACGCCATTCAAGACAAGAAGCAGCGCAAGACTGCAATAAGTGCCGCGGACAAGGCATTTAAAACTGCGGACAATGCGGCAAAAAAAGCACTTTCCGAAGCGGAAAAACAGGCCAAAAAGGTTTTTAATTTGGAGGAGGCAGTCTGCGGCTACCAATGACGCCTGCTGTTGGCTCGCCCGCGCCGGCATTCAGTGCCCCAGACCAGCATGGGAAAATGCATTCCCTGAGCGATTATAAGCGGAGGTGGCTCTTGCTGTATTTCTACCCGAAAGACGACACGTCTGGTTGCACCGCAGAGGCGTGCGGTATACGAGACGCCTACGCCCAGTATAAGAAGAAGGGAATTGAGGTACTGGGCGTAAGCCCCGACGATGTGGTAAGCCATAACTCGTTTGCCAAAAAATATGAGCTGCCGTTTTCGCTGCTCGCAGACAGCGAAAAAGAAATCATCAAGCGCTACAAGGTATGGCGGGAAAAGTCGATGTATGGCAAAAAGTATATGGGCGTTGTGCGCAGTTCCTTCCTTATTGATCCCAATGGCGTCATCGCGAAAATTTACGAGAGCGTTTCACCGGAGCACCACGCGCAAGAAGTTCTCGAAGATCAAGAACAGCTTCTTTGAGCAGCCGGTACTCGAGGAAGTGGAGACTTGTACATGGTGGAGCTGTAGGGAACGATTTCGAACTCGACAGACCTCATAAAGTGGATCCACTTGAACGGTCGGAAAAGCTCATCTGCTTGAGGAATTCCTTGGATTTTGTGAAAAATATTCTTAAGAGTCCAGAAGCGATGGAATGTACTCTTACACTATGAAAGTCTGTTGGTCGTCAATGAGCTGTCTGAACCAATCTCGAACTTCTGGCTCTCCAAATTCGACTATACTACGACTATGAAAACGATTTACGACTCCCTCCAGCATAAATCAGGTTTCCCTTCAGAATGGTCAAAGAATGATTTAAGGCAACTGTTAAAAGAGGCATATGAACTGATTTCTAGACCGGTAGGTGGGATTGACCTTAATCGCGTTCAACCGATCATTAGTGTTGCGACAAATGAGCTTGCGGGCAGAGCAGCAAAGATAAATCTCATCGCATCTCTGACAATATCAGTCATGGCATTGCTTTTATCTATCTGGGCTACTTACAGATCTGACTCACAGAGTAAGCACTGGGAAGAAAACCAGTTACGAGTTCTCAATGAAATTAGAGCATCTGTGAATCAGAAATAGCTTAAAGAACTTCTAGTCGAATTGAAGTGATTGGATAACATCTATTGGCTGTCGATGCATTGCTAATATGGAGCGTGCACCTTGCTCTTCTTGCATTTCGAGTAGAGGGAGAATGCCATTACGAAGAAGAGTTTTATTTCTTCCGGTTACTCTTTCTACTACGAAATCGTAAAGAGTTCCTAGCATTATAGGGAGGAGAACAATATCAGCCCCTGCAGACATGTGAAAGTTTCCGTATAGTTCTCCGTGACGGACAAACACGAGAAAGGAATACTTTGCAAACGATCTAGCAGGTGTTTTCCCCTCGGTAATAATGATGGGAGGTATGCTCATCATGAACAACTCTCGAGCAGCTTGTCGCTCAGCATCAGAAAGTGTAGACAACGCCGCTTCATACAGATGAAGTTCCGCCCGGTGACTTGGCATTTCTGTCTTAAATTTATCCTCGTCATTTAGAACTTCTTTCAATGCCTGTCGTACGGGATGTTCCTGTCGCTCGTCACAGATAAAAAAGTATCTTCCCACGAATAGAAGATATGCACTAATTAACAACGCTTCTGTAGGCTCTTTGGAGGATATTGTAGTGATGTCTATTTCGGAGCGTCCGTAGTTGAGATGCCACTCTAAGACATTATTTTTGCGCTGGAAAAGATTGTAAAACCAGATGAATGGATCAAGGAGAATGGCTGCAATAGTTCGTAAAAAATACATGGATGCCCGCATTATACCTCAAAACTGACTCTAACTTTGTACGCCTTGATAGATGGCACCATCTATTGCTCTTATCAGCTCTTGATATTCCTTTCTAACAGCTTTTCTCCTCAGATCTCTTTCTTTTAAACTTGAAGCATTGAAAGTTGAAATGTGCACAAAAAAATGTTGAGTGCCACGACGTACTATCTTCTTTATCGCAACAGTAAAAGGCAATCTTCCTGATAAATCGTATGGGTTTAATGTCCTTGGTACGTTGAACAATTGAATTACAGGATTATTTATTGTAACAGTCATGTGCTCAATTTTATGCTAAAATGTGACGCATATGCAATCTTTTAAGAAAGAACTAACGGAGGAAGAAGCTGCACATTACGCTGTGCAATCAGTTTTTCAAGGAATCGAAAAACATTGGTCGTCGATTAAGCAAAAATTATCAAGCCAATTTGAAGAAGCTTTTCTACTGCAATTACCCTCATTCGCACCTATTGACCTAGCATTTGCTGTAATTGCATTAGATTTACAGTCATTACCAAATTTGTTCCCGAAGGAACAATCTGATCGTATCCATAAATTTGTACTTTCTGCAGTCAAATCTGAAAAAGAAAATGGTCAGTATGGATGTGAGGAGACTGCTCTGTACGAAAAGGAGTTTTTGGAATGCATAGAGAATCCTCGAACGGAAAAATATCTCTATACAGAAGGAAATCCTATACTTGCAATTTCAGGAAGACTTGTCACTCGTTGGATGGTCATAAAAAGTAAAGAGGAGAAAGGAAGTGAGGAACTCAAGAGTCCATTGGAACGGGTGAAATCACATCTTACAAAAATGCCGTCTCCATTGCTTGTAATGGCAGTCGCAGAACTCATCATGAGCCTCGCTGGGGCATGGCAAATCATCCATACTGAGTTCAAGATCAAATCTTGAAGAACTCCTAATATAATCGAGTCCCATCCTCATCAATCTTTATCACATTCGGATCATCCAAGGGTTCTTGCTCTTGAATCTCTTTCATAAGAAGCAGAAGACCAATGACATTGGTGAAATCATAGTTTTTCCATTTCGCAGGGAGCTTGTCTCTAAAGTTGTCCATAGTGGGCAAACCGTTGCTCTCTCGTGCAGAGATTGCAACTCAATGGACTGGACTTGAGTTCGAATCCCTTCAGCTCGAGCTGTTCCTTCTCGAACCGACTTTTGCTCTTCATATAAACGAAAAGTCGGTGTTTAGTCATATTCGTTGGTGGAGCTGTAGGGAACGATTTTGAACTCGCCAGCCCGAAGAAAGTGGATGCTCTTACTCTATCAGAAAGGCTCATCGGAATGAGAAATTCTCTGGATTTCGTAAAGAATATTCTCAAGAGTCCTGAGGCGATGGAATGTGCTCTCACACTATAAAATCATTCGTTCCACAATGAGCTGTGGGGAACGATTTTGAACTTTCAACTCATCTATCTGCCGCTAAAATGATAAATAATGACAAGTTAGCCTTACAGAGATAAGCGAAAACAGCTATCCCACTAAAAATCCCATGCTAACAAGATTAATCAACTGGCACTATGAAAATAAAATTGAAGCCCTTAGGCCTAAATTTTTACGAATGCTGAAGAAGGATCGCGAGGAATGGGAAAAGACGCTGCAGAAAATTGAATCAGGAGATGAAATAACAACAATTGTTCATCCGAACTCAGACAAAGCACTTGAGACTCTCGCAATTATTCAAAAAAGAATTGATATGGATAAAAAATACATTCATCTACGAGGGTTGGCCGTGAAAGATATAACACGAAGATACATGATCAATTCTAACTATTTGAAATACATGCAGACCCTAATATGGATTTACCAAATGAGTAACGCAGCCGTACGAGCTGGAGAGCAAATGCCACTTACGGATGCATTTCTAGTTTTGCAAGAAGTAGAGAAGTCATTCGATGTTTTGTTAATGGCTGCATCTCTTTGAATATGGATTTTGACCAAAAAGCCGTTTTTACTTATGAGCACTTAACAAATATTTGCAGTGCTAGAAATGAGAAAATAATCAGTAATGAATACCCCGAAGTTCAAGATTTTATAAAAAAGAATGAAATACTTGTTTCTAGAATAGCTTTAATTCTTGGAACAATGAAACCAGAAAATCTTGCAGATGAATCAATACGAGATCTATTAGGTGATACCTTTGACTCACTCTTTTCGGCAAAGGAATTAATTTATAAAGGCTATCTTGGAACACCATTTACTCTTTTGCGTAGAGCATGGGAAACAATCTCGTTAATGACATATTTCATTTTGCATCCTGAAAAGGCAAAAGATTGGAGAGATGGTAAGGAGATTCCTCAGAGAGAAATACGCAAAGCACATGAAAAGCATCCTCAAGGCGGAGATGCAAATCACCAAAAAGAAGCGCACGCATATTTTGCTAAATGTGCTCATCCGAACAGCATGCTCATCCCATATAGGCTTCTAGGTTCAGGCAGTGAATACACAATGGGCAATTTTGCTAAACCTAATGACTTAATAACTATGGCAAATATGATAAGACTGGTTCAGCTTTGGGGATATCTTAGGCATGTTATTGTTACAAGATATGGCAGTGAAATGTATAAAAAGGACGCAAAATTAAAAAGTGCTCTAAAAGAAATATCCGATGAAAAAGGGACAAAGATAAATCTTCGTCTAAAAACCAAGCATGAAGAGATGGTAAGAAAATATAAGTCAGAGGGCAGGTTTAAGTAGATTATTTTCAATACAATCTTGTCCCATCCTCATCAATCTTGATCACATTTGGATCATCCAATGGTTCCTGCTGCTGAATCTTTTGCATCAGCAACAGTAGCCCAATCGCATTTGTGAAGTCGTAGTTTCTCCATTTCTCAGGAAGTTGTTTTCTAAAGTCGTCCATAGTGAGCAGACATTTGATCGACTTCCTAGTTAAAGCAACCGAAGTAAACTCGACTTCATTACAAATCAGTTGTCTTAGAAGTTCCGATCTCTGCTCCAGTGGAAGAATTAGGAACAGCAGTGAGGCTTCCACTTCCTTGTTTTAAGCTGATTCCAGTTCCGGTCTTCGTCGTCATAAACTCAACCTCATTTTTGTTTATCTGTAGAGCCTTTCCGTGTTCCTCGCTAATTGCTGCAATATATAAAAACTGGGAAGATTCTCCGAGTAAATAAAGTTTGCTGCCTGACCCAAGTCCTAATAATTCCTGATTCCTAATTTGCAAATTTATTAGTCGTGGTTGTCCTCCTCCAATCATATAGGGGATGCGCGGAAAAATTGTCTGACCGAAGAGAATAATTGATCCGAAGATGGGCACAATAACTGATTGTAGAAGATAACTTGCTCCGTCTGGTCTTATTTTTTTGAGCTTTCTGATATCCAGACTAAACCCATCTTGAAGTAATGAGATAAGGACATATGTTGAAGAAATTGAGCCAAAGAACCATGCAAAGAACGTTCCATCTGACAGCTTCGTATTTTCAAAAGAATTGAAATCGAAAATATCAGACCTAATTCTGGTATAGCAGTATGAGAGCATTGCTAGTAGGACCGCTATCAACACCGCCTCAATGCATCTTCCTATTAGGAGCCACACAGGCTTCGTAGCTGGCTGTTCTTGTTTTTCAACTTTTGGTTTTTCTACGCTCGCTTTGATCTTCGGATTCTCTTTAGCCGGAGCCTTGGGCCAAAAATAGAAACGAACTTTCCCAGCGACATAAAAAAATAAGATTAACAAAATAAGAACAATGGCAATATTACTGGCCATTTTCAGCACATATCCCATCGCACCTAGGTGATCCAGAAAATTGAGATATTTTGCGGCCACGTCATATTTACCCATGCCCGTGTATGTGAGCTTAGCCGCAGAATATTGCTTCGCTATCGCACCCGCATTAAAAAGAAGCACGAATGCCTGGCTGATTGCAAAAGTCCAAAAGATCAGATTGCCGTAAATACCAATCCTATCGCCCATCCTTTTCACTGAGAATGGTAATGTCATTTTCGTACTTCCAATGTGCCACGCCATCCAAAGAACCAATGAGAGTGGCAAGAGGCAAAGAATTCCTGCTATGAGATAGCGAGCGTTAATGATGTCAAAACTTACAATGCCGAACCTTGCCAGAAATGCGTTCACTGTCAGGAATCCGAGAACATATAGCAAGACAGCAAAAACGATTCCCAATTGGGAAATATCTTTCAGTCGTTCCAGAGATAGCTTTTTCTCTGGATTAGTATTGCTAATTTCACTCGTCTTCTCAGGTGTATTTACAAGATTACTTGTGTCACTCATAACCTCATTTTACAGGAAGAGTGCAAAGCAGTCTTTCCAGTTCAAAGTGTGCAGACTCGTTCGAAGTGCAACAAAAAAGCGCCAAGTGGCGCTTTCTGATCAAACTCGATCAAAGTGTGCATAGTTGTCATGGTGGGCCAGGGGGGAGTTGAACCACCGACCGCCGGTTTATAAGTCCGGTGCTCTAACCAACTGAGCTACTGGCCCACGCAAGGAAGTGTACTGCAAAATTGCAGGAAGCTCACTCACTGCGTTCCTTTTTGCAAGGAAGCCAACCAAAATCCGCGTTTATACCGCTGCTTTCCGACACGGGTGTACGCAGTGTCTCGGTGAAGCTTGGTAATGGTAAAATACGGCTCGTAGAGGGCTCGGAAGTCGGCTTCGCTGAAAACGCGCTCCGCTATGCCAATGTCTGGGTGAATGTAGGTGCTCTTTTCGTGCGCAGGAAACAGTTTGAGCAAGTTCTCTACGTTTTTACCGTCACTGCACAAAGCGCGCACAAACATATGGCCACCGGGTTTTAGCACGCGAAGCGTTTCTGCAAGGTACTGCTTCCGCTCCTGGTCATTCAGGGAATTGCTGGAGGTGATGTCCAGCACCAGATCGATGCTGAAATCCTGGAGGGGGTACGGCACCGCCATGTTCTGCGCAATGTACTCAACCGTGACTCCCAAATCACGTGCGCGCTGCATGGCTGTTGCTATGGCATTCGCCGCAAAATCGATGCCGGTGACAATCGCCCCACGCTGCGCCAGGTAATTGCTGTTTCTGCCGGTGCCGCACCCTAAGTCCAACACGCGCAAGCCTGTAGGGCGAATGCCTGCCCTTTTCAATTCCTTCATATACCGCACGAAAAATGCCTGCGGCTCCGCACCTCCTGTAAGAATGCTTTGCCGTTGATACTCACTTTCCCAAGCGTATTGTTGGGTCATAAAACTACTTTATAGACTCTCTGGGTACTGAATGCTCTGCATGACCGCAAAATCGTACCCATTTTCCGTACTCCCGTCAGGCATTTCTATTGGCACTAGGGAAGGCCATTCGTACCCGCCACCTTTTTTACTTGCAAGATTGCTGAACAAAACTATAGCAGCGTTTTTATTCCATAGGATGCTTTCACTGCATTGGAACTCACGCTCTGCAATAGCAGGTGATTTTGCATGAAGGAAAATTCGCACAATGTTCCCATATTCACTGCGCTCCGATTCCTCACAGCCCTGAGGGAATACGCGATCAATAAAATTCTGTACGTCTTGATCATCTATTGCACGTGCTAAGGCAATGTGTGAGATATTGCCTACTTCAGATGGCACAGGCGCACAGCCGCCATCGTGCATCGGGTACGTGAATTCAATGCCTCGGTCACTCTCCGATGCTGTTACAGGAAGAGAGAAAGAACATTGTGTGTCATAGATTGTGGAAGGGTAACGCAATAAAATTCCATACTTCTGCGAGGTAAAGCTTTTATCGAGAGCTTGGTCAACAGAAATTGTCGCAGTGCTGCTGGATGCAGCCTGCTGCTCCGGTTGTACCACCGTCGTCACACAACCAATAAGAATCACCACTGCAAAAAGAAAGATGTTCTTCATGGGAGGAGTATACCTGGTTATGCCTCCGCCTTTACCAGCACCTGCAAGTCCGCCATCACCTCGCCCAACTGCACTTTAACCGTAAAGGTTCCCGTTGCCTTTATAGGCTCAGCGATTTCGACTTTGTCCGCATCGACGGCAACCTTCAGCTGCTCTTTCAGAGCATCTGCAATTGCCTGTTCTGAAATAGCCGCATAGAGCTTTCCGGTCTTTGTAACCTTCTTTGTAATCGTAATGTTCTTGCCAATCAACTGTTGCGACACGCTGCGTGCTGCAGCTGCTTCTTGTGCTTTTTCTTCTGCACGACGTCGAATCTGGTCGCTGTAGCGCTTGCGAACGGTTGGAGTCGCAACCAACGCAATCCTGCGCGGAAGCAGGTGGTTTAAGGCATAACCGTCCCCCACAACCAGAAGGTCGTTTTTGCGTCCCACGCCCGGTATATCTTGGAGAAGGAGAATTTCCATTTCCGAAAAACGAAGCCAAGGCATTTTAGTCGGCTGACCCCCCTGCGTCAAGAGATCTTACCCAAAGTGCCCAAACAAGCTAAAGCAACGAGAAGAACCAGGGGAAGAAGCTGTACCAGTGCACGCCATCGTTTAGGACTCGCTCTTCCTCTAAATACCAGTTATGCAGCGAGAGGAAGCGGTCGCTATGAACAGAGGGTTTCCCAAGCACTACCCCTTGCAGACCAGTACGGTACGCAAAGGTGTACTGCGGGGAATACAGCACAATGACAGGCACGTCTTCGGCGAACTGCGCCTTCAGTTCTGTAAAAAGCCGGGCACGTTCCGCGGTGTCGCCTGACGCGCGCAATTGTTCCAGAAGCGAGTCAACCTTCAGGCTTGTGTACTGCGATAGGTTATAGGCGTCTATGCGCAGATCTTTGGAGGACGCGCCGGTGTGCTGCGCGCCGCTGCTATGCCAGTAGGGGTAGCTGTCTAAGTTATCTAGCAGCGACTGTCCGTACAGCAGTACGTCGTAGTCGCGGCGCACGAGCTTTTCTTCGAACGCGCTGTACGTTTCGGGCACGTCGACCTCGGCATCGACCCCCAGCGTGCGCCACTGTTGCGCAACCAGCTGCGCCACCTCTTTGTATTGCACTGGAGAAGGAGAGGTGAGAATGCGAAGTTTGAGGCGTTCTCCGCGAGCATTGATGCGAATGTCAATGGGGTCTGTGGACCGCCGGCGGCGCAGGTAGCCGTCTTCCAGCGTCATATCCGACACCGTCACGCGCTCACTTTCGGGAGGAAGCGGCGTTTGTTTTGTGCGCAAGAACTTTGCAAGGAGCTCCTGTTCTTGCTCCGCACGCAGAAAACTGAGCGGATCTGTGGTGCGCAGCACGTACGTGGTGTCGAGCGGGTCGCCCTCGCGGTTGCGTAAAATGATGCGCGAAGCACCCATAGGCAACATGCCGCTGCCGGTGGAAGGAAGGTAAGCCACCCAGGTGCCGCTGCCATGTTCCATAATGGGCAGCCCGTTCAGTGTTGCGCCGGTGTCGAACCCCACAAACGTGCCAGTCATGGTGAGCGTGCCGCCAGTGCTCAGCAAAATAACGGGCGGCAAACGCAGCACTCCGGCGGCATTGGCGTCATGCTGTTCCAGCAAGCGTTGCAAGCGAACTTTCTCCGGCAAGTACCACTGCGACGAAAACAGTGCCCCTTGCGCGGCCTGCGGGTCGAATGAAAATCGCCAGTCATCGCCCGCAGTCTCCATAAGCGGCGTCTGTACAATGACGTGCTCGTGCACTGCGTCGATAAGCGCCTTGCGGTCGGTGCCCAGCTGGAGTCCAAGGCGCAACTGGCGGTCCTGCACGATGCCGTGTTCCAAATTGAAGAAAAGCGCGACATACTGTGGCAGCGAGTATGTGACCGGCGTAAACGCGCGGGGAAGTATGGCATCGCCGTCGTCGCTCCTGGGCACGAGGCGAATGCCGTCGAGATTGCGAATATCGCTTAGCAAACTTTGGTAGTCGGGGAATACGCGCAACACCACGCGCTCCAGGTGGTAGGGCGGGGGAATGTCGCGCTCAAAGCGCTCGAGAGTCACCTCCGTTGAAAATTCCGTCTGCACAATGCTCTTCAACTTATAGGGGCCTGCGCCAATCGGCTGAAAACCCACGTCCAACGCCTGGTGCAAACGGCTTATAGGCACGCCTTCAAATGAGCGTTTTGGCACAATGCCCAAAAGCAGATTACTGCGGAAGTAGCGGTACGGCTCGTTGAGCGTAAAGCGAACGGAGCGGTCGGAGAGTTTGGTAATAGTGACACCCAAAAAATTTTGGCGCAACACGGCGTTGGGGAATTCCGGATCTTGAATGCTCTGGAATGTAAACAGCACGTCGTCGGCAGTCACGGGGTGCGGATCGCTCGCCGTGGAGTCATGCCACTGCAAATTCTCACGCAATGTGGCGGTATACACACGGTGATCGTCGCTCACATCCACTGTCGCCAAGTCGTCCTCAATGTCCCCAGTTGTGGGGTTGTAGCGTTGCAGACCCGAAAACACGAGTGAGACGATGTCGCGGTTTACGTCGTTTTCGACCGTAAACCAGGGTAGAAGCGGCAGCAGCTCGCCAACGGAGCCTTCTATGTATGTGCCAGCGGGAGCCGGTTGCAGGTGGCTATGCAGCAGCACAAAACGACGCGCAAGGATCCCGCCAGAAATCAGCGCCAATACCGCAAGGCTTAGAAGGATCCTCCGTTCGTACAGGAGGAGTGTTTGTAGGAAACCCATGTGCGCACTATGCGAAGAACCAGGTGAGAACGGGGATCGCAAAAAATGCGACACTCAACGCAATCGTCGCACGGAAAAGCAGAAGCTCTGCTCCACGGCGCTGGATTGCAACCTGCTGCATGGACGCGTTGCTGGTAAGCCCGGAAACACGGTGCTGCACGACAATGGCTCCAACAAGTAGGAGAGCGATGATGATTTCAAGGATGATCATGCCGGAAGATGGTACAGGAGCAGTCACAATTGGAAAAGGCTGTGCTAGACTTCGCATAAGGGCGCCTAGCTCAGCTGGTTAGAGCATCTCGTTTACACCGAGAGGGTCAGGGGTTCGAATCCTCTGGCGCCCACCATGCGACTCAGCCTGCTGGGCTCACTCATGGTAAACCGCCAATGAGTACAAAAAATGGCATCAAAGGAGTCAAATGCCTCTGAATGAGCAAGGCGAGTCGAAGCCTTTTCAGTATTGATTTGGCTTATGAAAGACATAATCTTGAGTTTTATGCCCAGTAGAATTGTTATGGTGTCTATACTTGACAATACTCGACTCTCACATTACAGTAATACCCTTTTTCTTACTACAAACCCTTATGGAGCGTCTTCGCCCCACTGCCGTCCTCACCTGCCTCAGCCTTGTGCTGGCGCTGGGTGCACAACCTTTGCTCATTCTTTCCGCGCAAGCGGCAGTCACGGAATGCAGCGACGGGGTCGACAACGATGGCGACCGCTTCCTGGACTACCCGGAAGACCCCAACTGCAGCGACTTGCTGGATGACAGCGAGTCTCCGAATAACACGGGGCTCTTCATTTCGGTAAGCGACGGCCTAAGCGACGTGCAAGCCGGTGGTGCAGTCACCTACGTCATTACGTTGAGCACAGACCGCCTCGAACCCCGTACGGCAGATTTGCGTTTCTTACTGTCGCCCTATGCAAACACCATTAACGCAAGTGACGGCGGAGATGTTGGCAACAAGGAAGTCACCTGGCGCAATTTGACTGTCTACCGAAACCAACCGCGTAAGCTTACCGTGACGGTAAACGTTGACCCTGCCGCACCGGAAGGTGCACTCATGGTTGCCGAAGCACGCGTACGTGAGCAGCACACAGCCGACACCACTCGCATCACCCGCAACGGTCTGCAAATTCAAGTGCCACGCGTGTTCCTTTCCGTGGATGACGGACGCGCCACTGCAAAGCCAACAGACATTCTGGAATACCAGATAACGGTGGATAACCGCAACGGGCCTGACCGCACGTACGACCTTCTTACGACGGTAAACCCGTTCCTTTCGGTGGAAACCGCATCGGACAACGCTGCCATAGATAATCGTTCCATTGAGTGGCGCGCACAGCAAATTCGCGCCGGAGACGTTCGCCACTACTCTGTCGTTGCGAGCATTGAACGCGACGTACCAGAGCACTACGTGTTGAACTTTACCGTGACAACCCGTGACGCAATCGCCACCGACCACACAAGCATTGAGACCTTCCCGGCCCCCCGCGACCTGCAACTGAGTGTAAGCGACAATGCAGACCAAGCACGTATTGGCGACGTGCTCACCTACACGGTGCGCTTGGAAAACCCGAGTGATAACCTGATTACGAGCGCAACGGTACAAGCCATGCTCCCGCGCACGAGCGAATTCGTTTCGGCAACGGAAGGCGGCATATGGACTGGTAAGAACGTGCAGTGGAAGGGAATCACGGTAAGCCCGCATGGCAGCCGCACCCTTACCTACGTTGCCCGCGTCCGCAGCGACGCTCAGTTGGGCACACCCATGCAAACGAGTGTCACGGTCCTTGGTGCAATCGCGGTGGATACAACCTTGGTTGGTGCCAAGTTCATTGGTGGAAAGGCTTCCGTTCAGAAGCCAGCATTGCTCCGCAAGACTGCCAGCCGCAGCGAGGTGCAGCCTGGCGACAACGTCAGTTACACCATTACGCTGAAAAACACCACAGACCACGCCTTTACCGATGTGATTGTCGAAGACACCCTTGACCTGAGTGCCGTACGACTCAACGACGCACGCAATGCGCTCGTCAGCGGCGACAAAATGCTCTGGAACATTCGCCAATTAAACCCTGGTGAACAGTGGCAGACCACCTACACCGTGCAAGTTCTGCCGGGCCTCAGGCAAGGCACCATCATCAACAACGTCGCCCGCGTGCAGGGCAAGGGCCTGGAGTCCATTAGCCTTAACGAACGCGTCGCAGTCATGAGCACGGGCGTCGTAAAGCACATGCCGGCAACGGGTGTGGACCTTGTAACGCTCGTCGCAGGCAGCATGGCATCACTTACCGGAATCGCCGGTACACTGCAGCGCCGCCGCAAGATGCTCTTTGCATAAGAGAAAACCTACGATTGCCTCTCACGAGAGCTCTCCTTACTTGAGCTCATGCCGATCGTGAATAACGGCCGGCATTTGCACGCTATTGATGTGGTGGATTTGGTCGCGAGTGGCAGTGGTCAATTCCAACAATGTGCTTGCTATCATTTTTGTGTGCGAAGGAAGATCACGCTGCATGATCGCTGCCAATTCGCGGCGTAGACGGTCAAGTACGTGGATCTGGCGATTAAAGGAGGATTCGGCAATGCCGTTCATAATCGCACCCCAGCTTTCGAGTGGAGAAGATCCATCGCTACCGGCAATATCTTGGCTGTTCACACCGGCGAACATATCTGACACAGAGGAATCATGAAGTAGTGACAAAGGACCCGACACGTGTGCCTGGTTGTTTTTGGCTGCAACGAGATCGGAAACTCGTCGAAGTGCATCGAGACCCAGGTGAAGGGGGAGCTCTGAACATACCTGATAAAGTCGGGTAGAATGCGATGAAAGCTGTTCAGAAAATCTCTCCAAATGGTGGACCTGCGGCTGTGCCAATTCATGTCCAAGGGCACTGGCGATCTGCATGACAACCGCTTCATCTCTGGTATCTCCCTCTCCTAACGATTCCAGCCGTTCTTGAATGCGCTGAAGATTCATACGTCTACGTTGAACTCCCCGTCGACTGTAACGAACTCATAATCTGTGACATGAGCTCCACAATCGAGGTAAAGCTGAGTTCAAACGGAATATCAAGCAGGTTGGCAATGAGCTTTACGGCGAAGTAGGCGATGAAGGAAATGAAGAGCCCGAGGATTGCATTGCGTATGGTGTGCGCCGCTTTCTTAATTTTCTCTTCGTCCCCGGCGGAAAGAATGAAGGAAATACCGCCGAAGATGATGTACACAAGGCAAAGAATCGTTGCGATAATGAGCCCCAGCGCGATAAGCGTTGCAATGATTTCGATGACGTTGCCGTTTTCCAGAAGGTCGCGAAGCATGGGGGTTGTGGGTTAGGCTGCGGGTTCCAAAATCTTCATATTTATACGCTTATTTAACGAAGAACCCAATACGCGCAGCAGCGTGCGCAAGGCGCGCACTGTTTGGCCGCCCTTTCCTATGAGCTTGCCCATGTCGCGGTCGCTTACGCTGACGGTAAGCAAAATGCCCAAATCGTCTTCCTTTGCTTCTATGTGCAATTGATCTTTGTCCTCAACAATGGCGTTAAGGACTGCTTGCAGGAAGGATGCTCCCGGGAGGGACGACATACGAAGGTGGGGGAAATATTACGCTGCAGGCGCCTCGGCCGGTGTTTCGGCGGCGGGAGCAGATTCAGCGGGCGCTGCTGCTTCTGCAGGGGAAGGCTGCTCCGCTGCATTGCGCGGTTTGCGCTTTGCGTAGGGGCGAATGGAAGGCGTAAGACCTGCAATTCCCTGGGCGGTAAGCAAACGTGCCACGGTGTCGGAAGCCTTGGCCCCCTTAGACACCCAATGTGTAATGCGTGCAGCGTCCACCGTTAGCACCGGAGACGTGCGGGACGGCAAGTAATGACCGACAAGTTCAACGTAGTTGCCTTTTACCGGAGCAGAGTTTTCCGCCACGACCAAGCGGTACGTGGGTTCGTTCTTTCGGCCGGTGCGCTGCAAGCGAATGACTAACATGGTTGGGACCGGGAGAGTGTAGCAGCGTAAAGCCCTTGTTCAAGACGTTTTCTCTGTGTTTTCTGGAAGGGAGTATTCCGGGTCTGCCTGGCGCCGCAGCACAACCACGCGCTGCACCAGCGTGAAACCGCGGCTATGAAGGCCAGAAAGCAGCTGTGGCTGAACCCGGCGCAGCATGGAAAGCGCGGCCGCATTGCGGGCGTCCACCCATAACGTGCCGCCTTCAAACGTTCGAGCGGCCACGTCTCGGGCCATGCGGGGCAGCAGAGCCTCTATAAGCTCTTGCGCAGTATAGACAATGTGCGCCGCCCGGGCAGGTTGCGCCACGCCTTTGCGGCTAAGTGTGCCGGGGAGCAGGTCGGAGAGGCGATCCATTTCAGAATATCAGTGTATCAGAAATCAGAGATCAGAAGTCTGCCAAGAGGGACACGATCTTCTCTGCTGCATCACTCCAACGGGGAAGATTCACAGGTGGTGCTATGCGAGCTCCAGTACAGGCACTCATAGCTTGAGCAAAAGAGCTCACGGCATTCGGCAACAGTTTTGCGGGCGGTGACCAGCGCTGCAGCGCGGGAATGTCGGACGCAATCACGGGGCATCCGCACGCAAAAGCCTCTGGCACGGGTAAACAGAATCCCTCGGCGAGAGTTGCTGTAACCAGTGCAAGCGCGCCGGAGTACAAAGCAGCAAGCTCCGCATCCTGCACATTTGTAACGACGCGAACTCTCTCGGGAAGTTTCAATTGAGCAAGCTCCGGGCCACCGGAAACAAGAACCAATTCGGCATCATTTCTGCCAGACTCTTCAAATGCTTTCAGCAGAAGCGGCACATTCTTGTGTTCCTTCGCATTTCCAACATACAAAAAATACGGCTTCGAAATGCCATATTGAGCACACAGCGCATCTCTGTGTGATTGATCTTGTGGAGCAAAGAGGGGATCTATGCCTTCATCGACAAACACTGCTGAACTCCGCGCTTTCGGGTACATACCAACAAGCTCCCCCAACACCGACTCGCTTACGCAGATGATCTTCTTGGCGCGTCGTACGGAAGAGCCAAACAGAAAACGGTAGGCAATCCTGCGTAGAAGCGATACGGAATTCGGGTACTTGTGGAGTGTCACATCATGCACGGTACACATTCCCGGAACCGGTAACCGCAATGGTAGAGGGAAGTGCAGGTTGTAGTAGAGATTGCAGTGGATCTCTTTTAAAAGCTGCGGGAGTTTCCATTGTTCACTGAGTGAGTATGGGCGTGCAGCAAGACGAGCAATTTTCAGACCAGGGGTACTAGGCACCCAGTGCAGCGCATCTTTCGGGTCGGCAATAAGTGTCACCTGGAAGGGGAGTGGTTGCCGCAAAAGAGCTGCTGTCAGTTCGCGCGCATAGCGGCCAAGCCCCGTGGGGCTGCTAGCAAACCGAACATCTATAGCAATGTGTGCCATGGCATCTGGCACTATACGTGCATGAGCGTTGCAGAGGTACGGGCTTCGGCAGGAATCCAGCCACTGGATTGTGAATGCATTTTGGCGCATATTTTACGGAAGGATCGATCTTGGCTTTTAGCGCATCCTGAAGCCACTTTAACGGACTCAGAATCTGCAGAAGCTGCCCAGGCAATACACAGAAGAAGGGCAGGGGAGCCACTGGCGTACATTCTTGGCTGGAAAGAATTCTGCAGTCACCACTTCATAGTGACTCCCCATGTCCTGATTCCTCGGCCGGCAACAGAACTGCTTGTGGAACATACGCTGGAATTCCTGAAAGCTCCTCGAGTAGAAATACGAGAGATTGATACAGGTATTGCATCGGTGTCCATTCTGCTCAAAGAGATGTCCGATCATCCGCTGGTTGTGGATGTCGGTACCGGCTCTGGCTGTATTGCAGTATCGCTCGCACTCGCAAATGTAGATCTCCGCATTATTGCAACAGACATCGATCAAGCTGCTCTCACATGTGCTCAAACAAATATTGATCACTACCAATTGGGCGATCGCATTACTCTCCTTCAAGGGAGTTTGCTTGAACCTCTCAGCTCACTCACCGAACCATACATCATCGTCAGTAATCCTCCGTACGTTGCAGAAGGGGGAGCTGCAGATGACGTCACGATATTTGAACCGCACCAAGCTGTGTTCGGTGGAGTAAAAGGGAATGAGATCGTCAGCGATCTTGTGAAAGTTGCTCGGCAGGATCCGCGCTGCTGCGGACTGGTTCTGGAATGCACCATGGAGCAGGCACGGCATTTGCTCTCGTAACAGACGGGCGTACCCTGACCATATGCAGAGGAATATTTTCCGCTTTATAGGCATTCGCGCAGCATGGTTGCTTACTGTTCCGGCCCTTGCTTCTGCTGTACTGCTGTATGACACTCCTGGGTTTTATTCATTTGCGGCCGAGCTCTTTCTCCCTGCGCTCTTTTGTCTCTTCATGGTCACCTGGTACGCATTTGTACAGCCACGTGACCGCATATGGTGTGCAATTATTTCCAGCACGATTACATGGTTCATAGCAGGTGCGTGTGTTCGGTGGTTTCTGAACGCCTGTGAAGAAATGGCGTGCATTTTGATTATCTACTTTGCGCCTGTCGCAGTTGGGCTAGCGTTCATTGTAACAATAGTCTCGTTCTACGACGGTATACAAGGTCGCAGGAAGCATGGGAAATCGTAGGAATTCACGGTACACTCAGCGCAGATGAAGACCGCTCAGGTTACCGCAGTCATCGGCGCGCAATGGGGTGACGAAGGGAAGGGCAAATTGATAGATGTGCTTGCGGAAAACGTCGACATTGTCGCCCGCGCCTGCGGCGGAGCAAACGCAGGACACACCATTGTCGTAAACGGAAAGAAGAACGTTTTCCGGTTGCTGCCGTCGGGTTCGCTCCATGCAAATGCAACTGTGCTGCTGGGCGGCGGTATGGTCATTCATTTGCCAACTCTTATGGAAGAGTTGGAGCTGCTTTCGGCACAAGGGATCGATCTGCTGCCGCGCCTGCGTATTGCTGCGGGGGCACACATTGTTTTTGAACACCACAAAATGCTGGATGCCGCTATGGAAGAAGCAGCACAGGTCGGCAAAGAGGGGGCAATCGGCACAACGAAGAAGGGGATTGGCCCCGCGTACATGGACAAAATGCTGCGCCGCGGTGTTCGCATTGGGGAACTTACCTCCGATGCAGCAAAGGACCGCTACCTGCGGCACGTGGAACTTTTGCAAAAAGCATTTAACTTTCGTGTCGACGCGGAGCAGGAGTGGAATACCGCACATGCTGCAATGCGTACGCTGAGCAGCTGCATTGTCGACGGCCCCTGCATGCTGCACGACGCAATTGCCTCTCATAAAAATATGTTGATAGAAGGGGCGCAGGCAACCTTGCTCGACATTGACCACGGAACGTACCCATTTGTTACAAGCAGTGCAACGACTGCGGCTGGTGCACTGCAAGGACTTGGGCTTCCGCCCAGTTGCCTGCAGCGCTGCATTGCTGTTGCGAAAGTCTACTGCACGCGCGTTGGCGGCGGGCCGTTCCCTGCGGAAGCGCAGGAGCAAGCCGGAAATCGGCTGCGCGACCGGGGAGGCGAATACGGTTCTGTTACAAAGCGCCCCCGCCGCTGTGGCTGGGTCAATTTGGCAGATCTTCGACATGCAAATTCGATCAACGGATTCACCGATTTGTTTCTTACAAAGCTCGATGTCTTAGATACGGAAGAAACGATTCCCGTATGCACAGATGTTGATAAAAAAGGAGATGCCATTTTTGATGAGCTCCCCGGCTGGAAGAGCGACACACTTGGCATCAATTCTTTTGAAAAACTTCCGAAGGAGGCACAGAACTTGTGCACAACAATTGCGGAGGGCTCGGGCATTCCACTCCTAGGAGTTGGCACAGGACCCGGGCGAGAGGATGTAGTGTTTGTGAAGTGATTAACTATTTCCCCACTTTAGCTTCTCGCGCAAAGCGGGCAAAAATGTTTCCTGTGGTCGGCGCAGGAACGTAACAGTGTGTGGCGCTGTCGTTATGCGAATGCGGTCATGGCGCAAAAGCGGGTGCGATACCTGGCCGTCGAGCGTGAGTGCGACTTCGGGCAAATGTGTATCGCTCCTGTGGACAATGTCGACTTCAATAGTGACTTCAGAAGGCAACACGAGCGGCTTTTGCGTAAAACTGTGCGGATTGATGGGCGTCATGATAATGGCGCGCAAACGAGGGTGAACGATCGGTCCTCCGGCGGCCAGAGAATAAGCCGTAGAGCCGGTCGGAGTGGCAAAAATAAGCCCGTCGGAGCGAACGTGAGTCAAAGGGAGGCCATCCACCCCTACACGCAGGTCTACAAGGCGGGCAAGCGCCCCCTGACCAATCACGACGTCGTTTAATACAATGCCAAGATCCGTACAAACGTCATTTCGGCAGAGCGTTGCCCGCAGCAGCGACCGCTCATCGCGCTCTATGCAACCAGACTGAATGTCACGAACGGCTTGCTCAAAGTCGTTGTACCCTACCTCTGCCAGAAAACCGACATTGCCTTTATGTACTGCAAGAATCGGCGTGGAAAACGGCAGATGCTCACGAACGACGCGAAGGAGGGTGCCATCTCCCCCTAACACCGCAAGTAAATCAACATCCGACGCATGCTGAAAAAGCGGTAGCGAAACTGCACTCTGTACGTCTGCATTGTGTGCGTCTAAAAAACACTTCGCACCCTGCGCGCGCAGTAGCATTGCCATTTCCTGCAAGAGAACCGCTCCGTGTTCCAAGCGATCTTTCAGCGATATGCCGACGCGACCAAGTTCCATACAGTAAGTCTACCGGGGCGGCAGTGCCCTACAAGCATTCAGGAAGCGATCTACGACCGTTTTCCACGACCACAAACTGCTGCGCTCCTTTGCTAACGTACTGAGTCGCTGAGCCCGTTCTGGCTGCAGAGCGCGTTGTACGGCTGCCGCTATGGAAGCAGTGTCGCGCGGGTCGCAGTATTCCGCTGCATTCCCCGCAACTTCACGGAAAATGGGAATGTCGGAAAGCACCAAAGGAATTCCACAACTGAGCGCGTCGAGCATGGCAAGACCCATGCCTTCTTGTAGTGAGGGCACCACGATGACTGCAGCAGACTGCAGCAGTTTTCTATACTCCTCAGCATTCACATACCCCGCGTACCTCGCATGAGGAGTATGTTCAATTTTCTGCGGAAGACCGGACACTCCCCACCCTTCGCCGCCGGCAATGACGAGCGGATGATGTTCCTGCAAAGCAGGTGGTAGCAAGGTAAATGCTTTCAGCAGCCTTGCCTGGTTTTTGCGCTCGCACAGCGTACCAACACAGCAAATACCAACAGGGAACTGTACACGTTGCGGAGGGGAGCCCCACTGAGGCCCCGCACCAAGAACTGGAACATTTCCTGCTTGGGGAAAGCGCTTAAGCAATTCTTCGCGCGTGGCTTCACTTAGCGCAAAGCGCAAGGTTGCTTGGCGCAATGCGCGAGGAAGCGTTAACCGTTCGATCCACTGTGCCCTGCGGTCGTGGCTGCCGCGGGAAAACGCCACCATGTCGTGCACAAGAATCGCGGTACGGTCATGGGGGGATGAAAACGCCGACACAATGAAGCTCGTGGGGAACAAGGCGACGTCTGGTCGTAATTCGCGCACGACTTTCCGCGCCGCGCCGTGCCAGCGAACGCCGCCGGGTAACATGCGCACCGCTGCCCCAGACAACTCGGAGGGGATGGGAGCTCCATCCTGAGCAAGAAGCGTTACGCGGTGTTCACGAACAAGAAGCTCCTTGCAAAAAGAGAGTGTCCACTGCCCCTTACCGGTCCTCTGCGGCTCACACGCGGCGCGAATGTCGACAGCAAGGTGCACGAAGCGGAGTGTAGCGCAACGCGCAAGCTGCTGCGAGTCGCCGCAATTTCGTTTCAGCCCTTGTGCAAGCGAAAATTTCGCCAGTGAACCTGGTAAACAGTTTTTGTCTTGCACCTGGAAAACAGTGCCTGCTCATGCTACCGTGTACTGGATCATGGCGAATTCCTACTTGCGTCGGATTGTTGCATTGGACCTCGAAGAGCAGCTGCTGAATGCCGCGGCTGCGGTAACAATCGCTGGAGTTTTTTTGCCGTGGATTGGTGGAGGGTATTTAGGTGGTGAAATCGTGTCGTATTCGGGGCTGGGTTTCTTTACCGGGACAGTGGGCTGGGCAGTGCTTTTGCTCGACATCCTGGTCATTGCGGCAACTTTCATACCGTTGCTTGGCGGTCCACAGTTGCTCCAACCGCGCTACCGAGACCTTGCTCGTCTCGCTGCCATGGCGCAGGTGACTATTCTTTTGCTTGCGGCGCTCTCGGTGCTTGCGCGCGTTACGGTGGAATATACGCGCTTGTCGCTTCGTTTTGGCATTCACATTTCGGTGTTTTCCAGCATGGTTGGAACACTCTATGCAGCACTTCGCTATCGCGAGTACGTGCGCAGAACTCACCAAGAAGTGTTTCACCACCCAGACGACTTGGCTGCGGCGCAAACCCGCGAACCGCAAATGCAGGCGCAGTTGCCGCTTTCGGCCCCACCACCGCCTCCACCTCCGCCGCCACTTGAAGACCATCGCTTAACTCCCTAATGGACAACCTCGCAAACCCCGTTCCTCCGGCACCAGAGCCAACACCTGCTCCTGCATTAGAATTGACCGAAGAAACATTTGTGTATGTCGACCAGGACACTCGCTCCATTATTGGTCCCGTGGAGTGGGCTCCTTCTGGCAATGTAAAACCCCTCAAGCGTCCGCAAGACGCAGAAGGCCGCAGGAGAGGGGAAACGTACCTATGGGGAAGTGTTCGCTCCGTGAAGAAAGCATTGAACGTGGGTGGCAGACACCGCGGCGAAGAAGCACACCGCCCGTTGGAAGAGGCGATTGAACTAAGTAACAAAGAACCCTACTGGGACACGCCCCCTACGCCGAAAGAAGCTGAGCCACAGCTGTAACTTCGTTTGCAGAGCCTGCAATGATTTGGCAGCACTGGTTGAGTTCGGTAATGCGCACATCTAAGACATTGGTTTCGCCGTTCGATGCAGCGCCTCCTGCTTGCTCTAGCAAATACGCAAATGGGCCGCATTCGTAGAGCAGACGCAATTTGCCTTGCGGGTATTTGCCTCCGCCTGCATTTACAAACACACCCGTGCCCTTTGCCAAAATATGGTGAATGTCGGCAACCATGCAGCCGGAGTAGCGCAATTTGTAAGGCCCATTGAGCCAGTGGTCCAAAACAGACTTATAACCGGCATTTTCATGAATTGCCTGCAAATTGCCCGGAGCATACGTTTTAGCAGTATCGCCCACACCCAGGTGTTCACGTAAAAGCACGTATTCCCCCACATCATTAAGAAGGAATTCGTGCACACCGTTGCCCGTGGAGTACACCAGCACAGTTCGTGGGCCGTAGAGCACGTAGAGCGCTGCACATTGCTGCCGCGGAGTCATACCCACCAGTTCATGCGTTTCGTACACTCCCACAATGGTGCCAATAGCAAAGTCCACATCTACCAGTGAGGATCCATCGAGCGGATCAAACACCACCGTGTACGGAGCGTCGGTTGTAAGCTCCACAAGGTCGCCAGATTCTTCGGACGCGTACGCCCGAGCGTTTCCGCCTTCCCGCAAGTGCTGCGCCACAATCATGTCGCTCATAACATCCAGTGCCAGTTGCTCTTCACCAAAGGTGTTTGTCGTTCCTGCTAAACCCGTTTCCGTAGTTTGCAACGCGTAGCTAATGTGCTTTGTAGCAGTTGCCACATCCAGCAGCAAATGACGCAGGGCGGCGGGGACACCTGCATTTTTTGCAAGGTGTTCACTCAGCGACACGGTGGGTGGTGGAATCGATGCCATTACAAGAAGGCGGCAATACGCTGCACCATTTCGGTGACCCTCATGGCGTAGCCCCATTCGTTGTCGTACCAGCTGAGTAACTGCAACGCGGTGCCGTCCACAATTTTGGTGAACTGCGCGTCGACAATGCTGCTATGGGGGTCTGTTTGGTAATCTATAGAAACGGTCTCTTCGTCGCTTACGGTAAGAATTCCCTGGAACCGTGGCTCTGCGGCAGCCGCACGCAGCGCTGCAACGACCTCTTCGCTCGTTGTGGCTTTGGGAAGGCAAAACGCCATGTAGGCGCAACTCACCGTAGGAACAGGAACACGGAATGCCATACCGTCCAGCTTGCCCTTTAAATGGGGGAAAATATCTGCACAGGCCTTCACAGCGCCTGTCTTTGTTGGAATGACCGACATGGTGGCCGCGCGTGCCTTGCGCAAATCCTTTCCTTCGTGGGGCTTGTTGTCTAGCAAATTCTGCGACGCGGTGAATGCGTGAACGGAAGACACGAGCAGATGGTCAATGCCGAATGCGGAGTCGATGACGTGAATAACCGGTGCAATGCAGTTGGTGGTGCAGGAGGCATTGCTCACGATATCCATTTCTTTTGTAAGATTTTTCTCGTTTACACCCAGAACAAACGTGGGTGTGTCGTCGTCCATGGGGGCAGTCACCACCACCTTCTTGGCGCCTGCCTGCAAGTGCAAGCCTGCCTGCGGGCGCGAAGTAAAACTCCCCGTGGACTCCACAACCACGTCGACATTCAGTTCTTTCCAGGGGCACTTTGCAGGGTCTTTTTCGCGCACAATGCGAACTGGAGAGCCGTCGACAACCATTGTTTGCTCATCTTTTACCGCAATGTCATGGTCAAACCGACCATGCAGAGAGTCGTACTTCAGCAGGTATGCGCGCATTTTTGCATCGGTGGAGGCATTTACCCCAACGACCTGAACCTGGTCTTTGCAATTTTCGACAAACTGACGGTGCACATTGCGGCCAATGCGGCCATACCCGTTTATTGCGACGCGGATCATGGCTCTACTCTACTTATGACTGTCCAGAAGACAACTCTTTCGAGGCTCTTCAATCCTCGATGGGATCAAAAATAGGTCGTTCATGTTACCCAAAGAACCCAACCAAGATTCCCAGGAACGCCATAAAGGCGCCAATAATCCAAAAACGCATAGTGACTTTGCTTTCACCCCACTCGAGCGCCTCGAAGTGATGGTGAATAGGTGCTGCTAGGAAGACCTTCTTGCCGCCGCGGAATTTCTTGCTGGTTAGCTGAATAATGACCGAAGCCGTTTCAACGACGAAAATAAAACCGATGAAGGGGAGTGCAAGCACTTGGTTCGTCATAAGAGCAATGACCGCGAGAGTTCCCCCCAGCGCCAACGAGCCGGTATCGCCCATGAAAAAGAGCGCCGGCGGCACGTTGTTCCATAGAAAAGCGGCAACCGCGGACGCCGTGACCACGCAAAAACCTGCAAGCGTGCTGAAACCCTGCAAATAAGCAAGAACGCCGAATGCCAGGTAACTAATGACAAGCAGTCCGCCCGCAAGGCCATCCAAACCGTCTGTAACATTCACGGCATTTGCTGTGCCCACGAGTACAAACATGAAAATGGGGATGTACCACAACCCCACATGCACGTCGCCTACGTACGGAATATGAATGGAGTCATACCCAAGCTGCAGGCTGAACCAGAGCGCGCCAATAAGGCTGATGCCAAGGAGGGTGGAAACCTTGGGAAGCCAGGCAAGCCCTTTCTGCGCGCCCACGCCAATGATGTTCAGGTAATCGTCGATGCCCCCAAGAAGACCCAGCGACACGAGCATGAAGAGCGGTAAATAGACTTCGCCCCGCTGCAACAGCGAATGGTCCACAACGCCGGCAAGCGCCAGAACACGGGAAACCAAAATCGTAACAAGGATGGAGCCCCAAATGAGGAGTCCGCCCATGGTCGGCGTGCCGTGCTTCTCTTTGTGGTACTTGCGGAAAATCGTCACTTCACCGCCATCCACCGCGGCGACGCGCAACTGCTTGCCCAGCTTGTTCCTGCGCAGGAAGGTAACAAACGCCGGCGTTATAAGAACGCCGAACAGAAAAGCAACAAGCCCATAACAGAGAATTTCGACCCCGGAAATTTCGGGGCGCACGGGAAGAGCGACAATCATGCGCCCATGCTATTCCGAGTCGTCTGGTATGTCACGACTACGCTCAACATCGTAGAAGCGCATTTGCTCTTTCTTAAAGAGGAGTTCTACGCGCCCCGTGGGACCGTTTCTGTGCTTTCGAATGTAAATGTCGGTCATGCCGGGGCGGTCGCTGTCCTCTTCGTAGTAGTCTTCGCGGTACATCATCAGCACAATGTCGGCGTCTTGTTCAATGGAACCCGACTCGCGAAGGTCGGAAAGTTGCGGAATGTTCCCGGGGCGGCTTTCGACCGCGCGAGAAAGCTGCGACAACGCCACAATGGGAACATGGAGTTCGCGCCCCAACTGCTTCAGCGAGCGTGAAATTTCCGAAATCTCCTGCACGCGGTTTCCGGCGTAGCTCATGTTGCCGGTGCTCATGAGTTGCAAGTAGTCGATAATGAGCAAATCGAGCCCGTGTTCCATTTGCAAGCGGCGGGCTTTCGCGCGCAGCTCGGGGATGGAAGACCCCACCGAGTCGTCAATGAAAATTTGCGCCTTGTTGAGCTCGTCCATAATCGGGCCCATGTTTTGGAAATCCCTGTCGTCCAATTTGCCGCGCTGCAGCTTCCAGCTGTCGACCCCAAGGAGGGAAGCAAACAAGCGGTCGACAAGCTGCTCCTTGCTCATTTCGAGCGAAAAAATACCGACGCTTTTGCGGGACTTAATGGCGACGTTCTGCGCCATGTTCAAAGCGAGCGCGGTTTTCCCCATGCTTGGGCGGCCGGCTATAACGACAAGGTCGCTGGGGTGCAAACCTGAAAGTTTGATGTCCAGCGCGGTAAACCCGGTGGGTATGCCCTTCAGCAAGCTGTCGTCTTTCGCTTCGTGAAGCTCGGCAAACTTTTCGTACCGCTGTTCCAGCACGTCGCGTATGTGCACGAACTTCTCCTTCAGGAAAGCATTGGTCACGTCGAACACGGACTTTTCCACTTCTTCGAGAAGCTCCGGCACCGGACGGCTGGTTTCGTACCCCAGGCCCTTTATGCGGTTTCCCGCCTCTATAATACGGCGGTATACCGCCTTGGTTTTCACAATGTGCCCGTACTGGTATACGTGCGACGAGGTCGGCACGTCGCTTGCAAGCTGGGCCAAAAACGCGCTGCCGCCAATGTGCTGCAAGTGGCCTTGCTCCTGCAGCTTCGCAGACACCGTAATAAAGTCGATGGGCACGTGCTGCTGGTAGCACGTGAACATGGCGGCGAAGATGAGGCGGAACGTGGGATCGTAAAAGTCTTCTGCACGCAAAAAATCACTGACCTTAATCACTGCTTCGGGATCCATGAGCAACGCACCAACAACAGTACGCTCTGCTTCCAACGAGTGAGGTTGCACCGCAAGGTTCGGAGCCGCTGCAAGGGTGGTTGCCATGGGTCCCGTATCTTCGCGGCAGTCGTACCGGAAGGCAACGGAGTCTGCTTGCCAGGTGCGCGACCCCGTTGCGCCGCGGCGCGATTAGAGCAACCCCGCTGCTTGCCGAATACTCTTCTCCATCGTCTGAGCAATTTTTGGATTTTCAATCAGGAAAAGCCTGGCCTGTTCGCGGCCCTGGCCGAGTGTTTCTTCTCCCATGCGGAAATAGGCGCCGGACTTCTCTATAACGCCGTACTTTACGCCCAGATCCAAAATATTGCCTTCGCGACTAATGCCACGAGCGTACAGAATGTCGAATTCTGCCTGACGGAAGGGCGGAGCAACCTTGTTCTTGACAACCTTCACCTGCGTGCGGCTCCCCACGACTTCTTGGTCGCCGTTCGGGAGTTTCTCCTGAATCTTTTCAATGCGGCGCACGTCTAGACGAACGGAGGAGTAAAACTTCAGGGCATTACCGCCAGTCGTGACTTCGGGGTTGCCAAACATCACCCCGATTTTCATGCGCAGCTGGTTGATGAACACAATGGAACACACTGTTTTGCTGACAATAGCGGTAAGCTTGCGCAGCGCTTGGCTCATGAGGCGCGCCTGGAGCCCCATATGGCTGTCGCCCATCATGCCTTCCAATTCCGCACGCGGCGTGAGCGCTGCAACGGAGTCAATAACGATGATGTCAATGCCTCCGCTGCGCACCAGCGTTTCCGTAATCTCCAGCGCTTGCTCGCCGTCGTCTGGCTGCGACAGCAAAAGGTCGTCGACATTCACGCCAATGCGCTTGGCGTATTGAATGTCGAGCGCATGTTCCGCGTCTATGAATGCGGCGCGGCCGCCGCGCTTTTGAACTTCGGCAATTGCGTGCAGTGCAAGTGTGGTTTTACCGGAAGACTCCGGGCCAAAGATTTCCACCACGCGGCCCTTGGGCATACCGCCACCCAAAGCAATATCGAGTGAGAGTGAACCTGTTGGCGTAAATTCCACGTTGCTGTGGTGCTGTTCACCCATGCGCATAATGGCGCCCTGGCCGTACTGTTTTTCAATTTGCGCGAGTGCAAGCTTTACCGCCTCCATACGAGAGTCTGCGGGTAATGCTTTTTCGCTAGGTGTTTTGGTTGTCGGTGATTTTGAGGATGGAGCGGAGGACATAGAAAGGGGGAAGTGGTGTATGTACGTACACCGTACCGAAGGAGTCGCAACTGACAACGAGAACGGCTTGCCTTGGCCATGGACTGTGGTGTACTAGAGTACACCTACTTCACCTGCGTGCAGGTGCCAATGCCAAGGGTACTGTCGCTGATCATACAGTACGAACCTGCGGGGCACAGTAGCCCCGCCGGGCCGCCACACGCCGTGCCCGTAGGCGCAGATGCAGCAGAGGAAACTGTTCCCGTGGTGGAAGAGCGAGACGACACCGTGCCCGCACTGCCGCTGAAAGAGAGTGACTGTAATAAGGTGATCCACTGGCCGCGGCGCTGAGCAGAATCAATCGATGCGTCTGGTGAATACGACAGGATCAACATGCCGCTCGCACGCGGAACGAAGAGTCGGTACTGCCCGGTACTATCGTCTATAACGAGCTGCGCCGAACGCCCCGCAACACGAATAGCAGCTGCGCTGTCGGGCACAGGACCCGACCACGTTGCCACCGTAAGAAGGGGAATAGACGTTGCCGCGTCGAAGAAGACAATGGTCGTACCCGACATGCCGCGTACCCAGGCTGCGGGCCGGTCGAACTGCAGGCCATATTCTTGAAGCGTCTCTTTTGTGGTGGATTGCCCCGCAAGCGCTACGTGCTCCACAAGCATAACCGGCGGATCTTCCGGCAAAATATTGTGCTCCAACCTCCCTTGAACGCCCACCACCAAGCCCTCCAAATCTCGCAAACCAAGCAAGGAACTTTCCAAGTCATACAGCACCGTGCCATCTGCCTGCAGCAATGCGTGGGTACCACGGCGCTCCAGGGACAATTCCTGGCGCACAACCGTACCGGTGGCCGTAACAAGACCAACGGGAAGCGGCTGCGGCTTTGTACCGCAACCCCATAGAAGAGCACAGAGCACGAGGCTACTGCTTGCGCGACGCATCGAACGCGTAGACGGCACGACCAACGCGGACGAAGTAAGGCATTTTCTGCAGGTTGAGTGAGATGGTGCCCACCTTCACCTGGCGCTGCTTGTTTACTTCGGTAATGATCTGCTTCTTGCTAAGCGGACCCTTGTCCTTGAGAATCTTTTCAATGACGTCTGCCACGGTGCCCGGCTCGTAGCCCCATTCACGCAGTGCGTAGAGCCCGCGGCCCACCAGCACAAATTGCGGGTAGCGAATGAGTTCGTTATGCACCGCCTGAACGGTAACGTTTTTATGATCAAAACCGTACTCACGGATGCGGTTGGCGATATCCATGAAATGGAGCGGCTGATTGATTTTACGCAGAATGATTTCCACCTTGTCGCGGATGCTGCGGGGGCGGACGAAGCGCCACTCGGTAAGTCCCCACCCTTCGGAAATCTCTTTGAGGCGTTCGTCGATGCCGAGACACGATTCAATGAGCTCGCGGCTGGGAACACGACTTTCAAACAGCTGCTGCCCTTGCAGAGCCGTAATGAATTCGTCTGCCTTCATGCAACTCTTGCGCTTCTTCAGGAATTTTACGGCTGCCGAGATAATGGTGTGAATGTCGTCATTCTCGAGTGCTTCCAAGTGCCAATACGGGCGCACCGTATTGCCTGTTTCACGCTTGAGTTCGCTGTCGACGCTAAAGGCCAAGCGCAAGGCCGCCCCGTCGACGTCCTTGGCGCCTGCGATGCGCAGCAACACTTCGGATACGAGTGCGTTTTCCGTAAGAACACCGCCATGCGCCTGCAGAATGGTCTTTGCGAGTGCGTTGACTTCCTCGAACCGCGTCGTGCGCACCGTGCGGCGCAACTTGCTAAGGGCAATGCTTTCAATCTGACGAATGCGCTCGCGCGTGACATTGAACTGCTTGCCAATCTTTTCCAGGGTCATCTTCGGCGTGCCCTGCAACGCAAAACGACGACGGATCACCGTTGCTTCCTTTTCCGTAAGAACCAGGAACAGGGCATTGATCGCCTCGTCGAAATTCATGGTGATCTGCTTACCAGCCGGTCGCGGTGCTGCGGCCTGCGGAGCGGATGTGGAAGACGATTGCGGCATGGAGGCGGGGAAGAACAACCCTCGTTGTACCAGAACATTGACAGTTTCGAAAGTTCCTACAGAGGTTTTCCTGGACTGACGTTGCATTCAGTATGCAGTAGCAGTTCCCCTGGTACAGCTGAGGTGGAAGAGAACAAGTAAAGGAGTGAATTCTACAGATATATAGGTATCTGTCAACAACCTTCTAAAGGTCTTATTAAGGCCGGCAATGGGCACGAGAAAGCCATATTTGCAGCACCGTAAGAGCCGCTGAGGCGTCCGGGTTCAGGCGCTCGTCTTGGGGGGTTGTGTAGCGCTCGTCACACAGGTCAACGTAAAGACCACTTTGGCGTAAGAGGTGCGCTACTGCATCGACTTCGGTGCATTGAGCACCCGCTTTTCCAGAAAGAAGGAGCGGGTAACCAAGCACAATATGTGTCACTCCCCGAACAGCCGCGAGACTCAGGAGTGCCTGCAGGAGTTCCTGGCGTGAAGTATGCGTAATGACATCCAACGGAAGCGGCACCGCAGTCTGGGGATCGTAGAAAGCAACACCCGACCTGCGGGTGCCAATGTCGACTGCAAGGAGTCGTTCCATGTCTACGCAGCGAGCATCTTCCCCATGCTCGACTTGCGGCGGTCTGCGGTGTTCTTGTGCACAATCTGCTTCTTTGCGGCAACGTCGATGGCCTTGTAGACCTCGGGCAACAGCGCGGCAGCTTCTGTTTTTTTGCCCTCTTTAACGAGGTCCGTCATCTTGCGAATCATGGTCTTCATGCGCGACTTATAGGGCAGCAATCGTCCGTGGCGGACAATTGCTTGGCGGGCGCGTTTGGCGGCAGACTTGGTTCTGGGCATAGGAACGTGCAAGGACTGTACGTATTTGGAATGCGTGGGTCAATGCAATCTCCTAAGAAAAGCCCCTCCGCCGTGCAGCACGGAGGGGCAGCATCGCAAACGAAAACAAAACTGCAGGAACAGTTACAGAGCCAGCTCTACCGCCAGCCCTCGGTTGGGTTCACGCCGACCGCGTTCCGTTGGTCCAAAATCCACACCGAGGGAATCAAACCGTTGGAACACAACGACACTCGTTTTCTGTGTGACCGGAAAACACGTGTCGCTGCACATTGCCTCACTCGAAAAGTTCAGACGCTCCAATGTGGCTAGAAAATGGAGCAGGTTACCCATAAGCAGCACCCGCACCCGGGGCACCCGCCATTTGCCAATGCGCGGCACCGTTCGCAGGTCGTCGGGGAAGAAGTCGCGGAAACATTTTCCGCGAGACCCACCCAGAATGGACGTGCGCAAGACGCGGTACTGCGGCGGCTCCTCGGCATAGAGAAAACTGACATCCAGTTGTCGCGCCGCTTCGCTGGGCCATGCCGACCACGACGGCGCTTCCTGGGCATTGCTAAAGGGTTTGTACCGCTGCGATACATCTCCCGAATACCGCCATGCAGGACTTTTTGTGGCGGCCTTTTCGCCAGGCTTTGCGGCATAGATCACTTTTTCAAGGCGGGAGGTAAGACTGTCCGCCATGCTCAGAATGTCCCATGCAGAATACCCGGCATCAAAAAATGTAAGGCACCCGAATCGCCGCCGCGGCAGCTCGCCTCGTTCTTCGGGAACATCGCGCTGGAGCAGCTGCGCAACAGTATCCCGGGAATAGAGGCCGCCCATGCAACCCATAACGGCCTCGAACACGGTCGACCCATGACGCGGCGCCTCGTGAGACGTTCCAAACCAATTCTTAAGCGACAACATGCGACACCTCCGAATGGAGAAAAGAAAAGACGGAACGGCGAAGCGAATGCTCCCGTTCCATGCAGCCTCGTAGATGAGGCGTGCGCACTGCCACGGAACCTTGTCGCAGAGCACACGTCTCATACGTCGTTTGCGAAAGGATCCAGCTGCACGGTCCTCGCTTGCGAGAGACGAAACAACCGCGAAAGGAGATGAACTCTGTATAGGAAGAAAACACCTCATCGCCAGATGGTCCGTAGAATCCTCCAAAACAGGCGTTGTGTCGCAATAGGACAAGCAATCTGCACATGGAAGCGTGCGAGAAATGATTGACGCTCTTGCGGGAGTGCCCTTGAATGCTGGCGCATGTGCGGCATCTTTGGATACGTCGGGAAGAGGAGCAACGCAGCGGCGCTGGCTGTAACAGGGTTAAAGAGTTTGGAATACCGCGGCTACGATTCGTGGGGTATTGCCTGGAAAGAGGGCAGCACCCTGAACGTGCGCAAAGCCACCGGAAAAATTAGCGGCATCGACCCCAGCGAACTGCCCGGCTGCAGCGTGGCAATCGGCCACACGAGGTGGGCAACCCACGGCGGCGTGACCGAAGTGAACGCGCACCCGCACACGAACGAAGACAGCACGATTGCCGTTGTCCATAACGGCATCATTGAAAACTACCAGGCGCTGCGGGCAGAGTTGCTGGCGCAGGGCCACACCCTGGTGTCGGAAACCGACAGCGAGGTGATTCCCCACCTTATAGAAGAGGAACTGGAGCGCACCGGCGACTTTGCAAAAGCATTCCGTAACGCGTGCAGGCGCTTTCAAGGTCGCTACGCAATACTGGCAGTGCACAGCGTAAGTGACACGATTGTTGCTGCACGCACTGGGTCACCGCTTATTGTGGGTGTGGATGGTGATCAAGGGTACTTTATAGCATCCGATACTCCCGCTTTTCTCTCATCCACACGGACGGTGCAATATCTTGATGATGGGGAAATGGTGGTGACGGACGGAAAGAGCATCTCCTTTAGCGACATTGCCACCGGGCAAACGCGCCCGAAGCGCAGCATTGCCATTACGTGGAACGCGGAGCAGGCGCACAAAGGAGACTTCGCGCACTACATGCTGAAAGAAATCATGGACCAGAAGGAAAGCATCGCGCGCGCAGTGAACCAAGACGAAGACCAAATTCGCCGTGTTGCAGAAGCAATTCGCAATGCGAGGGGAACATTCCTCGTGGGGTGTGGCACTGCCGGTAAAGCGTGCATGGCAGCGGAGTATTTCTTTTCGGTCGTTGCGGGGCACCACGTGAATTTTGCTCCTGCGAGCGAATTTAAGGTGTATCACCACTTCTTAAAACCAGAAAGCTTGCTGATAGCAGTTAGCCAAAGTGGGGAAACTGCCGACGTGCTGGAAGCCATGCGCGTCGCCAAGAGCAAAGGTGCCAAGGTGCTGGCGATTGTGAACGTGGAAGGTTCCACCATAAGCCGCGAAGCAGACTACACACTTCTTATAAATGTTGGGCCTGAACGCGCCGTGGCCAGTACGAAAGCGCTCACGGGGCAAATGGCGGTGCTGCTCCTTATTGCATACGCAACAATCAATAAACTGCAGGAAGGCAAAATGCTGCTGCTGGAGTCCGCCGCCATGATCAACGACATGTTGAACCCGCGGTACGTCGAACGCATTCAAGAAGTGGCGGAGAGAATTAAAGACCACGAAGACCTCTACATTATTGGCAAATCGTGGCACTACCCCATGGCGCTGGAAAGCGCGATCAAGATTCAAGAAGTGAGCTACATTCACGCCGAAGGATTTGCAGGAGGGGAGTTAAAGCACGGACCGATTGCACTCATAGAAGAAGGAACACCCTGCATTGCGCTTCTTGGGGAAGATGAAGTCACCGACGACATGATCAGTAACTCGGTACAGTTAAAAGCCCGCGGCGGTTTTGTCATTGGCATTGCACCAACGCGCAATGAAGTTTTCGACATGTGGCTGAAAACCCCCAACGCCGGTGCAGCCCAAGCAATCGTCACCATCATTCCAATCCAAGTCCTTGCGTACTTCCTTGCAGTCCTCCGTGATAAAGACCCGGATATGCCGAGGAATTTGGCGAAGAGCGTTACCGTAAAGTGAACAGCTATTCTTTATCTGGGGGAATTCCGTAGTACTTAAAGAGGAACGCCGCGATGTCGCGGAAGACGGGACCTGCTGTTTTACTACCGTAGATGTCGCGGATCGGGCGGTCGAATTTGACGAGGATGATGAACTTGGGGTCATCCACCGGCGCATAGCCAATGAAGGACGCAATGGTGGAGCCCGTGCCGGTTTCGTACTTGCCGCCGGGGCCGGCAATCTGGCTTGTTCCCGTCTTGCCGGCGATGCGGTGGCCCTTTACCTTCGCAACTTTCGCAAAACCGTTTTCCACCGAACTCGTAAGAACAGCGGTAATGGTTGCGGCCGTTTCGGGCCGAATGACTTGGTCCACAATGACGGGTTCCTGCTTTTCCACCGTACCGTCGCTGCGAAGAACGCTGTCGACAATGGTGGGGCGAATAAGCTTGCCACCGTTTGCGAGCGGCGTGTACGAGGTAATAACTTGCAGCGGGGTTGCCGAAATTCCTTGGCCGTACGACGACGTTGCAAGAAGTGCGTTGCTCCAAATACGCCATGGCTGCAGCACGCCGGCAAGCTCATCTTCCAATTCCACGCCCGTTATGTGGCCGAACCCGAAGCGCTCCAGAACATGGTGGAAGAGTTTCTTGCCCAACTTTTCCGAAACGCTCGTCATGCACGTGTTAATGGAGAACTCAATGCAGTTTACGAGCGTGACTTTTCCGTAGTAGGCATTCAACGCGTTTTTAATCGTGAATTCGTCGACCTTCACGGGGCCCGTGTCGTCGTAGGTGTCCGTGGGGAGCACTTCGCCCTGATCGATTGCCGCCGCAAGAGTGATGGACTTCATGACGGAACCAGGCTCGTAGATTTCTTGAATCGTGCGGTTCAAGTACGCACCCACCCCAATGCGGTTACGGAACTTGAGCCACACAGTGGGGTCGTCTGTAGGGAAAATTTCCTCGCGCAGGTTGTCGCCGTCGTACTGGTAGTAGCGCACGATTTTCGGCAGCTCGTACTGCTGCTCCACAAGCGCCAAAGCTTCGCGCTTTTCCGCGCTTAACGCCAGCCTGCCCGACCCCGTAAAGACCTGTGGCCAGTACGCGCGCAAAATGAAGGCACGGGTTTCGGGGTGGTACAGCTCCACCACGACCTTCTGCCGATCGTCGCCCTGAATGCGTACGGGCATTTTTTCGTACACGTCGCTGTAGTTGTTGGGGCTGAAAAGCGGCGCATTCGCCATGGCGAGAATGCGCCCTGTTTTGGGTTCCATGACAATGACTTGGCCGCTCACGGCCCGGAACGTGTCCACGGAGGCCGCCAAAATTCTCTCCACTTCGCGTTGAATGGCGCGGTCAATGGTCAGCACCACGGTGTCGCCATCGATAGGATCTACAATGCGCTGTTCCGAAGTGAGAATTTGCCCACCTTGTGGGTCTATCACCGTACGAATGCGCCCTTCCTGGCCGCGCAGTTCCGAATCAAACGTGCGCTCAATGCCGTATTGCGCTTCCTGGTTGGTGTTGAGGAACCCGAGCAGTTGGGCGCCCACCGTGTCGTCGGGGTACACGCGAATGTGTTCGGGAATGAACGCAATGCTCCACAGGGGATCTTTAATCGCCTCTTTCTCTTTGGCGGTTTTGTACCCCGCGCGTTTCTGCTGCGTTTCCACAGCGGAAGCATGCTGCAGCGCGCGCAGTTGAGCGGACACCTCGGGCGTTACGTGACGCATGACCGGCACGTAGCGCAACTGCCGGCGACGCAGCAGCTGGGTGAGGCTTTGCGCGTCGACTTCCAAAATTTGCCCAAGCGCGCGCACGTGCTGCGCGAGCGCGGCCTCATTCAGCTGCTCGGGATTGCCGTAAATCAGTTGTGCGTCTTGCACGACTTCAATCCCTGCAATGTGCAGCGCCGCGACATCGGTCATCTGCGTTTTCGTGGCGCCGTACTTGAGCGGCACGAACACCACGCGCTTTTCGCCAATGCGGCGTTCAATGTCGCGCGCGAATTGCCGTCGCACTTCAATTAAGTCACTGCTCCCCGAACCACTCATAGGAGCGAGTGACAATTGAGGAGCGGGTTCAAATGGAGTTGCCTGCAGCAGCGATTTAAAGCGCTCGAGTGGGTCAAACGCGCTGGGGTAAAAGGCAACCAGTTCCTGCGGACACGCAGCAGTGCCTTCGTAACACGCGCGGTGCACGTCTTGCGTTACGAGAACGTCCGCTAGCGTTTCCGCCACGACCACGGGCTGGTCGGTAATGACGGGGTCAACGTACACAAGGTCGAACGTGGCGTTCGTTGCCAACACCGACAGCTCGTCTGTTTGACTGCTGCGAGCAAGAATTTCTCCGCGTTTGGCAGGCAAGCTGATACCGTCGAAGTGCTGGCGCTGAGCCTGCTCGTGAAATGCCGTTCCCCGCAGCAATTGCAGCTCTATAAGGCGTGAAGAAATAACGAGCAAAACGACCGAAAAAGCCGCTACCACAACCGCCATTCGGCGCGAAAAGGAGCGCTTTGCACGGGCCTCGAGAACGGAAACGCTCACGCGTAAAGCCATGGGGCCAGCAGCGTAGCATGCAGGGGCGAACCGTGGTATACTGTAAAGATTGGCTAGCATCCTGGAACAAACCCCCGCGGCATGGGAAGCGCTCCCCGCAGAGCAGTTGCTTGCAACGCTGCAAGACGGCTGCGTGCGCGAGGGCATAAGCGACATGCACTTTTCCCCGGAAAAAACGGGCGTTCGCCTGGAGCTCCGGCGTTTCGGCGTGCTGCACCGCATAGCAACCATAGGCAAGCCCGTGTACGACGACATTGTGCGCAAACTGAAGTTCATAGCGCACATGAAGTTGAACCTGAGCAACATTCCGCAAGACGGCCAGTACACCTTTGCCGTGGAAACCCGCAGCGTAAACGTGCGTGTCGCCACGATCCCCAGTCGCTTCGGCGAAGCGGTGACCCTGCGTCTGCTGGACCCGCAGCGCGGCATTGTGCCCCTTGCGCAGCTGGGATTTCCAAAGGAAATTGCCGATGAGCTCAAGCGGATCGTGGAGTTGCCCAACGGGTTACTCCTTATTACAGGCCCGACGGGCTCGGGCAAAACGACGACGCTGTACGCTCTGCTGCAGAGCATTGTAGGTCACGAACGCCACATCGTGACGCTGGAAGACCCCGTGGAATACGAACTGCCCGGCATTGTACAAAGCCAGGTGGACCCCGACCATGACTACGATTTTGCGCGCGGGCTGCGCTCCATACTGCGCCACGACCCCGACGTCATTTTGGTGGGGGAAATCCGCGACCTTGAAACTGCGCAAACCGCCGTGGACGCCGCGCTTACGGGCCACTTGGTGCTCAGCACGCTCCACACGAACGGCGCCGCCGAGGCGATTCCGCGCTTGCTTTCCATGGGAGTGAGCTCCTATACGCTGGCGCCGTCGCTCCGCGGTATTCTGGCGCAGCGCCTGGTGCGCGTGCTGGCTTCCGACTGCAAGGGAAAGAAATGCGACCCCAGCGACCCCAAAACCTTTACGGGAACGTGCGCCCTTGCCGAACTCGTCACCATGAACCAAGACATGCGTGCACTCACCGAGCGCGGGGCCTCGCAAGAAGAAATCGTGGAAGCAGCCAAGAAAAACGGTTTCCAATCCATGGCTCAGTGGGGCAAAACGTACGTGGAGCAGGGAATTACCCTGCAGAGCGAAGTGGACCGCGTCTGCAGTTAGCGCAGTATTGCAGGGACATTGTCACCCGAAGCTTTTCGAAAGGGGCTTGCGGCCGTTGTATGAAGGTGCATACGATGTGCGCCTGGGTTTATGCGTCGCCGCAGATACCATTCACTCATTGGCATGGACGCAGAGGAGCAAGCCTCCCGGCCGCTCCTCGTTCGCACCGCTCTCGTTGTCGCGGCCGCGCTGTTGCTTGTGTACGGCGTGTGGAAGCTGCCCTCGCTGTTTTCCAGCAGCACGGTGCTACGCGTGGGCACGACGCTTTCGGTGCGAGGAGACGGCGTCAGTGTGCGCATAGGCACTTCGCAGTCGCAGCAAGCAGAAAACGGCCAGAAGCTGTACCCGGGCGAGCAAGTGGCAACCAGTGGCACCAGCACGGTGGCGCTTTCGTTTTTCGACGGCACCGTACTGCGGCTGGACCACGGCGGCAGCCTAACGATTCGCGACGTAACGCAAGGCACGGAAGAATCCACCATTGCCGTCATTCTTTCTGCCGGCACCCTGTGGGTAAGCACTCCTATTAAAGGGACAGCCACGGGCAGCATAACGCGCGAAATTGTGCTCCCCACGAGCACGGTGACCCTGCCCGCAGGCACAGAAGCACTCGTGGGTATAGAAGGTATTTCCGTCTTCAATGCCGACGGGCTGGGGTTGGCTGTGGCCTTTAAGGGTGTCGAGTCACCCATTTACGTGGGGGAGGGCCAAGCGCTGCGCATACCTAGCACGCCCACAGCGGTGGAAGATATGTATGCCTACCGCACGCCGCTGAACCCGGCAGACGCCGCGGCGCCGTTCGTTGTCGAAAGCCGCCAAGTGGCCTCCGGCATTTCCAGCAGTCCGTTACCCGGCACGACCGGCCAAACTGCCGCCATTACGCTCGACTCGCCGCCGGAAGGCGTCACCCTGCGCGGGGTGAATGTCACCGTGCGCGGCACGATTCGCACCGGCATAGAACGCGTGCGCGTCAACGGCTACAGCGCAGAAGTTACGGGAAACGGCTACAGCATTACGTTGCCGTTGCAGCCCAATACCAACGACCTCTCCCTTACTGTGCAGGCGCTGGACGCCCGCGGGGAAATCACGGACCAAGTCGTGCGCAACCTAAAAATAGAACACGTGGAGCTTTTGCCGCCAAGCATTACCTCTCCGGCGCCCGCCGGGCAGACCTTTACCACCGAAAAAACCGAGCTGCTGATACAAGGCAACGCCCCCGAAGGCGCAGCCGCAATTTTCGTGAACGACTACAAGCTGCAATTCTTCGCACCGGGCGAGCCATGGAAGTACATAGCAAGCATAGCACTTGGGAACCTGCATGCCGGCAGCAACGTGTATACCGTTGTCGCCGTGGACGCCAACGGCGTACAGAGCCCGGCAGCCACCCTCACGATTGTCGTAGGACCAGACGTTACGGTTCCCCCAACGACGCCGTCGACTCTGCCCAATAACGCACCCCTCAAACCGGGAACATTGAGTGTGACTTCCCCCGCCGCAGGAACCTCGTACGCAACAAGCACCGGGACGCTCGTCGTGGAAGGGTCGACCGACGCAACGACCAGCACCATGTGGGTAAACGACTACCAGCTGCAACTTTACAAAGCAGGCCGCACCGTATGGAATTACCGGGCAGAAGAAGGCTTAGGGACCCTTAAAAAAGGCACGAATACCTACGTGATTACTGCGCGGGACAGCCAGAATCAAATCATCGATACACTCACGTACACAATTACGTGGTGATTTTCCTTGTGGGCTGAGCAGCGAGGGTTAGCGTGTGCCTGTTTCCCACACCATTTCAAATCCGCGCTAGGGAAATCGCGGTATTGCTCATTTCTCCAACGGAGGAGTCACTCATGCATCCCCTCGGTTTGCTTATCGTTTCGGCGGTGTCATTGGCCTACCTCATGTTTTCAACCCTCTATGTGGCAGGACCCACGCCGGGAAGCATCGCCGCACTCTGCGTCGGCCTGGTGGTGTCTGCCACCATGGCAAGCAAGATCCACACGCAGCACATAGTCATCAAAAGACGCAAAGCCGGCGTTGAACAATTGCTCTGCGACCTTGTGGCGCGTCTTGGCGACAAAGAAGCCACCGCAGGGTGGCTCGTGCATGAACTGACGCTGTACCCAGAGCACCTTGGCATAGGCAATGTGCCGTACAGAAAGGTCCTCGAAGGTCTACAGAAGGCCTTCGAAGCGAACCCCGATTCGCAACTGTACTATCGCATTCTGGACGCCTTGGAAAAGCTGGACGCACAGGAGTGCCCCCTCCGGTATAACGAGAACTGAGCACGCACCCCATAGGAACTTTCGGTTTCTATGGGGTGTTTGCATACATTCGTAAGGCCTCGTTTCTCGAATTCCCAATTGACTGTTTTTCGTGCGAAGAACAGACTTTTTGCCTGCTCAATGTCGAGTAGGACTGCGCTCTAGCAGCGTAGAAAATCTGATCTCTGTCAAAACCGGGAGATATTGTATGCCCATACGCTACATCGTCGTTACAGTCGTCATGATGACGCTCATGGCAGTGAGCGTGCTGAACGCACTAACTTTTTGCGCCGGGGTGGCGGCCAGTGCGAACGATGACAGCTCCGCCGTGACGGCGGAGTTTCGCACAATGTGCATACTGAGCATCATTGTGCTCACTGCGCCCTTCGTGCTGATGTTTCTTTTAGTAAGAGCTGAAACGCGCGAAGAGAAGGCGACCACAGAACTGGAAAAATGGCACCTATGGGCCAAAGAGTACTTGCCCCAAGTCATGGGCCTTTCCACGGCCCTTTCGGCTGCCGACAAAGCCATAGCAAGGACAACGCTGGCCCAATGCGTCGATGCTGCCCCGTACTACCCAGTACAGGACCAGCACAAGCGCATGCTGGGCGGCGGGCAAACAACATAATGTCTTCCTCCAAAAGCGGCAGAGATCCCAGGACGTAGCGCACATTACGCGCGTCCTGGTTTCTCAAATTTCAATTTCTTAAGTAATTTCGCAAAGACACCGGGCAACTCTGCCTCCACTTTTACTCTTTTTGATTTCTTTTCAAGAGAATCAAATTCTAACTTCCACGCATGCAAGCAAAGGTCGCTAATGCCGAGCTGTTCACTCAGTTCTTTACTTTCATGTGTTGTGTACGTGTCGTCGCCCAAAATCGGGTGACCGATTGCCTTAAGATGCACACGCAGTTGATGTGTTCGCCCCGTATGCAATGTGCAGAGTAAGAGAGATGCACCCTGCGAAGAACCCAGGACTTCGTAACTCGTCTTCGCTTCACGACTGTTGCTCATGGCACGAACATCCATCGAAGTTCGGTTGCTCACGCTCCTGCCAATGGGTGCATCAATCACTGCTTTTTCATGTTCTGGAATTCCGCTTACCAAAGCCAAATATTGCTTGCTTACCGTCCTATCTGCAAATTGCTTTTGGAGTGCCTGATGCGCAACTGAATTTTTTGCGATGAGCACGCAGCCCGTGGTTTCTTTATCTAACCTATGCGCCAACACGCTGCTGGGGTTAAACCGCAATTTGTTCTTCTTGAACCACGGTTCCAGCGCATGCAGCAGAGTAGGGGAGTCGCCGGTGGAAGCGGCAGGGTGCACGCTTATGCCCGCAGGCTTATTCACAACAAAGGAGTACTCATCTTCGTACAGAATCTCTAGCACAGGCAATGTTCCCGCGGCGCCTTTTAGGGTGCGCACACTCAGTTCTACTTCCTCAATTTCCACAGTATCGCCTTCGCTGAGCATATACGCCGGTTTTTCTGTGGGCTCGTCGTTTACCGACACGGCGCCCTGTTCAATCAGCTTCTGCACATGGCTGCGTGACGTGCCGTCTAACTTGGCCGTAAGAAAGCGGTCCAGCCGTTCGGGGAAGTCCACGGTAAAGCCCACAGGGGGAGTACAGCGGTAGAGTGGGGGATAGGCAAGCGGGAAAGAGCTCTGGTAGGCTTACCCCAATGGAAAAACACGAGGAACTCCTTACCCGGGCAGTCGAGCAGGTTGTGCCTATGGAGCTGGCGCAGCAGAAACTGAAAAGCGGTAAGCCCATGCGGCTGTATTTGGGAATTGACCCTACCGGGAGCAAATTGCATATCGGCCATGCAGTACCGCTTCGAAAGCTGCGTGCATTCCAAGATGCCGGTCACCACATCATTTTCCTCGTTGGGAGTTTTACTGCGATGATCGGCGACCCTTCCGGCAGAGATACCCAGCGCGCGCCGCTAACAAGGGAGAAGATCGAAGAGAATTTTCTGACGTACAAAGAGCAGGCGAGCAAAATTCTCGATTTCTCGAAGGTTGAGCTTCGGTACAACCACGAGTGGCATGACGAAGTGTCTTTTGCCGATCTTCTGGGAATTGCCAGCCACTTTACCGTCCAACAGATGATGGAACGGGATATGTTCCAACGCAGGCACAAAGAAGGGAAGCCCATCGCCATGACGGAATTCATGTACCCGCTCATGCAGGGGTATGACTCAGTAATGTTGGACGTTGACTGTGAGCTTGGAGGAACGGATCAACTCTTCAACATCCTCTGCGGACGCACACTGCAGGCCGCATACGGCAAACGTGAGAAATTTGCGCTGACTGTAAAACTCATTGAGGGCACCGATGGCCGCAAGATGAGCAAGACGTACGACAACTGCGTCTACCTAGACGACGCACCGAACGACATGTACGGCAAGTTGATGTCTGTAAAAGATGAACTGATGCTGACCTACTTTGAATGCTGCACGAATGTTTCTATGAGCGAGATTAAGGAGATCGAGAAGTCGCTTAAAAAAGGCACGAACCCGAAGGAATTCAAGATGCGCCTGGCAAAGGAAATTGTGACGCTCTACCACGGTGCAGACGCAGCTGCCCATGCGGAGCAGCAATTCACGAGTGTGTTTACGAACAAAGAATTGCCAGACGACATGCCGGAAGTGAAGGTGAAGAAGGGGAGTCTCCTTGTAGATGTTTTGCTGGAGCAGAAGCTAATTCCTTCGAAGGCAGAGTTCCGCAGACTCGTTGAGCAAGGGGGGATTACGATGAATGAGGAAAAGGTGACAGAGTTGGATGTGAAGGCTGAAACTGGGGTTGTGAAGGTGGGGAAGAGGAAGTTTTTGAGGATCAATGTTTCATAATCCCGAAAATGTTTAGCAAAATTGCTAAAATTATAAGTTATGAATTAGATTTTCTTCGTGAAGTACTTTCTAATCGCTTAGTAATTTCGATCGGAATGCCAGCAATTTTAATAAATTTTTTCTTATTAGAATTAAACTTTAATCACCAAATAGGCCAGGAAACGCACTTCTTTAAATTTTTCAATCCTAAAACCAATGAGCTTTCAATATCGATGGATCCAAAAGTTTTACTTGAGAATTTGAATCAAAAGAAAGCATTAGAACTTTCAATACCTGAAGCCGAAATTATAGCGCACGTTCTCAATGTTCCACCTGTACTTCTAGAAAATGAATTCTGTATTGGTTTTCGGTCTTTTGATCACAATATAGATGAAGAGCTGATTCCTTCGGACAATGCGCTAGCAATTGGCACAGGGTCTACAACAATAGCAAGAATTCCTTCCGGAGGTGAGGAATGTTTTCCTGAATTGCCTCAAGCAAAGATGTTTACTTATATTATGAATGAAGATGAAACGATGAGACGTATTTCTGAGTGGGGATTTGAGCGAGGTGAAATAAAAATACTTTCGTCTATTGATAAAGTAACTTACAGAGCGAAACCTAAATATTTCTCTGTGCTTATAGTAGTACCTGGTGCTATATTCGCGACTTGGTGGGGATTTTTAATACTTTTTTCAAAAATGTATAAGGATTTTATAAAGGCAAAATTTGATTTAGATGATTTTCGCTTTTAGATTCAAAAACAAATAATTCACCCCTCCGACTTCCCATGGAATTTTTTGTGCACATCCTTCAAGTGGGGATTCGTCACGTGCGTATAAATCTGCGTAGTGCTTAGGTCCTTATGCCCCAGCATTTCCTGCACCGAACGCAGGTCTGCACCGGCCATAAGCAGATCTGTAGCGAAGGAGTGGCGTAGCGTGTGCGGCGAAGGGTTACGCACAATGCCTGCGGTTCGCGCATGCTTCTTTACAATTTCGAAGATGCTAATGCGCGAAAGACGAAACTTTTCACCCGGCGGCATGGCCTTTGCAGCAAGTTGTAAATTTCGGATGAACAGGGGATTTAAGTGGTCTAAACGGACATCAAGATAGTCCTTGAGGGCAGCAACGCAGGAATCGGAGAGGAAGACCACGCGGATCTTGCCGCGCTTACCACGAATGGCAATTTCGCGCGTTGTAAAGTTTAAATCCTGTTTGTCCAGGCTGCAGAGTTCCGACACACGAAGCCCTGTAGAGAAGAATAATTCGAGGATCGCTTTGTCGCGCCGCCCCTCGCGCTTACTTGTATCCGGCGCTGCCAGCAGACGATCTAAGTCGTCTTTAAAGAGCGCCTTTACCTGCCGCGGCTCCTCGCGCATGCGAATAACACGATCAGAGGGATACACATTGAGCTCCTCCTCGCGGGCTAAGTAGCGCAGGAAGGCGCGGAGGACGGTGAGGTGATAGTTGCGGGTACGAACGCTCAAGGACTTGCCCTGCCGGGTCTTACTGTCACTCAAGCCTGCCTTCAGCGCTCGGACGACGTGCTTGTTGATGTCCATGGGGTCGGCGACGTCCACAATGTCGGCCACCAGGTCCAGGGAACGGGCATAGTTATCGATTGTTAATTTCGACTTATTTTCCTCCGCTTGTAAGTAAATTAAATATCGTTTCATTGCAGAACGCAGCGGCGTCTGATTTTTCTTGGCCTGGAGCGGGGAAGTAGGGTTTTCCACAATCTCTGTTACTTAACATAATGCAGTTTATGTTAACTTACAAGTCTTGTGGATAACTAGCGGCCGGGTTCACTTGCTTCTGCGGTATATGCGTCTAATAAACGATCAAACTCGTTTCCAATAAACGGTAATTCGCGTGCTCTGTAGATGAGAATGGCGAAACTTTCGCGCACCATTGCCAAAATTTCAAAACGTGTTTGCGGTGGAGCATCGGCCGGAGCGGTGAGGAGTGTCCCCCACCCCTGCTCCTTGGCAAAGATTTCTATGCGGGCCAGGTGGTAACGGTCGCTTACGGCAATCACCTTTCCGGTGCAGTTTTCCGCAATGGATCTACTGTTTTGCAGGTTTTCCCAGGTGGAGCGCGACCGGTCTTCCGTCGCCACGTCTTCGGGGTCTACACCCAATCGCAATGCCAGTGTGCGCATAACGGCCGCTTCACTTTCCTGCGTAGGGGAGCCTTTACCGCCCGTAAACAGGAGCCGGCGTACGAAACCCTTCTGGTACAGGCTTACGGCCTTGCGCACGCGGCGGTCTATGCCCGGCCCCGCCGAATGCTGCGAACGGACTGCGGCACCGAAGACGAGGGCGCAGTCGGTGGGTGCGGGAATACCGGTGCCTGCGGCACGAGCGCCAACATGCAGAAACAGCAGCACGACCAGCCCAACGAGAAGCAGAATGAACAGGAGTAGGAGTCTGTACAATTGCTGCCGCTGGTAGGCTTCGGGAATCATGCGGAGACTTCTTCCAGAATAATTTGCGCAGGAATCGTGGGGAGCGTGCTGCCCCAGGGCGGCCACAGACGAATGTCCACCTTATCGATTTCGGGAAGGTTTTTTAAAATGCGGAGCGCCTCCTCTTTGCTCACACCTGCTACCAACTCGCGCACCTTCTTGGCGAACTCGGCGCCCGCCGGCGTAAGCGGATCTAAAATAAAACGCTCGCTGCCGGTAAGTTCCACTGTCAGCTTCATCCAACTAAAATCATCTGCGTAGTCAATAACGCGCGCATCTAAGCGGTCCAGCGTAAGAGTATCCGGCAGAATCGCCTTGCGGCTGTCCACGTGCTGCGTAATTTCGGTACGCAGGGTTTGGAGCACATTGCCCACGTCGTAGGCATACGCCGTGTAGGTAATGGAACCTTCTACGGGAATGGATGTTACGGGCTCGTTCAGGAACTGCTCCGGCAGCACAAAATCGTGGTACTCGGTCTTCGTAAGTTCGTCGTAGTACAGAATTTGCAGTAAGCCTTCCGGGCGCAGCGCATTTTCGGAATCCTTCTGTTCGTCTGCCATTTGCTTGGCGCTCGTCAGCAAGTCTTGCTCCAGCGTGCGCTTGGCGATTTCTAAGTCTTCTTGGTGCAGCACCGTGCGGTAATTCGTGGTGCCGCCATTGGCCGGCACGCGGTTTTCCGCGTACACCTTGGCACGTTCTTCCACGGAAAGCCCGGGGAATTCCCAACGCAAACCCGCGGGCACGTTGCCACGCGCACCAATGATTTCCCCGTACAAATCGGTATCGTCTGCTATGGCCTCCACGGCAATTTCGGCGCCGGAGCCAAGCTCAACGAAGTCTTTTAGGCGAAACACCATGCCGGCGGAGTTTGTTATGCGCGTGCCTTTGCGCAGCGAATACTCTTCGCCGGTTTTATTGACAATCGTCATCATCACGTGCGCTGTCGTTCCTATAAAGTCCTTGCTGATTTGGTCGAACGTCAACGTGCGCGAAAGTTCCACCTTTATAGGAATGAGCGGCATGGAACGCACGCGGGGTGAAAGGTCTACGGTAGCGCCCGACTGCACCAGAAACACGTTGATCATTTGCGTAACGGAGTCCTTGCGCGGCCAGACGTTAATTGTGGAAGACGGCAACAACCGGAAGAGTACAAACAGAAACAGCCCGACGCTCCCTGCAAGCAGCAACGTAGCGCGAATTTTTGGCCCGGGAATGCGCAGTCCCAAGGGCAAATGAAAGGAAGTTTGTATAGTCCCCTGCTCTGGCTCATGTTCCGTAACAGCAGATGCGGTGTGTTCCGTCACCGCTTGCGACTTCCACCCTTGCGTCGTTCCTTCCACGGCAAATCCCCTGCTGCGCAGCTGGTCTGCAACGGACGGCTGTTCAGTTTTTACAACGAACGGCCATGGGAGAGCTGCTACTTCGTCTAGCACGGCAAGTGCCGGTTCCAGCGCTTCCATATGCGCAAGATCCAGCGAAGGAAGTACCACTGCCACCGGGCCTGTTAGCCCTGCAGCGCGGCGGAGCAGCGCCACAAGGTCTTCGCCAGACTGTGGGGAAACGGTTGTGAATTCCACAAAAATTTTTACGAGTCACAGAGCGCCTCCAGCGCGGTAAACGGTACGCCGGAAATGAACTCGAGCATTGCACCACCGGCGGTGCTGGCAAACGTGTAGGCCGAAAGTGGCAAGTTATAGCGGTGGTGGAAGTCCAACGTGTCGCCACCGCCAATAATTGTCGTAGCCCCGCGTTGTGTTGCTTTTGCTACGGCTGCCGCAACCAATTTCGACGCCTTCGCAAAGAGTTCGTTTTCGCTATACCCCAGCGGCCCGTTCCACACGATTGTGGATGACGATTCAATGATGCCGAGGTACTCGGCAAGTGACTTTGTACCCACGTCAAACACTGCCATGCCTTCCCCTATTGCATCGACACTCACGGTTCTACTCTCTGTTGCCTCCGTGGAGTTTGCTATGACAACATCACTCGGTACATGCACTGTTGCATTTCCCCTCTGCGCGCTCTGAGCAAGAATTTCTTGAGCCTTGGGCACGAATTCCGCTTCGTAGCGCGACGCACCAATGTCATGACCTTGCGCAGCCATGAACGTGTTTGCGATTCCCCCACCAAGGAGGATGTGATCTCCGTGGCTTAGGAAGCGCTCAATAACAGGCACTTTCGTTTCCATTTTCACTCCACTGATAATGAGTGTGACGGGCTTCTTGGGGTTTTCTATGAGCACACTCAAGTGCTTTACCTCTTCTTCCAGCTGCAGCCCCATGAAGCTGGGCAGGAGCGCCGGCACGCCAATCATACTGGCGTGCTTGCGGTGGCAGTTGGTAAAGGCGTCGTTCACGTAGACCTCTGCAAGGCGCACAAGTGCTGCGGCAAATTCGGGGTTATTCTTCTTTTCACCGCTGTGGAAGCGAAGGTTTTCCAGTAGCAAAACATCACCAGGCTTGAGCGCTGCAGCCATCTCTTCTGTTCGTGCACCAATGCAGTCTTCCGCAAACTGCACAGGTTTTCCGAGAAGTGAGCCTAAGGCCTCTGCCACGGGCTTCTGCGTAAATTCCGGGTCTGGCGCATCTTTCGGCCTGCCTTGGTGCGCCATGATGATGAGCGAGGCACCTTTTTCGAGTATGAGGTTGATGGTCGGCAACATCGCTTCGATGCGCGCAGTGTCACTCACTTTCCCGTCGTCGATTGGTACGTCGAAACCGGCACGAACGAGGACGCGTTTTCCTTTCAAGTCTGCATTGCGCAGAAGTCTGTAGTTTGGCATGCGCGCAGTGTAGCAAAGAGATCGAGAATTCAAGGAATTCAACGATTGCAAGGAATGCAAGGACACTCACAGAAGATTCCACACATCTTCCGGCTCCACTGCCCACATATGCCCAACAAATACTCCACCTCTGTTCTCCACTACTGTTGGTCCTTCTTTTACACAATCTACATCACATTCATCTAGCAACGGGATGATCGCTTTCCGTAAACCTGGAGCAACTATGAGCAGCCGCCGATCAAAGTGGAATGATTCCGAGAGACGCTCGGGCAGTAATTGCGGAGTTGCCGCATACCGTGCGCAGAAGGCATCGATCCCCTGCTTGGCAAAAAATTGATTCCAGCGCGACTGAAGAGCACTCCCTTGCGGCACTCGGCCTAGGATGCCAATAATCTCGCGCTCGGTGCTGGTACGCGTTTTCGTCATAAACTGCTGCACAGGCGTTCACGAACGCCGTGCCTCAGCTATTCTACCTGCGCATGACCCAGGTGTACCTCCTTCCCGCAATCGCTCTTGCCTTGTCGCTTACGCTCCATGGCATAGCGCGGAACACGTTCCCACGGTGGGGACTGCTTGACTTCCCGGAGCGCTACGGGCTGCGCAGAGTACGACTCCCCTACCCAACGGGAGTCGTAACAAGTTCGCTGCTGCTCGCGTTCGTTCTTGGCATGGCGCTGCGCGGCGGCAAGGCAAATTTGCAAGACGCAGGCATTGCCTTCGGTGTGGCGCTCATTGCACTGGTGAGCGCGGCAGACGATTTAAAGCGAGTGAGCCCATACCTGCGCTTCGTGCTGCAGTGCACGATTGCGCTTGTTATTTTCCTTACCGGCACGCGCATCTTTAGCATTACAAACCCGCTTGGTGGCGTACTACCGCTCGATACGTATGTGATTCAAAGCCAAGTCTGGAGCAACCCTTCGGTAATAGGCGCACTCTTCACCATTGCGTGGTTGGTGCTCACATGCAACGCACTCAACTGGTTCGACGGCGTGCGGGGGCAGAGCAGTTTGAGTGCGGTACTCGCATTCATTGTGCTGGGTGTGCTTTCTCTTAGTGACCGCGTGGGTGACACACACTTAGGAACACTCGCACTCACGTTTGCAGCCATTGCCTTGGGCAGCCTTGCGTGGGAGCGCGGCAAATTACCCAATGTCATTGGCGACAGTGGCACCATGACGTATGGGCTGCTACTAGGGATCCTCACGACCTACGCAGGCGGTAAAGTCGCTACCGGATTCTTGGTTCTAGGGGCACCGATTGTGGATGCAATGATTGTGACGGTGCGACGCATTGTGCGCGGCCGTTCCCCATTCAAAGGCAGTGCCCAAGGCGACCATTTGCATCACTTGCTTCTGGAGCGCGGCTGGAACGACACGCAGATTCTTGTACTCATGGGGGTCATTGGCTCTGCATTCGGAGTGACAGCGCTCTTCTTAACAACCGCAGGCAAAGCAATTGCTGTAGTGTGCCTCATGCTCGTGATGATTGCGCTGCATTGGTGGGCACGAAGAAAGTAATTGCTACGCAGCTTCTGAAGCTGCAAGGATCTGCCGAATCTGGTGTTGTTGCCCGCTATAAGGGGAAGCAGCGACCTGCTGGGCAATTTTCTGTCGCGGGATTCCTGGTTTTGCAAAATCGAGCGGAGCACTGGCAATAACGGTCCCATCATTCAGCAAAGCAATGAGAGTCCCTGCATATGCGCGCATTTGCTCCCGAGAAAGATTTTGCACCGGGCTTCGTGCAAGCTCTGCCAACTTCACTTCTTCTGCCGTTGGGTTGGCGAGTGCGGCGATATGCATGCGACGCAGTATACGATCAATGATCCTGGAGAGCAAAAATTCTCACGCGCATTTTGCTCTATTCGGAACCTGATGATCGGCGCCTCCACGGTCGCCACGCAACCACGCGACGGACTGCGGCAAGAATGGACGCACCCGCACCATGAGCAACGGTTTTCCAAGACGCACTCGCGCGCTCGGCTTCGTCGAGCGCAACGAGACATGCGGCGTGAACAGCTTGTTGAATAATTTCCCGACGCCGCTGCATGCCAAACAGGGCGTCGAACTCATCAATTTTTGCATCTCGTTCCACTGCTGCCCACGGCGTTGGCGAACTGCCAGGGCACTCAGCGGCCGCTTGCTCGCGAAATGCGCGCAGTGCCTCCATCGTTATGCCGTTAATGCCCATCAACGCATGAACCACGCCTCTCGCATCGCCGGGGCATCCGCTCAATACACAGCACATTCTTTCAGCATGTTCGCGTGCAATGCTCCGTTCGTCGGACGTCAGGTCGAACCCCGGCTTCCACTGGGTAAGGAGGTACTCCGCGTCCGCAGTCATTTGTTCGGGGTTAAAAGGCATGGGGTGCTATGGTCGGAAACTATGCAGCGCTTAAAATTTTTGCCACGGCGGCGCGCAGCGAATCCCCGCTGAATGGTTTTTCCAGCACCTCTGGCAAAGGCACATCATCAGCAGCGGAGGCGCACACTAAAAGGTCCCGAGGGGTTCCTGTTATCAGGAGGCTTGGCAAGTGCGGACAGAACGAGCGAATTTCCTTGATGAGCTGCAAACCATTCATTCGTCCCATGGCAAAATCTGTTACAAGAGCATGAATGCCCTGCCTCGACGTGCGGAACACTTCTAACGCATGCTCTCCATTCCGCGCCGGAAGCACCGCATACCCGCCATGTTCAAGGGCCTGCGCGACCGCGGCGCGCATACGGTCTTCGTCGTCCGCCAAAAGAATCGTCTTGTGCGTTCCTTCCATAGGAAAACAATCCTAGGCGATGGCAGTATACTGTCAATAATCATGACACACTGTTTACTCGTCACATACGCCCCGGTGGCGGCAGCGGAGGACGTGCGAAAGGCACTCGCAGAGGCTGGTGCAGGGAACCTTGGCAACTACGACAGCTGCAGCTGGAGCGCAAAAGGCACGGGCAGATTTCGGCCACTGAAAGGCTCAAAGCCAACTATCGGCTCTGAAGGTTCTTTGGAAGAAGTTGCGGAAGAGCGCATTGAAGTTGTTATTCCAAAAAAGAAACTAGATGCTGCAATTGCAGCTGTAAGAAAAGTGCACCCGTATGAGGAGCCCGCAATCTACGCAGTGGAACTGGTGTTCCCGTGATGGAATCAAGAATTATGTGCTGCTTAATTCATAATTCTTGATTCTTAATTCTCGCTGTACGCCATCGGCTTGCTCAAGCTTCCATACGGCTGTGCAAGCACAATGACTGTTCGGCGGCCGCGCGGCAGCATGTTTACAGCGGCGCAACCGTCTTTGAAGTCCGCCGCCTTCAGCACGCCAGGGCGGAATTCACTTTCACCAAACGACGTACGTAGCACAACGTCGCGCATGGTGCTGCTGGGCGTTGTAACCCGCTGCCCGTCGGCATCCAGCAAGCACACGCGCAGCGTTTCCCAGTTGCGGCCGGTGAATTGGCCGTCGTGCGTAAACTCCACCGCAACAACTTCCTTCTGCTCACTACCCGGCAGCGTGTCGATTCGCGACACCACAATGGAGCGACCAATGACGCTGACAGAGGGGGCAACCGGCGTTCCAGCGGCAGAGCTGCTGCTTACAGAGGCAACCGCAACGATTGTCGGCTTGGCATTCGCAGCGACGCGGCGCGCTGCCGCACGCTCCGCAAACGTAAGGCGCTTCTGCGAACTGCTCTGGGCAACAGTCACAGGCATGGCCTTAAAGTCCGACTGTACAAGGAGCATTGGGTGCACGGTGTATTCCTTTACGCGGTCGCTGCCCAGCCCCGCATTGACTGCTGTCCACATGTTCAGTTTCTGCGCAGAGGCCTCGCTGGCGGTGAACGGCCAGTAGGGGTGCCACGGCGCTTCGTCGCGGTCCACCTGGAAGTGCAGGTGAGCGCCCGTTACAAGGCCGGACTTTCCGCTGTAGCCAATGAGCTGGCCCGTGATGAGAATGTCGCCTTCTTCCACAAGGGAAGAACTCAAGTGAGCGTACACGGAATGCAGCGTCGTGGTTTTGCTCGGCGCGTTGGGGTCAGGCACATTGGGGTGCTTTACGACAATAAAGCGGCCGAAACCACTGTCATCACCCACGCGTTCCACAACACCTGCGGCAATCGTACGTACAGGAGTGCCGGTGGGAACGCGAATGTCCACGCCCGGGTGGCTGCCCGTAAAGTCGTCCCCGTCGGAATACGAACCGTTGTACCCAACGCTGTAGTTGGCGCTTTCGTCCTGGTGGCCATGCGAGTCGTACGCAGGCAGCTTCGCAAGACAGTCCTGCGGCACCTGGCGGAACGTGTGGTCGGCAATGTCGCCGCCGTACTTCCCCCAACATGCGTAGTCTGGCACGCGATCGATAGGTGTGACGAAGCCGGTGTACAGAATGTTTTCTTGCGCTCCTAATACCGAGGCCCAGAACTGGTACCAACCGGCCTTGCCCACCATGGTGCCGGCAACGAATGCCAGCAAACTGAGTGTTGCCAAAAAGAAACTCCCCTTCTGTGCAAGGAAGGCCATGGGGTGCGGCTGGTGCAGCTTGTGCAAGGTCCGCTTGCCGAAACGCGGGGGCTTCGCTTTCATTCGGTTATGGAGTGAGTCTTCATGATCTATTGTATACTATTTTTAACATTCCTGCAATGTCTGAAATTGCCAAAATTCGGCTACAGGGAGCCAAAATGACCACATTTGCGGGGCAATCCCTAGCTCGTAGCCTGTATGGCCGTCCTGTAACAATTTCCCTGCAAGGAGAGCTTGGTGCTGGGAAAACAACTTTCGTCCAGGGCTTTGCGCAGGGCCTGGGAATTGCCGGGGCGCAGAGCCCAACCTTTGCGTTGGAGTACACGGCAGAAACCGCAAGTGGTGAGCGTTTTAGCCACATCGACTTGTACCGCATGAAGCCCGAAGAGGCAGAACGCTTCTTACACCAGCAACGCGACCCCGCAGACATTACCTGCGTAGAGTGGCCAGACCGGGTGAGCAACGATCACTGGAAGGAAGCAATTGCCATTACGCTCAAAGATGCCGAAAGCGATGCTCGCGAATGCAGTATCGAATTCCGAGACGCAGTGCTTACCACAGAAGAGCAGATTGCAGAGTGGCAGGAACAGTGGAGACTGCCCACAGAAATTCGTGCGCACTGCAAAGCAGTGGCAGATTTCAGCTGCGCGCTGGCAGACCAGCTGCTTTCGCGCGGCACGATTGTCCGAAAACAAGCACTGTACCAGGCGGCGGTGCTCCATGACCTTTTCCGCTTCCTGGATTTTCGTGAAGGCGCGGGCCCCAGCGGTTTCGTTGCAACAGAGGAAGACCACCTTGCATGGAACCGGTGCAAGGAAATATACGCAAACATGCATCACGAAGAAGCCTGTGCGCAGTTCCTGCGAGAGCAAGAACTACCAGTACTCAGCACCATTGTGGCACCCCATGGCCTTACAAACCCACCGGGGGAACATGCAACAACAGAGCAACTGCTTCTGTTCTATGCAGACAAACGGGTCATTGGCTCCACCGTTGTAACGGTGGATGAACGTTTTGCAGACTTTGAAAAGCGGTATGGCGACAATCCCCTGCGTGCCGGCTGGATGCAGGAAACAAAGCGTGTAGAGACTCTGCTTTTTCCTATTACACAGTTATAAACAAACTGTGCCGCAGAAACCGATGCAGCACATATGCCTTCGGCGGCACAACGGCCAACCCGGAGAGCGTTGTCATCAGTGCAAGGTCAATCCCCTTCAATTCCGCCCAGGGCACCATGTTGGCAACGGTGTATTCCACAAGCACCGCAAGACCGAGAAACATGGCAGTGAACAGGTGTTCATGCAGTAGCGCCTGCAACCTGCGGTGGCGCAGAGCAACTCCCCCTTTGTGCAGCGAACGAAACACGTCGATTCCCACATGGAGCAGAACGACTCCTGCAAACAGCGACACCGGGAACATGGCAGCAAAGATAATGATGATTGCCACATAGGCGGCCTGCAAAGCCACCACATGCGTGACTTGCCAGAAAACGGCTTGGAGAAGGGCTGTCATCAGGTTTGATTATTTTTAATATTATAAACTATTTATGTAATATTAGCAAGTTTTAATCTAAGGAGCAAAACGTGGAATCCCAATCAAAAGAGGTTACAGTAGCACCATGAATAATCATGTTATTGAAGATATTTTTACTCTGGGAAAGGCGCACCATGGTCTCCTAAACAAGACAGACGGCCCTGCACTCCTGGAGGCAGTTCGCAATATCAACGGTATCGTAAGTGACATCTGTTTCGAGGCTGCGGATCGTTTCAACTATGATTCGGAACTTTTGGAGACAACTGCTGATGTTTTAAAAGGCGTGGCTCAAGACATTGAGCAGGCCGCAGCAAGATTTATTTCAAATGAATCGACGGCACGCATCCTTGAGTACGCAACTGGCATTCATGGCCGCGCACAAGACCTGATTGACACCATTCAAAAACAACGACAGGAAAATATGGTAGACGATGATGTACCAGGTTCAATTTTTGGTTGAGCCTGCGATCACTGCTCGGACGTACGAAAGTCGCTTAGCAACCTCCTCTTCGAATCCGCGATTCGTCGGTTCATAAAATGTTTGTGCTGGAATCCCCACAGGGAAGTACGAACCTTCCACAACACCACGAGGATCATCAGGCGGATAGCGATAGCCCTTCCCATAACCCTGCAACTTCATGCCGGCATGCGGTGCGTTTGCTAAATGCAGCGGCACCTCTGCCTGTGGCGCATTCTTGATTGCATTTTTGACGCCACCCATAGCACGCGTTACCGCGTTGCTCTTGGGCGCTTGTGCCAGGTACACGCAGGCATGTGAGAGAAAGAATTCCCCTTCGGGCAGGCCCACCAGTTCAAACGCTTGCCACGCACTCACCGTCAGTTGCAGCGCACGTGGGTCTGCATTGCCAATGTCTTCGCTCGCAAAAATCATCATACGGCGGAAGAGAAATCGCGGCTCGTCGCCACCCTGCAGCAGCAGGAACATCCACGTGAGTGCCGCATCCACGTCGCTGCCCCGCATGCTTTTTATAAAAGCAGAAATGCGGTTGTAGTGGTCTTCCTGGGTCCTATCTGCACGAAGTCGAAGATCTGGAAACAGCGCCTGAATCGCTTTGTCGTCAATCTTCTTCGCATGCGTGATTGCCGCTAATTCCAAGGCATTCAGTGCAATACGCGCATCGCCCTTTGCAATTTGGGCAATGTGTTCAAGCGCCGTGTCACTCACCTTGATCTTGCCCTGCAATCCTTCCGAGTGCTCAATCGCCCGTTTAAGGATACTGAGGATGTCGCTCTGTTCCAGCGAGCGAAGCAGGAACACTTGCGAGCGGGAAACGAGAGCGGCGTTTACTTCGAAGTACGGGTTCGCCGTAGTCGCGCCTACCAGGATGACGCTTCCTTCCTCTACGTACGGCAACAGTGCGTCCTGTTGAGCACGATTCCATCGGTGCACCTCATCGACAAAGAGGATCGTCCTGCGATTCAAATTTTCGAACTGACTGCGTGCACGCTCACACACTTCTTTCAGCTCTTTGACCCCACTCGTCACGGCACTCAACGACACAAAGTCTGCATCCATTTCGGCGGCTATAACATATGCTAACGTTGTTTTCCCGGTCCCTGGCGGGCCTGCAAGTATGAGTGACTGCAACTGCTTGCGCTCAATAAGCTCGGTCAGCGGCTTGCCGGTTCCAAGGAGATGTTCTTGGCCCGCGACATCACTCAATTTTTTCGGTCGCAGGCGGTAGGCCAGGGGCTGCATGTTTGCCGTTGGAGAAGATGCAGATGCCATAGGTGAACGGTATACCACAGAATGTGGAACGCCTGATGGAATTTATGCTATACTGGTACGAACATGTCGAAATTCACCAAGGCGATCGGCATTTACGGCAACACGAGTGATGCACATCAAAAAGCTGCGGGCAAAGCGCTGGCCGGCGCCATGGATACTGAATTGGAAGAGCTCATGCTCGCACTGGTAAAGCTTACAGAAAGCGGGGCAATTGACCCGCGGAATCCAAAGTCGCTTCTGAACATGAGTGTGTATGAAAAAATGACAGAGCAGGAACAGGACTATATCGACGTTTCCCTTATGAACATTGCAAACATGGTCGACGTGATTGTGGATTTCTACAAAAGCAAAGACACACCGAATAGTTCGCCGCACCTAGAAACGATGCTGCAAAATTTGCTGCAGATGCGAAAACGGTTGGAGGCGAAGCACGATGTGCTCAAATTTTAATCCACTGGATCCTTGCGTCGGGTCGCCACCACGTCATCTGTCTTCGAGCATATTGTCGTGCTTGCGCGCTGATGCGCTCTGCAAGTTCTTGTTTTGATGAGATCTTGCCCTCCAAAAAATCGATGACGTCGCGGTAGCCGTGGCTCAGCATGCCTGGATCATCTCGTGCATAGCCTTGTTGGAGCAAACTCTGCACTTCTTCCACCCAGCCAGATTCCAGCATGTGCTGCGTTCGCTGATTAATACGTTCGTGAAGTTCATCGCGAGGCCGATCTATGCCGATGATGAAAGTTTCAGACTGATGTCCTGCTCTCTGTCTTCTGCTCTCTGTCTTCTGCTCTCTGTCTTCTGATTTCTGATCACTCATTGCCACCTCTAGAGCACGCAGAAGATACACATGGTTTCTCGCATCAATCCCTTTCGCTTTTTCCGGGTCCAATTCACACAACTCTTCATACAGTGCATCCTCCCCTTCTTCTTCCAATTGTTTTGCAAGCTTCGCGCGCAGCGCTGGGTTCGAGGCTCCGGCAAACTCGTAGCCATCAACCACCGAACTGATGTAGAGCATGGAGCCACCAACAAGAATCGGCAGACCGCCACCCGCATGAATCTCACCAATCACTTTTCGTGCCTCTGCTTGGTACCTGGCAACTGTGAGTGGCTCTTTGGGGTCAACAATTGATAAAAGGTGATGCGGCACACCTTTCATTTCCTCATTCGTGATTTTCGCCGTGCCAATGTCCATGTATTTGTAGAGTTGCCGCGAGTCTGCATTGATAATTTCGGCGCCAGGAATCTGCAAAGCGAGTTCAATACTGAAAGTTGTTTTGCCACTTGCAGTTGCGCCAAGAATCACCAGAAGTGGTTTCTGGTTTTTTTGTCGCCATTGCTCCACATCTTTAGACAGGGTCATATATGCATAGAATTGTTGACAACACTGGAATACCAGTCAATGCTGCCAATACATACTACGCTCTGATTAGGCCCGCATTGCAGACGCTGGCAGGATGCAGGGTTTTCTCTCCTAATAGCTTGGTATGTGGGGACTCACGCGATACTTGGGCAATGCGTGAGCCCTTTTTTCCGATTGAATTTCACGGCATGTTAAGCACAGTTGGCAGAAGTTTTAGCGCTTTTGGAGTACAATAGTTTTGTTATGCATCCACACATCCAATCTATTTCCTCGCGCATCAATCGCGGTGAAATTAGCCCCCAGAATTTCATTATTCCCACGGTAATAGAAAAGACGCAGTTCGGTGAACGCGTCTATGACATTTACAGCCGTCTTATGGAAGAACGCATCGTGTTCCTTGGCACAGGCATTAATGACGATGTCGCCAACGCGGTGATTGCGCAGTTTCTGTTCTTAGAAAAAGAGGACGCGAAGAAGGACATCATTTTGTACGTTAACAGTCCCGGTGGGCAGGTCACAAGCACGCTCGCCATGTACGACACCATGCAAATCGTGCAGCCCGACGTTTCCACGGTCTGCCTTGGCATGGCCGCCTCCGGCGGAGCGATCATTCTTATGGGCGGTGCGAAGAACAAGCGCTTCGCGCTGCCGCACAGCGAAATCATGATTCACCAACCGCTGGGTGGGGCCGAAGGCCAGGCAACCGACATTGCCATTCATGCCCAGCACATAATCGACATGAAGGACTTGCTCAACCAAATTATCGCCAAGCACAGCGGCAAGCAGCTTGCGCAGGTAAAGCAGGACACCGAACGCGACAATTTCATGACGGCAAAGCAAGCCCTGGAATACGGGCTCATCGACCGCATTATCGACAAGAAGGAGGCGGCGAAGAAGTGAGACCCAACGCGGTAACGAAAAAGAGGGCACCCGTTAGGGCACCCTCTTTTCTTGATCACGAGACTATTTGCAGCACCCGCCCGTTGCGCAACCGGCGGCACCAGCACCTGCCGTGCAGCAGCTGCCGCACGAGGAATACTTTACGACTTTCACATACACGAGCATCCAAATGAAGGTGTTCACCACCCATGTGCCGGTTTCCGGCGTCATGGCGCCGCTCACCACCGCCTTCAGCAGCAAACCGACGGGAATGGATGCAAGGGCGATTCCTGCAAGCAACGAACCAATGCCGCGGAAGAGCCCAAGAGCTAGGCTAAGACCACCGAGAATTTCGAGTGCCGGCAACACATAGCCCCAAATCATAGCCAACGTGCCCAGAACCGGAACGGTTTCAATGCCCGCTGCCGTCATGCCGGCAAACTGTGCGGCCATCATGTAGTGGCTAAGACCGATGAGCGCGAGCGACAGGCCGAAGGCCAAGCGCAGCGCGAGCTTGCTGGCGCACTTGGGCGACGTCATGCAAGCGGAGAAAGAAGAACACGAGCACATACGGGTAAAGGGGGGAAAGAAGTGGGAGGGCGGAAAGCATGGAGCTTTCCATGCGGCATGTATTCTACCGGAAGCAGAAACAGAGGAACTTGACGACTCGCAAAGGTATTACGGTAACGCTACTCTGCCAGAGTGACATTTACCCTCGAAACAACGTCACCTATCGGCCGGAAAGGAATCCTGCACACCACGCATGGTAATGTTCCCACCCCGTTCTTCATGCCCGTGGGCACTGCGGGCGCTATGAAGGGACTCACACTGAAAGATCTGGAGGACCTAGGTGCCGACATTCTGCTGTGCAACACGTACCACCTGCACATTCAGCCCGGGGAGAAAGTTATCCGCGAAGCAGGAGGACTCCATGAATTCATTGGTTGGAAGAAGCCGATCCTTACAGATAGCGGCGGATTCCAAGTGTTTTCACTCAGCAAAATTCGCACCATAGATGACGACGGTGTTACGTTTCAGTCTCCAAAGGATGGCTCAATGCAAATGCTGACACCAGAGAGTTCCATTGGTATTCAACATGCACTCGGCGCAGATATGATCATGTGTTTTGATGAGTGCCCACCCTCCACTGCTCCGAGAGGTGAGCTTGAGAAAGCGGTAGAACGCACGCTTCGCTGGGCTGCTCGTTGTAAGAAAGAGCACACGAGAAGGATTGAAAAGAATGAAGGAATAAACGGGACCGAAGGGACTCGCATGCTCTTCGGGATTGTGCAAGGCGGGCTGCACCGAGACCTGCGCAAGAAATGCGCGGAAGAACTTATCAGTATTGGGTTTGATGGATATGCGGTCGGAGGGTTAGCAGTGGGAGAAAGTCCCGAGGAGATGTACAGCGTTTTGGATGACGTATGCCCATTGCTGCCACAAAGTGCACCACGGTACCTAATGGGCGTTGGCGGACTCGGCCAACTGCCGATTTGTGTGAGCAAAGGAATCGACATGTTTGACTGCGTGTTGCCCGTGCGCGAGGCACGCCATGGCACAGTGTACTTAAGCGATGGCACGCAGATTCGCATGCAGCGCAGCGAGCTGCAGCATGACCACTCTCCAATAGACCCGAATTCCCCGCATCCGCTTTGCAGAACCACGAAGCGCAGTTATCTGGCGCACCTCTTTCGTGCTAACGAGCGCTACGGCGAGACGATTGCGGCGCTACAGAACCTGGGTGTAACGCTGCAGTTGATGCGGAAACTGCAACAGACAATTACGCAGCACTCATAGTCGTTGCCGATTCGTCGGCATCCGCCGATTTGGATTTCAGTGCACTCCTAAGCAGGCTACGTAACATGGGTATGAGATCCTGAATTTGTCTTTCGGTATAACGAGCCAACATTTCCAATTGATCGAGCGGGAGAGCAACCAAACTCGGACGAAAAAGCTTCGCTTCTTGTTTTGAACAACATTGAGCCAGCCGCACAACAGCACTTTCCACAAGCTCTTCCTTACGATTTGCAGGCTGATCATCACTGGGGCGCTGCTTCATAATAATAGATTCAGATTACTCGCGGAATCCGTTACCACAACTATTTACGCAATATTTGTAACTTCCACCTCTGTGTACTGCTGCCGGTGACCGTGCGTTCTGCGGTAGCGCTTGCGGCGGCGCATTTTTACCACCAGCACCTTGTCGTCTTTGCCGTGGCCCAGAATCTTCGCCGTAACCGATGCACCACTGAGAAGTGGTGTTCCCACGCTCACGTTGGAGCCCTCTGCCGTCAGCAGCACCTTGTCGAAGGTAAGGGTTGTGCCAACATCGTCACTAACGTGAGCGATTTTCAGCTTCATGCCCTTTTCGACCTTCTCTTGGTTGCCCTTGATGTCGACGATTGCGTACATGTGCCGGGAGAGTGTAGAGAGCAAGCCCGCGGAGTGCAAGAAATAGCCCCGTAAACACCTTGCGGATTGCCGCTCCAGGCCCGTATACTGGTGCTAGCAGCGGCCTTCGGAACGTCGAAACCTAGAAACTACCAGTAGCTAGCGGAACGCACGGAAAGAGGGACAATGCAATTTTCTTCCCTTTTTCTCCCTTCTATATGGCTGATGATCAGCAAATAGTGTGCCGCGACTGCGGTCAATCATTCACCTTCACTGCCGGCGAGCAGGAGTTCTTCGCAAGCAAGAACCTCTCGGCCCCTCAGCGGTGCAAGAACTGCCGCATGCAACGCAAGACGGCAGGTCGTGAAATGTTCGACGCAACGTGCGCACAGTGTGGCAGCCAGTGCCAGGTTCCGTTCCGCCCACGCCCAGAAAGCGAAGGCGGTCGCCCGGTGCTCTGCAAGGCATGCTTCGACGCAAGTCGGGCAGCCGCTTAATCAACGAATTGAACCGTTGAACACGGGAGTACCCAGCCCCTCGGTAAGGGGCTGGGTTTCCTGGTACATGCAAGAAAGTTAGTACATCGTTCCGTTGAAGATTGGCCGATCGAGAATTTGTGTAAGATCCTGAATCTGTTGATTTTGCCTGACAACTTGTAGTTCAAGCTCCTCGATACGTTCCAGGAGGAGCGCGTTGTGGCGCAGCATGACAATGGCAAGTTCCGCGCGGTTCACTGGCTGCTCCGGTGCAAATTCACTTTGGCTACGCCCCGTCATAATGCCCTGCCGCACGGCCCAGTTAATGGCGAGCTCTGCCCAGTGGCCCAAGGGTACGTCTTGAAACGGACTTGTACGGGCAGCACCGGCACCCGCCGCAAGCAGCAGCGAAGCGAAGCCGAGAGCAAGGGGAAGTGTTCGCATGGAGGTTTCGTATGGTAGCGCGCCGCGGTAGACTCGCAAACCTTGCTACACTTCAAAGTTCCCCACTGGCTCCATGCACTATTGGCGCTGGTATTGGCCGTGGCTCTTGCAGCGGGGGCACTGCTCTACGGCATAGCGGTGGAGTTGCCAACAATTGGAGAAGGACAACCGTTGCCCGTGCCCCAAAGCATGGTGATTACCGACCGCGCCGGCAACGAATTGCTGCGCATGCGCAACGGCGACGACAGAACGTTTCTGCAGCATGATGAAATTCCCGACCGCATGCGCCAGGCGATTGTTGCCATAGAAGACCGCCGCTTTTGGACGCGCGGCTGCATAGACCCGCGAGCGCTTGTTCGCGCGGCATTGGCAAACATAGGAGCCTCGAAGTCGCAGGGCGCATCCACACTTACGCAGCAACTGGTGCGCCAGGTGTACCTGAGCCCCGAAAAAACCTTTCTGCGCAAAACGCGGGAAATCATGCTGGCATGCCGCTTGGAACACATTGCTTCGAAGAACGACATACTCGACCTTTACGTAAACACCATCTCGTTCGGCCAGGGGGTCGCGGGCTTGCGCAGAGCATCGCAAAAGTACTTTGGCAAACCGCCTCGCGAACTTTCCCTGGCACAGACTGCGGTGTTGGCGGCACTGCCGCAGCGGCCCACGGCGCTTTCGCCCTGGGGAAGCTTGCGCACGAGCAGCGGGAACGTGATGGGCCTGCTCCCGACACACGTGCGCAGTGGCACAGGGCTCATGCTTCTGCCAGGCAGGAGTTCACTCGTGCTGCAAGCGATGCATGAAATGGGCACGATTACCGACGGCGAGCAGCGCACCGCAGAGCGAGAGCTGCTGCGCATGCGTTTTGCAGAGTTTCGCACAGAACCCGGTGCTCCGTACTTTGCGCTTCTGGCGAAGAATGCTGTGCAGCGTTTACTGACATCTGCAGAATTGGACACCGGTGGGCAAGTGCAAACAACGCTGGATCCCCTGTTCCAGCAGATTGCACAACAAGCCGTCGATGAGAACGCCAAACGCTTGCGCGACGAATTTCACGCAAAGGACGTTGCCGTGATTGTTGCCAACCGCGCCACGCGCGAAGTGCTGGCGTACGTGGGCAACGCCGACTACTTCGGCACGGGCAGCAGCGCGCGCATCGACATGGCGCAGGTGCCGCGCCAACCCGGCAGCAGTTTCAAGCCCATTGTGTACGCGGCTGCCATGCGCATGGGGCTCGAGCCAGATTCCGTCATTCGCGACGAACCCATAGCATTGGGCACGCTCATACCCCATAACTACGGAGGCGGCTATTTCGGGCGTATGACAATAAAGGACGCACTCGCACGTTCGCGCAATATTCCCGCCATCAAGGCGTACTTCTGGGCGGGGGGCGATACACCCGTGCTGAACCTTGCAGCAGCCATGGGCGCCACGGCTCCGCTGGAACGTTTGCAAGAGGCGCGCGGCCGCGGGCAGAACTTTCTCTACGGGTGGCCTCTTGCGCTGGGCGCCGCCGAAGTGCCGCTGTGGCAAATGGTGGAGGCATATACAACCTTGAGCGATGGAGGAGTGCATAAAGAACTGCAGATCCTGCGGCAGGTGCGCAGTTGGGCCGGACAATTGCTCGGTTCACGCCCACAGCCGCGGGCAACCCAGGCGTTAGAACGCCACATAGCAGAGGACTTGAGTGCCATTCTGCGCCGTGCAGATTTGCGACCGCCCGCGTGGCGGGAGCTGACCACCATAGAAGGCATGGAATTCGGCATAAAAACCGGCACCAGCGATGTGTGCCTGGAACGCCGCGAAGGCGGCACCTGCACCACGGCACTCCCGCGCGACACCTGGGCGCTGGGTTTCAGTAAGAATCTTGTGATAGGCGTATGGGTTGGCAATGCAGACGGCACTACCCTGGCGCCACTTGCAGACGGGCTCACGACCGCAACGCCGGTTCTCACGGACATTCTGCGGCAGGCACGCGATATTCGTGGCATGCAGTAGTACCCAACTGCTCATTTTGTTGTGCGGCACGTTGCTCTATGATGCACGAGGTCCCGAGAGCACAAACCGCCTTGGGGAGTCGCCAAGTGGTAAGGCAGCGGCCTTTGGAGCCGCCATTCGGGGGTTCGAATCCCTCCTCCCCAGCCAAACTTTGATTTTTTGGCTATGTGATGAGCAATACAGCAATGTACGGCTGTTTTTAGCGACGTGAAGACAGAAAGGACCAAAACGGCACTAGCTTTTATGGACAAAATAAACATACAAATTATTGATTAATACTAACCTTGACAGTTTGTTAAATATAGTGAACTATGCTTGCCTTTGTCCCCTCTCCCCCCTCCATATATGGGAACGCGTGTTCAAAAGCGTCTTGCGATTGTGAGCTTGCTCACACTCGTACTGACACAGGTCCCAACCGGACTCCTGGAGTCCATTACCAATCTGCCGCAGCAGGCTGACGCCGCACCGGCATCGTACACATTTACGAATGGCGCGCTTATACGCGAATTCGTACGTTCCTTCCCGCAATACAGCTACATTCCGACTGAGGGGCCGAATTCAGCTGCTATGCAGGCGGACGCCGTGACACTCGCAAAGATCTGTCAGCTGAGGGGGCTGCCAGTCGTGGCGAGTTACACAGTGAGCGGATTCGCGAGCTGCTACAACAACACGAATGCGATCTACCACCCGGAAAATGACACATTTGAAATCGTCAATTCCTGCGGACGCCCGGCTTTCGTCGAAACGCTCACCTGCTCTGCAGGCGGCGGTTCACCGGCACAATGCACGGGTGTTCCCCTGCCGCAGCCGGCAACGCGCACGTTTGCAGATGAGGGACGTGATGCCATTCGTTTTGTGAACAGTTTTGGCACCTTTCGCCCGATTCTGGACGGCGACTCGTTGGATGACGACCCGGCCACCGCGGCAAAAATCTGCCAACTCGCAGGCTACGGTGCAGTGGACAGCGTTTCCAGGCGCAGCTTCAGCAGCCCCGGCAACAACTTGATCAGCCACTACGACGCGTCCGTGGACAACTTTATTGCCGTCAACGCAGCAGACGCCGGCAACGTCTTCTTGGACACGATCGTCTGCGGCACGCCGCTGTGCAACGCGCAATCCACAGGCAACAATGCCGCATGCACAAACCTAAGCACACCGAACAGCGTTACTGCCGGCCAGCAATTTACTGGCACATTCACCATGCAGAACAACGGCACCACCACGTGGTCGTTGCCCAACTACAACCTGTACGACGTCGCAAGCACCTCTGGCCGTTGGGGTCCCAACGGTGCACCATTACCTGCAACGACAGCGCCGGGGTCACCTGTTACCTTCACGCAGACATTCACCGCACCCGCAACCACGGGAACATTCCCCTTCCAATTCCGCATGGGCCAGAACGGCGTGGAATTCTTCGGTGAAACCTGCCAGAAGAACATTACGGTAACGGCAGCATCGACCACAAACAACGGTACCTGCCAAATTACCAATACGCCAACCACGGTCACGGCAGGACAAACTTTCAGTGCAACGTTCAACCTGGCAAACACCGGCAACAGCACATGGACTTCGCCGAACTTCAACTTATACGACACGGCAACCGTGCGCGGCAATTGGGGCACGCCAAATTTGGATCCGCCCAACATGCCGGTGGGGCCAAGCCAAACTCGCACGCTGACGACCACCCTGACCGCTCCGACAACGCCAGGAACCTACGCGTTCCAGTGGCAGTTGGGTGAAAACGGCGTTGGGTTCTTCGGCAACGTTTGCTCGCAAACCATTACCGTCAGCGCCAGCCAGGGCACCTACAAAGATCTTACGATCAGTAAGACCGACGGCCGTACGACAGCTGCCCCTGGTGACACGCTGAACTACACGGTGACCGTGACAAACCCGACCAATGCATCCATTACGGCATCGATCCAAGACAGCTTCCCAACGCAAACAAGTTTCGTAAGCGCCGGCGAAAGCGGCACGCGCGAAGGCCGCGTCATTACGTGGGCAAACCGCACGTTCGCCGCGAACAGCTCGCAGACATTCCACGTTTCGGTGCAGGTGCTTGCCAATACGCCCAACAATTGGCCGCTGCTTAACGACGCGGCCGTTCTGCCTGACGGCGCAACGGCGCGCGACCGCACAGACGTTGCACGCACGGTCACCCCGCAATGCAGCGACGGCATAGACAACGACGGTGACGGCAAAATCGACTTCGGCTCGGCAACGAGCAACGACCCGGGCTGCAGCAGCGCAAGCGACAACGACGAAACGAACTTGATAAACGCATGCCAGGACGCGCAAACGATTCTGCGCTCCGTGTACTCCACCGTTACCGGCGGCACCGACCCGTACACGCTTAATCAAGACAACACCACGGCGTTCTGCAACGCGGGAGACTCGCTGCTTATGGGGGCAGGTGAACTTGCCAATTGCGACAACAGCAGCAATCCGGCCTGCGGCCATGAGCCCAGCTACGAATTCAATGGACCGACAATGATCGGCCAGAATGCATCGTGGGTAAGCTACTACGGCGTGCGGGGCGACCGGTACAACGACACCGTGCGCGAAGAAGCCGTGTGCGCGCCAAGCACGACGGTTTCCAACCAGTACTTCAGCATTTACAACCGCAGCGTCGGCGGCTTCTCCGACCCGTTCTCGCTGAACCAGAACAATCATGAGGTGTACTGCGACGCAGGCGACTTGGCCATCGGCGGCGGCGGCTACAGCGTGTACTGCAACAAGGCAGGCGACCCCGGCTGCGACGGGCCGCAAATGCTGGAATTTAACGGCCGCATTGTAAACGGCAACCGCGAAGGGTGGAGGACAGACTACTCCATGATTGGCGACGCCATTTACGACACGCTGCAGACCACGGTGGTCTGTATGAAGAAGACGGCGCAATTCGACAGCGCATTGCGCGTGTACCACGTCGTGAACAACAACACGGCGGATCCCTACTCGTTGGACCAAAACCGCACCACGGCGTTCTGCAACGCGGGTGACATTGCCATTGGCGGCGGCGGCAACCCGGCCTTCTGCGACACGACCGGCAACCCGGCATGCGGCCGCAACCAATACTTGGAAGCAAACCGCAAGATTACGGTGGGCAGTCAGCAAGGCTGGCTGGTAAACTACGACCTTGGCGGCAACGCAATTTACGACACGCAGCACGTGGAAGTTACCTGCTTGGGCATTGCCACGAACGCCTGTGCAACCCAGAACGGCGCAGACCTGAGCATTACCAAGAGCGGTCCCGCCTCCGTGACGCGCGGTTCCATTGCGGTGTACAACGTTCGCGTAACCAACGCCGGCCCGGCAACGGCAACCAACGTAACGGTGAGCGACGTCATTCCCACGGGCTTCCAGTTCAATGCAGCAAACAGCAGCAGCAACTGCGTGCTGAACAGCGCCGGCACCAGCGTGCTGTGCAACAACTTTAGTCTCAACGCAGGGGAATTCCGCGACATCAACATCGCCTTCTTCGTGCCGACCATCAGTTCGTGCACGACAACCACCATGACCAACACCGCTACCGTTTCCACGTCGGCAACGGACCCCAACGCGGCGAATAACTCGGCAACCTCGAACGTGATGACGGTAAACTGCCCTCAAACGACCGGTGCAGATCTTTCTATTACGAAGACCGGCCCCTCCACGGTCGTGCGCGGCACCCCGTTGACCTACACCGTAACGGCAACGAACGCCGGGCCGGACACGGCAACGAACGTTGTGATTAGCGACGTCATTCCTACAGGCCTCTCTGCAAGCGACTTCAACGCCTCCGCAAGCACAGGCTGCGTCCTGAACGGCGCACAAACGAGCATCCTGTGCAATAACTTCTCTCTGACGTCCGGCCAGAGTCGAACCTTCAGCATCGTATTCAATGCTCCGACACTCAGCAACTGCACCCAGAGTGTCAATTTGAGCAACGTTGCAACCGTGAGTGCTTCCAGCACCGACAACAACTCGAGCAACAACACGAGTACCACGGTGACGACCTCGATGCAGTGCCCCACGAACACGGGTGCCGACCTGAGCATTACAAAGACCGGCCCTTCGACGGTCGTCCGCGGTAACACACTGACCTACGTCGTAACAGCAACGAATGCCGGCCCAGGCACTGCGACGAACGTCGTTATTGCTGACGTCATTCCCACAGGCCTCTCTGCAAGCGACTTTAACGCTTCGGCAAGTACGGGTTGCGTCCTGAATGGCGGCAACACGTCGGTACTTTGCAACAACTTCAGTTTGACTGCCGGTCAAAGCCGCAGCTTCAACATCGTCTTTACTGCTCCAACCATTAGCAACTGTTCTGCAAGCGTCAACGTGAGCAACGTTGCAACCGTCAGTGCGTCGAGCACCGACAACAACTCGAGCAACAACACGAGTACCACGGTGACGACCTCCATGACGTGCCCTGTGCAAGTAACGGCGGACCTGAGCATCATTAAGACAGGCCCAACGTCCGTAACGCGCGGCAACCAACTGGACTACACCATAACGGTTACAAACGGCGGCCCCGGCATGGCAAGCAACATCGTGATTGGTGACTTTATTCCCGCGGGACTGAGTGCAACGGACTTCAATGCCTCGGCAAGCACCGGTTGCGTGCTCAACAGCAGCAACACCTCGGTGCTGTGCAACAACTTCAGTCTGAACAACGGCGAAACGAAGACGGTACACATCATTTTCAACGTGCCAACTATCAGCAACTGCACACAGAGCACGCTCCTCAACTACGCAACCGTGAGCAGTTCCATTACAGACCCGGTGGACAGCAACAACCGCAGTTCGACTGTGGCCACAACGGTGTTGTGCCCGGGTTCTCAACCGAACGCTCTCACCATCAGCAAGACGGACAACCGCACCACGGCTGCTCCTGGCGATACGCTGAATTACGTCATTACCGTCAGCAACCCGACAAGCAGCGCCATTACGGCAACCATTACCGACACGCTGCCCAGCCAAACAAGCGGCATCGTTGGCATCAACAACAACGGCACGCTGGCGGGCACCGTCGTCACATGGAACGTGACGGTGGCGGCAAACGCAACGCAGACCCTTACAGTGAGCGCTGTCATTAACGCAGGCGTTTCAAACGGCACCGTGCTGACCAACGTCGCACAAGTCGTGAACGGCAATGCAGCAACGGACACCACGACGGTGCAAAACGGCAGCAGCACGAACGCAGACCTGAGCATTACGAAGACCGGCCCTGCGTCGGTAACACGCGGCAACACGCTCGCCTACACGGTCACGGCGACGAACGCAGGCCCGGCAACCGCTACGAACGTGGTCATTGGCGACGTCATCCCCACGGGTTTGACGTCCGCAAACTTCAACGCTTCGGCAAGCACCGGTTGCGTGCTCAACAGCAGCAACACCTCGGTGCTGTGCAACAACTTCAATCTTGCTGCGAACGAAAGCAAGAGTTTCAGCATTGTGTTTAACGTGCCGACCATTACCAGCAACTGCACGACGAGCACGCTAAGCAACACCGCAACGGTGAGCGGTTCCAGCACGGACCCAACCTCCAGCAACAACACGAGTTCCGCAGTGAGCACAACGGTCCTGTGTTCCGAAGGCAACCCCAGCTCACTGACCATCAGCAAGAGCGATGGCAAGACGACTGCAGCCGTTGGCGACACGCTGACGTACACCATCACCATTACCAACCCAACGAGCACGCCTATTACCTACACGGTGACAGATACCCTGCCAAGCCAGGTGACGTACGTAAGTTCCAGCAACAGTGGAAGCCGCAACGGCCAAGTCGTAACGTGGAGCAACCTGAGCATTGCAGCAAACACGACGGCAACGCTGACCGTTACGGCAACCGTGAACAGCGGCACGGCAGACGGCACCGTCCTTACGAACAGCGCGCAAATCACGAACGGCAGCAGCGCAACGGACACAACCACGGTGAGCAGCACGGCAAACCCCAGCAACATTACGATCGATGTGTCGGACAGCAAGGACCCCGTGCGTTCCGGCGAAAGCGTGTGCTACACCGTTGCCATTACGAACTTGAACAGCCAGGCCATAACCCTGAGCACCGTTACAGGGAACGCCGACAGCAAGCTGACGTTCCAAAGCGCAAGTGACGGCGGCACCAACAACGGCCAAACCGTTACGTGGACCAGCGTGAGCATCGGCGCGAACACCAGCAAGCAGCTGTCGTCGTGCTACGTCGTAAGCAGCTCGGCCCAGACCAACGACATTCTGACGTTCACGGCTTCCGCCTCGGGCAAAGCCGACACCGAAACGACGCGCGTCGACAACGGCACAACGACCACCGGCGGCATTACGGTCGACATAACCGACAGCCGCGACCCCGTGGCACCGTGTGAAGAGCTGACCTACAGCATTGAAATCCGCAACACGACGAGCAGCAGCAAGACGCTGAGCGTGACGGCGTTCCTGGACAGCCAAATGGACTTCGTTTCGGCCAGCGACGGCGGTACCGAAAACGGCAGCCGTGTGGAATGGACGAACATAACGATTGGGGCCAACAGCAGCAAAACGCTGACGCTGCGGGTGCAGGTGGACTGCAACGCGCTCGACGGCGACACCCTGCAGCTGCGCGTGCGCGCGGGTGACGTAGAAGGCACGGAGAATACCCGCGTCCGCGACGACATTGTGAACCCGTGCATCCATAACTGCGGCCCGAACCCCCAGCCAGGCATTTTGACGCTCGACCTGCGCGCCAGCCGCGCGGAAGCGGCGCCCGGTGACACGGTGACCTACACCATTACCATCAAAAACCAGAGCAACGCTCCGGTGCGCAACTTGAGCACGGTGCTGGACCTGGACGCCGACGTGAGCGTAGAGGAAGCGGGCGGAGGCAGCGGCAACGGCAACACCGTTCGCTGGAACGGCATGACCTTGGACCCGGGCGAAGCGCAAGTCATGATCGTGCGCGCCCGCATGAGCAGCAGCCTGCGCCACGGCGAAACCGTCCGTGCAGAGGCCAATGCCACAAGCCCCGACTTAGACCGCCCGGTAAGCGACAGCGTGGACGTGCGCATCATCACCCACTTGCCGCAAACAGGTCTCGGCGGATTCCTTTCCGCTTGGAAGGCCAATCAGAGCGTTCTGAAGCCTTCCACAAGCGCAAACGCCAAGAGTGAGTCCTCTGCCCCGCTCAGCCCAATGGGTGCAGCAGCCGCCATGATCCCCATGGGCCTAGCTGCAGGCAGCTTCCTTGGCCGCAAGTTCCTGTTCATCTAACACTCGCATACAGCACAAAGAGCCTCGCGCCTTCGGGCCGGGGCTCTTTTTGATCGTGTCATGTCGAGCGGAGACGAGACAGACACGTGCTTAGATAATATGAATATTAGAATATATATTTGACATTTAGTAAATATAATGTATTTTTACTTCCTTTATGCTAAAAAGCAGCATCAGTTTCGGCGCCATGAGTGTGGTCATCACCCTCAGCACGGCGCTATACCTAAGCGCCATGCTTGGTTACAGCACAGGTATGCAGGCTGTCGCTGCCAACACGCTGGCTGGCGAGCACGCAGCGGCAACAGAGGCGAGCGGAAAGTAAGCCAACATCATTGAGCTCTGCGGAAGAGAAGCCTACCGTTTACGGGTCGTTGTTTTTTACTCGACCAAACGGTCGATCATTCACTCCGTCACGAAAGGGATTGCCATGACACGCTGGATACTGGGACTGCTTGTTTGGAGTGGGTTTGTGTACTGGTTGTACGAACCGACGACTGAATCGGCATACCAAGAGTATGTCGCATCATTCGAGGGCAATGAACAACTAACTGCCAAAAAGGGTGAAGCTGTCGACATTGGCATGCCGGGTATTACCGTTACATTTAACGGTACCCACAGATTCGACCGCGTTCTCTTGCAACTCGGCAAACACAAAGTCCAAATGCGAACAGGCAATGTGAAACGAGTTCCACTCACATGCGTCCCTCATGCTCATTGTTTCGGGGACATTGATCTCGGTAAACTCGACGGCCTCGACCGCACGCTGCACGTGCTTTGGGCAAACGACGATGAGCTTCACTACGCAGTCAGTGTTGCTGACTGACACGACAGAATGAATATAGCAGCGACCAAAAACCTTCCAGCCTCGGTAAAACGGGGCTGGGGGTTCGCTATAGGCAGAAAACATTGGAGAATGTGATTGAGATTGAGGGAATGAGGGCCTACGGTCATAGAGTCGTTACGTTTTAGGCGACATTCCGTCGCTCATTCAATTCTCTGTTGTAGAAAGGGTCGTCCATGCTACGCATCGTTCAATGGGCTGCTGGAATTGCAGCCGCTGTGGCTCTTATTGTTCTCTATTTGTCCTTGGCACAGGCCGCTGCCGTGGCTCCCATCAAGTACGCCGAGTACGTGGAATCTGCACCGACGCAGACGATGACCGCCGGCATCGGCGAGCAGCTCGACCTGGGGATTCCCGAAATCCGGATCGCATTCGGTGGCATCAGCGCAAGCAAGCTGTACTTCCGACTGGGGAAGAACGAAACGAGAACATGGGCTCATGCCAGCACTATTTCCCGGGACGGCCGGTCGCAAGACGAGGTTTACGGTGACGTGGACCTCGACCGCCTTATAGGCGCCAACCGAGTGCTGCACGTCGTGCGAGCAACACGTGAAGAGATCACGTATGCCGTGACCACGCCCTAACCTCTCAACGGTAGAAGAGAAATACGCAGCGACAAAAACACCCTCCAGCGTCAGCAATGATTCTGGAGGGTGCGCTATACTCCAAGCATGGCACTTTCGAAGTTCGACCAAATGCAAAGTGAACGATGGGTACAAGAGGCCAAGGCAGATCAGCAACGACGCAAATCGGGGGAATCTGTGTATGCAGATGAAATTAACATCTCTCGTTTGCGAGAGCTGGAGAGTCAAGCAGTAGAAGCATGCTGCAGATTGCTCTTGGCGAGATCGACAGAGTATATAGAGCAATGGAAGACATCACGAAAACCACTCACCGAAGCAAACTAGCTCAATCAACAAGCGTGATTTAGGAAATGGAAGGCAGCGGCTCACCCAGTGCAATCGCCCGCACGAAAGCGGGAATCTTTTGGCATGCGTCCACCAAGACTTTCTTCTCCTCCGCAGGAGGCACACTCAGCACCCACGCAGCCAAGTCTTCACCATGCGTGGGCTTACCAAGCCCGATGCGAATACGTGGGAAGCCCTCACCGCAGTGCTCCACTATGGATTTGAGTCCGTTATGGGTTCCAGGTCCCCCGCTCTCGCGATAACGCAGTGTTCCTAAGGAGAGATCAACATCGTCGCATAACACGATGAGCCGCGAAGGATCTAATTGATAAAAGTCGAGCGCAGAACGTGCGCTTTCGCCCGACAGGTTCACATACGTTTCTGGTTTCAGCAGCAAGAGTGGCACCGTTACAACGCGCGCTTCCGCAGCCTGCGCGCGGAACTTTCCGGCTTCCCGAAAGTCCCCTGTCGCACATTCCTTTGCAACAGCATCCAGCGCCCACCAACCAATGTTATGCCGTGTTGCGGCATACGTTTTGCCGTGGTTGCCAATGCCGAGGATTATAAACTCCGGCTTCATGGGGGGAATCCTACCAGGCCAAAGCCCGGCTCACGAGCGGCGGGGTGTTACATGGCGCAATGCCGTGACGATTGCTGTTCGCACGCGTTCGACATCGGCATCGTTTGCAGCCGCCCCCGGCTCATGCGCAAGCGTGTTGCGCAACTTGTGAGCGCTCCAGAGTGCATTGGCGTTGGGGAACCGCGCGCCCGCTTTCTTCAGTTTTTCGCCTAGGGTTCCCGTGTGGCCCAGTTTGGAAAGCAGGACATCCAACACCTTATCCAGTTCAATAATTTTCAAACGATGGTCGGCATGTACAAGAGCCGCTGCAATTAACGCTTCAATTTCGCGCACGGCCACCATGGTCAACATCCGCCGCAAGCGCAAGAGTATGGCGGCAATGAGCACTACCGCAGCAAGAAGTACAAGGAGAGCCGCGGCAAGCCAGAACCACAGCATTAGCGTCGGCGAACTTTCTTAAATTTTGGCTCCATGCTTTCGGCCTGCACCTGGCGGGCAATGAGGGTGGAAAGCAAATCACGCACTTTCTCTTCGTCTTGGTAGTTTACACTCCGTACGTACTTTTCCATGCAGTGCAGAATTTCGCGCTCCACGAGCCAGGGCCGGTCGACATCGGGCAGCTCCATAGTGGTGCCGGTGGAGACTTTTTCTATGCTGATGGTGCCAAAACGCAGCAGCGTGGGAACAATGCCTTTGATTTCATACGACACACCTTGCACGTCGCTATACAGCACGCGCGTGACTTCGCGGTGGAACAGGCCGTGCCACTCTATGTCGATGATGCCCTGATCGGTTATAAGCCACGCATCCAAGTAGTAGTCCAAAAAGTTGCGCATCCACCACACGGCGGCGGCCGCAGACCACGCAAGCGCCACGAAGACAAGTGTCTTCGTTGGCGCCAACCCCACGGCAACCCAGGGCAACAGAAGTGCGACAGTCGGCCAAAACAAGTCTCGCAAGCCAAAAAGCCAGTGCCTATGCACGACGGCCACCAGCGACTCGTCGTCGTCTAAGCTGCGCACGAAGCAAAAGTCACGGAAGCGTTTCACGGGGAACAGTGTAGCGCAGGTCGCGGCGACAGGCGTATACTCGACTCCGTGGCGGAAATTTCTCCAACCACCGCGCCAAGGCAGAAGAACAAGCGGCTTATGGCCGTTATTGACACGGTGCTCAACCTCACCGTCATTCTGCTCGTGGTGGCAGGCATTCGCACCTTCTTGGTGTCGCCGTTCCAGGTGGAAGGCAGCTCCATGAGCGACACGCTCGAAAGCAAGGAGTACATCATCATCAATAAACTGGCGTACTGGATTGGCGCACCGGAGCGCGGCGACATTGTGGTGTTTCACCCCCCGGTGGATGAAGGCCGCTACTTCGTCAAGCGCGTGATTGGCATGCCGGGCGACACGGTCACGCTGCGCAGCGGCGACGTCTACGTGCTGCCTGCAGGCGCAGAAGAGGAAATTAAACTGCCCGAAGAATACTTAACCGAACGCAACCGCAGCCACACGTTCCCGGGTGTAAGCCCCGCAAGCGCCGACCAGGGCGACACGTCGTACCACGTGCCCGAAGGCCGCTACTTCTTACTGGGCGACAATCGCCTTGGCAGCAGCGACAGCCGCAGTTTCCGGGTGGGCGACTCGCCGCAGCCCTTCGTGGAAGCCAGCCATATAAAGGGCAAAGTCTGGTTCGTTGCTCTGCCTATAACAAAAGTGAAAGCGTTTGGGCCGGTGGAGTACGATTTATAGGAATACAAAGAATCCGTTGTATTCCTAGTTTGTTAGGCATTTTTACCTTGCCACGGCGTTCGCGAACGCCGTGGCTTGCAACTGGATTTTTAGAGTCCTCCCGCTTGCGGAGCTGGCACAAGCCCCATACCATACCCCGGCATGGCAAAGATCCAGCAATTCTTCACCGAAGCCCTCGCAGAGCTCCACCAGGTGCGCTGGCCAACGCGGCAGCAAGCCGTTCGTTTGGCGCTCATTGTCATTGCCTTTATTGCCGTCGCCACCGCCATTTTCGGCGTGCTCGACTTCGGTCTCGACCAAGCAGTGCAGCTCCTCCTCAACGCAATCTAACCCATGGGCAAGCAAGACCCCAACGCCGGTCGCAACTGGTACGTGGTGCACACGTACGCGGGCTATGAAGACGCCGTAAAGCAGTCCATGCTCCAGCGCGTGGAAAGCATGGGCATGCAGGACTACATCTTCGGCGTGGAAGTGCCGAAGGAAAAACAACTCACGTTTAAGAAAAACGAACCGGTGGAAGAGGAAAAGAAATTGTTCCCGGGCTACGTGCTGGTCGACATGATTGTGACCGATGAAAGCTGGTACCTGGTGCGCAACACCCCTAACGTAACGGGCTTCGTAGGTTCCGGCAACATTCCGGTGCCGGTGACGCCCGAAGAGTTCGGCGTTATCGAACGCCGCGTGGGCGAGCAGGCCGCCAAGTTCAAGAGCGACTTTAAGGTGGGCGACCTCGTTGTCATCATCGACGGACCCTTTAAGAACTACGAAGGTTCCGTGGGAACGGTGGATGTCTCCAAGGGCAAACTTACGGTGACGGTGATCATCTTCGACCGCGAAACGCCGGTGGAACTGGAATTCAACCAGGTGAAGAAGAAATAGCTCCCTTTTTCGCACCAAAATATGGATACCCTGAATAACGAACAACAGCGCATAGAAATTGCTCGTCAGGAAATGACAGCCAAGGGCCCTTCCACGGACGGCTTGTTAAATAGTTTCATCCACTGGTTTCGAGAAGCTCAACCCAAAGACGGCCAGAAGGCGGCAGACCACACACTCGGAGTACTCGCCCAAGGAGTCTATGCAAGAGCATTTCGTATAGTTGCACACGAAAATGGAGACCCTCTCGTACTCGGTCGTATTGTTCTTGCGGAATTTGATGCAGCAGCGCAGGTGGCAGGCCCCGACGATTTGCAATACATAGACAATCGCCGTGAAAATATTCGGAGTGCCATCACGTCATTAATGGCCCAGGATGCTGCCAAGGAAGCCCAAAACGCGTGAAGTCCGTAACCATGGTGATCACGGGCCGCGTGCAAGGTGTCTTCTTCCGCACGTCTGCAAAAGACCATGCAGATCGTTTGGGCGTGAAGGGCTGGATCAAAAATGAAAGCAATGGATGCGTCACTGCACATGTAGAAGGTGATGACGCTGCTGTCGAGAAATTCATTGCGTGGTGCGGGCACGGGCCAGATGCGGCAAAGGTGGAACATGTGGAAATGAGTGATGCACCATTCGAAAGTGCCGAAGGTTTCTCTGCATTGGAATAAACAAATCTAGGGATTCATCAGCTCATGACGAAGAGCCTCTCTGTCATTGGGTTCGATTCCGACTATATTCTTATAAGTGCTACCAAGAGCATCACGTACAAGTTCGACGGTTGCATGCTCCCATAGCATCGCTAGATCTTCTGTCTTGTTCAGCTTCTGAAGCAATTCAGCACGTTCTCCGTCTGAAAATTTGGAAAGAGATGAAGTCATTGGAGTTTGAGGATCGCTCGATAGCCGTATCGTGTCAATGAAATACTCCTCTGTACTGGAGCAGCCGTACCGTAAAGCGGTGTTCCTTGACGTGTGTACCGTGAGGAATAGCGTTTGGCTGTGCAGCATCCGGATTCCCGCATAGGAGACCGCGATGAGCCGGAATTTGTTCCGGCAGAGACTCAGGCAGGCCAGCAGTTAGCATTGCCGCCAGGTTCCCCGCCCCACCCACCGACAGGAACGGCAATTTTAGGCAGCAGCGGTTTCGAAAACGACGACTACTTTCGGCGAGCGCAGCGCTTATGGAACGACACGGCAGCGGCGACCAGTCGCATTATACAATTGGCAGAAGGAAGAAGCGCATTCGAGACAGAGCCCACACAAGCAGACCTTACCGCAGTGCACATGGCAATCTTCAAACTCCTGCGAACACAACTGCGGCAAGCGGTGAACTTTCGTAACGATGCTGCGGCTCGCCGCATCGACGTGCATCATTTGTGTGAACCGGCAATTACCATGGTCCGTGAAGCGTTTCAGAAAGTTGCTGCAGTGCGCGCGGAATTCATTCCAGAGAATGTCCGCACCCGCTTGAAACAATCTGATTTCCTGAAATCCATCGACACTGTAGAATGTCACTTTGCTGCAGTGGGTGCGCAAAATGTGCGGCATGGAGTCATGCCGCCAACCCCTGCGGGGTACGAAGTTACGACCATTACTGTAAAAAAGAGGAGGGCTTAACGCGAGTCCGCAACTGCCCGGGGCAGAAGGAGGAGCAACCCGCACGCACAAATCACCTGCCCCGCAAGGAAGCCGATGGGTATAGCGCTTATGCCGAACCGTGGAACGAGTGCCCATGCAACACCAATGGCCAAAATTCCGTTACAGACGCTGAAGACAGCCGGCGTTGTGGTGCGGTGGAGCGCGTAGAATGCACGCAGCAGGAGGTGGTTCTGGCTTTCGAACGGAATACTGATGGCATACAGCAACAGGCTCATGGCGAAGACTGCATGCACACTCTGCAAATGCACAAGCCACTCGGCAATGGGCGTGCAGAGCACGAGCACGAAGGCAGCCGGCACCGTGAGTGCAAAGGTCCAGAAGAGCCCTTTGCGAATGTAAATCCAGAAACGAGTGTGATCTTGTTCTGCCGCAGACTCACTCAAATGGGCGAATGCCGACTGTGCAAGTGCAATGCCAATGACCCCAACAACAAACGACTGAAAGTTGCGTGCATTGCTGTTTACCGTCACCGAACCGGCAGGCAGATGGGACGCGAGACTATCGAACAGGAGCAACTGCGCTTGGAGTGCCGCAAGCGCCAGCATGCGCGGGAGCATAAGCCAACCCATCTTGGTAAGATCGGGGTGCCAGAAGCGCACAGATGGCGTGAACCCCGCAGCACATGCTCCAGCAAGTCGAAAAACGAGGTAAAGAACAGCCCCAATCAATGTACCAAGCATAGGGCCGAGTTGACCGTAACTCGGCGTCAGCCACAGCGTTCCTGCAATGGTGCCGCAGGTGTAGAGAATTGGGGTGATGCCGTAAATCCAGTAACGCTTGCGCACATTGAGATACTGGCCCAGCGCATTGCCGGCGACGAAGAGGAAGTTCGTAAGGAGGGCGAGACGACCGAACGTTATGTAGAGCGTAAGTGAGTCTCCTTGGAACCCCACAAGGTACGGTGCAATGCGCGGAAAGAAGAGCGCGAGAACAAGTGCGAGGAGCCCAAAGACCAGAGAGCCCAACCAAAGCACGCTACTGAGCAGCTCCGACGCTTCGTTCTTCTCTTTGGCAGCAAGGTGTTTCGCCAGCATGGGCAGCAACACCGTTGCTATGCCAGACATAATGGCAATCTGAAAAAGCAGGTCACTGGGGCGAAACGCCGCAATGTACGCGTCCACCGTGTCGAGCCCAGGAAATGTTTGGTTCAGAAGACGGTCACGGATCAACCCTGCAACGGATGCACCCGCTTGCGTAACGGCAAGAACAGCCGCACCTCCGAGCAAGCGGTGCTGGGTTCCAAGTGCATTGCGGAATTTTGTGAAAAGCGTCACGGAAGAAGAATATCAGAGTATTAGAATATTAGGGATTAGGACTCATATAAGTTACTAACCAGAGTACTCGATCCCCAATCCTGCATCAGCTAACCTGGGCACACACGAATGCAGGCGACACTCCCCTTTACGTCGGCAACAGATGCGGAGCTTCAGGAGATTCTGAGCAAAGAGCGCATAGGGCTTACGGTGGAGGAAGCACGCAAAATCACCACGTTCCTGGGGCGCGACCCTACCATTACCGAAGCCGTCATTTGGGGAATTCAAGGCAGTGAGCACTGCAGCTACAAATCGTCGCGCAGATTTCTTAAATCATTGCCCACAGAGAACAAGCACATCATTTTGGGGCCAAGGGAAGACAGCGGCATCGTGGCGATTACCGATGGGCCAAAAGGCAAGCGCTGGGGCCTTGTGATTGCGCACGAATCGCATAACAGCCCCTCGCAAATTGTTCCGTTCGAAGGAGCGGCAACCGGGGTCGGTGGCGTCGTGCGCGACGTACTCTGCATGGGTGCGCGCGTCATTGGCTGTATGGATATGCTGCGGTTCGGCGATCTTTCAACGGAGGAGAGTAAAACCATTGCGAGCGAAGCTGCGCGCGGCATTGCGGGCTATGGGAACCCGCTGGGGATTCCCAACATGGGCGGCGACGTGCAGTTCGGACCCGCGTATAACACCTGCTGCTTAGTGAATGCCGTCGCACTCGGGCTCGTGCGCGAAGACGAAGTGATTCACAGCACGGTGCCCGCAGAAGCAGGTGAGGTCGGCTACGACATCATCTTGATTGGCAAAGCGACAGACAGAAGCGGATTCGGCGGTGCGTCATTTTCCTCGCGACCTATTGACGAGCAACTGCAAGATGAAAACGTCGGTGCCGTGCAAGAGCCGAACCCGTTTCTGGAGCGCGTACTGTTAGCGAGCACTTATGCACTCTTCGACTGGCTTGCAGCAACAAAGAATTTGCATCGCGTGAGCTTTAAAGATCTTGGAGCAGGCGGAGTCGTGTGCGCTTCGGTGGAGCAAGTTGCTGACGAGGGCTTCGGCGCTGTCGTGGATCTCGACAAAGTCCATGTCGGCATTCCCGACCTGCCTGCACAAGTGATTGCCTGCGCCGAAACACAGGAGCGCTTGTGCTGGATTGTGCACCCGGAACTGACGCAGCATATTTTGAAGCACTACAACGAAGACTGGGAACTGCCGCGTGCCGCACCCAACGCGGGTGCCAGCTGCATTGGCAAAGTTACAACCGACGGCATGTTCCGCCTTACCCATAAAGGAGACATAGTCTGCGAAGCGAAAGCGACAGATATTACAAGCGGCTTGCAGTATGTTCGGCCCACAGCCCCGCGCGAGTGGAAGGAAAAGGAGCCGGTGATGACCGCAAACGGTAGTGCAGTGCAGATAGCAGGAACAAGTTTCACGCTAAGCGACATATTTGAGGCAATGCTGCGACACCCCAACGGCTGCAGTCGGCAGCCGATTACTCTTCATTACGACAAGAGTGTTATAGGAAACAGTATCGTGGAAGCGGGCGAAGCCGATGCCGGTGTGTTGCGACCGCTTACCGATTTGCAGAGCTATGTTTTGGGGAACTCGCACCCCGGGTGGGAAAACCTGCCACAAAAAGATGAACACGTGGGTGCGGCCTTTAGTTGCAGCGGCAACGGCCGCTACGGGAAAATTTCCCCGTACTGGCAGGGTGCCAACGCCGTTACGGAAAGCATACGCAATTGCGCTGCCGTGGGTGCGCTGCCGCGCTGCCTTACCGACTGCTTAAACTACGGCAACCCCGAAGTGCCGCAGCAACTGTGGGAACTGGAAGAAGGTGTACGCGGCATTGCCGATGCTGCACGAGGCATTGCAGTTGATGGCGAGCCAGTCGGCATCGTGTCGGGGAATGTGTCGCTGTATAAGTGCAGGCCCGACGGCTCTGCAATCGACCCCACGGCAATTGTTGCGTGTGTTGGGCAACTGCCCGATGCCCGTAAGGCAGTTACGATGCAACTTTGTGAACCTGACGTGCAGATCTACCTTATCGGCAACCGCAAAGACGAATGCGGAGCCTCGCTCTACTACAGTGCGCTGGAGCAACTACTGGGCAAACCGTGGGACAGCATGATTGGCTGCAATGTTCCACAGCCCGTATTTGCCGACGTGCTGAGTGAAGTGACCGTGGTAACAAAAGCGATTGAGGCAGAACTGGTTGCTGCATGTCATGACATTTCCGAAGGCGGACTCCTTATGAGCGCCTTCGACATGACGCTCCCTCAACGGGGAATCGATCGTGGTATAGGTATCGAGCTCAATATTGCAGGAATTGCAGATGGCCTTCGCAGTGACACAGTTCTCTTTAGTGAAACTGGAGGGTTCCTCTGTGCTGTGAAGAGAGACTATTGCCCTGCCTTCGAAACCCTCTGCAAAGAGTACGGCGTAAACCCACACATGATTGGATCTTCAACGTCTGCCTCGTCACTCGTCATTCGTTCCGGGGAAGAGGTCCTGGTGGAAGAGCCGTTGAGCCAGCTGCAAGAGATACATAAAACTGCATTGAAACAGCATTTACAGCAGAAGAAACAGTAGGGCCTGCCTTGACAAAACGCCTAGAGAAAGGGTAGATTCTCTCCCTTTTCACTTCTTTTATGCGTTTGCGTACCTCCATTGGCCTTGGGTTCCTGCTCAGCACGGTGCTCGCTCTGCCGGCTTTTGCCGCCTGGTCTATAACGATTGAGCAACCCAGCGGGGTGGACCAGCAGGGAGACTGGCTGCTTACAGCGCCCAACAGTACGACGTTCAGCGCACACCAAGAGGTGTCGCGCAGCATTTCGGGCGCAGGCAGCGGGTACTACACGCTTACGGTCACGCCGCCCAACGACGCAGAAACGAGCATACAATTCTACGACGCCACAGACAGTCTGCTAAAAACAGTCGCGGGTACGCAGGCAACATTCTTCAGCAGTGGGGCAGAGAACATGACGATTCGCATTCGCTACCGGTGGACAAGCGTTCTTACGGTGGAAAGCGACCCCAGCCGTGCGGGCTTTACCCTGCGCAACGGCACGCAAATTCTTGCGACGGGTGTTACGCCGCAGTCGTTTAGCAACTTGCAGCCGGGTCTGTACAGCGTGGACTACCACCCGCTGCGGGGCTGCACGCCACCGCGCTCACAGTCACGCAGCCTTACCGAGTCCGCAACGCTGCATTTTATTGGGGACTACAACTGCGGAACAGAGCGCCCCGTGGTAACCCCACCCGCACCGGTACCGCCAACGCTCCCCGGCATTCAACCACAACCGACAAGTAACCTAACGCTCTACTTCGACACGAACCAGAGCGAAGTGCTGCCCGGGGGCACGGTGCAAGTCACGCTCGGTGTGCGCAACACGTCACGCAGTACTCTCAACAATCTCACGCTTACGCAGCTGTTTAACCAAAGCGAAGTCACGCTGCAACAGGTGCTGCCCCAGGGCGGTGCAATCCGTGGCAGCAGCGCCGTGTGGGACGTGCCACAACTCTTTGCGGGCCAGAGCTGGACTGTTACATACCCTGTACGCATTTCCGACCGCTTAAAGACCGGCGGCAGCGTGCATTTAACCGCAGAGGTAAGCGGGCCCGACGTGAACGTGGGCAACGACGCACTGCGCAGCCGCAAGCTCGTCATCGGCGTCACCATGCTGCCGAAGACCGGCGCAGGCGTGCTCGCCTTCGCTCTTTTCTTTGCCGCAAGCGCGGCTCTTACAACGACACTCTCCGCTCGCCGAACGCCAGTCGTAGCATCAACCAGCAGGTAACGACCAGTACGGGGAAGGGTTCCGCTACAGCCGCTTGAATTCGTTCAGGCGGATTTAGCGGTTGTGGTGAAGCGCTTGTCATCCTGTCATTGGGCTGCGCACTGCGGCATCTGTCCATATTGTCTCGCCGCAAACGGCGGTATTCTGCGTATGCTATGCGCGCCACGCCATTCGTGCTTACTGCAGTACTACTTGCCACGTCCTTTTTGGCCAGCGCCGACGACGCGGCAACGCTCATCATTCAACAAGAAAGCCCGACGGGCCTTCTAGGAAAGTGGATCCTTTCTCGCCCCAATGACGAAGGCCAATTGGAAATGGTGAACCACGCAAGTTACTCACTCGACCCCGCGTCACCCGGGAAATACTTTTTGCAAGCAACCGCCCCAGACGGAGCGGTGGGCAGCATCAATTTGTATTTAGATAACGACTTGTTGCAAACATTCCCGGTGCCGCAGGCAACAATCACGTTAGAGCCCGGCACGCACTACCGCGCAGTCATCACCTACACCTTCACACATGTGGGAACGGTGTCTGTTACCAGCTCTCCAAAAGGAGTGAAATTCACCCTCACCGGGCCGAACAACTTGCGCGTAAGCGGCACGACGCCGGCTTCGTTTGAAGACACGCCCATAGGGCTGTACAGCGCCACATTCGAGCCGGTACAAGGCTGTGCAACCCCGGCGGCGAAGAGTGGCACGCTGCAGCGCAACAGCCGCGTAAGCCTCGATATTGCATTTTCTTGCGCGGACGGCGTGTTGCCGCAAAAAGCAGATCTCGAAAAAAGACTGCAATTCGTAACGATCGGCCTGGAGGGACGCGACATTGCCTTTACAGACGTTCCGCTTGCCGACTGGTTTGCCACACACGTCTACACCGCACTCAAGACCGGGGTCATGTCGGGCTACCGCGACGAAGCCGGGACGCTTACAGGGCGGTTCGGCCCGGGCGACAACGTGTCGCTTGCGCAACTTGCCAAAATTGCCTTAGCGATCAGTTCTCGAACCGACTTGCATGGAGCGGCCCAAAACCAACGCGCGAACGGCACATGGGCAGAGCCGTACGTTGCAACCGCAGAAAGCCTGGGGTGGCTTGTGTACCAAGACCACCGGGAAGACCCTTCGCGCGCAGCAACGCGCGCCGAAGTGGTGGCAACGCTGCTGCAAGCACTGGATGTGCAGCGGCTATGGGCAAAGGGCACGGTGTTCAGTGACGTACAAATTTTGATGCCCTACGCAGACACTATCGAAACCGCTGCACACGATGGTCTCATCGACGTGCCGAGCGATAAAACGTTCCGCCCCGGTGACCCCATCAATCGTGCGGAGTTGAGCAAGATGCTTTCGGTGGCCATGGATTTGTACGGCGAAGATTCCGAAGAGCTGCTGCCCGAAAGCACACGGCTGCGCAATGCAATGAGCTCATCGGCGCGCAGTCGATAGCTACACAGCTTGGGATTCTGGTAGTACCGCCGGGTGGATATTCATCATTCTGTATTCGTGCCTGGCGGGGCCCACACTCTGCTCAAATGCAATGCGAGCTTGGTCAAAGGCGGCAAACTCCGGAAGAGCAATTTCAATGCGTCGCAGAAGATCACGTCGCACGGGGTCCCAGTATTCACTCAGGAAAACATGTGCACCCGTATTCGGGAATGCTCGTGTGATAGCCATCTGCAGTGCAAGATCCGACCGTGCGCAGGCAAGTCCATGATCAGTGGAATATTCAGGCGCTATATTTTTCATCCATTTACTAAGCGCAGCCGTGTCGCCTGGTTCAAAGCGCGGCCGTTTTCCATCTTCCGAACTTACAGAATCAGCAAAGTCTAGAACAACATCATGTTCAAGATGAGTGGTTGGCATACGGCAATAGTAGCACGCGTCACCTGACCAAATCCCTGCCCAGCTTCGTCACGGTGCCGGCACCCAATGTAACAAGCAAATCCCCTGTTTTGACCCACTGTGAGGTGTAGGCACTTTTTGTCGCCTCGAGATTTCCCGTGTACGTGCAAGTTACGCCGCTTTCCTTCTCTATCGCCTGTGCAAATGCCGGGTGATCGATGGGCTCTGCTGACTCGCGACGCGCTTCGTAGGTATCCGTGAGTAAGATGAGATCTGCCGAAGTAAATGCTTTCGTAAACTGCTCGTAAAGTTTTCGCGTGCGGTCAAATGTGTGTGGCTGGAAGACTGCGACAAGTCTGCGGGCTGGGTAAAACTCTTTCAGTGCATGGAGCGTTGCCTCAATCTCCAGTGGATGATGTGCATAGTCGTCGATGCAGAGAACATCATCGCCATAGGATCCCAAAACTTCCATACGTCGTTCAATTCCTACGTACTGCTTGAGTGCCTCCAGGACTTTGTCTTTCTCGATTCCACGGTCAATACAAAGAGCAAGTACAAGCTGTGCGTTCCTACGCATGTGCTGACCCGGAACACGCAGTTCTGGCAGCGCATACTGGTCGGCATCTATGCAGCGTCTGCCAGACTTTTCTGCAAGAGCTTTCGCAGCAGCATCTGCTCCGTGAAACACGATCACTCCGTCCTTTGGGAGAAGACCGAAGAACTGTGTAAATACACTTCGGTAATCCTCAATGGAAGAAAACGCGTCGAAGTGGTCGCCATCCACCGTGGTAAGAATCACGGCCTTCGGCTGCAGCGACAGAAACTGCCGGCGGTATTCACACGCTTCTATAACCCACAAGTCTTCCCGACCGCTTCGGCCATTGGTGCCGCCCAAGTTTGGCGCGTTGGCACCCAGCACAACCGTGGGGTTGTGGCCAAGCGAGGTAAGCACATGCCCCAGCATGGCAGTGCTGCTGGATTTTCCATGCGTCCCGCACACGGCAAGAATCTCCTGCCCTGCAGAAAGCTCACCGAGTGCTTCGAAGTACGCAAGCTGCCGAATGCCGCGCTCCTTCGCCTTCACACGCTCTGGGGCATCCTCGGGAACCGCTTGCGAGTAGACGAAGAGCTCACAGTCCGCAGGAATTGCCGAACCGTCTTGGTTCGTTGTGACGGTCATACCGAGGCTCCGCAAATGCTCCAGCTGTGGGCCTTCCGCTCTATCACTGCCACTCACCGTGTGCCCATGCGACCGCGCAATTTGCGCGTACGCAGAGACGCCCGCTCCGCCTATGCCACTGCAGAAAATATTCACGGCAGCATTCTAGCGGACAGCGACGCAAAGAAGAGTAAAATCTCCGCCGTGCCGTACAAGAATTTAGAGCCGGTCAGCCGCCAATTAGTGGTGCTCTTAGGGCTCAGTATCATTGGCCTTATGGCGTTCAGCCTTGTGCTGTCGTACTACAAAAACGCCATGTTCGACCTAACGCTCCAGGGTATTGCCGACCAAAACGATGCATTGCGAGATCAAATCGCCCAAAGTGAACGCGAACTTTTGTACGTCAACTCCACTCAGTTTAAAGACAAGTACGCCAAGGAGTACTTAGGCAAAGTGCGCCCCGGCGAAAAAGTACTCATTATTCCCCCCAGCACCGGCAAGCAGACCTACGGTGACCCAACACCGCTCGGCCAGTGGACTGCGGCACAAGAAGCCGCTTACCTGGAACTCCTTCGCCAAATGCCCGTGTACGAACACTGGACGCTGTTCCTCTTTAAGAGGGGTGCCATAGAGGAATTGAAGAAGTCAGTGTAACTAGGAATCCAACACCGGAACAAATTGGATGATGCAGCGCATCATACTGAAGTGCGTTGCGCCAAGCTGTTCCGCAAGTCTCTGAATTTCGTCAGGTTGTCGCTCCAATTCCATAAGCTCATCATGCGTTCCATGCGCAAGAACATACTGAGTTTTCATACGTAAGGGGTCGCTATAGAGCATAACAAGCTGGCCCCTGTATTGTGCAAGATCATCATTTGTCAGGAACTTGAAACGGTCGAGAATCGTCTCTTTCGCAGCTGCTTCTACATTTATGTCGCCGCTATCTCCACCCAAATGGATAAGCTGATCATTTGGCATACCTGCAAACAGTACCTTTAGTCCTTTAATCTTTCCGTCCGAGAATCCATCATCAGCACCTTCTATTTCATTCATAGGGTTATTGTATCTAATAAACGTTCCGAAGGCTGGCTCTGCCAGCCTGGAGGAACACCTTATAAGGGAAGAGGGTCCATGGGAGGAACCGCTAGGTTCCTTCCATGATTTGTGGGTGCGGGGCCCGGATTTGAACCGGGGACCTCGAGGTTATGAGCCTCGCGAGCTACCAGGCTGCTCCACCCCGCGTCAGATAGCTGTTTTTGTCCGTTTTAAGCGGACGGAGGGATTCTGCGTTACAGACTTTCCACTTGCAAGCAGAAAGTCCATCCGTAGAATGTTCCTACTTATGGCACACAAGAAGGCCGGTGGGTCTACAACAAACGGCAGAGATAGTCGCGCCAAGCGCCGCGGCGTGAAGCGTTTTGGCGGCCAAACCGTAAACAGCGGCGAAGTCCTGGTACGCCAAAAAGGCTACTGGTACCGCCCGGGCCGCAACACCTACGTTGGCAAAGATTGGACGATTCATGCTTCCAAAGCGGGCACGGTGCAATTTAGCCAGGCACGCGTTACGAAGTTCAATGGGCGCCCCGAGCGCGCAACACTCGTGCACATAGAGCCTTCGGCGTAACCTGCCCGTGCAATGAGCGAACTTGGTGGCCTCGACATCGGCATGCCAGACGAAGGCGCGGGTGGAGCGTCTGAAACGATTTCCGAAGCAGCAGCGCAGCGTTTTGCCGCGTCGCAAGCGGCTATGCAGCAAATTCGCAAAGAGGAAAAACGCAGCAAGAAGCGCGACGACCAAGTGGCAAAAGCAATCGCGCAGTTCCTGGGGGACGACGCACGCGCTCACCTCTTCCTCCTTATTTCGCGTCTCGTGGCACGCGACTGCCCCAGTATTTTTATAGCAGCACTCCTCTCGCTCATTCACGACGGGTGCAATACGGTGGTGCGGGAATACTTGGCCGAAGCCTACGGCGAGCAAGCCGGTGGTGACTTCGTGCTCACCCACATGGAAAAGGCGGGGCTCGACCCCCAAAGCAGCAACGCAATTTTGCGGTGGATTACCCGTATGCAATTGGTTCTTTCGGGCGAAAGCAGTGCGGTGCTCCAAAAACTGCTTGTAAGCAGAAACGAAGTCGATGGATCTGTGCTGCAGCTTGCTACCTTCGTGCTGCAGGACTTTTTGCGCAGCCTGGGAAAGGACGCTTCCTTCGAAAGCCTGCAGGCATTTTCCGCTGCGGTACTGCAAGCAACCTTTGCGCCGCTCATAGCGCAAATGCCCCAGGAAGTGGTGAAGGAAGAAGAATGATTACTCCCGTTTGAGCACGGCCAGAAACGCATCTTGCGTAAGCGTGACACGGCCCATTTGCTTCATGCGTTTTTTCCCTTTCTTCTGTTTATCCAGCAGTTTGTTCTTCCGCGAAACATCTCCACCATACAAGTAGCCCGTAACGTCTTTGCGGTACGCAGACACCGTTTCGCGTGCGACGATTTTGCCGCCGAGTGCCGCTTGAATGGGAATTTGAAACTGTTCCTTGGGAATCACTTCTTTTAACTTCTTGCAGATAATTTCCCCTACGCGGTGCGCCTCACTGCGGTGAACGACCGTACTCAGAGCATCCGCCGGTTCGCCCAGCAGCAGAATCTGCATAAGGATAAGGTCCCCGCTGCGGTAACCAAGCGGTTCATAGCTCATAGACGCGTACCCTTGGGTGCTGCTTTTTAACTTGTCGAAAAAGTCGAGCACGATCGCCTGGAGCGGCACTTCGTAACGCAGCAACACGCGGTCTTGGTCCAGGTAGTCAGTCGCCTGCGTCAGCCCCCGGCGTTCTGCAACCAGCGACATAACCGCTCCCACGTCTTGGCTGCGGCACACAATTTCGAGGCTCACCCAGGGTTCGCGCACTTCGGCAATAAGCGATGCGTCGGGAAAGTCTGCCGGGTTGCTTATACGTGCAACGTTTGGCTCATCTACTTTCAGTAAGGAACTGCGCACTACTTCCGCAGCGCGCCGCACGCCGAGCGCCACTTCGTACATCACACTCGGCGCAGTAATAATGAGGTCACAGTTATGCTCACGTTCTAGACGCTCTTGCACAATGTCCATGTGCAAAAGGCCGAGGAAGCCAACGCGGAATCCGTTCCCTAGGGCCGCGTTGCGCTCCGTTTCTATGCTGAGTGCCGCGTCGTTGAGCGCCAGTTTTTCCAGTGCGTCGCGCAGGTCGGGGTAGCCGTCTGCCTCGCTGGGGTACACACCGGCAAAGACCATAGGTTGTACATGCTTGTACCCGGGCAAAATCGGTAAGCCCGCACTGCTGGCCACCGTGTCACCGGTGCGCACCTGCGACACGTCTTTGGCGCCCGTAACAATGTAGCCAATTTCCCCCGCGCGCAGCACATCACACGACTGGTATTTTGGCGTAAAGAAGCCAACTTCCAGCACTTCGCCTTCGTAGCCCGTGCCGAGGAGCGTTACCTTCATATCCTTGCGCACTTCGCCTTCCACCACGCGCACGTAGGCAACGGCGCCGCGGTAAGTGTCCATAATTGCGTCGAAAATGAGGGCGCGGGTTCCTGCTGCTTCGGGGTGCAGCTTCGGCCCCGGTATACGCTCCACTAAGTGATCCAGCAGTTCCGTAACTCCCCTGCCCTCCTTGGCAGAAATTTTAAGGATCTCTTCCGGCTTGCAGCCCAGCAAGTGCACCACTTCTTGGCTAACACGTTCGGGGTCTGCTGCCGGCAAATCGATTTTATTAAGCACAGGAATAATTTGCAGGTCATGCTCCATAGCCATGGTGAGCACCGCGAGTGTTTGCGCCTGAATTCCCTGCGAAGCATCTACAAGAAGGATCGCCCCTTCGCACGCGGCAAGGCTGCGGCTTACTTCGTAGCGGAAGTCGGTATGGCCTGGTGTATCGATCAAATTGAGCTCGATGCCTTTCCAATGCATGCGAACAGGTGTGAGCTTGATCGTTATTCCACGCTCACGCTCCAAGTCCATCATGTCGAGTGTCTGTTCCTTTACTTCACGCTTTTGCAACGTGCCGGTCGTTTCTAACATGCGGTCGGCAAGGGTGGACTTGCCGTGATCTATGTGGGCAATGATGCAGAAGTTTCGTATATCCATTTGTGCCCTCATTCTGGCGGAAAACACTCTACCTACCAAGGAAAAGGAGCAGCGACTTCATCCCCTGCTGCGCTTTTTCTCTCTCCCGTATCGAGTCCGCCATCTTCAAACTATTCAGCTTATCGCCCCTGGCCTGAGCAACTTCCTCACAAGCGATTCCCATTGCCCGTGCAGCAAGTGCACCGTGGTACCGCTGGCTGAGCACTCGTGAGCATGGCATGAGTGCATCGATCAGTTCTTTCGCAGACGCAACAGGAACGACATTCGCAGAAAGTTCTTCGCTCAACTTTTTACAGAGTTGGCTCTCTCGTTCATCGTTGGGCTGGAGAGAGATGATTACGAAAGGAGCATTGGGGTGCTCTTTTTTCAGCTGAAACACTCTTTCGAAAAACTGCGGTGTGGGATTCCTGCGAGGAATGATCGCGATGCACTCATCGCGCAATTCACCACCTCGTGGCGTGAAGAGAAGCCACGCGGGGTCGGCAGTAAGAAGTGGCTCACTCTTTGGCTGAAATGATCGCACACGTTCAAGACTTTCCGCATCTCGTACAGAGATGAATAATGATGATCGCACTGCTGACCGAGCAAGACGCAGGCCCAACCATGTGTGGAACGGGCCAATTCCTTGGAAAGCGAGCAACACAGGTTTTCCAAACATGCGAGCAACCGCCACATGCAGCCACCAGAGGATGCATGCATGCACGGACTCGGCGTCGGTAAAGAGCGTGCCTCCACCGAAAATAACAGCATCACTCTGGGACATTGCGCGCAGCGTCTTCCACCACGGGGTAAAGAGGGAACGAAGGCCGGTCGGCAATCGCGGTACGTCTCCCTTACTTATGACCGTCACCTGGTGCGACGAAAGATGGAGGAGCATCGCCTCACGCAAAAGCTCGTCACCCAGGTTTCCACAGCCGTAATTGCCGATGAGGAGAATACGGGACATGGAATATTAGAATATCAGAGTATTAGAATATTAGGCTCCGCTCCACGAAAAAGCCCTAGTACTCTAATATTCTAATACTCTAATCCTTACTCAGCCGCAGCCTCTGCAACAACCTCCTCTGCTGGAGCCTCTGCAACTTCCTCTACGACGGGTGCAGCAACAGCAACGGCGAATTCATCTGCCGTTGTAAAGCGCTCGCTGAGTGCCGCTGCCTTCCCTGCGCGGCCGCGCAGGAAGAAGAGCTTGGCGCGGCGGACTTTGGCCACCTTCTTTACGTCGATTTTGTCGATTTGGGGTGAATGCAGCGGGTAGACCTTTTCCACACCCACGCCCGACGCAATGCGGCGCACCGTGAAGCTGGCGTCTGCGGGGGTCATGCCGCGGTGCACGGCAATAACGAGTCCTTCAAAAATCTGAACGCGCTCTTTTACCTCTTTACCCGTTCCTTCGGTAATACGCTCGTGCACGCGCACGGTGTAGCCCGGCTTCAGCTCGGGGCGTGGCTTTACCGAAGCCTTTGCCTGGTCGTGGAGAATGGCGTGCGTCATGGGAGCCGCAAAAGATTACCGATGCGGATATGCGCTGTAAAGCAGTTTGAGGCTACTTCGAAAGGGCGGCCTCTATCTCTTTTTGGAGCGTGTTGTGAATAACGATGTGCCTGGGGTCGCCCAAAATCTCCTGCAGGAACCGGTCTTTTAGGCTAAGGCGGTACAGGAAGTCCGCTTGGGGGAAAATGGAGTACTTTACGGCGGCCAAGTCGGGGCTTTGCAGGAGCAGGGCTTCCACAATCTCCTTCTTTATGTCCCCTACAATCAGCAGGTCGACTTTGCTGTCGGTCCCCACAAACATGCCCGCAAGGGCAATCAGTTGGAGACCCGGGAACTTTTTCAGGCTGGCAACAATCGGCCGCTCCGCTTGGGTCTCTTTTATAATGATGCCGCGCAGTTCCGAAAACAGCGGGAAGTCTGGCTCTACTCGGTAGTACTTCTTGCGGTTCTTTTGGCGCGAACGCACCAGGCCGATCTTGCGCAGGTTTTCCAGTTCGCGGCGAATGGAGTTAATTTGCTCGTGGAGCAACCGGGTTAATTCGCGTATGAAGTACTCCTCCTCCGGGTGGAGCAGGAACGTGGAAAGCAGCTTAACGCGCGTTTGCGACGAGAACAGTGCTTTGAGCACCGGGGAAACCATGCGCACAAACTGTAGTCGGTCTATTGCCGCAGTGCAAGAAAAGTACTCATGCCGAACGCCCCTTTATGGATTATAAAAAATAGTGCATTCGTAAGCTTTTGATCGTGAATTTACATATGCAGCCTTGTAGTATGAATACATTTTTTATTCACTATGAATACAGAATTGCAACAACAAAGAGAATTTGCAGTCCCAGAGCCACGATATGACCTCACATTACGTGCCGATTTCTGCTACAATAGTGGGAATGCTCACTCGCCTCTTCCAACGGGCAACTCCGGCGCTTTTAGGCATGGTACTGCTCTGCATTGCGCAGCCGGTTGCCGCGGCGCCAACCGCTTCCACCAGCACGTACTCCGTTATCGCTACGTTCGTCGCGCTCATAGCAACGCTCATTGTCATGCTGGGGTTCGCTCTCTACCCGTTTTTAAAACTCCTCATAGACCCCCGGTTCTTCTTGGAACTTATGGAGCAGCAGAGCAACGGCGCGCTCTACCAAATTTGGGATTTCAGCCGGAGCATTGTCAACGACATCTTCGTGCTTATATTAGTAGTCGTAGCGGTTGCCACCGTTGTTACCGCCAAGCGCGACATTATTGCGCAGTACGCCACGAACTTTATAACAGCGGTCATCCTGGTAAACTTTTCCTGGTTCTTCCCGCTCGTCATTTTAGACTTAGCCAACGTAACAACGTTGGCCATTTACCAGGCGCCGGCTGCGCGTTTGGGAAACTTAATGAATTGCTCTCGAACAGTTGGCGTCGAAAAAGACGGCAAGGCAAAAACTGCCGCCTGTGTTCGCCCCATTGCCATTTGCACCGGCGATAAGGCCAAACCGGGCAATGGATGCGTGCCAGCCGACGGCCAGGGCAATGCCGACAAGTCGAGGGAGAACAAGGACTACTACTGTGTTGTAAAAGGCAATTTCTGCATTAAGTATGAACAAATGGGCAAAGTAACCACGGGTGAACATATGCTTGCCGGACTCATTGTGAACCACGCGCAGCTGCCCGACCTTGTGCGCATAACGGAAGACGCCAAGAACACGCCGCCACCGGGCGCAGCCGCCGACGAAGCGAGCGCCTTCTGGAGCCTTATAACGAAGTCCATTTTTGCGGTCTTCGTTTCGGGCATGTTGGTGCTTGCGGAAGCTGCGCTGCTCGTGGCCCTTATTGTGCGCATACCGGTGCTGTGGCTCACCATAGCTTTTATGCCGTTCATGTTCATTGGTTATGTGATAAAGGACCAGCTGAGCAGCTGGGGTATACCCGACCCCATGAAGATTTTCGAGCACTTCGTAAAGGCGGCCTTCCTGCCGGCCATAACCGCGGTGCCGCTTTCCATCGGCTTCATTCTCATCAATGTCTTTAAAAACGCCACGCCGCCGAACTCGGTGGCAAAGGGGGTGGACTTGCTTGGGCAACTGCTGCCCAACGTCGGCAACGTGTGGCAACTGCTGTGGGTCATCATGTCTGTGATGGTGATTTGGAAGGGCTTCTGGGCCGCAATCGCCATCGACGAAATTTACACGAATGCGACCGCGGGCATTAAGAGCTTCGGCGAAAGCGTTGCCGGCATTGTCGTGCGTTTGCCGCTCAACATTCCGCTGCCCATTCTGCCCGGCGGCGGTTCGCTGCTCAGCCTGAAGAACAAGGTTGGCGGCGTGGAAAGCTTGTTCCGCACGGGGCAGGGGCTGGACCCAAGAAAGCTAGGACAGGTACTTCGAGGAGATGACACTGGTGCCTTGGCGCCTGATCAGCAAAAGAAGGTGGATGAACTTTTCGCCAAAGCGAAAAATGGCGGTGCGGGGGCAGCTGCGACAAATACGATGCGAACGCAAATCACTAACAACATCATGACCGATCTTAGTAAAGATCCAACCGATGCAGCATTCAAACAAGCTGCGCAAGATATTAACAACGCCATGAAAAACGACCCGGCATTTAATGGATTCACTCCTGAACAAAAAGCTGCGTACTTTGCAAAGCTTGCAAGAGACATGAACAAAACTGTTGATGCTGCATTGGAGCAAAAGATTATCGATGGGCTCAAAAACAACCCTTAAGAAACCATGCCTTTCCACAGAAACCCCTTCAACCCCGGCTCCAAAGAGTACCGCAATGCGTACGAACAGCAGATTCCTGCAGATTTACTCTACCGCCATAACAACGCCACGTGGAACCCTTCGCGCCGCCAGTTGGCGCTCGACATTGCACAGACCAACGCCATGTCGAAGGAAGCCATTGCCGGCATGGTGCTGTCCAATAACGCAGAGCTGGTCGCCACGCTGCCCGAAAAAATGAAGATGACGGCTGCTGCCCTGCGCGAAGCAAAGAAGGATTTGGAAAAAGGAGCACTGGCAGACAACGACACGCGTCTTCACACGATCGATAGGTGGCTGGACCTCTTGGAAAATCCTCCGCGCAGGTTGGACCAAGAAGAGAAAGACGAGCTGAAGCAAAAGGGAGATCTGTCGAACCACGGGTACGACCTAAGCGAACACGAGCGGACATTCCTGTGGGAAGACGGCGGCGGTTTCCTGCGAATCAATTCTGAAGCAGTGCTGAATGCAGCAGCGCAGCTGGACAACCTGGAAAACCCCGACAAAAGCATTCCCGTGCTGCACCCAAGCGTTGCCAACGCGGCGCGCGCTTTGGAACGCCTTGCGGCGGCGGACCCGGGCACCATGGCCATTTTCATGGACCGCAAGCGCAGAGCGCCGCAGCTGCCGCCGGAGTACGCAAAACTCATGCAGGAATGCCAGCAGTCCGTACGCAACATTGCCGGCGGCGCATTCATGATTTTGGGGGCACTAGCCGTAAAGTCGAAGAGTCCCATGTTTTCCGCTGCCTACTTAGGCTTGGGCGCAGCACTACTCTTCCCCTCTCTTACAACCCCGCAACTCCATAAGCTGGCCACCGAACTGAAATTCATACGCACCCCGCAGTGGGACAGCTTTATTGCAAAGCATGGTGATAAAGCAAAGAGCCTCAATCTCTTTGCCGAACTGCAAGACCGCAGCAGCGACATAAAAGGCTGGGAAAACGTGGAAGACGGTAAGCTGATGGAATTTTTGAAGACCAATGGCGAGCCGGACCCCAAGGCAAAACCAGAACTTCCGCCACCGCCACCCGGGGTACCAAAACCCCCAGCAAAGAAGAGTACGATGGGCGGTGTTATGGGATTTTTAGAGAAGCTGGATAAACCGACTCTGCGCTGGGTACTAAAGCAGGCCACACCCATGAGCGAAGACGGCGCAAAACTGGCAGACGAATTTTTGCTGCACCGTGTTACAAGCGACAGCGTAAAACAATTGCAGCCAACCGGGGTCGACGACAAACCCACGTTCGACACTACGCCCCCGGCGCCTTCCGCTTAATTTCGCGCAAGAAGACCTCTAGTACGTCCCCGGGTTCTATGGGGGTGGCACAGTCGATGCGCATGCCGCATTCGGCTCCTTCTTTTACTTCCTTTACGTCTTTTTCCACGTGCCGCAGCGACGTAATACGCCCGGTGTCGGTAAGCACGTCCCCGCGCAGCAGCCGGAACGGCAAACGCTTGATGATGCCATCGCTCACTTTGCCACCCACCACTTGTTCGCTGCGCTTGCGGAAGAACACTTGTTTTACCTCTAAGTGACCCAGGACTTCTTCTGCTTCTTCTGGCTGCAACATACCGGTGAGCAATGCGGCAACATCGTCGAGCAGGGCGTACACCACGTCGTAGGTGCGCACGCTGATTCCTTCGCGCTCTGCCGTGCGGGTTACATCTCCGGGAACGTTGACGTGGAACGCCAACACGACTCCTTCGCTGGCAGCGGCCATCATGACGTCGCTTTCCGACACCGCGCCAATTGCCGCGTGAATCACCTTCACGGCGGTTACGTCAGTAGAACACTTCTGCAGGGCTTCTTGCAGGGCTTCCAGCGAACCTTGAGCGTCTGCCTTCAGTACCACTTTCAGCTGCTGCAACTTGCCTTCGGAAAGCCGGGAAACAAGGTCTGCAAACGACCGCTTGCGGCGGCTGGTGGCGTGTTCTAACAGTTTTTCGACAAGTTCCTTGGCTTCTTTCTCGCTGCCCACAACCTGCAGAATGTCACCCGTTTGTGGGACGGCGGAAAAGCCAGAGACGCGCACGGCACCGCTTGGCAGCACCGCCGTTTGGCGCTGGCCGTGGCCGTCGACCATAGTACGCACGCGGCCGTTTGTTACCCCGCACACAAACACGTCGCTCAAGCGCAGCGTGCCGGTGTTTACCACTACAGTTGCCAGCGGCCCGAGTGATGAGTCCAATTGGCTTTCAATAACCGTCGCAATGCCCGAACGCGCGGGATTGCCGCGCAGGCTGGCAATTTCTGCCAGCAGCAGGATCGTGTCGAGAATCGTGTCCACACCCTGCTTGGAAACAGCGGAACACGGAACAAACGGCACGGTGCCGCCCCAGTCTTCGGGCTGCAAGCCAAGTCCCGCAACCTCGCCTTTTACGCGCTCTATGTCTGCCTGAGGCTTATCGATTTTCGTAATGGCCACAATGATTGGCACTCCTGCTTCCTTGGCATGGTTCACCGCCTCTACGGTCGTGGGCTTTACGCCCTCTTCGGCCGACACCACGATAATGGCAATGTCGGTTACCTGTGCACCACGGGCGCGCATAGCGGTAAACGCTTCGTGGCCTGGGGTATCCAAGAACGTGATGATGCTGGGCGTGTCGGCGCCTTTCGAGGTGTAGTGCACTTGCGACGCGCCGATGTGCTGCGTAATGCCGCCGGCTTCCCCGCCTGCAACATCGGTCTGGCGAATAGCGTCGAGCAGGCTGGTCTTCCCGTGGTCCACGTGGCCCATAACAACCACAATCGGGGGCCGCGGCACCAAATTTTCCGGCTCGTCTTGCAGCAAGTCTTTTAAGTTCTTCGCAATGAGCTGCTCCGCGCTTGCCGCAGCCTGTTCGCGGCGAACGTCCACCTCCAGGTCTGCGGCAATGATTGCCGCCGTGTCGAAGTCGATTGTCTGGTTCACCGTCGCCATGACGCCGTTTTTCAGCAGCGTGCTGATGACGATGGGCACTTGGATTCCCGTTTTTTCCGCGAATTCCTTCACCGTAACGTGGGCGGCCAGCAGCACGACACCTTCCTTCTTCTTAATTTGCTGCTGCGTGCCTTCGGTAATGCGCCGTTTTTCGGGCTTGGGCCGGTCTTCTGGCCTGCGTGGACGGCGGTCGTGGCTGCCCGCGCTGCGTTGCTGTGCGTTGCGCTGTTGTTGGCGGGCAATTGCCTCTTTGGAAACATCGGTCAGCGTCAGTTTTCGCAACACGTTTAAATCTGCGGCATGCGGCACCTCGGCGGCGGACTTGACGGCTGCAGCAGGCGCAACGGAAGTCTGTGCCAAACCTGCCCCTGCTTGCGCGGCGGGAGCGCCTGTTGTGTCTGCAGGCGCGTCGTGCGAGTCGCCTCCTTCGTCGTCGTCTTCCAAAAACGCTCCCGCACTCAGCGCCGCTTGGTCCACCGTTATGCCGTGTTTCTGCGCCACGAAACGAATAACACCCTGCGCCAACCCGTCCGGAATTTCGCGGTCCGTGGGCTTTATGCCGAAGTTCACCTGCAAGAGCTCTTTGCGGAGCTGTTGACCGGTCATGCCGAGTGCTTTGGCGACTTGGACGAGGCGCATAGAAAAACCACTTCGATGAGTGACCGCACGTAGTCTAATGCTGATTCAGTGCCTGGCAATCAGATTACCGATCACCTTTTGGTTCCGTGGCACTCCCCAGTTCCATGGCAACATCAATTCCCGGGCCACTCTGCGGGGCAGGTGTTATAACTTCGGGGACAATTGTCGGCGTGCCAACCGCTCCGCTCGTAGGTGCTCCACGATGCTGCTGCAGGTATGCCTTCATTTTCTGAATACATTCCAACACCGTAAGCTGCATGCTTTCCCCAACAGGAACACGGAACCCCGAGGCGCGCGCATGGCCGCCGCCTTGGAAAAGTTCACCGGTCATCTTGGAGGAGTCCACTGCGGCAGAAGAACGCACGCTCGCTTTTATGACGCCGTTTTCCGTTTCGGTAAACAACACGTACACGTCGGCATGTGGAATTGTCGAAAGAAGTTCGTCGAGCAGACCATGTGTTTCGCGGCTGTCGGCGCCCAGTTCCTGCAAGTCTTCCAGACTGACGCTGGACCATACAATGCCCGCGGCGCGGTCGACCTGCGTGCGGTTTAAAGCCCTCCCCCAAATTTTCAGGGTGGAAAGCGGCTTCGTTTTATAAATGTTCTTTACAATGTCTTGCTGCCTGCCCCCGCGCTCCAGCAACTCCGCGGCAATTTCCAAACTGCGCGGCGTGGTGTTGGGGTTCTGGAAACTGCGCGTGTCGGTAATAAGGCCAGTGAGTAACAGAGTAGCTACGTCGGGCGTGAGGTGTTCCTTCCACTCCGGCACCGACGAAAACCACTGGTACAGCAGCTCCGTGCAACTGCTGGACGTGGGGTCTATAAGTTGCATTTGCCCGTAGTTCGTATTGCTTATGTGGTGGTCCACATTGAGCATGGGGATGCTCGAAAACAGATCCACGTGCTCCGTATACAGCGGGCCCAGGAGTGCCAAGTCTGCGGTATCCACGATTACCACCAGGTCGTAGGGCTTGTCTCCCCCGCCCAGCACGATGTTGCCCGAGCGAATTTTGCCGTGCTTCGGCACGACTGTTATGTGCATCTGCTGTCCTTCCACCGTGTAGCGCAGCGTGTCGACGTCTGTGCCGGGGTCCAGATTTATGGTAATCACAAACTGCTCTGCATCGGGCAGGTCGTGCACCAGCTGTTCAAAACCGGGCAGGAATTTAAGGGACTCCGGCTTGGCGTCTGGGCAAATCACCGTGACCTGCTTCCCAATAGCACTCCATACGCGCTCGCAAGCGAGCGCGGAACTAATGCCATCGGGGTCGACATTGGCGTGGGGAATGACCAAAAGCCGCTCGCTCTTGCCTATAAGGGCGGTTGCCGCGGCCAGTGATTGGGCATTCATTGCCATCTGGATATTATATAATATTATTGACTTTTGGTCAATATAGTATTTCGGTGATAATCAAGTCTAGAAGCCATAAAAGGGCACAGTGAAGCACAAAAAACAGGCAATTTGCAAGAGCGACGCTGACATCAAAGAACTGCAGAACGAGGGCTTTGCCCGAAGTGGAGGCACACCATGTAAGGGAAAGAGAGCCCGTGAGAGAAAACCGCAGGTTTTCTTTCACGAACTGATGGTCGGGATGACAGGACTTGAACCTGCGACCTCATGCACCCCATGCATGCGCTCTAGCCAACTGAGCTACATCCCGAAAGCCGCAGAAGAATAGACGTCACAATGCCCCACTGGCTAGTCAGAAACTCACGCTCGCTCCGGGACCGATGCGCTGGCACCAACAGTCCCTGGATCCTCTCCCGCCTCACCAAGATTGTGATCTTGCACAAACCGCTGCAATTCCTCATATCGAGCAGCGCTAACATAGCCACTGATCGTTGCTGAAAAATCATTTCTGTTCATTATGCGAAAATCTTGAATGTTTTCTTTTACTAAACGTTCAGCGTCTTGCGTAGCTGTTGCACGTTTCTCATCGTCAAAAAAATCTTCATCGGTTTCGCCAACCTTGACGGTAATCAACACGAACTTCGGAGCTTCATACATCATGACAATGATGGGGAAAAAGGAGAGGAATATACACCTTTCTTACCAAGCATTTCTTCTATCCGCAGTAGCTCATTGTATTTGCAAATGCGGTCTGTGCGCGAAAGAGAGCCGGTTTTAATCTGGCCTGTGCCAAGCCCTACAGCCAAGTGCGCAATGAAGGTATCCTCCGTTTCCCCACTGCGGTGACTTGCAATGGAATGGAGGCCATTCTTCTGCGCCAGCTGAATGGCATCTACGGTTTCACTCACGGTGCCGATTTGGTTTACCTTGATGAGAATTGCCGTAGCAGCCTTCGCATCAATCGCTTTCTGCAAACGTGTGACATTCGTAACCAAAAGATCATCGCCCACAATTTGTACCTTCGGGAGCTCCTTCACCATTGCTTGGAAACCCGCCCAGTCGTCTTCGCTGTGTGTATCTTCCATGCTCACAATCGGGTACTTTTCGCAGAGCGATTTGTAGAAGGACACCAGTTGTTGGGACTTGAGCTTGTGACCGTCCACTGTATAGGTGCCATCTGCATAAAATTCCGACGCTGCAGCATCTATGGCTAACTGCACTTTTCCTTTGTAACCGGCAACCTCAATTGCCTGCAGCAAAATGGAGAATGCGTGGTCAGCATCGCCCACGTGCGGAGCAAATCCCCCTTCGTCCCCTACAGCGGTAACGTATTGGAATTTTTTGAGGATCTCTTTGAGTGCGTAGAAAATTTCCGCCCCGGCACGTAATGCGTCGCTGAATGAAGAAAGCCCTGAGGGAACTATCATGAATTCCTGGAACGAGAGGCCGTTATCTGCATGCGCTCCACCATTAAGCACGTTCATAAGCGGCACCGGGAGCAGCTTCGGCTCCCCTGCCCCAAACTGTGCTGCAAGAGACTTATAGAGCGGTTGTTTCTCACTCTGTGCACGAGCACGACACAGGGCCATGGAAACACCAAGAATCGCATTCGCCCCAAGCCGAGACTTATTCGGTGTGCCATCCAGCTCAATCAGAGCTTGATCAAGCGTCCTCTGTCCTTTGTCCTCTGTCCTTTGCAATTTTTTTGCAATCTCCCCATTCACATTTGCAACGGCCTTCAGTACACCTTTGCCCATGTAGACCTTCTTATCGCCATCGCGCAGCTCCAAGGCCTCATGCGAACCGGTTGAGGCACCAGAGGGAACAGCAGCACGACCGAAGGATCCATCACTCAGTACACAATCGACTTCCACGGTGGGTGTGCCACGGGAGTCGAGGATTTGGCGAGCGGTGAGTGAGGTTATGGAGGGCATGTTGAAAGCAGCCTACAACAGACAATGTGGATGTCGAGTGACGTTCGACCTTCGGCGTGGGACCTTCACTGATTCGTCACAGGTCAAAAGTCACATGACTTAGTTTCCACATAATCGTCGCCTCTGCAGCACCGTTGTATACCCCGCAAGCATGGCAATCATGAGTGGCTCTATGCCTATGCCGGCTCCTGGCAGATGACTGGGTTTACTGCTGGTTTGCCCAATACTCACTTGCTGCTGCGACATAGCAGAACTGGAAGACACGGGCGGACGACTGCTTTCCACGTCGCGCATTTGCGAGCGGTACGCTTCTTCGTCTGGGTCGGGGGAAGTCGAAAGGTTGGCGCCGTCGTGACTGCTACTGGGAAGCTGCGCCAAAATCGGCAATTCCCACCAGTGGCCCGAAAAGAGTCGTGCGCGGAGTTTGTCGGGCACGCCGGCGGCGTTGCCCAAAAATGCGCAAATGGCGAAGACGGTAAGCAGCGAACTGAAGAGTGCTGCGCGCCGCTGCCACCAGCGCAGTACCTGGAATGCGTAGGCACAAATGAGCCCGATGCCAACAGCAACCCCGGGCAGCGACCAGCCGAATTCAAACGCCCGCAGTGCCATGCCCGCACGTGGAATGAACCACGCAAGGAGTGCCAGAAGGCCCCATATGAGTGCCAGGAGCGCTGGGTACCAGTGAAGGAGTCGCAGTGTTTTGGGTGCGCGGTTAGCACGGAATGCAGGGCCAAGCAGGAGCGGATACGCACACAGCACCAGCACCAGCACGCTCCACGGCAGAAGACCACCCGGCAGTAAGGGGAGGCTTGGCAACAGCAGCCCCGTGAGCGCCGTTACGAGCGCAACGACGCAGAGCAGCAACGTTTCTGTGGCATGCTTAAATGGCATGGAGGGGCAGTGTCCTTCGGCAACGCGGTGATGTCAAGAATCCGCTACAACCAGCGCTTGCGCGCGAAGTACAGGAACATGAGAGCTAGCAAGCTGCCCATGCCGCAGAGAATGACGAAGAACGCGTCTGGATGCTGAGCAAGCGGCAACTTGACGTTCATACCATACAGACCTGTAATAAGCGTAAGGGGCAGCATGGTTCCCGAAAAGAGCGTGAGCACTTTTACGACGGAGTTCGTGCGGTGCGTTAGCCACGACTCGTGCGTGTCTTGCAACGCTTCCACCAGTTCCTTTGCGGTGTCCAGCAGCGACCACTGGCGTTCGATGGCGTCTAAGATGTCGTCGAAGTAGAGCGCCAATTCCTCGCTGACAAATTTGCGGTTCTTGTGTTCCAAAATCGCAACGAGCGAACGCTGGGGAAGCAGAATGCTGCGCATGGTAATAATGTTGCGCTTGAGCGTTAAAATCTGGCGCAGCACGTTCACATGCTCCTCGCGGGCGAAGAGCTGGTCTTCCAGCATGCGCAGTTCGCGCACAATGGCGTCTACCATGGGGAACAAGTCGTCGAACAGCTTTGCCATAAGTTCGTAGAGGAAGAACCCCGCGCCATTTTTCAGCAATTCCTGGCGGCGCCCCTCGCTCTGTTCACACTGCTGCCACCACAGCCCCAAAAGCGGCAACGCGCCTTCGTGCACGGTGACAATGAATTGCTGGCCCAAAAAAATGTTCACCTCTTCGCGCACAATGCGCCCCGTGCGCGGTTCCGCGCGGGGAATGTGGAATACCACGAAAATGTACTCGTCGTACTCTTCCAACTTCGGGCGCTCGTGCTGCGACAGACAGTCTTCTATATCGAGCTCGTGGAACCCATAGGTTGTCTGCAGCTGCTGCAACTCCGCTTCATTGGGCGCCACAGCATCTATCCACGTTGTGCCGGCGTGGGTAAGCGTGCGGAGCATAGGGACTATCGCTTCTTCTTTGGCAAGTACGCGGCGCGCGGATCGTTGCTCATGCTCTTTGGCAGCACTTCGTAGTGACGACTGCGAAAGTTCTTCACCTGGAAGAAAACGTAGAGCACCAGGGAAACCACCCACACAACCCACCACAAGCGCATGGAAATAACACTCACGTCTTCGGTGCGAGCCAGCGTAAGCACCAAGCCCACAAACCCGAACCAGAAGGCTGCCATGGACCAACTGCTGCTTAAACGCTTAAACGAAGCCGAATGCACGGTGCGGCGCCATGCGCTAAAGGCAATGGACCCAACAACCAGCAGGCCGCACAGCACGAGCAGGGCAATGACTTTCGGGTTGTCGTGGTGCGCCATAGGCGGGCGCGGCCAGAAAATGTAGACGAGAAGAGATTGGAGAGTTTCCATAGAGAGGAGAGGTTACGCGGATTGTTCGGAAGGCAACAGGGCATTGATTTTCGCCATCAGCTGACGCTGCACCAGCGTTTGGCTGGGACGCAGCAACACGTACAGACAAAAACCGGCAACCGGGACAACTGCGACAACGAGAACTCCGCAGATCATGGCAAGGAACGATGTTGTGCGCAGCATGAGGTCGCGCAGCGTCCACAGAACCAGAAATGCATGCAGAAACGTGACCAGAGAAATGCTCCCCATAGCAAGAAGAGTTATGGTGGGAACATCGGCAGGCAGAAGGGCGGCGAGTGCGGAAAGCATACGAGTTACAAATGCGGGTACGACCGTCGGTGGACGACAACGTACACGACGACGGCAAGAAGTGCGAGCACCGAAAGCAGCTGGCTGAAGCGCAGCTGAATGGAGGGGTCGGCAATGGAGGTGCGCACGAGAATGTACCCGCCAAACCCTATGAGCATAACAAGCTGCGCCACGGCATTCGTTTTCGGCGAAAGCGAACGCTCTATAACCGCGAACACGCCAAGGCTGCCGAACATAAGCACGAGTACCAGGAAATCGATGGGCGTTGCAAACACGGGAATGGCAAAGTCGCCCCGCAGGCTTTCTAAACTCATGGTGGCAACCGACGCCAGCACAATGCCAAAGAGCGTTTCGCTGCCGGCGCGCCGGGCGTGTTTGCGAATAATGAGGAGCAGCACCGTAAGTACTGCAAAGAAGGCTGTGTAATACAGCTGCACGGGGTGCACCGGCACCGTGTAGCGCACGTTGAGTGTGTCGTAGGTAACGGCAATGGGAAAGTCCGTAGGCGCGCCATAAGCCTGGCCGGCAAAGAATTTGCCAAGCCAATCAAATGTAAGACCCAGCGTTGCCGCGGGCAGCAGCACGTCTAACCACTGCAGGAACGTCGCCCGCTGCGACCGGGTTGCCAGGTAGAGAATGACCGCAACGCCGACACACCCGCCCAAGAAGCTGAATCCCCCATCCCACACAATAAGTACCTGGAACGGGTTTTTCAGGTACACCTGGTATTGGGCCAAAATGGCAAACAGCCGACCGCCCAGCAGGAATGCGCCCAAATAGTGCCAACTGCGCGCGCTAAAGTCCTGCAGCGACAAGTGGGCAACTTCGGCCAGGCGCAAAAAGAAGCCGGTGGCCACAACAATGCCTACGAGCAGGAACAGAACCCGCATCCAAATAAGCAGCGGCCCGATGGCGAAAGCTTCGAACACGGCGCTACTCTAGCGCAGGTGAGCAACTTGGACGAGGCAGCATCGGCAGAACTTCGACCGGAAGTATTCCAGGCCATGCTCCCATATTTGCAGGGCACGCACGGCAACCCCTCGTCGCAGCATGCCGAAGGCCGAAAAGCCCGAGCAGCGCTGGAAGGTGCGCGCGAAAGTATTGCTCATCACCTGAAAGTCGAGCCGCACTGCGCGCGTTTTACGAGCGGTGGGACCGAATCCACGGCGTGGGCACTGCTTGGCTCTGCGCGAGCATACAAACGGCAACACGGGAAAACCGGCTGTATGGCAATTGGTTCTACCGAACACAACGCAACGACCGAGGCTGGAAAACTGTTGATTGAAGATGGCTGGCTCATCATCGATTTACCCGTGGATAGAGACGGAGTCCTCAACATCGATTCATTGGATGCCGCACTGGCACAGTCCCCTGCTCTCGTTTCGCTGCATTGGGTAAATAGTGAAACGGGTGTCACTCATGACGTTGCGTCGATTCACAGTTGCTGCGCAGAGCGAGGTGTTGCGCTCCACCTAGATGCCACACAGGGCATTGGCATTCTTCCTGTTCCAGAGTTGCCCGAGCTCACTACACTTGCGGCACACAAGTTTGGCGGGCCAAAAGGCATTGGTGCACTTGTTATACGTGATCACGTGGACTTGGCACCGCTCATTCCTGGTACCCAGGAGTTTGATTCACGCGGTGGAACGGAAAGTGTGGCACTTGCTGTTGGCATGGCGAAGGCGTTGGAGCTCGCAGTTGCGGAGCAGGCTGCAAACCTCGAAAGAATCAGGCCGCTCGCCGATCAATTTCTGAGTGATGTGCTCAACATTCCCGGAATCACTCTCAATGGATCTTTCGATCAGCGAATTCCTACAATCATCAACATCGCGCTGCCCGGCATTCGCGGAGACACGTTGGCAACCGCGTTGGATCTCGCCGGCATTGCCTGCTCCACAGGTTCTGCCTGCAGCAGTGGGGCCTCTACCCCCAGTCATGTCCTGCTTGCCATGGGTAGAAGTGAGCAGGAGGCGCGTCAGGCGATTCGGCTGAGCATGAGTCCCACTATCGCCGAGGCAGAACTACAAAGAGCAGCGAAGGTTATACGAGGAGAAATTGAACGGATTCGGCGATAAGAAATCAGCACTGTTTTCTGTCTTCTGATTTCTGTCTTCTTTTACGCAAATCGCAACTCCAGCGCCCTCTCTTTCACATCTTCACGGCAAGCATCCAAGAATGCATCGAGCGAGACAGTCTGTTGCTTCTTGCTCTTCACACAGCGAATGGTGACTTCGCGTGCCTCGGCTTCTTTGTCACCAACGACTATCAAATAGGGCACGCGCCACAGTTCGCCGTCGCGAATGCGCTTCCCGAGTGAATCCTCCGCAGTCGCTACGGAGCAACGCATACCATCTGCTTTTAGGAAACGATCCACTTCTTCGGCATACGCTTGGTGCGCATCTGCCACGGGAATCACGCGCACTTGCTCTGGCGCCAGCCATAAGGGGAAGTGCCCGGCAAAGTGTTCTATAAGGAATCCAATGAAGCGCTCATGGGTGCCTAGCGGTGCACGGTGAATACAGAGCGGCACTTGTTCACTGCCATCGCTGGCTGCGTATTTCAGCCCCACCTTGCCTGGCACGTCGAAGTCGACTTGGTTTGTTGCTAGCGTGAATTCGCGGCCGATGGCGCTCCAGACTTCCACGTCGATCTTCGGCCCGTAGAACGCAGCCTCACCCGGCACTTCCACCACCGGCACCTTTGCACGCTCCATGCAAGAGCGCACCATTTCTTCCGTTTGCTTCCACAGCTTCGGGTTATTTACGTACTTCTTTCCCAACTGAGCAGGGTCATGCAGCGACAGACGCATGCGGTATTTTTCTAACCCGAAGAGTGCAAAGTACTGCAGGTACATGTCCAGCACGGCGCGGAACTCGCTTTCGAATTGGTCCTCCGTTAGGTAAATATGCGCGTCGTTCATGGTGAGCGACCGCACGCGCATAAGCCCGAAGAGCGCTCCGCTGTCTTCGTAGCGGTAACAGTGGCCGTACTCAGCTAACCGCATGGGGAGGTCGCGGTAGCTGCGCGGTCGGCTCCCGAAAATCTGGTGGTGGTGCGGGCAGTTCATTGGTTTTAGGTAGTACTCTTCGCCGTCATCGCCCGGCAGCGTCATGGGTGGAAACATGCTTTCCTTGTAGTGCGCTAAGTGCCCGGTCTGTGCGTAGAGTTTTCCTTTGGCAATATGCGGCGTGCGCACACGCAGGTAGCCCGCCTTCGCTTCTGTTTCATTGGCAAGACGCTCCAGTTCGTCTGCAAGAATTGTTCCGCGCGGCGTCCATAGCGGCAGCCCTGGGCCCACCATGTCGCTAAAGGTGAACAGATCGAGCAGTTTTCCTAGGTGACGGTGGTCGCGCTGCTTTGCTTCTTCCTGCATTTTTAAGAATGCATCCAGCTCCCCTTTCGTTGGGAACGCTGCAACATAAATGCGCGTGAGCTGTTCCCGCTTTTCGTCTCCACGCCAGTAGGCGCCCGCAAGCGACAGGATTTTGAAACCATCCACCGGAATTTCCTTCAAGCTTTCCACGTGTCCACCGCGGCACAAATCCACGAAGGCGTCGTCGCCCTTCGGGCCGATGTTTGCGTAGTTCGTTACCGTTGTAACACCGTCGTTCTTCGCAAGATCTTCGATCAATTCCACTTTAAAGGGCTGCTTTTGCTTCTTCCAAAAGGCCTTTGCGTCTTTTACCGAGAGTTCATCGCACCGGAACGTTTGGCCCTGGTGAATGATCTTCTTCATCTCTTTTTCAATTGTCGGAAAGTCCGTGTCGGAAATGGGCTCCTTGAACAGGAAGTCGTAGTAGCAGCCACTGTCGATGGGCGGCCCGATGGTGATTTTCGTTTCCGGCCATAACTTGAGTACCGCCTGCGCCAACACGTGCGCCAGGCTGTGGCGCAGCTTGTACAGGTCGTCGATTTGCTCAGGTGCGTGCTTACTCATCGATGAGAAGTGTAACCGAGGACAAAGGACAAAGGACAGAGGACATTTACCCCATTGTATTGCTGTCCTTCGTCCTCCGTCCTTTGTCCTTATTTCACAAATCCCAACTCTTTCTCAATCGCATGCACCTCCCGCAATAACTGCGTGTCGGCATCCATATGTTGTTGAATTTTCTTCACTGCATTCATAACGGTCGTGTGGTCACGATTCCCAAACGCCGAGCCAATATTTTCGTAACTCATGTTGATGTACTTCTTTGCAAGATGCATCGTGATTTGGCGCGGAAGCAAAATCTCGCGCACGCGCGACTCGCCCATCATGTCTTGCACGGAAACGGAGTAGTAACGACTCACGGCTTCCAAGGTCTCTTGCAACGTGGCCTGACGTTTTGATTTTTCGAACCCCACGCCATCGTCTTCTTTCTCTTCACCCCGCAGTTTGCCGAGTATTCCCCCCATGCTCTGCACGGTGGGCATACATTGCTCCAACTCATACTGGGCAACTGCTTGCATAAGCGTGCCTTCCAATTCGCGCACGTTGCGCGTGACGTGTTCCGCAATGTATTCCAATACTTTTCGGTCTAAGAACAGTTCGTACTCCGCGGCTTTTTCCATAAGAATTGCCAGTCGGGTTTCGTAGTCGGGCTGCGACACGTCGGCAATCATGCCGCGAGCAAAGCGCGAAATAAGACGGTCTTCCAAGTCCAATTCCTGGGGCGGACGGTCGGCCGAAATGATGATCTGTTTGCGCTCTTCGTAGAGCGTGTTGAACGTATGGAAAAATTCTTCCTGGGTGCGCTCTTTGTTCGTAAGGAATTGCACGTCGTCGATAATGAGGACGTCGACGCAACGGTAGCGATGGCGCACTTTATCCATTTTCTGCATGCGGATTGCTTCCACGACTTCATTCGTGAAATCTTCCGCGGTAGTGTACAGAATCGTTGCGCGGTGCGACCGCTTCAGGATGGCGTTCCCCGTTGCTTGCAGCAGGTGCGTTTTGCCAAGGCCAACACCGCCGTAAAGGAAGAGTGGGTTATATTTGCCGCCGGGGCTTTCGGCCACGGCCTGGCATGCGGCGTGCGCCAAGCGGTTGTTGCTGCCAACGACAAAGGATTCAAGGGTGTAGCGGTCCGAAAGCACTTTGCTGGTAAGCCCTTCGGGCAAGCGCACTTCTTGGCGGCCCGGGAGTTTGCGCTTGCGTTGGTCGGGGAAGTGCTGCAGCAGGTCCACCCCTTTTGCCGGCCCGTCTTTCAGCTGGCCATCAATTTTATAAATGATGGTGCCAATCGTAGGGTCTATACTGCGCACGGCGTCCAGCGTGCGCTGCTGGTAGTGCTCCATATGCCAGTTCAGTGCCATAGGGATAGGCAACCCAATAATGAGCGTGTCACCTTCGCGCCCTAGTACCGCAGTTTCGCGAAACCACGTAATGAACTCCCCACGCGGAATGTGCGGCTCCAGACTCGTGAGCACCTGCAACCACAGCGTATCGTGGTGCACGGTCTGCTGGGCCGGAGGCGCCACGGCATTCGCGAATGCCGTGGCGGAGCTAGAAGAGGCGGAGGACATCGGAAAAGGTAATGAGGACGAGCAGCGCCAGCAGCGCAATAAAGCCGATTGCGTGCGTGGTTAATTCAAACTTGCGGTTCACGCGGCGCATGCTTACGGCCTCTGCCAGCACGAACAGAATGCGACCACCATCGAGCGCGGGCAGCGGCAGAATATTGAGCGCTGCAAGGCTAAGGCTAAGCACCGCCACCAAGCGCAGGTACGTCATGAAGCCTTCTTGCACAGACGCATAGGTAAGCTGCGCAATACCCACAATCCCGGCAACGCCTTCTGGCACTTTGCCGTGCTGCGCCACACTCAAAAGAAGCTTTCCAAGACCGACCGCCGTTTGGCTGGTAACCACCCACGACTCGCGCAGTGCAAGGCGCAGACCCGTTACGGGGTTACGCAGTGGGGCCGTAACGCTCTTTGCAAGACTGCCGAGCATTACCCCCGACTTCCCATCTTTCAACGTTACCGTGACTTCTCGCGGGAGCGCACCCGAGCCCGACACCACGCTGTAGCGAACTTGCTGCTTGCCTTGCTGCATGCGCTGCACCACGGCGGGGTCGTCGACCGGTTCACCGTCCACTGCGGCAATAACATCGCCCTGGGCAATGCCCGCAGCGGCGGCGGTGCCGTCTGCGTTCACCTGTTGCACAAGAACTGCCAGTTCCATTTGCACTTCACCACGCTCCACCGCTGTCTTCATAGCGGCCAAGCTGGGGTACGAGGGAATCCAGTGGCCGGCGGAAAAGCCGATGGTAAGGAGCAACACTGCAAGCAAATAGTTCATGCCCACGCCCGCTGCCAAAATAAACAGGCGCGCAGGAATGCTGGCTGCCGCAAAACTGCCGCGGCTGCGGCTGGCCACGGGGTCCATAACGCTTTCGCCTTTCATACGCACGAAGCCACCGAAAGGAATCCAGTTGAGTGTAATGTCGGTTTCGCCGCTTTTCCCAAGCGTTACGGCGCGGGGCGGTAAGCCCAAACCAAATTCTTCCACGATAACTTTGCAGCTTCGCGCTGCGGCAAAGTGCCCCCACTCATGTATAAGAATGAGCAGCGACAACAATAAGATAAAAGCGATGGCGGAAATGAAGACAGTCATTAGGGTGCGGAGCGTAAACCCACTGTGGATATCTGAAAAGTTTTCCACACCATGTCGGCTTGCATGTCGCAGTCACTCATGGACGAATGATGAAGGGTCAGGGGAGGATGACATTTTTTGTCATGCGATACTTGACCTTCGACTTGGGACCTGTGACTAGTTTGTCACAAGTTGAATGTCGAAAGTCACAGATCACGAGTTAGTCTCTCGCCAGCGCCCACGCCTCCACATGCCGCACACCTGCCTTGCGAAGTGCCTGCGCACATTCGCTTAATGTAGAACCGGTCGTTACAACGTCGTCTACCAGCACGACATGTGTGGGAAGTGATTGTGGGTCTACCACGCGAAATGCATTGCAAAGCGCAACTTTGCGTTCCGCTTTACTGCGCCACGACTGGTGCCCCGTTGCACGTGCACGCCGCAGCACGTTGCACACACGCAACCCCGTTCGTTCACGAAGTGCGGCGGCAATAACTTCGGCCTGGTTGAACCCACGGTGGAACCGGCGGCTCCAGTGCAGTGGCACCGGGCACAGCACGCAGTCACCTTCGGGCCACACTTCCTCGCAGCAGTCTATGACAGCCGCTATGGACTCTGCGTATGCGCGCTGCCGCAGGAACTTCCAGCGGCGCAGCAGCTCGGTGAGTATGGTATTGCACTGGTACGGCAGCAGTGTTGTGAGTCGGTCCACCCCGCGAATGCCGCGGCGCTGTAATTCCACCCACTCTTCGGTACGCGGTTGCGCCTTCATACTTAGCAGTTCGTTCGTTGCTACAATGCAGCCGGGGTGCCCCAGCAGTGACCTGCGGGGAAACACGAAGTCGAGGAGCGGTTGCAGCATAAAGGGCACATTCTACCTCTATTTTGGCCCCAAAGAAAAACAGAAAGGAGACAAATTGCCTTCCCCGGGCAGACTCCCTATCCTCTTCCGGCGTCTGAATATTCACACCCTCGGGCAATTATCCGCCTAGGCGGATGGTTAGAGCGCATTCATTCAAATCGTAGGTATCCCCGGGCAATTAGCTCAGCTGGTTAGAGCGCCACATTGACATTGTGGAGGTCACAAGTTCGAATCTTGTATTGCCCACCACGTCACTCGCGAGTGACGTGGCCTACCATCTTTAATGGAAAGGTAGTTTCTCTGGGAAATATCACTTAGGTAAAAAATTGACTAATATATAAAAAGTTGTATTTTATGCATAACTATGCAAAAGCGTATTTCTTCGCTTTCGGAAGCCTATCCAGAGGGTACGGCATACTACTATGGTTACCCGGTGGGCTGGGATTCTTCATTTTTAAATGAATGTCCCGCAGCAGTAGAGGAGCTTGTTGCAATGCGTCCTGCGGTATGTGCAGGAAAGAATGTGAATGTGGTGACCTATGCAAACACTGTTACAGAAGACGTCCAGAAACTGCTGCGTAATGAATTAGGTGTGCCATACATCGCTCGTGAACAGATGATTGTCATGCCGTCGTCACTCACCACTGCTGTTGCAGGAAAAGAGCGCAATAGTCGCGTAAAAGACGCACTCAAAAATCAGGTAGGAAAAGGGCGACTTGCCATGGCCCAGCCGTACTTAGATGAAGAAGTACGCGACCGGTACTTGATCGACCCTCGCATCACTGCGGGATTGAACGACAAGAAAAATGCTGCGGAAATTTTCCCGGCAGACCACATGATTCCGGAATACGCACGGTGCAACAATGGGCAGGAATTTGCAGCGCTCTCTGCTGAATCTATGCAATATCCGTGTGTTGTAAAAATCAGCTCTTCTTCTGCAGGAGACGGAGTACGTCTCTGCAAGAATCCCGTTGAATTTACCGCTGCGCAGCAGCAATTTGGCAATTCAGAAGGAATGATCATCATCCAAAAAATGATCGATATTGACCGAGAAACGGAAGTGAAATTCGTTGTACATGAAGATCGCAACCAATCTGCAGAACTCCTGGGGTACTCCGACGAAATCACAGGAACGAACGGAGAGTACCTCGGCGGCATCATCAAAAACGAACAGATACCCGACGCCATGATGCAGCGCGTCTTTGCATCCATGCAAAGAGATGTACTTCCGCGCGCACGAGAAAAAGGTTGGTACGGTGTCGGAGGTGTAGGGGTCTTGATGGATAAAGAGGGTGAATTTTATTACTGCGATCCGAACTTCCGTATGACGGCAATGATGCCTCAAGTACTCGAAATGAATGCGGGGCATTTCGACAAACGTTCGGTATTCGGATTCGGAGCAAAATTTCAGGGTACGGTGGATTCGTTCCGGGACACCGTTGGTTCACACGCAAAAATGGGGGATGCTAACCAACTCCTCAACATCGTTTCCATGGCACAGCACGGAGATTCCCTCGATTTTCATGGAGGCATTTTGTTCGATCAGCCAGAGACGCTTCGTGATAATCTTTTATTTCTAAAGGCACTGGGTGTGCGTTCTGAGGCATTTGAAGCTATGCACCACGTGAACATGCAGAAGCACCTTCAGTAGAAAACTAGCTCAAATAACCTATAAAACGAAATTTTAGGTGATATAAGCCAATTGGTGTTTTTTTGTGAAGCGAGTATTTTTGTGCTTCAAAACATATATTTTCTAGATTGCAAGAATCCAGGAAATGGCTCCTGTGCTATAATTATTGGATTTCACACCCATACACACTATGCCCGAAACTCCCCTCTCCTGGATCGCTCCACAGCGCCCTCAACATGACCGCAGTACGCGGTGGTACGTGGCTGCTGCAAGCGTCGTTGCTCTGCTTGTTGTGTGGGGAATCTATTCACATTCGTGGTCGTTTGTTGCAGTCATGGTGCTCATGAGTGGGGTCTATGCAATGGTGCATAAAGAGCCGCCGTCGCAAACGGCAATCGCGTTAAGTGATGGTGGGTTGCAATTTGGCACCGAGCTCTTTGCCTGGGACATGGTAAAGCGCTTCTGGATTCTTTCGCTGCCGGGTTGGCAGGAACTGCACGTGGATTTGAAGAAAGGCATGATGCGCCATTTGAAAGTGCAACTCGCAAACGTTTCTGTGGACGAGATTCGCGCGGCATTCACCGCGCGCGGAATTGCTGAACTGGAAAACCAAAAAGAACACTTCCTTGACAAACTTGGCAGAATCTGCAAAATTTAACGCGCTGCCGCGTGGTAGCCGCTGGCACATAGCAACAAACGGACCCCGGGAACGGGAGAACCGCTTGCTTGGGTTTGCGGCAGATGATGATACGACCCTGAATCCAGAGTCGAATGAAGGAGATGTGAATCAGGCCGGCAACAAAGGTACAAGTGCAGACCCTGTTGAGTCGGTACGTGATGCAATTCAAGAACATGCAATGCAGGGAACAAAGCAGGCGGAAGAATTGGATCGTTCCGCGGTGACCCCGGCGGTTATCCTTGCAGGAATCGACGCAGACCTTATCGAAGGCAAAGATTTGCATATAGATCTGCGGTCGCTGCCACTCGAAAAACTCCTGCAAGTGGCGAAGCATGCCGAGGCGCGCTTAACGCGCTACCGCGAACTGGACCCAGCAAATTTTGCCGGAGCATTTGGCAAAGTCGATTTTGCATTGCTCGACGCACGCGACAAGGAGTTGCAGCAAAACGGCAGCGGCATGGAACGGGAATTGAAGAAGCTTGCGGAAACATGCACCGACGAAAACGATTTCCTTTCGCGCATGACACAACGAGTGGGACTGGACCAAAAAGGATTCGACCGGCTCGCACGCCACAGCAAAGACATTGGCTTTAGCGAGGTGCAAGCATTTCGCAAAAACCGCGCCAACACCACAAATCAAATCTGGTATGCCAAATATGCAGAACCACTGCTCGAAGGACTCTTCGCCTGGCGCAAGTGGATGGACAAGCAAGCAACGGAGCGCGGTGAAACCGACATAAAACTTACAGAGCGTTCTGCAGAAACACTGAAGGGGCTCCGCAACACCGTGCGCACGCTCAAGGAACAAGTGGACCAAAACCTGCGCGAACGCGCAGAGCATTTGCGCCAGCAACTGAAAGCACGGCATACCGGTGAACCAACCGAGCAGGAACTGCAGACACTGGGCATAACACGCAGCGGCTACCTAAAGGCCGTTGCGGACGCCGGCACATTTTTGGAACAGGTCGTGCGTGTGAAGGGTGGCAAATACAACGCACTAACGACTGGTTCCGCCAGTTACCTAGCATATGCGGAGCGCATGCTGGAACGCTTGAAGAATGTGGAACGCGACGAAGCCACCAGCAATGGCGCAGGGTTCGAGCATCAGGAGATTCTCATTGCAGCACAGGAACAGTGGGATACAGAGCAATGGGCACGCGGCATGCAACCGCGCCTGGAAGCATTGCAGTCGCTGCCAGCAGCACAGTGGAAGCAGGCAAAAGAAGCTCTAGCAAAACTGGTGAAAGGCGGTTCACTCCAGCGTGCACAACTTGGCAAAGGTATACGGATGAACCACGTCGACCTGAAACCCGAAGACATCGACATTGCAAACCTAGAGCAATGGATGACTGAACATGCCGCCGCGCTGGCCGCCTTTGCCTCTCCACAGGGAGTGTCACAGGTAGAGAAGGAACGCCTATGGAGGGACTACGCTCCGCATGAGCAACGGTCACTCAGCCTTGTGTGTAGCATTATCGAAAATCCGAATCTTGTTCCAAAAGACATACGCACAGCTACACCTACAGAGATACCGAAGCTGCAGGCCAAAGCCTACGGTCTGCGCAGGCAAGCAACAGAGGCACGTGCAGCGCTGCTGCCACGGGGCATGCTGACCGCGGGCCTTGAACACCGGGTGTGCCATCTGCTGGGGATTCGCGACCAGTTGGAAGAGGAATTTTCCAAGGTCGACCGCATGATTGAAAGCGGCCTCACGTACATTGGTGACTTAGACCGTGCGGAAGCGCGACTGGAAACCATGCGTGTATGCGCACAAAAACTGACAGAACTTGAAAGCAGCGTTGGATACATACCAGATGCATCGTTCATTTCGAGCACCGAGATGCGCTGGCATACAGGCCACAACGCACGAGGCGTGTATGACCGCAAAACTGGCCGCATTCTCATCAATCGCGATACAGTAAAAACTCCGCAGGAACGCAGCGAAGTATATGAACATGAACGCGGCCATGCGATTGTGGAAATTCTCACAGGCGCTTCTGGGCTATTCCCCACAGCACTCAGCACGTTCGAAAAGAAAATTGGTAATGACGTACCCTCTGAGGGGAACAACCAAACCGTGCTGCAACTTTTGGAAGCTGTTGCACCCAAATGGGGTATTGGAAAAGAAGAAGAGTACGAATCACCCCAGGAATACCGCAGGCATTTGTTCGACGAACTCCTCAATCGCTATGCCGAATGGCTTGGAAAAAGCGATGGAGACCGCCAAAAGGCAAAACCACTGGAAAACGCCTTGTATAGATATTTGCAAGAACGTTTTGGCGACAACTCCAATATTCAATTGGCGGCAGCACTCGCTACAGCAAAATCACCACTGGATGCAGGGCGATTCCGTTTCAGTACAGAGGACGAGGATATTAATGTGCTGCTTGGTGGCGAAGCGAGCCCTAAACTAAGCGCTGAAGGAGGCGCAGGTGGCGGTGGAGATTCCAGTAGTTACATTTATGAAGACTTGCGTTCGATGTATACAAAGATAGAAAGCATCAAAATTTTCTATACGGCTTACCCAGAATATGTCGACCCATGCGCTGCGTGGTATGAGCAGCTCAGTGAGGCATACAAAGTTCTCGAACAGGAAGTAAAAAACAGCAATATCGATTTACCCACTGTTCGTAAACACAAGACGATCATCGAAACGGAACTTTCGAAATGCACAGAAGAGATTGATAGAGTGCGAGGAAAAGTTGTGGAAAAAATGGAAGGCGGTAGAGGTGGCCGGGGCACGGGCTGGAGAGGTGTACTCAGCGGCATTGAGTGGATCAGTCTTGCGGACCTTTATAACGTCGGGGTCCAAGCGGTGGAAGATCTGGGACACATGTGGAAGCGTCGCGGTGAAGCAGTGCGTGCGCGTGTTGGTGAAAAATTTGTCGACTGGATTCCTGCAAAAGTACCCTACCTTGGTCGCCTGAAGGGCGAATTCCAACGGCGCGGCCACCAGTCTGACCTGGACGAAGTGGAACACATTAAAGGTGCTCTCAAAGATGCAGATGCCTGGACACTCCTCCACCATTTGCACGACGAGCGCAACGCCGACCACTTACGTGCGATTATTGAATTGCTAACGGAAAAGGGTCGTATGGACTGGAATGACGTAGGATTCTGGGAAACTCTCAACGATTTGTCGCAGTACCGCATGCCTGTCGAAGCATGCAAAAACGATACCGTACTGCGCGACATGTGGCTGCAGAAACTCATTACGGACATTTGGGCCGACAAAGACCACTTCTACAACTGGCGCCAGTCCAACGACAGTGGCATAGAAAGTGGTCGCAAGAAATTTAATGGTCTCGCAGACCAATTGAGCAACGTAAGCGGAGGACTGAGTGGTCGTATGCAATCCATGCTTCAATTGTGGTGCGAAAAAACGCATGACGGAAAAGAAATTCACGATGTTCCCAGTGAAATAAACCCGCACTTATACGAAGAATTACTGTACTACGCTATGCGCAACGGTAAATGCAGCATGGAACAGAAGATGTTCTACCTGGTGCAAGGTGTGCGGTACAATCTCCTTTCGCTGGAACGGTTACAGTACCTGGCAGGTGAAGGTGGTGGAGTGTTAAACCGCTTTCCATTCATCGACTACTTCTACAAACACAATAACAGCAAGTCGGAAATCGAACGCATTAGTAACCGTATACAAGAAGGCACGAAAGAAAAGCGGTTCAAGGAAGGTCGAAAGACTACCATTTGGTTTCACTTGGAGGTTTTGCGCGACGAAAATGTTCGCCAACGTATTAGCAAAGGTACATCGAAAACTAATGCAGAAGGACTGGATCACGAAGATGTGCCTGCCGTTATGAGCAGTGCCGACTACGCTCTTGCAACAGAATTGCTCGGTGTCATTAGCGGTTCACGTTTCAAGCTTTCACCGGAAGGCATGAAGAACGCCTACGTCGGTTTCGCTACACGCTTCAAGTTGCTCAGTCGCGTTGCGACACTCCAGGAAAAAAATAAGGCACGGTTTACTCCTCGTGATTTAGCAGAACTTTCAAAATCTATGCTGGCATACATGCACTATGACAATATTATTACGGATAACGGCAATAAGGGGACTCTGGGTAAACTCACCTGGGACCAAATTAATGAAACAGGAGCCCCTTCTATTGGGACAGATTTGAAAGTAAAAGATGTGCGTAATGGTAACAAAAACCTCATGCGAGATCTTTTCTTACGTGTGCTTCCCGCAAGTGTATGGAGCAAAGAGAAGTATGGAGTTGGGCGTGAGGAATATTTCCGTATGCTGGGTGACAAAGATGAATTCAACAATGGTGATGCAAAAAATAAGGAAGCTATTTTCGCCGCAACGGGCAAAATAGCAGCGGATTTACCCAGACTTCTAAAGGAGAATGAAGAAGCTGTTTTACAAATATTGCGCAACCACGCAGGCACGCTCGTGGAAGAAATGAAGGAGACAAAAGGCACCACAGAGCCCGAGCAGTACCTGAAAATTTCCGATGTCGAAGAATACTTTGAAAATATTGCTGCTACAAAAGATGGAGACGAGCACGCTCATGCTGCCCACTAACGTTTACTTCCCCGTCGACCCAAACCCCCCGCGTGTGGGCGCGCCGTGGTCGTCCACTTCCTGCCACTCCCCTTTTTCAATTTTCACAAAAAGCCCCTGGGCTATGCGCTCACCACGCTCCACGGTAACGGGGTCCTTCGTAATGTTGTGTACCTGCACCAGCACCTCGTCTTCGGGCCCATGGTAGTCGCAGTCGATGACGCCAATGCTGTGAGGGCATACAAGGCCCTTCTTACGCGGCAACGATGACCGCGGCACAACAAGCAGCGCGTAGCCTTCCGGAACGCGTATAACCACGTTTCCAGGGACGAGAGCTATGGCACCCGGTGCGACGACGGTTGTTTCGCGCGTAACAAGGTCAAAACCCACTGCACCAGCTGTTGCATACGAGGGAAGAGGAAGCGTTGTGTCGATGCGCTGTATGGAGACCTCCATTGTAGGGATTAGGGAATTGGGATTAGGAATTAGGCGTCTAGGGCTAGGACAAAGGACGAAGGACAGAGGACACCTATACCGGTTCTGGCCCGGAGACACTTTTGATAAGCGCATTGAGGATACGTAACAACTCTTCACAGCGCACTCGCAAATCTTCGAAGACGGTATCCTCCATGTAGTTCGCAACCTGCGCATGCTTACAAAGCGTAAAGACTTCATACAATTCTCCTCGAGCTTGAACGTACTTATGTTTTTTGTCCGCGTACGTGTAGCGACCAAAACCTTCTGCAATGTTTGCAGCAACACTCACGCCTGCCCGTCGAAGTTGAGAAACGAGTCCATATTGCTCATCGCGTGGGAAAGCTTTTGTACACTGATGAATGCAACGAGCAAGATCGAGAGCCTGTTTCCAAGCCTCGAACTGCTCTAGCCGATCAAATACATTTTGCTGCATATCTCTTCAGTATTCTACGTCCTTCGTCCTCTGTCCTTCGTCCTTATTTGGTCAACGGCTTTCTCATAAACGCCGGCACTTCTAGCTCCTCTGCATCTAACTGTGGCGAGGCCGACTTGGGCTCGAAAAGCGCGGACTTGCGGGGCTCTTCTGCGGCGCGTGTTGCAGGCGACGGGGCGGCAGGAATGCTGCCGAACTTGCGGCCCGCAGCACCCAGGCGCTGCATAGGCGACTCCGGCGCGGTGTCGAAGCCCGTGGCCACCACGGTGCATTTAATTTGGCCTGTGTAGTTGTCGTCGATCACCGCGCCGAAAATCACGTTGGCGTCCGGGTCGGCGGCTTCCGTAACAATGCGCGCCGCTTCGTCCACTTCGAACATAGACAGGTCGTTGCCGCCCGTAATATTGAACAGGATTCCCTTCGCACCGCTGATGCTGAGTTCCAGGAGCGGACTGTCGATTGCTGCGCGTGCAGCCTCTGCGGCGCGGCTGTCGCCGGTGCCGTAGCCAATGCCCATGAGCGCCGTCCCGGCGTCTTGCATAACGGCTTTCACGTCGGCGAAGTCCACGTTCACAAGACCATGCACCGTAATGATGTTGGAAATTCCTTCAATGGCGTGTTGCAGCACTTCGTCGACCACTTTAAACGCCTCGGTAAGAGGTGTGGTTTTGTCGATGAGCGAGAGAATCTTGTCGTTGGGGATGGTAATGAGCGTGTCGACTTTGCCACGCAACGTTTCAAGCGCTTCTTCGGCTTGTTTGCGGCGCTTGAGTCCTTCGAAACTAAATGGCTTCGTAACGACGGCAACGGTGAGGATTCCGAGACTGCGGGCAATGTCGGCAATGGGCAGAATGCCGCCCGTGCCGGTGCCGCCGCCAAGGCCTGCGGTTATAAAGAGCATGTCGCTGCCTTCAATCGCTTGCTTGATTTCCTCGCTGCTTTCCTCTGCCGCCTTCTTGCCAATTTCCGGATTCGCACCAGCACCCAAACCACGTGTGGTGCCGCGGCCAATGGCAATCTTTTTTGGTGCGGGGTTGTGGTACAGCGCTTGAATGTCGGTGTTCACGGCAACGAAGTCCACACCCGCTACTTTTCCTTCCACCATGCGGCACACGGCGTTGCTGCCGCCGCCACCCACACCCAGCACGCGAATGACCGCACCGGGCGCCAAGTCCGGGCGGACTTCACGCAAGGGCGAGGCATTAGAATCGAAGGATGAGCCGGAGCCGGCGGCGCTGGAGCTCCTGCTGCCGCTGAAGAGGTTGCGCAGAGTGTCGGACATAAAAGAGGAGGAAAGAGACGAGAAAAAAGGAGAGAAGACTATGGAAGGAGCCCTTTAAACCAACCGGAAACACTTTGCACCGCACGCTTGAATTGGAAGTTGCCCACGCGCGGCCCGCGCTCTCCTTCGCGCATGCCCCAAATGAGTGCGCCGAGCGCCGTTGCATATGCCGGATCGTCGACCTTTTCGATGACGCCGCCCACGTCGGTTGGGAAGCCCATTTGCACGGGCAAACCCAGAACATCGCGCGCCAAGTCCAGCACGCCAGGCGCCTTTACGGCAGCACCGGTAAGCAGTGCGCCCGCCGGCAGCATGCCGCTGCGGCCAATGCGCTCGAGTTCCGCTTTTATGAGCTGGAAAATTTCGTGGTACCGAGCCTGCATGATTTCGGCCATGTAGCGCTTGCTCACGGTTTGCGTGTCGACCTTGGACACTGTGGAAAGGTCGATCATTTCGCGTTCATTGACTTCTTGCGGCAACACCGAGCCAAACTCAATTTTAATTTTTTCTGCGGTGTCCACGCTCGTGCGAAGACCGATGGCGATGTCGTTCGTCACGCTTTCACCGCTAATGGGCAATGCTGCGGAGTGCAGAATGGAACCTTCTTCAAAGACCACGATGCTGGTGCAGCCGGCGCCAATGTCGATGACGCACACACCCAGTTCCTTTTGGCGCTTCGTCAGGACCGCCTCTGCGGCGGCAATAGTTGCCGGCACAATGCCGTCGACATCCACCCCGGCCTGGTCCACGCACTTTTCCAAGTTTTTTACGTGCTGAATGTGCCCGGTAATAATGTGGGCTTCCACTTCCAGGCGAATGCCCGTCATGCCAACGGGGTTTTTAATCCCGCGCGATTCGTCGACCACGTAGGCTTTGGGTTCAATATGAAGGATGCGGCGGTTTTGCGGAATACTGACTGCTTGTGCAGCTTCCAGCACGCGGGCGACGTCTTCGACCGTGATTTCCTGGCCAGAAATGGCAATAACGCCGCGGCTGTCGAACGATTCAATGTGCGAGCCGCTCATGCCTAGGAACACGTGGTTAATAGGCACTCCTGCCATGCGTTCGGCGTCTTCGAGGGCAGAGATGATGTTGTGAATGACTTCTTCCACGTCAATGACGTGGCCCTTGCGCATGCCGAGCGAGGGCGAAATGCCGACCCCAATGACGCTGGGGACTTCTTGTTCACGGTAGCTGTCGACAACGGCGACAACGACGCGGATCTTTGCGGAGCCGACGTCCAGACTTGCGATGACACGTTCCTTTGCCATGGTGAGGGAGGGGTGCGGAAGGGTAATACACAGGCGCGCTCGCAAAGTGCGAAGGCGCAGATCGGCGCGTAGTCTGACGCGCAAGAAAAAGCGCTGCAAGAGCAGTTCGACTCCATCACTTGTACGACATATACACTGTCGAACATGTTGTGTACTCAGTGATTACGGCTCCAGAAAAAGAGAAACCGAAATGCGGATCGTAAAATTATGCAGTGAAAAAGTGATGAGTAGTAAATAGAGTCATAACAGTGTGTCATTTCGAGCGCAGACGAGAAACGACACACTCAAAGTAACTTCGTATTCGTCTGGTTCGCCTGCGCTCACCATGACAGTTAAAACATCGCCAATTGCGATTCCTCTTCTGTTTTTTGCACCATGGGAGTAAACACTGTTTTTCCGTACGGCGTTTCGCTGATGGTAAGCAGACGCCTGCGCAGAGCGGTGAAATCACGCTCTTCGAACGCAGAAAATAATTCTGCTGTGGGAAGGTTTTGCAAACGGAGTTGTTCCAAACTGAAAGGAAGCGGTATGTCTGCAACGAGTGTGGCCATGCGCGCGCAGAAAAATGCCTGCTCGCGGTCATGCTCTAACTTTGCGCGTGTTGTGGCACTCACCTTGTCCAGGTTTTCGTAGAGTGCTGCAAGCGTTTCAAATTGCTGCAGCAACTGTGCCGCACCTTTCGGCCCAATCCCCTTCACCCCAGGCAAGTTATCGGACGAGTCTCCGCAAAGTCCCTTATAGTCAGGAATCTGATCGGGTCGCACGCCCAGTTTTGCGTAGACCTCCTGCGCTCCCAAGTACTCCGCGGCCTCGTAGCCCTTGTGGGGAATGGCTATGCGAATGTTCCCATTCGCCAGTTGGAAGGCGTCGCGGTCGCCGGTAACAATCGTCACCTTCATGCCAGCGGCGTCTGCCGCGCGCGCATAGACACCCAGGAAGTCATCTGCCTCGAACTTCGGGTCACTTACCATGGGAAAACCCCCCTGCTCCAGCATGCCGAGCACGCCGGGAATTTGGGGGTGGAAATCGTCGGGTGTCTCGGCGCGTCCTTCCTTGTATGCCTCGTGCTCCTTGTGGCGAAACGTGTCGGACCCCGCATCGAACGCAAGCAGAAGGTGGGTCGGTTGCTCAATACGCAGTATGGAAAGCAGCATGGAAGCCATGCCAAATGCAATGTTCGTCTGCTCTCCTTTTTTATTTTTCAGCGTTCGCGGAATCGCCCAGTACGCGCGGTAGAGCATGTGATGCCCATCAATTAAAACAAGATGATCCACGAAGTGCACTCTACACAAGCAAGGCCCTAAAAGGGAAAACTGTCATTTTTCCTGCGGGAAAACAGAAGAAAAACACCCTTTTTGGACTCTTTCAAAAACAGGGGTTTTCCGCTATACTAACAGGATATCTCTATGACCCGCATCAGCACTTCGAAGGCACTCACTCCGCTGGAATTAAAGCAGCGGACGAAGGCGGAATTGCAGCAGGAATTGGGTCTGCCGCAGGAGGCGCGCCGCATGCTGGTCTGCATGACAGTACCTGTGAGCGACGGCGCCAGCGCCGAGCTTTTTGCAGAGCTCCTGCCGGGCCTCCTAACACTCCCCGTGCAAATTGCTGTGCTTGGCAAAGGCAGCAGCCAGGTGGGTTCCATGATTTCCGAGGCGTCGCAAAAAGCGCCCCACATGATTGCCGTGGCACCAGCCAAAGCGCTTGCCCTGCTTCGTGCGGGCAGCGACGCGGCACTGTTTGTAGGAACTCCTTCCGAAGAGGAACTGCAAGCATGCATCGATGTCGCAACGGTCCCCGTAACACTTCCCTGCCCTACGGTCGAAAACTACGACCCTGTGCAGGAACACGGCACTGCATTCGTGTACGAAAAGCCCACGGCCTGGCATGCGTTTGCGGCTATTGTTCGCGCACTGGAAACGTTCGTGTTTCCGTTTGACTGGAAAACCATTCAGAAACAATGTCTGCGCAGTACGCAGGAGGAGAGCGAAGAGGAATAAAGGAAGAAATGATGCGGCAGAACATTGACTGATGCTTGTTTTGTAGTACGTTGCATGCATGAGAAACCACGTAAGTATTGGAGCAAAAACGATGAATGGCACGCACGCGCCTTGCAAAGACATTCAAGGGAACCACCAGTATTCCGTGGCGGTGCAACGGCCGTACCGGCGGATGCTCCTCGACATACTTGCGCAGAAGCGGGGAGAGATTCAAAGCGCTCTTGCGGAAGTCCCGCGCATGCCGTTTTACAGCCAAGAAGGAGCCCTGGCAGAGCGCGCGGAAATACTCAACCTTCAGACGCTGAGTGAAGCAGAAGTTCTCGACGCACTCGAACGCATGCGCGCAGGGTGCTACGGCATTTGCATGGATTGTGGAAAACGCATTCCCAAAAAACGACTGAACGCGCTCCCCGCAACGGGGTTCTGTGTCGGCTGCAAGAATGAGACAGAAAAAGCACACGCTCCCCGCACAAACAGTGAACCGGCAGATTGGGACAGGGTGCGTGACGAACGGGCAGATGAAGACACGGAACTTGATCTCTATGTCTGAAACACCGAATCACGCACAAGTCCGTGAGCACAAAATCAATGGGTTTGGAGCGTTCCAGCAATGCGCGGAATTCTTTTTGCGCGAATGCAAACTGGGTTTGCCGCCGGCCGAAGAATCTGCGGAATTCGTTACACAAATGCAGACCATGCATACGGTGTTCGATATACGGTACCGCAACCCTGTCATACCAGAACTGGAAAAGGAGGGTGCGGCATGGGAGCAGCTTTCTCCTATCATCAGAAGATTCTTGGAGCGATTCACAACCTGTATTCGTGAGCGGGTTATTGATGCTGCAACGTTCAGCACTCTAGCAGCTTATTATGAATCATTGGGGACTCATTTCAACGTCTTATAAAGCAAAAGAGCATGAAGTGCTCGACGAGATTCCTGCAGCGGAACACCATGTCATGGAACTAACGGAGCAGTTGCGGGTGTTGGCTCAAAACACTGTTATGGAACCATAGTGCATGGTGGGTCAGGTGGGACTTGAACCCACGACCAAGAGCTTAAGAGGCTCCTGCTCTACCAACTGAGCTACTGACCCGCGCAGAGCAGGGTACGCAAAGCACTGCATCCTTACAACACTTTCCTGGGCCTTGCGCGCGCCGGGTCTTCGGGCACGGGGATAAGCACCGCCTGCGGCAGGCCTTCGTACCACGCAATGGTGTTGGGGTGTATAGAGGCCGCAATGCTGCGGCCGTGCGATACGTCTTCGAACTGCCGCGCAGTAAGTTCTACGCCAGGCATATAAGCAAGCACATCTTTTAAAGGCAGCACATGCGCCCACGCAGCAGACTCGAGCGAGTGCGCATCTTCTACCCGCCAGCCCCCTACTTTGGTGCGCCGCGACGCACTCAAATAGGCGCCAATGTGCAGGTGTTGCCCCATGTCGTGCGCTATAGAGCGAATGTACGTGCCGCTGGAGCAGCGCACCCGCAGATCCAATTCCGGGTACTGCAATCGCAACAAATCGCACGCATCAATTTTTACCATGCGTGAAGGCATGTTCACGCTTTCTCCACGGCGTGCTTTGCGGTATGCGCGCTCCCCACCCACGTGTACGGCACTGTGGGTGGGCGGCACTTGGGCAATGTTTCCCACGAAGTAGTTGCGAATGCATTCACGTACGGCTTCCTCTGTTGGCACCTGCACACCGGGTGGGCGCTGCGCCGCAGTAAGGATTCCGTCGGCATCGTAGGTTGTGCTCACCGAACCAAAGTGCACGGTGGCCACGTACTCTTTCGAAAGTCCGCCGAAAAGCTCCACTACCTTGAGCGCCTTGGACCCAACTGCCAGTACCAAGAGTCCCGTCGCCAAAGGATCCAGCGTGCCCAAGTGCCCCACATTCTTTTCGTGCAGGGCACGGCGCACCGACGCCACCACATCGTGGCTGGTGGCCCCCCGGGGCTTGTTGATGAGCAGAAATCCATGCCGCATGTATGCATAGTAAAGGATTAAAGGGAAGGAAGGGATGAAAAAGATTGAAGGAAGAAATTATGGAATATTCTCTTCATTCTCTTCAATCCCTTTCTTCCCTTATACTGACATCCGATGCTCTTCACCATTGCCCCCTGGGACATAGCCGCGCTCGGCTTCGTGTTGTGCAGCATTGCCTATGCGTCTGTTATGGGGAGCGATGGGGCGTTGCGCCTGGTGGTTACCGTGCCCCTTGCGCTCTTTTCTTCCGAAGCGCTCACGAATTTGGTGCAACTGATGCTGCAGCAATCCACCTCGGTGTTCGACGCAACCGGTGCAAACCCCGACGCCGCATTGCTACCGGTCGTGCGCCTTGTACTCCTTATTCTGCTGATCGTGTTTCTTACAACACACAGCGGCATAGAGGTGGAACCGCCCGGTGACACGTGGTACTGGCGACTTTGCATAGCAATCGTCAGCGGCGCCGTAACGGGCGTCGTACTGCTTGCTGCACTGCTGACCATGGCAACCCATGGGCCGATTCTAGGCATGGATGCCGCTGTAACTGCGGCTGCGTTGCAGGCACAGAGCGCGGTACTACGCACAGTGGGGCAAGGGCAGGAGCTTTGGTACGCGCTGCCAGCACTATGGCTTCTGTGCATGGGGATCGTACGCAGAAACTAAGACCCCTTGCGCAAACCTTGTGACTCGGTCTACCGTAGGAGACGTTTTCCCCACAATTCATGCGACCTCTTCTTTCACGCACATGGAACGCCGCCCTTGCGGCTGCTGCGTACGGTCTTGTCACCTTGCCTGCTTATGCGCAGACAAACGACGTTTTCGGCGAAATTCCGGACGTCGGCGGCACCGGTGGCACCGACGAGCAAGGCATTCGCGACACGGTTATCAGCCTGCTGACGACCGTGCTCAACTTCATGGCGCTCGTTGCCGTCATCTTCATCATCATTGCCGGTATTCGCCTTGTCGTATCGCAGGGCAGCGAAGAAGAGCGCGACAAAGCCAAGAAGACCATCATCTACGTTGTGGTGGGTCTCATTGTCATTCTGCTTGCTCGCACCATTGTCGGATTCATTGCCGACACCATCGCTCCGCAAGTGTAAGCGTCCATTCATATGACTGTGAAAACGCCTCCAGCAATGGGGGCGTTTTTTTGTCGAAGGTCACAGGCCGCAAGTCCCATGTCGTATCATGTGACATTCCACCTGTGACCTGTGACTTTATCCTTCACTCGGCGTTTGCGACTCCACCGCACTCAACACATCCGCCACTGTGGTCTTCTGCTCTTGCTCTGCTTCGATGATCGGCCGCAACCGCGACTTGACGAGAATCGCCTGCGGCGTAATGCGCACAATATCGGCCGCAGCAACGGGCGCCCCCCAACGAAACCAGCGCTTGGGAAACAACCAGGTAAGGCTAAGCGTTGCGGCGTCGACTTGGGCGTCGGCACAGCGGCCGAGTCGCTGCCCGTCTTCGGTAAGCATAGGCTGACCCAGCACCGTGCGGGGGTCGCTGAGCACCTGTTGGACGCGCAGCACCTCTTGCGGATCCCCGAGCGCGTCGTTGCTGCGAATCAGGAGCGGCGGGCCTACGTCCAGCACGTCGCAGCTGTGTACGAAATGGGTCTGCGCGTGCACGAATTCGGGCACCTGAACGAAGAACCCCTCCACAACACCGCGGTCGGGGTGCAGCAGCACGCCGGACACGAAACCAAGCTCTTCCCGGGTATCTGCGGCCAAAACAGGTGCAGAAGCGGTCATGGAGAGTCTCAGCTGCATGTGGTAGAATTATAGCGTACATGCGGATCTTCGCAGGGTCATCGCACCCCACCCTTGCAGCGGCCATAGCCAAGGAATTGGGCACCGATTTGGGAAAGCTGATAACGAAGGACTTTTCCTGCGGGGAGCGCTACGTGCGTTTTCAGGAATCCATTCGCGGGCAGGAAGTCTACCTGGTGCAAACCGGCATTCTTCACCCCAGTGACGCGCTTCTGGAACTCTTCTTGCTCTGCCAGGCGGCCAAACTGAGCTTCGCCAGCAAGGTGCATGTGATTCTCCCCCACTTCCCCTACGCCCGCCAAGACCGGGTGGCGCAGCCGCGCGAACCGATTTCTGCCAAGTTGATGGCAAGCCTGCTGCAGACGGCAGGTGCAGACCACGTGATAACGCTCAACTTACACAGCGACCAGATTCAGGGATTCTTTACTATTCCCGTGGACGCGCTCGACGCGCGCCCGCTCTTCGCCGACATCATCAAGAGCAAGAAGATCAAAGATCTTGTGGTTGTTGCTCCGGACATCGGCTCTGCAAAACATGTAAAGAAATTTGCAGACCTCATTGGCAGCGACCTGGCGATTCTTCACAAGTCGCGCAAGGAACACCACCAATCGGAAGTGCTTCATGTCGTAGGCGACGTCGACGGCAAGACCTGCATGATTTTCGACGACATGATCGACACGGCGGGCACGCTCATTTCGGCAAAAGACGCGCTCCTCAAACACGGCGCCAAGCCGCACGTATACGCCGCAGCCGTGCACGGCATTTTCTCGGGTCCCGCTATAGAACGCATGAAGCAAGCGGACTTTGCCGAAGTCATTGTCACAGACAGCATACCGCTGGACCCCACAACCTTGCCGAACCTTACAATATTGCCCATAGCCCCCATGCTGGCCCGCGTAGTGCAGCAGGTGGAAAGCAACAAGAGCGTTACAGAGCTCTACCCCGAATAACCGCTCTGGCGTAGAGTGGGGGCAACCTTCCCGACCCCCCTTATGCTTCGCCGTACACTCTTCCTGGCACTCGCGCTCCTCCCCTCGCTTGCCGTAGCAGCGCCCTCCCGCGCTTTAGAGCAAGCCGTGCGCGATGCGCGGCTGCAACGGCGCGGCGATTTGACCCAGCCGAAGTACGCGCGGAATCTAGATTCTCTGCGCAACGCCGCTGAAAAGGCGCGGCAAGAGCGCCTGCGCAATTCGCAAGCAGACGACGAAAAGCGCACGGCGGACTTAGAGCTGCGCAGTGAAACACTCCGCAAGCAACGCGCCGACGTTATGCGTAACCGCTTAAAGGCTATTCCCACGCGCGCAAACGCGCTTACCCGAACGCAGGTACGCCAGTACAGCAGGAGCGCAGATGAACAGAAGCAGCGCATGATTGAAAAGCAGCGCCGCGAACATGCCGCCTGTGCAAACCTTGGCGTCGACGAACGGCAGGAATGCTTAGAAAAGCAAAGGAGCAAGTAGATCAGTCGTGTTCAGCTTCCTCCCCTTCTGTCTCCGTAGTCTGACGATTCTGCAGGGACTCTGCCAATGCTTTAAGAGAGGCGGCGACCTCTGCCGCTCTCTTACTTATAGAATTCATCCCTCCACGAAAGAAAACACCAAATGTGGTAATGGAGCCAGTGACCAGACCTAATTGCGCGGCACCCTCCCACGCGTTTGGATGCTCATACAAAAAAATGCCAGCCATTCCTCCGCCAACCACACCGCCAATGCCCACGGCCTTTACCAACGCATTGCGAATCTCTCGTTGAACAGCCTGCCCTCCATTGTCATTGAGCATGGGAGTATCAGCAGGAGCACGGAAGGGATTTTCTTCTGGATTTGCTTCTGAGGGATCGATAGGAGATTCAGGGGGAGCCATAGGAGGGAAAGTATGGCATGGTCAATCTTGGAAAGAAACGGATTGAAGCCAGAACCTGGGGAACGTATGCTCTGTCGGCCGCACCAAGCGGATTTCGGGCGATTAGCTCAGCTGGTTAGAGCGCGACACTGATAATGTCGAGGTCCGCAGTTCAAGTCTGCGATCGCCCACCATGCACATAAAAGCATCTCTTGACTTCGCCCTAGTAAGGGTAGAATGACCCGTAAGCGCGTTTTATACGCACCCTTACCCCTTTCCCCTCTCCCTTTTATGTCCTCCCTCGTGAAACTTGTCACGCAGGTTCTGGGCGTCGTCCTCCTTTTGGTGGGCATTGCCGGTTTTGTAACCGGCGATCCGCTCATCGCGTTCAAGGTTGACGCTGTCCACAACAGTATCCACATACTGTCGGGCTTAGTAGCATTGTTCGCAGCGAGCAACTACAGCTACGCACGCATGTATTTGATCGTCTTCGGTCTGGTGTACGCGGTCGTTGCGATCCTTGGGTTCACCATGGGTGGCGACATCGTCGGTCTCTTCACGACGAACGCAGCAGACGACTACCTGCACACGGCAATCGCCTTGGTGTGCTTGGTTGTCGGCTTCGGCAGCAAGAAGGCGTAAGAAATCGACGTGTTCTTCGTCTAAGCAAGTTCATACCGGCCCCCTCCCTCGGGGGTCGGTATGTTTACAGGTGTCAGCTTCGCGCCCAAGCGAGGAAATCACTCCACGGAAGCATGTTGGGGTACGTGCGGCCGCCTTCGGTAATTGCGCTCGCCTGCGTCAGAGCGGCATCTACCGAAAAGTCGAGAAAGCGCTCCCCGCCGCCCTCCCGGGCAATGGCAATGTTCGACACGCGAACCACCGCGCCAGCGGGCTTGAGTGTCGTTTCGGTGGTAAAGAGAATTCCTTCGCGGCCTAAACGCAGTTGCAGTGCCTGCAGCAGATTCGTGTTCGTGGCTGCGGGTGCGGACTCTGGTGTACTCCGCACAGCGACGGGCTGGGACGTGCGACTTGGCGCCACAGGCAGGGAAATGCCTGCATCGTCCGCAAGAAGCTCGAGGAACGACCGCATAGACTGCTCGCGCAGCGGCATGCCGTCTTCATGCAAGCGCACGGCCGTTTCCATGCCTTCCACCAGAATCGCCCGCGTAAAGGCGGCGGCGTCGCGGCTTTGAAGCGCAAGTTCGCGGAACTGCATGCGGCAGGACTCCTGCTGCGCAAGCGAGCCGAAATCGCCGGACTGCAGCAACGCAACGCACAGTGCCGGCGCCGTGTCGCCTTGCGGCATAACGTCGCCAACCAATGCAGTGAGGGACGAACCGGGGTCGCCCGCTATAAGGGAACCTTGCAGTGTGGGGAGTTTCGCGGCGTCACGCTGAGCGCGCTCCCGCACATGCAGCGCAACCTGCGCCAAGCTGCGCGCTTGCAACCACGGGCGCGCGCCGGCAGTCACCGGTGCCAGTGCCGCAGAACCCTTCCATTGGAACCCCGCCGGCACTGCGACAGACTGTCCGTTTTCGCGCACGAAGACATCCCCCGTAATTGCAGAAACCGTCAGTGTTGTTCCCTTCGCATAGACCAACGCAGAGCCGCTCGATACGACAACGTCGCGCCCGGCGGCGCGCAAGCGCGCCTGGGGCTGCGCTTGTATAAGAATGCCTCCATCATCGAACGTACTCAACGTTCGCTGGCCCGGCGGCACCGTGCCTTCCTGCACCAGGCCAACTCCGGCGGGACTCAGCAGCACGCTGCCCTGTACGAACCGTGCGGAAGGGCCCAAAAGCGACGGCACCATAGGCAACAGTGCCAACACAAGCGCCATAGGCAGAACAACGGAATGCCGGTGTTTCTGAAATTCAGGCATCACACCAGTATACCAGAAAACAGGAATGAAGAGAATGAAGGGATTGAACTGATTTGAGCGTATTCCCTTCATTCCCTTTCATCCTTTCAATCACCTATACTCACAGCGTGAGAGTCATCGGAATCGACCCCGGCCTGGCGACTATTGGACTGGGGCTTTTAGAAGGCTCTGCGGCTACTCCGGTAGCACTCGACTGGTGCTGCATTACCACAGAAGCAGGTGTGCCCCCGGCGCAGCGTCTGGCAGAACTCCAACGCGATTTGCAGGAGTACCTAGGGAAACACAAACCCGAAATCGCGGTGGTGGAGCGGGTGTTTTTCTCGGTGAACGTGAAAACGGCAATCGACGTTGCGCAGGCGCGCGGCGTCATTCTCTCTACCCTTGCACATGAAGGAGTGGGCGTCGTGGAAGTGGGCCCGGCAGAAATCAAGTCGGCCATTGCCGGGGACGGCAAAGCAGACAAGCAGCAGATGAACGACATGGTCGTGCGCACGCTCAAACTGAGTTCTATACCCACACCAGATGACGCGGCAGATGCGCTGGCGCTGGCGCTATATGGGTTGATTTCACAGAAGCAGTGCGTCATGTGACCTGTGACGTTCGACCGATTCAATGTCACACGTCACATGACAGCCTGGAGTAAACGCACGTTCCCTTCCGCCACATGCAACACCGCCGTGCCTTCCGGCAGATTCTTCGGAAGCGCCGTTGCCGAAAGAATAACCTGGTACCCGGCAAGCGAAGTAAGCAGCGCCTGCTGATGGTGGGCGTCTAATTCGCTGAATGCATCGTCTAACAGAATGACGGGCTTTTCGCCCAGGCGCAGCTGCACGGCCGAAACCTGCAAGAAAAGCAAGGCAAGCAGCACGGTGCGCTGCTGCCCGCGCGAACCAACGTCGGCAAGGCTTCGTTCGTTTACCATGACAGCCCAGTCGTCGCGGTGGGGACCCACCGTCGTAGACTGCAGCATACGGTCGCGGTCGCGCGCGGCGGCATACGCCGCAATGAATTCCTGGTGCAGGAGCGCTTCGTCGGTGGACTGGGTGCTGCGCACGTAGGCAATGCGCACGTCGTTCCAGTGCGACTCGCCCAGCAGGCCGACTTCTTCGGGCAGTGCCAGCTGCAGCGTGCTTACAAGCGCCAGGCGCTCCACGGTAACGCGTGCCGCAAGCGGGGCTAAGCGCGCCTCCCACAACGTGAGTTCGTCACAAATTTCACTAAGCGGCCGCGGGCTGCGCAGCAACGCCGAACGTTGTTTGAGCATGCGCTGGTAGGCAACGAGGCTGCGCAAGTACCCCGGTGCCATTTGGCAGAGCAGGCTGTCTAAAAACCGCCGGCGCAACGCCGGTGCGCCCGTAAGCAGCTCCATGTCTTGGGGCAGGAATGCAACCGTGGGCAGCAGCCCCAAGAATTGTTCCACGCCAATACGCACGTCGCAGCGGAAGCACGCTTTCAGCGCTCGCGGACTCTTCTGCAACACCACTTCCAAGGTGGCTTCTTCGCCGGCATCGCTCACCACACAACCGCGCACGCGCAAAAATGCCTCGGTACCGTGCACCATAACGCTGTCTTCCAAACCAAGCAGAGACCGCGTGCGCGAGAGCATACCGATTGCGTCCAGCAAATTGGTCTTCCCCACGCCGTTTTCCCCCAGCAACACCACGGTGTCTTCCTGCGGCAACTGTAAATCCAGTGACTTATAGGAACGCACGTGCTGGAGCTGGAGTGTGGTTATCCGCATAAATGAGAGGATCAGGGAAGCAAAGCTGTAGCTTGTTGAATGAGATCAGCCACGATGCCTACATAGGGCTTACGGTGAATGTAGCGCGGCACGTCTTCCGGCAGCACCCACGCAAAACCGTCGATCTCCTTTCCATCAACGGTGACGCGCTGTTCGCCTATAAGGCGCGCAAAGACGAAGCGAATGCACTGCCCGCACACGTTGTCGGGCCGGAAGCGCCGGAACGACGGGGGGAAGTCATATGTGTAACACGTCTCACTCTTGCCAACAATTTCCGCCTGCAACCCTGTTTCTTCCCGCAACTCACGCAGCGCTGCCTGCTCCGTGGTTTCGCCTTCCTCCACCCCGCCTTGGGGCAGCTGCCAGTCGTCGCGCTTGCGGGGTTTATGCACCAGTAACACCTCAAGCGCGTTGGAACACTCCTCTTCCGCACTGCACACGGAAGCCGTGCGAAGGAGCACGATGGATGCGCATGCGCGGTAGCAGTCTGCCCTCGCCATATCGGGGTGCACTATACCACCTGTCCCCCCTTACGATGAGTGCTTTTCCTCCTTCAATTTCACGCTCACGCGCTTGCGCAGCGGGGGGCTGTACTTCTTGATTTTGGCCGCATGCTCCTTCCAGCCTTTGCCCTTTTTGTCCTGCTTATGCAAACGCATAGTGCCAAGGCGGATTCCCGTCTCGCTGCAGAACATGCCGAAGACTGTGCGCTTACCACGTGGCATTGCTGGCGAAGCCTAACTGATGGTTTCCAGGCTGTAAACCGGAAATCAGGAAGTCTTGTACCCATGGAATTCTGCAGTCTTTTCTCTCTTTTGGGGACTACAAGACCACGGGGCTACAGAATCACAAAGGCAACAGCAATAACCCGATAAATGTTAGGCTAAACGCAAGAATTTTGCGTATAAGGGGCCCGGGCGACACGTCTTCCAATGCGGCAAAGGAAGGCAGCAGGAAGTGGAAGAAGCCCGCAATGGCAAGCACGAAGAACGGCTGCAAGTCGCCAACAATGGCCACGAGCGACGCAGGCCCCCCTTCGTAGGCAACGTTGCTTACGGCAATACCGCCCAGGTAGCTGAGCACGGCGACAATGGTGACCGTCCAAAACCACGGGGACGACGCATGGCGAATTGCCGCCAGCGTCTGCTTCCTATTTACCGCGAGAAGCGGAACCAAAAGGGCGCAGGCGTCTCGCACAATAAGAATCCAAAACGTGGCCGTAAACGGCGGCACGCCGTCGCGCAACGCATACACAACGGCCGCGGTTGTGGGAAAGAACAGGAGGGAAACAGCGAAAAGGAGGAGCAGGCCCCGGACTGTGAGCAAGCCCGAGGAACGAATGGTGAGCAAACAGGAACCTGCCAAAATAGCGACAACACCCGCCAGGGTGGCAAACGACCACGCGTCACCCAGGAATACAACGCCAACAATAGCCAGCTCCACCGACACAAAAATCCACACCAGTTGAAACAGGGAAATGTCTAAGGATTTTACAATGCGGTAGAAACACAGGTCGCCTAGGAAATTGACAAAGCCGAGTGTAGCCAGGAGCGGCGCCCAGGAGGTGTGCAAAGGAAGAAAAAACGCTGAAACGACGAGCACGCTGACGCTCACCAGGGCGGAACTAAGCGACATGCCAAACGGCGCCAGCTGCGTGCGGCGAATGATGGACGAATTGAGCACGCTGCACAGCGACCACAGAATATTTGCCGCCAGCATCCAACCGAACCACTGCTGCATTACTGACGCTGGAGGTAGTTAAAGACTGCGTTGGCTGCCACAGTGGCTTCGCCCGCTGCTGTCGTAAATTGCTCAAAGTGGTTGCTGCCGCTTGTTACGTCCCCTGCTGCAAACAAACCCGCTACATTCGTAAGTTGCCCGGGTGTTACCTGCACGAAACCACGTTCATCGAGCGTGCAACCCAGCTGCTGGGCCAAGTCCGTTGCAGGCGTTGCCCCGACTTCCACGAATATCCCGTCCACATCAATCGTGTCCTTACCCTCCCACGGGGCATCCAACTTCACCGAGGCAACTTTCTGGTCTCCAAGAATCTCGGTAATGGTGCGCTCCAGCACGAACGTGACATTTGTCTTCGACTGCACCTTATCTACCCAATAGGGTTCGGCGCGGAAGTCTTTACGACGGTGGATGAGGTACACATGCTTGGCAACATTCGCCAAAATCGCCGCGCCTTCCACTGCGCTATCCCCTCCTCCAATAACCGCGACAGTCTTATTGCGGTAGAAGAATGCATCGCACGTTGCGCAGTAGGAAACGCCTTTACCCGCAAGTCGGTCTTCGCCGAGCACACCGAGGTGCCGCTTATTGGAGCCTGTAGCCAGGATGATCGTCTTCGTTTCGAATGTTTCATTCCCCGAAGTCGTCAGTCGGAATCCCCCATCAATTTTCTCTACCTTCGCAACGAAAGCTTGTTTGAGGGTGACGAGTTCACCAAACGAGAGCGCATGCTTCTTCATTTTCTCCATAAGGTCGGGGCCTGTGATTTCGATTTCGCCTGGCCAATTACCAACCTCCGCCGCCGTATTGCCCATGCCGCCTTCTTCAAACCCCACCAGCAAAGTACTCAATTTGTAGCGAGCAGAGTAAATGGCAGCGGTATACCCCGCGCACCCTAAACCGATTATTGCGACGTCGAACATAAATGCAGCGTACGGGACTGAGAGATGTTCCTCAAGAATTAGTTAATCCATCCTCTGGCCTTCATCGCTTCGCAAATACGCTTCATGCCAACAGCGAATGCAGCGTGCCGTAAACTCAGATTTCCTCTACGTGCCTCCCGGCGCACCGCCGTGTAGGCATCGAGCATGATCCGTTTGAGTTCGGCATCCACGTGGTCCGCGGTCCACTGTTCGCCAGATCTGCCTTGCACCCACTCGAAGTAGCTCACCGTGACTCCTCCTGCATTCGCCAGCACGTCGGGGACGACGGTAATCCCCTTCTTTTCAAGGATTGCGTCTGCCTCCGGTGTGGTGGGTCCGTTTGCCAGCTCCAGGATGTACTGCGCTTTGATGCTCTTCGCATTCTCTTTCGTTATGACGTTATCCAAAGCGGCGGGGATGAGCACATCACACTCCAGTTCCAGCAGTTGCTCATTGCTCACATGCTGTACGCCATCCATCTTCATACGCTCGGTGTCGCACACGGAACCCGTGCAATACTCGCCCGCTACTTCGCCCGTGCGGCTCTTGTACTTTTCTATGCGAACGGGGTCTAAGCCCTCTGGGCTGTAAATGCCTCCGTGCGAATCCGAGACCGCCACAACGGTATACCCGGCGCTGTGGAGGAAGTGCGCCATGTGGGCGCCTGCATTGCCAAAGCCTTGTATGGCCACGCGCGTGTTCACCGCATCGTGCGCTTCGCGCTCCAGTAAATCCTGCAGAATGAAAAAGCCGCCTCGCGCGGTGGCGGTGTCGCGCCCCAGCGAGCCGCCGTAACTCATGGGCTTGCCGGTAATCATGGCCGGGGCATACGTGCCCGTGAGCTTTTCGTACTCGTCGCGCATCCAGGCCATAATATCGCCATTCGTGTTTACGTCCGGTGCGGGGCAGTCTTTGTCGGGACCAATGCTCTCTGCAAAGGCACGTACGTATTTGCGTGAAAGCTCCTGCAGTTCGCGTTTGCTTAAGTTTTTCGGGTTCACTTGAATTCCCCCTTTGCCACCGCCAAAGGGAATATTTACTACCGCAGTCTTTATAGCCATAAGGGCACTAAGTGCTTTCACTTCGTCTTCGTCGGCCTGTTCGTGGTAGCGAATGCCGCCTTTATACGGGCCACGTGCGGAATTGAATTGAATACGGAACGCCGGATACACGGCGGTTGACCCGTCATCGCGCTGTAGCGTGAGGTCTGTGCGGTGCTCATGCTCCGGTTCCTGCAATCGCGTGCGCTCCGCATCGCTCAACTTCAAATGATCGGCAACCGCCGCGAGAGTCTGCTGGAAGCGGGTGAAGGGCGTCGACTGCATGGCTGCATAGGGGAAGTGCTTGCACTCTAAACCCCATAGACGATTCAGGTCGAGCAGCCTTACCCGTTTAACACATATTCTCTATGCCAGCCACGTCGCACACGGCATCCAGAATGCCGTTTTGGCCTTCCATGCACTCGTCTACCGCCTGTGCAGCCTCGCCTTCGGCAACGGCCAATTGGCGCCAGACTTCCAAGTGCTTCTCTTCGCCTTCGTGTTCGTCGAAGTACGCCATGGCATCTGCCGAGGTAAGCCCGTAAAACGAGATGAGACCTTCCTTCTTCGTACGGGCAATTGCCGGCAGTTCACGCTCCAGTGCGTACAGTGCCGCAACGCCTGCGGTAAGGCTTTTGCGGCAGAGCTTGTGCAGCTTTTCCAAAATCTGCTGCGTCTTCTGGCTGGGCAGGTATGAACTCAGTTCGCTTTCGGCGACACCCAAGCTCATGGCAAAGCGCTTCCAAAGCGCTATGTGTTCAATTTCCTCTAAGCGGTTCTTTTCGATCTGCGCCACCATCTCCGGCTTTTCCTTGCGTGCGCAATGGAGCACGTCTTCCACGAGATTCGGAATTTCTTGCACCAGTGCAAAGTACTCCTTGGAATACATGCGCAAGTTTTCGAGCGTAAGGGCCCCCTTGCTCCATGCTTGGTAGAACGGATGGAGGAGCAAACTGCGGGAAGCTATTGCGGGGTCGAACGTGGAAAGAGAGGTAGTCATGGCCGAATGCTACGACACCGGTGGCGTGGTGGCAATCGGGTCGCGGTCATATGCTTTGGATTTCATAGCGCAGCACTGACCTGGGTATTTTTTGAATGCAGCCATGGCGACCTCGGTAAAATACGGTCGCACTGCATTGAGCCCGGCATGAGTGGGACCAATATTCGAAAAACGGATGTTCTCGCTGCAGCAGAGAATTTGATTCGGACTTTCTACCAGGAATTCCACTTCACCTACGGCCGTATCGAGCAACTCCCATGTCGTTTCCACCAGTTCATGAATCGTACGCTCGCAACTGTGTTGCACAAGCAATCGCAAACCTCTGTCATGTTCAAAGAGTGCAAAGTTTGGGCAATACATTTCCCACGAAAGAAGGAGGCGCCCTTCCATGCTTACTTCTTTACCTGAAGAAGATCCGCAAGATGCAATTCCGAAGCAGTCAGAGCCACGGGAGCATCCTCCACTTTCGCCAAAGCCTCCATAAACATGACTGCTATTGCCGCCGAAACGTCTTCGACGGTGTTTTCCGGAACTATACGCCACTCTTTTTCGCCCAGCCGATATGCAGCTTCCTGTGGACGATGTCCCGATTCTGAGAACACGAGAGAAAGATGCTCAATTCCACCCCGCATTTGGCGATCGATCTCGTCGAGCATGTGACGCATTCCCTGCGGATTCCGGCGGTCATTAAGAAGGACTTGATACGTAAAGGGACCAAGCCTGTTCTGTCCATTGTGGTTCATAGGAGCGTGATGCTATCACGCACCTACAACCCAACAAGTAGAATTCTTACGATCCATACGCCAACTCGGCGCACCAACTCAGCAGTCTCTTCGCGCCTTCCACTAAGCGCGGCCCGGGGCGGTTGAGCAGACTGTCGTCAATCACCCGAATATTCGCCTTCTGCACTGCCCGTAATTCGCCCCACCCTTCGCGCCGCAGGAGGTCTTCTTTATTGGCTTTACTGCCTGCCCCACACCATGAAAGAACGATGATGTCGGGGTCAAACTTCTGGATTTCGGTCAATGTCACCTCTCGGCTGATTGCCCGAGGTTCCAAAGGAAGAGCCCTTCCACCTGCAGCACGCACCAGTTCGGGAACCCAATTACCGCTGACCATAGGTGGGTGTGGCCATTCTTCTATGTAGATTGTTGGATGATTGGGCAGCAGCTTCCCCTTTTTCTGCACTTCGTGGAGCTCGCTCTGAAATTTCTGGATGAGCTCTTTGGCTTGCCTCTCCGCATCTACCAAAACCGCAATGCTGCGGAACGAATCCAGAACCTCATTCAGCGTACGAGGGTCTATATGCACTACCGAAAAATCTGCAGCGCGCAGCTGCGCCGCTAGGCGTTCTTGGACTGGAGTCTCTGTAATGACAAGGTCGGGGTGGAACCCACTCAGATCACGCGAATCAATGGCCTGGTGTTCGTTGAGCTTGGGAATCGCCTGCGCTTCCTCGGGGAAATCGCTGAAGCGGTCTGCACACACAATCATGTTGCCCTTCCCCAGGGCGCACAGGACTTCGGTTGCCGCTGGGGAGAGTGACGCAATGCGCATACAGAAGCCCTACTTCATGGTGAATATTGCCAAAAAATTAGCAAGAGAGTAAACAGTGTCTTCCTATGACACAGAAACCAGGAATCATTGGCCTGGCCAACAATAAGATAGGCGCTGTGCAGGTCAACATGGTCGACTACAAACCGTTTCGTACTCCCGAAACACCGCTCGACCCCGCCGAAGTGGAACAATCACGCAAGGCAGTACGGGCACTTCTCGACAGTTTACGTACGAATACGAACTTTATTCCTCGTGGAAAAGATAAAACGATTGCAGAGATCGACCTTGCGTCTCACGAAATCGAAACGAAGCTGCGCTTAACACTCCAATTTGGTCAGCTAGATGACCCGTATCCAAAACCATTTGCGTTACCAGTGCCAAGTCAATTTCGTGACAAGAATTATTCCAGCCTCCACGAAGCGCTAAAAGCCATAAGCCGCGTGGACCCTGGTGGAAACGTGCCAAACATGGTGCGCAATTTGGCGCATGCAATAGAATGCGGCGTTGCCCCCGAAGGGCAAACAATTGATTTATACACTACGAGTGACCCCGAATTTGAACGTTGGTTCGACGAGCAAAGTTCAAAAGTGCATGAGAGAATTCACAAAACGCTGCTAAGCGTGCCTGCACGCAAAGGCCTCCACCTACAGTATGCAAGAGATGATGGTGCCACGGGAACTATGGGCATAGGCACCCGTATGCATTCCACCCTTACCGACATGGAGCGGCATGTCAGGCGGCTTGCGGGCAATAATCATAATCTTGTTTCGGAAAGTCTGTACGAACTCACACGCGGAAAACCAGAGCTAGGGCAATACCAAGAATTCCAAAACCCTTCGACTGCATTCCGCCAACAATGCGGGTTTCAAAATTACAGTCATACGTTTATGGAAGGGAAACAGATACCTACAATCAGTATGAATACCGATGAAATGGTGGAGTACGTACGCAGTGTGGAAATACGAAGAGATGCACCGAATAGTTCAAACGAACCTGTGGACGTAAATGATTCCTCCTTATTGTTTGCGGCTCCTCTCGATAAAAGCCGTACGTTGCACCCAACAACAATCACTATGGTTAATGAATCGTTCAACCGCTACTTTGTCGCCGTAAGTCCGAAACCCCAAAATACAATCCATTTCCCCGTAAACGTAAGCTGTGGTGAATTCGGTGGCTATAACATTGCATGCTTACCAAAGGGGCAAGACCGCATCGTCGTCTATTCTTCTGTTCCCCACAGCAAAGACGGAGCCGCAAAAATTTTGGATATGGTAGGCCCAAACCCAGACATAGACATTCGCAAGCAGCAAACAATGGGCGCCGGTGACAGTGTGGCAACCGTGCTGTCGCTCGCACATGTATGGGACGTTATGGAAATGCTTAAACAAGAGGCAAAACCTCAGCACCCGCTTGAAGATCGATTCTATGAAATTGCCAGTGCAATTTTTGTAAGTTTGCTCAGCCGCGTGGCGGGTGAAGTGCTGTACCACAGCGACTGCTGTGACTGGTCGAGTGTCCCCGCAGAAGCGTTCCATACCATTATTCATACAACCATGCAGAAGAGCCTGGACCAGGCAACGATGTTCTGGCGCAACATAGGAGCTCCAATGCAAACGCGCGAAAATGATTGGGATGTCGATATTGCAATGTGGAAACTGTAAGACGTTCTCTGTACTGTACGTGCATGCGCCTCAACCACTTTGCACTGACATGTGTCCTAACACTCGCAGCATGCACGCCTGCGCCAGAGTCCTACCCGCCTGTTTCCTCTTCGTCGTCATCGGTTGCGGTCTCTACTGCAGAGGCAACGGCCCAGGCAGCGCTCACGGCACTCAAAACAAAAGACGGTGCAGCACTCGCAAAAATTGCCCACCCTACAAAAGGAATTCGGTTCACCGTGAATACCCACGTCAATACCGGTGATGTCGTACTTACACCTACGCAACTGCAATCCGCATTCACAGATCCCACGGTGCACACCTGGGGCTACGAAGAAGGCTCGGGCATGGAAATAGAAGAGACCTTCAGCGATTACTACGACCGGTACGTCTTCGACCATGACTTCACCATGGCCCCAACGGTTGTGTGGGACACGCCGGGAAACCGCGGCAGCATCGTGGAAAATATTTCGAGCGCGTACCCCGGTGCACGCTTTGTGGAGTACCACTTCCCCGGTTTCGACGCTCAGTATGAAGGCATGGACTGGAGCAGTCTCAGCCTTGTGCTGCTGCAGGAAAGCGGCACCTGGTACGTGGTTGGAGTGGTGCACGGGGAATGGGCGCCGTAAGACTGCACAATGTTTCCCTCATGAGCTAATCTAGCCCCGTGCCGGGGTGGCGGAATTGGTAGACGCGCACGACTCAAAATCGTGTACCCACAAGGTGTGAGGGTTCGATTCCCTCCCTCGGCACCATCCGGCTTCGTCTGGCTGCTCTGAGCAGCCGAGACTACGCCGCGATTATTGCCTCATCAACCGGATGCCGCGGCGTAGTCCGCAGATGAAGCCGGGCTTTCAACTTCCAAAAATTCAACTACAATAACTTGCTATGCATTTCGTCTACATTCTCGAATCCGGAGATCGGCAACACTGGTATATCGGTCTGACAGATGACCTTGATCGGCGCATGGTAGAACATAATACTGGCAAAAGTTCCCACACCAGCAAATTCGGTTCATGGAATCTTAAGACATATACTGCCTTTCGAAATCGGAGCCGTGCGGAAGAATTCGAGCACTATCTTAAATCGCATTCAGGCCGAGCATTTACGAAGAAACATCTGTAAAATACCAATGTCGAAACCTCTATGATCACTTCTCGTCCATCCCCAGCTGTTCCCGCAGTTGTGCAATAATGTCTGTGACACCAGGTGACGGCTGTGCTGCAGCTCTCTCCTTGCGAAATGGAAGACTGGCGAGCCTCCTATAAAGGTTGCTCCGAATAAGTTGATCGGTCTCTTGCTCATCATCCGAACGACGCTTTTGCAGCACGGTGACGTACACAACATTTGCGAGCCGCACGAGAACATCCACAATCCGCTCTTCGAGCGGAGACGACTTCGGGAGTGCGCGGTCATCTCGCAATTGCGCTGCATCATTCATTCTGTATACCGCTTGTTCCAGCTGCTCATCGGAATACTGAGCCAGCCTTTGAAGGCTAACGGAAATAATCTCCGCCACTTGGTCGTGCTCCTGAGCGACAAGTGGCGAGGTTTTCCCGTACTGAACGTGCTTTTCATAACTCGCCAACACAGCAACATTGACTGCATGCAGCTCTCGTTGGAGTCGCTTTTCTTGCATTGAAGATTCGAAGTTTTCCATATACTGAATATATAGCATTATTTCCTGAAAAGTCAATAATTCTGCGCAGAATCTAGCCGAGGGAAGGTACTTGTGTAGAAAGAGAGCGAATGCCTCACATACCAACCAAAGACTCTCTATTCTGTGCCCGTGCTTCAGCGTTCTCGCTTTACCTTCGGCAAGCCCACCTTCGACCCCCAAAAAGGCGTAGCGTTGCTGCCGTATAGGCTCGACGACAATGAGAGCTTTACCGAAACTATCAGCTTTGGGGCACCTACAACGCTAGACCAGCTCACGCGCTGGAAGGACGCAGCAGGTAAACCTGGATTCCAGCAGGCACTGCGCTACCTGCAGATTGCCGCGGGAACCAGCTACTGGAAACTCTGCTGCCCAAAGGAAATGGTGCTGGAAGGCGCAGAGTTAACGCAGGAGCAAGCAGCGGTCCTTACGGAACTGTATGAGCAAGGTATGGGAGAGTTCTTCTATAAGAACAAGCTGAACCCCGCTGGCCTTGTGAACTTCCCTGCCGGCAAGAGTGACTTCGTGGTGTCTTCCTCGTCTCCGCTCGGAATGACAGTGGGTCCACTCGTACCAATCGGTGGCGGCAAAGATTCTGTAGTAACGACAGAGTTATTGAAAGCTGCAGGCATGAGCCCCACGCTCTTTCGTGTGAACGAGCACCCCCTCATTGCGGCATGCGCCATTGTGGCCGACTGCCCGCTGCGTACAGTGGAACGCCGGTTGGACCCGCTGCTCTTTTCTTTAAACGCATCTGGTGGAGTCCTCAACGGCCACGTGCCGGCAACGGCAATCATTACGGGCATTGCAATTCTTACGGCGCTTTTGGAAGGCCATAGCGCCGTGGTGCTCAGTGCGGAACGCAGTGCAGACGAAGGCAATGTGGAGGGGGTCAATCATCAATGGAGCAAGTCGCTTCGCTGGGAGGAGCTCCTCCATGCCTACGTGAAGACCTTCATCCACCCAGAACTGAAAGTCTTCAGCCTGCTGCGCCCGTGGAGCGAACTGATGATTGCGCAGGAGTTTTGCAACCACCCGGAATACTTCCCCGTAACAACCAGCTGCAATGGAAACTGGAAAATTGCCGCAGAGGCAAATCAACCCAAGTGGTGCGGCAAATGTCCGAAATGTGCTTTCAGCTTCCTGATGTTTTCCGCCTTTGCAGACCCCATAGAGGTGATGGATATGTTCGGTGCAAACCTGCTCGACCGAGAAGAACTGTTGCCCCTCTACCGCGAACTCTTGGGAGTAGAGGGTAACAAGCCCTTTGAATGCGTGGGCACGCCAGAGGAAACAAAAGCCGCGTTCCTCCTGATCCTGAGGAAAGGAGACTTCGCAAACACTGCAGCTATGAAGATGTTTGCAAGTGAAGTACTACCAAAGATCACGAATGCCGATGCACTCACCACTACCTGCATGAAGGCCTCCGGTGAGCACATCGTTCCAAACGAATTCCTGCCAGCACTGCAATGAAGCTTACGGAACTCAATGGGAAGAAGGTATGCATTTTGGGCTTTGGAAAAGAGGGCAAAGCGACGCTGGCCGCAATCGAGCCGTACGCGAAAAACATCACCATCGCCGATCACAATCCATCTATACAAAACGAGATTCGAGACTCGAGATTCGGAATTCAGGCTGGTGAACACTGGCTTGATAAACTGGATACATACGATGTCATCATTGCATCACCCGGAATTCCGCCAGAGAAATATCGTTCCCGAATCTCGAATTCCGAATCTCGAATCACAACCAGTACCCAGATCTTCTTCGACTCTATTGCCGACTCCGGAGCACTCACTATTGGCATCACGGGAAGTAAGGGCAAGAGCACAACCTCCACACTGATTTATGAGATCCTCAAAGCAGCAGGAAAAGATGCCTACTTGATCGGCAACATCGGAACCCCGGCAATCGAGTACATCGACCAGGCAAAAGAAGGCGTGATCTTCGTGCAGGAACTCAGCAGCTACCAACTGCTCGATCTGAAAACGAGTCCGCACATAGCAGTCATCACGAGTTTCTTCCCCGAGCATTTGGATTACCATGGTTCGCTTGAGGCGTATCGAGATGCAAAGGCGAATATCACTCGCTACCAAACACCAGATGATCTGGCGTTTTATGCAGCGGGTTTCCCCGATGCACAGTGGATTGCGTCGCAAGGCAAAGGCAAACACATCGCTGTAGAACCAGGAGACGCCCCCATCTCCGTCAGCGAGACGCAGCTCATTGGTCAGCATAATCAAAGCAACATCGCACTTGCATGGAAGGTCTGTGAGCAATTGGGGATTGATCGCGATGTTGCCGTGAAAACGATCCAAACCTTCCACGGACTCCCCCACCGCCTGCAGTCACTAGGCGTGATTGGTGGTGTTGAATGGATCGATGATGCGATCTCCACCACCCCCGAGTCTGCCATTGCTGCTATAGATGCGTTAGATGAGCATGTAGAAACCATTATTTTGGGTGGCCAAGACCGCGGGTATGACTTCACAAAGCTCGCACAACGCATCAAGAACTCAAAGATCAGCACAGTGATTCTCTTCCCTGGCAGTGGCCCGCGCATCCGCAAAGCACTCACCAAAGCAGGAGTCACTGCGCAACTTTTCGATGCGATTTCGATGGAGGAGGCCGTAGTATTTGCCAAAAAACATACGAGCCCGAATCCCGAATCCCGAATCCCGAATCCCGTCGTCCTCCTCTCCACAGCATCCCCCAGTTACGGCATGTTCAAGAATTTTGAGGAGAAGGGGGAGATGTTTGCAAAGTGCATCAAGCACCAGCTTTAACCTTCGCCACGCGAATCACTTTTCCATTCAGTTCGTACCCCTCTTCGAAGACTTCGATGACGGTGCCTGCTTTGCCGGGGCCCGTCATGAGCACTTCGTGCTTCTGCGCATCCACGGCCGCACCAAGAGAGTTCATGCGGGTAAGTCCAAGAGCGCTCAACTCTTTCAGGAGCGCGCCTTCGGTTGCCAAAATTCCCTTCACCCATTCGTTGTCCTGTAGCTCTTCTGGCAAGTGCGCAACACCCCGCTGGAAGTTATCGAGCGTCGGCAACAAGCGCCGCAAGGCTGATTCCAAGGCATACTTGCGGCTTTCTTCCGCCTCGCGGTCCGCGCGGGTGCGGGCATTCTGCATTTCCGCTTGGTTCCGCGCTGCAACCTCTTTCCACTTTGCCGCTTCTTCGCGCGCAGCAACAAGTTCCTCTGTGCACTTGACTAGGGCTTCATCGTCCTGTGGCTGTGTATCGTCATTGGTCATCGCTGGTGATCATACGGAGGGAAGAAGAGGAGCTCAATCTCTCATTCCACACAGGGTACTGCGGGGTCTGCTATACAGTTTTCTGTTGGGGGTTCCCCGCGCCACGGGCACCGCTGCGAATACAGGCAGGCGTCGCCAGTAAGTTGTTCCAGCTGCTTCGCAATAGCAGCATCGTCACTGCCGTAGGTAAGCAGAACCTGATCAAGATCAACTAATGCAATATCAGGCTTGTAGGAAACCTCCGCACCGTTTACAAACATCCTCCAGCGTTTGCCCTCCGCTGTAGAGCAGTACGACTGCCCGGTGTCGGCAACAACGCAATCGTGGCCCAGTAACCAATCGATGCTTTCAAAAAACTGCGCCAACGTCTGCCCGGGTTTGTGGCTGTGAATCACGTTGCCGTTGCCGTCGTGCAGGTGCAGGTACTTGCGCTTGGGGTTTTCAATCAGGCTCAAATCTTCATGGAGCTCTTCTTCCTCTCCTGCATGGGCAAATGCCTTGGGGAAAAAGGAAAGCGGACCTTCTGCTGCCGGCGCTTCCGACATGTATTTTGCGTCGCTAAAGTCCCACTTCATACCATTTATCCATACCGCGAAGTCCACGTGAATGTGGTTCGGGTCTGGGTTTTGCACCTGGTGCGGGTCGCGTGTAAACAGGCACGCAGTCAGTACCAAGGGCACCGCAAGGAAGAGGGTGGAAAAACGCATGGCGTGCAGGTTACTCGATGATGATGGCTCCCGTCATCTCTTTATGGCCGGGGCCGCAGGGCACGGAACAGCGGAAGGCAAAGGTGCCTGTTTTGTCGGTGGGCAATTCTACGCTTGCAGAGCCGCCGTCGGGAATGTCCACGTTAATGCCAAGGTCTGCAATCATCACACCGTGGTGGCCCTCTACACCTTGGAAGACGAGCGTGACCTTCTCCCCTTTCTTCACCGTAATGGTGCTTGGGTTAAAGTCAAAATTCTCGGCAGAAATGGTAATGACCCGTGCTTGCGCCTTTGGAGAACTTACTTGAGATGCAGACGATGTCTGCCCAATCGAGCTTAGGGAAGACTCCTGCATCGTGGTGGAAGAGGAACTGGCCTCTTGGTCGGAAGACAGAACGGAAGACTGGCACGCTGCAAGGAGCAAGGAAAGGCCGACAAAACCGAGAGCAGAAATGGTGCGTTGCATAGTACGAGGGGTAAATGTTTTGCCTATGACAGGCGGCACCGAGAACGCTACGCTACGAGCCATGATGATGCAACGATCTTCCCTTGCAACCTGGTCACTCTCCATTGGGCTGGCTGTAGTGTTCGTATTCTTCGGTGTCGACAAATTCGTGCACCCAACAGTGTGGATCGGTTGGATTCCAACGTGGATGGATGGCATAGCGCGACTTACGGCAAATGGTTGGCTGCAAATCATTGGTCTGTTTGAAATTCTCTGTGCCGTCCTTGTGCTTATACCACGTCGCTCTATACGGAAAATTGGTGCCCTCCTCATGACAATCCAGATTCTGCTGATTCTGCCAATCGCGGGCCTCAACGATATTGGCATTCGGGACTTCGGGCTGCTCATGAGCGCACTGGCGCTGGCTGTACTGCTCTAGTTCGTTCGTCCTGCCAACGACACAAGATGTGCTTCCGGGTCTTGTGCCATCAGAATCGACTCACCAATAAGAAACCCATTCACATATGGCAGTAAACGGTTGATGTCTGCCCTGGTGTGAATGCCGCTTTCTGCAATACGACAGGAAAGTGTCGGAAGTTCCTGCTGGAGGAATGGCGCGACCGTTTCCGTAACAGCAAGATTTGGCTTTGCCGTAGTATGCAAATTTCGATTGTTGATTCCCACCATCGCTCTTTCTTGAATACTGCGCGGAAGTTGGAGGAATACGCTTGCTGCTCTTTCAGCTTCTGGCATGTCGTGTGTCTCAATCAAAATATCTAAGTTGAGCGACGAAGCATGAGTCGCTAGTTGGATGAGTCTTTCCTCTGGGAGTATTGAAACGATGAGGAGTATGGCACTCGCTCCATTATGGGCGGCATAATCAATCTGTTTCTCATCGAGTATGAATTCCTTTGCCAAAATTGGCGTTTCAGTTTGATCACGAACATTCTTGAGCAAATCGAACCCCCCACCAAAAAATATGGTGTCGCACAGAACAGAAATTGCCTGCGCATATTTTTGGTAGAGTTGTATGAATTCCGGAACGTGAGGGCGAGAAATGATTTGCCCTGCAGACGGCGACATGGGCTTTATTTCTGCAATAAGACCTGGTTGACCCTGAACCACGGCTGCAATAAGTGATCTGTGTGCTTGTAGTTGCGGATCAATGGAAGGCAAAGAAGCTATCTCCTGCTTCTTGTTTGCGACAATAGCTTCGAGAATTGAACGCACGTTTAGAGCTTGCAGTTAGTACGATTCCCCTGCAACCGTATTGTGACTCCTGCCAGCCTTGGGTAGGATTCTTGAGCGTGTCACGGTAGCTCAGTTGGTAGAGCACGGGACTCATAAGCCCGGGGTCGCCAGTTCAATCCTGGCCCGTGACACCACAGAAGGTTTACAGGTTGTATTGTGCGTATGTGCTCTTCAACAGCGTCCTATAGAATCCACCCATGACCGATCTCTTTAGCGGCCACGGCTGGCGCTTCACTCTAGAATCCGCGCCATTGCCCGACGGCAGAACCAAGACTGCTGGCATCACCAAAGGTGCACACCGTAAGCGCCTACGCGCTGATGCGCTACCTTCGGGAACGGGAAGCGCTGTAATTATTGAATACGGTCGATCCAACTGGGCCAGCCGTCTGGAAACACGATGGGCTGCTCGCTGCTGTTGGTGGGAGCTTCTTCTGGCACGGCCACAGTAAAGTTGCGGTTTGCCAGGTGCATGGAACTGACGGGATCCAGTGACGGATAGTCCCATATGCTGTAGGCCAACGCCATGGAAGGCAGGAACGCGGCTGCGGCAGCTGCCACGGAAAGAAGTTTGTACTGCATAGAAGAGCGGGAAAAAGTGGGAGGGAGTATGACCAGGGGCAAACGGTAGCATGTACAATGCTGCCGTGCCAAGAACTCTTGTCTGCTTACATGGCTGGGGCGGCAGTAGCGAATCGTTTACGGAGCTGCGTTCTGCGCTGGCAGACGCCGATTTGCAGATTTTGACCCCCGACCTTCCGGGGTTTGGAACCGCACAAGAACCCGACCGCCCGTGGAATGTGGAAGACTACGTTGCATGGCTGGAGCGATACCTCACGGCCAATGTGGTGGGCCCGTACGAGCTCCTTGGTCACTCTCACGGGGGACGCGTCGCCATAGCTTTTTGCTCCCGAGTCTCGCACCCCGCACCCCGCATCCCGCATCCCGATCATTTGTACCTGTGCGCCGCCGCCGGCATTCGCCACCCTCGTCATGTAAAAAGGATCTTCGGACTCATGCTCGCCAAATTGGGAAGATGGCTGCTCGGCATTCCCGGGCTGAAGGCATTGCAACCGCTCGGTCGCAAAGCGCTCTACCGCCTGGTGCGTGTACATGATTACGAACGCGCTTCACCTACAATGCAGCAGACGATAATCAAGGTGAGTGCGCAGGACCTGCGCCCGCTCCTCCACGAAATCATGATTCCAACGGATATATTCTGGGGAACAGATGACGGCATGACACCCATTGGTGATGCGCTCCTCATGCACCGTGAAATCCCCCGCTCCGCGCTCCATACATTCCCCGGCGTGCGCCACCGCGTGCACCGCGACTGCGCACCGCAGATTGCCGCGGTCATTCGTGCAACGCCTGCTGCCGTTCCCGCTCTATGACACCTGCATTCGCCATTGCCGTGTTGCTCACCTTGGGGCTGCTTTCCCAAGTTCTTACGCTTGCGTCGCTTTGGCAACGCAAGGAGTGGCGGTGGGACCGCCTGCGCGAGCACTTGCGCCGCGAAGGCGCGGCGCGGGAACTTTTTGGCGTTACGCGCCCAACGCTCGTGGCGGCAGCCAGCGTCCTCAACATGGCAGGGTTCCTCGACGCACGCGCAGCGCTGACACTACTTACTGCCGCACTCGCGCTCATTGTTGCGGTACAAGTCGGCATGCGCCGCCAACGCAAACCCACGTGGACAAGCAAGGCCAGGGCGATTGTGGCGACCGCGGCAGGCATAGATGCCGCGGCGGCAGTTATCCTCTCGGAATTTCTTCCGCAGGCGGCCCTCGGCCTTCCCCTGCTGCAACCCATGGTGTTGCTGCTCAGTTGGATTCTCTGGAAACCGGTGGATGCAATCCTCAAGCACCGCATTCTTGGCAAGGCTGCCGCAGTGCGTGCGCAGTTTCCCTCCCTCACGGTTATTGGCATTACGGGAAGCGTGGGAAAAACCACGGCGAAGGAGCTGCTGGCCGCGGTGCTCGGCAGCCGCGCCATGGCAAGCCCCGCTTATGTAAACAGTGAAATCGGCGTCGCACGCTGGATGATGAACGCGCTCAACAACCTGCCGCAAGGAGTCGATACTCTCGTCGTGGAAATGGGTGCCTACCGCGAAGGAGAGATTTTGCAATTGTGCGATATTGCTCAGCCGACAATCGGCATTGTCACGAGCGTGGGCCAGCAGCACATTGCGCTCTTCGGCTCGCAAGAGGCGCTGCAACGGGCCAAGGGTGAATTGCCCGCGGCGATCCCCGAAAATGGCCATGTGTTTTTGAACGCCGACAGCGAACTCTGCAGGGACCTAAAAAGCATGACCCAGGCACCGGTGACACTCGTGGGCACGGCAACGCCCGTGGACTTGCTGGCAACGGACCCCGAAGAAGTGCCTGGCGGCATACAGTTCCGCACGGGCAGCCAGCTGTGGCATGCAAACTTGCCGGGCACGCAGAACGTCACCAATGCGCTCCTAGCTATTGCCGTGGGGCAGTACCTAGGAATACCCGATACAACCATTGCTGCGCGCCTGCGCCAATTCCAACCGCTGGAGCACACGTTCCATGTGAGTACGAAGAATGGCGTGACGGTGTTGGACGACACCCACAACGTAAGCCCGCAGAGTTTCGAAGCGGCAATCCGCTGGGCACGTGCCCAATTCGCTTCGCCCAAAGTGCTCCTTACCTCTGGCCTGCTAGAACTTGGTGAACTGCAAGAGGCCGTTCACGCGCGGCTGGGAATTGCCGCAACAACGGTCTTCGACCGAGCAGTGTTTACCCACGCTACGAGCATGCGCGAATTCCAGCAGGGCTTTGGTAAACCCTGCGAAAGTTGGAGCAAGAACACGCAGCCTGTTACGCAGGGTGGAGTGCTCGTATGCGTGGGCCGCCTGCCGCAGAGCGTCGTTACCTCCATGCTCCCCCCAGTATGAGCCTGCGACCCATTCACCACACGTTCGCGCCACACGTGGACAGTAGGTTTTTCCTTCGGAGTCTTGGTGAATTACTGCAACCCTGGCGATGGCAGAGCGCTACAGCCAATGATCAACTGGAAGCTGCTTTGGGTTCACACTTTAATGCCCAAGCCTGGGCCTTCTTCAGCGGCCGCGAAGCACTCTATGCGCTCTTAAGCACTCTGAAACTGACCCATGGAGATGAGGTCATTGTGCAAGGGTACACCTGCATTGTGGTGCCAAATGCCATCATCGCTGCAGGCGGTACACCGGTGTATGCAGACATAGACGAAGAGACACTTAACCTCTCAAAGAAAACTGTAGAGTCCATCCTTACGCCAAAAACCAAAGCGATTATCTGCCAACATACGTTTGGCATTCCGGCTCCTCTCAAAGAATTGAGAGCACTGTGTGATGCAAAAGGCATTGTGTTGATTGAGGACTGCGCACACATCATTCTCGAGAAGATGGCGAGCGAATCGATCGGTTCGGTTGGCGATGCAGTCATTCTCAGCTTCGGGCGCGACAAGGCAATTTCCGGCGTTGCGGGTGGTGCAGCAATTGTCCGAAAACGTGCGCTTGCAGAAGGCATAGCACAGCTCGCTACAAAGAGAGCTCCTGTCCGCACTTCGGTCATCGTCCGCCTGCTCCTCTACCCACTGCTGTACGGCACTGCTCGTCCCCTCTACCGCTTTGGTGGAAAAGCACTCTTGGCCGCTGCCGGCAAACTGAGCCTCCTGCTTCCCATAGTGACTCGCCGTGAAAAATGCGGCGTGCAGAGCCACCACCTTCATAGCATCCCCGCACCGTGTGCTCGACTGACTCTTGCAGAGCTTAAGCGACTTCCTCAGCTCAACGCACACCGAAGGAAGCTCACGAAAATATACCTGCAGACGTCGCTGGAACATGGCTGGCATGTGCTTACAGGAATAGATAAAACCATGCCGCTGCAGAAATTTCCGCTCTTTGTGAAGGACGCAGCGAACGTACGATCACACCTCAAGCAGAGGAACATTCATTTGGACGACGGTTGGTGCGGCTGCGTCATTTGTCCCGCGAATGCGGAAGACCAATGTGTTGATTATAAAAGTGGATCGGACCCTCACGCAGAGAATGTGGGCATGAGTATTTTGAGTCTGCCGACGCACCGAAACATGACTTTCAGGAAGGCAAAAATGCTTGTAAAAGAACTCCGCGGAGTAATTGATAATTGACAATTGATAATTGACAATGTTCCTATGGCAAAGGGAAACCCCCTAAAGGATAAAAGCTATGCGTTTGCTATCGCTGTAGTTGGTCTTTGCAAACAATTACGTCCAACTGTGGATCCTGCCGTTCGTAGGCAATTACTCAAATCAGCAACAAGCATCGGTGCAAATGTCGAAGAAGCACTGCAAGCACAAAGCACAAAAGATTTTGTATCTAAACTTTGTATATCCCTCAAAGAAGCGGTGGAAGCACATTATTGGCTTCGCTTAATACGTGATACAGAACGACTCAAAATAAATTTTGCTCAATACATCAGTGATGTGGAAGAACTTATTAAGCTGCTTACCGCTATCATCCGGACGACGAAATCCAAACTGTAATTATCAATTATCAATTTTCCATTATCAATTCGGATGAACCTTCAGCAAGCGACAAATCAGAGTTCCTGGGAGGCATTCTTGAGCACGCAGCAATTCCGCCCATTTCTTCAGAGCTGGACCATGGGCGAGGTCTACGAGCGCTGTAACCAGAAGATTCTTCGCTTTGCAGCGGAGCAAGACGGCGCGCTGCATGGCATTGCCATGGGGGTGATTGTTCCGGCGCGGCGCGGCAAACACTTGGCTGTTCCCTATGGGCCCGTCGTGCGGTCGCAGGAGGCACTCGTACAACTGGTGGAAGCACTCTGTGCCGCAGCACAACAGCACGACTGCGCCTTCGTGCGCATGAGTCCATTTATGCCCAGTACCGAGTGGGCAGCACACAAGAGTGTGCTTAGCCGTACGCTCATCAGCAGCCCACTCCACCTGCTGGGGGAACACATTTGGTACCTGCCTCTTACAACCCCCGACCTGTGGGCAGGCAGCCACGCAGGAACTCCCCAGCCCAAGCAGCCCGAAACCATACTGAGTGACATGCGCAAAACGACACGGAACTTGATTCGCCGAGCAGAAAAAGAAGGTGTGACGATCGAACGCTCAACGAACCCCGTGCGAGACCTGGAACACTTCTTGGTGCTGCACGAAGAAACCCGCAAGCGCCATGGGTTTACCCCTTATACAGACCAATTCTTTCGTGCCCAAGTGGAGTGCTTTGCACCACGCAATGAATGCACGCTCTACATGGCGCGCTACCAGGGTGAAGTGATTTCGTCTTCCATACACATGCACGCTTTTGGCGAAACCAGTTACCACCACGGCGCCAGCACCCACCGATTCGAAAAAATTCCGAGCAGCTACCTCCTCCAATGGACTGCCGTGCAAGACGCCATAAAGCGCGGAGACCATGTCTACAGCTTCTGGGGAATTGCGCCCGAAGGAGCAAAAAAGCATCCCTTCCGCGGAGTCACCACATTTAAGACGGGCTTTGGCGGCACCGCCCTCCCGTTAGTCCACTGCATGGACATTCCCCTGCACATGCCAAAATACGCCCTTACCTGGGGGTTCGAGATGCTGCGAAAGTGGAAGCGCGGATTCTAAAAACGTGCTATACTGAGTCGATGGCAGAACGCGACCCCGTGAGCATTCAAGACCAGCTGGACTTGATGCTCGAATACGAACGGCGCATGGACCGCAGAGACAAAATCCGCACGGTGGGTTCATTTATACGCGGCTGCATCAGTTTGCTCCCCACGGCCATCATTCTGTACAGCTTCTACTTGGCGTATACGAATGTAGATTTGCTGCTGCAGTATAGCGAGCAGCTGATGAACAAAGTCATCACACAGGCGGCACAGCAGACCCTTGGGGGCATGGGTCGGTAAGCACAATTACTTCGTGCTCGCTTCGCCCAAGACCATGCCCACGGCGTTCTGCGCAGTCACACCTGTGGAAATCACAAAGCTGGGCAACCGCAGGAATTCGCCGCGCGTGAAGGCGCGCGTGGGGTTGGCAGAGACGCCGAAGAGGTAGCCGCTGTCGCCCGCCATTTGTTCCACGCGCTGATTGTTGCCGCCAAGCCCGTACGCTATGGCAAAGACCGGCTTCTTCGTCTTTTCTTCAATCAGTTTGCGACTCTGCGCCAGCTCCAGTTGCACCTGGGTATTGGTCATGGAACGCAGGTCGTCGCCGGTGTGGCCCGCCGACTGCAGGTCGAAACCGTTTGCGCCAAGCGTCAGCATTTGTTGCTCGGTAATGCCATGCAAACCGAGGTCCGCCGTGCGCAGGAACAGCGTTGCGGTCACGCCGCGCGCCGACAGCACGTCGCTCGCGCGCCTCAGCGCCGCAGAGTCCGCATCGGTAATGCCAACTACAACGCTCTTTGGGTCCAGTCGCACGTCGCGTTCTTCTTGGGCCACCACTAAGTCACGGAAATTCTTGAGTGTCGTAAAGCGCACGCCCGCCGCTTTAAGCGCATCGATGTGCTCGCCCAACTGCTTCTCGGCCTCGGGCGAATTGAAACGGTACAGCAGAATCGGCAGCGTGAAACTGTCTTGGCGCACCAGGAAGGCAGGCAAGAACGGTTGCAGATACTGCGTCGACACGTACCCCTCTTTGCCTTGGTAGCTCACGCGTGCCCAATCGCCTTCCATGCTGATGGGCTTGACGATTGCCTGGCCGGGCAACTCGCCGATCTTCTCGCTTCCCGTTTCGGGGTTCTTGCGTATGTTCAGGAAGGCGAAGTTCACGAAGTACGTACCCTGATACTGCTGCTTTTCCCGTGCAAGCGCTTCCTCTGTCGTCAGTTTTGCAATGTAGCGCGTGGACACGAATCCGTCTGCTCCCCCCTGCAACTGTACTTTCGCCCACGCGGCATCGGTGAATTCCACCAGTCGCACGGCGTCGCCCTTCACCAGTTTCGCTGTTTGCGACGCCGTTGCCGAAGGTGCGCTGCGCACGTTCACGAAAGCGTTCGTCACGCGGTACACGTTCTCGCCGGCAGAGGCGGGGCCCGAACGCATGGCCGAATACTGGGTCACCATGGAAAGGTCCAGCACCGGAATGGAGGACGTGGCGCCGGTTTGCACCAGCGTCGGCGCCACCGAGCTCACTGCGCCGGAAGCAGCACTGGAAGCCAATCTGCGGAATTCCGCGATGTCGTCTTCGGTAAAGGTGAACTGCTCCAGCGTGTCATCGGCCGGAGGCGTGCCGCACCCGGCAAAGAGGATGCCGAAGCAGGCGACGAAAAGGAAAACGACGAGCGAGCTGCTGCTCACTGCGGCCGGGCGACGGTGCCGGACATTCCTGGACTTGTACATGGGACGGGAAGAGAAAGGGAAATGGGGAAGGGTTGGGTTATTACATGCGGTCAGGAAGGGCAATTGTCAGAATCTGCGCGCCTGCGCGCAGCACGCGCGCCGTCGCTTCGGTAAAGCGCAGGCGCAAACTGCGGTGCGGTTCGTCTGCTTTCAAAATTTGCTGTGCGCCGTAAAACGCGTTGAAGTCCTGGCAAAGTTGGTACAGATGATTTGCAAGCATGTGTGGCGAATGCGAAGCAAGCGCCTCGCGCAAGGCGCCCGGAAACTGCAGGAGCGTTCCTGCCAGTTGGCGCTCGTGGTCTGCCAGTTGTGACACCGGGCCGCTCAGTTCGACGGATTCCACGCCTGCCTTGCGCAACACCGACTGGGTGCGCGCGTAGGTGTACTGCACATAGGGCGCGCTGTTGCCTTCGAAACTGAGCATCTTGTCCCAGTCGAAGACCATGTCCATCTTGCGATTCTGGCTAAGAATGGAGTATGCAACGGCCCCAATGCCCATTTGCTGGGCCAACTCTTTGGGGTCATCCGTTTGAATTGCATCCCCACGACTTTCAATGATTGCTTCCGCACGGCTCACCGCCTCGTTCAAAACTTCTTCCAATTTAAGAATGTTGCCTTTGCGCGTGCTCATGGACTTGTCGGCAAAACGCATGCGGCCAAAGAGCACGTTTTCAAACGGTGGCAACTTCCACCCGAGTTGCTGGCACGTAGCAACAAGCTGTTCAAAGTGCAACTTTTGGGCAACATCGGTAAAAATAAGAATGCGCTGAGGGTTGTAGGTATCTATGCGGTAGCGCATCTGCGCAATGTCGCGCGTGGAGTAGAGCGTTCCGCCGTCTCCGCGTCGCACCAGGTACGGCGGCATGCCGCTCTCTTCGGGGAATTTCACGATGAGTGCGCCACCGTCGCCTTCCACAAACACGCCTTTGGCAATTCCCTCCTCCAGCACCGGCGCCATTTTGTCCTCGTAGAAACTCTCTCCCAAGTCCAAGTCGAACGACACGTGGAGCTCCTTGTACACCGAAGCCAGCGAGTTCTTTGTAACGGTAACAACATCCGCCCAAAACGCGCGCAGCGTGGCATCCCCTTGTTCCAATTTGCGCGAAGCCTCTCGCCCTTTCTCTTCCAGAGACGCGTCTTTTTCCAATTCTTCGTGGAAACGCACGTACAGTTCCAGAAGTTCGTCCAGGCTGCACTGCGCAACGGGCTTGCTGCCCCACAGTTCAAACGCCACGGACAATTTTCCAAACTGCGTGCCCCAGTCCCCAACGTAGTTCCAGCTGATGACGGGGAACCCCGCATGGCGGTAGAGGTTTGCCACAGCCTGACCAATGATGGTTCCCAACAGGTGGTGGACCCCAAGCGGCTTTGCAATGTTAGGTTGGGAATACTCCACAATCACGGGCTGCTCTTTGCGCGTGGGTGTTGCATTCGTGTGCTCAAGAACACGCGGCAAGAGCGAGACAAACACCTCTGGTCTAAGCCATACGTTCACAAAGCCCGGACCGGCGACTTCGCACCGCACTACATCGGGGTGGCCGGTAAGTCCTGCAACAATTTTTTCTGCAAGAACCTTGGGGGACTGGCCCAAGCTTTTGCTCAATTGGAGTGCTGCCGAAGTTGCAATATCCCCGTGCGTCAAGTCGTCACTCCGTAGGAACAGCACCCGCGAATCACCCTCTGGAAGATCCAGGATTTTCGCTGCCGAACGCTCGAGTGTAGAGAACATGGTTGAACAACGAACCTACTCAGGTTTCGTCGCTGACTGTAGCAGGAAAGCTACTCCTTACTAGGTGTAGTACAAATTTGATCTTGCATACCGAATTGCCTCGTATCATGAACACAATTTGTGTGCACGATCGTCCACCCAAAAGTTGGCGCACTTTTCTACTCAATACACGAGCACCAAAACTGCTCATGAATACACCCAATACTCAATTGGAAATACACGAAAAGCAGGGCCAGACAAAGCCATAATATTGTGCTATACTAGTTCGATGAATCGCACACTGCGTACTGGCGCAAAATTGCTGCTCTGCGGCGCGCTTGTTGCGTGCACGAGCGGCTCTACCGGCACGGTGCCAACCGTGACCGGGCCAAATGCGGCTGCAATCATCGTTGGACTGCTTTCGCAGCGGTCTCTAAGCGTGGTGGGGACGCGCCCGTCTGTTGCCATAGGCATCTTCAGCAGTGATTTTTTAAGCCACACCATGCTGGTGCCAGTGCAAGCCGTACGCGACGGATTCAATGCACTGCGTATCTTGCTGGGAGCGCAGAGCAACCCGGGGGGCGATGAAACATTTTCCCTGCTGCAGGAATTCGGCTCGCTGCTGCAAGTGAACGTGGTCGACACCCTCAACCGCAGCAGCGACCGCAGTGAAACGCTGCAGCAATACAGCGATTCTCTGCAGGCAATGAACGAGATCGTGACGCAGAAAATCGACCAACTGAAGGAGGCGCAAAAGGGGAAAGAACAGGAGCGCAAGGAGCTGCGGTCGGAAGCGAACACTATTACGCGTAACTTAAATACGGCGCTAAAGAACGGCGATTACGGCTCGGTGTCGCAGCTGCAGCAAGATCAGCAGCAAACGGAAAGTGCGTTGGCCGAAGTGGAAGTGGCGCTGGACCAAACGAAAGACATTGCCAGCCGGTTTGCCACTCTGCTGAAAATTGCGCAGCAACGGCTCAATGCCATCGAACTCAATCGCCAGGCGCTCATTGCCGGCGTTCGTGTGGTAGACGTGCCGGGAATCACCGATTTGCACTTGCTGGACACCACGCAGAAGCGCTCCGGCGGAACAACGAGAACAAGCCCAAACAGCGCCCTGGGAGCGTTTTAAGCAGTAGAAAGACATGCCGTTTTCTGGTATACTAGTCTGATATGTCGAACCCGGTTTCCCCTGCCGAAACTCCGCCAAAGCAAGCGATGCTTCTGGCATTTTCGCAGGCGTTCGACGAGCTCCTTGGACTGCAAATTCCCGCGCGCGAAACGAGCGAATTGCCCGAGGAATCCCTGGCGTTGTCGCAAGACGACTTGGCTGTGCTGGCACGCTATGAAGAAGGCATGCAGAAAGTGCTCGACGTCATCGCCCCGGCGGGCATGGAGGTGAAAACGAACGAAGTGATTCTGGGCGACCTGCATGTGCGCAGTTTCTTCGTGGTGAACTGGCCGAACTACATTTTTCCAAACTGGATGAGCACGCTCGTGAACTACGACGCAGAAATGGACATAGGGCACTTCATAGAACCCGTAAGCAGCGCCGCCATGATGCGCACCCTGCGCAAGAAAGTCGCCGAGCTGCGGTCGAGCATCCGCATGCTGGAGCAGCGCGGCATTGTGCGCGACCCGACGCTGGAAGCGGCATTGCAAGACGCCGAAGAACTGCGCGACATGTTGGCGCGCGGGCAAGAGAAGCTGTTCCAGTTCGGCATGTACGTAACGATCTACGGAGAAGACTTGGAAAAACTCAAGAAGATTGAAGCCGACTTGCAAACAATTTTGGGAGGCAGGCTGGTACTCGTGAAACCCGCCATCATGCAAATGGAGCATGCATGGATTTCCACGCTGCCCATGGGGTTAGACGAGGTGGAAATCTACCGCACCATGAACACGTCGCCGCTGGCGACCACGTTCCCTTTTAGCAGCAGCGACTTAACCGACGACCACGGCATTCTGTACGGCATTAACCGCCATAACGATTCGCTGGTCATTTTCGACCGCTTCGACCTGCCAAACGCCAACGGCACGGTGTTTGCAACCTCCGGCGCGGGAAAGTCCTTCACGGTAAAACTGGAACTGCTGCGCTCGCTGATGATGGGCACCGACGTGCTCGTCATTGACCCGGAAAACGAATACGTGGAACTGGCCAAAGCAGTCGGTGGAACATTCGTGCCCTTGTCGCTGCAAAGCAGCAACAGCATTAACCCGTTCGACTTGCCCGAAGCGGTTCGCGGCGACGAAGCCCAGCCGGGCGAAGTGCTCCGCGCTGCGGTGATTACGTTGCACGGACTCTTCAAGCTCATGCTCGGCGCGCTCACGCCGGCGGAAGACGGCATTTTGGATAAAGCAATTATCGACACGTACGCACTCAAGGGCATTACATTCGACCAGGCGGACCCGCGCGGCAAGGAACCGCCCACGCTCAGCGATTTGGTGGAAGTGCTGTCCACCTCGCAAGGAGGTGAAGCCATGGCGCAGACGCTGCAGAAGTACACGAGCGGCAGCTACGCCGGCATTTTCAGCAGGAAGACCAATGTGGAACTGAACGCGCAGATGGTGGTGTTCCAAATTCGCGACTTAGAAGAGCAGCTGCGCCCCATTGCCATGTACGTGGTCCTGAACTTCCTGTGGAACCGTATTCGCAGTGAACTCAAGCGCCGCTTACTGGTCATTGATGAAGCCTGGAACCTCATGCAATACGAAGATTCCGCAAAGTTCTTGTACGGCCTCATTAAGCGCGCACGCAAGTACTACTTGGGAATTACCACCATTACGCAGGACGTAGAAGATTTCGTAAATTCGCCGTACGGCAAGCCGATTGTAAGCAACGCACAGTTGCAAATTCTGCTAAAGCAATCCCCTGCCGCGGTGGATAACATGCAGAAATTGTTCTATTTAACAGAAGGGGAAAAACAATTGCTGCTGAATTCCGACGTAGGCCAGGGAATTCTGTTTGCCGGCAGCAAGCACGTGGCAATTCAAGTCGTTGCAAGTCCCATAGAGCAGCAACTTATTACCACGAAACCCGAAGAAGTGTTGGCAGCGCGTAAAGTTGTTGCCGACGACAAAGCACAAGCGGTAGCAACTGCAGCGGCGCAGGCTGCTGCAATGCCAGAAGCTACGCCGGCTGCGGAGCCCCCGGCGGAGCCGACGGTGCCTGCGGCAGAGGTGCCTCCTGCGGCGTAGACGGCACCACCTTCCAGCGCAGTTCGGGCTGCAATGAGCCGGGCACCGAAAACCCCGCTGCTTTCTTGTGTCCTCCGCCCTGGAACTTGCCGGCCATTGCTGCCACGTCTACATCGTCACGGAGTGTGCGAAGGGAACCTTTCACCAGACCATCGCGTTCGGAAAGAATGAGGGAAAACCGCATGCCGGGAATGGCGTTGACGTAGTCGATTGCGCCGGTGAGTTCGCTGGGGTGCGCACCCGTGGCGCGGAAGTCTGCTTGGGTAACGGCTGCTATGGCTCCGCCGTCGTCGGAAAGCGAGATGCGCTCCAACACCCTGCCCCACAGCCGCAAGGTGCTCAATTTGGCGGTGCGAAACACTGCCGCCACCATGGCCTGCTGACGCGCGCCGCGGCGCAGCAAATCCGCCACCGTGCGGTACACGCGAGCAGAGGTGTTGCTGTGCAGCAGCCCGCCGGTGTCGGTGTAAATACCGGTGAGCAAACACGTGGCGGCGTCGGGGTCTATGCTCCAGTCCAGCGCCTGCGCCAACGCCGCAACGATTTCGCAGGTCGAGGCCCACGACGACTCCACAATATTGACCGTACCGAACCCCGCGTCCTTACGAGGGTGGTGGTCCAACATAAGTAGCGGCACCGAACCGTTAAACAGTTGCGGGTGGCTTTCGTGCAGGCCGGTAAGCTTCGGCTCTGCGGCATCTAAAACAATTGCCGCGTCCCCTTCCTGCAACGTAAGCGTGCTGCGTAAACGCACAACTCCTGGCAGAAAATCCAAGGATTCCGGTGCGGGATCCAAGCACACCCGCAGCACCGTAACACCGGGCACATGCGCTTCCAAAAGAAGCGCAATGCCCAGCAGCGAACCGAGCGCGTCGCCGTCGGGGTTGCGGTGGCAAATGCAGTGAATGCGTGACGCACCCATGAAGAGTGCACGTGCCTGCTGCGCAGACTGCGAGAGCATAAAGGAAATTAGTGTATTGCTTCCTGCTGTTGCAGCAACGACTCGCTCTTGCGCGTTTTCCACAGTCAGGCCCGGGCTGCAGTGTGTTGAGGGAACTGAACATTCATATTACGTATTACGCATCTGCAGTACACTACAAACAATGATCCCCTTCCGCATCATCTTCTGCGGCACGCCCGACTTTGCTGTTCCCAGTTTGCGAGCGCTTGCCGGTGATGCGCGTTTCCAGATTGTGGCAGTCGTTACGCAGCCAGATAAAGCACATGGCAGGTCGAAAGAACTGCAGCCGCCACCGGTGAAAACTGTTGCGCTAGAGTTCAACCTGCCTGTTCTACAGCCAGAGAAATTACAGGTGAGTGATCTGAATGGACTGGAGCACGATTTCCTGGTTGCAGTTGCCTACGGCCAGATTCTCAACGATCCCGTTTTGGCGCTTCCCATGATCGCTCCCGTCAACCTGCACGCGTCACTCCTGCCCCGCTGGCGCGGAGCTTCGCCCATTCACCACGCAATCTTAGCGGGCGACGCAGAAACGGGAGTCACAGTCCAAAGGATGGTGAAGGCGCTCGATGCCGGACCTATTCTCAGCCAAGCACGAATGGAGCTTACCCCCGCAATCACCACGCCCGAATTGAGCGAGGCGCTTGCGGCTCTGGGAGCAGAGCTGCTCTGCGCAACACTTAGCGCTCCTCTTGTTGAAACGGAGCAAGATGCAACGCAGGCCACGGTCTGCGGAAAACTTCGTAAAGAGGATGGCGCAGTACATCCCTCCACAATGACTGCCGTAGAAATTGATCGGCGCATTCGCGCGCTCACGCCCTGGCCGGGTGTTACGTGCATGGTGGAAGGCACGGTACTCAAACTGCTTCGTGCAAGTTTGGAACCACAACTGCAGGCACTGCCGCTCCCCTGCGCGGAAAATACACTTCTGTACCTTACACATGTGCAACAAGCCGGCGGCAAGCCAATGAGCGGCGCGGAGTGGGCACGGGGACATGGAGCCTTGTAAACCCGGCATAGCCGAAAGGCGTCGCCGGGTGATACGCTGATTGCCGGTGCTGATTTCGCTCCTGCTTGCATCGGCCATAGCAGTAACCATAGACCCCGACGTCGACTTAGACGGCGACGGTTTAACGCAGGTACAGGAGGATTCCAATGGCAATAAAGTGCTCGACGAATGGGAAACTGACCCTTTGAATGCCGATACCGACGGCGGCGGACAGAGTGACGGCAGCGAAGTTGCGGCGAAGCAAAACCCGCGCGACCCCAACGATGACGCGGGGCAAGACCCCGACAACGACGGCCTTATGAACGCGGCGGAAGACGTGCTGCACACCGACCGCAACGTGGCAGATACCGACAAAGACACGGTGAGCGACGCAGAGGACCCGTTTCCCCTGGACCCGCAATTTGCAAAAGACGCAGATAACGACAAACTGCCAGACGAATACGAGCAGGTGCATGGCATGGCAACAGATGCAGACAACAGCAATGCCGATAGCGACAACGACGGCCTAACAGACGCGCAGGAATTTGCCGCCGGCACCGACCCGCAGCGCAGTGATAGTGATGGCGACGGCATTGCAGACGGCGCCGAAGTTGCCGCTGGCAGCGACCCCCTGGAAAACCCGTGCTTGGAAGTCGCGGGAAGCGAACACACGTTCGAAGACATTGCCGGACATTGGTCGTCGCCGTACGTCGTCACGCTCAACGCGCTGCAGAACGTACAGCGCAAGCAGCGCATTGTCCGCGGGCAGAAGGCGGACGCCGTATGGGTTTACCGTCCAGACGACTCGGTAACGCGCGTGGAATTCCTGTCGCTGCTGCTGCTGTCCACCTGCACGCCCGTGGAAGAAGCGGCCCCGCCCGCAACCATGCCCAGCGACGTGCGCCTCAGCATTCGCAAACACGAAACCGCAGAGCAAACCTACCAGCGCCAACTGCTGCTTACCGCACTCGCACGCGGGGTGATTCGCGGGTACCCAGACGGTACCCTGCGGCCCGACGGCACCGTCAACCGCGCGGAAGCGGCAGAAATGCTTACGGCGCTGGTGCCGGTAAACGACGACCCCGAAACCTCGCCCACGTTCCCGGCGGATGTGGCAAGCGACGCATGGTACGCGCCGGCCGTGGAACTGCTGCTGGAAAGTGGAGTCGCTGAAGGCAGAAAAGACGGACTCTTCCACCCAGAGGCACTCCTTACACGCGGCGAAGCAGCGAAGCTCATATTGCTTGCGCTGCTCCAGAATCCGCATGTGAATGGGTATGTAGTGCCTACTGATCAGTTACCCTAAGTCATTCGACGTTTGACTTTCGACGGAAAGCGTCACAGATAAAACGTCAAACGACATCTACAGAATTAGAGTTTTCCTTGCATCTCCTGGAACGCCTCTATGAACTTTGGCAGTTCTTCGGAATCAAACATAATAGTGGTCTTCTGGCCGCCACGTGACTTTTCGGAAACCTTAAAGAACTTGCCGTTACCGCTCTGCTTTAGGTCTATGTAGAACGTGCGTTGCTTACCGTGAATCGTTACGGAGTGCAGGTCCTGGGCAAAACTGCGATTCGCACCGCCGCTGCTGTGGTGGGGGCGTGGCGGGCGCGACTCGCCCATGGGGGAAGGCATACCGCCGGTGAGTTCGGACATTGGGTCAAACATACAAAGAATGGGTAGGTAAGTAGAGTTCGGCCGCCGACACCCGTGCTGAAAGGTATTCTCCGCAACGCGCTCGGTCATGCTCCGACAGAAGGAATTTTAGCTCCTCAGTAGATTCTACGAAAGAGCCTCCAGCTGTAACTGGTAACTTTCTGGCAGCTGCGTACCAATCCACTGCCACTCAATACCTTTCCATGCCTTCCTTTCTTTGGGCAGTTTTTTGCGTGCCTGGAGCACCTGGGAAAGCTTACGGCAAATGAGGAGCCCCATCTGTTCCGGAATCGTCTCGTACGTAGCGGAAAACCCGTTAATGACGAGTGCATATTGCTTTTTGGGAACCTTGATAAGACCAACACGAGCACCATAGTAGTCAGCTACTTGGTTATTGGGGGATCCCCCCGAACATAACTTCGGGTAATTATTCTGAATAATTTGTTGATGGAAACCGAACCCCGTCGCAACGGATAAAACATTCCGCAAATCCTTCCGAATTACGACAACAATTTTATAGGGGCACTCCATATTCCCCCGAACATTTTCCTCTTTCAAATACTGCGGAACAAGATTGATATTCTTTAATTCAATCTTTGTCTCTGGAGCGGCTTTTGCCATAGCGAAGGACTGTAACTCCTTAGTCGACTTTCGGAAACAGAATCTCCGGCGTTCCTACATGTGTCCAATCCGTGCACCCACCCCAGGTTTGTAGCTCCTTCGTAATAACGAAGTCTCGATTGAGCATGGACTCGGCATATGGCGCACCCAGCTGCTTGCTCATCTTTTGGGCAGAATCGGGAATGAACGGCAAAAGCATGAGTGCGATATGACGAAGTGATTCACAGAATTCAGAAAGAAACTCATTCTTGCGCTCATGATTCCAGACTTCATGCGTTTGCATCATTTGATTACAGAAAGTCACAATATCCATTGCTTGTTGCACAGCTTCACTAAGAGAAAAACTGTCAAAAAATCCTGAATAATGCTTCCACTTCGCAGTGATAGTTTTATCCATATCAGTTGGATGTGGCATATCAGGAGATATCTCAATATTCCCTTTTATCATCAAAGTCAGGACTCTGTTCATCAGATTTCCTAGCTGATTTCCCAGTTTCGACTGGTAGATTTCGCTGAAGCGCTTCCAACTAAAGTCGCCGTCGTTCCCTACCGGGATTTCATGACTGAGGAAAAACCGGAGTGCATCCACACCGTACTTCTCCACCACTTCGACAGGGTTCACCACGTTGCCCAGCGACTTACTCATTTTCTGCCCATCACTCGTTATAAAGCCGTGCATCAAAATTTGCTCGGGGGTTTTTATTCCCGCAGTTTTCAGCATGGAAGGCCACAAGAGTGCATGGAACCGCGCAATGTCTTTGCCAATCACATGGGTGATAGTTGCACTCTCCCACCATTCCTTCTGCTCATGGTCCGTGAAGTACCCCAGCCCCGAAATATAGTTCGTAAGGGCATCGCACCAGACGTACATGGTCTGGCCTTCATCGTCGGGCACGGGAATTCCCCAGGCGACGGAAGATGTTGGGCGTGAGAACGATGCGTCTTCCAGCCCTCGCTCAAGCAGTGAGAGCACTTCGTGGCTGCGCGAGCTGGGGATAATCTGCAGTGTTTCGTTTTTCAGGAGATCCGTGAGGAAGTCTGCATCTTTTTTAAGCGCATAGAACCAGTTCTCTTCACTCACCTCTTCGGGAGCTCGTAAGTGGTCTGGGCAGAGCCCATCCACCAGTTCTTTTTTGGTAAGGAATCGCTCACAGCCGCTGCAGTACAGCCCCGTATAGGTTCGTTTTTGCAGCATGCCTGCATCTCGCAGTTTCCTCCACAGGGCATTCACGGTTGGCCAGTGGGTCTTTTTATCCGTTGTGCGTATGAAGACGTCGTACGAAATGCCCAGGCGGTCGTAGAGCGACGTAAACGTTTGTACATTGCGGTCCACGAGTTCCCGTGGAGTCATGCCCTCCTTCTTCGCCGTCTGCTCCATTTTGCTGCCGTGTTCGTCGGTACCTACTTGGAATCGTACTTGGTGCCCGCCAAGGCGCAGCCAACGCACGTACACGTCGGCCATAATCTTTTCCATAACGTGGCCCATGTGCGGGGCCGCATTGGGGTAATCGATTGCCGTTGTTACATAGTGCCTCACGCACGAAAGCGTGCCTGAAGTCTGTGGGAGCGTCGAGCGGGAGTCCGACGTTTCGGGGAATGCGGCGGCTTACAGACCCGAAACAATCGCGGCAATCTGCCGGATGAACGGCGGCCCGATGATGGCCAAAATAATGCCAAATACGGCGGCAATAACGGCATTCTTCGCGTTCTGCCGCCCTTCATCTTCCCCCATGCTCATGGCGAGCTTCAGCGCGCCGTAGAAAATTCCCAATACTGCACCCCCGCCAATCAGGGTAAAAAATGTGGTTTGGAAACGTCCGGCAATGTCGCTTATGGACGCATCGCGAATGGGAAACACCTGCGCGTACTTGTCCCAGAACGCCGCGTGGGCGGTGGGTGCGAGCAGCTCGGCAAGGGCGGAAAGAATTTGCATGAGTGTTTACGTAAAAATGTTCACGACCGTGCTGGCAAGGTAGCCGGCGGCGTTCACAATGAAGGCGCCAATGGCCGCCGTCATAAGAATTTTGAACCCCTTTTGGAACCCTTCCGAATTCCCCTGCGACAGCACCATGTGGTAGCCGCCCACCACCGCTGCAAGCACCAGCACGGAATTCACGAGCATGTAGAACATGCCCATAATGGCAAGCAGCACGGTCTTTACGGGGTCCCCTTCTTCGGGACTCAGTGCCGCGAAGTACGTGACAATGCTCTGCGAAAGGAAGATGAGCGCAATGGCGGCGGCACTGTGCAGCACCGCTTTCTTGCCGCGTTCCACATTGCCTTCGTCTGCGAAGTTGAACAGCAGCAGCACGCCGCCGAACGCCAGGGAAACAACTGCAATTCCTATAATGACGTTGAAGTATTTTGGCCCAATGGCATTCAGGAGCCGGGTTCCGACGTCGCCGTCGGACCGGCAGCCGACATAGGCGCACTGGCTTACCGCAGCAAGTGCGGTTGTGGGAAGAAGGCCGAGGAACAGCGCAAATGCACGCATGACTACGTGTAGTACACGGAATTGAGCGTCTTCAAAATGAAGTTCGTAAAGAGGAGCGTAATGAGCCCAATGAGCGCCCACTGAATGTGCTGCTGCGCTTCGCCTTTCTTCCCTTGGTCCCCGCCAGAAGAGGCGTAAATAATGCCCGAAACCACCACCCACAACGTGGCTATGCCCGTGCCAACATCCACGGCAAACACAATGAGCGCTTCTATGTAGTCTTCGAAGGTGGAAGCCTTCGTTAGCCCGCCAATGGGCATGAGCAATTCCACGGCGCCCCCGTCGTTAATGGGGTTCACTTTTCCAGCTCCACCTTCCTTCCCATTACCATTGCCATTCACTCCGCCTTCCGTCGCAAAAACACTCGGAATACCATGATTCGAAAGGAAGGGAGACCCTGTTAAAACCATAGTAAACACGACTACGAAGGTGAGAGAGACGGTGAAGAGTCGGCTTGGAACCATCCCATTATTATACCAGAAAAATGGAATAAAGAGAATGAAGGAATTGGGGAGGGAAATACCTATCGTTTTCATCCTTTCAATCCATTCTTTCTCTTCCGTTTCACTTTGAGGGCGCCGAAAAGGCTTTTCCCGCAGAAGCTGATGACGGAAACGAAAGGTCACAACTGGAGAGAAAACATGGAATCTGGCCAAAAGACTGCAGTAAATTCACTGCAGGCAATATGGTGTGCTGCAGGGTCCATTGGAAGAGCGTAATGACGGCGTCCACAACGCCTGCCAGAACGACCGCCACGCGGTAACCGCTGTCCTGGCCCACGGCGGCCTTTACCAATTCCAATTCGTGGTCGAGGAGCGTGGTGCGCATGTCCAAGCACGTGCTGAGAATTTCCGCCTGCTCGGCAGAGGTGCCATTGCTGCCGATTTGGCACTCTTTGAATGTGTCGCGCTCTTCTTCCATGCACCCCAGCGGCTGCACCGTTGTCTTGGCTGCTTTCCCGCCGGAAATTCCCTGGGACGCAACCAGCAGTTCGCATATGGAACGCAAGCGACACTGCAGCGCGCGAATGCTTTGGCCGACAAGCGGCAGCAGTTCGCTTTCCAGAACGCCCGGCGCGTTCAGAATTCCACGCCGCGGCGGCGGGTATGCCTGGCGCTCCATTTGCATGTCGCTCCAGGTGGTGCGCTCATAGCCTGGGGCGGCCGAGCGCCACGAGTTGGTGGTGACCTTGAACCACGCGTTGCCTTCGTTGTCGGTTCGCACGGCGCCAACATTCAGCTCTTCGGCAGGCAATTGCCCATACACGACGGCGCGCCACTGCAATTGCTCCTTCCCAAATTCCTGCTGCAGACGTTTCGTGCATTGGCCCACGGACCCCCCCGGCTCTTCTTCGTCCGTTGGCGCCTGCGCAAAGGAACTGAGCGGCATGGCAAACCATGCGCTAAGCAGAAGGGTTGCAATGGGTCGCTGGAATGCGTGCATGACGGTTTGTATGGTACTCGCAGGTGCCTTTAGGCGGAAGCTCTTGCCAGGGTGATACACTTTTGGTACACTACTTGTGATCCTTTCCTTCAACACTATGCCTACATCGAAAAAACGATTGAACATCACCCTGCCGAAAGAAGTCCGCATCTATCTACAGAAGTTGGCAATACGCGACGAAGTGCCGGAAGCGACAAAAGCTGCCGAATTACTGCAAATGGCCCTGGAAATAGAAGAAGACGCCTACTTTGCAGCAGCGGCAGATGCTCGCATTCAGAAAGACGCAAAGATGGTCACTCACGAGAAGTTTTGGTCGAAGGTGTTATGACGTACAGCATCCACTACTGTAACCTCATCGACTGGAAGCGGCTGTCGAAGCTCTCTGCGAAAGACAAACGCAGACTTAAAGAAGCTATAGAGCAAAAACTTATGACACGCCCGGAACTCTTTGGTAAGCCATTGCGGCAATCGTTAACGGGGTGCCGAAGTTTGCGAGTCGGAGATTATAGAGTTATTTATCGTATCGTAGGCAATACCGTAGAAATCCAACTTTTCGGGCATCGTTCAACAATCTACAGTGACGCAGATACTCTCTTATAGGACACCATAGGTGGCCCTTCCACGCATGTGTGGAGCGGATGACGGGGGTCGAACCCGCGACCTTCGCCTTGGCAAGGCGACGCTCTACCAACTGAGCTACATCCGCAGTAAGCCAAAGCATGCTAGGGAGACCTGCTTTTCCATGCAAGCAAGTCTTCAACGACTGTGTAGAATACCGCCGCTTCGCGCCCGTAGCTCAACTGGATAGAGCGCTGCCCTCCGAAGGCAGAGGTTGTGAGTTCAAATCTCGCCGGGCGCACCAGTGTTCCTTATACTTGCTCGGCCAATTTGCGGGATTAGTACAGTGGTAGTATGCGAGCTTCCCAAGCTTGAGACGCGAGTTCGATTCTCGTATCCCGCTCCAATTACAATGCAAAGAACTCCTTCGCATTCTCTGTCGTCACGCGATCCACTTCTTCCAGCGAAATCCCCTTCTGTTGCGCTATGCATTTGGCGACTTCGGTGACAAAGGCTGGCTCATTTCGTTTACCTCTGTGAAGCACCGGTGCCAGGTACGGCGCATCGGTTTCCACCATCATCTGCGCGAGTGGACAGTGTGTAATGGTGTCGCGAATGTCGCTGGCATTGGGGTAGGTAGCAATTCCCGTAAACGACAGGAAATAGTCGCGGTCAACAAACCAGGAAACATCGCTCCATTGTTCGGTACAGCAATGCAAAACAACCTTTGAGTGATCGACTGCTTCAATAATTTCCTTCAGGTCTGCAATCGCTTCGCGGCAGTGGATGACAGCAGGCAGGTTGAGCTCTTTCGCCAATTCTAATTGATCTTTGAATGCTGATTTCTGATCTCTGACTTCTGAGTTCATATAGTGGTAATCCAAGCCCATTTCCCCCAGTGCTTTTACCTTCGGTGAGCTCAAAACGAAAGCCTTCAACTGCTCCCGATCTCCTTCTTTCCACAGCTTCGCGTTATGCGGATGCACTCCAACGGTGCAGTAAATGTGAGGATACGCCTCCGCAATTTCCATACACCGTTTCGACTCTTCCAGGTCGTCTGCAATGGTAATCAGAGAGTGGACCCCGGCTTCAGCCGCTCTGGAAATTACTCCATTCAAATCCTCCGCGAACTTCGGGTCAGCCAGATGGCAATGGGAATCAATCATTGAGTTTCTTTTTGAGATTAAAAATACGGTCCATTGCGGGCATTTGCTCATCAAGCATTCGCTGTACCCCTTCGTGGAATTCTTTTTTCCATTGGAAATATCCTGTCCTCCACATGTAATTGAATGATGCTACCCGCTCTGGTTTGGCATTCTGCCACTCGCGAATATCTTCACACCAATCTTCATAGGAAGGTATCTGGCGATTGTAACCACGCTCCTTGCTTTCCGGGTCCGAATTTTCATCTTTCATAAACTGAACAGCCAGATCATATAACTCTCGCGTAGGAACAATCGATAAACCTTCTGCCGTAGCGGATTCCTCATCCACAACCCGCTCCTGAAACTCCTCTTTTGTACCAAAGAGCTGAGCCATCATATCCCGAAGAAGAGGAATGCTTTTGCGCCAATCATGACCATAGGAAATGAACTGCTCAGAAAGATCGTTGGGCTTCATTCGTTGGTCCCACTCCGGGCCCATTACGCTGTTGGCAAACTCTAAAACTTCTGCCGCAGATTCACCGCGCAATCGGTGATCGTTGGCTATAAACTGCTCAAAATCGGCACGTTCGTACAAACCCATACACTTACACAGTACTCTTTTTGTTTGTCGACGCAGTGCAGGAAACAGATATACTCCACCCACGCATTCTGGGTCGGTAGCTCAGTTGGTAGAGCAGTGCCCTTTTAAGGCATTGGTCGAGGGTTCGAGCCCCTCCCGACCCACCATGCAGCTTTCGTTATCTCTCAAAGAGTTTGACAAAATAAATAAATTTGTTTAAATTAATCTTGTCGTTTTTCAACAATTGTCCGTTCTTTAAAAATTGAGGAAAAAGCATCATGAAACATGCAGGCAGCATCATTATCTTGTTTTTGGCGATAGGAGAGGCAGGTATCTTTTACATCTGCATTCCGCAGCCTCAAAAGATCACTGTGTTGGTATTGCTTGTGGCATGCGTAACGTTGATGTGCACATCAGCACTCTTCCTGTTTTGGGCAGAACGAGAAAAGGGAAGGAAGGTTTTTCATCAAGGAAGAGCGATGCAACACGTCACAAGGGAACATCGCGAAGCGCATACAGGGCAGGCATCATCTCATCTGCGCTATCAAGCATGGGCTGCAGTGGCGTGTCTCGTGAGCGTTCTAGCGACACTCGCTGCCTTTGTCATGGCGAGTGTGGCGTCCACTACATGACAAAAAAGATGATAAACGACAGCGGATTGTATATCTGCACCCAATCCCGTACGCAGCTCTTCTGTGTACGGGATTTCTTTACATTGCGTTACATCTGCCAATACGGCATTTACGCAGGCAACATAACAGCGCCCGGCCGCACCTTTTCCATAACCTTCATGCCTACGGCGGCGCCTTTCATAGCCTGGGCCACAGGCTCACGGTCTACCTGCAACGAGGTGATGGGTTGAACGAATTCCTTCGTTCCGTGGCGCAACCGGACAATATCGCCCAGCCCTACGGGTGACTGCAGTTCCACCACAGCAACACCTATGCGGCCATAGTAATGCGTTACCCGGCCAAGAATATTGAGGACGGCTTTCTCTTTTGCAGCCATAACCACTTTCTTCTTTGCCTTCGACACTTTCTTCACTTTCGGGGCCACCTTCTTTGCTGCTCGGGCTTTCGTTTTCTTCTTCGCCTTTTTTGCAGGCTTTCGCTTCACAACTTTTTTGCGCTTGATCACTTTTTTCTTGGTGACACGTTTTTTAGTCCTGCTTGTATTCTTTGATTTCCTTGTATTCTTTTTCTTGCGTGTCGCCATGGAAAATGGGGGGAAGGCAACTTCACATCCTACCCTTTCCTTACAAGCTCACAAGAATGCGGAGTGCCAAGAGGGCAATGCTGTCAACTACACAAGAGCTAGCATGAAAAACCGCCGGGTTCCGAGGTAGCCACGTAGCTACATCGGTCCCGGACGGTTCCGCGAGGGTTATCCCCCTCAAATGAGCCTCGAAAGCGAATGGAGTGCTTTCTGCGCCATCTCGACCGAGCCGATTCGGTCGACGATCTTTTTGACTTCAACCAGCGTCTCGATCGAGACGCTGCCGGTCGTCACCTTGCGGGGGCGACCGACGCCACGGGTGCCGACTGCGGCACCGGAAGCCAAGCGCGCCTTCACATTGCTGACATGTGTCGCGCTGACTCTGATGCGCTGCTCGGTGAGCTTACGGGCCACTTCAGTGGGCCCTGCGTCCGGATGTTGCTGTAAGTAATCCCGGATCGCTGCACTCTTATTAAGCTTACGACGATTGCCCTTACGGTGCCCAGATGTCGACTCTGCCATCGAACGAACCTCCAGTAGAACGAAGTTTTGAGGGGAGACACCCCTCACGATTCCTCCCTCCGCTTTGCGCGCTCCACAAACAACGTGGTTCGCACTTTAAGAGAGAAGAACATGAGGGAATTACGCGGTGTTGCCACGGAACAAGTGCACCATGTTAATATATATTTATATTTTGTCAATACTGCAAAAAGCACTCCAACCCGCCTGCTTCTATAAAGAAACAGGCAGGTTTAGGAGTGATCGGACATTCGTTGCCTCATGGTTAGGCGGCTTGCAATGCGGCCAGGGCTTGTTCTTCGGTGTCATGAATGTCGAACAGCTTGTGGAGCCGTGTTATGTAAAACACCTCGTAGATCTCCGGCCGAATGTGGCAAAATTTCCAGCGACGCCCACGAGCCTTCACTTTTTTGTCAGCAGTGATGAGTTTGCCGTTGGCTGCTGCAGACAAAAAATCCATGCCTTTGAACGACAGGACAATGGGGCGCGCATCATTGGCGTCAACGAATTCGAATAGTTCTTGGCCAAACGTGGAAATCAACGTTTCGTCCAAGAGCTTCCTATCCACAATCTCCAAAACAAGTACCTCACCCAAGTCCCGCACTCGAAATCGCGTCATTTGATTCATGGCCTGTGGCCTCCTACCTAAAGAAACGAAATGTGAAGGATCGCATGATCACTCCGTGAACGCACTCTGTGCCGAATTCGCAGAGAGTCAACTATCTCCGGCAGTTTCTAGTACACTCTACGTATGGCAACGGTATGCATCTTCCATGGCACGGAAGGGTTCCCAGAAGAAAACTGGTTCCCGTGGTTAAAGCAGGAATTAGAACAACAGGGCCACACGGTTATTGTTCCGCAATTCCCTTCCCCGCCTGTTGTAGCCGCAAAAATAGATGAGTGGTTCCAGGTTCTCAAACCTTATGAAGAGCAAATTGATGAAGACACGATTTTTATAGGCCATAGCCTGGGCGGCATCTTCACCCTCAGAGTTTTAGAAAAGCTGCAGCACCCCGTGAAGGCTGCATTCTTCGTGGGAACTCCAATCGGAGTACGCCCCATTGCAAACTACGAGCGTGATGAAGCATTTAGTGGGTTTTCCTTTGATTGGCATACGATCAAAACCAAGGCAAAACAGTTCGTTGTATTCCACTCCGATACCGACCCCAACGTCGGCTTGGGAAACGGCGAGGAGCTAGCAAAGCAGCTTGGGGTAGAGCTCACCTTTGTACCGAACGCTGGGCATTTCAATACGAAAGCTGGGTACAAAGAATTCCCTCTCCTCAGAGACACAGTGATTGCTATGCTCCACAAGAAATGAAAGTCGCCCTCGTCCACGAACTCCTTACGCGGCGCGGTGGCGCCGAACGCGTCGCAAAGATTGTTGCCGACATGTTCCCGCAGGCGCCTATTTACACACTTTTGTACGATGAAAAGAAGATGAGCGATTTGTTCCCAAAGGAGCGCGTGCGGTTGCCAAACACAAAACTGTCTTCTGTCTTCTCTCTTCTGTCTTCTCCGTACAACCACCACCTCTACCTGTCGCAATTTCCTGCTGCAGTTGAATCATGGGACTTTCGTGGATTCGATGTTGTCCTCAGCAGTTCCTCTGCATTCGTGCATGGCATCATTACAAATAGCGCGCCAAAACACCTGTGCTACGTGCACTCCCCTGCTCGGTATTTGTGGGACAGCACGCATGAGGTACTGGAGCGAGCCGGCAAAGGATTGTTTGGACCATTCAAACGAAGATACTTGGAACGAACATGCCATCCGCTCAGAATCTGGGATGCCGAAGTGGCTTCACGACCGAATGCGCTCCTTGCAAACTCGCGTGAGGTACAACGGAGGATTGAACTCTACTGGCGCAGGGAGAGCACGGTGCTGTACCCACCCATTGATGATTTTTGGTTTGAACGAGAGCCGCACAAGGTTGCCATGGAGCACCCGGACTATTACGTGATCGTTTCGACGCTCAGCCCCTATAAGAGGATCGACCTAGCAATTGAGGCATGCAACAAACGAAAGGTGCATCTGAAAATTGTCGGTGAAGGACCTGCGCGGAAGGCTCTGGAAAAAATTGCCGGACCCACCATCCACTTCTATGGCCACCGGCAAAACGATGAGCTGATTGATCTAATTGGGAATGCAAAGGTTCTCCTCTTCCCTACCTACGACGACTTTGGACTTGTGCCCGTAGAGGCTATGGCTTGCGGCACGCCTGTGATTGCCTACGGTAAAGGCGGTGCACTCGAAACGATTGTGGAAGGAGTAACCGGGGAATTCTTCCCGGAGCAGACTGCGAAGTCACTGGGTGAAGCGATGGAGAAGTTCGAGAACGGAACGTACGACAAAAACGCATGCAGGGACCGCGCAGCGCAGTTTAGGAAAACAGTGTTTGAGGAGGCGATACGCCAAGAAGTTCAAACGCTGCTTGCGTAGCAACACGGCCCTTTGGCGTGCGCATAAGGAACCCGCGTTGGAGCAGATACGGTTCGTAGACGTCTTCAATGGTGTCTTCTTCTTCGGCCAAACTGGCAGCCAGCGTGCCAATGCCCACGGGGCCGCCGCCGTAGCGGGTAACAATGGCGCGGAGGATTGCGCGGTCGGTTTTATCTAACCCTGTTTCATCTATACCCAGTGCCTTGAGGGTGCTGAGGGTTCGCTCACGCGTGATGGTTGCTTCGTCGCCCACCTGGGCAAAGTCGCGCACGGCGCGAATGAGCCGGTTTGCAATACGGGGGGTTGCGCGGCAGCAACGGGCAATGGCGAGCGGGGCGCCGTCATCTATGGCGGCGCCAAGCAGCTGCGCAGAGCGCTCCACGATTTTCTGCAGCTCTCCTTCTTCGTAGAACCCCAACTTGAAAATATGCGGGAAGCGGTCGCGCAGCGGGGCGGACACGTCGCCCACGCGCGTTGTGGCACCCACAAGGGTGAAGGGTTTCAGTTCCAACCGCATGGAACGCGCGGCGGGGCCTTTCCCAATCACGAGATCCAGCGCGTAGTCCTCCATGGCGCTGTACAGCACTTCTTCTATGGCGGGGCGCATGCGGTGAATTTCGTCGATAAAGAGGACGTCGCCATGGGCCAAATTCGTAAGCATGGCGGCAACATCGCCCGGCTTTTCTATAGCCGGCCCGCTTGTGATTTTTAGCTGTGCGCCCATTTCTGCGGCGACAATGTGTGCGAGCGTCGTCTTACCTAAACCTGGTGGCCCGTGGAGCAGCACGTGGCCCAGGGGTTCGCCGCGTTTGCGCGCGGCAGACATGTGCACGGTTAAGTGGTCGGTAATCTGCTGTTGTCCCACGTATTCGCTCAATCGTTTGGGGCGCAGTGCGGTGTCGAGCACGTCACTTTCGCCCTTCGCTTTCACGGGGCGCACGAGGGTTTCTGCCGCCGGAGTGGATCGTGATATTGCTATAGGTGCATCGTAAGGGACGAATTGATAATTGATAATTGATAATTGGGGGGTTTCTTTTCTGGCTTTCTGGCTTCAATTATCAATTTTCAATTGTTCATTATCAATTATACTCGCAGTATGCGGCGTCCCGTTGCCGTCATCACCGGTGTTCTGCTGCTGTGGATTGCAATTCTTGCAACAGTGGACGCCCTGGTGACCGAATCACCTTATACCGAAACGTTCCTGGCTAGCCTCCGGCAGCCGGGTGACACTGCAACCGTTTCTACAACGCAAACCGGCCAGGCTACAAAGGCGCAGGAACCAGACGTGCTTGGCAAAGTAACGGCGCTTGGGTTCACGACGGCGTCTGCGACAGAGCAAACGTTGCTGCAGAAAATCATTCCCCAAAATGTAGGCAGTGTGGATTCCTACGTACTGCTGGTAGAGGGTGACCGCGCGGGCATGGTGGCGTGGGCGGACTCCCCGCAGGTAAAGCGGTACTTCCTGGCGCTCAAAGAGGCGCTCTCTTCCACGTTCTCCCCACAGGTAAAAGATTTGGTCGACGAAACGCAGAAGGGCCAGGGGCGCCCGACGCGCAATATTCTTACCTTTGTAGACCCCAGCCTTTCCGAAGAGCGTTTCGTGTTCGTGCGCATTCGCGAACGGCTCTACGAATTCCGGCTCAATGCGAAGCACGAAAAGGCGGGATTCTCGCTTATAGAGGAACTCACCAAATAGGACCAAACCTGTACACTTGTATACTTGTAAACCGACAAAAGTTTACAGGTTTACAGGTTTACAAGGGCAGAACTGTCTATTAGGCTACTCCGGCAATGCCCCCCGCAAAGAAAGTCACCAAAGTCATTAAGGTTGTCGCCAAAGGCGGTCAAGCCAACCCGTCGCCCCCACTGGGGCCGGCGCTTGGCCAGGCCGGTGTGAACATTCAGCAGTTCTGCACGGCCTTTAACGACAAGACGAAGGGTCGCATGGGCGACGAGGTGCCGGTGGTTATTACGGTGTACGAGGACCGCAGCTTCACGTTCGTTACGAAAATGCCGCCCGCAAGCAGCCTGATTAAGAAGGCAATCAAGCTGGAAAAAGGGAGCGGCAAACCTAACACCGAAAAAGTGGGCGTGCTTCCCAAAGCCAAGCTGCGCGAAATCGCGGAACTGAAAATGCCCGACTTAAACTGCCACGACGTCGAAGCCGCCATGAACATCATTGCGGGCCAAGCAAGACAAATGGGAGTGACAGTCGAAGCATAACAGGGTTACGATGTGCCCAACCCTATGGACTCTTTGACGACTGCAAACATATTGGACGCCGCCATAAGCGGCGGCATGGTGGTTGCTCTGCTCCTCTTGCTCTTAGTGCTCCTGGCATTGCCCGGCATGCTGCGGGGCACCGCCGAGCCGCACGACATTTTGGCGGCGGCGACCGCCGAATTGTTGAAACTGGTGGGCATAGCAATGCTTGCCGTGGGCGCCGTACCAACCGCACTTTCGGTGCTGCAGAAGTCGCAATTCGCCGCAGGAACGTACCTTAGCCTGCTCTGCACCTTCCTTGCCGGCGGAATTCTGTTTGTGGTGCAAGACGCCCGGTTAAACGCCATGTCTTCCGCAGCACGGTCTGCACCTGCCGCTATAAGCCGCGGGCTGTTGCTGATTATTGGCTGGCTGGCGAGTACCACGGGCATCGTGCTGCTGGTACGTGGGTTTGCCCTGGCATTGCCACTTTCGGGCGGCGCTGTCGCAGCGCTCGCCGGGTTTTTGCTGCTGCTTGCGCTGCAGCAACATGCCCACCACGCCTCCCCCGTGCGCAGCCAACCCGTGCGCCGCATGCTCATAGCCAAGGGAGCAAAAGTACGGAAGAAATAGCGGTTTGCGCTTGCATTAGGTGAGCATCTTACGCACACTGGCGTGGCTTTACTTAGTGGGAGCTACCGGCACTGCCGGGGCGTTTGCACCACTTCCCAAAACTACTATGGCAAAAACCGCCGAAGGAAAGACCGTTGGAAAGAAGCACGTGCAGAAGCTCGCGCTTATTACGAAACCCAGTTACGACATTACGGAAGCATGCGAATTGCTTCCACAGCTCAGCACTACGAAGTTCGACGGTACGGCAGAAGTGCACGTGCGTATTAACGCAGACACTACTCAGGCAGACCAACTGGTGCGCACAACTGTCGTGCTGCCCCACGGTACGGGCAAGAAGGTGCGCATTGCGGCCTTCGTGCCAGACGATTTGATCGCAGATGCAAAGAAGGCAGGCGCCGTGCTCGCCGGCAAAGAAGACCTCATCAAGCAGATCGAAAGCGGCAAGATCGACTTCGACGTGGCAGTCGCCGTGCCAGAAGTCATGAAGGACTTAGGAAAAATTGCCAAGACGCTCGGCCAGAAAGGACTCATGCCGAACCCCAAGTCGGGTACGGTGGGCCCCAACGTTGTAAAGATTATCGAAGAAGTCAGCCGCGGACGTGTGGAATGCAAAATGGATAAGCTCGGCATCATCCACACCGTGTTCGGCAAAATGTCCTTCGGCCCCAAGAAGTTGGAAGAGAACCTGCAGGCACTCATGAACGCAATCAAAGAAGCACAACCTGCAGGCATTAAGGCTACCTACATCCTCTCTGTCACGATCACGCCGACCATGGGACCGGGAGTGAAGGTAAAGGTGTAATCACTGTCATTTCGAGCGGAGGCGAGAAAGACGCATACGAAGTCACTTCATGAGCTGGCGCATTGCGCTGTATCCGGGTAATCATGTGCATATGGATCCTGAAATACCAAAGGAATCCGGCAAAAAGCCAAACGCAGTTCCTTCGATCGGAAAACAGGTAGCCGAAACCCTCCTTCAGAATGAGATACATCCATATCGGGAATTTTTGGATGTTCAGGGGCTGTTTACTCCTACGGAGTGGAAATGGATTAAGACCGACTCTATCAATCGGGATACGGAATATTACACAGTATCCGAACGGAAAACTGTCATGGGAAAACTGATGGCATTACATGAGCTACATGAATCATTAAAAATCATGCAAACAAAGGAGCATATGTCGATAAACCAATATCCCACTTGGACTGATGACAAGCGTGAGAGTTTGCACAAGATCATAGCAGCCCACGTCATGCCGCGTTCAGTGAATCAATTAAAAGACTTTGGCAAAGCGGATGAATTCAATATTGTAAGGCTACAGAGCTTAGATGCCCAAACCCTGGCAGCTTATTTGCAGACGTTCCAAATCATTAATAAGCGAACACGCGACGAGGTCACAGCAGATATTCAACGGAATGTTCTCGCCAAAGTAGAGACGAAACAGCAGGTAGATAAAGTCCAAGTCCTCAAAATGGCATACAAATCTTTACCGGAAAAAATTGGAGACAAGGTCCACTTAGGCCAAGCGGTTTCTGATGCCGTTCAGTCGGTATCGGATCTCCACACACTCACGCGTGGGCTAGTGGTGCCCTTAAAGCATGAAGGACGCATGCTCTGTACGTTAATTGCAACTGGTGCAAATGGCGTTCTCGTATTTCGTGTCGAGTATCTCGATGATAAAGAGCGCTACATGGCATTTAATCCATCAGGTAAAATCGAAAGTGATATCTTCTACCATGTCCATGCTGATGTGGTGCGTAAAATCGCAACATACCCAGAAAAAGTAACCGATCGCTAAATTTAGTAGCTACGCATGCGTCTGGTTCGACTCCGCTCACCATGACAGTAGCTACGCAGCAGCCAACAGCAACTTCTCACATTCATCGTACGTCTCCACCCGCACAAGGCGGTCGCGGAGTTCCCGTGCGCCGTCGATGCCGCGGACATAACTCGCCAGATGTCGCCGCATTTCAAGCATTCCAAGCCGCTCCCCTTTTACTTTTACCGCAAGGGAGCAGTGGTCCAAAATTGCCGGAACCTTCTGCTGGAAGGTGAAGGTATCTTTCGTCACACGGACATCACCCTTGGTGAGCGCATCCACAATGTCGCGCATGAGCCATGGGTTTCCAAAGGTTCCCCGACCCACCATGACGCCATCCAAGTTACCAATCTTTGCGACCGCATCTGCCGCAGAAGTAATGTCTCCGTTCCCAATGACAGGCACACTCACTTGGCGTTTAAGCTCATAGATAGGTTCCCAGTCGGCTGCCCCACTGAACTTGTCGCAGTAGCGCCGGCCGTGAATTGCCAGCGCGTCGGCGCCGGCATCCACCAGACGTTTGCAGAAGCTGATGAGACTGTCTTTTTTGTCCCACCCAAGGCGCGTCTTCACACTCACGGGAATCTTCACGGCTTTCTTTGTTGCCTCCACAAGGCGTGCTGCAAGGTCGGGGTCTTTGAGGAGTGCCGAACCATGGCACGACGAAACGACTTTGGCAGCAGGGCACCCCATGTTGATGTCGATACCGTCGGCACCCAGTTCTTCAATCACTTTGGCAGCCGAAAGGAAATGGTCCGGATCTTTCCCAAACACCTGCACAATGAACGGGCGCTCCAGTACAGGGTCGAATTCCAGCATGCTGAGCGTCTTCTTTGCTCCGTAGTGGATTGCATCCGTACTCAAAAATTCCGTGTACACCACAACCTCGGGCGCTATGCGCTTTATGAATTGGCGGTACGACGCATCCGTCACACCCGCCATGGGGGCGAGCGCAACAATCGGCCGGGGGAGGGCTGCCCACTGGAAACTCATGCAGACATAGAAGAACACAGGAACAGCGCTTGCGCTAGCAGAAAGGCGCTCTTGGTGCCAAAGCATGGAAGGCGAAATGCTACACTGGGGGCCATGTCCCGCGCGAAACGGCTGCTTGCTACGACTACCGGTGTGCTTGGGGGAACCACGGTTCTCTCTCGTGTATTCGCGGAGCCTCTCGACTCCATTGTTTCCACCGGCATAAACGGCTGCGCAGATTTCGACAACGTTCGCAACATGACGTCGGACTGCGTCGGTTGGTTCATTGTGCACCTCATTGGCGTTGCGTTCGCCATTTCCGGCGCGGTCACGCTTCTTATGATCATTATTGCCGGCTACCAAATCGCCACGGCGAAAATCTTCGGGCAAGACAGGTCCGAAGGGTTCAGCCGTCTGCGTGCAGCGCTTATAGGTTTTAGCATTTGCGCCCTCGGTTGGGTCATTGTCGACTTGTTCGTTTCCTTCCTTTCTTAACCCCTCATGGCAGCTTCCAAAGACTCACCTTTCAGCTCTCTGCGCATCATTGGCAAGAAGGCGCAGAAACTCATAGAACGCGCAAAACTGCTGCGCAGCGAGCAACCGGCGGCGAGCCGTGCGCCCAAGAAGACCGCTATGGTAGAAGTCGTACCGATTGCCGTTACGACTGCGTCGGTCGTCAAAGCGACGTTTGCCGTGCTGGCGGTCATTGTGGGTTTGTGGATCCTCTTCTACGTGCGCGACAAACTCGTGCTCATGTTACTGGCGATTTTCGTCGCCACGGTCATAGACCCGGGGGTGCAGGCGCTGGAGCGTTGGGGCGTGCCGCGCGGCATTGCCATATTGCTGCACTACTTCATTGCCCTGTTCCTCATCACCTTCCTGGTGGTGTCGCTTATTCCCATCATCGCCCAGCAACTGCAGCAGATTGCCATCATTTTAAAAAACGCCGTGAATGAGTTCATAGCAAACCCGCAGTTTTCGCTGCCGTACCTGTCGCCCGACATGAACCGGGAACTAAGCCGCACGGTGGCGGCCGCCCTTGAAGCTGCGTCCATCAACCAATTTGCCGACGCCGTGGCCCAGCTTGCGCAGTCTATTTCCGGCGCCGCGTCGCAGTCGTTCGGTTGGCTCATTTCCCTGGCGGGCTCCGTGGTCTCTACGGTTGTGACGCTCATCGTGGTGCTGGTGCTCGCGTTCTTCATGCAGTTGGAAAAAGAACGCGTCAAGGCATGGGTGCTCAGTTTCTTCCCCCGCACCACCCGCACGTACGTGCACGAAAAAGTGGACGCCATTCACAGCAAAATCGGCCAGTGGGCGCGCGGTCAGCTGCTGTTGTGCGCCGCAATTTTCCTGCTGACGCTGGTACCGCTGCTCATCATTCAAATGCCGTACGCCCTTACGCTTGCGGTGCTTGCGGGCTTCTGCGAACTGATTCCCGCGGTCGGCCCGTTCTTTGCAGCTGTTCCCGCCGTGCTCATTGGCTTTACAAGCGGAGGCCCGCTCCTGGGACTTGCTCTGGTAGGCATGTACTACGCCATTCAGTGGTGCGAAAACAACTTGCTGGTGCCGCTCGTCATGCGCCGCGCGGTGGGCCTGTCGCCCATCGCAATCCTCTTTGCCATGCTCATTGGCATTTCGTTCCCCGAAACGATTCACCCCATTATCGGCGTCATGCTTGCAATTCCCACCACGACAATCATTACGTTGTTCTTGGAGGATTTACGGCAGTGGGAGCGGTAAATCTTGGCGAATACAACGAAGTCAACGAATGCAAGGATCGTTGTATTCGTTGTAATCCTTGATTTCTTTGCATTCCAGTAACTACGTTAATCCAACTACACAATCAGTAACTCTAGAAGATTTCACAACCTCGTCAGTCCAGGGACAGAGCGAAAAGTGGTAGAATTTCAGGAAGTTACACGACAGTTGGCACTCGGTATGGTAGAGTGCCAACAGCATGAACTTCGTCATCACTTTCATCCCCCTTCGCGGTATGCACCCCTTCGACCGATTCACGCCCAACGCAAAGCTGGCTCTGCAAATTGCAGAGCAGGAAGCGAAAGCCATGAAGAGCGCGCACATAGGAACCGAGCATTTGCTACTGGGGCTACTCTCCATTCCCAAATCCTTGGGGTTTTCCATTTTCACTGGCGCAGGGGTAACGCTCGAAAACGTGCGCATTCTCTTGCGCGCGGGGAAGTTAAGCGAAAGCGAAGCGCAACAGGTGAAACACGGACTCACCGCAGGTCTCCATACCGTCATTGAACAAAGCGTGATTACCGCGCACAAGTTCCGCCACGCAAACGTGGGAACGGAACATCTGCTGCATGCGCTTGTTTCCACGGGCAAGAATGCAGCAACCATGCTTCTGGAACAGATGCAGGTGGAGCCGCAGGACTTGCGCGCGCACGTGGAAGAAATGTTTGGGCAAATCAGCCAGTTCAAGCAACAGAGCCGCAGCATGGAACAGAGCCTAGAGTCGTTCTTCCAAAGCCTGCAAGGCGCCATTGTGGGCATGCAGCAGGGCGGTGGCGGCACGCTGAGCGAGCCGGAAGACTTAAAACGCAGGAAGAGCGACGGCAAGAGCAAGACCCCTGTGCTCGACTACTTCACAGACGACCTTGTGGCGCGTGCGAAGGGCGGCAAGCTGGACCCCATCATTGGCCGCGACCCGGAAATTGAACGCACCATTCACATTCTGAACCGCAAAACGAAGAACAACCCGGTGCTCATTGGCGAACCGGGCGTGGGCAAGACCGCCATTGTGGAAGGCATTGCCCAGCGCATTGCGACCGGCAAAGTGCCAGCCAGCTTGCGCGGCAAGCGCGTGCTGCAGTTAAACATGGGTTCGCTTGTTGCCGGCACCAAGTACCGCGGCGAATTCGAGCAGCGCTTAGACGACATGATTAAAGAGGCTCTGCAGTGCGAAAACGAAATCATTCTGTTCATCGACGAGCTGCACACCGTGGTGGGTGCTGGCTCCGCAGACGGTTCGCTGGACGCCGCAAACATTTTAAAACCGGCGCTCAGCCGCGGCCAACTGCGCGTCATTGGCGCAACAACGCTGGACGAATACCGCACGATAGAAAAAGACCGCGCTCTCGAACGCCGGTTCCAGCCCGTACAAGTGGAAGAGCCTTCCGTGGAAGACGCCATTCGCATTCTGCAGGGCCTAAAGACGGGCCTGGAAGAGTTCCACCATTTGCAGATTACCGACGAAGCCATAGAAGCCGCCGTGCAGCTTTCCAAGCGCTACATTACGGAGCGCCACATGCCCGATAAGGCAATCGACGTGCTCGACGAAGCATCGGCGGGGCTCAGTTTGCAACGCACGGCGGAAGACCCGGCGTTTACGAAGCTGTCTGAAAAGCTCGAAAAACTCACCGCCAAGCAACAGGAAGCGGTAAAGGAACAGAAGTACCACCTGGCCCTGCGCCTAAAACAAGAGCAGCAACAGTTGGAAGAAGAGCTGGCAAAACGCAAAGGCGAAGAAGACGGCGACCGTCGTTCCCCCCTTGTGATTACCGAAGACCACATTGCCCACACCGTGGGGCGTATGACGGGCATTCCCGTTACGAAACTCCTCAAGAGCGAAAAGCGCAAACTGCAGAACTTAGAGCTGCAGCTGCGCAAGCGCGTGATTGGCCAAGACGACGCCATTTCGAAAGTAGCGCGCGCCATTCGCCGCAGCCGCGTCGGCATTGGCGACCAGCGCCGGCCCATTGGCTCGTTCCTCTTCCTTGGTCCCACGGGCGTGGGGAAAACGGAACTCGTGCGCGCACTGGCAGCAGAAGTGTTCGGGAAGGAAGACGCGCTCATTAAAATCGACATGTCGGAATTCATGGAACGCCACAACGTGTCGCGCCTTGTCGGCACGACGGCCGGGTACGTGGGCTACGAAGAAGGCGGACAACTGACAGAAGCGGTGCGCCGCAAGCCCTACAGCGTCGTACTGTTCGACGAAGTGGAAAAAGCGCACCCGGAATTCTTTAACGTCTTGCTGCAAATTCTGGAAGACGGAGTGCTAACGGATGGCAGCGGCAAACGCGTGGATTTCCGCAACACGGTCATTGTTATGACCAGCAATATTGGCGCCGAAAAGCTAACGAAGCAGGCGGCAAAAATCGGCTTCCAGCTGGAGTCCGAAAGTCAGTCCGAAGACGCTGCATATAACGAGAAGCGTGACCAAGTCATTGCGGAACTCAAAGAGCACTTGCGCCCGGAATTCTTAAACCGCATCGACCACATGATTGTGTTCAACGCCCTGCACCAAGACAACATCCGCCGCATTGTGCAGTTGCACTTGGACATGCTCAGCACCCGCCTAAAGGAGCAGAATTACGAAATCGTCGTAGAGCCCAAGGCGGTCGAGCTGCTAGCCCAATGGGGTTTCGACCCAGAGTACGGTGCGCGCCCGGTGCGCCGCGTCATTCAAGAGAAGATCGAAGACGAGGTGGCCGAGCAAATTTTAAAGGGCATGTTTAGCGAAGGCGACACCATTCGCGTCGTGAAAGCCAAGAACGAAGATCGGCTGGAATTGCTGCCCGGCCACGCCCCGGTGCAGAAGCGCAAAAAGGTGACCCGCGAAGCCCTGGCTGCAGCAGATCAAGAAGTGTAACAAAAGGCAGGAAACGCTGGAAATGCAGGGAAGGCTAGAAACAATGCTTTCCCTGCCTTCCCTGCCTTTTTCGCCTCTTTTGTGGTATACTAATCCGATGGCCATCGAGCCCGTAAAAATACCGCAAAACGTGAACATCGAGGACCGCATTATCGGCCCGGTGTCGCTGCGTCAGCTCTTTTTGCTGCTTGGGGGCGGGGGCATTTCGTACGTGCTGTACGGCTTGCTGGAAAACACCAGTTACGGCAACACCATGCGCGTTGGCCTGTCGCTTGTGCCGCTCATTGTTATGGCGGCATTTGCATTCGTTACCGTAAATAACATTTCCCTGCTCCGGTTGATACTCCTGCTCATTGAACGCTCGCAGAAACCGACGCACCGGGTATGGGCCCCACGCCGGGGCATAACGCTCACGGTGACTGCCGCGCAGGATGTACCGATGCCGACAAAAGACGCGCGCCCTGAGCCGCAGTTTGGCGAACTGGGCGCCATGCTCGACAAGCAGATGGAAAGCGACCTGTTTGAGAAAACACCCCCCTCCACCGACACCGTACGTGGCCCCGCACTGCCCCGCGCGCAAACAACCCCGGACCAAACACTCGCACGCGACATTCTGCCTCCGCCCGCCCATGCCTGAGGACACAACGCCCGCGCCGGCCAGCGCTGCAAAACCCGAGCAGCCCGTAAAGGAAACGCGTTCCATGCGCAGCCGCAAGAAAGCCGCGGCAGCTGCGGCGCAGCGCTTCGTGCCGATTGCAGACGTGCGCAGCGACACCCTGTTGCTAAAAAACGGCGGCTTGCGCGCCGTGCTGCGGGTGGAGCCGGTGAACGTGCACTTGAAGAGCGAAGATGAACAGAAGGCCATTACCGCCGGGTACCAGTCCTTTGTGAACACCCTCGACTTCCCCATTCAAGTCGTGGTGCGCTCGCGCCGGGTGGATGTGTCGCTGTATGCGCGTCAGCTGGAAGACCGCGCGGAAAAGCAGAGCAACGAACTGCTGAAGCAGCAAACACTGGGCTACACGGCATTCGTCAAAAAAATTGTGGATGTTGCAGACATTATGGAAAAACGCTTCTACGTTATCATCCCGCTGGACAGCACCATCAAGCGCAGCAACCCACTCCAGAAATTCTTCCAGTGGCTCAAATTAGATGACACCCCCACCGAGGCGTTCCAGCGCACGCGCGCCCTTACCCAGAATCTGGGGAAACTCCGCGACCGCGTTACAACCGTGGAGTCGGGCTTGAACAGCATCGGCCTGCAGACCAAGCGTCTGACGACGGCCGACCTGCTCTCGCTCACCTATGAGTCGTACAATCCCGGCTTAGCCAACCACCAGAAACTGCCGGTCGATTTGAATGCCAAACCCATGACGATCTAACGTGTGACGTTCGACCTGTGACAATCAATATCCGTCCAAGGTCGAATACTATCCGGAGCTTTTTCGTTGACCATTGGCTCCTCCCCTAGGCAAACTGGCTTTGTCGATCCGCTCCGCTCGTGCAAGGGCGCGGGAAGGCACCCCCTACTTCTTCCACTTGCACCAACCCTTTCCTATGGCAAAACACCTCGCAGCGCGGAACCAGGTGATGGACGACCTGCTCCGTAAAGCTCCAGAACTGCCCCGCATTGCGCCGGGCGAGTTAACCGAGGGCACCATTGTGTACCGCGGCAAGAACAAACTCCTCCTCGACTTAAAGGGATTTGCCACCGGCATTATTTCCGGTCGCGAACTCCGCGATTCCTTCAACACCTTCCGCGACTTGAAAGTGGGCGACACCGTTGCCGCCATGGTGCTGGAAGACGAAAACAACGAAGGCATGTTCGTGCTCAGCCTACGCATGGCCAGCCAGCAGAAGGCGTGGGATCGTTTCCACCAAATTGTGGACGGCGGCGCCACCATGCACTTTACCGCACAAGAGGCGAACAAAGGAGGGCTGCTTGCCAACATCGACGGCATTCGCACGTTCCTGCCCGTGTCGCAATTGGCGCCCGTGCACTACCCGCGCGTCAGCAACGCGGACAGCTCGGAAATCATTCAACGCCTGGGCAAGTACGTCGGCCACACGTTTACGGTAAAGATCATCACCATGGACGAAGAGGCAGGAAAGATCGTGGTGTCGGAACGCGAGGCCATGGCAGAGGAGCGTTCCAAAGCACTGGAAACGCTAAAGATCGGCGAAATGAAGGACGGTATTGTTACGGGCATTGTGAAGTTCGGGCTCTTCGTCGCATTCGACGGACTCGAAGGATTGGTGCACATTTCCGAAATCGCCTGGGGCCATGTAAAGAACCCTTCGGAGTACGCCCAGGTGGGCGACCGCGTGCAGGTCAAAATCATTGGGGTCGACGGCGACAAACTGAGTCTTTCCATGAAGCAGCTGAGCAAGGACCCATGGGAAGAAATCGCAGAGCGCTACCCCGTCGGCAAGAAGGTCAAAGGCACCGTGGTGCGATTTACGGACTACGGCGCATTCCTCAAGTTGGAGCAAGACATTAACGGTCTGGTGCATCTTTCGGAACTGGCACACCACAAAGTAAGCGACCCCAGCGAAGTGCTGACGATCGGCCAAAAGGTGGACTGCCAGGTCATTAACATCGACGTCGACGAGCGCCGCATTGGCCTTTCCATAAAGGCGCTCCTGCCAATCGACCGTGAAACGCTGGAACGCATTAAGCGCGAACGCGAAGAGGAAGAGGCCAAGGCGGAAGGCGGCGCGCCCGCTGCAGAAAAGAGCGAAAGGAAAGAGAAGGCACCCAAGACGGAAAAGAAGGCTTCCGGTGCCGCCTTCGTTGCTAGCAAGACCGGCAAGAAGTACTACGTCGCCGACTCTGCTGCAGGCAGCAAAATTAAAGAAGAGAACCGCGTCGAATTCGCCACAGAGAAAGAGGCGGAAGCAGCGGGCTACAGCGCTTAATTTACTTTTTTGAACTCCTGAAGCTTCTGCTTCATGGCATCACGCTCCTCCTGCGAAGGCTTGGGGAGCGTTTCGCCAAGAGCCCAATATTTACCCTGGTGGTACACAAGGGGCTCCTTTGTGGGGTCTGCCGTAACGAAAAGGACTTTGCCGACAAAAGAGATATGGTCACCTGTTACATGGTGTTCTACCAGCGTACATTCCGCCTGCAACGCAGCGCCTGCCACCAGCTCTACAGGAATGTGCTCTGCCTTTGTGAAAATAAAACCCATCTTCTTCAGGTAATCAATTTTGGAGAATTCCTTTCCAGAAGAGCCTCCAGCAAGGCTCGAAAGTACACTTTGATCACGTGCAGCAATACTCACTCCAAAGAATTTGGAGGAAAGAATATTGTCATGCGTTGCTTTCGACGGACCAACGGACACAAGGAATAAACCTGGGTCATAGGAAATTTGGAGTGTCCACTCGGCAGCCATAATATTCGGCCCGTGTGGACCATAACTCGTAATAAGTCCCACATTGGTAGCAAACGCGTTGCGCGCCGGGCTTCCGTATTTCAAATCCATAGGCTGCGAGAGTACACCATTCATCTTACTTCTCGAACGGTTGATCACTTAAAAAGTGGAGGTGTAGGTAAAAGACTTCCTGCCCTCCACCTTTTCCAACATGAAAGGTAAGCTTGTAGCCGCTAATCCCCTTCTTCTTAGCAAACTCCTGCGCCTTGAGAATGAGCAACCCCGGCAGATGCGCTGTTGCTGGCGTTACATCGGCAATGCTGGCCACGAAGTGCTTGGGAATGAAGAGCAGGTGGGTGGGTGCTTTGGGGTGAATGTCTTTAAATGCCAGCACCTCGTCGTCTTCGTACGCCACGGTGGCAGGAATTTCCTTGTTCAGAATGCGGTGAAAGATGGTGGGTTCCATGCAAACGGCATGGTAGAGGAATACAACGATTTCAACGAATAGAAGGAATGATGATGCTCAAATTGTTGATTTCGTTGCATTCCTTGCACCCCTTGCATTCCTGGTCAAAATGGCCAAAACATGAGACAATAGTGCCGTGGCAGATATGGCACCTGGGACGGCAGAAACCATGAGCATGAGCGGCCGCTCGCCCGAGCGCACGCCGCAGTTGATTGTAACGCCGCCGAAAACCCTGGAGAGCCTTTTGGAAACGCTCGCCATTATTGACCGTGTCAGCGAACGCGTGAGCGAAGACCGCTCCGGCGACATGGGTGGGGCTGGCGCTGCAGGAGCAACGCAGGGTGGAGCAAGCCAAAGCCAACAGACCGCACGGCAAATTGCTCTGCAGAACCTGCCAGATGCAGCCCAAATGCAGAAGGCGATCATTTTGCACATTGGCAAAGAGGTTAAAACGCTGCGTCGCGAGGTGCGTACCTTAACGCGCAACATTGGCTCACCGGGCGGCGCCCATAAACTCAACGAACTTTACGGCAAAATCCGCCTGCTCAATGCCATTTTGCGCCAAATGCTCTCGGCATCCTACGATTCGCTGAAGAGGCTCTACGTCAAGGTTTTCGTAGACCGCCAAACGGTGCTGGGGTAAGAAGAGTTTTCTCTTGCACGGGACAAATGGCAGGATAAGAATGCCTTTCCTATGGAGCTGGTTTATTCGTCACAGCGCTTGGCAAACTTGTGCAAAAGGTCCGATAAACGATTGGAAAATGTCTATACGAAAGTAAGCACGAGTCTGCGCGGACCTTTGGATCAAATAGGAGACTCGATCCATGCTCTTTTGCCCAAGTTACCACCTACAAACGGCTGCATAGAAACGAGTGATAATTGTGTACATGGAGCTCCGTTAGCTACTGTACTCGATGTTTCTGCAACGCTCTATAGAGCAACGCATTATGTCGATAAAAACGAACTCAATTCCGGTGTGCTCGAACCGCTTACGAAAGCTCTCTCACGGCTAGAAGGTTCCATTCGATTTGTTCGAGATCAGGCCTTAATTCTCTTACAGAATCAAACCGAAACTCCATGGCACACTGTTTATAATAACATGACAATCTTAAACAACATGCTGGGGCGGAAACGACAAGAACAGCACACCATTCGATCTCTTATGAGAGAGTTACGCCAAAGATTTCACCCAGATGTGGATGGAAATGATCAATGGAACTTCGCGCGTAAACCTGTCGTAAGCGCACTTTCACTAAGCGGCACAAGGGGCTTAGATGACACCACGTTAAAAAGCGTGACACAAAACTCGATTTATCTACAACGCGGGGTTGAACCCTTGCGCTTACGAGAGCCCAATGTGGGGATTGAAAATATTGCAACAACCTCTTCTCAAGTAGCCGATCTTACCAGTGCAGATCTGCAATTCGATTTCGACGCAGAAATGCGAAAACAACTGGAACAACAAATACGAGAAGCGGTTTTTGCTGATGTTCCTGCAAGTGCGGTGGTTTCTACCGCCTGTCAAAACTTGCACGACATTGCACAATAGCGTTCTACTTCTTCTTATGGTGCCCGCCTTTGCGCTCATCTAACCACTGCAGCGCAAATTCGAGTATTTGGTCCACCGCGAAGAGGGGCTTGCGAATAACGCCCTCTACGTCGGCTGTGACATTCTCAATTCTCCGCGTAATTTTGCGCAAATCCACCGCTATGAAAAGCAGGTGGTAGAGCACGATAATGCACATGACGAGCGCCAGAATGCCGAGCGCCGCAAGGACAGTGGAAGAATCGATGGTCATACGCGAAGGGAAAGGGTGCAACCAGCGTACGCCCGGTTAGCCCATTTGCGCCAGCGACAGGATTGCCGCAATTCCCAGCATGTTGAGCAGCACGCAAAACGGCACCAGGTACTTCGGTTCAATATCGCGAATGCGACTGAGCAAAATCATGCCGAATTCATCTGGCAATGGAGATGCAATTAAGAGTCCTCCAAACGACCACGAAAGGTACATGCGAATATTTGCCGGAAATGGTACCCGGTGGAGCAAGCGCCACAAGCGCATAAGGAGCCGTGTGTGGCTCAGGCGGTCCAGTTCTGGCTTTAGCGAAAACCGTGCAAGGGAGTAAATGCCCATGTCCATGGTAGCTGCCCCCAGCGCTCCGCAGATGCTCCCCAGAAAGACTGGAACCGCATGCGCCTCTGCAGCGAAGTACCCAATGGCAAACGGTGTTGTAAATCCGAAACTGAAGAAGAGTCCGCCAATGAACATGCCAAGCAAACCAAAGCTGCCAACATCTTCTGCAATCGCATGAAACATTCCCATGCGCGCCAACGCATATGCCGCCACCGTACACAGGAGGAGCGTTAGGAGTTTCGGGTATGTACAAAGTATTTTTGTCATTCATGACATTATACCATATTTTTACATATTTGACCATTATCGAAAACCAGCAGTTTTCTGCATTTAAAAGCATTTTGCATCACTTTACCGCGCTGCAAACGCACTGCGTGGAAGCGATTCATCGTAGGCCACAATCGCCTGCCCTATAGAGGCCGCCATAAGGGCATTGCCGTCTGCATTTAGGTGGCAGCAGTCGTCTTTGTAGACCGTGCCAGGGACATTGTGAAAGACAGTGGAAAGATCGTGGAACTGCTCGCCGCGACCGCGGAGCCTTTCTCCAGCTTGGCGTAGCAGCGGATATCCTTGCGCCACCCATTGCCGGTACGGGCTGTTCACATTCACTGCCGTGCGCATTTCTTCGCGCGAAAGCGGCTTCGCATTCGCAACATACTGGTTGGGTTGCAGGAAATGCAGGTAGGCAATGCCCTGTGCCTGCGCAATGGTCGCCATAAGGCTGGAACTGCGCTCCCACTCCCCCACCAGTTCCTGCAGTAGCTCACCATCTGCCTTGTAGGCAATCGGCTGTGGATCTGTGATTTCTGGTTGCGCCGCTGCAACGTGCGCCAGTTCCTGCTGTGCACTGGCAACACGGCGTGTAAGGACTGTGTCTATGCCCTTCCACACGTACTGCAGCGTTGCACTGCAACACGACAGTGGTACGGCATTGACGCTACTGGCAAGTTGCCTGCGTGCGTGGCGTGCGTGGGTTACCCCACCCACGGCATCCAGCACGTCCAGGTTGGGCATGCGGTCTGCCAGGTACGACCAGCCTGTGGGGAACGAGGGCGACACGTTGTTGGGGATATTTGCATTGGGCGGCCCGGCAAGCTCGTTGAAGCCGTCGATATTGAGGATAAGGTCGAAGTGCTGCCCAAGGGAAAGCAGGTAGTTCATGGCAAGAAGCTGCTGCGGCTGCTTGTAGCCCGCAACGGCGCCCGTCACGATTTCAATCTTCTTTCCAACAAAACGCGGGTCACTGGCTAAATACTGGCGCAGGGCCCCACTCCCAAACTTCGAAAATTGTTCCGCAACGGACCCACCGAATATGCCCACAATCGCTACTCCATCCTGTGCTGCAGTAACAACCGGCTTCTTCCCCTGTAAGTAGTCTTGCCCCTGCGCTGCGCGCAGGTCGCCTTCTTGGCGCACGTAGCCTAAGTACGGGTGCGCTACGAACTGCAGCATTTCGCCACTGCCGCTGGCACCCGCAAGCAAACCTTGGTCTATGTCGACTACACCGGCCGCAATCTGGCGTCGTTCCTCGTTGGCTGCTGCGTAGGACATCCACGTTCCGGTAAGCAACCTGTAGGCAAGGAACGACGAACTTTCTGCAGCAACAATGCAGAGCGCAATTGCCATACAGAGCGCGGGCAGTGTCAGTTTCTTGCGTAGGGCCGCACCCGGTAATGCGCGGCGGACGAACTGCCGCGACATGGGGAGTGACGCCGATATTGCAGATGTGCGAACAGTACGAACGGGTGCTTCGACTATCTTCTTTTGTTTCGGAGGTTTTGCACGCGAAGCAGGTATGACGATAGGCGATGCAACAATGTCGTTTATCACCCAACCCGACGTTTCCTCTTGGCGGGAACGGCTTTTGGGAACCTTGGCACGGGGAATGACAATCTGCGGAAGCGACATCTGGTGTGGAGTATACCCACACAGATATATATTTGCTGAGGAAGATTGATGACTAGTAGCACTTCTAAGTCTACTGCGTGCAGCGGAACCCAAACTGCTTTTCCACACGGTCATTTACGCGGCTCCACATTTTGTCGTCTCGTACAAAGCGCTGCACCACACGGCTGCACACTCGCTCTTTTAGATCACTCTTCGGCTTTGCACTCTTCACAGCCACGGGAACCGGCTTGATTGCCACTTTCGCTGGCGTGATTTTCTTGGGCACAACCGCCCTACGGGTTTCCAGGGCGTCCGGGTCGCACCAGGTGCGCTCCTCATTGGGGTGGTAACTCTTCAAGCAACGGCAGCCGTCGCCCTGTTGCGCAACATACCCCGTGGCCTCTGCACCCTCCCCCAAACTGGCGCGGCAATCGGCGCTGCTGGGAACGCCTCCGCCCGTTGGAATGGGGTTGAACGGGTCGCGCTTCTGGTTCTGCTGTTCGAGCAATTTCTGCTGTTCGTATACCGCCTGCTTCTGGCGCTCTTGGGGCGTGTAGCCCAGGTCGGAATTGTTGGCGTATTCCAAGCCGCGCCGTATTTGCGATACGGGTATGAAGTATCCATCGATCGCTTTGCCTTCGCTGTTTATATGAGCAGCAACGGCCATGCCCACAACCTTGCCGTCTTTTACAACCGGACCGCCGGAATTCCCCCGGTTGATTGCGCCGTCGGTGTGCAGCCACGTGTTCTGCGATTCGCCGCGCAAACCTCCCTGCACTTCTTCTAGAACCTTTCCTTCGGTGTACACCAGGTTGGTGCTGGCCGCAGAGGGATACCCGAATATGCCGATGGTGTCGCCCACTTTCGGGTCTTCGTCGGCAAAGTACACGCTGCCGTGCGGGCAGCTGACGTACACGCGCAGGTAGGCCACGTCGTCTTCTAAATTCAGTTTAATGTCGCTGCGCATAATATCTTTGTAGCAACCGGTGTCGAGCGTGTCGTTGCTGCTCGTCGTAAAAATGCGGTAGTACTTCGCCGCGCCGCCAATGACGTGAATGTTCGTTATGACGATTCCTTCGTCCACAAAGTACCCGGAACCACGGCTAATAGGGTCACCCTTTGCATCGTAGGTAAGTATGAACACCGTGGAATTTTTTACGTTCGTATACAAATCGTCCGTCGTCGCAACTGCGGCTGTGGCAGACGCGAAACCCAAGGCCACGATTCCCAACGCGATACCGAATTTCATGGCAGAAGTGTACCACATTACCCGGCGTGTGACTCCGCGTAGTTCTTGAAGTTATCCAAAATCGTCTGCCAACCCTGTTGCTGCATTTCCCGGGAATTTTCGGTTTCGGGATCAAACGTTTCTGTTACGTGCGTATGGCCGTTGTGTTCCTCAAACACTGCGCTCACCGTTCTGCCGTCGTCCATGGTGTACTCAATTCGCTGCTGATTGACGATCTTTGTATACGTGCCCCCAAAATCAAATCCCATGCTCCCATCCTTTGCCTCCATGCGGGACGTAAATGTTCCCCCTTCGCGCAAATCCACAGTCGCACTGGGCGTATGCCAATCATCGGAGGCGCTATTCCACTGCATAATGTGCTCTGGCGTCGTCCAATACTCCCATACGGTTTTTAGGGGTGCATCCACTGTTGTTTCTACGGTAATGAGTTCAAGGTTTGGCATAGGTGAAGTGTACCAGAAGACGATGCTCTAAAAGGTTCCTTACAGGAATACGGAATACCTCACCTACAATACAAACTCCATGTTTGGGGCATCTGTTCCATTGCCGGTTTCGAAAGCAGAAGTTCCTCGATTGCTTCCTGATAAAGGCCTTTGCTTTCTAAAGCACAACAGCGTTTATAAGCATCCCTATCCCCTGCCGACAAAAGGAACATTTTTGCTGTGGTAACGTCCTGCAAACGAAGTATGTGACTGATTGTTTCTCCTTCGTTGACTAAATTAACAACGCGGGAAATAGCATTACCCGTATTTTCTCCTAGTGGACGCACCGCATGCTGAAGGTGAATAGGGTAGGCATAGAAACAATTGTCGCTGCCAAGCATCAATGTAGATTCATACTCATGTATATTCACTTCCCGGTACGATTTTTGACGTGCAAAAGCGATGCGCCGAACCAATTCTTCATTGTGTTGTAACGCCTTTCCCTCTCCAAATAAATTGATGCTGTACGCACGGAATTGCATTTCCTTCTGGTCTCTGTAGCGACCAGCGCGGTACTCACCGCGGGAACGCTCATCGGCATTTTGCGCCAATGCAAGCCAATCATTGGCACTGATGATTCTTTGTAAGTCACGTACATCCTCAAATGTTTTATCACTGAGTGTCTCCAGTGCATGGCTGGGAAGCATTTCTTCATGCGTAAGAAGAGCAATGAGTTCTGGAGCAGTTGTTGTTTCATTAATACGCAAAAACTTGTCGATGATGCCAATCGAATACCCACCACCAAGCCGAATGTGTTTCTGGCGATCACACGTGCACATGCCCGTTCCTTGCAATGCACTATCTGCAGCATCCAGAATCGCAGTCAGTGCAGTTTGCACGTACTCTTCCTTTCCTGAATCACCAATGGCGAGGTTTACATCGATACGCTCAGGTCTGCCGGCCCATGCCGCTATAATATTCGCCAGCGATTGGTACGGTACCTTGGTGTGGAACTCGTCTGTACTCAGGTTGATTGAAAGCGTTATCCCATCTGGTGGCTGAACTGCTGCAAGCTCATCGAAAACTTTATGGGCACTTTCCATGGTTCTCCCCCAAAAACCGTTGGACATAATTTGCGGCTGCAGACCATTTTCATAAACCATTTTCACCGCCGCATACAAATCATCTTTCGCAACAAACGGCTCTCCCCCATAAAATGACACTGATACGAAACCATTGCGCCGAGCGTCCTCTACGGCCGTAGTAATTTGAGGCAGTGATAAACGTTCACGCCGACGAGGAGAAGCAGCAACCACACAGTGCTTACACGCCTCCGTGCATTGCCGCGTAATGTCGACCACGAGTGACTTCGGCTCGAAAAACTGTTCATTTACTTCATAGAGCACGCCGGACCCGAACTCGAATTCGTTCATAGTTAGATATTTTGATGAGAAAATTCATATATGTCAAGAATGTGCAAACGGCCAGTTCATATAATTAGCTGCCTATTTTCACCCGATCCCACTCTTCTTGGGTTATTGCACGGTACTGGTTTTTCCCAGGATCGTAGTAATACCCCTTTCCGCTATGGCTAATGTAGTAGCCAATTTCTAAACCCTGGAGAACCAGCTCCGCGTTGTACGCTGCATAAAACGGCTGCCTGAATCGATCAAAATGGTCGCACGACGTAAGGAAAAATAGCGGTGTCGTGGAAGCCGAATGAACATCCATTGCTGCAAGTTTCAACCAGGAGTCGAGGTGTTCCTGAGCATATTCCTTTCCCTCGCCTCCAAATGCTTCTCCGGAATGAAACCACCAGGTCTTGTGTGTTTCACAACGACTCAGGCGTCCCTCTCCAAAATTACTTGCTGGCGTACCCAGAATTTCACCAAGCTTCTGCAACTTTCCCCCAGTATCCGGTGCAAATACCGCTGTTGCATTGTGGAAAGCATTTCCATGCTGAAGACGTTCAAACCAATCCTCGTAATGACCAAACGTTTCAGGGCAACGAGGCATAGCATATGGCTCATTCAATTTTGCCAAGCGGTAAAAGTAGCGCTTCCATTCATTACGGAAATTCCCTTCACTCAATGCATCTACTTCCAGCTCTGCTGGAAGCGTGACAGAAAGTTCTTGGAACAAAAATTCTTCAATCACTCCCTTACCACCCAACCTGTGAGTATCAATAAGCTCAAGGATGTATGCCTTCAACAAGGGAACGGCTTGATGCTCTTGTATGGGGCGGTGCTTCATCATCTGCTCTAGAAGACGAGGAACGCCCATCGAATATTTTTGCAAGAGGAGTATTTCTGCAGGTGTTATTTCGGCATCTATGCTCGTTGCAAACGCTGCAATTTGCCCTGGGTTTAGTGGCTCCAGTCGTACGACAAGTTCTGGGGTTTCTTTGTATTCATCGCTCTGGGTTCTATTCGAGAGCACGAGAACTTTCTCCAGCTCTTCTCGAGCTTTTTTCAGTATCTGCCAAAGCCCTCTACTCCTGTCTGACTCAATGACAACAAGGGAATTGGGTGGAGCATCAATGTGTATGGGGTCATGACTAAAACTGGGAACCACTGCCTGGTGCAGTGTTAACCCAAGAAGCTCCGCCACCTTGGTAGCAACAGTGGATTTTCCCAGGCCAGAAACGCCGGCAAGAATGCCCACCTTGTTCTGAGCAAAATACTCTTCGAGTTGCTGGGCTGCTCGTTGTTGATGGTCGATTTCCATAAGAAGTGCTCTTTCACAATGAATGATATGTAAATTTTAGTTCTCATTTCAATAAAATTGCGGGAGTTCATAGTGGCCAGGCGTACGATGTATCTGTTTCCTTCCCCATTCTCCCATGTCCTACGTCGATGGATTCTTGATCCCTCTGCCAAAGAAGAATGTGAAGATGTACCGCCGGATGGCTGAGTTTGGCAAGAAAACATGGATGAAGCACGGCGCGCTCGATTACAAGGAATGCGTGGGCGACGATCTCAAAACCGCGTTTGGAACCGCATTCACCAAACTGCTCAAACTCAAACCCAACGAGACAGCGGTATTCGCCTTCATTGTTTTCAAGTCCCGCAAGCACCGCGATGCCGTGAATAAGAAGGTGATGAGCGACCCCGCGATGAACGACCCGGACATGATGAAGAAGATGCCCTTTGATCCGAAGAAAATGTGCTACGGAGGGTTCAAGGCGATCGTGGAGGCGTAGCAATGGAGCGGGTGACGGGAATCGAACCCGTGTGTTCAGCTTGGAAGGCTGACGTACTACCATTGTACTACACCCGCAGGCGGCAGAGAGTGTAGCAACAGTTGCGCTGGGCTTAAACAATCTTCATACGAAATCTGCAGTACCCCACATGCTATAATCGCACGGTGAATTCGCTGCAGAAACTCTGGAGGCTTCCGCGTACTGCATTGATGGGACTCATCACGGCATACCAATACACACTCTCCCCCGACCACGGGCCTTTAAAGGCTCTGTACCCTTACGGCTACTGCCCGCATGAACCAACGTGTTCGCAGTACGCAAAAGAAGTAGTGGGAAAACGTGGGGTGATGATCGGCAGTCTGCTCACCTTCAAACGAGTGATGTTGTGCATGCCATGGAGCAAACCATCTGCGGAGCGGATATTACGGTTGTAATCACTCGGCCTGATTGACCTGAGTTGCTTTCGTTATGATGGAATCCAGATCAATACCAATTTTGCGCATTTCACTTCGAATGCGCTCAAGCTTTTGCAGAAAATCCAGAAATGTCGGACTAGATTTTATCGTATCTCTGTCTATACCTACTTCATTGAGCCAAACATACAATCCATTCCGCGACAGCCCACAAGAATGTGCAGCGTCATGAACAGGTTTTAAATAACCGGGCACCAAGAACAGAGCTTCGAAGATTTTTCGAGCAAGCATGAGGCGAGTGCCAACTTTCGACTGGGTTTTATGTTTTTCAAGATCTACTTCTTCAGCAGCCTGTTTCTGCAACGCTAAAAGGGCATCAAAAGTATTGCTCCATATACGCTTTTCAAGGTTACTGAATTGGTACGTTCGCTGTTCCATAAAAGGAGGATATATTCCCATCTTGTACGGTGAAACACAATGATTCTCAGAATGGATTCCCCAAAACCATCCAGAAGTTCTCGCACGTATATTCTTTGCCGTAAAACACACCTTTGGAATCCGTGATTTTCTGGAACTCCAGCGTCATAAAGTCTTTGTAAAACTCTGTGAGCTCCTGCTCATCGTATAATTTGTCGATCTTACTGCCAGGGTGGAAGTAGGTGTTTCGTTCCTCTGCAGGGTGCTCCAAAAGCATGGAGTGATGGAATTGACTGGCTGCGGAAATTGCATACACAAAGAGGTATCCACCAGGTTTTATAACGCGGCAGAATTCATCACGTGCGAATGCGCGGCCTTCGGATGACTCAATGTCCGTAGATGCAAAGCAATCAATACCAAAATCGAATGTGTGATCTGCAAACGGCCAGGGAGTCGTTGCGTCATGAACAGAATACGACAACTGATCACTCTGCATTCTTTTTGCATCCGATCGTCGCCTTGCCTCTTCAATGCCCACCTCGGAAAAATCGAAGCCGGTCATGGCAATCCCCTGCTCCGCAATCCACAGAGTGTTTCTTCCTTTGCCGCAGCCCATTTCGATTCCTCGCAATCCCTCGCACGTCGTATGCTCTTTCAGCCAATTGAAGAATTGTATAACACCCCCCGAAGGGGCTTCGTAATCCATATTTTTTACTATGTGAGGCAGCGCATGCTCTGCATTCCAGAACACGCGCTGCGCTGCATGAAGGTCGTGGCTCATTTACTTCGTCGGCTGGTTTGCCTGGAACGTGTAGCACTGGCGGGCAGCCGGGTGGTCCCAGAAGACGTCGTAGTCTTGGCGACGTTCGGTGGTGAACGTGGCGCACAATTCGTAGGAGGCGCTGGAGAACACCTTGTATTCGTAAAGCATGCTTGTTTCGGGGTCTGTAATGTCGACACGCAATTGTTGCGGATTGTCTTGAATCGCCTGCAGAGAATTCGGTAGCGGGTGCTTGACGTTCACTGTGCCGTTTGGATTCGTGGACCACGGCTGGCCGTCTGTAATTTGATACTGAATTTCGCTGTGAATGTTGCGCAAGTCCTGCAAACGGTTTTCATCTAACCGTTGTTCGCGCACAGACACCGGGCCACCGGCTACCCAGAAACCCCATAGGACAGTGAGCAGCACTGCGGCAATGGTTCCGTAGCGGTAGCGCACGTGGAAACTCTCTTTTTTCTTCTCTAAGTATTCTGGTTTCAGGGAGAGGAAGTAATACGTGAACGTCATGCCTGCAAGCAGGAGGATGGAAGCTGCTTTCAGTAAAAAGCGCAGTGTAAGGTCACCTTGGAGCAAGGAGAACACAATGACGGTGCCGTCGGACACCAGCGCCGTTGCCGCAATGAAAAGTGTAATAAAGGTGAGCCAGCGGCGAACACCGCTTACCGCTTGTTCCGGGTGAGCGCGCATGCTCTTTAGGAGCGTATGCGCAGTCCACAGGAAGAGTGGGAACGACACAATAATGCAGGCAATAGACCAACGGATTGCGTACCCGTAGTAGTCGGCTCCGAACATGTACGGCGTGCCGTCTAACTGTACATCGGGCAGCAGCCAGTCTATGCACTGGAAGAGAATCACAATGACCGAAACAATGGTCGTAATGAGCGATGCAAAAGAGAGCAAATGGAAGAACGCCTCCTTCGCACTGCCGCGGTCGGGCGGGAGCGGCACGGCCATGTCCAGACTGCTGGAAGACAGGGCTTCTAAAATGTCGTGGTCCTTCCAGCCATTCGACTTTAAAATGTCGCGAATGGTCTGGTGATCCATGCCCTGTTTGCGGGCATGAGCGACGAAGGAAGAGAGGTGGTGGTCCATATGCTTAGTATATACGGACACGAAGACGTTTCGTAACAGGACACGTGACAGGAATACAACGAATACGAAGAATACAAGGAATACAACGATTGCATGCGAGTCCTTGTATTCTTATTTCTTTAGCCATTTCACCGCCCGGTGATTTTTTCGTGCCCACCACAGGTACCCCATAACTGCAATAATGACGACAACAATGCAAATTTGGAGGATGTTTTCTGCAGCATGGAATTGCCCAACGAGTGCGTCGTGAGCACCAAGAATTCCGCTGTACCCCAGTACCATAAAGAATCCGTCGCGCAGGAAGAACCCCCCAAGGGAAAGTACGAAGAAGGGCAGGTACCGCATTTCGACAATCCCGCAGAGCAGCGAAATAGGCGTGCTTGGCATAAGGGGAATACTGCGTATGAGGAACAGCAGGAACGCATCTTTCGGCTTGTTACTAAAGAGCTCTCCCCACTTGTGCAGGTCCTCGTGTGTTACACCAATGTACTTGCCGTACTTTGGCACTAACCAGTCTTCTGCTTTATCTGCCAGGAAGAAATAGAGCGTTGCTCCGAGTGTTTTTCCCAGCGCCCCAATCAAACACACAATCACAAGTCGAACCCACCCCCCACCTTGCACCGCAACTGCCGTACCGGCGAGTGTCATGACGAGCGGCGAAGGAATAGGAGCAATGATTTCTTCAACAAGCGCACCGAAAAACGCGAATGCTTCCACGGGAAGAATGCCGGCCCAGTGTTCGAACATCGTCAGAAACGTTCCAATCATCCCGGGCATTCTACCCACGCTTCTGCTTGCGCGCACGCTGGACCCGTTGCACCTGTTTCTTCAAAAATCCCTGGAGGACGGACTTGCCCTGGGAAAGTTCGCACATGGAAAGCCACGACTTTTCCACGGTACGGGTGCGGCCGCCAATTGCTTCCACGGTGTCGCCGTCGCGCACCACGGTGGAAAGCGGCCGCTCGCGCCCGTTAATGCGCACTTTGTTGAGCGTGGAAACGCGTTCCGGGGAAAGAATGCAGGCAACGTCCAGCGCCGTGGCGCCTTTGGGCACATGGGCAAGCGCGCTGCTGTGGTCGAACACCGCAATGTGGTCTTCGCGGAAGAAATGGCGCAGCGCGTCTTCGAATTCTTCGGGGCTGCGCGAGCCTGCGTGCAGCACCAATAAGTTGCGCGACAAGTTCACGCGCGAGCCGCCGGCGCGCAGCGCATACACCGCTTCTTTATAGTCACCGTGCGCAAGCGAACCGAATTCGCACACCTCGTGCATGTCGCGCGTGCGAATTTGCACTTCTATAGGCTGTTCGGTAATGCCGGGGAGCGGATACACCACCGTATGGATTGAGCGGTACCCGTTCTCTTTGGGAGCACCGATGTAGTCTTTCAGTTTCCCCGGCATGGGGCGCATGGCGTTATGCACAATGCCCAGCGCGCGGTAGCAGTCTTGCATGTCGTCGAGCACGATGCGCAACGCCAGGCGGTCGGTAAGTTCTTCGAACCGCCTGCCTTTGAGCGCCATTTTCCGGTAACTGGAATAGAGCCCTTTTCTGCGCGAATCAATCGTGGAACGCAGCCCCGCAGCAGCAAGTTTGCGCTGCAAGAAGTCTGCAGTGTGCTGCAAGCAGAGCGCGTCCAGCGCGGCCGCGGCGTCAAATTGTTCCTGCAAACGAGCTGCAATGCGCGGCTGCACAATGCGGAAGCAGGTGTCTTCCAGCTCGCGCCGCCAGGCGTGCAGGCCAAGGCGCCCGGCAATGGCGCTGTACATGTGCAACGCTTCGCTGGCCAGTTGCCGGCGCAGCGGCACCGGGAACCGGTCGCTGTGGCGAATGTCGTTTACACGGTGGGCGGTGCGCAGCAGCACCAAGCGCGGCTCGGTGACGAACGCATCCACCGCCACGTCCAAGTCCGCTTGCGATTCGTCCAAGTGCAAACGACGCAGCTCGTGCATGTGGGTTATAAGTCGACGCTGTTCGCGCTCAAGCGGCGCTTTTTTTAAGAGAGCTTCTCCTTGCGGGTGCACCGGCAAGTCGTGGAGCAATGCAATGCCCAATAAGAACGGGTCGGCCGTGGCCTCGCGCAGAACAGACGCCACCTCGCTGCAGTGGCATGCGTAGTCTTCGCCGGAACGCCGGCGTATGGCGCCGAGCACCGCATTGCTGAACTGGCCGATCTGCGCCACTTCCGCGTATTGTGTTTCCTGCAAGCCGGCAAGGTATTCGGCCAAGGCCATAAGGGAACAGGAGTATAGCAGAATCGCCTGCGCAACCTTCCCAGACGCGATAAAAGAGAGCAGACTGCACGCATGAGCATCTTTCGCCTTTTCACTGCGTCTCTCATTTCCTTGTCGTGCCTTCTACCCGCTGTTGCAGCGCAGGAAACGGCCAACGAAACTCCGCCTCTTACAGAAGACCAGCAGCTGGAAGCCGACTGCAAAAAAGAGTTGGGCATAACGACTGTGCAAGGCACGTTGATTTCCACCGTGCGCAACTGCGTGAATAAGAAGCGCCGCACGCTGGAAAGTGACCGCAAAACCGCAGAACAGGAGGAACTGCAGGGCGCCCAAGCGCAGAAGAAAACAACCCGCATGACCGCAGAGCAGACAAAGAAGGCTCAGGAACGCCGCTTTAAAACAACCATCAAAGTGCGCGGTGCGCAAACCCGGCGCAGTGCTGCATTGAAAAGCTTGCAAGACGCGCGTCGCAAGAACGCCCGGCACATTCGCGCCGCCGAGCGCGACACGGGCAGCGGCAGCACGAAGTGATTACGCCACTGCCGTGAGGAAGAGTCGGTGGAGCGCCGTCTCCCCCAGTATTTCGGGGTGGCACGTTGCCGCAAACACCTTCCCCTGCCGCACAATGACCGGCGTTCCGTGGTGCTGCGCCAGAACTTCCGCTGCTGAGCCAACCTCCTTGATGACCGGTGCGCGAATAAATGCGACGGACAGCATGCCGTGGTTGAGCAGATGAACTGTTGCGGTAAAACTCTGCAGCTGCGTGCCGTAGGCATTGCGTTGAATGCTCATATCTATGAGGCCCAAAGGAGCAATGCGCTCATCATCGACAACCATTGAAGAAAGAATGATCGCTCCCGCGCACGTACCAAGAACGGCCAGGGATCCACTATGAATACGGTCAACAATCAGTTGATCTAATCCTTCTTGCTGCAGAAGCAAACTGATGACCGTACTCTCCCCCCCGGGAATGATGAGTGCATTGCACTGCGCAAGATCCGCACATGTGCGCACCTCGCAATGCGCAACGCCAAGTTTTGTCAGCACGGCGGCATGCTCCGCAACGTCGCCATGGAGGGCGAGGATTCCTACCATCCGCGCTCCTGCATATGCACGTCGATCGTCGCGATTTCGCTGCCCGTCATGGGTGCCGGCAAACCGGCGCTTGCAAGCAGCAACCGCTCCGGCTCTTGGTAGTGCACCGTGGCTTCTACAATGGCGCGCGCAGTGCTTACCGGGTCGGCGGACAGGAAAATGCCGGATCCAACGAACACGCCTTCGGCGCCCAGCGACATCATAAGGGCCGCGTCTGCCGGGGTAGCTATGCCGCCCGCAACAAACGTAACGACGGGGAGTCGCCCTGCCTTTCGCACAGTGTTGACGAGTTTCATGCCAACACGCTCTTTTTTCGCCCATGCAAACAAATCCCATGGCAGCATCTTTTTCAGTCCAACAATCTCGCGCTGGATTTCCTTCCAATGGCGCACGGCCTCTACCACGTTGCCCGTGCCCGCCTCCCCTTTCGTGCGAATCATGCTGGCACCTTCCTGAATTCTGCGCAGGGCTTCGCCCAGGTTCCGTGCACCGCACACAAACGGCACACGGAAGTCGGTTTTGGGAATATGGTCAAACGGGTCTGCGGGTGTAAGCACTTCCGACTCGTCGATAAAGTCGACTTCGAGCGTTTCCAAAATGCGCGCTTCCACCGTGTGGCCTATGCGCACTTTCGCCATAACGGGAATGCTCACCGCTTCGCGAATGTCGGCAATCATCTTCGGGTCGCTCATGCGCGCCACTCCGCCGTCGCGGCGAATGAGCGCCGGTATGCGCTCCAGCGCCATAACGGCGCAGGCGCCTGCAGCCTCGGCAATTTGTGCTTGCTGCACGTTCATAACGTCCATAATCACCCCGCCCTTCAGCATGGCTGCCAGTGCTCTGCCGGTGGTGTTGCCGCCTTCCTGCACGGCCTGAGTATAGCTGCGAAGGAGAGCGTCGAAGATGGAAATCTCCATAACTTCGTAGACGGAGAATGCACCCGACTATTTCAAAAAAGCCCTTCGATGCTTCCCTAAGCCACGCCCGCTTCCTGTACTCTGCCCCTATGCGCCTGGTTGAGCTAACCGACACCTCCGGTAACGTCATCGGCACCGAAGAAATCATCCGCGCCCACACCCAGGGCGGGTTACTGCATCGCGCATTTTCGGTATACGTCTTTACTCCGTCTCACGATCAACTGTTGATTCAGAAGCGCGCTGCCGGAAAATTCGTCTTCCCGGGGTTTTGGGCAAATACGTGCTGCAGCCACCCGCTGCCCGGCGAAGAACTCATCGCCGCAGGCGAAAGAAGGCTCCCCGAGGAGTGTGGACTCTCTACCAGGCTCAAGCTGCACAGCACCCTTACGTATAAAGCAGACGACCCGGCGGGCCGAGGTACTGAGTACGAGTTCCTCTCTTTGCTTATAGGAGAGGCAGACCTCGCTGCAGCCCTGAAACCAAACCTCGAAGAAGTGGAGGTGCTGGAGTGGCGTACGGTGGATGAACTCCGAAAGGATATGAAAGCGAATCCCAATGTGTATGCCCCGTGGTTTCATTTAGGACTCGAACAAATCCTCAAACAATCATAATCTTGTACTCTTGTCGTCCTGTAATCTTGTACTCTTCGATAGTTACTTCGTATGAGTCTTTCTCGCCTCCGCTCGAAATGACACTATGCACATAGCAATCATCCCCGACGGCAACCGACGCTGGGCCAAAGCACAACTGCTGCACCCGTGGAACGGTCATGAAAAAGCCATAGAAAATTTCCGTGAACTGTCGGAGTGGTGCAGGAACGATGCACGTGTAGAGATACTCACCGTGTGGTGTTTTTCCACCGAAAACTGGAAGCGCGATGAAAAAGAGGTGAGCAAGTTGATGCAGCTGCTGGAAGACTATATTTTGAATGAACGCGACCAATTCGTAGAAAAACGGATTCGCTGTTGCCACAGCGGGCGGCGCGACCGCATTCCTGCAAGCCTAAAACAGGTAATAGAAGAAACAGAGGAGATGACGAAGTCCGTTGCAGACCCCCTACTTATACTGCACCTGTGCGTGGACTACGGCGGCAAAGATGAAGTAACACGCGCAGTGTCGCGTTTAAGTTCCACGAATGATGTATGTGAGGAAAGTATCCGAGCCAATCTCGATCACCCGGAACTTCCCGATGTCGACCTTGTCATTCGTACTTCCGGCGAAGTGCGCACCAGCAACTTTATGCTGTGGCAAACCGCGTATGCCGAATGGAGCTTTTTGCCCATGCATTTCCCGGAATTCACTCCACAAGATTTGGCAAAAGAGGTGAATACGATTAGTGAAAGGAAACGGCGTTTTGGAGGTTAAAATGACGAGATTCGAATATTCGGAATTCGAGATTCAAGTTATTATTGAGCTATGAAATCGTTTCCTGATCTTGAGGTGACGCAAAAAGCACTGGACCTTACTGAAGAGATTTATCGTCTTACAGCTCTTCTTCCGAAGGAAGAGATGTACGGAATGAGCTCTCAATTAAAAAAGGCTTCATCGAGCATTGTCGCGAATATTGCAGAAGGATTTGGTCGATATACATATGCAGATAAAGCACATAAGTATGTGATCGCGCGAGGTGAATGTACGGAAGTAGTCGCTTTTCTTTACGTAGCAATTCGAATTGGCCTTTTAAAAAACGAGGCCACAAAACGTGCTTTTGAGCTCGCAGACCGTACAGGCCAGATGCTCTCAAAATTAATCCAAAGCTGCAGAAAACTAGAGAAGAATCCGAATTCCGAATCTCGAATTCCGAATCTCGAAGATTATGCCGAGTAATGCGACACAAAATCATGCGGCTTCCGCCCCCGGCAAAATCATCCTCTGTGGGGAACACGCTGTGGTGTATGGAACGCAAGGTATTGCCATGCCGTCATCCAGTACCATAGATGTCAGCTATGAGCCCGGCGACGCGTGGGCAATTCAGTGGAGTGATGTAGACCTACAATGGATTGAGTACGCACACAAAATTTGTACAGAAATTGCTGCACGTACAAAAGTACGTCCAGGAACCATTACGGTGAGGAGTGCGCTACCGCTGGGAAAAGGTATGGGGTCTTCGACAGCCCTCATCATTGCAATGTGCAGAGCAGTACTCGGACCTGAGTGTGAGCAGACTGCGTCGGATATTGAGCAAGTCACCTACCCCGCACGTAGCGGCCTCGACTTCGCCGTGATTTGGGAAGGCCACCCCGTGCTCTTTCGCAAAGGCGAAAAACCGAAACAGATTGAGCTCCCGATAGGATTTTTAGATGGCGCATTTTTGATTGATACCGGAAAGCCGAATGAAACAACGAAGGAACTCGTTGCATGGGTGGGTGAGCGCAAACATCAATTGCAAGATGCTTTTGCTTTAATCGCGGGCTGCGCGCAGAGAGTCCAACAGGGTGAAGACCGTTTGAGCATTCTTCGTGACCACCACCATGCACAAGTGGAGCTGGGTGTTGTGCCCGAGGATGTACAACTACTCATCGCGCAGATTGAACAAATGGGAGGTGCGGCAAAAGTGTGTGGTGCAGGTGCACGCACCGGTGGCGGTGGCATCGTGCTTGCCGTGGGGGTTAATCGGACAAGTGTTCCACAGGAATTCCCGACGTTCGACCTATGATCCGCGCCGTTTCCACACCGAACATCGCGCTCATAAAATACTGGGGCAACCGCAATGAGGCATTGCGCCTACCTGCGGCAGATAGCCTGTCGATGACACTTAGTAGCCCATCTGTGGAAGTGGAATTGGATGCTGCAGAGCAGCTGAGCATTCGCTCCTTCGAGCACGGCGGCGAAGAGCGAGTTCTGAAAGAAAAGGATCTGGCACGAATTCACACCTACCTAAACTTGTGCAGTCAGTACCTTCAGACTCTGGGAGCAGATCTCACTCTGAACAATTTGGATGTAACGATTCGTTCGGCAATTCCCCCAGCAATTGGTTTGGCGTCTTCTGCAGCGGTTTTTAGTGCACTGGCGGAAAGCCTTGCCGCATGGGCCAAGGACCACAGCGGCAGGGAGCTTACGCGCAAAGAAGTGAGTGTTCTTGCGCGGTTTGGTTCGGGTTCGGCAAGCCGGAGTATCTTTGGCGGTTTCAGTTCCATGCTTGCCGGAACGGGAAGCGCGCTTGATAGCGCATACGCAAAGCAGGTCTCGCCCGCAGACCACTGGAAATTGCACGATGTGATCGTCGTTCCAAACATGGAAGAGAAAAAAATAGGTAGTACCGAAGGTCACGCCCTCGCGGGAACAAGTCCACTCTTCCAAGACCGCATTGCAGACATTCCCCGCCGCATGCGCGAATGCACGGACGCAATTCGGGAACGAGATTTTAATAAGCTTCAGCACATTGCAGAGTTCGATAGCCTCGACATGCATAAAGTGATGGAAACAAGTACGCCATCCATCCAATACTTGAACGACGAAACGCACAGAATTATGAAAGACATTGAAGATCTTCGTACACGTGAGCACCTGGAAGTGCTCTACACTATGGATGCCGGACCGACCGTACACCTTGTGTGCAGTGCTTCCGCACTCCCCCATATAACAGCCTATGCAGAGGCCCAAAAAGCACGTGGGTGTACGATCTTTCTTTGCAGCGTAGGCACTGGTTCTCACCTGAATTTGTAATGGATTTACGTACACTCCCCGAAGGCCTAACCCCAGAAGCACGCTGCGCGGAGCGCAAGCGCCAGGTGTCGGAAGAAGTGGAGGTAGAACTCTCTGCCATTCATGGCAGTGAAAACCAGCTGGGGCAGGCAGATGAAAAGAACTGCGAAAACTGCATTGGGCTGCTGGGTATGCCTATTGGCATAGCAGGCCCATTGACCGTGAATTTCAGCTCCAAAGAGCGACTGGAGACATACCTCCCCCTAGCTACAACGGAGGCTGCACTTGTTGCCAGCGTGAACCGCGGTTGCAAGGCGCTGGAACAAGTCGGTGGTTGCTTCATAAAGAAGAGCGTTCACCATGGCATAACACGCACCATCTGTTTTAACCTACAAGGGTTTACCCTGAGCCATAAAACAAAGGATAGTGCACGATTGTTTGCGCAATGGATCAATGAACATCGCGAAGGGTGGACGGTTGTCGCCGAAGGCACCAGTTCGCACCTGAAGGTCCTCTCCCATGACCTGCAATTTGCAGAAAACTATGCATTTTTGACCATTGCTGCAGACACCGGTGAAGCAATGGGCATGAACATGGTCACGATTGCCGCACAAGCTGTGGCAGATTTCCTGTGTGCAGAAACAGGAGTGAGTACCGTGACCATTGCAGCGAATGTGGATAGCGATAAAAAGCCGAGTCAGCGCACAAAGGACAAAGGGCGTGGGTACGAAGTCACTGTTCAAGTTCTACTTCCCTCTTCGGTACTGGAAGATGTGCTCAAGTCCAATGCCCAGGCAATCGCAAAAGTCGCCCATGCAAAATTAGAACTGGGTTCCGCACTCGCAGGGTCACTCGGAACGAATCTTCACGCAGCAAACATTGTTGCAGCTCTCTACATAGCAACCGGGCAAGACGCCGCACACGCAGTGGAAGGCTCGCTCACAGAAACATCCGTTGAGCAGAAAGGTGATGACCTCCTCATCAGCGTTCGTTGCCCTGCAGTTCTCGTCGGTGTTCGTGGCGGTGGCACCGCTCTGCCTGGCCAAAGCCAACTCCTCAATCTCATACTCGAAAAACCAACGTCCCTCACAAAGAAACAGCAGTTAGCTGAGACGATTACCGCTGCAGTCCTAGCTGGGGAGATCTCCTTGCTTGCAGCACAAGCGGCTGGTGACTTGGCTAAGGCTCACAAGAAATTAGCGAGGTAAGACCCTTGCTAATATGAAAAATAAGGGTATGGTATTCGCATGCAAAATTCAGAAAATCTCAGCAAGTACCCAATCAGAATTCCTAATTTGAAGGCGGAACTCATCAACGCGCCAAGTGAAGACGCGCGAGCTCGCGTTGAATACAAACAGTATGAAGTTCGCGCAATGTGGAGGCTGCAAGGGGAAAAAGAGCAACGGGCCTAAAGGACCATTTGCTATTCTGCAGTCCCTGGCAATGCTTGCGGTGATGGTAGGCATCGCCTACCCCATTATGCGAAAGGTAAAAGAAGAACGAACGTAAAAATGCCCAAGAGATTGCTCTCCTGGGCATTTTCATGAGCTTCCAAACAATTTTCGGAGACTACGACACGGGTAGAAAAATTGCACGAGCCGTCCCGCAATTGAAAGTTGGCTGCTCGTATGTGGGCTCGATCATCCAGCCGCCATCCGCTGCCCACCCAAACGTACCGTCTCGGCAGGAAACGAGGTGGTCACGGAACAGACAATAACCAAAGTGGCAAAAGGCCAGGGCACTGGCAAGTGCCACCAGCCCCATACTGGGCCGGATAAAATTCCAGGGATTGAGTAAAACACTTTCAAGAGCCTCTGCCGGAGGCCGCGGGCTTGTCATAAGAACATACCAACCTGGTGGGTCGCAGGATTGTTCCCACGTCGGCGGGCGGCGCGCATGTTGCTCATCGAACATAACGGGGCACGCCTTCTGCAATTCGCCAAGGCAACCGAAGTTACGGAAAGCGATGGTGGGTATCCCATGAGTAAAACAGGCACTTTGCATACGAGAGATCTTCGTCGTGACTGCGTCGCCTTGTGCAATGATGTCGCCTTGTCGCAGGTACTCCCCAATTGGGTGTGTGATTCCTGTATTCAAGGGAATAGTGAGCATGCCAGTCGAATCGCCTCCAAGCTCCAAAAGCCGCAGTTCGGTTTTCATACGAGTCAACAGCGTCGCCACAGCCTCATGCTTTGGTGTACCAAGAATTTCGACCAAGGCCTGTACTACGGACAACTGACTACCGCGAAACGCCAAGCGAAAGTTCGAATCCATGAGAGAGTCTCCAAAAAAAACAGGTGTTTTAGAAGCCAATGATGTGCAAAGAGCACCGGCCATTTTTGGGCTTTGCGACGGGTAAAGTCAATCATAATAGACATTATCGCAGCGGCAAACCCCCTCCTCTGCTACACTCTCCCAGCTTTGAACACGGAAAAGAGCGCCATCATTGGCTTTGGCATGTACTTGCCCACTGCGCGTATTCGCGCAGAGGAAATTGCCGCTCAGTATCAGCAGGACCCGGCAGCTATTACCGGCGGGCTGGGGATTCAGGAAAAGACCGTACCCGGTGAAGGCGAAGACGCATTTACTATGGCGTTTGAGGCGGGAAAACAGGCAATAGAGATTGCAGGCATTCTGCCAACGGAAATCAGTGCCGTGTTTGTTGGTTCCGAAAGCCACCCATATGCAGTCAAACCCACGAGCGGCATGGTGGCTGCGGCACTGGAGGTGGACCCGTTCTGCCACTGCGCAGACTTAGAATTTGCGTGTAAGGCGGGCACCGCTGGCATGCAGATTGTGGATGCGTTCGTAAAAAGTGGGCAGGTTCGTTACGGACTCGCCATTGGCAGTGATGCCGCACAAGCGGCACCGGGCGATGCGCTGGAGTACAGCGCAGCCGCAGGTGCTGCTGCATTTGTCATCGGCTCTGCCGAGACGAAGAAGGCGCTCTGCAGTATTGACCACACGTTGTCATTCACCACAGATACACCCGACTTCTGGCGCGGGGCAGCCGAAAAGTACCCGCAACACGCGGGGCGCTTTACCGGTGAGCCCGCGTATTTCCACCACATGCGCGAGACGCTCAACGGAATCCTGAGCGTGAGTGGTAGCAAGATCGAAGAGTATGCACACGTCGTACTCCACATGCCCAATGCGAAGTTCCCCCAGCGTGTTGCGAAGGAATTCGGCGTAACAAAAGAGCAACTGGAGCTGGGATTCATTGTTCCTCAAATTGGCAATACCTACAGCGCGTGTTCCCCACTGGGCCTTGCCCACGTCTTGCAAGAGGCCAAGAAAGGAGAAAGAATCTTGCTTGTCTCCTACGGTTCCGGTGCCGGGTGCGACGCCTTTAGTATGACCATGCTACGAAACGGCGTCCGCCTGCCGCAGCGCACAACCCAACCCGAGTACCTAAGCTACGGTGCCTACGCCCGCCGGGCACACGCCGCAGCACACTAAGCAATGCAACGCGATACCTTCCTCATTGGCGCTGGCCAGACCCCCTTCGGGGAGCACTGGAACAAAGGTATACGCGAATTAATGGACGACGCTGTGGATAAAGCGATTGAGGCAGCGCCCTGCAGCGCGCTCGACATCGACTGTGTGATTGTGGCCAACATGCTGGGCGAAAGTTTAAGCAACCAAGCGCACATTGGTGCCATTGCCGCAGCACTCCTCCCCCACCACCCACCGGCACTGCGTGTGGAAAGTGCATGCGCTTCGGGCGCAGTGGCGCTGCACACGGCAATCGGGCTGCTAGAGAGCGGTAGAGCGGAAACGGTGCTCGTTGTTGGGGTGGAAAAAATGACCGATGCCAGCACCGACCACGTTGCTGCAGCGTTGATGGGTGCAGCCGATGCCGAGCGCGACTTGAGCGCGGGGCTTACCTTCCCAGGAATCTTTGGGCTCGTGGCAACACGCTACATGTACGAACACGGCTTGAGTCGGGAAGATCTTTCCCTGGTAAGCAGCATTCACCACCAGTTCGCCAAAGAAAACCCATATGCGCAGTTCCGTTCCGCGGTGTCGTCGCACGATGTCAGCAAGAGCACCCTCGTTGCAGACCCGCTGCGTTTACTCGACTGCTCCCCTATTAGCGACGGCGCTGCCGCGGTCATCCTCTCTACAAAACATAAGAGCAGCATGCGCATAGCGGCAACGCAGCTCGCCACAGACAGCGTCAGCTTGGCTGACCGCCCCACCATTACGTCCTTTGCCGCAACGCGAGAGGCCATGCATTCTGCCTTGGCAGAAAGTGACGTGCGCCGCGAACAGATCGACCACCTGGAACTGCATGACTGCTTCAGTATTGCCGCGGTTATCAACCTAGAAGACTTGGGCTTCTTTGAACCCGGCAAGGGTGTGGACTACTACCGCAACCCGGAAGCATACGAGTTTACGGTGAACAGGAGCGGCGGGTTAAAAGGTTGCGGCCACCCCGTTGCGGCCACCGGCATTAAACAAATGATTGATGTGTGTAAACAGCTGGAACGCAGCGGCAAGCACTATGGCCTAACGCAGAACTTTGGCGGAGCATGCGCCACGTGTGCCGTGCACATTGTGGAACACCGCGCTGCCGCAGGTGCTTCACCCTTCTCTACGCAGTAACTCCCGAATTCCGAATCTCGAATCTCGAACCCTATGTCCTCCCCGTCCGTTCACCGGCAGCAACAGCGCAGGAGCGACAAACTCCATGCAGGAACGATTGTGTCGTTTACCACTGTTGCACATCCCCCAGCAGGGTTTCCTGCGGGGAGCAGAATGGTAGGCCTTATAGCATTGGAAACCGGCAAACAGGTTATGGGCCAGCTGATTGTGCCGAATGGTGTGACACCACACATTGGTGCACGCGTTGCCCCGCGCATGCGCCTGCAGCGCACCACAGAGCAAAATCTGCGCGTGTACGACATTGCCTATGAACTGGCTGCGGTAGTGGCGCAGGAACAGGTAGAGGAATCTTTCCGCGGATACATTCTGGCAATTAGCGGGCCTTCCGGTGTGGGCAAAACGTCTGTGAGTCGACTGCTGCTTTCCCTGGTAGGTGACGCCGTGGTGCACGTACCAATTGTCACGACCCGTAAGCGCAAGCAGAGCGACCAAGGTGAATACGTGCATGCAACGCTCACTGCCTTCCGGGAAGAACTCGCTGCAGGCCGCCTGGCCGCCAGCGTGCACCTGCAAGATGCCGAAGAGGAGCGCTGGTACGGTTACCGCAAGGCCGATATAGAGCGCATATGGGCCGCAGGGAAGCTCCCGGTGGTTATTACGGAAATGCACCTTTTGCAACAGCTAAGCCAGGCCTACGGCCGCCGGAGCATCCTTTCCTTTGGGCTGCTGCCCCCCGGCGCCAGCCGCCGTGCCATGCTTTCCCAACTGCTCCACAGGCTGCGTACCCGGGGCCGGGACACCGAAGCAAGCATTGAAAGCCGCCTGGCCCACGCCAAGCAGGACTTAGACTTCTACCGAAAGGAGGCAGGGTTATTCGACGAACTTCTGGTGAATGACGACCTGGAAACAGTCACCAAAACGCTCCAGGGCAAGCTGCAGGATATGAAATTAGCATAATCTAGTGTCGTTTCTCGTCGGAGCTTGTCATGAGCGCAGACGAATGGCTCGAAATGACACTAGATTGAGTACAAAATGTGATCATTAATCACACCCTAGAAGAATCTCCATGCAATCTTTCGTGCATGTTGCTGGCACACAGGGCAATACTTCGGTTGCCCCATGTCCGCCCGGAATTTCCGCTACCGCATCGTTAAAACACGCAATAGGTACTCGCGTGCGGTTCTGCATGGCGACACGGTTATTATTCGGTTAGCCGGAAACATGCGCGACGCAGAAGCGCGCGAACATATAAGCGACCTCCTGCGCCGCATGACGAAGATCGTCTTGGAAGAGCAGCGCACGACGAAGCGCGTGGACCCGTTTCGCGCACTCTTGAACGGCCAACAGCAACTGACGGTGAAGTTAAGCACGGGCCGCAAGTACACGTTCAAGTTAGTGCCCGGTAACCGCAGCGTTGCACGCCGCAGAGGAAACATATGGACAGTGAGTATTGCGCCGGGCATGCGACGCGAAGGGCTGCACCGCTTACTGTGGCGCGCGCTGGCTGCAAGTGAGAAACGCGCGCTCGCACAACTGGTGCATGAGTTGAATGATAAATACGTTGGAGTATCCGTACGCAACGTGCGTCTGCAATTTGCCACAAGCCAGTGGGGCAGCTGCAGCCACAGGGGCGTCATTATGCTCAATACCGCACTCCTCTTTTTGCCACGCAGGCTGCTGCACTACGTCATTTTCCACGAACTCTGCCACCGCATTCGCGCAGACCACTCCACCGCATACTGGAACGCGCTCGCACGTGTTATGCCAACCAGTGAACGCTGGAGGCAGGAACTGACAAAGTACAGACTGCCAAGTCTGTCGTAAGAGCACGCACAACGCTTCGTCTGCTGGCAGTGACGGGACTGAATTTTGCAGTCATCCGCATTCCTCTATACTGCCCATGATGCCCGTAACCGACATAGACGGCGGAGGCGACGACGCGAAGAACGACGATACAACCACGCAGCAAGCAGAGGAAGGAAATGCAGACCCCGGGAACTACAACCAAGGAGATGAAATCGGCGGTCATGTAGGAGAAAATCACGAAACTGCAGGCGAACAACGCTAAGCTGGCCGCATGGAGCCTGCCATCCTCTTCCAGGTTGCACGTACTGCCGCCCAGAACGCAGCTGCGTATTTAGCAGACACCTGGAAACAGTCGCTGCAGAACCCGCATTTGCTCCAGATAGAGGAAAAAACGGGCCCGAGCGACTTGGTAACGCAGGTGGACCGCACCGCACAACAGATGATTATAGAGACCATTCAGAAAGAATTTCCCGAGCACCGCTTTGTAGCAGAGGAAGAAGGAGCAGATGCACTGGGTAACCCCAATTCCCCTTATGAGTGGATTATTGACCCGCTGGATGGAACCATGAATTTTACACGCGGGAAGGAATCCTTCGGCACCATTGTTGCCGTGCGAAATGGCGAAGAATTCCTGGCAGGCGTTATGATTCTGCCAATGTTGCAGTGGACGTTTGAAGCAGCAAAAGGAATGGGCGCCACGTACAACGGAAAGCCGATTCAGCTGCGCAAAACTGCGAGCGTACACGAGGCGGTGCTGTGCAGCAACTTAAAGCAAAACCGCGGGGAAGACGGCCTCTTCCATGTGGAATTTCCCATTTGTGCCGACATGCAAAACTGTGGGTGTGCCGCAGCGGAAATTGGCGAAATCCTGCGCGGCAAGAATGATGGGCTCCTCTTCAATGGACCCAAGCTGTGGGACATTGCGGCCGGGTGCTTAATGCTGCAAGAAGCAGGGGGTCAGTACCGGTTTGAGCACGTGGAGCCAGGGAATAACCGGAGTTCGGTAAAGGCAGTACTCAGTACAAAGGAGATTTTTGCGGAGTTGGAGAAGTTTGTGTTCAACCCTGCATCCAAAACCAAAACTGATTCCGCAAATCTTGGCTGAGGCGGTGGCAATCGGCATGAGAAAGGACACCAAGGTACGACTGCAACGATTGCTGGGCCTTTTCCTCCGTCAGGAAACCCGCAGACGATGCAACGGTCTTTTCATGCAATTTCCGCACCATGCGCCGTTTTGTCGTTGTTCGAAGAGTACGGTAATGCGGCAGAAGCACGTATCCCAGGAAATCGATTCCTTGCGTATATTTGCGAATACTCACTTTATGGGGATGCAAGTTCAGATGTAGAGTTTCTTGCAAGAATACGGTGATGGAAGGCAAGAGTGTGTGCAAATAGTTTTCATCGTCGGACACAATCACGAAATCGTCCGTGTATCGGATAAAGTGTTTCACCTTAAGTGCGTGCTTCATGAATTGGTCGAATTCGTTCATGTACACATTCGCGAAAAGCTGCGAAGTGAGGTTGCCAATAGGAATACCCTTTCGTTCAAACAACGTTACATCGCCGGAAGAAAAACTGCCGATGATTTCATGAAGGAGCTTGAGCATCTGTTTATCCTTTATTCTTTTTTCCAGTATTCTGAGCAGAATCAAATGATCTACAGATGCGAAGAACTGGTGAATATCGCATTTCAAAGCAAAGCAGGGCCGCGTGCAGTTCCGACTTGCCTGCCGCAGCATTCTTTCCAAGGCAATGACACCGCGGTGCGTCCCCTTCCCTTTGCGGCAAGAGAAGGAATGTGCGAAGAACGCCGGCTCAAAAATGGGATTGAGCGCGGCAAAGACGGCATGGTGCACGATACGATCCCGAACGCTTGCCTTATGAATGCGGCGCTGTTTGGGGTCGCAGATAGTAAAGGCACTATAAGCATTATGCTTGTATGTACCGGATTGCAGTTCTCGGTGGAGCTGGAAGATGTTCTGTTCCAGTCCGGCCTCGAATTCCATCACATCGTTTCGCCGGTGTTTACCCCTGCGGAATTCTTCCCAGGCGGCAAACAAGCGCTCTGGCGCGACCACCTGCTCGAAGATATGCTCGTATACTTTCATACAATTTTATGGATGAACTCGATATACCCATCTTCAAGAAGACGTACGATTTGTACAAGGCGGTTCACGCGCTTCGCAACATGGTGCCCAAGGCAGACCGCCATACTCTCTGGCAACGAATGGAACAAACGGCACTCCTGCTCATAGAGCATTTGCTCCTGGCAGGACAGCGCAACAAAGAGGCTAAGCAGGTGCCCCTGGAACAAGCCAGCGTGCAATTAAACCTCCTGCGTATTTTAGTGCGTCTGACAAAAGATACGAAGGTAATCGATCTGAAGAAGTACGCGCAGATACAGCAAGACATCGACGAAATCGGACGTATGCTCGGTGGGTGGATCAAATCCGCCAGAACCCCCTTGCAGACGCCCCCCCCCAAAGGAATTTTTGAGATGAAGCGGGGAAGGAGGAAGTGCCAGAGGGACGGAACCCCGTTGTTCCAGTTCGCATCGGCATTGTCGTTGTCGACGTTGAGACCCTTGGGATGAAACCTCACGTTGACGAGGTTGCCGTGATCCGTCCGCTCTGTATGCCCGGCCCCATCTGTAGTCACCGCAGATTGAGCACTGCGCTCTCTCTGCTGTATTTGATTCGGGAACATCCAGCAATGCTGAGATTTCCACAAAGACTGGGCACGAACTTCCTAGAAGGCACTCCTACCATTACGCACTCCGTGTTTCAGTAAGGATTCGCCGCATGTTTGATTCACGAACTCCGGCAATAAAGAGGAGTGGAGCAACGCGAGCGCAAACCGTAGTCGGCGCTGCATGAGCGAAGCACGTGCGGATGCTAGCATAAAAAAACGGTCTGCGTGGGCGCACGCAGACCGTCAACGTTCGAATTCCAGAATTCAAAGAATTCAAGAACTCTAGGTCCAAGGTTCTTAGGAAGTCCAGAGGGACGGAACCCCGCTGTCCCAGTACGCACCGGCATTGTCGCTGTCGACGAAGAGACCCTTGGGAAGAAACCTCACGAGGACGAGGCGGCCGCGAACCGCCCGCTGCAACGTTCGACACCACCGTTCGCCGCCATATAGGCGGAAGCGGCCTTGAGTCGCTTTGCAACAGAGCACCGACCCGTACACCACGTGTTCGGGTGCGGCAAATTGCCGGGAAGGGTGGTTCTTACTAAGCCACTGCTCCTGATCCGAAGACGATTTATCCCACGAATCGAGAGTCACGTCTTTTTCGAGCAAGAACCAGAAGTCCTGCAGCTTTCGTTCCGACCACAAGCGGCGCTGGCCGCTTTCGCCGAACCACGGGTTCTTCCGCAGGTCCGGGTGAAACACGTCCGTGTGTTTGCCATACACATCGCACACGGAATGCGGCACACCCGCGCAGAGCGCGAACAGGCCGGGGGCTTCCTCATGGCAACGCCGGATTGCGTCCCACGATTGCTGCTCGGAAAGCAGCGCGCCGTCGCATCCAAGAATGCAAACGGATTTTCGGTTCTCGGTCTCTTCTGCCGAGAAGCCATAGCCATACGCGCCGGTTGCTTCAGGAATTCCGAAGAAATCGGTTCCGAAGAGCTCGCGGCAACGAGCTTGGCTGTCGGTTTCAGCAATTGGCCATGCTTCGACGATGCGTTGCAACTGTGCAGGCACTGCGTCGAGCATTCTCAGCCATTGGGCTGGCGTGATGCCAGCTTCTTGGAGTCTCTTCAAGCCCGTCGTGATCTTCTTCTGCGGCAGGCCCGTGAGACTCGTGCTTCTCGTCTTCATGGAAAACTCCTTTTACCCTTTTTTAAAAGGGCACCTTGGGATTACCGATGGGTACCGTCGGCTCGGACTTGTCTCGAAACTTTGGAACATGAGACAGGCCTCTAATTCTGCAAAAAACAGTGCTAAAGGCCTGTCTCGCTCCCTAAAAACCTTGACCGATGCTCTGAAAGAACATCTTTCTGTAAAATAGCAATAATTGGCAAACAAGTCAAGAATCCTGTTCTATGGCATCCCTGCCTCCGTCAGTAACTCTCCGAGGAGAAATACCGGCAATCCCACAACGCCGCTCCAATCCCCTTCTAGGTGCTCAATCATCAGCTGGCCTTGCCCATCTATTTGGAAGGACCCGCTGCGGTCTTGCCATTGGTTCGTAGAAATCCACCACGCAATGTCTTCTTCGGTTAGTTCCTTGAACCATACTTTGGAGGTGGAAAGTCCTTCATGCAGGTTCCCCTTGGCATCCACAATGCAGAGAGCTGAGTGAATGCGGGAAGTGGATCCGCTTTGTTCACGGAGCATCTCTGCTGCATCTGCAGCGTCTTTTGGTTTTTCGAGCAAAACACCTGTGGAGGATTCCACCAGTGTGTCGCAACCGATGACTACTCTGCCCGGCATCTTTGCTGCAACGTCCTGTGCCTTCATACGCGCCAACTGCTGTGCGCGCTTTGCAGGGTCTTCCGACACGTGTGCTTCTTCATTTACCGAACTGGGAACAATTTCAAATGGCAGGTTCAACCCTTCCATCAGCGCTTTACGCTGAGGGCTGCGCGAAGCGAGAACCAGCGGTTCCATGGCGCGCAGTGTATACGATTGTGTCATGTCGAGCGGAGGCGAGACACGACACTACTTCGCGTACTTCTCGCAAAGCGTTTGCAGATCGTCACGCTCCACACTCGTAATGTTGGGGTCGCGGACGAAGTCGCGCAGGAAGCGGCTGTCTTCGTCTGCAAGAATTGCAGGGCCCGTGGACTCACCGGCGGCTGCATTGTGCTCTTGTTCTGCGTATGCGGCAGTTTCGACCTGTTCGCGGTACTGGCGTGCAATGCCGCGGTGCTTCAGCGCGCGTGCGCGCTGGCCGGTCACGGAAGTTTCATTGCCGCGCAGCCTTCCCGTAAGAACGTCGCTCTGGCCCACCCGCACAATTGCAGGCAGCAACATAATGAAGAGCGCAACCGAGGTAACGGCTACGCGTACGGGGCGGACTGACGGGGTTTTTGTGTCCATGTGTGTGTTTGGAAATGTCACTCCTAGTATACAGCAAAACGCCTATTTGCTCAATCCTACGGCTTTTTTGACCGTATGGAGCGTTTCAACGGCTATTGCCCGGGCCTTCTTCGTGCTGGGTGCAAGCAGTTCCCCAATGTCCTCTTTTTCGATCTCCGCATGTTTTGCCCGCATTGGTGCAATGAAATCCAGGTACGTCTCCAGAAGTTTCTTCTTTGCATCCCCGTACGGCAGTCCATTCTTATACTCATCTGCCAGTGACTTCTCTTCCGATTTGGAAAGGAAGAGTTTATGAATTTGGAAGATGACGCAGCTGTCGGGGTCTTTGGGATCATTCATTCCTTTGGAATCTGTGACTATACCCATAATGGCCTTTTTGATTTCGGCATCGGTACCAAAGAGCGGGATGGTATTGCCGTAACTCTTACTCATCTTCTGACCATCAGTCCCTGGCACCACTGCCACCTCTGCACGAATTTCGGGTTCGGGAAGAACGAATGTTTCGCCGTAGGTGTTGTTGAACTTCATGGCAATATCGCGCGCAATTTCCACGTGTTGTTTCTGATCTTTGCCTACGGGAACGCAGTCCGCCTGGTACAGCAGAATATCTGCCGCCATGAGTACGGGGTAGGTAAAGAGTCCCACGCTGGCAGAAATCCCTTTCTCCAGTTTCTCTTTGTAGCTCACGGCACGCTCAAGGAGCCCCATGGGAGACACGGTGGAAAGAATCCACATGAGTTCTGTGTGCTCGGGAATGTCGGACTGGTAGAAGAGCAATGCCTTTTCAATATCAAGACCGCACGCGAGAATGTCTAATACCGCGTCGCGGCGGAATTCGAGGAGCGCCTTGGGGTCTTGCACAGTTGTAAGGGCATGCAAATCGACAACGAAATATAGGCTTTCCTCGCTTTCTCTGACATGATCCACATTCGGCTTAATGGACCCGAAGTAGTTTCCCACGTGGAGCTGACCCGATGGTTGAATGCCAGAAAGGACGCGCATGCGGGGAGTGTAACGTAAACTTGTAAACTTGTATTCCTGTAAACACTCAACTGAAGAAAAGTATACAAGTTTACAGGTTTACAAGTATCAAAGAGACCGTAGCCACTTGAGTACTGCCTCAAACGGCTTTGGTAACGGCGCCTCTACATCTACCGGTTGCCCGGTAACAGGGTGCGGCAAACTCAGTTTCCACGAATGCAGAAAGAACCGGTGGTAGCCGCTGTCCTTACCAAATGCCCGATTCGTATCCGCGTCGCCATACTCACTATCGAGAAGGAGCGGGTGCCCAACCATGTTCAGGTGCTGGCGAATTTGGTGCATGCGCCCGGTCGCAATACTCACCTCTAAAAGTGAGCAACCGCCAAACGCCTCTTTTACGCGGTACCGTGTCTCCGCTGGAACCAATGTTCCGTCGCTGCGCGCCGGGAGCGGCTTACTTATGGTGCCTTCACTTTTTAACGGAATGCCATCCACAAGTGCCAGGTACGTTTTCTTCCAACCTTTGTGCTTGCTGTTTTTCACCGCTTCCGCAGCAGCATTCGTTTTTGCAAATGCAACAACACCACTCGTTTCAAAGTCCAAGCGGTTGAGTGCTTCCAGTTTTCCAAACTCCTTTTCCAGGTGATTCAACAGTGGGAGTTTCTGCATTTTTCCGGCTCCGGCCACGGTTAACTCGCCTGCTCGTTTGTTAGCAAGGAGAAGGTGGTCGTCTTGAAAGAGGATGCGCGAAGCGTCGGTCACAGGGAACAGTGTAGCGACTATTTTAGTTCAAAATCTTCATTGGTTCCTGCTCCGCCAGTGAATGCATCGGCATCGGGATCATGATACGTAGGAGCAATATACCCACCTCTTGCCTCCACAACGTTCCTTGATCGCCTCTTTGTCAGGTGAGTAATATCTGATACCAAAGGAATAGAATCGACGTCGTTCAGTTCAGCGGCATCTCTGGTTAGTCCTTCTACAAGTTTGAGATCCCTCACTGTCATTTTGCGTTCTGGCATGCTTCCTTCTGCGTGTGTGGAGTGAATCATATGAAAATATTATAGCATGTATTTGGTATAAATCCAGTCCTCTGACGAATTTCTGGCGACATACTGCACCCCATGCAGCAGTCCGACCTTCTTTTGCAAAACTGGTGGTACACGACCCTTATGCTTACCGACGCAGACGGGTGCCCGCCGCTTATGGAAAATATCAGCTGCGACGTCTTAGTGGTGGGTGGCGGCATGGCGGGGTTGCATGCGGCGCAGCGCCTTGCAGAAGGTGGAAAGTCCGTCGTTCTTTTGGAACGCAACATCTGCGGTGGCAGTAGCACCGGAAAGAGCGCGGGATTTCTAACGCCAGACAGTGAACTGGAGCTCCACCAACTCATACGCCGCTACGGCATAGAAGGCGGCAAGCGCATGTGGGACATGGCAGACATTGGCATCAAACGCATCGTACGGAACTGCAAAGAGCACAATTTGGACTGCGATCTGCAAGAGCAAGACAGCCTCTTCTTAGGCATTGGGCGGAGTGGACGCACGGCCGTGCACGAAGAAGCGGCAACCCGCAAAGCAGCGGGGTATGAATCAGTGGTGTACGAATCGAACACCCTGCGCGACGTCATCAACCATGCACGCGGCTACAGCGCGGGCATTCGGTACAAGGGAACGTACGCCATAAATCCTCTGCTGTACGCACAAGACTTGAAGCGCACATTACTGCAAAAGGGCGTGCGCATTTACGAAAGTACTGCTGTAACCGAAGTGATTGGCCACAAGGCAAAAACACACTTGGGTTCCGTGGAAGCACAACACATCATCCTCTGTATTGATAAATTAAAGCGCGGACTTTCGGACATTGCCGAGAAGGTCTACCACGCACAGACCTTTCTTTCGGTGAGTGAACCCTTAAGTACAGAAGAGGTGGATGAGCTCTTCCCGCAGGGACCCATGCTCTGCTGGGACAGCAAGCTGGTGTATACCTACTACCGCCTTACGGGTGATAAGCGCCTGCTGCTGGGTGGCGGCAGCGCACTCACCACGTTTACAGCAGTGGACGTTACCTCTCCCCGGGTCATAAACCATGTCATTGCGAATTTCCGCACATGCTTCCCATTTCTTAAGCACCACGAATTCATTCAGTACTGGCCAGGCAGAATCGACACGACGCGCGACTTGGTGCCGATTGTGGATAGTGACCCGCACCGGAAACACGTGCAGTACGTACTTGGGTGCGTTGGGCTGCCGTGGGCTACCTTCTGCGGAGACTACGCCGCCCGCAAAATTCTGGAACCAGGCTTAAACACCCATGACCAGTATTTGCGATTAGATCGACGGTTCTTCATACCCGACATTCTCCAGCGGCTGTTTGGAAAGATGTTCGCTTTCTCCATGAACAACGCATGGAGCAAATACATACAGAAGGAGAAAGCGTAAGAACTCGGGCGGAATTTTACCTGGCGTTAAAAAAACGCCACCGTTGCAATCCTTCAGAGGATATGGTATTCACTGGGGCAAGAAGCGGCCCAACGGGCCGTCACCTTTTCTCAAATCCCTCCTTTCCTCTTTATGCCAGGTGTCGTACAACAAGTCATTGGAGCCGTGGTCGATTGCCACTTCGACGAAAAAGAACCAATTCCCGCCATTTTTTCCGCTCTCACAGCGGAACTGGGGAAGGAGAAGCTCACCCTTGAAGTGCAACAGCACTTGGAACGCGGACTCGTGCGCACGGTGGCCATGGGCTCAACGGACGGCCTGCAGCGCGGCGCTGTGGTAACAGACACAGGCAAACCGATTTCCGTACCTGTAGGGCCGCAGACGTTGGGGCGCATGTTTAACGTCCTTGGGAAGCCAATCGACGGACTTGCGGATTTTAAAGCAGACAAAACCTACCCCATTCACCGCCCGGCGCCGGGGTTCCAAGACCAGTCCACGGAAACCGAAATTCTGGAGACCGGCATTAAAGTCATCGACCTGATTTGCCCCATTTTGAAAGGAGGCAAAGTGGGACTCTTCGGTGGAGCGGGAGTCGGCAAGACCGTTATTGTAAAAGAGCTGATTTACAGCGTTGCAACGGCCCACGGAGGCTTCTCGGTGTTTGCCGGTGTGGGGGAACGCAGCCGCGAAGGCAACGACTTGTACTACGAAATGAAGGAATCCGGCGTGTTGGAAAAAACAGCACTCGTCTTCGGGCAAATGAACGAGCCCCCGGGACCCCGTTTGCGCGTGGCGCTGAGCGGCCTTTCCATGGCCGAATACTTCCGCGACGAAGAAGGCAAAGACGTGCTCCTCTTTATAGACAACATCTTCCGCTTTACCCAGGCAGGCGCCGAACTCTCTGCTCTTCTTGGCCGTATTCCTTCTGCTGTGGGCTACCAGCCAACACTCGCCTACGAAATGGGACAAGTGCAGGAGCGCATTGCGTCTACGCACAAAGGTTCCGTTACGTCGGTGCAAGCGGTGTACGTTCCCGCAGATGACTTTACCGACCCAGCCCCAGCAACGACTTTCGCCCACTTGGACTCCACCATTGTGCTGACGCGCGCCTTGGCCGAACTGGGCATTTACCCGGCCGTGGACCCTCTCGAATCCACGTCCACCATTTTGACGCCGGCAATCGTGGGCCAAGAACACTACGACACCGCCCGCGGCGTGCAGAAGATTCTGCAACGCTACCGCGAACTGCAAGACATCATCGCCATTCTGGGTATGGAAGAACTGTCCGAAGAAGACCGCAACACCGTGCACCGCGCTCGCAAAATTCAGCGCTTCCTAAGCCAGCCGTTCTTCGTGGCCGAAGTCTTTACGGGCGCTCCGGGCAAGTTCGTATCGCTCAAAGACACCATCAAGGGCTTTAAGGCGATCATCAACGGCGAACTGGACGCCATTCCGGAACAGGAGTTCTACATGAAGGGCGGCATTGAAGAAGTGCACGCTTCTACCAAGCAGCAGTAACCATGCACGTGGAGTTGATTACCACCGAAGGCAGCGCCTACAGCGGAAACGCCGTTTCCGTCACCATACCCAGCGGCATGGGCGAAATCACGGTGCTCGACCACCACTTGCCGGTGCTCAGTACCGTCGAACCCGGCACCATGATCATTCGCACGGGCGACGAAGAACTGCTCTTCGCGGTGTCGCGCGGCATTGTGCAAATCGGCCCGAACAACGTTCGCGTGTTGTCCGACATTGCCGACAGAGCGGAAAGCCTGGAAGAAGAAGCAATTGAGCTGGCAAAGGCCCGGGCCGTGGAACTGCGCGAAGCGCGCCGCAGCGACGCCGAAGGCTTCGCCGAGGCAACCGCCGTGCTCGACCGCGAACTCGCCCGCCTCAGTTCCGTTCGCCGTTTGCGTTCCCGCCGCCGCTTCGTATAACGCCATGGCAGACATACTTCCCACCCCACCGGTGCACGAGGACCCCGCGACAACCACCCACAAGGAAGTGTCGCCCAAGGACAGTACCTTCCTGGGGTTTGAGTTTGCCCTGGATTTGGGCTTTACGATTGCCATACCCGCCGTGCTGTTTGGCTTACTGGGGCGCTATGTCGATATAAAGTGGGGTACCTCGCACTGGTTCTTCATGCTGGGTCTGGGGTTTGCATTCCTTACGTCATTCGTCAGCATTTTCCGCAAAGTGCGCGTGATTCTCGCACGCATGCCCAAAGACTTGCCCAGAAAGAAGAAGCCCGTGGACCCCCAAGTCGACCACGAACAGCAAATGCTGCATGACCTTTTCCGCCCACCAAAACTATGAACGGTGTCGCTATATCTCTGGCGTCGGAAACGGTTGCGACCATCGGTGGTTTCGAAATCCGCAACAGCCTGCTTATGGCATGGCTGGCCATGCTGGCGCTCATGATGCTCTGCTTTGCCCTCTACCGAACCCATTACAAGCTCGTACCCGGAAGGTTCCAAGCTCTTGTCGAACTGGTGATCGAAGGCCTGTACGATTTGTTTGCCGGCGTCGTGCAAGACGAACGCATGTCGCGCAAGTTCTTCCCACTCGTCACGACGATCGTGCTCTTTATTGTTCTTGGCAACTGGATGGGCATTTTGCCGGGCGTGGGCAGCATTACGGTGGATGTCATGCACGAAGGCCACATGATGGAAATTCCTCTGTTCCGTTCCATGAATGCCGACGTGAACATGACATTGGCCATAGCACTCATTGCTATTGCCGCTGTGCAAACGTACGGCGTGTGGGAACTGGGCATGCGTTCCTACGCTTCCAAATTCATTGTGGCCCCCTGGCGCAACCCCTTGGGAACATTCCTGGGTCTGCTTGAAGTCGTGGGGGAAATCGCCCGTATCATCTCCTTCACCTTCCGTCTGTTCGGCAACATTTTCGCAGGCGAGGTGCTCCTCATTGTCATTTCGTACTTGACGCCATACATAGCGCCAGTTCCCTTCTTGGGGCTGGAACTCTTCGTGGGTGTTATTCAAGGGTTTGTCTTCGCATTGCTTACGACGGTGTTCTTAAAGATTGCGGTAACAGCGCACGATGCGCATGAGCACGACGCCCCACATTCCACCCCCGCAGTCAGTCACTAACACTTCTCTTTCCTTCTTTATTTCTCTTTTTCCCCCACTCGTATGGATCCAGCAACAACCACCAGCGGCGTCGCAAGCCTGCTCACCGACCCGAACATTCCGGTCGCAATCACTATTGGATTCGGCTCCCTTGGGCCAGCTATTGCCATTGGTTTCATTGGCGCAAAGTCTGTTGAGGCAATCGGCCGCAATCCGGAAGCAGGCGCTCGCATTCAGACCTTCGCCATTTTGACCATCGCGTTCGCAGAAGCCATTGCTATTTACGGCCTGGTCATCGCCTTGATCATGAAGTTCGTCGGTTAATTCTTTTTCTTTTTTCCTTCACTTTCCTCTACGACGACCATGAGCGAACTCCTCCACGCCCTCGGCATTCAATGGTCTGTGCTTCTGGCGCAGGTCGTGAACTTTGCCATTTTGGTCTTCGTCTTGGCCAAGTTTGTCTACAAACCGCTTTTGGCCGTCGTGGATCGCCGCAGAGCGCTCATTGCGGAGTCCATGGAAAAGGTGAAGGAAATCGACCGCCACAAAGAGCAAATTGACGGCGAACGCGCCGACATTCTGCGCAAGGCAGACGTGGAAGCCGGCGCGCTGCTGCAGCGCGCCAAAGACGAAGCGGAAGCCATGCGCGCGGAAATCGAACGCGCGGCGGCGGCCCATGCCCAGCAGATTGTGCAGAAAGGCATGGCCCAGCTGGAGCTGGAACGAGCCAAAGTGGTGAAGGACATTCAAGACCGCCTGGCGCACACCATTGTGGCCTCTGCCGAAAAGATCCTGCGCCGCGAATTTTCCAAGGAAGACCAAGACGCCTTCGAACTGGAGCTGAAACTCAAACTTCCGAACTTGCTGTCATGAGAATTAGCGTCAATGACATTGCAAAGGCATTGGTTGATTCCGTGGAAACAAACCCGGAATTGCCCGTGGTGGACGCCTGTGAAACGGCACTCCACATGTTGCGGGACCATGCTCCGGGCGTTCCTCCGCGCGTGCTGCTTGCCAAAGTCGACCGCGAAATGCGGCGGCGCGGGCATACCTCCACGGGGCTCCTCGTTGTCCCCCACGAAAAATCGCTGAAGGCCGACATGCTTGCCCCGCTGCTGGAAGCGCAAACAGGCAAGCGCGTTGCACTGGAGCGTGCGACGGACCCTTCGCTCATCGGCGGAGCCGTGCTGCTGGTCGACCACATGCGCGTCGACTACAGCGTCAAGGCTGCGCTGCAGAACCTGCTCCATATTTGTCTGCAACCTCTAGAATAATTCCTTTGGTTTTCTCCCCATTCCTATGTCTCTCAGTTCCAACCTGTTAAAAACGCTCGAGGAGCGCATCGCACAATACAAGCCGACCGTGGCGGAAGAACATGTGGGCACCGTGGTGTACGTGGGTGACGGCATCGCCAAAATCGCCGGACTTACGACCATAAGCGCCGGGGAAATGATCGACTTCGGCAACGGGGTCATCGGCAGCGCGCTCAACCTGGAAGAGGAACTCGTCGGTGCCGTCATTTACGGCGACTTTACGAAAGTGAGTGAAGGAGACACGGTAAAGGCACTGGGGAAAGTGCTCTCGGTTCCGGTAGGGCCTGGACTCATTGGACGCGTTGTTTCTCCGCTCGGGCAGCCGAAAGACGGCAAGGGGCCCATCAAATTTACCGACAGTTACCCGGTGGAAAAAATCGCTCCCGGCGTCATTGAACGCAAGTCGGTCACCATGCCGATGCAAACGGGCATCGCAGCGATCGACGCCATGATTCCCATCGGCCGCGGCCAGCGCGAACTCATCATCGGCGACCGCCAAACCGGCAAGACCGCTGTTGCCATCGACACCATCATCAACCAGAAGAAAACGCAGCAGACCGACCACCCCGTCATATGCATTTACGTCGCCGTCGGCCAGAAGGAAGCGAAGGTGGCACGCATTGTCGCAGAGCTGGAAAAGCACGGCGCCATGGAGTACACCATCGTCGTTTCTGCGTCCGCCTCGGAACCTTCCCCGCTTTCCTACATTGCTCCGTTTGCGGGAACCGCCATGGGCGAATTCTTCGTGGACGAGGGGAAAGACGTGCTTATCGTCTACGACGACCTTTCGCGCCAGGCATGGGCCTACCGCCAAATTTCGCTGCTGCTGCGCCGCCCGCCGGGCCGCGAAGCCTACCCGGGAGACGTATTCTACCTCCACTCCCGCTTGCTGGAACGCGCAGTGTGCTTGGACGAAAGCCATGGCGGCGGTTCGCTCACGGCGCTCCCGATTATTGAAACGCAAGCCGGCGACATTGCCGCCTACATTCCAACGAACGTTATTTCCATTACCGACGGGCAAATCTTTCTGGAAAGCGACCTCTTCTACAAAGGCATTCGCCCTGCAGTGAACGTGGGAACCTCCGTTTCACGCGTGGGTTCAGCCGCACAGCGCAAGTCCATGAAAAAAGTTGCCGGAAAAATGCGCCTGGACCTGGCCCAGTACCGCGAACTGGCGGTCTTCGCACAGTTCGGCTCGGACTTGGACGCCGCAACGAAGAAACAGCTGGACCGCGGCGCGCGGCTCACGGAACTCCTGAAGCAAGATCAATTCAAGCCGCTGTCCGTTGGGGAACAAGTGGCGATTCTCTACCTTGCCGTCAACGGACACCTGGACGACGTTCCCGTGGCAAGCATTCGGCCGTTCGTGGATTCGTTCTTGGACTTCCTGAAAAACAAGCACTTCGACTTGCTCAAAATTTTGGACACGGAGCTTACGGCAGAAGCCGAAGACCAACTGAAGCGCCTTGCCGGAGACAAGAAGAAGCCATTTGTGCCCGAAGCACCACCGGAGAAGAAATAAGTATGGCACGCAGTCTTCGTGATATTCGGCGCAAAATGAAGGCGATCAAGTCGACTCGCCAGGTGACCAAAGCCATGGAGCTTGTTGCCGCCAGCAAAATGCGCAAAGCCGTGCAGCACGCGCAGGCGCTGCGCCGCTACGCACTGCATGCGTGGGAAATTCTCCTGTCACTGGGCCGCGCCCACGCGTCAGGCCACTCGTTCCTCGTACAAGGCAAAGTGAAACGCGTGCTGGGCATTGTGTTTACGTCGGACCGCGGACTCTGCGGCAGCTTGAACGCCCAGTTGCTGCGTTCCCTGCAGCAGTACATCAAAACGATTTCGGGGCTGAAATCGTTTGAAAAGATTGAGTTCATTACGGTCGGAAAGAAGGGTCACCAACTGCTCACGCGCCAAAAACACACGGTCATCGCAACGTTCCCTTCTCTCAGTAACCACCCCACCATCAAAGACGTAACGCCCATCACGAAACTGGCCATGGAAGAATTCCGCAACGGCACCTACGACCACGTGGTGCTGGTGTACACCGACTTTATTTCCGCAATCGTGCAGCAGGCGTCGGTAAAAGTGCTGCTCCCCTTCTCGCCCAGCGAGGTGCGCGAGGTGCTCGAAAGCCTTGCCCAAAACCGCAGGAAGACCAAAGAGGAACAAGAGATTTACCACGACCTTGGCAAGGCATCCGAATATCTGTTCGAGCCTTCTGCAGAAGAGGTGCTCGACGTGATTCTGCCCCAGCTCACCGAAACGCAGGTGTACCAGGCGGTGCTGGAATCCGTCGCGTCGGAGCATTCGGCGCGCATGCTTGCCATGCATAACGCCACGGACAACGCGTCGGAAATCCTGAACGACATCACCTTAGCCTACAACCAAACGCGCCAGGCCAATATAACCGCAGAGCTTGCGGAGCTTTCGGCCAGCAAAGCAGCACTTGAATAGTGCTCAACTTTCCTATGCGACATCATCGTGCGTAATCGCCCGGGGGAAAACAGCTCAGCACTCACCGAATAAAGGTGGCTGTCTGCAGCAGTTTTTTGTCGATGCCGGTGGCGTCGATGATCATGTCGGGCGTTACGGTGCACAGCTCGGGGTCGCGGTCGGGCGCCGAATACAACACCGTGTACATTTCGGGAAGCATGGGATTCATCATTTCCATAAGGGTCACGGTCTTCGACCGTTCCAGATACTTTTCCACCGAGGTGTCGTTGGGGCTAAGCGCCATGTCGATGCCGGTGGCAGGCACCAAGCCGCCCGTGGCCGTGCGCACATAGGCCAGAACCATGCCGTCGCCGCCCAGTTCCCGCGTTTGCACGGGGGTAATGGCAAGCGCCTCTTCGTTGTGGCCGAGCATGGAGAGCATGTCTTGCCACACCTGTTTAATGACCGTTAAGTCGTGCACCTGGCAGAAGCCCCCCAAGCACTTCATGCCGTAGAAGAGCGACGTGACGATGTAGCACAACAGCATGCTGGGGAAGATCTTCCCTTCGCGCAGCCCCGCGGCAATGCCTTCGGGGGACCAGGCAACGGTGCATTCCGAGTGATCGGCATTCGTCAGCTCGCCATGCTGCAGATGCAGGCTCACGCGGTGGTGTTTCGCGTCCACCCCCCAAAACAGATATGTTCCCCACCCTGCAGACGATGAAAACCCGCCCGCAAGGCTGTCGAATGCCCGCTGCGCACAGGACTGCCAGTCGGCATTGAACAGCAGCTTATGAATAAGGGATGCTGCATTCTGCAGGTGGTGCCGTTGGAGCAATTCCGTGACAATCGTTTCGATTTCGACGTAGAGCAAATCGGGCATGGCGTGCTGCGTACCCGGAGCATGGAAGAGTTTCGGCCACAGGCGATGGTTGATCTTCGTAATCTGCGACGAGAGCGTGGGCAATGAAAGCACATCGGGAGCACCGAAGACTTCGTCGAGCATGGCCGACACCTGTTCGCAACGCTCTGCGCACACGCTGCCGTTGCGCGTCTTGCCGCGCAGGTCTGTTTTGGCGCGTTCCAAGTCCTCGGCAGTAAACGCGCGCATGCCGTGCACCACGCCCATCTTCAATTTGTCGGGCAGCAGCGGCAAACGGATCAGTTCCCCGGTGCCGTCTGCATTTCCATGGAACAGAATGCCGCGCGGGTAGCCCGAGGCGTTGTTTATGGAAACGCTCGCAAAAGAAAGCACAATAAGGAACGGAATCTCTGCTGCATGCTCAAAGTACGGCAATGCGGAAATGATGTTGGCGTTCACCCAGAACGGATGGTCGATGGTGCTGTGGTGGTCTGCGGTGGACACCAGCGGCAAGCGCCGCAATTGGTCTGCTGCGCGCTGCGCTATGTCGCTACTCAGGCGCTCACGGAGCAGCGCCTGCACCACCGCAATGAACTCCTCTTTGCGGGCGTCCAAGCGGGGCGCGGGGTTCACGTCTAAGAAGTCCTTTGAGTACTCGTACAAGTTCTTGTTGCCGTGTTTATGCATGATGTCGCCAAGGATCGGGCGCTTACGCCAAATATGCTCTTTGAGACGCTCCATACCCTGCAAAGTTTGCCCGGGGGATGCGGCCAAACCGGCAGTCTGCCCTCCGGCGGGCGGGGTGGCTGTCTGCAAAGATGGTAGCGGCAATGTGGTGGGTTCCATAGGGGGTTTTTACCGTGGAATGCTCCATTTAATGCATTACACAATAAAAAACAGCATTGACTACGATACCCCTGTGCCCCAAAAAAGCAAGGGTAGAGGGGTGCCGCCAAACCTCGGTGGTTATGACCACCCGGTGGCCTTATAGGTCAATTTTCATCGGGGTCAGAATGCGGGTTGGCTTGACGAGATTTACACCGCCAGTGCAGTGCTTTTTAGACGCGTTACAACGTCACCATACGCGGGCCGCAATTTGCCGGCAGCCATGTCTGCAAGCGACGGAACGTTGTCTTGCACAAACTGCACATCCTCATTCGTTACTTCGCTATTATTAAGGATTCGTACTCCCGCTTCTTTCTGCAAATTCGGGTCGAGCCCCGCCATTGCTTGCACAAGAATCTTGCACGTGTATATATCGCTGTTGCCCAGAACTGCTTCGGCAGCTCGCATGCTATAGGGTGATATTTTTAGCTTTGCCAATCGTAACAGAGCACCTCGACCATTATCCCTATCATGCGGTTGTAGCAGCTTCCACGCCTCCTCCTTTACCGTTTCGCTTACATGCGGATTGCCAATCACCGTAACGAATATGTACGGATTATAGTTTGTACCGGTCAGAATGGGGTTCTCTATGGTGGAGGTGATATATGCGGCAAAACGCTCTGCAAGCGCAGGATCTTCCGTATTTTTTAAGGCAGCTTCGAAACTCTTAAAGTATTCCGGTGAATCCGTAGAACTGAACACCGGTCCGCAGTGCCTCTGCTTCGTTTCTTGGGAATGTTCAATATCCTTTCTGTCTTTTTCCTCCAGAATATCCATGCAGCGGTATGCATAGGAAGGAACGCGCTGAGCGGCATCGATCAAGTGTCTCCGTTGACCCCTTTTCTCCAAAATAGCAAATGCTTGCTCCTGGCGCTCCGACACGTGTTCAAATACAAACATGCATGCATTCATAACACCCCAGTAATCATGGCTATCATCCAGAGCAAGCAGATGATCTGCTGTGCGTAGCTTTATGCTGGGTGTCGGCGAATTCAACAAAAGATCCCGCAACAGATCGTGTCTCTGGCCAAACTCTATGGAGTACCCACCCAGCGCCAATCGAAACGCCCGTTCACGATACACGTCCTTGTTTGCAATCAGGTCAGAGAGAAAGACAACGTTCAGCTTGCACTGTTGCTGTTGTGCTTGCTCGAAGAGCAGGTCAATGCGCTCCTGTGCCTGCCGTGCATAGGAGGTCTGCGGCAAGCGCTCCATAATGGTTTCGCACAACTTGATTTCCCTTGGTAAATCATCCGGTTCCAACGGGAATTCCAGAAGAGCCTGGGCAGCGGCTTCTGCAAAACGCGCATCGGCAAGAGCCTCCCCCAAATACGTTTTACTTTTGTACTGCTGTAAGCGTGCGATCATGTCCGTACGAAGTGCGGGGTTTGCCTGCATAAGGCGAAGCGAATGGTATGCAAGCGGAATATTGTCTGTCTGGTTGGGCCTGTGCGTTATGCCATAGCAATAGTCATTATAAAACTTATCGAGTCCCATTTCTTGCAAGTGCGGGTGTGCCGTTACAAGATCGGGAATTGATACAATATCGTCGCAGGAAACACTTCTGGACCAATTCCCCAAGGCAATTCTTCCCAGGAAGATACCGAATGCGACCCGTGCCAACGGCGTGTCAGTTGCCATCATTTCGAGAAGGTCATGCCGTTCAATTTGTCCCAGCGTGGGTTCTCTGCCTGTATTGCTCTGCGCACTGGCAAGTTTCACAAAGAGTTCCCGCTGCTGCGCACTCAACGCACCAATCGCCTGAAGTGACAAAGTGTCCTTCGCCTTCAGAACTGTCTCTTCAATGGTAGGGAGAACTGCGGGGTTATCCATAGGTATGTGGAAAGAAGGAAACTACTCTACTGCGCTCTCCATGGCGCTGGCAATACTGCTGAAAGGGATTGGTGGACGATCTCGGATTCGAACCGAGGACCTTTCGAATGTGAATCGAACGCTCTAACCAGCTGAGCTAATCGTCCAGAACGAGCTAACCATCCGCCTAGACGGATAATCGTCCACATGTGCCAGCTTACGCAGGCAACCGATTCGGTTCAATCAACTTCCAGAAACTTTCCAACTCATTGCTTTCTCCCCTGCATCTCCGTATCTTTTTACCATGCATGAAGATGTTATATTCCAACTGACAGAGGAATGTGAGCCGGGAGATATTCTCATGCAATTATCCCTCGCAGACAGACGCCAAGAGTTCAGCATCGCTACATCAGAGGGCAGGCTCTATGTTTCGCCTCAAGGGGAACACACGCCAGAGCAGGTCGAGGCCTTTGTTCGCGGAGCTGTTGGCCATGCGATTGTTTGGAACAAAGACGCAGCCGCGTAGACTCCTCCCATGCGCCGCGTCATTCTCTGTGCAGATGATTTAGGTGCGAACCCCTCCCGTTCGCACGGCATTTTGGAATGCGTGCGGTTTGGCACTGTGAGCAGTGTGAGTTTGTTCTGTACGATGAGCGACAGCCAGAGGGCCGCGGAATTGGCACGCAGGGCAGAGGTTTGCACGGGGCTCCATTTCAACCTCACCGAAGGGTTCCCCTCCTCCAAGCAAAACGATATTGCGTCACTCGTCTCGTTTGATGGTCTCTTCTTTACGAAGGAACAGCTGCTCCGTGCATTCAAAGACGGGCAGATAGAGAAGCGTCATGTGGAGCGCGAACTGCGCGCCCAGCTGGAATGGTTCAGTGAACACCGCGGGGAGTCCCCCAGCCATGCAAACGGCCATGAGCAAATCCACCTAGAGCCCATGGTGGCAGAAGTCCTTGCAGAGTTGTTGCCGCAATACGGTGTGCGTTTTGTACGCATGCCCGTGGAACCTGCCGAGCGGCTGCGGTTCGAAGTGCCGGCAGAGCGCATTGCTGCTGCACGGGAAATGGCCAGTAAAGCAGAGGCAGTGCGGAGCTTGTACGAAATGCATGGGCTCAGTTTTACCGACCACTTTCGCGGATTCCTCATGCACGGCATGGCTTCCAAAAAGAACCTGCGGCACATTCTGGGGAACCTGCCCGAAGGAACAACGGAAATCATTCTGCACCCGGGCCAGCGCCCACCCATGGGCATGCCGTTCGACTTGGACCCCCAGCGTGAAACAGAGCTGCGCATGCTGCTAGACGAAGAACTCCCCTTCTACCTAAAGGAGCAACGGATCGAACTCACGAGTTTCAGAAATTTATAAGGCTCCTTTTCTCCCCTCCTCTTCATTTTACAAACTCTTTATCGAGCGCCAGCCTGCTTTCTTCGGGGAGCACCTGGCCCTGGTATTTGCTGCCCAGTTTCATGTTGTAGGGCGTTTCTGCCGGGCTGCTCATCATTTCAAACGCCAGCTGGCACACGCGCATGCCGGGGTACAGTGCAACCGGTAAGCGGTTGAGATTGCTGATTTCCAGCGTAATGGTTCCATGGAAACCGGGGTCCACGAAGCCCGCTGTGGAGTGGATGATAATGCCAAGGCGCCCCAAAGAACTGCGGCCTTCGACACGCACAACAAGGTCGTCTGGCACGGTGATAGTTTCCATGGTGACACCCAGAACGAATTCCCCGGGTTGTACAATGAACGGCTCATCTTCTGGTACGACGACCAAACGGGTGTTGCCCGCAAACGTTTCGGGGTGTTTGGGGTCTAGCAGCGCAAAGCGGCTATGCTCGTAGAGTTTGAATGTGCCACCGAGTCGCAGGTCCAGCGACGACGCGTGAATGTGCAGCGGGTCTTGCCCATTTTCAATGGTAACGCGGCCAGAGGCGATTGCCTGTTTAATGTCTCTATCGGAGAGGATCATATGAGTGGTTGGACGCTATCCTAGCCCGCGAATTGATTCTTGAGAATGGAAAATTGATAATTCCTAAGGAGAGTGCGCACAAAAATTATCAATTATCAATTATCAATTGTTCATTCTCTTCGAATAGAATGAGTTGCCATGTCTGTTGTAGCGGACGCTTACCAACGGGAAGACGCCATTGCCGAGGCGGCGGAGAACAAAAATGGAGCCATAGACCAAAATCGCGTCCAAGGAGAATTTACGAAAGTCCGCGGCCGTTGTCGGGAACTTCTGCTTCCGCTAGCCACTCAAAAACACCTCATTGTCGACCGCGACATTCACGACTGGCTGAAAAGCATTACCAATTCCGCGTTCGAATCCCAAGGAGCAACAACGGCAGAACAGAAACTCGAGTGGCTACAAGACTGGGAGGGATTTACGAAAGGTTTCATTGCCGATGCAGAGAATTTGGGTCGCAAGTTCGACGAGCAGCTACGTTCGGCACAAACGAACGGTTGGATTAGTAAAGAGAGTGCCGCCCGCTGGAGAGATAAACTGAAAAACCACAGTGCATCGTGGACGGAAACAAAGCGATCGCTCGAAGAATTCGACCACCGGTACTACCGCAACTGGCAAGTGCTGGGCTCCGACAGCGAACAGGTGAAACGCCTACGGAAGCAGTTGAAAGATACACCCACAGGACTCAAAGAGCTTGCGGAATTCGAGAGTAAAGAATTTTTGAATAAGCCGTATGAGCACAAGCGCAAAGTGGTCGATGCACTGCTTGCAAAACTCCCTGGGCTTGCCGAGGGCGATACGCGCAAACAGGAACTGGCACGCAAGGCAGTGAAACAGCTGGATAACGCCGTTGCCCGTGGCGTGTACCCGCGCCACAAAGTTCGAAAATGGATGGTGAGCGTCTTCGAAAAGAAACGGAGTCTTCCGGAACTGGAGCACATCGTCAGTTCCGTACTGCCCGAATACATTGGCCGCTGGGCACAGGTGCGCGACCGCTACGACTGGGTCATGACCACCATGGCAAAGGAGGGCGTACCCATGGGACTCAAAACATATGACGAGAAGGCGTTTCTGGATTTAGACTGGGAAAAGCGCATGAGCCACGTCGAAGAAGCGGAACGCAGCATTGCAGCCGCCAAACGGGGACCCAGCAAGCGCCCGGTAGATGACTGCATCAGCAGCATTCGCGGGGAAATCGGGCAAGAAGACTGGGACGAAGCCGAGTTCCTACTCGGTATGGCAAAGAAGCTTGCCGAAACCGACGAAGACTGGAGCGAACTTTGCTCCATAGAATGGCACATTCGCCAGCACCGCCCCACCGAGAACAAGAAAAAGGAGAAACAGAAAGAAGGACAGTCCACCCAAGAAATTTACGAAGAGATTGATGCAGCAATCGACATGGTGCCGGGCGGGGAAGTAAAAAACTTGTACCGCCAAGTCATTTCGCTGGGCGACTACGACATGTACCGAAGCTTTGCCCGCGAAATCTATAACCGAAAATGGTGCTACGACCATGGGTACTTAAACGCGCAGCGCGAAGAAAAGCTGGAGCAGTCGTCACTGGGCGACACGCAGGAAGTATTGAAAAACGGTCACCGAACGAAGGGTCTCGAAAACTTGAACATGAGCGGCATCGACAGCCCCGACAAGCAGCATGCACTCCAACGCTACAGCGGTTCGGAAGGCGTGTGGGCGCCCACGATTATTCACATGAATGCGGCAGACGGCGCCTCGCGCACGCGGCTCATTCAAAGCTTGCGTACGAAAAATGAAGCACGGGACTACTGGTCCACGCTCATTATTAAAGACATGAGCATCGACAAGAACAACTACCTGGTTTCCGACGTGAACTGGCGCATAAAGAGCGGCATGCGCAAGTTGCAGGAGCGCGGCGAGCGCTACGTTCCGCGGCATATGCGCAGCGGTACGGTGGCAAAAGCCGCATAAATCCGTACACTCATGCTATGAAATACTCCACATTCCTCTTCGCCATTGCGCCCTGCTTGCTTGTGGCTTGTTCGGCAGGTACGCAACCCACAGTCGATTCGCTGCTCCGCAATCCCTTGTACGCAGAGCAATACAGCGACGACCTCGTTGAACGCATGGTGCAACTCACCTTGAACAACGACCCTGTGCTGCAAGACCCCCACATGGCAGCGCTGGTAAATGACACGCGCACGACATGGCTAGAAACCACCACCGAGGCGCGACAGAAGCAGCGAACAGGCTCTCAGGGAAACTTCGTGTCCGTCGGCGAACCGGTGCAAGGACAAGTGCTGCTGCTGGGACGCACGTTGTACTTTGGCCCGTTCTTTACGGTTGCGCCGGGCGTGGAAGTGCACCTGTACCTTACAACAGTCACAGATCCGCGCGACCAGGCATTCCCCGACGACACCGCCATGGACGCAGGTGCGTTGGCGTCTCCCTACGGGGCACAGCAATACAGCGTGCCCGGCGGCGGTGACTTGGCTGCGTACCGCACGGTGGTGCTGTACGACGCCGCATTACAGCGAATCCTGGCTTTCGCACAACTGAGCAAGTAGTTACAGCTGCTGTTGCATTTGCCCGAGCGCACTGTCGATTGCTTCTTTCAAGGCCGTGAGCGTTGCTTCCACTTGTTTGCCGTTTACAAAGAACGTGGGGGTTCCCTGCACGCCCTTCGCGCGGCCCTCGTCGTATTCGGCAAGAATCACGTCGCGCTTGCGGTGGCTGGCGGTGCAGCTCTTCAAGGTTGTCATATCCAGCTTCAAGTCTTCCGCCCATGTAAGCAGGTGCTCGTTGTCCAGGTCTTTCTGGTTGGTGTACACAAGGTCTATGTATTCCCAGAATTTCCCCTGGTCGGCGGCGCATTCCGCCGCTTCTGCTGCGTCTAGCGCGTAGCGGTGAAGGGACCGTAGCGGGAAGTGCATAAAGTCGTAGCGAATGCGGTTGCCATACTGCTCTATAAGCGGCGTTGTAATGAGGGGGTACGCCGAGCCGCATGCGGGACACTGCAAGTCGGCATATTCAGTCACGGTAACCGGCGCTTGCGGATCTCCTTTCGGTGTACGGCTGGAAACGGTGTCCCCCGGCGTTCCGCAGGCCCCTAGCAACAGACTTAATGCAATGAGAGATGGTATATGGTATTTCATTGATCTAAGAATGCATGGAGAAGATGAGGGGTGCAAGGGAACGATCGAGATTCGGAATTTGAGATTCGGACTTCAATTTTTTTCCGAATCCCGAATATTCGAATCTCGAGTCTCGAATCCACGGGCAGTCACCACTGCATCCAACTTCTGGTCATGCGCTTCCACAGGCACCTCGTCCACCACTTGGCATTCAAACGCCACTCCCCAGTACTGGTATGGGGCGTTGCGGCTTCGTTCCTGCGCTATCCACTTGTCGTACCCGCCATTCCCCCGTCCCAGTCTTGCACCCTTCGCATCAAACGCACGGCCGGGTACGAGCACCACAGCAGGGAGTGATTCTTCCAGGTGCGGAGCCTCCACTGGCGGCTCCAGTACACCAATTTGGGAGCGGACGAGCGGCGTTCCCGGCAACCATAACCGGAAGGTGAGCATTCCCCTTTCGTAACAGGGCAAAAAGATAGACTGACCCCTGCTGTTGCATTCGTCGACGAGCAGTGTGAGGTCCGGTTCCGTAGAAAGGTATGCGTACGCACATACCACGCACTCCTTTGGAAGATGCTCCACGAGCCTTCGGCAGAGCGACCTGCTTTCCGCCGCACGCTCGCCGGGACTCATGCGCGTTAGGCGCTGCTCGACCTGCTGCCGAAGAGTCGCCTTGGCTTCTGCGGGGTGCATACGCCAATCTTACGAGAAGATCTCTGCGGCGGCATCTGCCAAATTGATGCTGTCGTCTTGGGTGGAAACCGCTGCGGCAATTTGCGACTCGGACTGCAGCACGCACGCCAGGCGCAAGTTGCGTTTGAAGATGCGCTCCATGACTTCTTCCACTTTGCGCGAGGCCTCTGTTTTGGCCACGGTATCGCGGTGGAATTCGGTGGAGAACGCCACAACCACTTTGGCACCCTCCAACTTGCTCAGCTGGCCGCTCTTCAGTGACATTTTTACCGAGGCCGGCGTCGTTTGCGCAACGATGGCGTCCCACTGGCTCTGCAGGCTTTCCAGGCTCAGTTCTGGCGCCTCCACGAGAGCGCTTTTTACATCCACTGTCGGTTCCGGGGTTTCTGCAGGCGCAGCAGCCACAGGTGCGGGAGCAGGTTCTGCCGTACGTGCTTTGCCGCCGAAGAGTCCGCCGAAGAACGATGAGGTGGCCCGTTCCTCTCGATTGAGTAACCGCAGGAGTCCTGCTTCAAACGCCAATCCCGGTACGGGTGACTGGCGCACATCGCGCACGGTCTGCAAAAGCCCGTCCAGCAGCATCTGTTCCCGTGCGCCGTCTGCACCGCTTTCAATGTCGCTGCGCAGCATGGCACGCACGCGGGTGAGTAGTTGCCGGAGAACGTGCTCCAGCGACGCACCCGACTCTTCCAATGCGCGAACATGTTCCAGAATTCCTGCGGCGTCCCCGGTATTCACCGCCGCAAGAATGGCTTCTGCATGGGTGTCGCCCGTGCTGCCAATGCGCGCTTCTACATCGTCGGGTGTTACGGCGTGTTCCAGGCTACGCAACTGATCTAAAAGAGATACCGCGTCGCGCAGTCCCCCTTCTACATGCCGGGCAATCACGCGCAGCGCGTCGCGGTCGATTTCAATCTTCTCTTGGTCGGCTATGTACTGCAGCCGACGAATAATGTCGTCTTCGCGAATGCGGCGGAACGGAAAGCACTGGCACCGCGACTGAATGGTTACGGGTACTTTGTGCAGTTCCGTGGTGGCAAGAATGAAGTACGCATAGGGTGGCGGCTCTTCCAGTGTTTTGAGCAAGGCGTTGAATGCCTCTTTCGTCAGCATGTGCACCTCGTCGATTATGTAGACTTTGGCGGTAGCAACAGAGGGTGGAAAGGCGATCTTACTGATGAGGTCCCGCACGTCGTCTATGCCACGGTTGCTGGCGGCGTCGATCTCCAAAAGATCCACAAGCGAGCCTTCTTCTACTGCAGTAAGCAAGTGATTGCGCAGCAGATCATCCGTAATTCCCTGCGTCAGCACATGCTTCGCCAATATGCGCGCAACGGACGTTTTACCCGTGCCACGGCTGCCTGCAAACAGGTACGCATGCGACAACTGGCCCTGCTTCGCGGCATTCTCCAGGGTGGTAACAATATGTTCCTGCCCTACGACGTCGGCGAAGTTCTGGGGCCGGTAGGTGCGGTAGAGCGACATGGGCTGCAATCATACCGTAGTTGCTTTGTCCTCTCCATAACTGCATCGAGATTCGAATATTCGGAATTCGGACTCAGGAATACTCTTCGCAAAGCCCGAATCTCGAATTCCGAATTCCGATCCTCCACACGAGAAGAAAATTCATGGAGCCCGACCGAAGGAGTCGCTAGTATCCAGCCATGCCCACCTACGACGCTCTGAAAGCACAAGACCCCGCCGTGTATAACGCCTTGATCGGCGAAATGGAACGCCAACGAGACGGCGTAGAGCTCATTGCGTCGGAAAACTACGTGTCCCCTGCCGTTATGGAAGCCATGGGCACGGTCTTTAATAACAAGTACTCGGAGGGCTACCCGGGAAAGCGGTACTACGCGGGCCAGGAGTACACGGACATTGTGGAGAATTTAGCGATTGAGCGTGCAAAGGAACTCTTTAACGCAGGCCATGCAAACGTGCAGCCGCACGCGGGAGCCCCGGCAAACATTGGTACGTATTTCGCACTCTGTGAACCCGGCGACACCATTATGGGAATGGATTTGAGCCACGGCGGCCATCTTACCCACGGTCACCCCGTAACGAGCATCTTCAAAGTCTTTAAATTCGTGCGCTACAAGATGAAGGACCCCACGACTGGGGAAATCGATTACGACCTGATGCGCGAAGTAGCGTTGCAAGAGAAGCCGAAGATCATCCTCGCCGGGTTCTCTGCGTATCCACGCAGCCTCAACTACGCAAAGATGAAGGCAATTGCGGAAGAAGTGGGCGCCTACACCATGGCCGACATGGCGCACATTGCCGGCATGATTGCCGGTGGAGCACTTCGGAATCCTTTTGATGACGGCTTCGACATTATTACCACGACAACCCACAAGAGCTTGCGCGGCCCCCGGGGCGGCATGATTCTTTCCCGTGACCCCGAAGTGGGTAAGAAGATCGACAAATCGATTTTCCCAGGACTCCAAGGCGGGCCAATCATGCAGATGGTTGCGGCAAAGGCCGTGGCCTTTGGCGAGGCACTCAAGCCGGAATTCAAAGAGTACGCACAGCAGATTTTGAAGAACGCAAAGCAGCTGGCAGCAAGTCTGCAGAAGCGCGGTGCAACGCTTGTAACTGGTGGCACGGACAACCACATGATGCTCATAGATGCCGTAAGCAGCTGGGGCATTCCTGGCGGAGAGGCAGATACAGCACTAGATATGGTAGGAATCACCTGCAACAAGAACGCCATTCCAGACGACCCACGCAAGCCAATGGACCCATCTGGTGTGCGTATGGGAACACCCGCAGTCACGACGCGCGGTATGAAGGAAGCAGACATGGAAACCCTGGCAGACTTCATTTACCGCGCCATTGATTGCCGTGCAGACGAAGCAAAACGTGCTGCTCTGAAGGCAGAAGTAAAAGCGTTCTGCAATCAGTTCCCTGTTCCAGGGATTCCAACGTCGGCACTTTGAGTGAGATTTTTTCTTTTACGTTTATCTTCCGCTGGTTCTACAAGCTCCAGATTTGGGAGAGCTATAGTGCCACCATGCGTCTTATTGTTGGAATGCATAAAAGCAAAAACACCTCGTTTATTTCCTCCTGCTAATGAACATTTAATTCTTGCAGGCTCTCCGCACTTACCGCATCTGAAGGCACAACGAAGATTATTTGCAATTTTTTGTATTCCGCAGGCAATTCGTTGTCGTGTTTCATAATCTAAATTTTCCAAAGAGGGCATGTTATTCAACAATTGTTGAAAAAGCTGTCTGGGTTCCTGAAGAGCAGCGGCAATGTGCGCATTGATTTCACTTAAGGTGGATTCAACCTGTTCTGAGCGTGGCCGGTTTTGATGACGATCAATCATACAACCCGCAATACGGAGAGCATCATCCTCAAATCTATTTCTAACATCTAGGAAATACTTAAAAAAACAACGAATGTAACGCCCTATAAACAAACCACGATATTTGCTGATTCTTTTGAGCAAATCTCTTCGTCAAGCTAAGAATACATTTTGTATCCAGACATCAATACATGGCTTCGTGCAGCGTTGAAATGTTGCCGAAAAAATTTATCCGCCTATATTGGCGTGATTTGCGAAGCGCAAGTCACCGGCCATCAGCCTAAGCCCTTACGGGCACCCTCGGAAAGACAGACAAACACACACAGGAAGGGGAGGAGTTCTTCCTTCTCCCCCTCCCCCCTCGGGGCCTTAGACCTTTCACCCTTCGATCGCTTCGCTCCTCAGGGCAAGCACTACGATCCTTCACACCACAGCTACTCGTAGGAAGCACCAGTGATCATCCCCCTCGTTCCTCCTCCCCGCACTCAACTGCACACAAAGAGGTATAGGTTACGACACCGGTGGTCACCGTGCTTCCTGCTCCGCAAGATTCCATGCCGCAGGCCGAGGACGCCCGCAGGCATGCACACCCCCTACTTCTAGCCTTCCCGTGCAGCAATGCACCGCGGAGGGAACCACTAGAACCTCGTCCGGTCGCGAGGAGAAACAAGGAACCAGAGCGTGGCAGGCAAGTCGGGCTCCTCCCCGATTCAGACAAAAACAGAGACAAAAGGTCAGCAACTGCGCTGGCCTTTTTCTCGAGTGCACGCTTTAGCGGCACTCGACCCTGAGCGAAGTCGAAGGGTCGAATCGTAAAATATTATTTTACGATATATTAAAATCATATCAAGCAACAAATCTTTGCATGGCCTGAATTCTCTTCATACACTCGCCCTCCTATGTTCACCCACAAAACCCTTCTGAGCGCCGTCGCCGCAGCTGCCGTGCTGTTGGCCCCTGTTTCGACGCTCGCCGCCTACTACGGCGGTTCGTACGGCAATTCCAGCCGCTGCTACGACTACGACAGCGACGGTGGTTGCAGCAACTACAGCTACGTTCTTGGCAGCGGTGGCTACGGTTACAAGCCGTACAACAGCCGGTACTACAACGGAAGCCGCTACAACAATGATTACTACTACAACGACTACCGCTACAACAACGACTACAATGACGATTATTACTACAGCAATTCGTACTACAACAGCCGCTACTACGACAGCTACTACATGCCCTACAGCGACTACCGCACGAACAGCACGGGCCGCTACAACTGCAGCGTCAGCCAGACGGGCCGCAACTACAACCGCCATTTGAGCCTAAGCTGCGACAGCATGTACCGGTACTAAACCTGCGATTCACTCCTCCCTGAACTCCCCGCAGCAATGCGGGGTTTTTAGTTCTCTGCAGTTTCGAGATTCGAGTATTCGGAATTCGTGATTCGGTTCATATGTTTTTCTCATGTAGAAGCAATATTCCGAATCCCGAGTCTCGAATCTCGATCATGCGTCACACAAAGAGAATTGCAGTGATGCAACTGCAACTATTTGCATAGTAGGTGTACGCACGTACACTACAGTCATGTCGACCGCAGTTACTATCACAGGCAGCACAGCAATTGCAGTGAACGCAGACTCCATCTTACAGTGGATCAGCACGAATCCCCCATCGCACGGGCTCACTGTGAGGCTCGGCAATGTCCGCCACACCGTCGAAGGCCGCAAGTTGCAGTACGCTCTGCAAGCACGTGGCTACCGCGTTACCGCATGTTAATAAATCAGCTCTACACCTTCCTTGGTACAGAGCTGATTGTTCACGCAAACCTGAGCCTCAACCCAAGTCTTTAAGTAAGCACACCGTCATATTGAGCCGGCTGAGCGATGCGGAAGTGCCCATCGTCATATGTCAACAAGGCCCGACCGATAATCGCTTGGAAGTTCTCTTGCCGAACAACATCTGCCCGCTCGCTATCAATAAGACGACGTGCTTCCTGTTTTCCGGCACCGAGTAGACTCCAATTGTGTTGATCTGAGCCGATACTTCCACGGAATCGCCACAGACCTCGCTGAAAATCCTCTAGCAGATATGGACCCCACACATGGAACGAGAATGAGGAACCCTGCTGAAACGAATTTTGCACTTTCAGCAAGTGCTCTGAATGCAGCACCGCAATTACTTCGGGCTCCCAGAACCCCGACCTTTGAAACGACTCAAAGAAACACGTGCCGGTAGGCACCAAAAGTCCACAGCCGAGAAGCAGGTCAACATTTGTGCGATCTAGTGAAAATGACTGCCGCACAAAATAGTACAACGGAACGATGTTCTTCCTCATAACAACCGACCTTTCAATGAACAGACCAGGAAATGTGCTCACCATTGGAGCGCGATGTACTTAGAGTAGACTTGTGAAAGGGATTGTCAAAAATTCTTAACACATCTTACTTTCCCTCTTCAGCCTTCTTCTTCGGCACATACGTCCCTTCCTTCTTCGCTTTGAGCTCTTGGAGCCCTTTGCTGAGCTCGGGCACTCCACCAGACGCTTCGAGCTTTGTTTTGAGGGTGGTGTACGACGTCTGCTCCGACGCAGTCATGGTTTCACCCAGCACTTCTTTTTTGCGTAGTGCATTGAATTCATTCGTCCACAGTTCGCGGTCGCGCCAGGCGCGGTAGGCTTCCAGTGTCATGTTCTTCTTGCGGGCTTTGGCACGCTCCTCTTCTTCTTTTTCCCCTGCTTTTTGCACAGCCTTTTCCTCGCTGCGTGCAGTCTCTGCAGTCGCAGCCCACGCGCGAATGCGCTCTTCCACCGTGGAGCGCGCTTCGCTGTAGCGCTCGCGTGAGAGCTTGCGGATGGTTGCCATACGGCCCTCGTCTTGTTCAAACTTCGGTGGCGGAAGCGTTTGTACCGAGAAGGGTTTACTGGGCATGCCGTCGATCATCAGGCGCATGTACGCGTGGTACTTGGGCAGACTGAGAATGTCTTTGGGCAGCACGAGTTCTTCGTACTGCAAACTGAAGACTTCGGCATCGTCACTTCCCACTTGGAAGCTGACCATAGAGCCAACGTTTCCAAAGACTGCGTCTTTGAGTGCCGTACTGTTATTTGCCAGTTGTAACTGGCCGATGTACTGGTTGGCCATGGTGAGGCATAGACGATACTTGCGAGCTTCACTAAGAATTGTGGCGAAGGATTCCGTTGCGAAATTTTGGAACTCGTCCACGTACAGGTAAAAATCCCGGCGCTCGTTTTCTGGAATGTCGCTGCGGCTCATGGCGTCGATCTGGAATTTGGTGACGAGCATGGAACCAAGGAACGCAGAGGTGTCTTCCCCCAGTTTTCCTTTGCTCAGGTTTACAAGCACGATCTTGCCGCTGTCCATGGCGAAACGAACGTTGAGCCGGCTTTGCACTTGGCCCACAATATTGCGAATGAGGGGCGTACTGAGTAATTGGCCTACTTTGTTCTGAATGGCCGATACCGCTTCGGTGCGGTATTTCTCGCTCCAGCCTTCATACTCATCTTTCCAGAAACTGCGCACGAGGGGGTCCGTCACCTTCCCGACAATTTTCTCGCGGAAGCGGGTGTCTGCATACATACGCGGAATGCCGAGCATGGAAGTTCCCTCATTTTCCAGGAGTGCGAGCAGAGTGTTTCGCAGAATATGCTCCATGCGTCCGCTCCAGACGTCTGGCCACAGTTTCGTAAAGACGCTCATAATTCCCGAAGCAACGAGTGGGCGCTGGTCTGGGTCTGGGCAGTCGAGAATGTTAAACGACACCGGGAAATCTTTATCCGCAGGGTCGAAGAGAATGACGTCGTTACTGCGGCTTGCAGGCAGGAACCGCAAAATGGCTTCGATCAAGTCTCCGTGCGGGTCAATAACACCAATACCTTTGCCGGAATGCACGTCACTGAAGATCATGTTTTCCAGGAGTGTCGACTTTCCCATGCCTGTTTTACCAATGGCATACAGGTGGCGGCGGCGGTCGTCGGGCCGAATGCCGAATTCCGTGCGTGTGCCACGGAAGACTGCTGCGCCAAGAATGGTGAGGTCTTCGGGCTTGTCGGTAACGCCTGCCACAGGAATGTTCACTGGGGGCTCCAATTTTTTGCTGAGCACCCAGTCCAAGTTCGGCGTCTGTACTTGAATGGTGGGCAAGTGCCAGAGTGTTGCGACTTCTTCTACAGAGAGGATGAACGGATGCTTACGAATGCCCGTGGGGAGCGCCGTGTCAGCGTGCGCGTGACCAAGTTTGAACGAGTTACTCTGCGGCAGCGAAAATTGCAGGAAGCTACCGGCAATTTCACGCAGTTTCTGCTCTGCTGCTTTGCGCTGCCCTGCAGGGGCAATCACGCTCACGCGCACATTGCACAGGAACAGAAGCCTGTTCACCTTGTCGAATGCGCCTGCGACTGCATCTTCGCGGTCGTGCGAGCGCGCGGCTGCGCGCTGGTCTTCTTCGTTTTCATGCGACACCGTGGGATGTTCTGCATTAACACCAACCCCTGCGAAGAATTTAGAAAAACCCGGCCATGCGCGGAAACCCCCCATGAAAATGGCAAAGGGCAAAAGCAATAACCGCTGCCACCCGCGCGCCAGTTGCACACGGGTGAAGAATTCTGCGTAGGCGGGCGAAAGCTTCGCAAGGCCCCTCTCCAAAAGCGGCAGGAACCGTACAGCGCGGCGGCGGAAACTGCCACCCAAGGGGGTGAGCACTACCTGCACATGTCCGCGCATGCCGGGCATGGGGTAGCGCGCTAGGGCCGAGGTAATTCCCGAAATAGAGTCGACGTTCGTGCGCGTCAGCAGATCGTCGAACTGGGGGTGGCGCTTTATGGGGAACACTTCGGGGTCCGTAAGGTGTAAGTCCAGACTTACGACTTCCTCCCCCGGTTTCAGTTCGAAGGGGTCGCTGCCGCAGCGTTCTATGTCGACGTCGGGGTACTGGGCATAGAGTTGGTTTTCCACAAGCTGCACGCCTGTGTCAGGTACGCGTGCGTACAAGCTGATGACGCCGTTTGCAAACCCCGCTTCCAGCCCCACCCCGCCGCGCTTAATGGAATGCAGCGCGGCAATGGCGGGCTCCATGTAAATGGGCCCTCGTTCGTTTTCCTTGCCGGCGCGGATGCGGAGCAACGTGTCCATTACGCAGAGCGGAGGAGGTCGCTCACCATATCGAGCGCAACCGTATTAAAGGCATAGTCCATGCGCATGGGCCCAAGGATTCCAATGGCGCCCTTTTGGCCACGCAGTGAGTAACTGGTAACAATGACGGAGCAACTTTGAATCTGCGGCAAAATGTGCGCTTCGCCTATGTAGTAGCGCACCTCGTCGTCGACATCCATACGGTCCAACATTGCGGCCAAGTGTTCTTCCACCACTTCGGCAACACCGCTGGCCATACCGGGGTCTGCCAAAAATTCCGGCTGACGAAGAATGTTTGCAAGGCCTAGGTAGTACACACGGTCTTTGTGGGGCACAGATGCGAACGCAACATTCGGGGACATATGCGCAAGCAGTGCCACAGCTTCGTACACTTTTTCCTGATCTTTGTGTTCCAGGTATTTTTCTTTGAGCGATAAAAATTTCTTGCGCACGGCAATTTCTGCCCTGTCTGGCTTTAGATGTTCACGCACGTACGTGCGGTAGCCTTCGGCTGTGGGAACACGGCCGGCCGAAACGTGGGGCTGGAGCAAAAACCCAGCGTCTTCCAGCTCTAACATTTCGCTGCGAAGGGTGGCCGAGGAACAGTGGAAACACCCCGCCTCTATAAGCCGCTTGCTGCCCACAGGCACTGCCGTCTCTATAAACTGGTCGATAATGGCGGCTAGAAGCCTGCTTTGGCGTTCATCCATATGTCTTTACCAGAGTAGCACTCCCTGGCTCTGAGTGCCATTCAACCCGGTTTAGAAGTGATATAGGCATTTGGCTTGATGTGAAGGAGGGTGTACGATCGTACAGCTTGATGAAAGGGGCCCGGCCAGGTCGGCTCATCAGTATTGAGAGACTGGTGGCGGGGTTCGATTCCCCGGGCTCCACCACCAGGCAACAAAAACCCCGCGTTGATGGCGGGGCTCGTTCCCGGCTAGGCCGGTCATCAGTATTGAGAGCAAATACAGCGTATCAAATTCTATACATCAGTCAATATCGGCTAGAACCAAAGCAATGACGCACGCAGCAAGTCGCCTACCCAATCGAAGAATCCCCTCCTGACAACGAGGTTGTCGCCGTAGCGCGTGGAATTCACGACAGTATTGGGGAACTCTACCCAGAAGAAGTCTACGGAGCTTACGGCGTCTTGGTCCGCCCACAGGAGGTGACTGGCGGAAGGATTCGTGCCAATGCCCGCGCTCGTTGCCGCAATGGAGGTGAAGTTTGCCAAACTGACTTGCAAATTGGCATTGCCATTGGAAGTCGTGTTGTCATCCAGCACCATGCCCTGTAGCGCCAATGTAAGGCCGCTTCCCATCGTAATCCGCGTCAACCCGCTCAGGTTGCTGCCGGAGGCCGCAAGGCCTTCGCAAAGCACCTGGAATCCGCCGGTAATTTCCTGCAACGCCACTGCTCCCGCATTGTTATACGCAACGCAGGGGAATTTTTGTTCGGAGTGTTTCGTGTTGTACAGGGCGAAGCCGTCCGCCTGCATTTGCACATTCGTTGCATTTACGGTGAAGACCAACGTCTTGAGCACGGCGGCATTCAAACCGTTTAACGTGTTAGTATGGACTGCACCGCTAAAGCTGAACGCACCGATGCTATGGAGCCCCAGCGGAATCGCCGTGCCGTCTACGTCGGGGCTTCCATTGGTAATGCTCACAATCTTGGCAAGCACCGAGACGTTGGGCTGGCCCTGTATGCGGTTGTTCGGAGCGGCAACATTTGTACCAATGAACACTTCGCCTTCGGCGATGCTGTTGCCGTCATTCGGCAGAAGATCTCCGTTGTCTGCAATGTCGCGGCGTGCACGCACTGCACCGGAACCTGTTTGGTTATTCGATGCCGCAGTGCCGTCGACTATGAAGCGAATAACGTCATGCGAGAATCCGCCTTGGGCGTCGGTTTTCATTTTTGCCGTCACCAGAACGTCGATCTGTTCGCCTGCAGGAATGACCAATTCTCGGTTGTCGAAACTGGCACAGAACGTTAGATCATTCGCAGGCGTGTTGCGGGACAAGGTGTCGTCATTTTGGCAATCGCCAGAGGTTGCAGTGGCAAACGGCAGAGTTTCCCCTATTTTTATCAGTTCAAGGCGATCGACCGAAACAGCTGCAGAGCCTGTGGAGGTAATGTGCAGATCGGTGACCACAATCGCTTCATGTTCCGCGCGGAAGTTCAGGCTGAGTGCGCCGGAACCGTGGGAGCCGCCCAAGAATTGGCGACTTAGGAGGGGTGTAAGAGATTTGGTGACGTAGAGATTACCCGCGAGATTTTCGCTGCTCGCGCTGCTCTCTTCCGAGGAGATGCTCGATTCACTGGAGAGCTCGCTCGAAACTTCGCTGGAACTTTCCGAAGATGTTTCACTCGAAACTTCCGAAGAGGATTCACTGGAAGCTTCGCTGGAAATTTCAGACGATGACTCGCTGGAGATTTCGGAAGAAGCACTGGAAACTGCCGATACCGTGCTGCTGGCAGAACTCGAAGAAGTGACCGGGCACATCATGGGGTAGGTAAACGAGAGCGTGGTGCAATGGTTCGCGACGCACGACGGCATGTAGAACCTGGCGCTTCCCCCATCTTGCACGCAGAGGGGCGTACCACAGGTGGAATCCATGGCGCAGGGAATACCCGTGCTGCTGCTGACACTGGCTGCGGTGCTGCTCAGCGAGCTTTCACTGCTTGCTGCGCTGCTGGCCGTTCCATCTGCTTCCGTGTCGTCTTGCGACGACGTGCAGCCTGTATCTGCGGGGTAGTCGACCGCCGTATCGCCGTCGTTGTCCAGGCCGTCGTTGCATTGCGTAAGACCGATTGCCGAAGAAACCGATGAATTCGCACATGCTACCGCAATGGAATTCTGCGCAATATTGTTCGACGCATTGGCATCGGCCGGAACAGTGTCATGGAGCGTCGCAACATACGTCACGTTGGCGCCGCATTCGATGCTTGGCTGCATTGCAAACCCCACGTTAAAATCGCGCGTGGCGCCGGGACCGAGAATGCCGGGGGCCGTGCATTCGATCGCTTGCTGGTTCTGCGTCAATTGGCAGCCGTTAGCGGTATTGACTGCGCCGCCGTAGGCAAGACCCGCTGGAATCGGAATCGTTACGGTGTAGCTCTGCAATTCTTGCTGCGACAGATTTCGCAGGAAGAGATGACCATTCACCACCTGGCCTTGCTGCACGCTCTCGGGCGTTTCCAGGCTCAACGAAGCGTCGAATGCGGTGGTCGCCGAGGAAACGCTGGAAGCCGCGGAGCTGGACGCGACACTCGTCACACTGGAAGCCGCGGAGCTGGAAATGCTGGAAGCAGAACTGGACGAGGCCTGCGCCTGCACGGTAATGGTTTTTGCGCACACGGGCCCAAAGTGCTCGACCGTGTTTTCTGTCATGCGCCAGTCAAACTGGTAGTTGCCCGGGGTGGCAGGAGCGGTGCCGCTGACGGCAATCGTTGCGGTTTGGCCGGGTTCAATGTACGTCTCTGGCCAGCCGGACCACACGGCGCCGGCATTGGTAAGACCCCACGTCGCCAGAAAATCTTTGTCGATGTGCAAGTAATGGTTCGGCCCATGCCACGGCCTGGTGCCGGTGTTCTTCACTTTGATTTGCGCAAAGAATCTGTTCCCCGGCTCCAGCGTGCTCGGCACGTTGGATTCCACGCACTGCGAGCCGTTGACGGAAGGCGTTACGGTAATGGTCTTGCTGCAAGACCCCGTCGAAAGACCGACCATGTTTTCCGCCACGCGCCACTTGTACGTGTACGTGCCAGGAGTGCTGGGAGCCCGTGAATTGGTCCGGATTTCCCCGATGCCGCCGGGCAGCACATACGCCTGCTCGAAGATGACGGACGGCGAATTGAACGGCCGGCTTTCGTCGACGTAGTCGATGCCCGGACGCTCGAATGCGTACGTATGGGACTCCCCGCGTTGGCGTTCTTCTTGCGTGGCGGTGCGCCACATAACCGGACCGATGTTCTTCATACGCATGGTCGTGCTGAATGCGTTTCCCGCGACCACGGTCGAGGGAACCTGGGAATTGTCGGCACATTCCACAACCGGAACAGTCGGTGGCGTCGGCAAGCCGACGTCCAGGAACACGCCGCAACGCTGCGCAGCCATTGCATTCAGGTTGGGGTGGTCTGCAAGACCGAAGAAAAGCGGATACGTTCCGGTGACGGCAGGCCTCGGAAACGTCATCGTCACCGTTGCGGTTCCCCCTGGCGCCACGTCGGCACCAACGTATTTGGAAGGAATTGCGAGCGGCTGCGCCCCGCCCGACTCTGGCCCGTACCATTCGAACACATAGGTGGAATTTGCAGTCCATGTCGCAGAGCCGACGTTCTTCAGCGTAACATTCGTCGTATACACGTTGTTCCGCAAGGTCGTTCCCGACACGCCGACGCATTCCAGCGCCAACACGGGCGTCGTTGCTTGACCCAGCAAGGGCACATGACCCGTGCTCACCAGGGTGAGCGCTAGGAGGCCGAGAGCGTTCGCTGCCGCAAGAGCGCGAACACGACGAGACGGGACCATGTTTGTGTTGGGAAAAATCTCATTAGTATACCAAAAAAGCTTCGTTATAGCAATTATGGCCCGTTTTCCGGCTATTTTAGCCGATTCTCACTACGCCTTCTTCGCTGCGGCGCGCTTCTTAAAGCGCTCAATACGGCCACCGCGTACTTCTGTTGCCTTTTTACCCGTATATACCGGGTGGCAGTTGCGACAGGCTTCCACGCTCATTTCTGCAACCGTCGCCGGAATTTCGTACACAAAACCGCAGGTGGAGCACGTTATGCGCGCCTTGTCGTGAACCTGTGGGTGGATACCGGTCTTCATAAGCTGGGGCAGTGTAGGGATTCCTCTTTCTGACCTCAAGCACAATACGGGCCAAATCGGGCGTGCTTACGCAGCTTTCGCCTTGCTGGCAGCGCGCTTCACCTTGCGCTCTTCGCGCGCCAGGGCCTCTAATTCTTCTTCGCGCTGCTCTTCGGCGGCCTCTATTTGGGCTTCCTCCCCTGCCACGTCGCGCATGACAACACTCATGGTGGCGACTTTGTCCCCTTGATCCAGGCGCATAACAATCACACCCTGGGTGGCGCGACCAATGGAAGGAATCTCCGAAAGTGTCATGCGCACGGCCTGGCCTTGCTTGCTAATGCAGAGCAGATCGCCATCGTCGCCTTCTGTTACAGCGCACCCACCAATAATGTCCCCTGTTTTGGCCGTAAGCTGCGCGGCCTTTACGCCGGTGCCGCCGCGGCCCTGGAAGCGGTACTCCTCTGTGCTCGTCATTTTGCCGAGGCCGTTTTCCATAACCACGAGCAGCTTCGTTTTCTTGGGGTCACTTATAACAGAAGCAACAATCACTTCGTCACCGGCACGCAGCTTAATACCACGTACGCCTGCAGCCGCGCGGCCCATGGCGCGCACGTCGTCTTCTTTAAAGCGAATTGCCATGCCCTTGCGGGTAACAAGCAAGATTTCATCTTTGCCGGTTGTTGCTACCACCCAACGCAGTTCGTCGTTGCCCGACATTTTCTGGGCAATGAGCCCGCTGCGGCGAATGTTTTCGAATTCCGTGACCTCGGTGCGCTTTACGGTTCCTTCCTTTGTAACCATGAACAAGTTCGTCATGCCGGAAAGATCTGCTTTCAGCACTGCAGAAATTCGTTCGTTTGGCTGCAGCTGGAGCATGTTCACAATCGCCTGCCCTTTGGCTGTGCGGCCGGCTTGCGGCAGTTCGTAACACGGCAACACGAACACGCGGCCCGTGTTTGTAAAGAAGAGCAGGTCGTCGTGGTTCATAACGTTGAGCACGCTCAAAATTTCGTCGTCGTCTTTGGTGGACATGCCAATAACGCCCTTGCCGCCACGGTGCTGTGCACGGAACTGCATGGGCGAAAGGCGCTTTACGTACCCGGTCTGGGTAAGCGCCACAATCATCGGTGCGTTCGGAATCGTATCTTTGGCGCTGAATTCTCCAACCGCTGTGGGCACCACGGTGGTACGGCGCTCGGACCCAAAACGCGTTGTAAGGTCGTCCAGTTCCCCGTCTATGATGCCGTCGATGCGCTTGCTGCTCTTTAAAATTGCATCGCATTCGGCAATGAACTTGAGCTTCTCTGCGAGTTCATCTTCAATTTTCTTGCGCTCTAACCCTGCAAGCGTCTGCAAGCGCATTTGGAGGATTGCGTCCGCTTGAATTTCGCTCAATTTAAACTTCTTGATCAAGTTTTCCTTGGCCAGTTCCTTGGTCTCACTCTTCTTAATCGTCTCAATCACTTTGTCGATGTTATCCAGAGCGATGGTGAGTCCTTCCAAAATGTGCGCACGCTCTTTGGCGCGGTCGCGGTCGAACGTGACGCGGCGCTTGATGACCTCGCGGCGGTGCCCAAGGTAAATTTCGAGCATTTCTTTTAGGTTCAGCAGGCGCGGCTGCAGACCGTCTGCCAGGGCAATCATGTTGTAACCGAAGCTGCTCTGCAGTTCTGTTTGCTTAAACAGCTGGTTTAACACCTTTTGGGGGTATGCGTCTTTCTTTAATTCCACGATAATGCGGATTCCTTCGCGGTCGCTTTCATCGCGAATGTCGGAAATCCCCTGAATGATTTTGTCTGTTACAAGCTGTGCCATGCGCTCGATCATGGTGGACTTGTTCACCTGGTACGGAATTTCGGAAATGCGGATGTAGAAGCGGCCTTTGCCTTCTTCAATCACGGCTTTGCCGCGCATAATCACGGAGCCGCGGCCCGTAAGGTACGCCTGTTTGATCACCTCTTTGTCGTACACGATGCCGCCTGTGGGGAAGTCAGGCCCCTTTACGAACTGGAGCAGGTCTTCGACGAGTGCTTCCGGTGTTGCAAGCAGGTGACGTGCGGCAGCAACGACTTCTGCCAAGTTGTGTGGCGGAATGTTCGTTGCCATACCCACGGCAATACCCACAGAACCGTTTACGAGCAGGTTTGGCACTTTGCCGGGAAGCACGGTGGGTTCTTTGCGGCTGGCGTCGTAGTTGGGGCGGTACTCCACCGTTTCTTTGTCCAGGTCGGCAAGCAGCTCCATGGCCAGCGGCTTGAGGCGGCACTCTGTGTAACGGTAGGCAGCGGCTGCGTCCCCGTCTATGGAACCGAAGTTGCCTTGGCCGTCTACCAGCGGTTCGCGCATGGCGAAGTCCTGCACAAGGCGCACAAGAGCGTCGTACACGGAACTGTCTCCATGGGGGTGGTACTTCTTTAAAACTTCTCCAACCACACCGGCGCACTTGCTGTGGCGGCGCGTGGGCACCAAGCCTTCTTCTTGCATAGCAACCAAAATACGGCGGTGCACCGGTTTAAAGCCGTCGCGGGCGTCTGGCAGGGCACGAGCCACAATCACGCTCATGGCGTAGTCCAGGTAGCTCTGCTCCATTTCGGCCACAATGGGCCGGGGTTCAATGTGCCCTATGGAAGACAGGCTTTCGCCGCCTTCGCTGTCGCTGAGCTTTAGTTGCTTGTCGTTCGTGTCGGCCATAAGAAATTACAGCTGGGGTATATGGGACTGCGGGATTGTAGGGAAGTCGCGTAATAAGGAAAAGCGGATACGAGAAAAACCGTACGGCGTTCCAATTGCGCGGGGCAACTGGAGGCCGTACGGAAATTCCGTCGTCGCAGAGACACGTGTCTTGCTCAGAACCCGCCGTGAAGCGGGTAGATGAGAATCGAGAGCATGAGCAACACCCAAATCCCAAAACATCCCTGTTCCGCCGACAAAACGAAGTCTGTGCGGAAGAATGACACATGGGACATGAGAAACATCCGGGAAATGATCGTCACGGCAGGCACAAGAAGGGCTCCACAAGCTAGGCACAAGAGCGTGACTTCCCCATAACCCCATGGCCTGCTGCTGAAATACCAGCCCCCGCAAACGGCGAGAGTCACCATAAGGCCACAAGCAAGAAACATACTCCTCATACTCGTATGCAATGCGGAGCCAAACGAAACGAGCGATCCGGACATGGTAGTGTCTCCTTACTGGGACAACGGAATTGTGAATGACCGAAGGGAACACCCCTTCTTGATCTTCTGCCCAAACGCTATGCCTTTGGCTGTCTTTCGACAAGGAAACATGCAGGAAACCCGCTACCATAGAGTTGTGCTTTCCATAGTTTCTACCCCCATCGGTAACCTGGGCGACATCACGCTGAGGGCGATTGAAACCCTGAAGAAGGTGGATGCAATCGTCTGCGAAGACACGCGCGTTGCAGGCAAACTCCTCCAATTACTGGAACTACCAAAGAAGGAGTTGATCTCGTTCCATGGCTACAGCGACCAATCGAAATTAGACGTGATACTCAAACGCTTAGAAGGTGGGGAACACTTTGCATTAGTGAGTGATGCAGGTACACCCGGAATTTCGGACCCCGGTTCTCTTCTTATAGGCAAGGCTCATGACCGTGGTATAAAGATAGAAGTGGTTCCCGGTGCTTCCGCAGTGCTCGCCGCACTCTCTGCTTCTGGGTTACCAACGCACGAGTTCATCTACTTAGGATTTTTACCCGTCAAGAAAGGCCGACAGACCGCACTCAAGGCACTTGCAGAGCAAGAAATGACTGTCGTCTTTTACGAGTCGGTTCATAGAATTGAGCGAACGCTCATAGATCTTTCCGAAGCACTCAAAGCGCAGCCAGAACGCATGGTCGTAATCTGCCGAGAGCTCACGAAGTTACATGAAGAAGTGGTGAGGACGACGGTGGAACAACTCCCCTCAGTTGCAGAGAAGATAGTGAAGAAGGGTGAGTTTGTGATTGTCGTCGGGAAGGCAGATGTCAGAAATCAGAAGACAGAAACTGACTTCTGACCTCTGTCTTCTGTTTTCTCTTAAGGCAGTACGCTCAACGGATCTATGTGTTTCCCGTCTTTAATTACTTCGAAGTGCAGGTGCGGGCCCGATGTCATAGGCCCTGCGCCGTAACTGCCCGGTGTACCGCCGCTGTACCCAATGAGTTGGCCGGGGAACAGATCGTCGCCTTCCTGCACCACGATTTCCGACAAGTGGCCGTAGAGTGTTGCGAAGCCGCCTTGGTGGCCGACCAGCACGTACGAGTAGCCCTCTGCTCCGCCGTCGCGCACGGTGAACACCACGCCATCTGCCGCGGCCTGCACGGGACTGCCCTGCGGCGTTGCCAAGTCGGCGCCATAGTGCGGCACGCCGTAGTGCTGCTTGTAACTTTGCGACAGGAAACCGGCGCTGACAACGCCTTCCACCGGCCAGCGGAATTCCACTTCTTCATGCGCGGGCGTGTCGGCGGCCGTATGCATGTTGTTCTGCGGAGGCAATTTCCCGCGCGCAATAAGGCGGCGCTCTTCTTTGCGCTGAATACGCAGGCTAATGCGCTTTAAGTTGCCCTGCAGTTCCATAACTTGGCTTTGCACTTCAGCCATAATTTGCTGAATTTGCTCTTGCTGACCTTGCACTTGTGCAAGTTGTGCAGAGGCAATTTCGTACGAGCGCTGTGCGTCTGCCTGGCGCGTGTTTATGTCGTTGTACTGGTCCCACAAACCGGCAAGTTGGCCGCCGACTTCGGCCAGCGCAATCACCTGCATGCGCGTGGCGCGCAGCGTGCCGAGCGTTTGCTGCCGCTCTATACGGTCGCCGAGTGATGCATTCAACAGGGAACTGACAATGGGAATGTCGCTGCCGGCTGCGCCGGCGTAGGCGAACTCCTGCGCGCGCACGAAGCCCCCGACGGCGTCACGTTCCTGCGCAAGCAGGGAACGAATTGCTTCCGGGTCGTCGAAGTTCACGTCTTCGGGCAGCGCAAACCCGTGCATGCGCGGCAGTACGGCGGCAATCTGCTGACGAATGCTCTGCTTTTCCAACACCAGCTGGCGCAGCGTTTCTTGCGCGGCGTCGCGGTCGCGCTCTTTGCCGCGCAGTTCCATGCGCAACCCCGCCTCGCGCCGGTACTGCGCGCCTACGCGGGCAATGGCCGCGTTCAGTTCCAGTTTCGCACGCTTCGTTTGCGGGTCCACTTCCTCCGCCTGCACGCCTACCGTGCTTATAAAAAGCGCGACGCAGAGCGCCGAAGCCCAGAATGCACGGTGGCAGTGAGGGTGTGAGGTAATCTAGACATTATATCACAGAACTACTATTTAGGAAAATGCAAGTATCAAGTCACTTTGGTAGAAATTGACAATTGAAAATTGATAATTGAGTCGAAAATCACACGAGAATCGGAGCATTATCAATTATCAATTATTCATTATCAATTCATGTAAAATCCCCACATGATCGGTCACCTCCGCGGAACAATCCACAAACGGCAGCCAGGACAGATCATCGTCGACGTCGCAGGCGTGGGCTACTTGGTAGCGGTGCCGCTCGACGTGTGGGACGAACTGGAAGAAGGTGCCGAAGAACTGCTGCACACCTCTACGTTTGTGCGCGAAGACCGGTTAGAACTCTATGGATTTCGCGATGCAACAGGGCGAATCCTGTTCGAAGAAGCAACGGGCCTGCCGGGCGTTGGCCCCAAGCTGGCGCTGGAGCTGTGTGCAGTCCCCCGTTCCATCATTGCCCGCGCAGTGCAGGAACGTGACGCGCGCATGCTGACAAACATTAAAGGAATCGGCGCAAAACGCGCAGAGAAACTGCTGCTGGAACTGGAGGGGCTGTGCGAAAAACACCCGACCTTGTTTATGATGGAAACGGTGAGCGGCAAGCACGCAGCGCGGTACGACAACGATGCAGCTGCGGCGCTCCAAGCACTCGGCTACGATTCCGGCACCATTGCCGCAGCGCTCCGGGCTTTGCCCGCAGACTTGGAAAGCACCGAAGAACGCGTTTCTGCTGCACTGCGTTCGCTCGGCGTGTAAACTGCACCCTCCCTATGCTTACTGTCGACATTGCCGGCGCGCTTGCAAAAGCCATAACGCCTTCCCGCGGAATCCCCCACCAGGAATTCGTTACGCTGGCAACGGGCCTGCGCCGCTACGTGCAGGACTGGCTGAAGGAGCGCGAAGAAGGGCAGCATGCGTGGTCCATGAACCCGTACGACCGCACGGCGGTGTCGCAGGTAAAAGAAGTCGCGCAGCGCCTGCACCAAGACAAAGTGCGCACCGTGGTGTGGATCGGCATTGGCGGTTCTTCGCTTGCACCGCGTGTTATGCAAGACGTGCTGGAAGGGCCCGAAACACTGGAGTTGATTGTGGTGGATAGCATAGACCCCGCAGCACTTGCCATGCTGCAGCGCATTGTGGACTGGAAGCAAACCCAGGTGATAGTGGTAAGCAAATCGGGTGAAACCCTGGAACCCATGAGCACCTTCGCGCTCTGCTGGAGTTTACTGAAACAGACGCGCGGCGCCGAGCACGCAGCGGAACGCGTGCTGGCACTTACAGACCCAGAGCACGGCAGCCTGCGCAGCTTCTGCATAGACCACGGCATTCCCATGCTGCCGATTCCCCGCGACGTGGGTGGCCGCTACTCCGTGTTTACGCCGGTGGGGTTACTGCCGCTGGCACTGCTTGGTGGCGACGTCGAAGCATTTGTGCGAGGCGCCAAAGACATGGACACCGTATGCCAGCAAACCGTGTTGGAAGAAAACCCCGCAGCAACCTTGGCCGCCGCGCAGTTCTTGTTAGACACGAAGCGCGGCTACGGACTGCGTGTCGTTATGCCCTACAGCCACCGTCTGGAAAGCATTGCGCGCTGGGAGCAGCAACTGATTGCAGAAAGTTTGGGGAAGAACGAAGTGGGCAACCCCATTCCCATTGCCGCGGTTGGCACGCAAGACCAGCACTCACTGTTACAACAGTGGATGTCCGGCCCGCACAGTTTCTGGCACCTCTTCATTCGCGAACGCGAACACCCGCGGGTCGTGGTGCCGGAAGACATAGACCCTGCATACAAGTACCTGGCCGGTAAAACCTACGGGCAAATCATCGACGCGTGTTACGAAGGCACCAGCCAAGCGCTTACCAGTGCAAAGCGCCCGCACGGCACCATTACGATTCCGCGGCTGGATGAAGAACACTTGGGCCAACTGTTCTACTTGTTCATGACGGAAGTCGCCTTGCTCGGCAAACTCTATCGCATAGACCCCTACGGCCAACCGGCTGTGGAAATTGGGAAGCAGATAACAAAAGGAATTCTGTCGAGAGGAGCGGAGTAATAGGACAGAGGACAAGAGGACGAAGGACAAAGGTTTTTCTATGTGATTTTGTCCTCTGTCCTTCGTCCTATGTCCTTTCGATGTAGGCCGAACTGCAATACACTACACCCGTTCCCCTTTCACCATGGCTACACCCGTGACCGACACCGACTTCGCAAAAGAAGTTCTGGAATCCCCCATTCCCGTCTTGCTGGATTTTTGGGCTCCCTGGTGCGGCCCGTGTAAGGCAATGCTCCCGGTGATCGATGAACTGACGACGCAGTACGAAGGGAAATTGAAAGTGATGAAAATGAACGTAGACGAGAACATTGAAACTCCGGAAAAGTTCCAGGTTATGAGCATTCCCACCTTCATCATCTTCAACGGTGGGCAAGCGGTAAAGTCGTTCGTCGGCGTGCGCACCAAAGAAGACATGGCACGGGAATTAGATGCCGTTCTTGGAAGCTAAGTATGGGCGGCGTCATTGTGGACTTGGCATTCATTGCGGGCGGCGTGGCGGTCATCATCTACCGCGAAAGCGTGGGCAATATGTTGGGCGATGCCGACTGGATGAAGTACGTGGGCGGCCCGTACAGTTTGGCAATCATCATTGGCATCTTCGCCTTTTTCTACGGCCTTGCAGACATAACAGGAACAACCGGCTTGCTGTTTGCCCCGGTCCGGGGACTCTTCTCGTTAGGTGGTTCTGCTTCTGCCCCACCAACGGAGTTGCCGGAGGGGTTCTAAATCCGCGAATTTCGTTGACATCTTCACCAGAAAAATCACACTAGGTTTCCTATGAAAACCTCACCCAATTCCGAAGCTGTGATCAACGAAGGGGCGGCAATTATTGGTAGTCGTCAGCAGCTCGACGCCCTCTATGAATCTACTGAGAGCTACTTTCAAAGAGCAACAAGCGGCGCGTTAGCCATAGAAGCAACGAGCATGGAAGGTGCGGTCGCCTTGTACTTACGGCAAAGAAACGATACGGGGGTTAGTTTCTTAACCGATGAACAACGATTCACAGTGGCAAAGGCACTCGTCGAAATGGGAAACCAAACTGCCTGAGTTTCGTAGATAGTGTTTGCCGCGCAGCTCGCCATTCGAGTACTGTAGCCACTGGTTGGGGCTGTAGCTCAATGCCACCGAGCGCTTGCGCGAGGTGCAGGAAATGAGCCACATGCTCGAACTATGATCATTATTTGCAACAACGTAACCCTCTGGGGCTGTAGCTCAATGGTAGAGCACCTGCTTTGCAAGCAGGGGGTTAGGGGTTCGAGTCCCCTCAGCTCCACCAAACTACGTAATCACCTTCTCTAACTCCCCCGCATCCACCGCGTTTTTCAGTTCAAGTGCAATGCGTTCCCCTACGCTCATGGTTTCGCCGTACAAGTAGCGGCTGTAGGGCGTTGCAAACGTGCCTGGTGAGCCTGGAATACGCAAAGAGACATCGAAGATGACGATGTCTTCTTTTCCGTCTTCGGCCGTTACTGCGCCTTGCAGCGCAAACGGCCCAATGATGCCTTTGCCTGTTGGGTCGCACTTCTTGGCTTTGGTCGCCTTCACAAATTTCTCCCCGAGTTCAAATGCTTTTTCGAGGATCGATTCCTTCACCGTGCACGCAATGTGCCCGGTTTCGATCATTTTAAGTGGAACTGATCCCAAAGCCTTACTTTGTTGATCAGCAGTCATACGGAGAAAACCATCTAGATTGGTTTGGCGTCGAGTGTCAGTGCCCATTAGCTCTAAACGATCGTGCAGTGGTGAGTAGAAGAAGTTGAAGTTCACTGGTGCACCAACAACGAACTCTTCGATAGTTGCTGTGCGCCAGTCTTTGCTTACCTTGCCTTCTGCTTCAAGAATCTCACCTCTGCGCTGCCACTCCCCCTCTCCTTTTACTAGGAAAAATGCACGTTCATAGCCACGCTCCGCCTCATTGGCCTTTACAATGCACAGTCGATCGATGTCCTTTGCGGATGCAAAGATCTTCGGCGTGCGAATGCCGGCATCGTGCAACAGATGGTATTGGTTATACGACTGATTGCGCTCTTCGATCTTCAGGAGCGACCGTGACCCAAAGATGGGCACGCTGAACTCGTTCTCGACTTTGGAAAAATCGTCGAAGTACACCCAGAAGTAGCGATTGTGCACGAAGATCGTATTGCGCTTGCGCAGATCATCTTGCACTTTCTTCTGGAGCACATCGCTGAACTGATCAACAAGAATCACACCATCTACACACCCGACTGTCCTCTGTCCTTCGTCCTTCGTCCTGTAGTAATCCGCATACGTTTTCTCTCTTCCTTTCCTGGCAACGCAGATTGTGGAAAAGCCGAACCGCTTCGCACCATGGCAAACGTCGAGTGCACTATGCCCGCCAAGGACTCCAACTGTGATGTTTTTGAGATTGTAGCCTTTGAGGAGATCTGAAGTGTTCATTGGTGAAAGTGTACAGGGATACGTGGATGCGTTGATACCTGGATACTGGACTGCTTAACCCAAAATCTCACTCAGTTTCCCCTGCCCAATCGCCATTTTAATATCGCGTGCAATCCTTCTTCCTGTACTCATCGGTACATCGTATTTGAGTGCCGTGTACGGTGAGCCTTCTATGTACGGATTCGTACCGGCAACGATGCGAGCGGAGATTTCGAACACGAAGATTTCCAGTTTGCGTGTGACGATTGTTTCCAAACAGAACGGGCCAAAGAGGCCTTTGCCGCCGATGAGTTCTTTGGAGGTCTTCACCACGCGCTCGCCCATGGCCAGCATTTCTGGCAGCATCGATTCGCGCACGACAATGGGCATGTTGCCCACGATGGTGTAACTGGTGTGAATGTTCGCCGCCAATTGATCTTCCGCTTTAATACGCCCGATGGAGTCGGCATTGCTTTCGTAGCGCTTGTCGAAGCTCATGATTTCCAGTTCCCCCGTAACGGGCGACTGGAAGTAGTGGATGTAGAGCGGCACGCCCACGATGTATTCCTGGATTGCATAGTCCGTTTCGCCGTCGTGCTTCTTGGCCATGACTTCGCGGAACTGCTCTGGACTGCGTGCGACGAAATACCCGAATCCTCCGCCGGCTCCGTGGAATTTCACGATGACCGGCTTTTCAATCTCCTCTGGGGTTGCAAACACGCGGGGCAGCTTTAGATCTGCTTTTAGGAGCCACTCGCGTTCCATGGTGCGGTTGCTTTCCCACTCCAATACTTCTTTTGTGCCGTAATACATGGACCGCATCTTCATCACTTTTTCCGGTCCCATGTACGAAATGAACGACCCGTGCGGAATGATAATGGCATTGCGCTTGATGAGTTCGGGTTCCACTTTACTGTCCCATTCGCTCCAGTCGTCTACAAGAATGACCGCGTCGGCCACGGGGTAGTTGTGCGTATACACGCGTTCCGTGCCGCGTTTGCAAATGGCGATGTTCGGCACGCCTTCGTCGCGAGCGCCCTTTAAAATTTGCAGCGCGGAGTGGCTGCCAATCGTAGCGATTGCGTAATCCTGCACGTTTTTGGAAGACTGCGTCGCCATAATGGTATTTTCGCCATAGTACTCATATACGCGAAAAAAGCAAGGGGAAGACTGGAGGTGCCGGCGGGAATTGCACCCGCGTATGGAGGTTTTGCAGACCTCTGCCTTACTGCTTGGCTACGGCACCGTGAAAGCGCCATGAGCATAACGTACTCTTCTCCTGCTTTCATACTTTTCCTGTTCTCATTCGGATTTCGTCGCCGGGTCCACGAACGTGGACTGCAGCATAACAAGTTCCACTTGCTGTTCCAGCGTGCTGTCCACGGTTACAGGCGTCGTTCCCGTAACGCTGTAGCCGAAACCTTCGTGCACCGTGCTCAACTGGTAAAAGCGTTGCGTCGGCGCACCGTCTTGCAACCGCGCGGTGTAAATGTGCAGTTTGACGGTGGCGCCGTCCACCGTAACCGAGCGCGTTTCCACTTCGTCGTAGTCCGGGTACGTTGTCACGCTGCGCACGGCGGCGGCGCTGTACACGTCGGGCTCCAGCGGGTCGCTCAACGCTTCGCGCGTTAACACCACGGTGGGGAACATGCCGGAAACGGCGTCATTCGCCTGGAAAGCAATGAGCGTCTCTTCGGGCACCTGGCGTTGGCGCAACGTTTCGCTGTCGACTAAAATCCAGCCCTTGGGCAGGCACGTTCCATAGGTGCCGTCCCAATATTCTTGGGTGCAGGAAACGTCGTTTCCTCCGCTCCCAGAGCAGGAAAACAGCGCTATGGCGGTAGTCAGGACCAGGGTTCGAATGGAGCGTTGCACGGGGAAAAGCGTACCAGAAGCGCGTATTGAGGCAAAACCTGTTTCGGTGTACAATAGAGAGATTTCCATGCGCACACACACCACACTCACTTTTCTTGTCGCAGCGCTGTGGGCCTTCCCCGTTACGGCGGCAGCACTCAACCTGAGCATTGGCGACAGTGTTGCGGGCATTGGCACGAATGTAGCGGTAAGCAGCGCGCCCAAAGGAACGCTGCACCTTACGGTGGAACCCCCGCTGGGTGCCGCCTACGAAGCAGATGCAACGGTGGCAAGCGACGGAACCGCAACCGTGAGCATTCCGGGTAGCGAAACGGAAGTGTCGGGGCACTACGCGGTCACCGTGCGCACCAGCGGCGGCATGGAAGCGAGCGGCAGTTTCGACGTGTCGCCCGACAGTTTAGACAGCTCCGCCAGCGGCGTGGAGTCTTCGGCAGACAGCATAATCGCAAACGGCAGCGACACCGTCACGGTGACGATTGTGGCGCGAGACCGCTTTGGCAACCCCTTGCCCGGCAGACCCTTTAGCCTGGTTGCAACGCGTGCGGCGGACAACGTGGACCCCCGAAGCGACAAAACGGACGAGAGCGGCAAACAGGAATTCCAGGTAACGACTTCCGCCGCAGGCAGCATAAGTCTGCGCGCGGTGGATTTGATTTCCGGCGAAACGCTCCCCACCACAGTGAGCATTGCCGCAAGCGGCGGAGCACCAACGGCGCAAACCCAAGGAACATACGCCATGCCGCCTGCAGGCTACGGCGCCATGCCGTCCACGTATGCAAATCCGTGGGCTGCGTGGAACCCGTGGGCAATGCCCTGGGGCAACCCATGGGGCGCTCTGCCGCTGCAAGCACAGCTCACCGGTTTCGGCACCGCGGACCACTTCAGCATCGAAGTGCCCGCAACCTTGGGCATAAACGAATTCGCAACGATTCGCATTCTGGCCCAGGACCGCGCAAACCAAACGGTGGAAGACTACACGGGCACCGTGCAACTGACTTCCACCGACCCCAAAGCAAACCTGCCATTGGGCGGTGATATTTCGTTTTTGCCGCAAAACTTGGGGGCAAAGCAACTCACGCTCGGACTGCGGTTCCGCACCGCGGGAACGCAAACGTTGCGCGCGCAGGACAGCGCCAACCCGGCGCTCATGGGCGAAGTCACGGTGCAAGTTACCGGCGACGCGTCGCAGACGGAGGGCGGCAAGCGCATTGTCATTACGTCACCGAACGCAGGTTCTTTGGTAAAAGGTGACAGCGTGACGGTGCAAGGCACTACCGATGCATTCGTCAACTTGGTGGTGGAAGGGGGCGCTTCCCCAGTAACAGGCGACAGCAATGCCGACGGCACGTTCAGCATCGTCGTTCCGCTAACGCCCGGCGTTTCTTCGCACACGCTGCGCGTGCGCGATGAGTTCCAGAAACTGGACTCTGGTCCTCTTACCGTAAGCACCGACGCCAACCCTCCGGAATGGAAGAAAATTTCGGTGCAACCCGAAACCCCGCGCGAAGGCGACGCAGTCACCATCGTCGCCGAAGCAAGTGAAGCGCTCACGGTCATTCGCATGAGCGTGGACGGCACCGACGTGCCGGCGCAGGCCAACCCGCCGGGCGGCAGCACCTACATTGCACTGGTGCAGTCCCCTGCCCCGGGCACGCATATTGTGCGCATAAATGGCGAAGACGCCGCAGGCAATGCCGTGGCGCAGGAGCGCGAATTCACGGTGCTTTCCAAAGGCCTGCCCCAAGTGCAGCAGCTTACCGCCGTTGCAAAACCAAAGGGCGTGCAGCTGCAGTGGAATGCGGTAAACTCACCCGAAGTAAAAGCGTACCGCATTTACGTGGGCGAAAGCGCCGACTCGTTCTCGTTTAGTCTGGACACCAGCCAGGCGACAACCGCGGCGGAAATCACCGACCTGAAACCGGGAACGCTGTACGCGTTCGCCGTTACGGCGCTTTCAGGCGACGGCCGCGAAAGCGAGCAGAAGAGCAACGTGGTGCAAGCAATGCCGCAAGGCATGCTGCTGGTGGCAACGCCGCAAGACGCGGCGCTCAGCTTGGACTGGACATCGCTGTCGCAAGACCCCACCATCGGTTCCTTCATTTTGGAATACGGCGTGAACGCGGGCGCTCTTACCGAACAACGCTTGCTGCAGGGAACGCAGCGCACGCACATGCTGCGTGATTTGATTTCCGGGGTTGAGTACTTCCTGAAATTGACGCCGGTCGATGTGACGGGCAAGCGCCAAGACGGCATGGCGGCAACGGCAAACGCAACGCCGGCGGGCAGCGGATTCCACCCCTCTGCGGGCAACGCCATTCCCGCAGGAACGGTGTTTGTGCGCGGCGCAGATGCGACGCATACGGGCGCTCCGCGGGAACCAGGTCTTTCGCGCCAGGGTCCCAGCACGATTCTGTGGCTGGCTTTGGGCCTTGTTGGTGTCGGTATTGTCGTCCTTGCGCGCAGGAACCGCGCGACTGCCGTGCAGGTGCTACGATCGGAAGCACCGCTCGTGCAGTTATGACCCCCCTCCGTACACTTTCCATAGGCGGAACCTGTTACGACTTGTTTGTTACCCTTGGTGAGCAAACGCTTTCGGGCATAGACGACGGCACGCAGTTTCGCATACCGCTGGGCAGCAAACTGCGGGCGCAGGGCGTGCAGGGAACCTGCGGCGGCGGCGCTGCAAACACTGCGGTGAGTTTTGCTCGGCTCGGCTGCGAAGCAAGCCTTGCAAGTGTCATGGCAGACGACGACTGGGGAAAGAGCGTGCAGCATGCGCTCAAAAAAGAAGGAGTCGACACAACGCACTCCACCGTTGTGGAAAACGAAATGAGCGCATTTTCGCTCATTCTGCATGGCAAGAACCGCGACCGCATTATTATTGCAAGCCCCGGCGTTACGGCCCACCTGCATGATATTACCTTCGACCGCGACGCACTCCGAAACGCCGACTGGGTGTACATGAACAGCCTCCACCAAGACAGCTGCGAAATTCAAGACGACATTCTGGCTGCATTTGGAAATGCGGCTGCGCCCAAGCTCAGCTGGAACCCGGGCGGCGCACAAATTGAAGAAGGTCTTCGCGCACAGCACCACAAAGCGTTGCTGGCAAACACGGCAGTCCTCTTGTTGAACCGCGAAGAGGCGTTGCGCTTCGCCCAGGCAGGCACGGTGGAGCAAGCTATGGAGCGCTGCCAAGCGGCAGGGGCGCAGATCGTCTGCGTTACAGACGGCGCCGGCGGCGCAACGGCGCAGAGCGCGGCAGGCACCTTCCACTGCAGCGCGCTCCCCTGTTCTGCGGTCGACACAACAGGTGCGGGGGACGCCTTCGGCAGCACCCTCACCTGGTGCATTGCCCAGGACTGGGATTTGCGCAAATCGCTGCAAGCGAGTACTATAAATGCGGTATCTGTGCTGCAGCAAACAGGTGCGCAGCCCGGTCTGCTGACGGCAAAAGCACTGCAAGCAGCCCTCGCTAAAAACCCACCACCCGTTACTCTTTTACACCCAGAAAAATCGTGAGCGACCCCACACTCATCCACATTCAGGAATTGCTCGACGCCGCGCAGTCTTCGTTGAAGACCGCGCAGTCACTCATGCGCAATGTGACCGGCATTGCAGACCCCGCGCGGGAACGCATGGCAACGCGCGCAACACCCGCCATAAGCACAGCCAGTGCCAGCGGCCGCATTGTGGAAGGCATTTTCGACGGCCAGAACATGGTCGACAGCCAAGGCCAGACCTACCCCGTGCCTGCAAACTACGCCAGCAAGAGCAAACTTGTGGAAGGAGACGGTATGAAGCTGACCATAACGGACGAAGGCAAATTCATTTACAAGCAAATTTCCCCTGCCCCGCGCAGGAGTGTTATGGGCGTGCTCATTCAAGAAGACGGCCAGTACAAGGTGCTCGCCGAAGGCAAACCATACCGCGTGCTGCTGGCCTCCGTTACGTTCTACCGTGCAGACATTGGGGACCAGGTCTCTATTCTTCTGCCCGAAGGCCAAGAGGCGAAGTGGGGTGCGATTGATGCGGTCATCCCGCGTTCCCTAAGTGATGCCAATGCCCGCGGAGCGTTGCAGAGTGACGATGGAGAATTGAGTCCGACAGTAGGATAAATGCTGTAAAAAAAAACCTGTGTGAGTCTTTGACAGGACCCCTATAGGGATTTTGAATAGATCGCTCATGGCACAGGAGACACTCCACCTTGGGCCCTACACACTGGAACTCTTGAATGACCATACAGTTCGCATTCAGGGAGAGAAAAGAGTCTTCGTGTACCAGTCGCAATTCGCCGAACGCTTACTAGCAATGGCGTATTTTCAAGAGGCCGGGCTCCTGTACGAAGGAAAACCATTCTACTGTGATTGTTTCGTAGCGACTGCGTATCTGACCGGTGCACAAGAGGAGCTGCGCTGGCCCGACCATAGGGAAGACGCACTTTTCCAAGGGGACATCTTTCCCGGGAAGCGCATACACAATGATTGTAGGGCAGCTATGCAGCAGCTGCAGTTCCCTATAGCCATGGTGTCTCCGTGGCATTGCGCAACACTGCTTGCAGGAACAACTGAAGCGGACTGCGCCATCGTTCAAAAATGCGGGTCACTCCAATTTGAATTCTGCAGTTTTGGTGAATTTATACGGTACAACTGCGCGCGTGCCAGCGATGTGCAATACATTGGGAATGAAAAGTGAACACCGAATCGACCCTGGTCATGAAGCAGGAGGCTTGATAGCCTGCAATCCGTGAATCGCCGCATCATTCTTCCCATCAGTTTAGCGCTCCTGTGTGCAGCAGCGGTCTTTGCGGTGCTCTTTATAAACATTCAGCATGAATCGGTGTTGCCGTCGGTGGGCTGGCGCAGTGGTGGAGCAGAAACGCTGGATGCGCAAAACGTGCCGTATGCAGGTTCGCTGGAAGAAGGCGCCGTACTTTCCATGGCCGCCGGCGACCGCGCGCAATTGCGTGGCGATGCGCGCTCGGCCGAGGCGGCCTACCGCCGCGCGGTGGAACTTCGCGGCGGGGTTCCCGCACTGCGAAAGTTGGCTGGGGCACAGTTGCAGCGCCGCCAGTACGACGAACTGCAGCGCACCATAGCGGCGCTGGCAGATGCCGGCGGCAGAGCGGAAGACATTCTGCTGCTGCAAAGCTTGCTGCTGCTGCACACGGGCGAGCTGCAGCAAGCGGCAGACACGCTCAGCAAAAGCGACAGTTCGCCGCAGCAGGAATACGGGCTGGCGCTGCTGCACATTGTGCAAGGCGAACACCAGAAAGCGCAGGAGGAACTGTCGCGAGCCGCGCTTGGGTGGGACCCCACGCTTCGCACAAGCGCCAATGTGCTGCAAGACGCGTACAAGGAATATCAACTCTTCCCCGAAAGTCCCGAAAGCCACTTGCAAACATTGCTTGGCCGCGCGCTGGCCGAAGTGCAGGAATGCGAACTGGCGTTGCCGCTGCTTGTGGGCGTAACGCAGACGAATGCCGATTACCGCGACGCGTGGATTGTGCAGGGCTACTGCGAACTGGCAACCGAGCGGTTCGAACAAGCGCGCACGTCGCTGGAGCATGCGTACAATTTAGACCCGCAGAAACCCGAAATTCAGTATTTCCTCGGTCGCACGTACGCAGTGCTGGGCGACACCGCAACCGCCACAACGTTCTTAAACTTCGCACTCCAAAACGGCTTTCAGCCAGAAGCTGACCTGCGCGAAGAACTGGCACAGCTGGCGTTGCAACTGGGTGACAGTGCCGCCGCGCAAACCCACTTGCTGCGTTTGGTGGAATTACCAGACAGCACGCCCGAAACTGCTGCGGGTTTGGTGGAGGCGGCCTCCGCCGCGGGTGCCACCGAAACAGCGCAAGCGGTGGTGACGAGTGCTCTTACACGGTGGCCAGACAATGCCGTCCTGACGCAGTTGCGCATGACGCTCCCCACGGCAACTGGTGCAACCCTTCCGCAGAAGTAGCATGTCTTCGCTGCGTACAACGACCATTGCGGCCGGAGCAGGAGCAGTGGCCATTGCAGGGGCAATCACGCTCCTTACTCCTCTGTTTCATCGCCTTACAGAAACCCCGCCAGACGTGCTGCCGGGTTCGCTCACTGCTGCGTATGCAGCAGGTATTCCCGCGTGGGCGCAGAACGGACTCACCTTTCTGCTGCCAGCACTGCCAGTACCAACGCCGGACGCGCATGCGGTGCTGTTCAAACATGATGACATACTGACGTCCGCAACAATCTCTCGTGCTTCTGCAGGGGAAACAGGCGCCGCACTCAACTCGTTTGTGCTGCAAGGAAATGCATTGCCTGCGTTTTTAGATAATGCACCGACGTTGCGTGACGACGCATCGTACCGCGCGCTGGCGCGGAGCACCGAAGAGGAACTCCAGACATTTGTTCGCACAGACGCACTGAGTACTGCAGAACTCTCTCTTTTTGATCGGCTCCTAGCGGCGTTCGTCCTGGGTGATGCAAGCAACTTCGCACTCACGGAACATCAACTTCTGCTGAGTGGTATAAGCGCGGCAGACGTGAGCGCACCGCCGCTTACCCCCTTGTTGCCCGGCTCTGCACTGCGCGTTGCCGGCAGCATGCAGAGCGTCCTTGCGCAGCTGTCACTGCAAGACCGCAGTTTGCTCGAAAGTTTGTTTACAAACACCCTGCGCAGCGGCGATGCAGACAGCGCCGGCCGCATGCTGGCACAGACGCGTGCCGCGGCGATTCGCCAAAGCGGCAGCAGCGTGCTGACAACGTTTGTCGTATCGCTGGAGGACGCTCCCGAACTTGCCGCCGCCGTTCCAGCACTGCTTGGCAGTAATGTCACCCACACGAGCACTACCTTCGACGATCGCTTCCCTTGGCAAGCAGTGGAGCAGTCCCCTGCCCCATGGGAAAAGAGCGACGTATGGAAACGCACGGGCAACGGTGCCTGGTACGCGATCCACAACGAAGATGTTCTGGTGCTTTCCAATGACCCCGACATAGAATTGCTCCTGCTGCAAAACCGCTGGATGCCACAAACTGAGAGCACGGGCAGCATTCTGCTGCGCGCCGCAGTGGATTCTGCCGCTTTGCACAGCCTGCTTGCAGCATGGCAACAAGGGGGCATGCTGCTGCCCCCAAACGGGGAGGTGCAGCAGGAATTCCAATTCCGCTTGCTGGAACGCGGCATTGGCGCTTGGGAAAAGCTTTAGTTGCCACGCACTTCGCGAAGTGCGTGACTGGCATTCACTCCCAAGGTACTCTCGCTGCCGATGTCCTACCTGCGCCTCGCCAAATACTGTTTCGGCATTTCCATAGCGGCCATGGCCGTGAGTCTTGTGCTCATGGTGGTGCCGGGCCCGCGCCTTAGCATCGACTTTACGGGTGGAACGCTGATGGAAGTCACCGGGGCCACCGCACAGGAAGTACAGAGCGCGGCGGAGAGCATTACCCTGCCAACACCACTTGGCATCTTTACCGTTGTTACCAGCAGCGACGGCAACATTCTGCTGCGCATGCGCGACCTGTCCCCGGAAGAACACAACACCCTGTTAAACGGCCTGCAGCAGGCGCTACCCGCAGTGCAGGAAACGCAGTACACCACCATAGGGCCCACCGTGGGCACCGCCGTAAAGCAGAAAGCCATTACGGCGCTCATTCTTGCCTGCATCGGCATTATTCTGTACATCGGCATTGCATTCCGCGCCATTCCCCGAAGGCTTTCTTCGTGGAGGTTCGGCATTGTCACGGTCATCACCCTCATTCACGACGTGCTTGTTACCACGGGGGTCTTTACGATTCTCAGCCACACAACGGATTTCGAAGTGGACTCCCTCTTCGTTACGGCGCTGCTTACCATTATGGGTTACTCGGTCAACGACACCATCGTCATCTTCGACCGCATTCGTGAAAACGTCACAGTCACCACGAAGAACGAGCCGTTCGAGCACGTCGCTACGCGCAGCGTAAGGGAAAGCCTCACGCGCTCGGTAAACACCAGCGTTTCCGTGCTCATTATGCTTGCGGCCCTTTCGGTCTTCGGCCCCGGCAGCACGCGTTGGTTCGCCCTCACCCTGCTCTTCGGCATTGGCATTGGCACGTACTCGTCTATTTTCTTGGCGACGCCGCTGCTCATCTACTGGAGGAAACGGGCGAGGTAGTCGAGATTCGGTATTCGAATATTCGGAATTCGGGTTTTTCAACATACCCGAATTCCGAATCTCGATCTTTACGATTGCTCACCCACAAGTGCCCCCTCTACACTCCCCCGGCATATGCCTCAAATCACCCAAAGCAAGAAGCGCGGCAAGGACGGAACGTCGCAATTCACCATCACGTTTACGGCAGAAGAATCCACTGCTGCGCAGGAGCACGCGCTGCAGCACGCTGCGGAACAACTTACGGTTCCGGGTTTCCGCCCGGGAAAAGCACCTATGGATATGGTGCGCAGCAAGGTAAACCCGAATGATCTTTTGGAAGATGCCGTGCACGAACTGGTACGGGCACAACTGCCTTCCATGGTTACAGAGAACAAGCTGGAGCCAATCATTGCGCCCAGCATTGCACTGGAAAAGAAGGAACCACTCACGGTCACCATGACGTTTGTAGAAAAGCCGGCAGTCACGCTGGGGAAATTGAGCGCTATTACCCCCGAAAAGAAAACGCCCAAAGTAGAAGACAAGCACTTCGACCAAGTGCTGAATTCCATTGCCAGCCAACATGCGGTTACCAGTGTCGTGGAACGTCCGTCGAAAATGGGCGACAAGCTCACGATCGACTTTAAAGGCTCACTGTTAGATGGAACAGAGCCAAGCGGGCTAAAGGCCGCCGGCTACGCAGTCACCCTTGGCAGCCAGAACCTGGTGCCGGGTATGGAAGAAGAGCTTACGGGCATTGCGCCGGGGGGCAGCAAGACGTTCACCGTCACCTTCCCCAAAGAGCACGAACAGCTGGGCGGCAAACCTGTTACGTTCGCGGTGAATGTTTCCAGAGTGGAAGAAGTCTCCGTGCCCGAACTGACCGATGATTTCGTAAAAGAGAAATTGGGCCGCCCCAGCGCACAAGCCCTAAAAGACGACGTGCGAAATTCGCTGATGCAGCAGGAAGAGAATTTTGAGCAGCGCCGCCGGCGCGACGAAATGCTCAGCAAACTGGTAAAGGCCGTAAGCGTGGAACTGGCGCCCGGGCTGGTTGCCGAAGAAATGCGCAGCATTGCAGGGGAAATTTCGCAGCAGCTGCAGGAACGCGGCACCACCATGCAAGAGTGGATCAAAACAACAGGCAAGAAACCGGAGGAGATTGAAGCGGAATGGAAGAAACAGGCAGAAGAGCGCCTTAAGCTGCGCATGGGAATTCAGGAACTTATGGCGCAGCAAGAAATTACCGTGACAGATGAGGAGGTCAGCGCAGAAGTCGCCAAGCAAGCGCAACGGGTGAAGAGTGATGCGGATCGAGCAGAGATCGAAAAGCAATATGCTCCCGGCGCGAATGCCCGTGCGCAGCTGGAATGGCAGATGAAAGTCGAAAAACTCTTCGAGAAGATCTGCAATTGATCCCAATTATGGCATTATTTCTGTAATGGTGCGTAAACGTTCACTCGAAGCTGCTCGGATTTCATCAGTAGCCGATGGCGTGGTCCTCGAAAGTGATGCTCCCTATCCAGGTGTTGCTCAATTTACTGACGAAAGCATGAAAGAATTCCGCCGCCGAGCTAAGGCCGCTATTGCGTTATCAGGATTATCATACGCAGCAATAGGTCAGGCCATGGGTATTGAGAATCATGCCGCGGCAAAATGCAAAGTATCTCACCTCATCAATGCTTCAGAAAATCCAAATATTTTGGACATACTCCGTTTATGCAATGTTCTCCATGTAAAAATGGAAACGTTGTTTTTTGGATACACCGGATCAGATCAAACATCATAACTTTATGATTAGTCCCAGTGAACGGTAATGTGCCGCGAAGGCGTGCTCTGCCGCGTCATGCGGCAGTTTTTCCGGTGAATCATGACCACCGCCTTGCGCGTGACGATGCCCATGAGTTCCCCCGTGTAGCCGTCTTCGGGTTTGCAGCATTTGGCAAACTGCAGCGGCAGCGGGATATCGCCTTCGATGCTCAACGTTCTGCCACCGAGCGGCGAAGTCACCATGCGCCGTCGCTGCGGCTCGGTGTGGCGCAGTTTGCCGTGCAGCACGTCGCACCGGTTAAGCGCAGACGATGCTTTCTCGGCGCCCAGCCCCACTTTCGCAACCAAGTCTTCGCGCTCTTGCGCGTTCAGCGCAGCGCCTTCCACGAAACGCAAAACGGAGAGGTCGCTGTCGAGTTGCGGCAAACCGTGCCGCTTCAGTTCTTCGTTCAGAAGCGCCCTGCCTTCCGTCACGTGGTCGGGGCGGTCGCGCAGCAGCAGATATTTTTTCAGCTTCGCGCGCGACGATGACATTTTCAAGAGCTGCAGCCAGTGCGGCGACGGTTGTGGCGTGCTGCGCTTTTGGATTTCTACCACGTCGCCGTTCTGCAGTTCGTAGTCCAACGGCACAATGCTCCCGTTCACGCGTGCCGCCTGGAAGTGCAACCCCAAGGTGCTATGCACGGTAAAGGCGAAGTCGAGCGGCACGGCGCCTTCCGGCAGTTCGATAACGTCGCCATGCGGTGTGAGCACGAAGATGTGGTCTGCAAGTTGGGCAAGGCCGCTGCTTTGGTCTTCGAGCGTCTCTTGCAGCGCAAGGGAGCCGAGAATTTTTGCCGCCTGGAGGGCACGCGCCGTGGCCGCGCCGCCTTCTTTGTACAACCAGTGCGAAGCGACGCCGTACTGCGCCTCTTGGTGCATGGCATGCGTGCGAATCTGCACTTCCAGGAACACGGTCGGCGGCAACCCGGGAAGGTCTGTAAGCGTTGTGTGCAAACTGCGGTATCCGTTGGGTTTCGGGAACGCGATGTAGTCCTTAAAACGATTTACCACCGGGCGAGCAAAGCGGTGCAAGTGGCCCAGCACCTGGTAACAATCTTCCGGCGTTTCCACCAACACGCGCACGGCAAAGAGGTCGTAAATGCCGTGAATGGACGAAGCTCCTTTTTCGCGCAGTTTGCGGAAAATACTGAAACCCTGCTTTTCGCGCGCCTCCACCGCCGCAGGCAAGTTTTCGCGCTGCAAAAATGCCGCCACATCGCTGCGCATTTTTTCTAGTACCTGCGGGTATTCGCCATGCAAACGATCCAGTTGCTCTCCCAACGACTCTGCGTCGCTGGGGTACACGATGGGGAACGCCAGTTCTTCCAGCAGTTGCTTTAAATGGTAAATGCCCAAGCGCGCGGCAACCGGCGCAAAGAGATGCAAGACGTCTTGCGCAATGCTGCGCGCTTCCTCCACCGGCATGTCTTTGGCGCGCTTGAGCAGCACAATGCAATCGCAGAGTGAAATGAGAATGACGCACAGATCGTCGCTCGCGGAAAGCAGGAGCATTTTTAGCTCTTCTATGGAAGTCCGTCTGCCGCGCAAGGTAACGTGCGACAGCAAGTGCACGCCGCCCACAATGCTGCGCACGGTCTTGCCGTACTCTTTTTCCAACCGGGGCAACGTCCACTCTTGCAGCTGCAGCACGTGGTGCAACATGCAGGCCACCATGGCGTCGCGTTCAGGGCAAAACTCCGCAAGCTGTTCCATAACCTGCAGCACGTGCTGGCGCAGCGGAATACCCGTCCAATGGACGCGATCATCGTAGGCTTCCGAGGCCACCGCCCATACCCGCTGCAATTCGGCGGGGTCGCACGCGGCTTGCCGCGCTTGCAGTTCTGCGCAGACGGTATCGAAGGTAAGAGTCTGGCTACTCATAGGTACGAGTGGTCAGTGTAGCATTCTCGTAAGGTAAATTCTTGCTTTAATTTTATTAAATGTTATAAAAGCACCATGTTGAGAAAACTATCTAGAGAAGAAACTGACTTCATGAGGGATTTCATTAAAGAAGGCGTTGAAAGAGGCGAAACGCTTGAGGAAATTAAATTGCGAAGACAGGAATTAAGCGACACATTGAATTGCACTATAAAACAAGTTGCAGCAGCGACTGCTTGGAAAAAGCAAGATGATGGTTCATTAGTTTTAGAAGAACTATTACCAAATGATCCCACAAAAATTGATGAACCCGACCTTCGGAATGGTTCACACATGGACTATTCTTTCGAATCGAAAAATAAATGGAGAGATAAATGGAGAGAATTTTTAATGAACAATACAGAGCCTGAAAAACGAGGCTCCATGCGAGTTCTATGTTTACCCGGGAAAAAATGTTTGGAAATACCTTTATATCTAGATTTAGGATTTAAACCTGAAAATATTGTTGGAGTAGAAGGTGGGGATTTAGCTGCAAGAATGGAGTTTTTAGAAAATGCGGCAAAATATCAAATTAATGCAAGTGTAGGGAGGCTAGAAGAATTGTTAAAAACAGAGCACAAAAGATTTGATGTAATAAGTTTAGATTTTGAAGGTCAGTTATGTTTTAACCATGTAAAGGTTTTTTATTTCCTTCCAATTGCCGACGAAGCAGTAATTCTTTTAAATCAACAAGCGAAAAGGGAGAACTCGCTTTCGCAGGATATCCTCCTCCGTCGCTACTGTATCAATCTAGATATTGCGTCTATAGAGCCAGACACATTAGAAAATGCAAAAGAAAACTATAAAACCATACAAGAGACCGAACCACATATCTTGCGAGAAGCGAGACATACCTCCCTTGCAGGAGTATTTTTAAATTTTGCTGGGACGTTCAGTCAGGGGCGGTCACCGTTGTTTTTAAGGTACTGTGAAGAATTAAAATTCAGTGCCAGCATAATTGAACAGTCAAATTATGATGTACGCTATGCGCTTCAGAAGTTTTTAAGTAAACAATGCTCTGAGGAGGGTGCTCAAGGAACAGCATTCATCGCTCAATTTTTGTGTGAAACTGGACTTGAAAATAGTGCATTGGCAGAAGGTCTAGAACAATATGAATATCAAAGTCCCAACCATACTCCTATGTATTCTTCATTCTTAAAAGTAAAGGTTCCCCGCAAAGAATGTGAATCAACACGCCGAACAATTGAATTTATTCATAAATGCAAACTAGCAAAAATGCAAAGTCTCAATTCGGGAAAAAATGAGCAGCTTGAATTTAGCGTCAGAGATAAAAGCATGGGCAGCATAAAACCCAAGACTCAGTTTAGATCCGATAATCTAGTATGCTCGCTCGGGAGGCATTTTATTACTAATATAAAACTAGGAAAATTTCTGGATGATATTGGTATCGCAATTACCCTAAATAATGAAAGGGTATGGATAACGGATTTTGAAAAAAGAACAAAGATATAGAATGGAAATTGATAAAATCTCGCTGATTTTTATTGACCAAAAAAGTTCCCTGAGTATAATCGCGCTACCGTCCGAAGACCGAGGGCATTAGGCTGATGGCCGAAGGTAAGTCCCTCCGAGGTATACAGCATCGATCGTTCGGCTTCGGCTTGACGTCTCGTGTCGTTTACCTCGTTGGTCTCCCGGATGGAGATCAACGATTTTTTTAAGGCCAAAAGTGGCTCCGCATGCGTCTTCCTCGCCTGCGCTCGGAATGACAGCAGATCCTAATCCCTAATATTCTAATACTCTAATCCCTATGGCACTTACCCGCGCAAAGAAGGCAACGCAACTCACGGAGCTCACCAAAAAGATGCAGGACGCGCAGTCCGTCATCTTCAGCCAGTACTTGGGGCTTACGGTTGCCGAAGTTTCGGCATTCCGCAGCAAGCTGCGAGAGCAAAAGGCAGAAATGAAAGTCGCAAAGAAGACGCTGCTTTCCTTGGCCGCCAAGCAGGCAGGTTTGCCCGAGGTGAACGATGCAGAACTGGAAGGCGGCATTGCGGCAATCTTCAGTTTCGGGGACCCCTTGGCCGGCGCCCAAGTCGCAAAGGACTTCGGCAAGTCGGCGCAGTTCGTAAAGATTATGGGGGGCTTCTACGCAGGAAAGTTCTTAAACAAGAGCGCAGCCCTTGCCCTTGCAAGCATTCCAAACCGCCAAGTGTTGCTCGGCACGTTCGCCGGCATGATTCAGTCCCCCATGCGCTCCTTCATGAGCATTTGCAACTCTCCTCTTACGAGTTTTGCGAGAGCATTGAGCGAACGCGCGAAGCAAAAGGCCTAGCCCCTAATATTCTAATACTCTAATCCCTACTATTCTCGTTCTTCACTCTCTTATCCCTATCTCATCTTCCCACCTCTTTATGTCCGATACCGCAACCATCGAGCTGTCTTCCGGCGAAAAGGCCGTCATCGACGCACTCGAAAAACTCAACGTTGTTGAACTGAACAACGTCGTAAAATACATGGAACAGGCCTACGGCATTTCCGCCGCAGCTCCCGTCGCTATGGCAGCCGCTCCCGCCGCTGGCGGCGGTGCAGCAGACGCCGGCGAAGAGAAGTCCGCATTCAACGTGGAACTTACCGAAGCTGGCGCACAGAAGATCGGTGTCATTAAGGTTGTCCGCGAAGTAACGGGTCTTGGCCTTGCAGAGGCAAAGGCACTCGTCGACGCAGCACCAAAGGTCATTAAGGAAGGCGTTGCCAAGGCAGACGCGGAAGACATGAAGAAAAAGATCGAAGAAGCCGGCGGCAAGGTCACTCTTAAATAATGTCCTAAGAACACAGGATCACAAGATCACGGAGGATGTGGTCTTGTGATCTTTTTGCGCACTCGAACAGTCGACTCCCGGACGTGTTTCCAGTAGCCTATCACCCGATGTCTTTTACGGTGCGAAACATTCATGAGCGGAGGCGAAAACCTGGCGAACTGCTGCGCAAAGCCGGCCGTATGGCCCTTGCAGCAACAGGTCCGCTTTTGATCCTCGTCAAAATCGCGCGGGAACGCAAGGCGCAGGAACACCAGCAGTTGCTGCTCAAACGCATTTTTGCCGCGGTGCTGGCCCTGCTCATTGTGTGCGCCGTGGGAATCGGCACCGTGCACGCGCTCGTGTTGTTGCGCAACATAACATTCCAGTCCGTTTCCAGCATTGCTGGCGCCACTCTGCCGAAGGATTCCTACGGGGCAACGAACGTTCTGCTCCTTGGCCAGGGTGACCGCGACCATGAAGGCATCGACTTAACAGACACTGTCCTCATCGCCAGCCTGCAGCCCAGCAGCAACAGCGTGCTTATGGTCTCGCTGCCGCGCGATTTGTACTTCCTGCATGCAGACGAACTGGGTGCCGGGCGCATCAATACGCTCTACCGCGACCGCAAAATTCAACTGCATCGCCAGGGATTGGAAACGGCGGAAGCCTCGAAAGGCGCCATGCAAGACCTGGCAGAAGAGCTTTCGCGCACGCTCGGCATTCAGCTGCACGGCGTCATTAAAGTCGACTTTACGGCGCTCACCGAAACGGTGGACGCGCTCGGCGGCATCGACATAGACGTGCCGCAGGCAATAGAGGACCCTGAATACCCCGACGAGAATTACGGGTACCAAGTGTTCTCGCTGGCCGCAGGGCCGCAGCACATGGACGGCGCCACCGCGCTCAAGTATGCCCGCAGCCGACACAGCACCAGCGACTTTTCGCGCGCGGCCCGGCAACAACTGATTGTGCATGCCATGGGGCAGAAGGCGAAAGAGAAGGGCATCATTACCGACCTGTCGTTCCTAAGCGCCATGATCAAGACACTCCAAAACCACATGGAGACAACGCTCTCCACTGCAGAGCTTGTTGCATTGGGCGCTGCAGCGAAAGACGTCGATGAATCTCGGCTCCTTACCATGCAGCTCAGCGACCAGAACGGCCTGTACAGCACGCTCGCCGCCCCCGGCGGCTTCCTGTACTCGCCTCCGCGCGAACAATTCGAGGGCGCTTCCGTGTTGCTGCCGGTTTCGATTCCCGAATTCCCCGTCACATGGCGCCAGGTGCAGTCGCTGTTTACCCTGCTGCAGAAGCACCGCGACATGATGCTGCGCAAGCCCGCTGTCACCATACTCAATGCCGGAGCCAAGAGCGGCCTGGGGCGGCTGCTTGGCAGTGAACTCACCCGCTACGGCTTTGCGCTGGCAGACATTGCAAACGCCGACCTGGAAGACGACCTGCCGTTTTCCAGCATCATCAGCCGGCAAGGTGCTAAGGAGGACGCAACGACCATCAGCTCTCTGCTCAATCTGCCGCAGGCAGACGCCCCGCAGCTGCTGCCGCTGGAACAGCAGAGCGACATAACGATTCTGCTGGGCAAAGACTACAAGTACGTTCCGCTGCAAGGTTCGCTCACCCCGCCGCAGGCATGAAGCCGCGCGACATCATTGCGCGCGCATGGGCCATAACCGGCAGAGAGCCGAAGCTGCGGGCGTGGGGCATTGCGTCTGCGCTGCTCGAAACCCTGCTGTCGCTCAAACTCCTCAGCTACCAAATCTACTTCTATTGGCAGTTCTTCCAAGGCAACACCGTGGGGTTCTTCGCCGTGGAAGAAATTCTGCTGCAGTATTTGCCGTTGGGACTGGCAATCGCCATCGTCGTTCTGTTTCTGCTGCTGGTGGCGGTGGAAATTTTCTTCCCCAGCGTGTGCCAGGGCGCCATCATTGGGCTTGCCGCAAAGTCCCAGGTGAAAGCGGAAGTGAAGGGCGGCTTGGTGTTGGGACTCTACAACTTCTTCCCGCTCTTCGTGCTCAAAGAGCTCTTCGCGTTCAGCGGCCTTTCGGCGCTCATTACGGCCACCACGCTCATCATTCGTTTCATGGACGGCTGGGGCTTGCGGGGGTACTTCATTGCGGTGCTCGTCTTCCTCTTTTTCTTTTCCATCGGCCTGCGTTTCCTGTGCAGCTTTGCGGAAGAAGCGGTGGTCATAGACAAACTGAGCATGTTCGGCGCCATGAGCCGCAGCAGCAAACTCATCATCAGCCACATTGGCAAAGTCGTGTTCGTGCTGCTGCTGCTGCTCGTCATTTCCCTGCGCATTGTGCTCAACGCCGTATTGGTATTGCTCATTCCCGGCATTGTCATTGGGCTGTCGCTGCTGCTGTCGACCATACTGCCGTTGGCGCTCAGCGTCGCCATTTCCACCGTCATTGGCATTGGCATTATCGGCGCCGCCAGCTACTTTTTTGGGTACCTGCATGTGTTTAAGCAAACGGTGTGGACCCTTACGTATTTGGAGCTGAAGAAAGAGAAAGATTTGGACGTGATCGACACATAATTCTTGCGAAGAGCGCGGACGGGAGGAGAATATTCGCATGGAACTCGACGTCCTTTCCAGCGAGCCAGATCTGACAACGGCGCCAGGCCCCGGCACCACGGCAAAATTGCCGCCGCTCTATACCGTGATTTTGGAAGAATTGCGCACGAACGCATTGATCATTAGCGCACATATGAACCAGGGTGGTGGAGGCAAGTCATTGCAAGAGGCCGCCGAGCGAGTGAGGGATTCTATTGCGCTCTGCATAGCAAATAACACCGTAATCGATGGGGTGACATACCAACTCGTGGAAACGGCACTTCAGGAAATTATGGATGCCAACCACAATCCTCGGTTACTGCAGATCTGTAACAACATCCTTCGCAGTGCGCAACAGTGCGTGCGACGCGCAGAACCCGGTAGCTCTTGACTGTGCACGTTCGTACACCTATGCTGGTGAACGTTCGTCCCCACCACCCCATGACGCTTACACCCCACCAGCGCACGGTCTTAAATTACATCGGTGAATTCCAGCGCAAACGAGGGTACTCCCCTTCGCTTTCCGACCTCGCAATCGCCTTCGGCGTGCGCAGCAAGAACGCCATTGCGAAAGTGGTGAACGCACTCGCGGCACAGCGCTGCATTCATAAAGACCCCAAGGGGCGCATTAAGATTTTGGAATTAGAAGAGCGCGACAGCAAGCCCACCGCCATGATGCTCCCGCTCTTTGGGCCCATTGCCGCAGGCTTTGCGGCGGCGGCAGAGGAACAAGCGGAGGAAGTCGTGACACTGGACCAATACTTGGTGCGCAAACCCAACGCCACCTTCTTGCTGCGCGTCAAAGGCGACAGCATGATCAATGCCGGAATCCACGAAGGAGACCTCGTGGTTGTCGAACGCGACGTGCAGCCGCGCGTTGGGGAAATTGTCGTAGGAGTATTAGACGGTGAATTCACCCTAAAGACCCTAAAGAAAGAGAAGGGAAAGTACTATCTGCAAGCCGAAAATCCCAGGTACCCCGACATGTACGCAATGAATGAGCTGAAAACTGCGGGAGTGGTGAGGGGCATCGTGCGCAAATATTGAGGTATGTAGGTATGTAGGTATGTAAGTATGTAAGTATGTTGGTATGTAGTATGCAGACGATAAGTAAAATACTGGCCTTTACTGACCTTGTGACATGGCAAGAGGCGCACAAGTTGGTATTACTGATCTATAAATTCACTGAGAACTTTCCTTCCCATGAAATCTATAGTCTTACAAAGCAATTACGAAGAGCTGCAGTATCGGTGTCTTCCAATATTGCAGAAGGATTCCGTTGCCACACGCGAGATGGGAAAAATCACTTTTACACAATGGCTCATTGCTCATTAACAGAAGTGGAAAATCAGTTGATCATTGCCCGAGATCTGAAATACCTGAGTAATGAAAATTATCTTGCGGCAAGTAAGCAGTGCCATTACGTGAGCAAATGTATTTTGGGACTGAAGGCATCCGCACAGGACAAGCCCAACTGGTAATACCTACATACTTACATACCCGCGATACTACATACCTCATATGTTTTGCCATTTCGACGCCGATGCCTTTTTCGCCTCCGTCCTTCAACGGCAGGACCCTGCGTTAAAGGGAAAGCCAGTCATTGCGATAGGCATGGGAGGATCATGTGTGATTGCTGCCACCCATGACGTAAAGCGAAAAGGAGTGAAGACCGGCATGCGTTTACGAGATGCCATGAAGCTGTGCCCCGAGGCAATTGCACGAGATGCGCTCTTTCGCGACACGGGCCTGGCGAGTGAACAGATTGAAGGAATTTTAGACAGCCACTGCCCGCTGCTGGAACAACTCTCCATAGATGAGTGGAAGGCAGACCTGCGCGCCTGCATTGGCGGCACCCCAAAGGACCTGCAAGGGTGGTCCCGCACTGTGCAGCAAGACATTCTGCGCAGGGCGGGGCTGCCCGTTTCCATAGGAATTGCGGGGAGCAGTCTCCTGGCAAAGATGGCCAGTGACGCCAGCAAGCCGCTGGGCGTACTTGCTATAGAGCCTACTATTGCTGCTGCAGAGGCATTTTTACGCAAGTGTAAGCCCGGTGACATTCCCGGTATTGGTTGGCGACGTGCCCCCAAGGTAGAAGAGCTCGGCTGGGGAACTGCGTGGGACGTTGCCATAGCCGATACAAGAACAATCGTGCACCTGTTTGGCCGCCCCGGGATCGAATTCCAAGATGAACTCCGTGGCATCGCCCATGCGGGCATAGTTACAGACCCGGAGCCACCCAAGTCTATTTCGCGCTGCAGAAGCTTCCCCCGTACGCATCAGTGGTCGCTTGTAGAGGCCTACTTCTTTACACACCTTAGCCGCTGCGTGTGGAAGCTGCGACGTCATGGACTCCAGTGCAAACGACTGAATATTTGGGTACGCATGCCTGTCCACGTACACCGCGGCTGCGACGCAAAACTCCCCTCGCCCATAGATACCGAGGAAGAGATGCTCCCCACGCTCCGTGCCCTCGGTAAGTACCTCTACGAGCACACCAAAGGTGCCCCGTGGAACCAAGCGGGGCTCTGCCTAAGCGACCTTACCGAGTGCGCGCCGGAACAGTACTCACTTTTGCGGGACCCAAAGGAAAGCGACAAAGCCGAACGGCTCCAAAAAGGGTTAGATGCCGTTCGCGCCCGCTACGGCCGTAAAAGCATTCTCCGTGGGAGTGCTGCTCTCATTAGCAAAACGGAGCGGAAACCGATTGTTCCAACGTCGTTTGGGGATATTCAGGAGTGTCGATAAATGTGGAATAGAGCAAATAAGACCGCTACTCTGGGCCCCCTATGGCGAAGTACTCCACGTTGTCGTCACTCAACGGCATGTGCCAAGAATTGGGTAATGACTTAAAGAACTGCCGCGGCTCGATAGACCTGGAAACGGGAAAATTCCGCACGGCACTGGCAAAAAACCTTGCACTGGGCGACGTGTCAAAAACGAGAGGGCTTATTGATGCATTACGATCACGAATTCAGGCACTCGCACATGAATATGGATACGAAGAAGGAGCATGGTGCATTCGTAATATTGCTACCGCCGCCGCACTCTCCACCGTGCGAACTACGCTGGAGTGCACAACAAAGTTGGAAGAACAATTTCTGCCGTTGTTCCGGGACCATTGGAAACGTATGAATACGACGGGTTGCTTCCGCCACCGGAGCCGTAAACAAGACCAATTCCTAAAAAGAAACATCTACCATTTTTGCGATGCGCTGACAGCGGCGGAGAATTCCGAACAAATGCAAACGCATGGAGCAGATGCGAATGATATAACGCGGAATTGGTACAATATTTCGTATCGCAGAATGCATTCAACATCGCAGGGGCTAAACATTGACGCTAAATACTATGGTACGCACCAGGAAAAAGACGCCGTCTTTCGATTTGAGGATGCATTCCATAGCGCATTGTTGGCAACCAGCAATGTGGAAACGTGTCCTGCAACCTTGCGAACACTCAGTCGACTGCAACTCATCGATTGCTTGGAAAGCCCGGAGCGTTCCACCAAACTTTTTCAACCTCACCGCAAATTTGCGGTTGAAGGCCAAGAACTACGTGTTACGGCGTCCGCAATCGATGCAATCGTGCGAGACGGTTGGCACATGGAAGAATGCAAAACATCGCAGTATTGCCGCGACCTTTAAAGCGCCTTCAGCCGCTCACTAATCTTTTTGAGCTTGTCCTGCGCTTCACACAGCTTCGCTTTTTGTTCTTCGATGAGCGCTGGCGGAGCCTTCTTTATGAACTCTTTATTCTGGAGCTTTCCCTCTATACCAGAGATAAACTTTTCGAGATTGGCCTGTTCTTTTGTAAGACTCGTTTTTTCCTTTCCGGTATCCACAAGCCCTTCTAGGGGCAGGTACACTTCGATGCCATCCAAGAATGCTGATGCAGCATCTGCTGGTTTTTGTTTCGTACCGCTGATTGTGAGCTCACTCAGTTTGCCCATACGTTTGATGTGCTCTGCTTGGGACGTGAGCAGCTCTGCGTGAGCATCTGTGCATAAGGTGATGGGCACCTGCTTCCCGGGTTCAATGTTTTGATCTGTGCGCAGTTTGCGGATGGACTGAATAACGCTGATGAGAACAAGGAACTCCGCTTCTGCTTTCGCATCCTTCCGCTCCGGTTTCAGACCCGGCCACTGCTCTGCAATGAGCATCCCTGCCTTTTTCGGCTTTATAGATGACCAAAGTTCTTCGGTAACAAATGGGCAGTAGGGGTGCAGGAGAATGAGAATTTTTCGCAGTGTATGCACAAGGACTGCGGTATTGGCATTGCCTTTGGAAAGCTCTAAGTACCAGTCGCAGTAGTCGTCCCACACGTAGCTGTAGAGCGCCTCACCGACTTCACTTAAGCGATAATTGATGAGCCCGTCCGTAACGTGCTGCATGACTGCTTGCTCACGGGAGAGGATAGCGCGATCCGCGAGCGAGAGCGTGGATACGTCGGGCAATTTTTCAATCGACTGGGGATCCACTCCCGCCTGTTCGCACTGCATGAGCACGAAACGTGATGCATTCCAGAGCTTGTTGATGAAGTTGCGGTACCCTGCAATTTTCTCTTCGTAGAGCCGTGAATCTGCACCGGGGCCTTGGCCCACAATCATGCTGAGGCGCAGTGCATCTGCCCCGTATTTGCTGATCATATCCAGCGGATCGATCATGGTTTCAGGGTGGCTCTTACTCATTTTTTTGCCATCGCGCGTGCGCACCAGGCCGTGCAAGTACACCTTGCGGAACGGAACCTGCCCGGTGGCATACGTCGTCATAAGAATCATGCGCGCGACCCAGAAGAAGAGGATGTCGTACCCCGTCTCCATAACGGCGGTGGGGTGGTACCGCTGGAAGTCCGGACTGTTCTTAAGAATATCGCTGAGCGAGAGTGAGAAATCTTGTGTGAGCTTTGGGTCTACGAGGGTGCTCCACGTCCACAGGGCAGAGCTGAACCACGTATCGAGTGTGTCGCTGTCTTGCTCAAAACCTTTTCCACCGGGTGCAGTGGTACCAACGGAGATCTCTTCTCCTTTGTACCAAACAGGAACGCGATGGCCCCACCAAATTTGGCGACTAATGCACCAGTCCTGCAGATTATCGATCCAGTGGAAGTAGGTCTTTTCGAAGCGATCGGGAACGATGGAAATATCGCCCGACTGCACCACGTCTTGCATCACCTGTTTCAGGCTCATGCTCTTCCCCTTCCACTGCACCACGGGTTTGTTTACGTCTATGAACCACTGGAGTTTTGGGAGGGGCTCTACAGGTTTACCAGAGCGATACGAAAGCGAGATCGGCTGCGTGTACTTCTCTTCTTTTACCAGACGCCCTTCGCTGCGCAGATCCTCTACAAGAGCAGCACGTGCCTCTTCTACGGTCATTCCTGCGTAGCCACCGGCCTCTTTGCGCATGCGGCCGTTTTCACCAATTAGGTGGATTGGTGCACTGGTGATTTCCCCTTTGTGGCGCTTCCACAGTTCTTCGTCGGTCTTACTGTGGAAGGGTGTAAGCCCCAGCACACCGGTACCGAATGCCGGGTCTATGGAATGATCTGCAATCACGGTAATCTTCGTCTCAATGCCACGTGGCCACTGCACAGTGAAGCTTTTGCCGATCAAGCTGTGGTACCGCTTGTCGTCCGGGTGCACAACGAGTGCGCTGTCACCGATCTTCGTTTCGGGGCGACTCGTTGCAACATGCACCGCCGCTCCACCGGTCTGCTTCGCAGAAAGGTATTCGATGGTGTACAGCGTTCCTTCACGGTCTTCGTGCACGATTTCGTCATCGGAGATGGTTGTTTGCAACGCGGTGTCCCAGTTCACTACACGCTCGCCACGGTAAATAAGGCCGTCGTTATACATGCTGCAGAAGACCTCGTTTACACAGCGGTTCAGGGATTCGTCCATAGTGTAGCGTTCGCGGCTCCAGTCACACGAAGACCCCATTTTGCGCACTTGGCTGCGAATGGTTCCGCGACTCTTTTCCACGAAGTCGGCAATTCTACGGAGGAGCTCTTCACGACCCAATTTCGCACGGGGGTCTGGCATTTTTTCTTCCTTCTGAATGCGCTTAATAACCACGCTCTCGGTAGCAATGGCAGCGTGATCTGTACCCGGCACCCATAGCGCGTCTTTGTCTTGCATACGCGCAAAGCGAATGAAGATGTCTTCCAGCGCCAACATGACCGCATGCCCTAAGTGCAGCTGTCCCGTGGCATTTGGCGGCGGCATGGAGATCGTAAAGGGCTCCCCTTTCCCTGTTGGTTTAAAGGCACCGCTGTCTTCCCACATCTTGTAGATGCGATCCTCAGTTAATGCCGGATCATAGGCTTTGGGGAGTTCAGCCATCGCAAAGCACTATATGGGCTTAGAAGCGCTGTGTCATGCGGGTTTCTTACCAACCAATTACACAGCAGTAACCTCATCTACATCTGCGCCTGCACCACGAAAGGAATCCTGAGGACCCTTTATTTCCCCCGTGGGAGCAAGTGTTTGTAATTTCTGTTGGGTAGCTTCCAATTCATCTGCATCGCACGTAATTTCAATCATGCCCCGCATTGATAAAACTTTGTATGTCTTGGTGCGGAGTTCTGTAACAAGCTGTTCAGCAATTCCGGTCAGAACTCGTTCCCGTTCTGCCAGATTCATTTTTTGCTCCCCCAGGGTCTCGTTCAGGTGCGAAACGAGGCGGCAAAATGTGGTGGGCATGCGCAAAGCGTAGTCCTCCCGTTTAGAGAATCAATCATTCATATTATAAAACCGTTCCGAAGGCAGGCTTTGCCAGTCTAAAAAACGTCGCGTGGCATGGCTTTGCCATGCCTAAGCGACCTCTTTGCCGGAAAGAGAGCCCGTGAGAGAAAACCCGGAGGGTTGTCTCTCACGAAAAAAAAGACCGCCGGTAGAAGGCGGCCTAACAAGGAAGAAAAGAACGCGAGCTCGCGTGGAGCCCGCTATTCATAGGGAAATGTCTAGTTTGATGCAAGAAAAACGGAAGATTTCACTTCACAATTTCCGCAATTCTCGTACGATGAGATGTGCGATGGCTGCACTCATTGAATCCTCCTACGACTCTCCCTTAAAACGCCTTGTCGGTGAGACTGCTCGCTATTACGAACATGGAAGAGCATTTGATAAAGACGCCGTGGGTGCAACGGTCGATACCGTAAAAAATACGATCGGGGCGACCTCGCACGTTATCTTTAAGAGTCTGGATGAACTCTTCGCGAGCGTTGCAGGGGCAGTCGATGGACGAAAAGAATTCAAGGCGCTTCCAGAAGGCATGTTTCCCCGCACACGAAACGACCTGGCTGCCTTGGGCGATGACCTCATCCATTTCCGCCCCCTAAGCTCCCTCAACGATGCAGTGAATGTGGTATTCGACCCAATTCCCGATGGCGTCGATTTGCTCATTGGTGAGCATCGCCGTGCAGAAGACCACTACAATCTGGCAGCATGAATACAGTGGGGAGTGTCGAAAACGCGCTGCACACCGATATTCTGGGAACAGGAATCACCCCGGTGGAGGTATTGGTTGTTGCGGGAGCAGTGGCCCTTGGGGTCTTTGTTCTGCGCAAAGCGTTTGCAGGAGTATTCTCGAAGAACTAAACCGTATGCCCACCTTCGATTTCCAATGCAGCAAATGTGCAACGGTGTTTGAATACACTCGCCCGTTTGGCAGCTCAACGACCCCTTTGTGCCCACAGTGCGGGAGCAAGAAAACGGAGAAGTTGATCACGCCGCCAGCAATCCAATTCAAAGGCAGTGGCTTTTATAAAAGTGATAGCCGTGGACCCGAAAAAGCACCCCCAAAGCCAAAAGAGGATAGCCTGACGAAAGCGGGTGCAAAACCGACCGAAAATCCGAAAGAAGACAAGAAAACTGAAGAGAAATCGGGAAATAACTCTACTACCCAAAACTCTTAAAATATTGTATAATATCTTTGTACATGCACACCAACCTCCCACGTCACGCTCGGCTCGTTCGGGCCCTTACCGACATGAGCTATTCGCAGCTGTTCGGGCTGTGGGCGAGCGTCGTGGTGGTGGCTGCGGTAAGTTACAATCTCCTTACGTACGTGGGAGGCGGCATCCATGCGCCCTACCCGCTGGCAGACATTGAAGACCCGCTGGCGCGGCTGTGGAACGCGCTCTATTTCAGCGTGATTACCGCCACCTCGACGGGCTATGGCGATATTGTGCCGCTGGGGTATTCCAAAGGACTGGCCGCAACGCAGAGCATTCTTTCGGGCTGCGTGTTCGCGCTCTTCGTCGCGAAACTCATCTCGCACCGGCAAGACATTGCCTTGCGCCATATTCATAATTTCGCGTTCGAAGAAGTTTTCCATAACATTCAAGAAGAGCTTGCGGCATTGCGCCGCAGCTTTACTCGTATTGCGGCGCAGGCACGCGCGGGGGAACCGCTGGAAAAGGAAGACTGGGGACTGCTTGCCATGTCGCTGGAACAAGGCCAAAGCGTGGTGAGCGATATTCCCGACCTGTATGACGCAGAGGAGGAATTGTACGTGCTTGACGCGCGCAGAGAGCACTTGGTGCAACGCAGCGTGCAACGCACGCTCGGGCGCATCAATGAGCTCCTCGACGCCCTTTCCGCCGCGGGCGTGGAGTGGCACGATCAGACTGATTTCGTCGCCCAGCTCCACATGTTCAGTGACATCGTGCAAAGCACTACGGTCATTTGGCGGCAGAAATCTCCGCACAATGTGCTAGAGCCATTTGAAGACATTCTCGACCTCAAAGAAAACATCTTGGGGCATTTGAAGGAGGCGATGCAGAGATAGCGAATGAGTGTCATGTCGAGCGAAGACGAGACACGACACTCATGAGTAACTTCGTAGGCGTCTTCCTCGTCTCCGCTCGGAATGACAGTTAGCGCCTAAATCCCCCACCTGGGCGACCTCCTCCACCGCCCATTGGGCGGCGTGGCGGGCCTGGGCGCGGCTCGGGCATGCCTGCCGGGCGTTCGGTGAGTTGCTTCATGGAAAGGCGCGTGCGGTTTTCTACAGGGTCGTATTCCGTAACGACGACTTTTACGGCGTCACCCATGTTCACAACGTCTTCGACGTTTTCCGTGCGTTCCCATTTCAGTTCCGAAATGTGGAGCATACCGTCTTTACCGGGCAGGATTTCCACTATGGCACCCACGCCGGGAAGGATGCGCGTCACTTTTCCGTCGTACGTCTTGCCGATTTCCGGCTTGGCTACAATCTGCTGAATCCACGTTTTGGCCTTTTCCATAGCGGCGCCGTCTGTGGCGGTAACGAAAATCATGCCGCTGTCTTCTATGTCGATCTGCACATTCAGTTCGCCCGTAATCTTCTGGATGGTTTCGCCACCCTTGCCAATGACCAGGCGAATGTCTTCGGGGTTAATCTGAATCGTTTCAATGCGCGGAGCGCGGGGGCTCAGTTCTTTTCGTGGCTCGGCAATCGCCTTGAGCATCACTTCTAAGATTTGCGCACGGCCAGTCTTCGCACGGGCCAAGGCTTCTGCAAACACATGGTCCGGCAGACCCTTAATCTTAATATCCATTTGGATTGCCGTAACGCCCTTTGCAGTCCCCGTCACTTTAAAGTCCATGTCGCCGCCGAAGTCTTCCTCATCTTGTAAATCGGAGAGGATGACGTATTTGTCCTTCTCTTCGTCGGAAACGAGTCCCAGAGCGATTCCAGAGACCGGAGCACTGATTGGCACACCGGCAGCCATAAGGGCGAGCGTTGAGCCGCAGGTTGCGGCCATACTGCTGCTCCCGTTGCTGGCCAGGATTTCGGTAACCGTGCGAATCGTGTAGGGGAAGTCCTCTTCCTTCGGGAGCACCGGCTCAATGCCGCGCTGTGCCAGTGCGCCGTGACCGATTTCGCGGTTGCCAACCATGAGGCGATTACTGGTTTCACCAACGCTGAATGGCGGGAAGTTGTAGTGGTGCATGTAGCGCTCCTTGCGCTCTCCTTCCATGCCTTCCATAAGTTGCTTGTCGCCAGGCGAACCAAGTGTGCAGGTTGTCATGCCCTGCGTTTCACCACGTTCGAACAGTGCGCTGCCGTGCACAAAGTTGGGAAGCACATCCACCATGGCATTCAACGAACGAATTTCTTCCACTTTGCGGCTGCTCATGCGAACTCCCTCTTCCAGAATCAAGCGGCGCATTTCACCCTTTACGACTTTATCCACAAGGGCAGCACCGGAGGCAATGACTTTGTCGTAGTCCTCCATGGTTTCCTTCTTGGCTGCAAATGCTTCTTCCAATTTCTCTTTTGCACCATCCATAAGATCGCTAAAGATCTTGCGACGGGTAAGCTTTGGAAGCGGGTCGCGGATCGCTTGGGAAATCGTCGGCAGGGCCCACGACTTGATGAGCGTGTAGGCTTCGTCGTTTGGTTCGCTGACTTCTGCGGTGAACTTTGTCTTGCCGACTTCCTTCTGCACATCTTTGAAGAACGCAGCAACTTTCTGTGCCCACTTCTTGCCGAATTCAATGGCACGAACCATTTCCTCTTCTGGCACTTGGTTGGCACCCGCTTCAATCATCACCACACGCTCGAGCGATGCGGTAAGGATCATATCCAGGTCGCTTTTCGTGCGTGCTTCGCGGCTTGGGTTGAGTACGAGTTCACCACCAATCAAACCGACACGGACCGTACCAAGGGGCCCATCTGCAGGGCAGTCGGAAACGGCAACGGCAAGGTTCGCTGCGTTTGCCGAGGCAATGTCGTGTTCGTTTTCGAAGTCGTAACACAGCACGGTGCAGAACACCTGAATGTCGTTGCGAATGCGCTTGTCGAACATGGGGCGCAGCCCGCGGTCGATAACGCGACCCAAAAGGATAGCGTCGTCGCTTGGGCGACCTTCGCGCTTACGGAAGCGTGAGCCGGCAATTTTGCCGCCGGCGTAGAACTTTTCCTGGTACACAAGCTGCAGTGGCAGAAAGTCGACATCGCGTGCCTTGGCAGACACCGTGACGTTGCCCATACACACCGTTTCGCCCATTTGGCAGAGCACGGTGGAGTTGGCTTGTTCGGCCAGGTGGCCGGTTTTTACAATGAGCGGCTTGTCGCCCAGGGTTAGGGTAAATTCGCGTTGCTGCGACATATAGTGAAAGAAGAATGGGTACAAAAACCCATTCCCACAGCGTTAATCACTCACCCTACGGGTGGATTCACATGCGAGGCTCTTACTGTGTCATGTCATGTGTCATGTCATGTGTCATTTCGAGCGTAGTCGAGAAACGACCATGACAATCTTCAAGAGACTCAAACGTAAACCCAGGGCGCAGGGACAATGAGAGAATCGACCGTGGGAAAGAGCTGACTCCAGTATAAAGGAAACCGAGCATTATGAATAGTTTTTGGAGTGAATTTGAGAATACAAGGATTACAAGGAATACAACGAATGCAAGGATTCTCCTTCATTTGAATCCTACTTTCGATCGAGTTGCTAACGTCCGAAGAAGATCCACCGCTACCTGCAAAAGTTCCGGATCTGTTTTGATTTGCCGCAGAGAACACACCGCATCATCAAGCAACGGATCGGCCAAGATCTCTCTTCCAATTCGAACCTCTTCAATAGATATAGCCTGCATTCCAGAATCGAGAATTTTTGCAGCATTCAATTGCTTACGTGTTTCAGAGCGAATCTTGTTTGAATGCTCCCATGCCTGCATCAATTGCTCCACATCTGCCTGAAGAGTTTGAGCGATCATCGCAATTTGCTTACGCCCCGGAATCTGATCATCAGATTCAATTTTCGAAATATAACTGTTAGTGAAACCAAGAAGTCTCGCTAATTCGACTTGTTTGAGAGCTAATTTTCTTCGAGCTGTTTGAATAAGAGTACCAAGTGACACATCGACAGCGGCGGAATTAGTTCCTCCATCATTGGCTCTATCCCCTTGGGTTGTTCTCTTATTCATAAGGGAATAACTATCGCATATTTATGTAAAAAATCAATGCACCACTAGCAAAAATCAAGCTGAAAATAGGCGGCAATGCTCATCACCTAGCGCTTCAAGCCATGTTCTTCCAGCACTTTCTGGTAGTCCTCTGGCTTGTTCATGCGCAGGTAGTTGAGCAGTGTGCGGCGCTGCGCGACCTTTTGCAGTAGTCCCTTGCGGGCGCTGTGGTCCTTCTGGTGTTCCATTAAGTGCTTTGTAAGCAGCTCCACTTCGCGCGTAAGAATAGCGACTTGCACCTGCGGTGAGCCGGTGTCCTTATTGTGCGTTTGGTGCTTTCCAATAAGCTTTTTCTTCAGTGTGCGCTTGAGGGCCATAGAAAAGGGAGACGAAAGGTTCGGAAGTAGGTACCGGGGGCAGATTTTACTGATGAAAGGAATTTCGGCAAGTTTTTTCTAGAGAAAGCACTCTGGCAAACAGAATTCTTGATTCGCCCGAGCGATGTACTACGATTCCGGTGATGAGTGATATCAACCGCTTCCCAAATGCAGATCCCGCTCCACAAGAGCAGAAACGAATACCGACACCACGGCCGGGAACATTCATCGTCGAAGGGCCAGACTTTAAGACGGAAGTACTAATGTGGCCCGAGTCGTGGTACGACAGCAAAGAAACTCGCTCCCAAGCAGAGGCCCTCTTGAATCAATAAAGGTTGGTGGACATGCGTCCACCCTGTGCTAGTATCGAAATATGATTACCTATTTCCTCCTCGGTTTGGCAGTCGGCGCAATCGTGGGTGCCATTGGCATGATGATTGCCAATCGTACCTCGAAGAACTCCACCGAAAAAATCTTTGAGCAGCTTTCGGCCAAAGTCTTAAACCAGAGCATGCAGGAGCTGGTCACGGTGGCGGAAAAACAACTAGCGAACCAGGTAAAGCTCAACAGTAAGGAACTCGAGAACAAGAAAGGGTTGATCGATATGAATTTGAAGAACATGAACGAAGGTCTGAACAAAGTAGAGCAACTGATGCAGGAAGTGGGAAAGCAGAATACGAAAGTGGAAACGCGTTTGGGTGACGCCGCAAAGGTGATTACCGATTTAAATACGACAACCGGAAACCTGCGCAATGCGCTGAGCAATACGAAGGGGCGCGGCCAGTGGGGGGAACGTATGGCGGAAGATGTGCTACGTCTTGCGGGGATGCTCGAAGGCGTGAACTACCAGAAGGATAAGCGCCAGGAATTAAACACGAACCGCCCGGACTTTACCTTCATGCTGCCGCAAAACTTGAAGCTGAACATGGACGTAAAATTCCCCTTCCCCAACTACGAGCGCTACGTGAATGCAACAACGGAAGAAGAACGGGAAAAGTTCAAGAAGCAGTTCTTAAAAGACGTGCGCGACCGCGTAAAAGAAATCCAAACACGCGACTACATAAACCCCGAAGACCGCACGGTGGATTATGTGCTGCTCTTTATACCCAACGAGCAGATCTACGCGTTCTTGCATGAAATGGACCGTGAGCTGATAGATGAAGCAATGCAGAAACGCACCATCCTCTGCTCCCCGCTTACGCTCTACGCCATACTGGCCGTTATTCGGCAGTCCATAGATAACTTTACGTTCGAAAGTAAGTCACAGGAAATGCTCAAGTACCTCGGCGCATTCCGCCAGCAGTGGCAGAAGTTTAAGGAAGTCATGGGCAAAGTCGGCGAACGCTTAGATTCTGCACAGAGCGCCTACAACGAAATGGTGACCACGCGTACCAACCAATTGGACAAGCCGCTGGAAAAGTTGGGAGAACTGCGTAGTACAGAAGCCCCACCGTTACTGGAAGAGACGCTGGAAAATGCCACAAAAAAGCATGCAGCGGTGAGCGCAAAACAATAGGCTGCGTGCCTGTGCTTGCTACACACTTTACCCAGGAGAACGGCAAACCCACGGAGGAATTTGCAGCTTTGCTGGACACGTGCGAGGTACGGCACGACGGTTCCTTTGAAAGTGTCTACGCAGCGACCCAACAAGCGTGGTTACAACCAGCCAAAACCCGCGCAGATATTCTGGAAACACATGGAGACTTGCGCAGCCAAGTCATGGAACTGCTTCGTGCTCTGGGACTCGTCGATGCAATTCATGGTTCCAACCCAGATGTTCTCGAAACACCCTACGAGTATGCGGGTGTGCTGGGTGCCAAGGTTGTTGGTGTGCGCAAACGCCTTCGGTTTGCATTGAACGAACACTGGGCCGGTGCCCGCTTCAATCGCCTTTGCCTTGCAGGGAGTCCGCGCCCATTACCCCCAGAAGAACAGGCGCAAACACTGCAGTGGAATAACCCAGAGTTAGGGTACAGGGAAAACCTGATGCAAGGACTCCCTACGCCAGAAACAGAAATTGGTATGATGCAATTCGTGTACGACCTGGCGCAACGGTCGGGAACGTTGGATTTCAAAATCCCCTGCTTTGCTGTCAGCTGCCCACCGAATGCCAAGCACCGCTACACGACGCACGACAACATGCAGGCATTCCGGGAAGAAGTGCAACCAAAGCCAGGCGCCAGAATTCTTGTCATCAGTTCCCAACCCTATGTTTCGTTTCAGGCACTGGTAGCGGCGCAGGAACTGTCCGAGGCCACGGTTGTAGGCTGCGGTTACGAAGCACCAGCAACAACGAAAATTTCGCAGTATCTAGATAACATTGCAAAATTCCTTCATGAGCTACGGCTCACGGAAAAATAATAAAGAATAATGCTTTCTCTTACCCACCTTTGGTTGAGATTGGAGGGGTCCGCCGCTGCGCGGGGGTGAAGGGGAAGG